>NZ_JBLLDT010000001.1:0-160169 GCF_049523535.1 Melissospora conviva
TATTTTAATAAAACTCCGGGGGGCCGGCTTGGGGCCCCCCGCCGCCCGGCCTCGGCCTGCTGGCGACCTCCGGCCGGCATCGGCCGGACCGGGCGGCAAACGCATGTGGATTCCAGGGGCTTTGAAGACCTCGGGGCTCCGCCCCGAACCCCGGCCCTCCCCGGAGATGCCGCCGCGGATCACCTCGCCGGGCACCACAAGGGCTACCAGCCTCCCCGGGCGGGGCCAAGGTCGTTCGTCCAGTAGGGCGCTCCACCTTGTCCCCGCCCGGGGAGGCCGGAAGGTCGGAGACTGCCCGACGAGGAGATCCGCTTTAACTCAGGGTCGCTTGTTGAAACGAACAAAGGCCTCACGGACGCCAGTTCGGATCGTTTGCCCAGACGATGTACGCCGAATCATCAATAATCTCGGTGTGCAAGTCGAACGTCAAAAGGCCGATCCACCGTTCGCGGTGCGACATCTTCACCTCAACCGTGGCGGTGCAGGGCCCTCCGATCCAGTTCAGCGGCGGCTTGTTCGGCTCGCGCTCGTTGCCAAATTCAACGAACACTGTGACAGCCGTCCTGCCGGGCACGGGAAAGACGGCAGGAAGCTGACGCCCGCCGTCGGCGGGGCGCAGGTGGGGCCTTGTCCCCCGCCACAACACGGTCATCGGCAAGGGTTCCGGTGCATCCAGCCCTTCTGATGGCCGATCTACGATGTTGCCGATTTTTTGAGGGGCTTCCCCTGGGGGCCGTTCCAGCCGTAACCGGAGATCCTGAATGATGATCGGTGCTGCCCCATCGTTATGAAACACCAGCGGCAGGTTGATGTCCATGTCTTCGGGGTCGACAGAGGCGGCATAGGAATGTGGGCGATGCAACCTCAGTGAGCCGCGGCGGACGTTCATCCACCAGAACGAGATGACAGTAAACGCCAGGGCTGCCAGGGCAATTACCATGCTCGGCGTGACCAAGGCGTCAGAGCTGGTGCCGAAAACAGGCGTTGCGGATGTGACTGCGTTCATAGCCGGTAAGCGTGCCATCTGCGCGCCAGTAACGGTTGCCAGGAGCAGGGCGCAAGTGACCGCTTACTCCGCGAGCAACGGGTAGAGTTCTTCGGCATCCGTTAGCCTGATCGGCTCAGAGCGTCCGGACCTGCGCCACCGGCGGCCAGCGTTGTCGACGAAGACGACATCCAGAGGAATCCAGTGTGGTGTCCCAGGGCACCCCGCGCCAACGTTCATGAGATGCCAATCGGCAGGAGCATCTAGCCATCCGTTCAGCTCAGAACTATGCGGGTCGACACGCTCGTAGAGCAGCGGGCGGGCTTCCCGGCCAGGGACGGGAACCTTGACATCCCATATGGGCTGATCACTGTGATTGAAGACCCGGACGTAGACCTCGCTTCGACCTGCGGACGCCTCTTGCGGGAGATCCTGACCCGCTTCGAAGGGAGGGGCGGCGTCCAACCTCGCGTAGACCAAGCGAGCCTGTCGGCGTTCATCATCCCGCCGCTCTTCATCTCGCCTTTGATCGGCCTCGCGGATTTGCCTTCCTTCGCGCAACAAGATCCACAGGGTGCCGCCGAAGGCAAGACTTGTGGCGATCCCGCCTACGAATGACCCAAGGGCACCGAGTTCATTCCAACCGAATGCCACAGCAGCTCCTCCCCGTCGTATTCCCGGTCACACGGTTTGCCGAGCGGACTCCGTCCGTGACCACACTTCCTAAGTCGAGTGGCAGCAATGCCGCCACCTGCGTTGCCTGCGCGCCTGTACCCGTGGCGCCGGGCACTGTTTCCTATGGCTGCTGGACGTAGCAGAGGCACGTAATTGCCGAACCGGCTTTCTGGTGGTGAGGGTCGGCGGCAGATGAGATTGGTAACTATGCGTCGCTACTTGATTCCTCCTCCCGCGAGATCTTCCGCAACTTACTGATTCTCTCACGCAAGCCCTCTGGTCCATCTTCGTTGGACACAACGATTCGTGCTACGTCAAGCCCTAGCGAAGTGAGGACGATGATTGGCTCGCCATCCGGGCTGACGGACTCGCGTCCGAGGTCCGATTCGTAAAGCTCGCTAGCCTTGTCCATCCACTCTTCGGGGTATCCGACATAGGTTCCGCTCCTTGTGCTGGTGATGAAGTCACGGCCAAGGTCACGCAAGGCTGCCAGTGCGGCGGGCGACAGCTTTTCCAGTATTTCTAGGTGCGAATCTAGCGCGCTAGGATCTTTCGGGAGAGTCTGAAGTCTCCTGCTTATGCGCTTTTGTTGGGCTGATGGTGTACGGGGTGCGGCCCTATATGGTGTAGTCGGTGCATGCATAACCTCGGCTCTCACCTGACTCAAGTTCTCCTGTAGGCGCTCCCGAAGCTTCTCAAAGTCGATCCTATCTGCGCCTCCTGCGCTTGCGCCAACGGTTTTCTCGGCAGTGAATAGGAAGCGGTTCAGCATCTTGTCGTATTGCTGATTAAGCATTTGATTTGTGTTATTGGTGCTTTCGCGCAGTTCGCCCAGCAGGGCTCTCGTGTCGGCGTTGATTGCCTGGCTCTGCACCATTTGTTGACCCGATGTCCAAGACTGAGCGATGAAGACGACGATCTGCAGAATGAACGCCAGAATGGCCAACAATAGGGCGATCGTCGACAAGCCATCGACATTTTTGTACCAGGCGATTACGACAAGAGTTCCGATAGCGGACAGGGCCACTGAGGAGCTGGCAAATGCCACTACCGACCACTTAAGCGTCACGGTGGCCGAGGGCTGCCTGAGGCTTAGCGCAATCTCCTCAGCTTTGGGCGCGGGTGCCTTATTCACATCCGCCACTGTAGGTTCTAGGCGCAAACGCGACGGCGGTCGAGGGTGAACGGCGGTCAACTGCTTAGGGTGCCGGCTAGCTTGGCGATGCAGGTCAGACCAGGTCGTAGGCATCCGACTGCCCATCATGACCAGACTTCCTAGACCGTGTGGCTGTACAGCCATCCGTACAGCCAAGCCGACTGACGGACCCAGCCCGAGACCGACGGTGAGCGACAGGGTGAGCAGGTCCGCAGCAGTCACCGACGTCGGCTGACAGCAGGCTTGATCTTTGCAAGGCAGGGGTTAGGGGTTCGAGTCCCCTCGGCTCCACCAGCACTTTTCCCGGTTGACCTTGGCCCCTTCAGGGCACGGTTGACTGGTGGAGTGGATCTTGAGCGGTGTCGCGCGTCAGATGTAGAGGCCTTGACCGGCTTCTTGAACGAAGTCGATCTGACGCTAAGCGGCCTGGATGCGCCCAGTGTGCGGCTGTGGATCGAGCGCGACGAGCGCGGCGAGGTGGTCGGCAGCACGGGCTATGAGATCAGCGCTGATGGGCGGCATGCGTTGATCCGGAGCGTCGCGGTGAGCCCGTCGCACCGATCACGTGGGCACGGCAGCGCGCTGGCGCGTTTCGCGTTGGTGCGCGCGGCGGCGGAGGGCGCCACGACGGCGTGGTTGTTCAGCCGTCGCTCCGGGCCGTTCTGGCAGAGCTTGGGATTCGAGTCCGCTGACCGGGACGAGCTCGTCCACGCACTCGCGGACACGCATCAAGTGCGTCTGTTTCGGCAGACTGGTCAGCTTGGCCGGGAGGTCGCCTGGTCGCGGTCTCTGGCATCTGTCTGACGTTGCCGCCTCCGTCCGAGTGGCGGACGCGGGCCGGTGCGGTCAGCGAGGTGGCCTCCGGAGCCCTCCGCCCCGGCCCGTAGAGGATCGGGACGGAAGGCGAGCCGGCCGCATCCCCCACGGCCGGCGTGCCGGGTCAGGCGGCGAGCTGGCGCCGCGCCGCGTCGATGTCCATCAGGTACGACATGTGCTTGAACCGGCCGTCCTCGATCCGGTAGAAGGCGGTCTCGGTGATCGTCACCGACTTTCCGGTGGGGGTCAGGCCGTTCCACTCCCTGACCGGGGTTCCGGTGTCAATGAGGCGGGCGGCCACCCGGTCGCCCTCGACAACGAGGTCCTGGATCTCCCAGTGGAGATCCGGCACCGCGTCGATGTGCTTGTAGAACTCGGCCACCATGTCGGCCATCTTGACCGGGGTGCCGTTCATGATCACCTCTTCGTGGGCGAAGTCGGCCATCTGGGCGAACTCGCGCTTGTTCGCCAGCTCGACGTACCGCAGGTAGAAGTCGCGCAGTTCCTCGGTCGACATACCCGAACGCGTCGCAACAGAGCTCATGATCATCATCCTTTTGTTGGTGCCGACCGGTCTGCCTACACGTGGGCAGGCCAGTCGGCGCGAACCCTTCCCATTTTTTGTACCGCTCGGTACGGGACTAACCGTAGCAGACTTCTGTACCGATCGGTAAAGGGTGGGGGTGGAAAGACGACGACCTCAGCGGGGCCCGCGGTGCAGATCGGCCACCTGAGCTGACGGCGTGAAGCCGGCCGAGGCGTAGGTGGCAACGGCGGCGATGTTGGAGCTTTCCACGCACACACTCGCGCTGGACGAACCCATGTTGCGAAGGGTCGCAGCGGCGGCAAGCGTGATCGCTGTGCCGTACCCGTGGCCTCGGTGGCTGCGGTGGACGCCCATCGGTTCCAGCAGTCCCGGCCGCCCGGGGCCGGCTGACCACACGGCCGCCACTGCCACGGCGTCGTCGTTGGCGTCGAATGCGGCGAGGAAGCGTCCGTCGCCGTAGAACGGGCCACCGGCCATGGCGAGCCAGCGTCCGACCCGGCTGCGTCGGTCGGCATCGGTGAAGGGCGAGCCGCGGAACGCGGACCAGTGCACGGCGACCCATACCTGCGCGCGATCGGGCTCGATCGTCTCGATGCGCAGACCGCAGTCCTCCACCGGGTCCGAGAGGCCTCGGTGGAAGGTTGTCCACACCTCGGCTGGCTCCCAACTCCGTTTTACCAGCAACTGGGTGAGCAGTTTCGCACCTCGGGCTTCGACGGTCGCGCCGTCGGGCGGCAGGACACCGCGTGCCGGGTCGTCCAGATCGGCGGCGAGCCGGTGGGCCAGTGCCTCGTCATCGCGCCACTGAGGAGCGACGGCCATGCGCACCAGCTCAGGGCCGTCCAGCAGCCCGACCGCGAGAACCTCCCCGTCCCGCGACCACATGCGGATGGCAGCGGCAGTGGCTTCGACGCCGTTGAGCGAGTGCCAGCCGAGATCGCCGGGGTGCAGATGCAGCGGGCCTCCGTCGTACTGCGACCGCTTGAGCGCGTCGACCGCTCGTGACATCTCACCCACGCTCGGGGTGCTCACCATGATGCTCATGTCCGCACCCAAACCCAAGGAGCGGCCTGGCGCCATCCGTTTTCGGCGGAGCCGGCGGGCTCAGCACGGTTCGCCGAGGCCCGGTAGTAGGAGCTGTCCGCTCATTGGAGTCTGCTTCCAACCGTCGGGCCCAGATGGTTTTGCCGCTGCCCTGGATGCCGCACATCAGGAAAGAGTGGCGCTTTCCCGGTTGGCTTCGGCCACGATGCTGCGGAAGCGGCCGCCGTCGGGGTGGGTGGGCGCAAAGATCAATCAGCGTTGCTGGCGTGGTGTCGGTAGGGTCCGACGCATGACGACGGCGCAGCGCAGGACGCAACCTTCGGGCATCGTGGTCGGATCGATGGTCGCCATCACGTTCGGGGCCGTCTTCGTACTGGTCAACAGCGCCGGCCTGCCAGGGCCGTGGCCCCTCGTCATTCGCGCGGCCGGGCTGGTCGTGGCCGTGATGCTCCTGGTCGGGCTCGTGCTCGTGGTGCGTCAGGCACCGCCTGCGGCATTCGCGCCGGCACCCGGCTACATGAACCGGCGCTACTGGCTCATCCTCGCGCTGGAAGCGGTGGCGCTCTTCGGCGGCCTGGCCGTGATCAACAACGTCCTGCACCGTACGGCGGTGTCGGTGGCCTGGGTGGCGCTGGTGGTCGGCGTGCACTTCTTCGGGCTCGCCTGGATCTGGCGGATGCCGCTCTATCACTGGCTCGGGGCGGCAATGACCCTCCTCGGTCTCGCCGGTTTCCTTGTCTACGCGCTCGGCGGCACCGCCGCGACCGTAGGGCTGGTAGCCGGGGTCGGCTCGGGCGTGGCGCTCTATGCCGCAGTCGGCGCGGCTCTGCGCGACGCGCTGCGCGGCCGGGATCCTGTCGCCACCTGATCCCTCGCGGAGCAGAGCGGTTCCTTCTCGGCCCGGCGCTAGTATCAGCCGTGACTCCCACACCCGAACGCCCGGCAGCCGTGGACGAAGACGTGACCAGCACCGGGATGCACGCTCAGACGACCGGCGGGCGGGAGCCACGGAGCCGGCTGCCGTGGGTCGAGTCGGGCGGCGGGCCGCTCGTCCTCGTACCGGTGGCGATACTCGCTGAATGGACGGGCGCGTCCCCAGACTTCGATCCGGACGACCTGGACAGCTGGGGCGACTACGGCCGCGCCTGTCTGATCGACGGCTACGCCGGTTGCCTGGCAGCCGGTGACGGCCAGGTGCTCGTCCTGGGTGACGAACCGGCGTCGACGACGTACCTGCCGGAGCAGCGGCTCTTTGTCCGGTGGATCTGCGCCGACTCCGAGGATGACGTCATCCGCCTCGTCCCGAAAGCCGTGGAGACCGCAGACTGGGAAGACGCGGGCACCTGGACGACCGGCGGACCGGCGCAGCTCTTCGACTCCGCGTACGCCGGGGACGAACTGGACGACGAACAGCCGCTTGCCGTCGACACGGCTGGCGGCACCTACCTGGTGCGAGCCGCGTGCGTCGAGCCGGAGGAAGGGACGACGCTGGTGCTCGTCCAGTTGATCGCGCAGACCTCGGGCATCTGAGCAGCCGCCCCGCGCCGGCTGCGTCGCCGACGCGAACAGAAAAGCCGCTCTCCCCTGGGTGGGCTGGTCTCAGCCGGGCCAGTCGATCGCGTCAAGGAACTCCTCGACGGCGACCACGATGCGGCCGAGCACGGCGATCGAGTCGGCGAGCGGCCCGGGGACGTACATGCCGTGGTCGGCCCCGGGCACCTCCAGCACGTGGGGTGAAAGTCGGCGCGCGACGTCGCCGTTCCAGTGGGTGTCGGCGGTGCCGCCCACGAGCAGGAGCGGCGCGGTCAGGGCGCGATTGCCAGCCTGGCGATCAGGTCGCCGTGCAGGGTGAAGCGGTAGTGCAGGTCGACCACGCCGCCGGGGAAGTTGCCTTCGAGGCGCTGCCGCACGTCGACGTCGGCGCCGTTCACCGTCGCGCCGATGAACGTGGTGGTGTACGTGTACTCGCTGCTCGTACGGGACAGCCAGGCGCGGATCTCGTCGTGGCCCCGGTGCGTACGGCCCTCGTCGGTGACGGTGGCGTCGGAGGTGAAGGTCGCGACGGCGGCCTCCACGTCGTGGGTCCGGTGGGCGGTGAGGTACGCGGTGATCGTGGCCGGCAGTTCGTCCCACGGGACGTCGGTGGCGTTCATGCCTTCACCCTCGGGTCTCCCGCGGGGGGAGGGTCAAGGCAGGCAGACTGGCACGCATGCGTTCGGGCCTGACCATCGGCGAGTTCGCCACCGTGACCCAGTTGAGTGTGCGGACGCTGCGCCGCTACCACGAGGCGGGGCTGCTGGAGCCGGCGACGGTCGACCCGTTCACCGGCTACCGCTACTACCGGCCCGAGCAGATCCCCACCGCGCAGGTCATCCACCGGCTCCGCGGGCTCGACGTGCCCCTGGCGGAGGTGCGGTCGATCCTCACCACCGACGATCCGCAGCGGCGCGCCGAGGTGGTCGAGGGGCATCTGCGGCGGCTGGAGGAGGAGCTGGACCGGACCCGCGCGGCCGTGGTCTCCCTGCGCCGGCTGGTCCGCCCCGACCCCGCCGGCCTGTCGGTGGAGCTGCGCTCCGAGCCCGCCCGGACCGTCGCCGCGATCAGCGGCCACGTCGCGGGCGAGGACGTCCTGACCTGGTACGGCGCAGCGATGGCCGAACTGGACGCCGCCTTCGCGCCGGACGAGCGGACCGGGCCGCCGGGCGGGTGCTACGCCAATGAACTCTTCACCGCCGACGCCGGGGAGATGGTCGTCTACCGGCTGGTCCGCACGCCGCGTGCCGTCGGCCGGGTCGAGGTGCGTGAACTGCCGGCGGTCGAGCTCGCCGTCACCATCCACTCGGGAGCCCATGACGACATCGGCGTCACGTACGGCCGCCTCGGCGCCTGGGTCGTCGAACATGCGCTCGGCGTGGCGGGGCCGGTCCACGAGACGTACCGGGTCGGGCCCCGCGACACCGAAGAGCCCGGCCGGTGGCGTACGGAAATCGGCTGGCCGGTCTTCCGGCTCGCCCCGGCGAGCCGGTGAGGGCGCCCGTCGTCGGCCGGACCATCTGGCGGGGCTGGTGTGTGCGATCCCGTCGCGGGTGAATCGACACGACCTGCGGCGATCAGTCCGGTACGAAGGTGGTGTTCTGGCCCGAGGTGATCAGCCAGTCCGTGCCCTGACGCCGCCAGACGTACGTTGGCCGGCCGAGTTGCCGGGGAGTCAAGGGCGTGCCGTCGGCGGTGAGGTACTCCTGGTCGACGCTGGTCAGGGCGACGTCCGGCGTGATGAACCGGATGTGGGCGACGTCGTAACGCACGGAGCCGCCGGTCATCGCGCCGGGCAGCACCGCGCGGGTGAAGGTGGCGATCGCCTCGCGGCCGATCAGGCGTCGGCCGCCGCCGGTGATCCAGACGGCGTCGGGGTCGAAGAGGACGAGGAAGCCGTCGACGTCCTCGGTGCGCTGGGTGTGTTCGACCATCGCCACCAGGCTGATCAGGCGTTCGACGTCGGCGGCGGGGGCATGCGCCGGAGAAACGGAGATGTTCATTCCTGCACTGAAGTACATCAAGTGCACTTCAGGTCAATGGCGCTGCCGGACGAGGCGCGGAGGTCTGCGCGACCGCAGACCTCCGCGTGCGTCCTGTCGTCGGGCCTGGATCAGATGAGCGTCTTCAGGTAGGTGTCCAGGGCCGCGTAGGACTGGCGGGCGCCGGCCTCCATGCCGGACTGCGCCATGCCGTCGCGGTCCTCCCTGGTGTCGAAGCGGGTCGTGGTGGTGACGACCGTCTGGCCGTCGCGCTCGTCGAAGACGTGCGTCTCGACGGCGATGTGACCGGGCATGCCCTCCCACTCGAAGGTCTGCACGAGCCGGTGCGGGGCGTCGATCTCACGGAACTCGCCGCGGAAGCCGTGCGCGTCGCCGTCGGCGTGCTCGACGAAGCGGTACGTGCCGCCGACCCGGAAGTCCATCTCGATGTCGAGCGGGTTGCCCCGCCCCCACCAGTGCGCGAGGTGCTCGGGCTGGGTGTGCACGGCGAAGACCAGCTCGCGCGGCGCGTCGAAGGCGCGCGACATGACGATCTCGTGGTCACCGGAGAGTTCGACGGTGAGGTCCTGGGCCTGGGTCATTTCCCTTGCTCCTTCAACTCGTTGAGGTACTCGTCCAACCTGTCGTAACGGTTCTCCCAGAACCGCCGGTACTGCTCGACCCACTGGGCGACTTCGCGCAGTGGTTCCGGGTCGAGCCGGCAGCGGCGCCACTGGGCATCGCGGGTGCGGGTGATCAGGCCGGCGCGCTCCAGCACCTTGAGGTGCTTGGAGATGGCCTGGAGGCTCACCGGGAAGGGCTGCGCCAACTCGTTGACCGTCGCGTCGCCCTCCGCGAGGCGGGACAGGATCGCCCGCCGGGTCGGGTCGGCGAGTGCCGCGAAGACCATGCTGACCGGATCTGTCGCCATCCCCTGCTCTCAACCACTTGGTTAATCAACCGATAGGTTGAATATACAGGTGGAGGCGGTGACGTCAAGCACTATCGGTGGATGCGGTCGGTGGCACTTGACTTCAAGCAGGGTTGACATAGGAGGCTGCCGCCATGAGCGCCACCCTCACACCATCGCCCGCCCCACGCACAGGCCGGGAAAGCCTCTTCTCGCCGGCGTACCGGGCGCTCACCATCGGCGCCGTCGCGCTCGTCGCGCTGTTCGCCTTCGAAGCGCTCGCCGTCGGCACCGCGATGCCGACCGTCGCCGCGGCCCTCGACGGCATCCCCCTCTACGCCATCGCCTTCGCCGCGCCCTTCGCCGCCGCCGTCCTGGGGTTCGTCGCCTCCGGCATCTGGTGCGACGCCCGCGGACCCGCCCGCCCCATCCTGTACGGCGTCGGCTGGTTCGTCACCGGCCTGGTGATCGCCGGCACGGCACCCGTGATGGAGCTCGTCGTCGCCGGCCGGGCGATCCAGGGTTTCGGCTCCGGGATGCTCTCGGTGGCGCTCTACGTGCTGGTCGCCAAGGCGTACCCGGAGGCGCTGCACCCGCGGATCTTCGCGGCCTTCGCGGCGGCCTGGGTGGTGCCCGCGCTGGTCGGCCCCGCCCTGGCCGGCCTGATCGTCGCGTACGTCGGCTGGCGCTGGGTCTTCCTGCTCGTGCCGCTGCTCGCGGTGCCGGCGGTGCTGCTGGTCCTGCCGGCGCTGCGGCGAGCCGGCGCGCCCGTACGGGAGCGGGTGCCGGCGGACGCGCGGGCGCGGATCGGCTGGGCGGCCGGCGCTGCGGTCGGGGCCGCGCTGCTGCACTACGGGGGGCAGCAGCGCGGCGCCCTCGCGGTCGTCGGTGTCACGGTGGCGCTGGTGTCGCTGCTGGTCTGCGTGCCGCGGCTGATGCCGCCGGGGTTCCTGCGCGCGGCGCGCGGACTGCCCACGGTGATCGTGCTGCGCGGCCTGGCGGGGGCGGCGTTCTTCGGTGCGGAGGCGTTCATTCCGCTGCTGCTCACGCACGAACGCGGCTTCGAACCGGCGCAGGCGGGACTGGCGCTGACCGTCGGCGCCGTCTTCTGGTCGGTCGGCTCCTGGCTGCAGGGACGGATGCGGCCACCGCGGTCGCGGGCGACCCTGCCACGAGCGGGACTACTGCTGGTCGCTGTCGGCGGCATGCTGGTGGCGGCCGTTCTGCTGCCCTGGATGCCGGTGGCGGTGATGATGGCCGGCTGGGGGCTCGCCGCGCTGGGGATGGGGCTGACGTACCCGGGCCTCTCGGTGCTGACGCTGGAGCTTTCCGCGCCGGACGAGAAAGGACGCAACAGCTCATCGCTGCAGCTCTCCGAGTCGATCTTCAACGCGGTGGTGCTCGCCTTCGGCGGCGCGCTCCTGGCGGGTGCGGCGGCGCCGGCGCGGAGCACCTTCCTCGCCGGATTCGGGCTGGCGGTGCTCCTGGCGCTGACCGGCGCGGCACTCGCCGGCCGGGTCGTGCCGCGCACCGGTTAGCTCCGGAGGGAGTGGTCAGACCGCCGTGGGTCTGGGACAAACCGTGGGCCGACCACGACCAGGGCCTTGCCGGTGCGAAAATCGCGGCATGCTGGGGACCTTGAAGACCGAAACCGCCCGGACCCGTCCCGACCTGCTCGCGCCCTCGGTCGCGGCGGCCCTCGACGCCTGGCCCGCCGACGCGCCGGTCGACGCCGATCAGGTGCTGGTCGCGCCGATCGACGCCGCGCTCTCGGACACCGCCGCCTTCTGCGAGGCGTACGAGGTGTCGCCGGAGGAGACCGTCAACTGCGTGATCGTCGCCGGCAAGCGGGAGGGCGAGGTTCGCTACGCGGCCTGCGTCGTGCTCGCCACCACCCGCGCCGACGTCAACAGCGTCGTCCGCCGCCACCTCGGCGTACGCAAGTGCAGCTTCGCCCCGATGGACGACGCGGTCAGCGCCACCGGCATGGAGTACGGCGGGATCACCCCGATCGGGCTGCCCGCCGACTGGTCGGTGCTGGTGGACCCGCGGGTCGTGGCCGTGCCGCACGTGGTGATCGGCTCGGGGATCCGGGGCAGCAAGATCGTGCTGCCGGGGACGGCGCTCGCCGCACTGCCGAACGCCGAGGTCGTCCCGGATCTGGCCAAGCCCGTCCAGTGACGCCAACGGCCGACGGGTGAGCCGACGCCTCCGGCCGCCCACGCCCGAACCACGGAGGCAAGACCCAAGCCGGGCCGGAGCCTTCGGCGTACGTCGATGTTGTTGCACGTGAAACATCGCCCGGCCGCAGCTCAGCCGGTGTGCCGGTGGCGCTGCGGTCAGGCGAGCTGCTCGCGGACCTGGCGCTTGAGACGGCCGAGGATCGCGATGCCGCCGCGGATCCGCAGCGGGCTGATCGCCTGCGCGAGCCCCATCCGCTGGTAGATGTCCTCCGGCACCGCCAGCACCTCCTCCGGGCTCGCCCCGGCCAGTCCTTCGGCGAGGATGCCGGCGAAGGCCCGGGTCGTCGGCGACTCCGGCGGGCAGTCGAACCAGGTCCGCACGGTCCCGTCGGCAACCTCGGCGCGCAGGAAGAACGGGGTCTGGCACTCCACGACCTGCTCCATGCCCTCCCGGTCCATCTCGGCCGGCAGTGGCGGCATCGCGTCGGAGAACTCCAGCAGCATCTCCAGGACGACCTCGCGGGGTGCGGAGGCGAAGTCGTCGACGATCTCGGCGAGCTTGGGGGGCATCGTGGGCGCGGACATGAGTCCAGGCTACCGGGGCCGCCGGGCACCCTCCGGCGGCTCCGCCCAGCGGCCCGCGCCCACCACCGACCCCAGCCCTGACCGGCTCAGGCCCACCACCGATCCCGGCCCTGACCGGCTCGGGCCCGCCGATCCGGGCCCCGTCGGCCCGAACTCCGCCGCCGACGTGCGGGTCAGCGGTCCGCGCTCTGTGCGGCGATTTCACCGAGTGCGGAGTTGGGGTCCAGTCGCAGCGCGAGGTCGCCGAGGGAGACGATGCCGACGAGCTGCCGTTCGGCGTCGCAGACCAGCACCCGGCGTACGCCCCGTTCCCGCATCAGGTTGGCGGCCTCGGTGACGTGGCAGTTCTGTTCGATCATCACCACTTCGCGGGTGGTGATCGAGCCGATCGTGGTGCTGTCGGGGCTGCGCTTCTCGGCGACCGCCCGGACGACGATGTCCCGGTCGGTGACCATGCCGATCAGCTCAGCCCCCTCGGTGACCACGACATCGCCGATGTCCGCGTCGCGCATCGCGCGGGCGGCCTCGTCGATCCGGGTCTCGGCCGGCAGGTAGATCACGTTCTTGGTCATCACATCGCTGACCCGGTAACCGTTCATGAGAGCCCTTCCAAGTTCTGCGACTGCCCAGCGATCCGTACCCCACTGTCTTCCCGTTACACCCTTACGGCAACCCTGGTCGATGTCCGCCCTGACGCGCCGCACGGGCACTGTGGACGTACCGAAGGCCGGGTGGCCGGTTGGGAGTTGCGCCACTCGCGGTGCGAGCGGCTGCGGTAGTTGCCCGCGGCAAGGTAAAACTGATCGACGCAGGGTGAGCGAGGGAGAACACGGGTGCGCTGGCGCAGTTACGTGGCTGTCGGGGACAGCTTCAGTGAGGGCATGGACGATCCGTACCCCGACGGCACCTACCGGGGCTGGGCGGATCTGGTCGCCACCCGGCTCGCGGCCGAAGCCGGCCCGGACTTCGGGTACGCCAATCTCGCCATTCGCGGCAAGCTCTTCGGGCACGTCGTCGACGACCAGGTGCCGGTGGCCCTGGAGATGAAGCCGGACCTGATCAGCTTCGCGGCCGGTGGCAACGACGCGCTCCGGCCCGGACTGGACATCGCGGCGATCGCGCGGCGGCTCGACACGGCGGTGGCCGAGATGCGCGCCGGCGGCACCGACGTGGTGCTCTTCCGCTACGCCAACGTGATGGCCCGGCTTCCCGGCAACCGCTGGGTCACGCCCAAGGTGGTCCAGATGAACACCGTGGTCGGGGAGGCCGCGCAGAAGCACGGCGCGATCCTGGTGGACCTCTACTCCGACGACACCTTCCTCAATCCGCTCCTGTGGGGACCGGACCGGCTGCACCTGTCGCCCGCCGGGCACCGCCGGGTCGCCGCGCAGGTGCTGACCGCGCTCGGCGTCGGCTGCGACGAGGAGTGGCTGCTGGTTCCCCCGCACCCCGAGCCGACGCCCTGGCTCTCGGCCCGCACCGCCGACCTGCGCTGGGCCGGCAAGCACCTGGCGCCCTGGGTCAAGCGGCGGCTCACCGGCCGCTCCTCCGGGGACACCGTCACCGCCAAGCGTCCGACGCTGTCGCCGCTGACCGACTGATGCTGACTCTCCACACCGCACCGCAGCTGCGCCGCCGCCTCGACGCCGCTGCCGGCGGGCCCGGGGCGGTCCTGGTCTCCGGCGACCGGATCCTCGCCGTCGGCGACGCCGACCAGCTGACCGAGGCGTACCCGGGGGCGCGGGTGCGGCACTGGGCCGGCGTCCTCGCCCCGGGTGTGCTGCGTGACACGCCCCTGCCCGAGGCGCCGACCCCTCGGGAGCGGGTGCACGCCCTGCTCGGACTCGGCGTGACCGCGGTCACCACCGGCCAGGTGACCGACCCGGCGCTGCGGGCCGCGGCCGACCGGATCGGGCTGCCGGTGGTCGACGGCGGGCCGGCGCCGGCGCTCGCCGCCGGCCAGCGGGCGGACTTCGTCGTCCTGCGCGCCGACGGGGCCTGCCAGGTCACGGTGCTGGCGGGACGCCTGGTGCACCGGCGCGCCTGAGGACGCCGGGACGTGGGACGGGTGCGGGCGAGTGTGGGACGACGAACTGCCCGCGGCGTAGTTTGGGATCATGCCAGTTTCCACCGATCCCAGTCCCGAACTCGCCTCCTACGCGCAGCCTGAGCGCCTGGTCACCACCGAGTGGCTGGCCGAGCACCTCGACGACCCGGGTCTCGTCGTCGTCGAGTGCGACGAGGACGTGCTGCTCTACGAGACCGGGCACATCCCCGGCGCCGTCAAGATCGACTGGCACCTGGAGCTCAACGACCAGCTGACCCGCGACTACCTCGACGCCGAGCGTTTCGCCGAACTCTGCGCCGCCAAGGGCATCGGCCGCGACAGCACCGTCGTCTTCTACGGCGACAACTTCAACTGGTGGGCCGCGTACGCGCTCTGGGTCTTCACCCTCTTCGGACACTCCGACGTCCGGCTGCTCGACGGCGGCCGGCAGAAGTGGGTGGCGCAGGGCCGGGAGATGACCCGCGAGGCGCCGAAGCGCGCCCGCGCCGACTATCCGGTGCCGGTCCGCGACGACGCCCCGATCCGGGCCTTCCGCGAGGAGGTCCTCGACCACGTCCGGGCCGGGCGCCCGCTGGTCGACGTCCGCTCGCCCGGCGAGTACAGCGGCGCGATGCTGCACATGCCGGACTACCCGCAGGAGGGGGCGCTGCGCGGCGGCCACATCCCGGGCGCGGTGAGCAAGCCCTGGAAGTCCGCGGCCAACGACGACGGCACCTTCAAGTCCGCCGACGAACTGCGCGCCATCTACGCCGACCAGCTCGGGCTGGCGCCCGACGACGACGTGATCGCCTACTGCCGCATCGGCGAGCGCTCCAGCCACACCTGGTTCGTGCTGCGCTACCTGCTCGGCTACGACAAGGTCCGCAACTACGACGGCTCCTGGACCGAGTGGGGCAACCTGGTGCGGGCACCTGTGGTCCAGGGCGAAGAGCCCGGCTCGCTCAAGGGCTGAGTCAGCCCCCCGCTGCGCCCCTCCCGCTGCGGCCGTGCGCCGGCCGCAGCGGGAAGGGCGGGCCCTCTGTGCTGCGGCAACGTCGTCTGGTCGATGAAACCCGTCCCGGCGTAGCGTCACAGGAGGGATCTTCACCATCGCCGAATCGAACAGGGGTGCAGCGTGAGTCAACAGGTCAAGGGAGTCATTTCGCGGGCCAAGGGCGCGCCGGTCGAGGTCGTCACCATCGTGGTGCCCGACCCGGGACCGGGCGAGGCCGTCGTACGCGTACAGGCGTGCGGTGTCTGTCACACCGACCTGCACTACCGCGAGGGCGGGATCAACGACGACTACCCGTTCCTGCTGGGGCACGAGGCCGCCGGAATCGTCGAGCAGGTCGGCGAGGGCGTCACCGACGTGGCCCCCGGTGACTTCGTGGTGCTCAACTGGCGGGCCGTCTGCGGCGACTGCCGGGCCTGCCGGCGCGGCGAGCCCTGGTACTGCTTCGCCACCCACAACGCCGCCCAGAAGATGACCCTGACCGACGGCACCGAACTGACCCCGGCGCTGGGCATCGGGGCGTTCGCCGAGAAGACCCTCGTGCACGCCGGGCAGTGCACCAAGGTCGACCCGGCGGCCCGTCCGGCCGCCGTCGGCCTGCTCGGCTGCGGCGTGATGGCCGGCCTGGGCGCCGCCATGAACACCGGCCAGGTGACCCGGGGCGACTCGGTCGCGGTGATCGGCTGCGGTGGGGTCGGCGACGCCGCCGTCGCCGGGGCCGCGCTCGCCGGGGCGACGACGATCATCGCGGTCGACACCGACGCCCGCAAACTCGACCTGGCCCGCAAGTTCGGCGCCACCCACACCGTCGACGCCTCCCAGCAGGACGTGGTCGAGGCGATCCAGGCGCTCACCGGCGGCAACGGCGCCGACGTGGTGATCGACGCGGTGGGGCGGCCGGAGACCTGGAAGCAGGCCTTCTACGCCCGTGACCTGGCCGGCACCGTCGTGCTGGTCGGCGTCCCGACCCCGGAGATGACCGTCGAACTGCCGCTGCTGGACGTCTTCGGCCGCGGCGGGTCGCTCAAGTCCAGCTGGTACGGCGACTGCCTGCCCAGCCGCGACTTCCCGATGCTCACCGACCTCTACCTGCAGGGCCGGCTCGACCTGGACGCCTTCGTCAGCGAGGAGATCGCGCTGGACCAGGTCGAGGAGGCGTTCGCCCGGATGCACCACGGCGACGTGCTCCGCTCGGTGGTGGTCTTCTGATGGCCGCCCGCGTCGACCAGACGGTCACCTCGGGGACCTTCTCACTGGACGGGCAGACCTTCGACGTCGACAACAACGTCTGGGTGCTCGGCGACGACCACGAGTGCGTGGTGATCGACGCCCCGCACGACGTGGCGGCGATCCTCGAGGTCGTCGGCGACCGCCGGGTCACGGCGATCCTCGCCACCCACGCCCACGACGACCACGTCCGGGTCGCGCCGGAGCTGAGCCGGGCAACCGGGGCACCGGTGCTGCTGCACCCCGCCGACCGGGTGGTCTGGGACCTGGTCCACCCGGACACCGCGCCCGACGGCGAGCTCGCCGACGGCCAGGAGATCACCGTGGGCGGTACGACGCTGCGGGTGCTGCACACCCCCGGCCACAGCCCGGGCGCGTGCAGCTTCCACGTGCCGGAGCTGGGGACCGTCTTCACCGGCGACACCCTCTTCTGCGGTGGCCCGGGTGCCACCGGCCGGTCGTTCAGCGACTTCGGCACCATCGTGGCCTCGATCCGGGACCGGCTGCTTACCCTGCCGGCCGGGACGGTGGTGCGCACCGGGCACGGGGACTCCACCACCATCGGCGCGGAGGCGCCGCACCTGGCGGAGTGGATCGCCCGCGGTCACTGAGCCGACAGTGGAGGGCCGCCGCGGCGGCCCTCCACCAGGCCCCGGCGGGTGGACGTTCCGGGACCGACCGGTCACCGCGGACAGCAGTCGTACCGCCTTGCGCCCGGGGTCGCACCCAGCCGGTACGGTGAGCGCCGTCACCGGACCGGGGGTATCAAGTGGACCGCGCTTTCCAGGTCGATCTGCGCGGCATGGTCGACCTGCTCAGTCATCATCTCTACGGCAGTCCCCGGGTCTATCTGCGGGAGCTGCTGCAGAACGCCGCGGACGCGATCACCGCCCGCCGCGCCGCCGACCCGGCCGCGCCGGCCCTGATCCGGATCGAACCGCCCGAGCTGACCGGCGACGGCACCCTGCGCGTGCACGACACCGGCATCGGCCTGACCGAGGAGCAGGTCCACGAACTGCTCGCCACCATCGGCCGCAGCTCCAAACGCGACGTCCTCGGCTTCGGCCGGCACGAGTTCCTCGGCCAGTTCGGCATCGGCCTGCTCTCCGGTTTCCTCGTCGCCGACGAGATCCGGGTGCTCACCCGGCACGGCGACGGGCCGACAGTGCGCTGGACCGGGCATTCCGACGGCCGCTACTCCGTCGAGCCGGCTGCCGGGCCCGAGCAGCGCGCCGAGCCGGGCACCACCTTCATCCTGGTGCCGCGCCGCGGCGCCGAGCAGTGGGTCACCACCTCCACGGTCACCCAGCTCGCCCGCCACTACGGCAGCCTGCTGCCGGTCACCGTCCGCGTCGGCGGCGAACAGACAACCGTCGGCGCCCCGCCCTGGCAGCGCCGCGCCGGCACCGCCGCCGAGCGGCGGGAGGAGCTGATCCGGTACGCCCGCGAACAGCTCGGCTTCACCCCCTTCGACGTCATCGACCTTGCGGTGCCCGAGGCCGGCCTGACCGGTGTCGCCTTCGTCGCACCGAACCCGGTAAACCCCGCCGTGCGGGCCGGGCACCGCGTCTACCTCAAGCGGATGCTGCTCGCCGACAACATCGACGACCTGCTGCCGGAGTGGGCGTTCTTCGCGCACTGCGTGGTGGACGCCACCGAGCTGCGCCCCACCGCCAGCCGGGAGGCGCTCTACGCAGACAGTCTGCTCGCGGCGACCCGGGACGCCCTCGGCGAGCAGTTGCGCGACTGGCTGGTCCGGCTCGCCGACGAGCAGCCGCAGCGGCTGTACGAGTTCCTCCAGGTGCACCACCTCGGCGTCAAGGCGCTGGCCCTGCACGACGACGAGATGCTGCGGCTGGTCGAACGCTGGTGGCCGATGGAGACCAACACCGGCCCGGCCACGCTCGCCGAGTTCCGCCGCCGGCACGGCCTGATCCGCTACGCCGCGACCCTCGACGAGTACCGGCAGCTCGCGGCCGTCGCCGCGGCCCAGGACCTCGCGGTCGTCAACGCCGGCTACACCTACGACCGGGAGCTGATCGAACGGCTGCCGGCGGTGGACCGGCAGATTCTCGTCGAACGGCTCGAACCGACCGACCTGACCACCCGCTTCGACGCCGTCGACCCGGCGACCGAGCTGGCGCTGCGCCCTTTCGTCAGCGCCGCGCAGGCGGCCCTGGACCGGCTCGGCTGCGAGGTGGTGGTGCGGGCGTACGACCCGGTGTCGCTGCCGGCGCTCTACCTGGTCAGCCGTGCGGCGCTCTTCGCCGACCAGCTCGAAGCAGCCCGGGAACGGGCCGACGAACTCTGGGGCGGAGTCCTCGACGCGCTCGCCGCCTCCGGCCCGCCGGACCGGCCGCAGCTGGTGCTCAACCACCGCAACCCCCTGGTCCGCCGGGTCACCACCCTCGGTGACCCGGAGCTGGTACGGCTCGCCGTCGAGGCGCTCTACGGCCAGGCGCTGCTGCTCGGCTACCACCCGATCCGGCCCGCCGACGCCGCGCTGCTCAACAACTCTTTCCTCGGCCTGCTCGGCCGGGCCGTACCGGATCAGGAGAACGAGTGACCGCCACCGACGACCTCCGGCGCATGCTGCACGAGGTGGAATCGATGCCGTACGGCGCCGGCCAGATGGCCGCTGCCGAGCAGCTCATCCGACGGGCCGACGCCGCCGGGGAGGGCGAGGAGGCCTTCGCCGCCCGGATGCTCGCCACCCAGGCGTACGTCTACGGCGGCGAGCCGGCGAAGTCCTTCGTCACCTTCTCCTGGTGCCTGGCTGACTTCGACCGCAATCCGCAGCCGTACCACAAGCGTTTCGCGCACACGCTGCTCTGGCACTTCAAGTACATGGTCCACGCGCTGCTGAACTTCCCCGAGGTGCCGCTGGAGCGGGCGTACGGGGTTCTCGACGACATGGAGCGCCGCTACCGCGACGCCGGGCACAGCCTGCAGGCGGTGTACAAGATGCGGCACCGGGTGGCCCGCCACATCGGTGACGACGACGCCGCCCGGAAGTGGTACGAGCTCTGGATCACCACCCCCCGCGACGACCTCTCCGACTGCGCCGGCTGCGACCCGTCGGCGCAGGCGGGCTACCTCGCCGACCTGGGGCGCGACGAGGAGGCGATCGCGCTGGCCGAGCCGGTGCTGGCCGGCCGCCTCACCTGTGTGGAGCAGCCGCAGGCGATGCTGACCGCGCTGCTGCTGCCGTACCTGCGGACCGGGCGCGGCGACGCCGCCCGCGAGGCGCACCGGACCGCGTACCGGCGGGTGCGGGCGAACCTGGCGGACCTGGGCGACATCGGCGAGCACGTCGACTTTTGTGCCCGGACCGGCAACGAGGCCCGCGGCCTGGAGATCGTCGAGCGGCACCTGGACTGGCTGGACCGGGCGCCGTCGCCGGCCGCGGCGATGCAGTTCGCCGAAGGGGCGGGGCTGCTCCTGCGGCGGCTGACCGCGGCCGGGCGCGGTGACCTGACGCTGCACCGCCGTGCTGGTGCGGACCGGCCGGCCGGGGAGGTGACCGTGGCGGCGCTCGCCGACGAGCTGAGTGACCTGGCGACCGGTCTGGCCGCCCGTTTCGACGCGCGCAACGGCACCTCGGCGCAGAGCGAGCGGGTGGCCGCACAGCTGTCGGCCGAGCCGATCGGGGAGCACCTGCCGCTCTCGGCGAGCCTGCGCGCGCCCCGGCCGCAGGAGGTCGCGCCCGTGGTCGCGCAGCCCGCGGCGCCGGTGCCGATCCCGGCGGACGCCGGCCCGCAGGAACTGCTCGACCTGGCCGAGGAGCAGTGGCGCACGGAGCGCCGCGACGATCTGCAGCGGGTGCTGGACGCGTTCGACGCGCGGTACCCCGAGTCGGAGCTGACCGGCGTGCTGCGGGCCCGGCGCACGGAACTGCGGGCAGCCGAGCTGAGCTGGGACGGCCGGATGGCCGAGGCGATGGCCGCCAACCGGGCGGCGGTGGCCGGTTACCGCCAGGCCGGTGACCCGGTACGCGAGGCGGTGGTCAACAGCCGCATCGGGCTGATGCTCTGCCTGACCGGTGAGGCCGAGGAGGGGCTGGCGCTGACCCGGCAGGCGGCCGGCTTCCTTGCCGACCACGGCAGCGACGCGGTCCGCGCCGGCGCGTACGACCGGCTGGCGATGTCCCGCTACGAGCAGCACGACAGGACCGGTGCGCTGGCGGAGCTGGACCGGGCCCAGGCCGCCGCCGAGGCCGCCGGGGAGATCCATCTGCGTACCCGGATCGCGCTGCACCGTGCCCAGGTGCTGGAGGAGATGGACCGGCCGGCGGAGTTCGCGGAAGCGGCGCGGGTCGCGCTCGAGTTGAGCCGCGAGGCCGGGGTGGAGGACTACCTGGTGGCGGCGGCCCTGGCGTGTGCGCGGACCGCCGACGAGGCGTCGGTGGCGGTGGCGCTCGCCGACGAGGCGGTCCGGACGGCGTCGGGGGCGAACCTGCTGCCGGCGCGGCTGCTGCGCGGCCGGGCGCTGGTCGCCGACGGCCGGGCCGGCGAGGCGGTCGCCGACTTCGTGGAGGTGGTCGCCCTCTGTGTGGAACGCGACGACCACGAGGGTGCGGCGTTCCTGCGCTGGGAGCTGGCCGACGTGTACCGGCAGGCGGGGCGGTTCGCCGAGGCGGCCGAGGTGGCCGAGGAGGCGGTTCTGCTGCTGGACGGGCAGGGCCGGCAGTACGAGGCGGACCAGTGCCGGCATCTGCTGAGCCAGATCTATCTGGCGCTCGACGAGGAGCAGCCCGCGTTGACGCTGCTGGAACAGCTCGCTGCCAATTACGACAGCCCGGACAATTTGCCGATGCGGGCGCAGGTGCTGGAGGAGGCCGGGGCAGTGCTCTACGACCGCGATCGCGACGGGCTGGCAGCGGGGCGTTTCACCGCCGCCGCCGAGGCGTACCGGCTGGCGGACCTGCCGGTCGACGAGCTGCGCGCCCGGCGGCGGGCGGCGCTGGCGCTGCTCTGGTCGGGTGACCCGGCGGTGGCGACGTCGGCGATCGACCGGGCCGACGTGATCGTCGCGGCGCTCGACGGCGAGCTCGCACAGGAGCCGGCGGTCGTCTGGGAGGTGGCGATGCTCGCCGACGCCGCCGCCCGGGTGCTGGTCGAGGCCGAGCGGCCGCAGGAGGCGCTGGTCCGGCTGGCGGGCGTGGCGGACCGGCTGCGCGGCATCGAGGCGTTCGGTGAGGCGCTGCAGGTGGAGATGCTCGTCGGTGAGCTGCTGCTGCGCAGCGACCGGGCGGGTGAGGCGGAGCCGTTGCTGCGCAGCGTGCTCGGCGCGCTGCCGACGTCGTCGGCGGCGGTGCCGCGGACGGCCTGGATGTTGTCGCGGGCCCTGGCCGAGAGCGGGCGGGAGGCCGAGGCCGAGGAGCTGCGGCAGCGGTACGGGCTGACCGAGGAGGGCTGAGCCGCCGTCCCATCTGGTTGGCGCTGCCCCCGCCCGCGTTGAGCTGCGGTTTAGGCTGACCGGATGACGGTGGACGAGCGGGTGGCACCCGCCGGGGCGGGCGGCGCGGCCGGTGGTGGCCGGCGTCGCCGCTCGCGGCGTGACGAGATCCTGCAGATCGCGGTGGGGCTCTTCGCCTCCGGCGGTTACCACGGCGTGTCGATGGACGACATCGGCGCGGCCGCCGGTGTCACCGGCCCGGCGCTGTACCACCACTTCGCCGGCAAGGAGGCGATGCTGGTCGCGGCCCTGGCGCCGGTGAGCGAGGAGTTGCTGGCCGGCGGACGGCAGCGGGTGGCCGACCACCGGGGCGACCCGCGGGCCGCCCTGGAGTCGCTGGTCGAGTTCCATGTCGACTTCGCGCTCGCCAACCCGGCCGTGATCGCCCTGCACATGCACGAGCTGGACCGGTTGCCGGACGGCCCGCGGCGGCAGATCCGGCGGCTGCAGCGGCTCTACGTCGAGGAGTGGGTGACGGTGCTGACCGCGCTGCATCCGGGGCTGACCGCCGCGCAGGGCCGGGTGCTGGCGCACGCGGCGTTCGGTCTGATGAACTCCACCCCGTACCTGGCCGGTGAGGTGGAGCCCGCGGGGCGGGCGCGGCTGCTGCGGGCGGCGGCGTCGGCGGCGCTGCTGGCGTACCCGGGTTCCTGAACGTCGATCGGTCGTGTTCTGCTGGGGATCCACCACCATCGCAGGCACAAAGAGGTGCACATGATCGAGTCGCTGCTCGTGGCGAACCGGGGCGAGATCGCCCGCCGGATCATCCGTACGGCCCGTCGGCTGGGGGTGCGTACGGTTGCCGTCCACTCCGATGCCGACGCCGACCTGCCCTTCGTCGCCGAGGCCGATGAGGCAATCAGCCTCGGCGCGGCGGCCCCGGCGCAGAGCTACCGCAACCCGGAGGCGATCCTCGCGGCCGCGAAGACGGCGAACGTCGCGGCGATCCACCCCGGCTACGGCTTCCTCTCCGAGAACGCCGCGTTCGCCCGCAGCGTCGCCGACGCCGGGCTGATCTGGGTGGGGCCGGACGCGACGGCGATCGAGGCGATGGGCGACAAGATCAACGCCCGGAATCTGATGGCCCGGGCCGGGGTGCCGGTCGCGCCGGGGACCGCGGACCCGGCCGCCGACGTCGAGGCCGCCCTCACCGCCGCGGCCGGCATCGGCTACCCGGTGATGGTCAAGGCCGCCGCCGGCGGGGGCGGCATGGGCATGGCCGTCGCCGCCGACGAGGCGGCCCTGCGTACCGAGTACGACAAGGTCCGCGCCTTCGCCGAGCGGATGTTCGGCGACGGCTCGGTGCTGATCGAGCGCTACTTCCCCCGGGTACGCCACATCGAGGTGCAGATCCTCGGCCTGGCCGACGGCCGCGTGGTGGCGCTCGGTGAGCGGGAGTGCTCGGTGCAGCGGCGCAACCAGAAGCTGGTGGAGGAGTCCCCCTCCCCGGCGCTGACCCCGGTGACCCGGCAGCGGCTGCTCGACGCGGCGGTCCGGGCCGGCGAGGCCGTCGGCTACCGCAACGCCGGCACCGTGGAGTGCCTCTTCGTGCCCGGCGAGGGCGGCGAGGGCGAGTTCTTCTTCCTGGAGATGAACACCCGGCTCCAGGTGGAGCACCCGGTCACCGAGTGCGTCTACGGCCTGGATCTGGTCGAGGAGCAGCTGCGGGTCGCCGCCGGGCTGGCCCCGGGCTTCGACCCGGAGGCGCTCACCCCGCGCGGGCACGCCATCGAGCTGCGGATCAACGCCGAGGACCCGAAGCGCTTCTTCCCCGGTCCCGGCGTGATCCGGACCTGGGTGGAGCCGGCCGGTGCGGGCGTACGGGTGGACTCCGGCTACGCCGAGGGGAACACCGTCACCCCGCACTACGACAGCCTGATGGCCAAGCTCATCGTCAGCGGCGCTGACCGGGCCGAGGCGGTGGAGCGGGCGCGGGCGGCGGTGGCGGCCTTCGAGGTCGCCGGTCCCAAGTGCAACCTGCCGTTCTTCGCGGAGCTGCTGGAGAACGACGAGTTCCTCTCCGGCGACTACGACACCGGCATCGTCGGCCGGATGCGCTGACGCGTCGCGTCCGGCTGCTCGGACGAGCAGGTCGCGTCCGGCAGCTCAGACAAGCAGGTCGTGGCGGCGGTCCGCGACCCAGAAGTCGCGTCCCTTCTTGCCGGCGAGCAGCAGGAAGGTGAGTACCGCTCCCGCGGCGTACACAAGGAGGCCCGGCCCCACATCGGATCTGTCGCCGCGGGTGAGGAGAGCCATCAGTCCGGCACCGCCGGCCGAGAGGAGGACGAGCCAGCCGAGAAGGACGACGCCGGCGGCAATCAGTGACACGAGGCGGAAATTGTCCCCCTCGAGCCGATCGACCCGCGCGGCCAACCGTCCAAGATCGCGCCTGGCCTTGTCGTCCTTCGCGGTCTCCAGGGCGGGCAGGCTAGCGGCGCCGGCGGTCGCGGGGCCGCCCTGGCGTTCGGTGCCTCCGGTCTGGTTCCCTGGGGGCAACCGGCCGGCCGGCGTCGCCATCGGCCGTCTCCAGCAGGGGCGGCGGTGCGACGGTTCCCGGCGGCCCGACGTCACAGTGAGGTGACCATGAGTCAGCTGCCAGCGACGGTGTCGATCCGTGAGGTCGGGCCGCGGGACGGGCTGCAGAACGAGGATCCGGTGCCGACCGACGCGAAGGTGCGGCTGCTCGACGCTCTCTCGGCGACCGGGGTGGGGCGCATCGAGGCGGTCTCCTTCGTGCACCCGAAGGCGATCCCGCAGATGGCCGACGCCGACGAGGTCTGGCGGCGCGCGACGAAGGCCACCGGAGTGCGCTACTCGGCGCTGGTGCCGAACTCCCGGGGCGCGCAGCGGGCGCTCGCGGCCGGCTTCACCGAGATCGAGGTGGTGGTCTCGGCCAGCGACACCCACAACCGGCGCAACGTCAACCGCGGCACCGACGAGTCGCTCGACGACATCGCCGAGCTGATCGCGATGCTGCACGGGGCCGGGGCGAGCGCCGAGGTCATCATCGCCACCAGCTTCGGCTGCCCGTACGAGGGAGACGTCGACCCGCAGCGGGTGGCGCGGATCGTCTCCCGGGTGGTGGCCGACGGCGCGAACAGGGTCGCCTTCGGCGACACCACCGGCATGGGCACTCCGCGCCGGGTGCGGGAGCTGCTCGGCGCGGTCCGGGACGCCGAGGCGGAGATCCCGGTGCTGCTGCACTTCCACAACACCCGGGGCACGGCGCTGGCGAATCTGCTGACCGCGCTGGAGTTCGGGGTGACCGAGTTCGACGCCAGCGTCGGCGGGCTCGGCGGCTGCCCGTACGCGCCGGGGGCCAGCGGCAACCTCGCCACCGAGGAGGCGGTGCACATGCTGCACGACATGGGCATCGACACCGGCATCGAGCTGGACGCGCTGCTTGCGGCGGCAGCGCTGGCGGAGGAGATCGTCGGGCGGGAACTTCCGTCGGGTGTGCTGCGCGCCGGCCCGCGTACCCGGCTGGTGTGAGCATGCGAATCTTTGTGGACCCGGCGTCCCCGGAGGCGCCGTACGAGCAGGTCCGGACCCAGCTGGCGGCGATGATGGCCGACGGGCGGATGCCGGCGGGTACCCGGTTGCCGACCGTGCGGGGCCTCGCTGCCGAGTTGGGGCTGGCGGTGAACACGGTGGCCCGGACGTACCGGGAGCTGGAGGAGGCCGGGCTGGTGGTGACCCGGGGGCGGCACGGCAGTTTCGTCGCCCCGGGCGCCGGCGGTGCAAACGCGGAACTGGTGGAGCTGGCGCAGCGCTACGCCGAGGCGGCGCGCCGGCTCGGGGTGCGGCCGGAGGCGGCGCTGGGTCTGGTGCGGGCGGCGCTGGGTCTGGCGCCGGAGTCCACAGACGCCGGCTGAGTCGTCTGGCCGGGGCCGCGCCGATGCACTAGCCTAACGATCGTTCAGGTAAGCGCGGCGGGCGCCGCAACGGCGAGGGAGTCGGTGTGACGTTCGACGGCGAGGCGTTGGAGCAGCTGCGCAAGCGGGTCCGGGCCGGCGGGGCCGAGAAGTACCACGCGGCCAACGCCGCCAAGGGCAAGCTCTTCGCCCGTGAGCGCATCGCGCTCCTGGTCGACGAGGGCTCCTTCATCGAGGACGGGCTGCTGGCGAACGCGCAGGCCGACGGGCTCCCCGCCGACGGCGTGATCACCGGTCAGGCCACCATCGACGGCCGGCCGGTCTGCCTGATGGCCAACGACTCCACCGTCAAGGCCGGCAGCTGGGGCGCGCGCACCGTCGAAAAGATCATCAGGATCATCGAGCGGGCGTACGAGGCCGGCCGGCCGATGGTCTATCTGGTCGACTCGGCCGGCGCGCGGATCACCGACCAGGTCGACCTCTTTCCCGGCCGCCGCGGCGCGGGCAACATCTTCTGGAACCAGGTCCGCGCCTCCGGCTCGATCCCGCAGGTCTGCGCCCTCTTCGGGCCGAGTGCGGCCGGCGGGGCGTACATTCCGGCCTTCTGCGACGTGGTCGCGATGGTCGAGGGGAACGCCAGCATGTACCTCGGCTCCGACCGGATGGTCGAGATGGTGACCGGGGAGAAGACCACGCTGGAGGAGATGGGCGGCGCCCGGGTGCACTGCGCCGAGTCCGGTGTGGGGCACTTCCTCTGCAAGACCGAGTCCGACGCGCTGGAGACGGTGCGCCGCTACCTGTCGTACCTGCCGTCGAACTGGACCGCGCAGCCGCCGGTGGCCGAGCCGGCCGACGCGCCCGCCAAGATCGACCTGACGGCGCTGGTGCCGGCGAGCGAGCGGCAGGCCTTCGACATGCGCCGCTACATCAAGGGACTGCTCGACGAGGATTCATTCCTGGAGATCCAGGCGCTCTGGGCCAAGGAGCTGACCGTCGGCTTCGGACGGCTCGACGGCCAGGTCGTCGGTGTGCTCGGCAACAACTCGATGTTCAAGGGCGGCGTGCTCTTCGTCGACTCCGCCGACAAGGCCGCCCGTTTCGTGCAGCTCTGCGACGCCTTCAACATCCCGCTGCTCTTCCTCAGCGACGTGCCCGGCTTCATGGTCGGCACCTCGGTGGAGAAGCAGGGCATCATCCGGCACGGCGCAAAGATGATCACCGCGATCTCCGAGGCGACGGTGCCGAAGATCTGCGTGGTGGTCCGCAAGGCGTACGGGGCCGGTCTCTACGCGATGGCCGGTCCGGGATTCGCGCCGGACGCCACGATCGCCCTGCCGACGGCGAAGATCGCGGTGATGGGGGCGGAGGCCGCCGTCAACGCCG
The DNA here is from genome assembly GCF_049523535.1 of Melissospora conviva. Classification (NCBI taxonomy): domain Bacteria; kingdom Bacillati; phylum Actinomycetota; class Actinomycetes; order Micromonosporales; family Micromonosporaceae; genus Melissospora; species Melissospora conviva. The sequence continues at coordinate 27,418 of NZ_JBLLDT010000001.1, forward strand.
TCTACGCCAACAAGATCGCCGCCATCGCCGACCCGGACGAGCGGGGCGCCTTCATCGCCGCCCGGCGCGCCGAGTACGAGCGCGACATCGACGTCGTACGCCTCGCCAGTGAACTGGTCATCGACGCGATCGTCGAGGCGGGCGAGCTGCGGGGCGAGCTGATCCGCCGCTTCGCCGCCGCCAAGGGGCGCGACCGGCACTTCTCCCGGCGCCGCCACGGCGTAACCCCCGTCTGACCGTGCCGCCGGTGCGGACCGGCACCCGACTTGATCAGCCCACCCCCGCCGGGCAGGCGGTGGCGATCTCCCAGGAGGAACCCGATGGACTTCCGCCTCACCGAGGAGCAGGAGGCGCTCCGGGCCGGTGCGCGCCAGTTCGCCCGCGACCGGATCGCACCGGTGATCACCGAGCACTACACCAACCACACCTTCCCGTACGAGATCGTGCGGCAGATGGGGAAGATGGGCCTCTTCGGCCTGCCGTTCAGCGAGGAGTACGGCGGCATGGGCGGCGACTACTTCGCGCTCTGCCTGGTCCTGGAGGAGCTGGCCCGGGTCGACTCCAGCGTGGCGATCACCCTGGAGGCGGCGGTCTCGCTCGGGGCGATGCCGATCTACCGTTTCGGCACCGAGGAGCAGAAGTCGCGGTGGCTGCCGAAGCTGGTGCGGGGTGAGGCGCTGGCGGCGTTCGGGCTGACCGAGCCGGGGACCGGTTCCGACGCCGGGGGCACCACCACCCGGGCTGTTCTCGACGGCGACGAGTGGGTGATCAACGGGGCGAAGGCGTTCATCACCAATTCCGGCACCGACATCACCTCGCTGGTGACGGTGACCGCGGTGACCGGCACCCGGCCGGACGGCTCGAAGGAGCTCTCCACGATCATCGTGCCGGCGGGGACGCCCGGTTTCACGGTGGCGCCGGCGTACTCGAAGGTGGGCTGGTCGGCTTCGGACACCCACGAGCTGCACTTCGACGACTGCCGGGTGCCCGCGGAGAACCTGCTCGGTGAGCGGGGGCGCGGCTTCGCCCAGTTCCTGCGGATCCTCGACGAGGGGCGGATCGCGATCGCGGCGCTGTCGGTCGGGCTGGCGCAGGGCTGTGTCGACGAGTCGCTGCGTTACGCCCGCGAGCGGCACGCCTTCGGTCAGGCGATCGGCAGTTACCAGGCGATCCAGTTCAAGATCGCCGACATGGAGATGAAGGCGCACACCGCGCGGCTGGCCTACTACGACGCGGCGGCGCGGATGCTGGCCGGCGAGGACTTCAAGCGGCAGGCGGCGATCGCCAAGCTCTACGCCAGCGAGATCGCCGTCGATAACGCCCGCGCGGCTACCCAGGTGCACGGCGGCTACGGCTTCATGAACGAGTTCGCGGTGGGGCGCTTCTGGCGCGACTCCAAGATTCTGGAGATCGGCGAGGGGACCTCCGAGGTCCAGCGCATGATCATCGCTCGTGACCTGGGGCTCTGACCGGCGGGTCCGAGCCGGCGGCGGCGACTCGGGGTGACCGAGTGATCACCTTCGCGGCGGTCGACTAGTCTCTTTCTATACGGGGGGTAGCGGCGCGGCCGACGCAGCGATTGGTGCAGTGTGCTGGTCGGCTGCTCCGCTGCACCCCCTCAGCATTCACCCGCGGTGAGGCTGCCCGAGGTGGCGCCCGGATGCACGGCGTCGCGGAGCGTGCGCAGCCCGTCCAGCAGGCTCTCCAGGGCGGCCGGGTCGAGTTGACCGGTGAACCAGTGCTCGATCGTCGTCAGGTGGCCGGGGAGCGCCTCTTCCAGCCGGTGCAGCCCGGCCTTGGTGATCACGGCGAAGGAGCCGCGGCGATCCTCCGGGCAGGCCCGGCGGTCGAGGAGCCCGTCGCGCTCCATCCGGTCCACGACCCGGGTGACGCCGCTGGTCGACAGGGTCGTCTGGGCGGCCAGGTCGGTCATCCGCAGGGCGTTGCCGGGCGTACGCGCCAGCCGGAGCAGGACGTCGAACTCGACCAGCGAGAGCTTGTGTTCGTCGAGTTGTGCCGAGATCCGCGCGGAGAGCCCCGTGTACGTCTCGGTGAGAAGGCCGTACGCGGTGATCCTGGGGTCGTCGGGCCGGTTGGTGGTCACGGGATCGAGTCTACCAGTAGTTGACAGGTCAATAGTTGCGGCTGCTATAGTCTGCATGTCAGATAGTTGAAGCTTAAACCCCCCGAGGAGCGTCATGACCGCCGAGACCCAGCCCGTCACCCGCGAGTGGAACGGCCTCACCATCCCCGCCGCCGGGACCTACCAGCTCGACCCGGCCCACAAGCGCGTCGCGTTCTCCGCGCGGCACATGATGGTCTCCAAGGTCCGGGGCGAGTTCACCGATGCGACCGCGACCATCACCATCGGTGAGGACCCGCTGCAGTCCGGCGTCACCGCGACCATCGGGACCGCGAGCATCAACACCAGCCAGGAAGACCGCGACGGCCACCTGCGCAGCGGCGACTTCCTCGACGTCGAGAAGTTCCCGACGATGGAGTACCGCAGCACCGGCATCAAGTCCCACGACGGTGACGAGTTCATCCTCAGCGGCGAGCTGACCATCCGCGGCGTCACCCGCCCCGTCGACCTCGAGGTCGAGTTCGAGGGCGTCGGCCGCAGCCCGTTCGGGCAGGACATCTTCGGCTTCTCCGCCAAGGCCGAGATCGACCGGGAGGACTTCGGTCTGGTCTGGAACGTCGCGCTGGAGACCGGCGGCGTCCTGGTCGGCAAGAAGATCGTCATCGAGATTGAGGGCGAGGGTGTCCGCCAGTAGCTCGACCGGCGACAACCCCGGCGATCGGCGATCGCAGCCTCTTCGACGCCCCGGCGACCATCGGCGATGGTGGCCGGGGCGTTCGGCTGGGTAAGAGCAGCGCAGGCCCGATCGTTCCGCTCTGGCTCCGGACGGCCCGGGCCCTTACCGTGGATACGGCTCGCATAGCGCTGAGTGGTCGGACCCTTACCGTCCCCCGGCGCCTGGCACCGGGAGGGCAGATGGGTCAGGACGTCGCGCAGGGCGCCTTTTCCCGGGAGGATCGCCTCCAATACCGCCAGAAGGTGCGGCGATGTCTCGACGTCTTCGCACTGATGCTGGACGAGTTCACCTTCGACGCCGACCGGCCAACCACCGGTCTGGAGATCGAACTCAACCTCATCGACGCCGACGCCGAGCCCGCGATGCGCAACCGGGAGATCCTCGACGGACTCGCCGACGCCACCTTTCAGACCGAGCTCGGCCAGTTCAACCTCGAGCTCAACGCCCTGCCCCGGCTGATCGAAGGCAACGGCTTCACCGACTACGAGCGGGATGTGCGCGAGAGCCTTGACCGCGCCGACGTCCGGGCCGGCAAGTCCGACGCGGACCTTGTCCTCATCGGCATCCTCCCCACCCTGACCGAGCAACACCTGGTGGTGGAAAACCTCTCGGTCAACGAGCGCTACCGGGTGCTCAACGACCAGATCGTCGGCGCCCGCGGCGAAGACCTCGAGCTTGACATCCAGGGCGTCGAGCGGCTGCGGACTCACACCGACTCCATCGCGCCGGAAGCGGCCTGCACCAGCGTGCAGTTCCACCTCCAGGTCGCACCCGACAGCTTCGCCAACTACTGGAACGCCTCACAGGCCATCGCCGCGGTCCAGGTCGGCATCGGCGCCAACTCGCCGTACCTCTATGGACGCCACCTCTGGGCGGAGACCCGCATCGCCCTCTTCGAGCAGGCGACCGACACCCGCCCCGACGAGCTCAAAGCCCAGGGCGTACGTCCGCGCGTCTGGTTCGGCGAACGCTGGATCACCTCGATCTTCGACCTCTTCGAGGAGAACGTGCGCTACTTTCCGCCGCTGCTGCCGATCTGCGAGGAGGAGGACCCGGTCGAGGTGCTCCACAACGGCGGCGTCCCGCACCTGGCCGAGTTGCGGCTGCACAACGGCACCGTCTACCGCTGGAACCGGCCGGTCTACGACGTGATGAACGGCCGGCCGCACCTGCGGGTGGAGAACCGGGTCCTGCCGGCCGGACCGACAGTGGTCGACATGCTCGCCAACGCCGCCTTCTACTTCGGGCTGGTGCGCGACCTCGCCGAGGACGACCGGCCGATCTGGAGCCGGCTGAGCTTCAGAGACGCCGAGGAGAACTTCCACCTCGCCGCCCGCCGCGGCATGGATGCCGTGCTGCACTGGCCGGACCTCGGCGACGTACGCGTCAACGACCTGGTTCTCGAGGTGCTGCTGCCCCGCGCGGCGGCCGGGCTGGACGCTTTCGGGGTGGCGCCGGCGGACCGGGACCGGCTCCTCGGGGTGATCGAAGGGCGCTGCCGCAGCGGCCGCAACGGGGCGATCTGGCAGACCGAGACGGTCCGAGCCGCCGAACGGCTGCACGGCATGGACCGCGACGCCGCGCTGCACCACATGCTCCGCCGCTACCGCGACCTGCAGCGCACCAACGAGCCGGTGCACACCTGGGAGGTGCGGTGAGCGGCCCCGCCGGGTACTGATCGACGGCTGCTGTCACGTCGAAAACCGCCAGGGGGTGGCCCGCGAGTTCGAGGCCCGGCGTGTGATCGACGTTCGGCGGGTGGCCGGTGACGACAGTGGCTAGTTTGAACGGGTCGTGGGTGACCCACCCAGGGAGAGGACGTACCAGGCCATGGAGGACGACCGCCCGGACTCACCGCAGCAACGGCCCGATGGCGCCGGTGACCAGACCCGCCCGCTGCCGCCGTCGCACGACCCCGACGCAACCGGGGCCATGCCGCCCGTGGACGGCGGCGATCAGACGCAGGCCATGCCGCCCGTGGACGGCGGCGATCGCACCCAGGCGATGCCGCCGGTGGATGGTGGGGATCAGACGCAGGCGATGCCGTCCGTGGACGACGGCGATCGCACGCAGGCGATGCCGCCGGTGGATGGTGGGGATCAGACGCAGGCGATGCCGCCGGTGGATCGTGGAGACACTCAGGCGATGCCCCCGGTCGGCGCCGGCGAGGAGGGTGGTCCCGGTGGGGCCGCTGTCTGGTCCGGGCGGGCCGAGGTCCGGCCGCCGCAGGCCGAGGAGGCCGAAGAGGTCTGGTATCCGCAGGACGAGCCAGGGCGGCGCTGGTGGATGCCGATCCTGATCGGCGTTGTCGTGCTCGTGCTGCTGGCGGCGCTGGGCACCGGGCTCTGGCTGATCCTCGGCGCGGCCGGCGACTCCGAGCCGGATCCGGCGCCGGTCTCGCCCACCGCGACCCGCAGTGCGACTCCGGCGACCTCCGCTCCCCCCACGACGCGGGGCCCGGCCACCCCGAGCGCTTCGGCGACCACGACCGCCCTGGTGCAGGTGCCGGCGGTGGTCGGCTGGCCGGTCAGTGCGGCGCAGACGGCGATGAGTCAGGCCGGCCTCGGCTACCGGGTACGGCTGGAGGAGTCCGGCCGTCCGGCCGGAACGGTGCTGCGGGTCGAGCCCTCGGCCGGCTCGCAGGTGCCGACCGGGACGGAGATCGTCCTGGTGGTGGCCGCCGAGCCGAGCGCGGCGCCAACCGCGGAGCCGACAGCTCCGGCACCGCCGAGCCCGACCGGTGCCACGGCGAGCCCGCGGGCGGAGGGGCCGAGCGTGCCGCCGGCGCCGGTCAACCCACGCGGGCCGGGGTCCTGACCAGGGGCCGGGACGGCCGTACGGTCTGCTGGCGGGGCGCGGTGGAGTTGCGCAGGGTGCGCAGGCCCGCCGACTGGACGAAGACCGAGCGACGGCTGACCGCGTCGCCGGTGGCGTTCAGTTCGTAACCGTCGAGCCAGATCCAGCCGTCGTAGGTGGGCCAGTCGAGTTGGCGGATGACGCGGAAGAGGATCGGTTTGACGAACTGCACGCTTGCCGCGCGGGTCACGTGCAGGACGTCGCCGGAGCGGGGAAGCACATCGACTCCTCAGGGAAGTGGCCGGTGGCAACCGGCGCGAGGTTCTGGATCGTTCGCTGTGCGCGGCGGGATCGGCCGCCGTCTGCTCGGTTGTGGAGCCGGCCAAAGGAGTGCCGCGGTGGCGGCGTGCCCCTGGTCAGTCTCCGGTCACTGCACCGGACCGTTCCCGCCACCGCAGCCGTACGGCGTGCGGCGCCGGGGTCGTCACCCGGTGAAGCAGCGTGATCTGGTTCTCGCGGCAGGCCCGGATCGCCCCTGCCCGCTCGGTGACGCGCCCCCGCATCTCCACCTTGCCGGAACTCTGGGTAACCTGGGCCATACGGACAGCGTGCATCAGTGTCCATCGACATGCAAGTTGCAAGTAGCGTTTTGCCAGTTGGAACATTGCTGCTCCTTGATGCCCCTCACGTACAACGGGCACACTGGACGCCGGTTCCGCCGTCGCGGCCGGCAAAGTGGATTCACGCCGTGAAAGATCCGTCCCGAGCCCGATCAGCCGCCGCAAAGAGCGGCGGAACCAGAAGACACGCGCGATGAACCGGAGGTGACCCGGTGACCGAGCGCCGGAGCCCGACCATCCGCCGCCGCCGACTCGGCGCGGAGCTGCGCCGCCGCCGGGAGCACGCCGGCATCACCATCGAGACCGTCGCCGAGCAGCTCGAGTGTTCGGCGTCCAAGGTGTCCCGCATCGAGACCGGCCACACCAGCGCCACCCCCCGCGACGTCCGCGACATGCTGCGCATCTACGACGTGGTCGGTCCGGAGAGCGACGAGCTGGTGCAGATCGCCCGCGAGGCCCGCCAGAAGGGCTGGTGGCACCCGTACAGCACGGTCCTGACCGGGGCGTACGTCGGTCTGGAGGCGGCGGCCGGTTCGATTCGCGCCTACGAGCAGCAGGTGGTCCCCGGGCTGCTGCAGACCGAGGAGTACGCCAGGGCGATGATCCGCGCCGCGCGGCCGGACTTCACCGTCGCACAGGTCGATCAGCGAGTGCGTGTCCGATTGGAGCGCCAGTCGTTGTTGAACCAGGACGATCCGATTGAATTCTGGGTGGTGCTCGATGAGGCGGTGGTGAGCCGGCCGGTGGGCGGCGAAGCGGTCATGCGTGACCAGCTGAAACGCCTCGTCACGACGGCGGAGCTGCCGAACGTGACGCTTCAGGTGCTGCCCTTCGAGGTCGGCGCGCATGCCGGGATGGACGGGACGTTCACCATCCTCAGCTTCCCGGAAGCCGGTGATCCCGACGTCGTGTACGCGGAGAACGCCACCGGCGGGCTCTTCCTGGAGAAGAACGACGAGTTGCAGAAGTACATCTACATCTTCGATCACATTCGCGCAGCGGCCATCCACCCGGACGCGTCCATTGCATACATCGCCGAGTTGGCAGAGGAGCCGTTGTGGAAGTCTCGACGAAAGGGTTCCGTGTGGACCTGACCAACGCCGGTTGGTACAAGAGTTCACGTAGCGGGCCGAACTGCGACAACTGTGTGGAGGTGGCGTTCGTGTCGGGGGCGGTCGCGGTGCGCGACTCCAAGAACCCGACCGGCCCGGCGCTCATCTTCACCCCGGACGAGTGGGACGCCTTTGTCGGCGGCACCAAGGACGGCGAGTTCGACCTGGCGTAAGTGCCGGGCAGCGGTAGAGGTGCGGTCGTTCGTCGGCGTGAGCCGGCCGGACGGCCGCATTTTCGCGTTCGCTGGGCTGGGCGGGCGGACGGGCTGGCGGGGGCGTCGCCTGCCGCACTTCACCTCGTTGTACCGGGTGAAAAGCAGACAAGCCGGTCGATCCCGTACAGGGTTCGCATCTCATTTGAGGTAGGCGAGACGCCATGACAATCGGTTCGGAGAACGTAGGCAACGGAAAGTCCGAGCGGTTCGGCGGCAAGTACCGCGGCTCGCGCCGGGACAGCGTCCTCACCGAGGTGCCGCCGGAGGGCGAGGACGACGGCCAGCCGGGTGGCCCGGCCCTGGAACTGGCGGAGCCGCCGGTCTCACTGCCCTCGCTGGACGCCGACCCGCTGATCGAGCCGACCTTCCCGCCGGCTGCCGGCTGGCCGCAGGCGTCGAGCGTCTCCATGGTCGACCACCCGCTGCTGCGGGGCCTGCTGCTGGAGCTGCCGCCGAAGGGCAACCCGCCGGGCGCCGAATGGCTGGACCGCTGGTTCGAGGCGACCCGGTCGATTCTCGAGCTGCTCTACGTCCAGCCCGGGCGCCGGCTCTGACCGTACGGTGACGCCCCTCCCGCCGCGCGGGTTCCATCATCGCGACGGTATGGGTGAATCGGTATGACCCCTTCGACGCTTGTCGATGTCTAGCCTCACTGCAACGGCGGCTGTGATCGAGTCGTGACACACGGCTGCGCAGCTCGCCGGAGAGGGAGGCAGAGCATGCACATGAAGAGGCTCCTCTTCGTCGGTCTGGCCGCCGCCACCATGGCGGCCGCGGCGACACCGGCCTTCGCGGCCGAACCCACCGGCGCGATCCTGCACGCCGGTGGCGAGACCGCCGTCGAGGGCAGCTACATCGTCGTCTTCAAGGACACCGCGGTGCAGCGGGGCGCGGTGCCGACCAAGGCACGTGAACTCGCGTCGAAGCACAGCGGGCAGGTAGCCCGGACATACTCCGCCGCGCTGCGCGGCTTCGAGGCGCGCGTCGACGCCAAGACCGCCGCCCGGATCGCCGCCGACCCGTCGGTGGCGTACGTCGAGCAGAACCACGAGGTGAGCATCAGCGGCACCCAGACCAACCCGACCTGGGGCCTGGACCGCATCGACCAGCGCGCGCTGCCGCTGAACAACTCCTACACCTACCCGAACACCGCTCCCGGCGTCCGGGCGTACGTCATCGACACCGGTGTGCTCAACACCCACAGCGACTTCGGCGGGCGCGCCACCAGCGGATACGACTTCGTCGACAACGACAGCAACGCCACCGACTGCAACGGCCACGGCACCCACGTCGCCGGCACCATCGCCGGCACCACGTGGGGCGTGGCCAAGGAGGCCCGGATCGTCGGCGTCCGCGTGCTCGACTGCGCCGGCAGCGGCACCAACGCCGGTGTCATCAGCGGCGTCGAGTGGGTCACCACCAACGCGGTCAAGCCCGCGGTGGCGAACATGAGCCTCGGCGGCGGCGCGAACACCGCCCTCGACAACGCGGTCGCCGCCTCCATCGCCTCCGGCGTCACCTACGCCATCGCGGCCGGCAACTCCAACGCCAACGCCTGCAACTACTCGCCGGCACGTACCGCGGCCGCGATCACCGTCGGCGCCACCACCAACACCGACGCCCGCGCCTCCTACTCCAACTTCGGCACCTGCCTGGACATCTTCGCCCCGGGCACCTCGATCACCTCGGCCTGGTACACCAGCACCACGGCCACCAACACCATCAGCGGCACCTCGATGGCCGCACCGCACGTCGCCGGCGCCGCCGCGCTCGTGGCCCAGGCCAACCCGACCTGGACTCCGGCGCAGATCCGCGACTACCTGGTCAACAACGCGACCAGCAACGCGGTCACCAGCCCGGGCACCGGCTCGCCGAACAAGCTCCTCTACGTCGTCAACGGCGGCACGCCGGTCAACGACTTCTCGGTGGCGGTCACCCCGACCGCCGGCTCCACCGCCCCCGGCGGCTCGGTGACGGCGACGGTCAACACCACGACCACCAGCGGTACGGCCCAGACGGTCAACCTCAGCGCCAGCGGACTGCCCAGCGGCGCGACCGCCACGTTCAGCCCGTCGAGCGTCACCTCCGGCGCCTCGTCGACGCTGACCATCAGCACCTCGGCGGCGACCGCTCCCGGCACCTACTCGATCACGGTCACCGGCACCGGTGCCTCCGGCGTCAAGACCGCGACCTACACGCTGACCGTCACCGGCTCCGGCGGCGGCAGCTGCTCCGGCACCAACGGCACCGACGTGAACATCCCCGACCGGGCCACCGTCACCAGCTCGATCGTGATCAGCGGCTGCGGCCGTAACGCCTCGTCGGCCTCGACCGTGCCGGTCAACATCGTCCACACCTACCGCGGCGACCTGGTCATCGACCTGATCGCGCCGGACGGCTCGACCTACCGGCTGAAGAACAGCAGCGGCAGCGACAGCGCCGACAACGTCAACACCACCTACACCGTCAACCTCTCCTCCGAGGCGGCGAACGGCACCTGGCGCCTGCAGGTGCGCGACGCGTACGCCGGTGACACCGGCTACATCAACTCCTGGAGCCTGAACCTCTAGGCGCCGGCAGGCCAGACCCCGGCCCGCGCCCATGCGGACCGTGAAGGGGTTTTGGGGGTGAAAGACGGCGGCCCTCCCGTACGCCCGACCGTCAGGTCGAGCGGCCGGGAGGGCCGTTGGTGTCCGGGACGTGCTCACCGACGCCGGGAAAGACGACGCTCCGGGGCCGAGGTGCCGACCGGTGCCCGGGCTCAGACGGGGAAGGTCGCCACCGGCTCGGTCGCCGCTGCCGGCGGCGTCGCCTTCCACAGGCCGGTCTTCTGCGCCGCCAGCCGGGCCAGGTACGCCGGGTTGAGCAGCACGTAGCGCCGCCAGAGCCGCCCGGGCTCCAGGCCCAGGCGCCAGAACCACTCCAGTCCGGCCCGCTGCATCCACGGCGGTGGCTTGCGCAGCAGCCCGGCGTGGTAGTCGAAGGCCGCGCCGACGGCCATCAGCGGCATGTCGAGCAGGGGCCGCATGGCGTAGGTGAAGACCTCCTGGCGGGGACAGCCGAGGCCGACCAGGACCAGCCGGGCGCCGGAGGCGCGGATCCGCTCGGCGATCTCGGCGTCCTCGCCGGGACGGGCGGTGCGGAACTTCGACGGCTCCGAGCCGGCGATCTTCAGCGCCGGGAACATCTGCTCCAGCGCCGGGATCAGCTTCGCCAGCGTCTCGTCGGTCGAGCCGTAGAGGTAGACCGGCAGTCCTTCGTCGGCGAAGCGGGCCAGCACGTGCAGCGTCAGCTGCGGGCCGTAGACCCGGTCGGTGAGGCCGAACCGGTGCAGCAGGTTCAGTGCCCAGCGCACCGGCTGCCCGTCCGGGGTGACCAGGTCGAAGGAGTTGAGCCGGGCGTTGTGCGGCGGGTCCAGCACGCCGGTCATCACGCCGTGCACGGCCAGCGCGGTGAGCGCCAGCGGCCGGCGGTCGCGGCCGGCGGCCACCACCTGATCGGTCGCCTGGGCGTAGTCGACGGCGTCGACGTAGACACCGAGCACGTTGCCCCGATGGGTCGTCATGCCTGCGCTACCCACCTGTCCACGTTCGCCTCGTAGATCTCCTGCAGGATCATCGGGACGTCGTAGACCTGCTTCCAGTCCGGGTAGTCCGTCTGGAATGCCTCGTTCGATCCGATCCACCACTGGTGGTCCCCGATCCGGTTGGCGTCGTGGTACTCGGTGATCATCTCGCGGCCGGTGATCTGCTCGGCCAGCGTGAACACCTCCAGGTGCGAGGTGTTGGAGTGCCGGCCACCGCCCAGGTTGTAGACGGCAGCCGAGCGTGGGTTGCGGAAGAACGCCTCGAAGGCGGCGACCACGTCCGAGCTGTGGATGGCGTCCCGCACCATCTTGCCCTTGTAACCGAAGATCTTGTAGGTACGCCGCTCCATGTTGCAGCGCATCACGTAACCGAGGAAGCCGTGCAGCTCGGTGGCGGAGTGCGCCGGACCGGTGAGGGTGCCGCCCCGGAAACAGGCGGTCTTCATGCCGAAGTAGCGGCCGTACTCCTGCACCATGACGTCCGCGGCGACCTTGGAGGCGCCGAAGACCGAGTGCAGGCAGGCGTCGATCGACATGTCCTCCTTGATCCCGTTGTAGTACGGGTGGTCCGGCTCGAGCTCCCAGCGGGTCTCCAGCTCCACCAGCGGCAGGCTGTTCGGCCGGTCGCCGTAGACCTTGTTGGTGGAGCAGTGGATGAAGGGCGCCTCGATGCAGTGCTCACGGACGTTCTGCAGCAGGTTCAGCGTGCCGACGGCGTTGACGTCGAAGTCGGTGAAGGGATCCCGCACCGCCCAGTCGTGGGACGGCTGCGCCGCGGTGTGGATCACCACCGCGATCTCCCTGCCGTACCGGCGGAAGATCTGCGCGACCGCGTCCCGGTCACGGATGTCCACCGCGTGATGGGTGTACGCCGCACCGAGCTGCTCGGTCAGCCGCTTGACGTTCCACGCCGTGGAGGCCTCCGCGCCGAAGAACTCCTGACGCATGTCGTTGTCGAGGCCGACCACATCAAGACCGAGGGCGGCGAAGTGCCGGGCCGCCTCCGAGCCGATCAGACCGCCGGAACCGGTCACCAACGCGACAGCCACTCGTACTCCTGAAGGGATCTTCGGCGGGGCAGGAATCAACCGGAGCATAACGCGCCCGCATGGGTGCCCTACGACGAAGAAGGGCCCCGCGTGAACGCGGGGCCCTTTCTGCTGGTGGGGAAGGGGGGAGTTGAACCCCCACGCCCTTTCGGGCACACGGACCTGAACCGTGCGCGTCTGCCATTCCGCCACTTCCCCGTGGCTCGACTCGTCACACTGTAGTCTGCCCCGTGCCGTTCATTCGAACGGGTGCGACGCAGGTTACTTTTGTTGCGAGTCGTGGTGCCAGGTGAGGTCTGGCCGACGTTGACCCTTTTTACCGGCTCTGATCTGATCCGGTCCAGGGTCTGTGCTGGTCACACCTCGCCTACCGCATCCGGCTGGCGTTTGCGGCGGATGGAAGACTAGCACGACGTACAGGGCCCGTCCGAGCGGGCCACCGACATGCTGCCGAGCGGCATGTGAGCTGGGTGGGCCGAGTCCGGATACCATCATGTCCTCGGACCGAGGAGGAGCCGGTGAGCGTGCTGCAACGCTTCGAGAAGCGTCTGGAAGGCCTGGTTGAGGGGGCCTTTGCCAAGGTCTTCAAGGGTGTCGTACACCCCGTGGAGATCCTCAATGCAATGCAGCGGGAGGCGGAGGCGCACAAGGCCATCCTGGCCGGTGGCCGTACTCTCGTGCCGAACCGTTACGTGATCGATCTCTCGCCCTACGATCACAGCCGGCTGGCGCCGTACGCCGCCGCACTGGCCCAGGAGCTGGCCCAGTCGCAGGCGGAGTTCATCGGCGAGCAGGCCTGGACGGTCTACGGCGACGTGATCGTCGAGATCGAGCGCGGCGAAGGGCTGGACACCGGGATGTTCCGGGTGACGGCCGAGGTCTACACCGGCAGCGACGTGGCGCCGGTCTCCGGTGGCCCCGGCTTCGACGCCGGTCCGCCCGCGTACCCCGCCTACGACCAGGGCGGCGGGTACGGTCCGCCCCCGGGACACGGCGGTGGCCGCAACATCCGCCTGGTCTCCGGCGACGGGCGCAACTACCCGTTGCAGATGGGCTCGACGATCATCGGTCGCGGCGACCAGGCCACCCTGCGCCTGCCCGACGTGGGGATCTCCCGCCGGCACGCCCGCCTCGACTTCGACGGTGGTCAGGTGGTCCTCACCGACCTCGGCTCGACCAACGGCACGATGGTCAACGGCCAGCGGGTCTCGGCGGTCGCCCTCAATCCCGGCGACATGATCCAGCTGGGGACGACCACCCTGACCTTCCGCGTGGACGGCTGATTCGTTGCCGGCCTTCGTCATCCCGGTAGCCCGGTTCGGGTTCATCATCCTGCTGTGGATCTTCGTGTTCACCGTGGTCGGAGTCATCCGTCGCGACCTGTTCGCCGGGGCGCGCTCGGGCCGGCTGGTCGCGGCGCCGCGTGGGGTCGGCGCGTCGACGGGGCAGACGGCGGGGACGCCGGCGAAGGTCAAGCGCGGCCGCGCCGCCCGGCAGCTGGTGGTGACCGCCGGACAATTGGCCGGCACCCGGATAACCCTCGGCGAGAATCAGATAACAATCGGACGCGCGGAGGACTCCACCCTGGTCATCACCGACGACTATGCCTCCGCGCGGCACGCCCGGTTGGTGCCCCGGCAGGGACAGTGGTTCGTGGAGGACCTCGGCTCGACTAACGGGACCTATCTGGATCGCGCTAAGGTCACCGGACCGACCCCCGTCCCCCTTGGCGTACCGATCCGCATCGGGCGCACCTCCCTCGAATTACGGCCATGAATCTGACCCTGCGCTACGCGGCCCACAGTGACCGCGGTCTGATCCGCGACGGAAACCAGGATTCCGTCTACGCCGGACCGCGGCTGCTCGCCGTTGCCGACGGCATGGGCGGCATGGCCGCCGGTGACGTCGCCAGCAACATCGTCATCGGTGCCATGGCGCCCCTCGACGAGGACGTCCCCGGGGACGCGCTCGTCGACGCACTGCGCTCCGCCGTGGAGACCGCCATCCAGCAGTTGCGTGAGACGGTGGAGGCCAACCCTCAGCTCGAGGGGATGGGCACCACCCTGACCGCGACTCTCTTCTCCGGTAGCAAGATCGGCATGGTGCACATCGGGGACTCCCGGGCGTACCTGCTGCGCGACGGTGAGTTCAACCAGATCACCAAGGACGACACGTACGTCCAGATGCTGGTCGACGAGGGCCGCATCAGTCTGGAGGAGGCGAGCAGCCACCCCCAGCGCTCGCTGCTCACCCGGGCCCTGGACGGCCGTGAGGTCGACCCGGAGTACTCGGTGCGCCAGGTCCGCGCCGGCGACCGTTACCTGATCTGCAGCGACGGGCTCTCCTCGGTGGTCAGCGCCGAGACCATCGGCGACACCCTGCGGGAGTACACCGACCCGCAGAAGTGCGTGGAGCGGCTGGTGCAGCTGGCGCTGCGCGGCGGCGGACCGGACAACATCACCGTCGTCATCGCCGACGCCACCGACCAGGACATCGTCGAGGCCGCACCGATCGTGGGCGGCGCCGCCGCCCGGGACCGGGGAATGGCCACCTCCGCCGACGTCTCCACCCCGGCGGCCCGCGCCTCGGCGCTGCAGACGCCCCGACCGGCCAGCCCCGAGGAGGAGCCGTCGGCCGCACGCGACGACGACCGCCCGCGGCGGCGCCCGCTGCGTACGGCGCTGCTGCTGGTGCTGGTCGCCGCGCTGCTCGGCGGTGGAGTCTGGGGTGGCTGGGAGTACCTGCAGCGGCAGTACTACGTCGGCGTCAACGCCGACGGCAAGCTCGCCGTCTTCCAGGGCGTGCGGGGCGAGATCGCCGGTTTCGAGCTCGCCACCGTGCACAGCGTCAGCGAGATCGACCTCGACGACCTGACCGCCGCCGCCCAGGAGAAAATCAAGGTCGGCATCCAGGCCGGTGACGCCACCGACGCCGAGCGCCGGCTGGCCGAGCTGACGAACGACTATCCGGGCAACCCGAACCTCAAGCCGCTCTGCCCTCTCCCGGTGGCGAGCGCGACGCCGGCGCCGAACGGGAGCGCCTCCGGCAGCCCGGTCACTCCGACCCCCGGCGACGACGGTTTCCCCGTCGAGCCCGACCCGGTCGATCCGGCGGACTGCCGGTCGCCGCAGTGAGCGACAAGGACCCGAGGACACGATCATGACCGCTCAGACCGGATCACCGGCGCCGCCCGCCACCGCGGGCGACGCCGGTGCGACCCGTCTGGCCCGGTCCCGGCGCAACTCCGAGCTCTGGCTGCTGCTGCTGGCCATGGTGCTCGTAGCCCTGTACGGCGCGACCGTGGAGGCGAACCAGTTCGGCTCGATCACCGCCGACTTCTGGGTCCCGGCCGCCGTGCTGACCCTGGTCTACCTCGGCCTGCACGTGGCCGTCCGGTTCCTGGCGCCCTTCGCCGATCCGGTGCTCATCCCCGCGGTGGCACTGCTCAACGGCATCGGCGTCGGTTTCCTGCGCCGGCTGGACCTGGCCCGGGCCGACGCCGCAGACCGGGAGCACCTGGCGATCTTCGCCGGCACCGGCGGCCGGCAGCTCGCCTGGACCCTCATCGCGGTGGTGCTCGCCGTGGCGTTGCTCTTCATCGTCCGCGACCACCGCTCGATCTCGAAGTACGCCTACACCCTCGGCCTGGCCGGTGTCGTACTGGTAATGCTTCCCGCGGTGCTGCCCAGGAGCATCTCCGAGGTCAACGGGGCGCGACTCTGGATCCGGATCGGCTCCTTCAGCATCCAGCCGGGCGAGTTCGCCAAGCTGGCGCTGCTGGCCTTCTTCGCCTACTACCTGGTCCGCAAGCGCGAGGTGCTCTCGCTGGCCAGCCGCCGGGTGCTCGGCATCGACTTCCCGCGCGGACGCGACCTCGGCCCGGTGCTGGTGGTCTGGGCGATCAGCCTCCTGCTGCTGGTCTTCGAGAAGGACCTCGGTACCTCGCTGCTCTACTTCGGCATGTTCGTGGTGACGCTCTACATCGCCACCGAACGGGTCAGCTGGCTGCTGATCGGCCTGGTCCTCTTCTTCGGCGGGGCGTACCTCGCGTACTTCCTCGGTGGCACCATCGGCGGGCCGTTCTACAACTTCCGCCAGCGTGCCGACATCTGGCTGGACCCGTTCCAGGACCCCTTCGACAAGGGTTACCAGCCCGTGCAGGGGCTGCTCGGCCTCGGTAGCGGCGGCCTCTTCGGCGCCGGCCCGGGCGGCGGTGAGCCGCTGCAGATCCCCGAGGTGCACAACGACTTCATCTTCGCCGGCATCGGCGAGGAGATCGGTCTCTTCGGGCTCACCGCTCTGCTGATGCTCTACCTGCTGGTCTCCCAGCGCGGCCTGCGGGCCGGGCTCGGCGTACGGGACTCCTTCGGCAAGCTCCTCGCCGGCGGCCTCGCCTTCACCCTGGCGCTGCAGGTCTTCGTGATCATCGGCGGGGTCACCGGGCTCATCCCGCTGACCGGACAGACCACTCCGTTCCTCTCCGCCGGCGGCTCGTCGCTGATGGCGAACCTGCTGCTGATCGCGCTGCTGCTGCGGATCTCCGACGCCGCCCGCCGCCCCGTCACCGGCGGCGGCCCGGTGCGCCCCACCACCGGCGGCAAGCCCGACCAGCTGCACGGCGCTCCCACGGAGGTGATCCGCACGTGAACGCACCCCTGCGCCGGGTCGGCGTCGTCATCATGGTCCTCTTCGGGCTGCTCTTCGCCAACCTCAACTACGTCCAGGCGTACAAGGGCAGCGAGTACAGCGCCAGCCCGTACAACGGCCGGGTCCAGGTCGCCGAGTACGAGCGCCAGCGCGGCAACATCGAGGTCGGCGGCAAGGCCATCGCCAGCAGTCGCGCCACCGACGGCCACCTGAAGTACCTGCGCACCTACCCCTCGGGGCCGCTCTACGCCCACGTGCTCGGCTACAAGCCGGTCAACCTGGGCCAGACCGGCATCGAGGCCAGCGAGGACGCCTTCCTCAGCGGCAGCAGCGACCAGCTCTTCGGTGACCGGCTGCTGGACATGTTCACCGGCGACCAGACCGCCGGCGCGAACGTGCTGCTGACCTTGTCACCCAAGGCGCAGGCGGCCGCCTACAACCAGCTGCGGGAGAACAACGTCGGCTCGTCGCGGGGGGCCGCGGTCGCGCTCGACCCGCGTACCGGCGCCGTGCAGGCGATGGTCTCGTTCCCCAGCTTCGACCCGAACCCGCTGGCCGATCACAACACCAGAGCGGCCCAGGCGGAGTACGACAAGCTGCTCGGCGCCCGCAACAGCCCGCTGAGCAACCGGGCCACCGCCGAGGTCCTCCCGCCCGGCTCGACCTTCAAGGTTGTCGTCGCCGCCGCGGCGCTGGAGGAGGGGATCACCCCCGACACCCGCATCCCGGCCGGCCCCAGCTACACCGCGCCCACCTCCGGTACGCCGATCACCAACGCCCACCCCTCGATCTGCCCGCAGTCCCAGGTCACGCTCAACTCGGCACTGACCCAGTCCTGCAACACCGGCTTCGCCCGGCTCGGCGTCGAACTCGGCGCGGACAAGGTCAAGGAGACGGCGGCCAAGTTCGGTTTCGGCCAGGAGGACCTGACCGTCGGCCGGCTCGGCGACGGTGGTCTGCCGGTGGCGCCGAGCCGGACCGGTGACATCCAGAACCCCGACGGCAGCGCCGACCCGGCAGCTCTCGCCCAGTCCTCCATCGGGCAGAACGAGGTCCGCATGACGCCGCTGGAGGGCGCGATGATCGCCGCCGCGGTCGCCAACGGCGGCAGCCAGATGCGGCCGTACCTGGTCGACCAGATCCTCGGCTCGGACCGCACCACCAGCTACTACCAGGCCAAGGACCAGGAGCTGCGCCGCTCGGTCAGCCCAGCGGTCGCCTCGGACCTGCAGGAGATGATGGTCAGTGTGGTGCAGAACGGCACCGGGACCAACGCCCGCATCTCCGGCTACACCGTCGGCGGCAAGACCGGCACCGCCGAGCACGCAGCCGGGGCCAAGGAACACGGCTGGTTCATCGGCTTCGTGATGAAGGACGGCAAGCCGATCTCCGCGGTCTGCGTGGTGCTGGAGGAGTCCGGCGACGGGGGCAGCGGCGAGGCCACCCGGATCGCCGGTCAGATCATGCGCGCGGTCATCAACGACTCCGGAGGGCGCTGATGCTGAGCGCCGGCGTGGAACTCGGCAACCGTTACCGCCTCGACGAGCGGATCGCCGGCGGCGGCATGGGTGATGTCTGGCGCGGCACCGACCAGGTGCTCGGCCGCACCGTGGCCGTCAAGAGCCTGCTTCCGGCCCTGATGGACGAGCCGGGCTTCGCCGAGCGCTTCCGCCACGAGGCCCGGACCATGGCGACCATCAACCACCCGGGTGTGGTCGACGTCTACGACTTCGGCAGCGACCAGAACATCGCCTTCCTGGTCATGGAGTACGTCGAGGGCGACGCGCTCTCCCGTACCCTGTCGCGGGTGGCGCGGCTCACCCCGGCCCGGACGATGGCACTGATCGCGCAGGCCGCCGACGCGCTGCAGGCGGCCCACGACAAGGGCGTGGTGCACCGCGACGTCAAGCCCGGCAACCTGCTGGTCCGGCCGAACGGCACCCTCGTCCTCACCGACTTCGGCATCGCCCGCTCGGAGATGGCCGCGCAGCTGACCGCGGCCGGTTCGGTGCTCGGCACCGCCTCGTACATCTCGCCGGAGCAGGCATCCGGCGCGACCGCGAGCCCGGCATCGGACATCTACGCCCTCGGGGTCGTCGCCTACCAGTGCCTCTCCGGCCGCCGTCCCTTCGACGGCGACAATCCGCTGGAGATCGCCATGAAGCACGTGCGCGACCACCCGCGTCCGCTGCCGGGAGACATCCCACCGCAGGTACGGATGATCGTCGAGCGTGCCCTGGCCAAGGACCCGGCGGCACGCTGGCCGAGCGCCAACGCGCTCGCCGCGGTGGCGCGCCAGGCCGCCGCGTCGGCCGCCGCCGGACAGGGGCGGCCCGCTCCCCGTACCGCCGGACCGGTCTCGCCGGCCCCACCCGTGCCGCCGCAGCCGGCCCCCGGCCGGGCCCGGCCCGTGCCGCCGCCGGCCGCGATCCCGGTACGCCCACCCGCGGCCCTGCCGCAGCAGCCGATGAACGCCTGGCCGGCCCATCCGCAGTCCCGGCCGCCGGCCCCGATGCCGGCCCGCCCCGCGGAACCGCTGCGGGGCGCCGCACCCGTGCCGCCCGCGCGGCCGGTGCCGGGCTTCGGCTACCCCACGGCAACCCCGACGCCGGCCCGTACGGCGAACCACCCGCTGGTGGTCACCCTGCTGGTCGTACTCGCGGTGCTCGTGGTCTGCTCGATGTGGCTCTACTTCGCCGACGAGACGACCGCCGCCATGTCCCGCCCTGCGGTCGCCGGGTCGGTGGGAGTGGACGGCGGGTGGAATGATGCGCCGGTGGAGCCGTACGGTCTGATGGAACTGGATGCCTCGGCCCGGGGCGACCAGACGAGCGAAGGACGACAGACGCGATGACGGCGCAGGCCCGCCTGCTCGGTGGCAGGTATCAGGTCGGCGAGCTGCTCGGTTACGGCGGCATGGCCGAGGTGCATCGCGGTCGCGACCTGCGCCTTGGCCGTGATGTCGCGATCAAGATGCTCCGCACCGACCTTGCCCGGGACGACACGTTCCAGATGCGGTTCCGGCGCGAGGCGCAGAACGCCGCCTCCCTGAACCACCCGGCGATCGTCGCCGTCTACGACACCGGCGAGGAGATCGCCCCGACCGGTGAGACGCTGCCCTTCATCGTCATGGAGTTCGTCAACGGCCGCACCCTCAAGGAGGTGCTGACGGCGGAGGGACGCCTCCAGCCGCGCCGGGCGATGGAGATCACCGCCGACATGTGCGCGGCGCTGGAGTTCAGCCACCGGCACAGCATCATCCACCGCGACATCAAGCCCGGCAATGTCATGCTCACCCAGACCGGCCAGGTCAAGGTGATGGACTTCGGCATCGCGCGGGCGCTCGCCAGCGGCGTCACCAGCATGACCCAGACCAGCGCCGTGATCGGCACCGCGCAGTACCTCTCCCCGGAGCAGGCCCGCGGCGAGGCGGTGGACGCCCGCTCGGATGTCTACGCCGCCGGCTGCGTGCTCTTCGAGCTGGTCTGCGGACATCCGCCGTTCGTCGGGGACAGCCCGGTCAGTGTGGCGTACCAGCATGTGCGGGAGGCGCCGCCGACGCCGAGCGACATCAACCCGGACGTCACCGCCGAGCTCGACGCCATCGTGCTCAAGGCGCTGTCGAAGAATCCCCTGAACCGCTACCAGAGCGCCGGGGAGATGCGGGCCGACCTGCTGCGTGCCGTCTCCGGCCGGCCGGTCATGGCGACCCCGGTGATGCGCGCCGACGAGACGATGGCGCTGTCGGCGGCCGGCGGGGGCATCCCGCCACGCGGCGACGGCACCGCGACCCGGGTGGTGCCGGCGGCCACCGCCGACCAGGGGGGCAACCGCAAGCCGTGGCTGGTGGCGCTGCTCAGCGGGCTCGCCGTCTTCGCGGTGATCGCGCTGATCGCCGGGCTCCTGCTCACCGGCAACGACGACGACAAGCCGAAACTCGTCGCCGTGCCGAACGTGGTGAACCAGTCCGAACAGGCCGCGGTGGACAGGTTGACGGCCAGCAACCTGGACCACGAGTTCACCCCCAAGGAGTTCGGTTCCTGCCAGAAGGGCAACGTCACCCAGCAGGAGCCGGACTCCGGCGAGGTGGACCCCGCCACGACGACGGTGAAGCTGACGGTCTGCGGCGGACCGGAGACCGTTGACGTGCCGGACAAGCTCGTCGGCCAGTCGATCGAGACGGCCCGATTCGCCCTCACCCAGGTCGGCCTCGAGGCGGACGAGGTGCCGCAGGACAGCGCCGAGCCGCGCGGCACCGTGCTGAAGCTCGACCCTCCCTCCGGCGAGGCCGTCGCCAAGGGTGACAAGGTCAAGGTCTACTACTCCAACGGCAAGATCCGCCCGGTTCCCGGCGTGGAGGGGATGACCGAGGAGCAGGCCCGTAAAGCGCTGAGCAGCGCCGGCTTCAAGAACGTGCAGGTCAAGACGGCGGGAGCGCCGCTCCCGGCCGGCGAGGTGCCGCGGGTGGTGCGACAGACCCCGGCCGCCTCCACCTCGGAAAACATCGACTCGACGATCACCATCTTCCTGCCGAAGGTGCAGGAGGTGGAGCCGACTCCGACCGGGGAGCCGACGCCCACGCCGGAACCGTCCGACGACGATGGCGGCGATGGCGGCGCCGGTGGTGGCGTCGGCGGCGGCGAGTACGCCCGGCGCGACTGAGCGAAGCAACTGCAACGACGGCGGCGCCGGGGGTGGGAAATTCGCCCCCGGCGCCGCCGTCGTTGCGATGATGTCGAATCCAGCGTTCGGCGCGGCGGTCGGGTGCCGGTGCCGGACGCGCCGCCTACCGGGTGGCCTCAGGCCGCGAAAGCGGCCCGGCGGCGGGTGTCGACCTCGGCGGCGAGCGCCGGGGCGCGGTCGAGCGCCTCGGTGAAGCCGCACGTCGCGAGCCAGTTTGCCAGCATCAGGTGGCCCCCCTCGGTCAGCACCGACTCGGGGTGGAACTGCACGCCCTCGATCGGCAGCGTCCGGTGCCGCATCGCCATCACCAGACCCGACTCGGTCCAGCCGGTGACATCCAGCTCCGCCGGCACTGTCTCCCGGACCACGGTCAGGGAGTGGTAGCGGGTGGCGGTGAACGGGTCCGGCAACCCGGCCAGCACTCCGCCCGAGCGATGCCGTACGTCGGAGGTCTTGCCGTGCAGCAGCTCCGGCGCCCGGGCGACGGTCGCCCCGAAGGCCTCCCCGATCGCCTGGTGGCCGAGACAGACGCCGAAGATCGGCAGCTCGCCGGCGTACTCGCGGATCACGTCCAGGCAGATTCCCGCGCGGTCCGGACTGCCCGGCCCGGGTGAGAGCAGCACACCGGCGGCACCCGTGCGGCCCACCTCGGCCACCGAGATCTCGTCGTTGCGGCGTACGTCGCACTCCGCGCCGAGCTGACCGAGGTACTGCACGATGTTGAAGACGAACGAGTCGTAGTTGTCGATCACCAGAACGCGCATCTCAGCCTCCGTCGCCGGGCGCGGTCGTGTCGTACGGGATGGCGTGCTCGTCGTCCGACTCGCCGGTGTCCGGGTTCGGCCCGTCACCGGGCAGGTCGAAGTCCGAGTCGCCGGTCTCGTAGCCGTCCTGGGTGACCTGGACGTCGTCGAAGGGCAGCAGCGGCTCGGCCCACGGGAAGACGACGAACCAGAGCAGCGCCAGGGCGGCCGTTGCCAGCAGGAGGGTCCCGATCAGTTTGCCGGCCAGCCCGAAGGGCAGGTGCCGCCAGATCCACGAGTACATCGCTCAGCCTCCCAGCTCGGCCGGTGTGCCGTCGGCCTTGGGCTGCGACCGGACCATCTCGGCGTGAATGATCAGGCGCTGGTAGTTGTCGTACTTCGGGTGGCATGTCGTCAGCGTCAACATCGCCTTCTTCGGCTTGGCACGGGCGTTGCCCGGTACCGGCGCCACCACCTCCACCGCCGAGGGCTTGACGATCAACTGCTCGGTGACGCGGTAGATGTACCAGTTCTCCCGGTCGCCGACGACGATCGCCTCGCCCGGCGGGACTTTGTCCAGGTCCCAGAAGGTCGCGGGGTTGCGGTGGCCGGCCACCGAGAAGTTGCCGACCTGGCCGGGCAGCGCGCTCTTGGGGTAGTGCCCCGGCGCGTACCGGATGTCGTCCTGGCCGACGCCTTCGACGACGACCCAGCTCTTGTCGAGGCCGGGGATGTAGAGCTGGGCGATGGGCGTGCCGGGGACCGCCGGTGGCGGCTTGGGTCGCTTCGCGGAGGGGGCCGGTGTCGGCTCGACCGTCGCCGGGTTCTGCCACTCCTGGGCCAACTGCTCGGAAAGATCATTCTGGTGGGCGTTGACGATGACCGACTTGCCCCAGATCTCGTAACCCGCGAAGAGCAGGACGACCAGGCCGAAGGTGATCAGCAGTTCGCCGGTGAAGCGGATGGTTGTGCGCACTCGTGAACCCCACGTCGGACGGGTCAGTTCGGAATAGACGCTCTTGTAGCCCTCGTCGGTACGTTGCGGACGCAGCTTGACGACCCGTTCGCCGCGGCGCGGCTGTGGTTCGGACTCTGGCTCGTCCGCCGGCCCGGTCGCCTCGGCGCCCTTCGCGTCGTCGGGCTTCTGCGCAGGTACGACGGGGATCAGGCCGGTGGGCTGATCGGCAGCGGTGGACCTGACGGCCGGAATCAGCGCGGTCTTGTCGTCGTCGCCGGTCTCACGCGGCGTGACCCGCAGTGGCGGCAGGCTCCGGGTGGGGCGCGGCTGGGCCGGCTCGTTCGCGGCGGTGGCCTTCGGGATGAGGGCGGTGGCGTCGGAGTCGGCTGCGGCGATCTTCGGGATGAGGGCGGTGGCGTCCGAGTCGGCCGCGGTGATCTTCGGGATCAGCGCAGTGGCGCCGTCGTCCTGCTGGTGCCGGCCCCGCGGCGCGGCCGGGGCTCCGGAGGGCGTGGCCGAGGTCCCGGACGGCGCGGCGGGAGGCCGGGCGTCGTGCGCCGGACGGGGCTCGGCGGTGGAGCGGGGCTCGGCGCTGAGGTCGGGCTCGTGGGCCCATGCGTCGGAGGCTGGGCCGCGACGGCTGCTCTCCAGCCTTCCCGGCCAGCGGGGCGGTGGGCTGCCGCGTCGATCGTCGCCGCCCGGGGGGCGGTCGGGGCCGGCCCAGGAGGCGGTCGGCGGGCGGTCGCGGGGCGGTGCCGCCGGCGAATCGGGACGCCCGGTGGGCGCGTTCCGGTGACCGGTGTCGCCGGTTTCGGCGGGAGTGTCGGTTATCCGGGGGATGAAGGCGGTGGGTTCTTCGACCGGCCCTGGCCGGCGTCGGCCGTCCCGGTCGCCGGAGCGCCACTCGTCGCCGGGATCCCGGTGCTGGGGGCTCACCGGATCACCTTTGCCGACGGCAGATTGGTGGAACCCTCGAAGGCCTTGACGCGGATGGTGTCAACGGTGGTCTCCCGGTACCCGAGGCGGTAGTGCTCGGCCGCATCCTTGAAATCCTGGACTCCCTTGGAGTCGGCGAGGGCCTGCTTCATGGCTGCCGGGTCGCCGATCGCCGCGATCTTGAAGGGTGGGGAGTACACCCGGCCGTGGAGCAGCAGGGTGTTGCCGACGCAGCGTACCGCGCTCGTGCTCAGGATACGGACATCCATGATCGACATAGCCTCGGCGCCACCTGCCCAGAGGGCATTCACGACCGCTTGTACGTCCTGCTGGTGGACCACCAGGTCGTCGTTGTTGGCACCTTCGGGTAGTTCTTCACCCGCCATCCGGGGAGCGTCGTCCAGCTCCACCACCACACCCTGGCCGGCGAGTGCGGTGAAGCCCGCGTTCTGCCGGCTGGCGGCCGCCCGGTCCCGCTGTCGCGCGACCGGGGTGTCGGAGTCGGCGGTGGCATCGGTCAGGGCGTCGACCTCGGCCCGTAGTGCCGCGGCGCGGGTCTCGGCGTCGTTCA
Source organism: Melissospora conviva (assembly GCF_049523535.1). Classification (NCBI taxonomy): domain Bacteria; kingdom Bacillati; phylum Actinomycetota; class Actinomycetes; order Micromonosporales; family Micromonosporaceae; genus Melissospora; species Melissospora conviva. Next base: position 52,153 of record NZ_JBLLDT010000001.1, read on the forward strand.
CCGCGCCGCGCCGGTCCTCGATCAGCTGGGTCAGCTCGGGGCGGCGGTCCTCGCGCAGCGCGGTGCCATCGGCGGTGTTGGCGCTGGTGGTGAAGAGAAAACCGGCGGCCAGCGCGATCAGCGGCACCGCCGCCGACCAGCCCGGACGGCGCTGCCGGCGTCGGCGCGGCAACAGGCCGGCGCCCGCGCGGCGCGCCACCTTCCGCCAGGACGCGGCACCACCGGATGTGTACTCCACCGGGATCACCTCCTCGTACCGGCCGACCCAGGGGGGCGGGAGAGCCGGGAGCCGCCGGGTCCCGACCCGGCACGGGGATCAGGATCACCCCGTTCATGGCTCTACGGCCGGGGCACGACTAGGCTAGCTGTCAGAACATTATTGGCCATGGACCGTCGCCCTCGCGCCCGGTTGTCAGGCCCGGACGAGGTCGTCACCCCCTCAGGAGAGCGCCGTGCCCAAGTCGCAGGTCCGCAAGAAGAAGGTGTACACCCCGCCGTCGGACGTTCGTCCCACGGCCACCGCCGCGACGGGAAAGCCGAGCCCGGTCTGGGTGCCGATCCTCGCCGTGTCGCTGGTCGTGCTGGGCATCGGCTGGCTGGTGATCTACTACCTGTCCGCGACCCAGTACCCGGTCGCGTCGTGGGGGTACTGGAACCTCGCCGTCGGCTTCGGCGCGATGGTCGCATCGTTGATCGTCTTCACCCGCTGGAAATGAGCGCACCGGGCCTGGCCCGGTGCGGTGTGGCGTAGGCATCTCCGAGGATCCCCAGCCGAGCGCGGGGCCCGCACTCCCCCTAAGGTAGGCGCGGGCACCGTGCGCAACTGCGAGCAGAGTCACGTTACCGATCGGTAACGTGACGCGTAGGCTGCACGGTACGACGGGCGACAACTGCCCGTCGTCGACCGGTGGTATCCGGGCTTGTCGCGGTCGTCGTCTCGGCGGTCGCGCCTCGGAGTCGCGGTCGGCTCGCCGCTCGCCAGGCAGTAGACCGGGAGGCCACACGCATGGGCAGCGTCCAGATCGTCACGACGGTCCTCGCCGCCGCCATCACCATCGTCGCGGTGGGATTGGCGGTTCGGGCCGTACTGCGGATGGTGTCGGTGATCCGGTTGGGTCAACCCGACCCGGATCGCTTCGACCAGAAGGCCGTCCGTCTCAAGACGATGTTGAAGGAGACGGTCGGGCACACCCGGATGCTCAAGTGGGGCGTCGTGGGGGCGAGCCACTGGTTCGTCATGATCGGCTTCATCGTCCTGTCGCTGCTCGTCCTCGAGGCGTACTTCGAGGTGGTAAGCACCACCGGCGCGATCCCGATCCTGCACAGCCTGGCCATCTGGGGGCTGGCGACCGAGGTCATCAGCATCCTGGGCACCATCGGCATCCTGATCCTGATCGGCATCCGGATCAGGAACCGGCCGACCCGGCCGGGCGGACGCTCCCGCTTCACCGGCTCGACCATGTGGCAGGGCTACTTCGTCGAGGCCGTCGTCCTGATCGTGCTGATCCTCGGCATGCTGATCCGCGGCTTCCAGGTCTCCACCGGCCACTTCGGTTTCCCGGTCTGGGCCACCCCGGTCAGCCACGCCATCGGCGCGGTCCTGCCCGACTGGCCGAACGCCATCAGCATCGTCGCGCTCATCAAGATCTGCGTCTCGATGACCTGGATGATCGTCATCGCGCTGAACGTCACGATGGGCGTCGCCTGGCACCGCTTCTCCGCGTTCTTCAACATCTTCTTCAAGCGCAAGGTCGCCGGCGCCGGCTCCGGCCTGGGCGGCCTCAAGCCGATGATGAGCAACGGCAAGCCGCTGGACTTCGAGGAGGCCGACCCGGAGACCGACCAGTTCGGTGTCGGCCAGGTCGAGCAGTTCACCTGGAAGGGCCTGCTGGACTTCACCACCTGCACCGAGTGCGGTCGCTGCCAGTCGCAGTGCCCGGCCTGGAACACCGCCAAGCCGCTCTCGCCGAAGCTGCTCATCCTCAGCCTGCGCGACCACGCGTACGCCAAGGCGCCGTACCTGCTGGCCGGCGGCGGCAAGGACCTCACCGGTGAGGAGAAGGCGACCGCCGAGCAGCTGGCCGGCGTCGACGTCCTCGCGATGGCCGAGTCCGAGCGCCCGCTCATCGGCACCGCCGAAGAGGGCGGCATCATCGACCCGGACGTCCTCTGGTCCTGCACCACCTGCGGTGCCTGCGTCGAGCAGTGCCCGGTGGACATCGAGCACGTCGACCACATCGTCGACATGCGCCGCTACCAGGTCATGATCGAGTCGAGCTTCCCGGCCGAGGCCGGTGTGATGCTGCGCAACCTGGAGAACAAGGGCAACCCGTGGGGTGCCCCGCAGAACACCCGCGAGGACTGGACCAAGGGTCTGGACTTCGAGGTGCCGCGGGTCGGCGAGGTCGAGGACTTCGAGTACCTCTTCTGGGTCGGCTGTGCCGGTGCCTTCGAGGACCGCGCCAAGAAGACCACCCAGGCTGTCGCCACCCTGCTGCACGAGGCCGGCGTCAACTTCGCGATCCTTGGCGAGGGCGAGACCTGCTCCGGTGACCCGGCTCGCCGGATCGGCAACGAGTTCGTCTTCCAGATGCTCGCCCAGCAGAACGTCGAGGTCCTCAACGAGGCCTTCGGCGACCGGGAGAAGGCCAAGCGCAAGATCGTCGCGACCTGCCCGCACTGCTTCAACACCCTGCGCAACGAGTACGGCCAGCTCGGCGGTGACTTCGAGGTCGTGCACCACACCGAACTGCTCGCGCACCTGGTCTCCACCGGCAAGCTGACCCCGGTCCAGCCGGTCGAGGGCGGCGTGACCTACCACGACCCCTGCTACCTGGGCCGGCACAACCGGATCTTCGCGCCGCCGCGTGAGGTGCTCGGCAGTGCGATCGGCGCGGGAGACGGCGCGGGCCTGGTCGAGATGCCGCGCAACACCGAGCGCTCCTTCTGCTGTGGTGCCGGTGGCGCCCGGATGTGGATGGAGGAGACGATCGGCAAGCGCATCAACGTCGACCGGGTCGAGGAGGCCATGTCGACCGGCGCCAAGACGGTCGCGGTCGGCTGCCCGTTCTGCAGCACGATGCTGACCGACGGCGTCAACGGCAAGGGCGCCTCCGAGCAGGTCGAGGTCGTCGACGTCGCCACGGTCCTGCTGCGTTCGGTCAAGCCCGCCGACGCCGGGAACTCGGCGCCGGCACCGGCCGCCACGGCCGGCTGACGTCGCCGCTGCCGGCCGGGGACGGTCGGCAGCGGCAGTCGCGACGCGGTCTCTCCTGCGACCCCGGGTACGGGGTCGCCAGGGGCAGGCCGCGTCGCCTTTCTTTGCCGTTTCATAAATCGTTCACGATCGGCATGGGATAGATCGCCACGCATAGTGAATGCGTGAATGCGGATATGTAAGAACTGCTGCTCCGTGAGTCTTCGTCTTGATTCTCGAGCGCGATTTCCCTAAGGTGAGGCACCGACCCGCCGTGGTCGTCGGCCTCAGCCCTTCCCCTCTGTGAGGCGCCCGGCGGTCGGTTGCAAAGGAGTCGGTGCCGGTGGCCGTCCTGCCCCTTCATCGTCGTTCGCCCGCGGACGCACCCCGTCCCGGCCTACGCCGGAACCTGCGTCGCCTCGTCGGCCTCGCCGCTACCGTTCTGGTCGCCGGCGGGCTGCTCGCGGCTCCGGCCCAGGCGGATCCCTCGGTCGAGGAGATCGAAGCGCAGATCACCGAACAGTGGCACAAGCTGGAGCCCACCGTCGAGGACTACAACCGGGTGCGCAGCCAGCTCAAGGTCAATCGTGAAAAGGCGAAGAAGCTCGAGAAGAGAATGCAGCCGCTGGCGCTGCAGAGCGAGCTGGCGATGGGACGGATCAACACCATCGCGGCCAAGTACTACATGACCGGCACCGGATCGAGCACGGCGTACGTCGGCAGCCTGCTGGCCAGCGGGAAGCCGGGCCGGCTCGCCGAGCAGATGGCGCTGCTGGACCACCTCGCGGCAGGCGAACGTGACGAGATCTCCAAGGTGCTGGCGACCCTGGAGCGGTACACCGACAAAAAGAAGGAACTCGACGATCTGATCGCCACCCAGGACAAGCAGCAGAAGCACCTGGCGAGCAGCAAGAAGCAGATCAACGCCGAGATCAAGCGCCTTCAGGCCAGCCTGCCGAAGTCCGTCGTCAAAGCCCAGGGCTGCCCGACCATCACCGGCGTGCTCAGCGACAAGGCGAACACCGCCGTCGCCACGGCCTGCGCCCAGGTCGGCAAGCCGTACGTCTGGGGTGCCACCGGCCCCAGTTCCTTCGACTGCTCCGGCCTGACCCAGTACGCCTGGGGTGCTGCGGGTGTCTACCTGACGCACTACACCGGTTCGCAGTGGAACGAGGGCCGGCACGTGTCCCATGACGATGCCCGCCCTGGTGACCTGGTCTTCTTCCCCGACCACGTCGGCATCTACATCGGCAACGATCAGATGGTGCACGCGCCGCAACCGGGCCAGTCCGTCGGCGTGGCAAGCATCTACAACGTCGGCAAGCCCGTCACCGGGTTCGTCCGGCCGGCCTGACGCTCACCGATCGACCTGCAGGGTCCCGTGCCGCTCGGCGGCACGGGACCTTCGTCGTTCAGGCGGTGCTGTATGTCGATCGCCGCGGCGAGCTTGCTGCGATTGCCGGATGGCTGGTAACGGATAGACGCATGTCGCAGCTTGCATGGCGGACGACATGTCCATAATGTGGTTTTCGGCCGGGACGGCCGCAGCTCACCCGATGTGGGGAGTACGCCCCGGTTCCGCCGAATCGCCCCCACAGGGCGAGCCGGGCCGGTGCACGACGCCGGATGAATCCGCGCTCCGGCGCGGAGGGCGGTCCCCTTCCCGCCCGCGCCGACGTCAGTGGGCACGGCCGGCGGTAGGTCAAGAAGGAGACACGGACGCCGGTGGATCACCAATCCATGCGGCCGCCGTCATCCCGGCCGGCGCGAGCCGACCGGATCTCGGTGTCGCCGCGCAACCGCTGGTCCCGCTTCATCACCGTTTCCGCCGCACTGGTCGCCGCGAGCGCGGTCGCGCTCGGCGCGCCCGGCGCGGCGCAGGCCGAACCCTCCATTCCCGAGATCGAACGCCGGCTCGACAAGGACTGGCACAAACTCGAACCGCTGATCGAGGAGCACAACGCCGTACGCCAGGAGCTCGCCACCAAGCGCCGGCAGGCGGACGCTCTGGCGCGGCGGCTGGAGCCGTTGGAGAAGCGGCTGGCCGAGTCGACCGGTGTGGTGGGGGCGCTCGCCGCCGAGGCGTACAAGGGACACAACCGCACCGCCGCCCTGAACGCGATCCTCACCCGCTCGTCCCCCGAGGACCTCGTCGGGCAGCTGGAGATCCTCGACAGCCTCGCCCTTCAGCAGCACAACGAGGTCGCGGAGGTGCTCGACCGGCGAGACGAACTCGCCGCGAAGAAGGCCCCGCTGGATGCGCTGATCACCGACCTGACCGCCACCGAACGCCGGCTTGCCGCCGAACGCAAAGAGATCGACAGCGAGATCGACCGGCTGGAGAAGCAGCGGCGCTCCCTCTACGGCGCCCGCGGCCACACCCGCAACGACGGCGGGCTGCGCCCCGAGCCGTGCCCGGTGGCGTACAGCGGTGGCGTCGCGGCGAAGGTCGTCACCTTCGCCTGCGCCCAGATCGGCAAGCCGTACGTCTGGGCGTCGGCCGGCCCGGGGTCGTACGACTGCTCGGGGCTGATGCTGGCCGCGTGGCGCAAGGCCGGGGTGTCGTTGCCGCACAACGCCCGCCAGCAGCGCGGGACGACCCGGTCGGTCGAGCGGGCCGATCTGCGCCCGGGGGATCTGGTCTTCTACTACGGCGACCTGCACCATGTGGCGATGTACGTCGGTGGCGGCTGGGTGGTGCACGCCCCGCAGGCCGGTGATTCGGTGCGGATGGCGCGCTACGACATGATGCCGATCCACAGCTTCGGCCGCCCCCGCACCTGACGCCCGAGGTCCGTGCCGCGGCGGTGGTCAGGGCCGGCTCACGGCTCCTGGCCGCCGCCCTGGCGCAGCGGCGCGCGACCCTGCCGCAGCGGTGCGACCGTGGCGCAGCGGCGGGACCCTGCCGCAGCGATGCGACCGTCGCGCAGCGGCGCGACCGTGGCGCAGCGGACGGGTCAGCGGGTGGGCCAGGTGCGCCAGTTCTTCCAGGCGCGGCTCGGCGTCGGCCCGCGCTGCCCCTGGTAGCGGGATCCGTAGACCGCCGAGCCGTACGGGTGCTCGGCGGGCGAGGAGAGCTGGAAGATGCAGAGCTGGCCGATCTTCATGCCCGGCCAGAGGGTGATCGGCAGGTTCGCGACGTTGGAGAGCTCCAGCGTCACGTGCCCGGAGAAGCCGGGGTCGATGAAGCCCGCGGTGGAGTGGGTCAGCAGACCCAGTCGTCCCAGGCTGGACTTGCCCTCCAGGCGGCCGGCGAGCTGCTCGCCGAGCGAGATCACCTCCAGCGTGGAGGCGAGGACGAACTCGCCGGGGTGCAGCACGAAGGGCTCACCGTCGGGCACCTCGACCGCCGATGTCAGATCGTCCTGCTGCATGGCGGGGTCGATGTGGGTGTAGAGGTGGTTGTTGAAGACCCGGAAGTGCCGGTCCAGCCGTACGTCGATGCTGGAGGGCTGTACGAGCGCCGGCTCGAACGGCGCCAGGCCGAGGGTCCCCGCCTCGATCTCCTTGACGAGATCCCGATCCGAGAGCAGCATCCGCCCACCTTATCGAGGCGGTGTGCAGCCCTGCCGAGCGCCGTCCGGCCCGCCCGCGGTGTGTCGTGATCTGCGGGATGCCGAGCGCGGTCAGGGCCACCACGGCGTGTCGTACACCCGATCGCGTGTCGGGCTGTCGTTCGAACAGATGTTCGATAGACTCTCCCCATGGCTTCCTGGTCCGACTTCGCCGCCGACGCGCCGCAGCTCGCCGGCGAGATCCGCTTCCTCCTGCAGCAGTACGGCCCTGGCCTGGGCTACCTGGCCACGGTCCGCGCCGACGGCGGTCCCCGGGTGCATCCGGTCTCGCCGGTGATCACCCCCGAGGGGCTCTTCTGCTTCGCCCTCGATTCGCCCAAGCGCCGCGACCTCGAACGCGACGGCCGGTACGCGCTGCACTCCTTCCCGCCGGAGGAGAGCGACGACGAGGCGTACGTCGCCGGCCGGGCGCTGTCGGTGACCGAGCCCGCCCGGGTGGCCAGGATCGCCGCCGAGTCGCAGGCCGCGCCGCATGTCGACTGGCGGCTCTTCGAGTTCACCGTCGAGGTGGCGATGCTCTCCCGCCAGCACTACGGCGCGCACGGCGCCGGCCGTCCCGCGGTCCGCATCTGGCTCGACTCGCCCGGCGGCGGCAACGCCGGGCCGGCCGTCCCCTCCACCCGAGGCGAGCGGCGGGCCCGCAACGCCCGCCAGATCGGCGCCCACACTCTCGCCCCCTGCAACGTCCCGCCGCACGTTTCCCTGGTGAACGCGACGGTGCCGGCCCCCTGAGCGGGGACCGGCACCGAGCTGGGCAGGTGGTGCGTTACGGCGCCCGATAGGTGTTCCAGGCGCTCAGCATCCGGCTGGCCTGGCCGGAGGTGAACTGGTACATGCAGGAGTCGTAGGTGTAGTCCATGAAGTTGTGGATCGGGTCGACGCCCGTGCTGGAGCAGGTGTTGCGCCCGGTCGGGCACTGGTACGCCGGCGATGCCTCGGCCGGGGTGTCGGAGACGTAGTCACCGTTGCCGGAGCAGCCGCCCTGGAAGGTGTGGTAGAGGTTCAGCCAGTGCCCCACCTCGTGGGTGCCGGTGTCGCCCTGGTTGTAGTTGGCCGACGTCCCGCCCGGCAGCGACTCGCTGAGCACCACCACGCCGTCCATGCTGCTGAGGTTGTTCTGCGGGAAGGTCGCCCAGCCGAGCAGTCCGCCGCTCAGCGCCCCCAGGTACACGTTGAGGGTGTTCTTGCCGCCCTGCCGCAGGCTGGTCTTCATCGACCGCTCGGCGCTGGAACCGCTGACGATCGGGTACCAGGAGGTGTTGGTGACCCGGTTGATGCTCTGCAACTGGAACTGGAAGGCGGTGGGGGCGCCGCCCGTGCTGCCGGCGTAAGCCTGGTTGAGCACGTTGATCTGGCTGTTGATCATCGAGTCGGGGATGTTGCCGCCGGCCCGGGTGGTGTCCTTGCGGATCACGTGCACGACCACGGGGATGGTGACCGTGGCGGCGGCGATGCTCGGGCCCTCCATCGGGGCCTTGCCGGCGCGCTCCCGCTTCGCGGCAGCGAAGTCGGCCTCCCGCGCCGCCACCTGCGCGGCCGTGAGGTGGTTCGGGTCGTGCGCGCCGGCCGCCGCGCCGGGCCGTGCCTTGGCGTGGCTCGGGGCCTCGGCCGCGTGGCTGTGCGCGTCGGCCGGTTCGAAGCAGTCACCGGCGGCGAGCGCCGCGACCGGCGCCGCGCCGACGAGCGCGGTCGCGGCCATCATCGCGAGGGACATGGAGGTGACGGCAGCCTTGCGCCACGACACCTGGGAGGTCAGGGCCATCTGGGCTCCTCTTTCCTGCCCGCAGTGCGACCTCGGGGGGTTGTGTCGCTTGGTACCTGCGGGCGTTGGCCAGACGTTACATCTCACTTCGATGTCCGGGAATATTCAGTAAGTTAAATTTAAGATCGTTTGCAGATGGCGCGGGACCGCATCGCCCCCGGCGGCTGGTGATCGCCGCCGGTCGGGCTGCTTATCGGGGAGGGTCGACCGATGCCGCGCCCCGGCGGGGTGGTCCAGGGCATCATGCCGGGGGTCGTGGGTGCATCCGCTCGCGCTGCCAGGTACAGTGGTGCCGCTGCGGGTGTAGTTCAATGGCAGAACATCAGCTTCCCAAGCTGACAGCGCGGGTTCGATTCCCGTCACCCGCTCCAACACGAAGGCCCTGGTCAGGACGCAAATCCGGACCGGGGCCTTCGGTGTTTCCTGGTCAGCGACCATGCGGCGTGCCTTGACGTGCCATGAGCGCATCAGCAGCACGGCCATGGTCCTACGTCCGTGTTACGCGCGCCGGTCTTGCTCCAGCCACTGGATGTCCTGCCCGTGGGGTGCGGTTGTGGCCACTGCTCGACCGTCGAGAGCGAGCTGGAACCTGGCCGGTCCATCGAGAGTCGCTGTGGCGTCCGTGGGGATGCCGGGAACGACTCGGGCGCTTCGTTGGTGATCCGGTGTCCCGACATGTCGGTGACGAGGGAGACGAAGGCGCGGCGTGTGTCGATGCACGTAAGGCAGCACCGCGCACCTTCCCGCTCGACACAGGCCAAAGCCAGACGTCGCGAAGTTCGCCGGCGCCGGAAACCGGGTGCCGCGCGATCTCGTGCCGGCGGCAGGAGGATGAAGGGGTGACCCCGACGCGTTCCACGGCCGATGCACCCGCCGACGTACTGGGAAGGACTCGCTTCTCGGTGCTGGACCGCTCCCGGACCCGTACGGGTGAGGAGCCGGCCGAGGCGCTGCGGGCCACTGTCCGCTTCGCCCAGCGGGCCGAGGCGCTGGGTTACCACCGGTTCTGGGTCTCCGAGCACCACAGCGTGCCCGGCGTCGCCGGTTCCGCCCCCACCGTGCTCGCGGCGGCGGTCGCCTCCGCGACCTCGCGGATCAGGGTCGGCACGGGCGGCGTGATGCTCCCCAACCACCAACCACCAGCCGCTCGTCGTCGCCGAGCAGTTCGGGGTCCTGGAATCCCTCTTCCCCGGCCGCATCGACATGGGGCTCGGGCGCTCGGTCGGCTTCACCGAGGGGGTCCGCAGGGCCCTGGGCCGCGACAAGCAGGACGCCGACGACTTCGCCGAACAACTGCGGCAGTTGCTGGGCTGGTTCACCGGCGAGCAGACCGACCACCCTCAGGTCCACGCCCATCCCGCCGAGGGTCTGCGCCCGGCACCCTTCGTCCTGGCGATGGGGAGCGGTGCCACGATCGCCGCGGAGCAGGGGCTGCCGCTGGTGATCGGCGATCTGAGCGACCCGGACCGGATGCAGCGGGGCATCGACACCTACCGGGACGGCTTTCGTCCCTCCCGGTGGGCCGAACATCCCTACGTGGTCATCTCCGGGACCGTGGCTGTCGCCGCGACCACCGACCAGGCGCGGAGCCTGCTGATCCCGGAAGCCGGATCGGCGGCGTACAGCCGTACCCGTGGGTCTTTCCGCCTCTGGCGCCGGCGGCCGAGATCGAAGCGCGGCCGATGGCCGGCAAGGAACGGACGCACTACGAAGACGCGCTGCGCGGCCACCTCCACGGCACGGCGGAGGAGGTGGTCGAGGAACTGGCGGAGATCGTGGCGCTGAGCGGCGCCGACGAGGTGCTCGTCACCACCAGCACCTACGACCGTGCAGACCTGATCGATTCCTACCGCAGGCTGGCCGACGCCCTGGGCCTGCGTCTGGCGGAAGGGAACCGCCTTGAATCCGGAACGTGACGACCGCGCGGCCGTGCAGGACACGCTGGTGCGAATGGCCTGGTACGTCGACCGGCGCAATTGGAAAGGGCTGGCCGACGAGGTCTTCGCCGACATGATCCGGGTCGACTACACGGCGATGTGGGATGGCGAAGCCGAGGTGCTCCCCGGGCGGGAGCAGGCCGGCCGGTGGGAGAAGGAGCTCGCGCACCTGGACGCCACCCAGCACGTCATCACCGGGGTGCTGGTGAGCCTCGACGGCGATGCGGCGACCGCGACCGCGAACGTCCAGGCCCACCTCGTACGGCGGGACGCCGCGGGTGGGCCCCTGTGGTCGAACGGTGGGACCTACACCACCCACCTGCGCCGCGGTGACCACGGGTGGCGCATCACCGCGCTCATCGTCGAACCCCTGTGGGACTCGGGCAACGCCGGAGTTCTCACCGGAGACGCGGAGTGAGAGTTCCGGGTAGGCGCGTCATGACGGGCCGGTCAGCTTCCGGGCGACCTGCTCGATGGCGGTGAGGTCTTCCGGGGCGAGCCGGTCGACGAAGTGGCGTCGCACCGATTCCAGGTGGGCCGGTGTGGCGGCCTCAAGCGCCTCCAGCCCTTCCGGGGTGAGCGCGAGGAGGCAGCCTCTGCCGTCGTTCGGATCGGGTGCGCGCCGCAGCAGACCGCGGGCCTCCATCCGGCTGGCGTGCCGGGAGAGCCGGCTGCGGGACCAGCCCATCTTGTCGGCCTGTTCCCCCAGGGTGCTCGTGTGGTCGGGCCGCTCCGAAAGGGTGCTCAGCACCTCGTAGTCGGCTTCGGAGAGTCCGGCCGCGGCCAGGTCCCGGGCGGTGCCGGTCTGGACGGCGACCATGGCGCGCAGGAACGCCCGCCACGCCCGCTCCTCGTCCGGGTTCAACCAGCGTACGGGGCCGCCCGGAGATGTCGTTGACATGTAATCAATCTACCATCTACAGTTCGTTTCCATGTTAACGAAGTCGCTCCGAGTCCTGGCCCTGGTCTGCAGCACGCGCCCGGGTGCCCTTGGTCCAGCGGTAGGAGAGTGGCTGACCGAAACGCTCGCCACGCGCGCCGCCGAACTCGGCGTAGAGGTCGAACCGGTCGCTCTCGCCTACCTGAACCTGCCCTTCCTCGACGAGGAGCAGGAACCCTCCTCCGGCGTCTACCAGCACGAGCACACCCGGCGGTGGAGCGAGCTGGTCGCTGCGGCGGACGGGTTCATCGTCGTCACGCCCGAATACAACTACGGGATGCCGGCGACCCTGAAGAACGCGCTGGACTATCTCAGCCGGGAATGGGCCTGGAAGCCGATCGGTTTCGTCAGCTACGGCAACACCTCGGCGGGCACCCGGTCGGTCCAGCACGCCAAGCAGGTGGTGACCGCGCTGCGGCTGGTGCCGTTGGGTGCCACGGCCGCGATCCGCATCGGCGACGCCGTGCAGGACGGGCGGCTGCGGCCCGACGCCGCGCGCGACCGGGCGGCCGCCGGCCTGCTGGACGAACTGGTCCGGGTCGCCCACGCCCTCCGCCCGATGCGCGAACGCGCCCAGGCCCGGCCCGGCCCGCTGCCCGGTTCCTACGCGCGGACGCTGACCGCCGACGACGCGAGCCAGGTCCTGGTGTTGCAGCGGTGCTGCTGGGTCGAGGAGGCAATCGTCAACGACCTGTTCGCCATACCGGCCCTGCACGAGTCGCCGGAGCAGGTGCGGGAGTGGCTGGCGGACTGGCACACCACGGGCCTCTGGCTCGACGGCCGGCTGCTCGGCATGGTGCGCACGCGCCGCGACGGCGCCGACTGGCACGTGGGGCGGCTCGCGGTCGTGCCCGACCTGCGGGGTCGGGGGCTGGGTCGGTGGCTGCTGCGCGCCGCCGAAGCCGGCGCCGCATCCGGGTGCCGCCGGGCCGTGCTCTTCACCGGCGCGAAGAGCCTGCGCAACATCGACCTCTACGAGAGTGAGGGATACCGGACAGTGGGGTCCGCCAATCCGGACGGCACCATCTGCCTCACCAAGGAACTGCCCGCCGCGCAGCGCTGACGCCGCCGGTCCGGCAAACCGAGCCGAGAACCGACCACCATGAGCTGATCGACCGGTGCCCGGTGGCGGCCCACCTCGCCGCCGGCGGCCACCTGCAGCACGGTCACGGCCGCGAGATCACCGCGGATCAGCGCTCGTGCCGTCACGCCGACACTGCCGTACGCCTCCACAGTCCGGCCCGGTGACCTGCCGAAGTCGACGATCTCCATCCTGGCAATCCGTCCTGTCAGGCAGGGAGGCTCATGGCCATCACGTGTTCCCGGTGGATGCCGTCGGGCATGAGGCCGCCGAGCTCCCCCGTGGTGCGGAAGCCGTGGCGTTCGTAGAGCGCCCAGGCGTGATCGTTGCCCTCGGCCATGCTCAGCCGGAGTGTCCCGGCGCCTGCGTGGCGGGCCCACTCCTCGACCGTACGCAGGAGGTGGTCACCGACGCCGCGGCCCCGTCCCGCCGGCGCCACCCACATCGAGATCACCTCGACCACGCCGTCCTGATCGGTCGGCACCCCGCTGGCCATCCCGACAGGTTGCCCGTCGAGCACCGCCACCACGTTGTACGAACCGGGGATCGTCAACCGCCCACGCCAGCGTTCCTCCCGGTCGCCGTCGCCCTGCCAGTCGCTCAGCTGGGCTCCGAAGGCGTACGGGGCCTCCGTCAGGGCGGCGAGCCGCAGTTCGCGCCAGAGCTTCCAGTCGTCCTCGCTGAGCACCCGGGCCTCGATCATGGTCGAAGAATCCCGCACTGCTGTTCGGTAGGCAACGGGTTTTCAGGATGGCTGCACAAGGAGTAGCCAAGAGTCCAGGCGCCTGACCGTTGTGAGTCGACTGGACGATATGCATACCAACACCAGAACGGTGAGAAGCGCAAGGACCGCGGAGACCCAAAGCGTCTTCTCGCTGTAAGCATTCGTCGACCCAGAGGGTTGTTGAAGATTGGCTCCTTGCTTTCAATCGTTGCGTCGGTTCGGATGAAGCAGGTCGAAGTAATCGAAAGGGTCACAGGCGATCATCAATGATCGGTGCAGCCGCCTGTGGTTGCCTGAAAGTCGGTCGCTGGAAAGGTGTCGAGAGCGATGCAGTACTCAGACAGTGAGTTTGCGCGGTAGGGGTGACTGCCTGACCCGTTGTAGGAACTGCTGGTGGAGCAGTTGGTGTTGATGCGGTGCTTGTTGAAGGTGTACTTTGCGCCGCGCTTGTGAACCACTGCCCGGGCAGTCTTTCCATCTGGCACGGTTTTGGTGTAGGTCCACTGTTTTGAGTAAGTAGTTGATGCAGTCAGGGAAACGTTGTACTCAGTGCTGACCGACGCCCACACTGCGCTTGCGCTAAATGTCCAGCCAACCGAAAATGTCCCCGAAAAAGACGCGCCTTCGGTTTCGGCGTAAGAGATCGAGCCCGGCCCGGCGAGCCAAGCACTGGATGCTGCGGTGGCAAACCATCCCTTGGTGATGGATGTGGGGTCATAGGTTTCCTCAACTGGGCAAGCCAAGGGGGCCGGTGTGGACGCAGCGGCGGGTCCCGCGGGAACGATCGCTGAGGCGAGAGTCGTAGCTGTTACAGTTGTCAGAAAAGCTGCGCTTGTTCTTCTAAGCATGTGTGTTCTCCCGGGATTCATGTGGGGCCCTCAGCAGGCCGTACTCGAAGGGTTCTCCATCCGACACAAGGTCAGATTGTGGCTGAACTCGGATTGGAAAGCGACGTTGTCTGCCTCGAATTCGATCTGAATTCCAGTGACGTGATGTGTGCCCGCTTGGACGCGGAAGCCGATTATTAGCTCATAGGCCATAACAATTGATTCGGGTTCGACTGTGGCGCCTTCGGCATCCTGCCAGCGATCCGCGACAGCCTTGTTGGGTGGGAATTTCCTTTGTATTCCTGTTGGCTCATCGCCAGGGCTTCGAAGTGGAGCGATCTTAATTCCCACCACCTCCAAGCCGCTGCCGCCGCCCTCGAATACGGGCTTTACCTTGCGGATGTGAACTGGGAAGTCGGACGAGTTCTTGAAGACCAAGGCGCCGTCTGCGATGATCTCCTGAGTTCCGGTGGGTATTTCGTAAGCGGCCCTGCGTTCAAGAGAGACCAGGGAATCTGCGGTGGCTGGCCGGGACGACGCGGCGGAGGTAGTCGTAGACGGTGCGTTGGTCTGCTTTGGCGGCCCTTCTTCCTCACTGGTGCAGCCGGAAATCATGCTTAATGCCAGTGCTGCCATCGACGTCAATGCCACTAACGCATTCAACTTCCTCACCTCCTGATCATTCCATGCTCTCGGTCGCGATCCCCCCCGCAAGGTAACGATCAGGCAACGCTGTGTCAGGGGGTGGCTTCGGTGGGTGTAGCGCGGGCTTGATGACCACAGGCAGGCATGGCGACTGTCTGATGGCGCGTCCGTGGCCGTCTTTTGCCAGTTCGCGGCTCATTCCAGGCTGCCGAAGCCTGACGGGTCCTCGCAGCCTTGAAGTTGCGGCGTGACCCAGACGACAGTCCCACCACCATCATCAAGATGAAGAAGGCAGGGACGGCGAATAGCGCCGAGCCGGCAGCCGCGCGTCGACCTCGATTTCGATCTTCATCCGGGGGTCGGCGAGGCCGCAGACCAGCATGGTGGCGGCGGGCCGGACCGGCCCGAAGTGGCGGCGCAACACCGGCCAGCAGGGCTCGAAGTCCGCGCGTTCCGGCAGCAGGTACCGGACCCGGAGCACGTCGGCGAGGGTGCAGCCCGCCTCGTGCAGCGCGGCCTCGATGTTGCGCAGCGCCTGCTCGGCCTGCGCCACCACATCCTCGGCGATCGTCATGGTGGCGTAGTCGAAACCGGTGGTGCCGGAGACGTACACCCGGTCGCCGTCGACAACGGCGCGGGCGTACCCGATCTGTTCTTCGAAGGTGGATCCACTGAGTATCGTGCGTCGCTCGGCCACGGGTCGAAGAGTACGCCCGGGCCGCTCGACCGGCGGTGGACTCCACAAGGCCCCCGCCATTAGCGTGGAGCCGGATCATCGGTCGAGGTGAATGCAGAGGTGGGCATCGTGCATCCGTTCCGCGCCGCCGTCGAGGCGGGTCAGATCGACGCCGCGATCGCACTCCTCGCCGAGGACGTCGTCTTCCACAGCCCTGTCGTCTTCGCCCCGTACCACGGGCACGACCAGGTGGCGGTCATCCTCCGTGCCGTCGTCGAGGTCTTCGAAGACTTCCGCTACGTCCGCGAGATCGGTACGCCGGACGGCGCCGACCACGCCCTGGTCTTCCGGGCGCGCGTCGGCGACCGCGAGATCGAGGGCATCGACCTGCTGCACCTCGGCACCGACGGGGCGATCGAGGAGTTCACGGTGCTGGTCCGGCCGCTCAGCGCGGCGCTGGCACTGGCCGAGGCGATGAAGGCGAAACTGGCCGCCGCCCAGGGTTGAGGACCCGGCGCGAGCCGGCCGAGCGCGGCGCGGCGCCATGGCATCTGAAAGCGCAGGGCCGTTCCGATCCGGAACGGCCCTGCGGAGATCATCCAGCGTCGGTCACTTGCGTACTTTCACCGCTTTACTGGTGGAGCGGCCGTCGGCGTACCCGGTCTTCTTGGCGATCACCGTGACGGTGATGCGCTTGTTGCGCATCGAGGACTTCAGTTTCAGCTTGCTGGTCTTCGCGCCCTTGATGAGCTTTCCATTGACCCGCCACTCGTAGCGGTAGGAGTCCGCCTTGGGCGACCAGGCGCCGACGTTGACCTTGAGCGTCTTGCCGACCTTGGGAGTGCCGACGATCTTCGGCCGTTTCGTCGCCTTGGGGGCCTTGCCCTTTGCGACGATCATCGCTTGCGCGGTGGCCTTGGTCGAGGTGTAGCCGGTCTGGTTGACCGTCACCGTGAAGGTGAGCCGCTTGCCGACGAGCGAGGCCGGAATCTTGAACGACGTACCGGTTGCGCCCTTGATCGCGGACCCGTTGGCCAGCCACTGGTACTGGTAGGTCTTCGGCGTGGGCGACCAGGTGCCCGGCGTTGCCTTGACGGTGTTGCCGACGTTCGTGAGGCCTTTGATCATCGGCGGGTCGTACCCGACCAGTGGGGGCGGCGGCGTGATCGTGAAGGCGCCGGAGAGGACCATCGGCGTGCCACCCGCGTAGGAACGCAGGGTCAGCGTGGCCGGGCCGGTCGCTGCCGAGGAGAGGTCGACCTCCCCGATCAGGGTCTTCGTCCCGGAAGCGACCGTCACCTTTACGGTCACCGGCTCCCCCTTGGCGGGGGTCACCTGAATGGTGTCCCGGGGGTGCAGCCCGGCGCCGCGGATGGTGACCTTTCGTACGCCTCCGGCCGGCGCCGTGGCCGGCGTGACCGAGGAGATCGTGCCGAGATCGGCGTCGATGGTGAAGCGGTAGCCCGTGCTCAGGGAGGACGCCCCGTCGGCCGTGACGCTCCGCACGGCAACGTGCTGGTCTCCGGCGGTTGCCGGCGTGTAGGCCACCGTCGCGGTGCCGTCCGGCGCGGCCGGAATCGTCAGCGTCGGCCCGGAGTTGAACGAGTACTCGTACGCGACCGTCCCGGGCAGGCGCGGCGCGAAGTGGAAACTGCCCGGGACGAGCCGGCCGTGCACCCCCTTCGGAAACTCGGCGGAGGTGACAAGAGGCGCGTCGGTGACGGACCAGGTGGTGACGCTCTCCGCTGTTTCGATCCCGTCGGCGTTGCGTGCGAAGACTCGCAGTTGGTTGGTGCCGACCTTTGACGCGGTTACCTCGAAGGTGGCGCTGCCGTCCGCAGCCGGTGTGATCACCCGTTCGGGCTGGTGGCTGAGCTTCGTCACGTACTCGGCGACGTCCACCATGCGGGTACGGACGGTGACGGTTGCCGGTGTTCCGAGGTCGGTGCCGCCGGTGCGGGTCACGGTCGGCATCGCATCGTCGACCGAGACGGGAACCTGCCGCGCCTCGGAGAGCGTGCCGTCCGCGCTCCGGCTCTGCACGCGCAGGGTCGTGTTGTCCCGGGTGACCCTCCAGAAGATGTCGGCGGTGCCGTCGGCCCGCGCCGCTACGACCTGCTTGTCGGCGAGGGGCACCTCGTCCCAGCCGTCCTGCGGCCAGTAGAGGTAGGCCTCGACCTCCGGCATCCGCGGACTGAGGTGGATCTTGGCCGTCGACCCGACCGGCACCGCCTCCTTCGAGTCCCGGGTGGCCGTCGGGCCGTTGTCGACAACGAACTGGTAGGCGCGGGAAGCGTGCGCGGTGCCGTCGTGCGTGACGGCACGGACATGGAGCCGCTGGCGGCCGCCGCGGGTCGGCGCGATCATCACGGTCGCGTTCCCGTCGGCGTCGGCGGGCGCGGTACCGGAGGGCCCGCCCTCGTCGATCCACCACGTGAACGAAGCGGTGTCGGCGACCGTCGAGTCGAACGTGAACGCCCCGGGCACTCCGATGTTGTAGTCCAGGTTCGGGTAGTAGTCCGGATACGCAACCGACCGGATGTTTGGCCGGGTTTCCTTTACCTCGAATGCGTAAGAGGCGTACTCGGAACGGTTTCCGGCCCGGTCTACCCCGTAGACACTCAGCCAGTGGAGACCGGCTGCCTGAGGAGTCCAGTGAATCGTCGCCGGGCCGCCGAGTCCTTCCGCGCCTATCGCCGTGTAGGGATCGTCATTCGCCAGCTCGCTGGAGCTGAACCGATAGAAGTAGTCGACGGTGTCGTCCGCGGGGGCGGTCAGCCTGAAGACGCCGGGGACACCGATCGCGCCGCCGCGGGTCCAGTTCTCACCCGAGGGCGGGTACTCGGCAGAGTCCACGGTCGGTGCCGGGCCGCCGCTGCGGTCGATCGTGAAGTGGCAGGTGCTGCTCCACGGCGACGGATCCGTCGCGCCGAGGATCCGCACCCGCCAGGCGTAGGTGCTGCCCTCGATCAGCCGTGACTCGTCCTCGATCTGGACATAGGCATGCTCGTCATCGTCGAGGTCGACCGACAACTGCTGTGGATACGCCGGGTCGGCGATGTCCCACAATTGGAAGTCCGCCCGCAGGTCGGCGCTTTCGGGCCCGCGCTGGATCGTGCCCCGCAACGCGAGCGGCATCGCGCGCAGATACGGTCCCGGCGCGTTCGTGTCACAGGGGTGGCCTGCGTTCTGCAGATCAGTAGGTGCGGTCGCCGCTGCGGCGGCTGGAGCAGTCGCTAGCCCCACCACCGCCCCAGAGGCGAGCGCAGATGCCGCGACCAGCGCCGTTATTCGGCGCCGCCCGGTTTCCGTACGCATGGTGATCTCCCCACAGAGAACGGATGTGATGATCATCCGCAGTGGAGAGAATCGCACAGGAACAGCTGCTTCGGCTGCCCCGCTGCCGTCCGATAGCGACGTCACCCGTCGACTGCGTTGTCTCGCTCCTGCCAGGTGCAGAGGCAGACCTTGTTCCCCTCGGCGTCGGCGAGCACCCAGTAGCTGGGGGCGTACTCGTCGGTGACGAGGGTGCCGCCGGCGGCGAGCGCGGCGGCGATGCGGGGCTGCACCTGGGACGGGTCCACCCAGACGTCGAGGTGCCAGCGCTGGCGCGGCTCCTCGCTGCCGGACTCCTGGAACCAGACCAGGGGGAGCGGACTGTCGGGATCGTTCACGTCGTCGCCCTTCGCCTCGGCGGCGAGCACGGCCCCCCAGAACGGCTGGATCACGCCGTACGCGGGGCTGTCCAGGGCGAGTTCGAGCCGGACGCTGCCGGTGCAATCCGGCGTCACGCCCGCCTCGGCGGCGATCGCGGAGACGGTGTGGGCCAGCCGGATGTCCCGCTCGGTCACCCCGCCCACGTCGTGACTGCTGAGCCGGACGTCGACGTGGCCGTAACGCAGATCCAGGTCGGGGTGGTGGTTCATCTCCTCGGCCGCGGCCCCGATCGCACCGACGATCGCGAGCCCGGTCGCGAAGTCCGGGGTGCGGAGGCGGGTCTGCAGGCCGCCGAGCAGGTACGCCCAGCCGTGGAGTCCTTCGTCGGCGACGCGCCGTCCATCGAGCTTCGTCATGGCGTCCATGCTGCCACCACGCACCGACACCGCAGTGCCACCGCGCGGTCTCCTCGCGGGTGGAACGACCGTCGACAGCGCGACGGCCGCCACCGGCCGGGGAACGGCGGCTGCCATCGGCCTGGCGGCGCCCGTCGGCGGCCTGCGATCGGCGGCTGCCGGTCGGGGGCCGGCGATACGAACGCCGGGTCGGCAGGAACCCGTTGCGGCACAAGGGATTCACAAAGGTCCAATGTGATCTATCCGACCGGTGGAACCGGGCCCGTCATGGCATAGGCTCCCGTCGGCCGAGCCGGTTGAGGAGAGACATGACGATCAACACCCGGGAGCCGCTGCACCGGGTGACCGAGACGTGCGCGGCTCTCGTGCGCGAGCAGTGGTTCAGCATCGCCGGCTTCGTCGTGATCGTCGTCAACGCGGCGGCGCTGGGCCTGGAGACGTACGGCGGCGTCACCGCGCGCTACGGCCTGCTGCTGCGGGCGATCGAGTACGTCTGCCTCGCCGCCCTCGCCGTGGAGCTGCTGATCCGTTTCGGTGCGGAGCTTCCCCACCCGTCGCGCTTCTTCCGCGACGGCTGGAACCTCTTCGACCTGGCGATCGTCCTCGCCCCGCTGCTGCCCGGTGTGCAGGAGCAGGTGACGATGCTGCGGATGCTGCGACTGGCGCGTACGGCCCGGGCGTTCCGGCTCTTCCCCAGCCTGCGGGTGATCCTCACCGGCATCCGGCACAGCCTGCCCGGCCTCGGCAGCTTCCTGGTGATCACCGTCCTGGTGCTCTACGTCTACGCGATGCTCGGCTGGATGCTCTTCGGCCAGGCCTATCCCGAGCGGTACGGCACCGTCGGCCAGGCGATGCTGACGCTCGGCCTGCTGCTCTCGCTGGACGGCATCACCGACACCCTCCAGACCGGCCGTGAGGTCAGCGAGTGGGCGATCGCCTACTACCTGTCGTACATGATCTGCGCCTGTTACCTGCTGACCAATCTGCTCGTCGGTGTCGTCCTCAACGCCCTGCAGGAGGCGCACGAGCACGAGCGCCGGGCGCTCGCGGCGCGCAACGGCCCTCCGGTGGACCCGGCGGCTCCCGGGTCGGCGCAGGCCCCGGCCGGCCCGGCGGTTCGCGCGGTACCGGCGCCGCCGGAGGCCGTGGCGGACCGCGCGGGTGGGACCGCGTCGGACGAGCCTGCCATCCGCGAGCAGCTCGCGGTGCTGCGCACGATCATCGCCGACCTGGAACGCCGCATGCCGGAGCAGCCGGTCGGGGTGTTGCAACCGGCGCCGCACCGGGTAGGAGCGGGTCATGACGCAGCAGCAGCCGCAGAACCCCGTCGACGCCGCCCACGCTCGGCCCGACGGAATCGATGACACCACCGTCGAGGCGCTCGGGCAGCTCAGCAAGGCGCTGGAGACCATCCACCGGGTCCGCGGCCACTTCTACTCCGCGCACCAGCTGATCGGCACCGCCGACTTCACCCTCGACAAGGCGGTGCAGCTGCTGCGGGAGGCCGGGCACGAGGCGCTGGCCGACCGGGTGGAGACCGAACTGCTGGGGCGCAACGTGCTCCCCGGCCGGTGGACCTTCCAGATCATGGAGGAGTTCGACGACGGCTACTACGCCGCCTTCCAGGATGTCGAGCGGGCCGCCCGCGACGAACTGGCCGGCGGCCGGCGGCACCTGTTCGAGGCCGAGCTCAAGCAGAAGCGCCGTACGCCGGGGATGCCCGGCCACGAGATCCGCCCGGAGGGCGAGGACGCGGTCTGAGCCCTCCTGATCCCGGCCGGTTGGCGGTCACGCCGGAGGGACCCGGCACCGCCGTCCGTGCGAAGCCGGCGGCCGTAGGGTGGGCGGTATGCGTATCGGCATCGTGATCCTGCCCGACCAGCGCTGGTCGGTCGCCCGGCAGCGCTGGGCCGCCGCCGACCGGTGGGGCTTCGACCACGCCTGGACGTACGACCATCTCGGCTGGCGGGACCTGGTCGACGGCCCGTGGTTCGACTCGATGGCGACGCTGACGGCGGCGGCCGGGGTCACCGAACGGATCCGGCTCGGCCCGATGGTCGCCTCACCGAACTTCCGTCATCCGGCGGCGTTCGCCCGGCAGGTGACCGCGCTCGACGACATCTCCGGCGGGCGGGCGCTGCTCGGGCTCGGCGCGGGCGGCATCGGCTTCGACTCGGCGGTGCTCGGCGGTGAGACGCTGCCGCCGCGGGAGCGGGTCGACCGCTTCGCCGAGTTCGCCGGGCTGCTCGACGCGATCCTGACCACCGACGGCATCGACTTCGACGGCGAGTGGTTCGCCGCCGTCGACGCCCGCAACAACCCCGGCTGCGTGCAGCAGCCCCGGGTGCCGTTCGTGATGGCGGCGAACGGGCCGCGGTCGATGCGCCTCGCCGCCCGCTACGGCCAGGGCTGGGTGACCTTCGCCGGCGGTGAGGACCTGGAGACCTGGTGGACGTCGGTGCAGCTGCTCGCCACGCAGATGGACCGCACCCTGGAGGCCGTCGGGCGTGACCCGGCGACGTTGGACCGCTACCTGTCGCTGGACGCCGCGCCGGTCTTCTCGCTGAGCAGCCCGGACGCCTTCGTCGACGCCGTCTCCCGGGCCGCCGCGCTCGGCTTCACCGACGTGCTCACGCACTGGCCGCGGCAGTCGAGCTGGTACGCCGGCGACGAGGCCGTCCTGGAACAGGTCGCCACCGAACTCCTGCCGCAGTTGCAGCGGCTCACCCCGGGGCGCTGACGGCCCGGCAGGGGTCAGCCGACGGAGCGCTGACAACCGCAGGGGTGTCAGCCGAGTCGGGCGGCGTCCAGCAGGGCGCGGATCCGCAGCTTGCGGCTCACCTCCGGCGGGCAGGCGTCGACCACTGCGGCGGTGCCGAGCGGCTCGGCGCCCCGGGCCGCGCAGATCGTGTAGATGGCGCGCAGCTGTGCCCCGGTGGCGACCCAGTCGTCGACGACCAGCACCCGGTCGCCCGGAGCCAGGTGCCGGTCCAGCACACCGAGGCGGACGTTGCGTTCCCGGTAGTCGGCCGGGCCCTGCGCCCAGGAGACCGGGCCGGGCAGTTGGCGCTCGTCGGGCTTGTACGCCGGGACGAAGCCCACGCCGAGCGCGGTGGCGGCGAGCGGGCCGATGATCAGCCCGGTGAGGGCGGGGGCGACGACCACGGTGGGGCGCTGGGCGCGGAACGGTCGTACCAGGGCGGGACCGAGCCCGGCCAGCACGACCGGGTCGCGCCACCAACCGGAGTGGTCGCTGACCAGGTGGGTGCCGTCGGGGTCGGGATCGAACCACTGGAAGAGGTCGATCAGCCGTTGCTGAAGTTCGTTGCCCATCGTCTGCCATCCTGCCGTCCGGCGCGGTGCGCGTGGGCCCCGGCCGGTGATGTCCGGGCGCGGGTCGTCGTGGCGGGCGCACCGTGTGGACAGAACTGCCTCGGACGACGGGCCAGGTTGGTGCGTTCGGCCGGTTTCGTCAGGCATGCTGGTCGGCGTACCCATGCAATCGCTGCCGTCGGGCCGTAGCCCGTTGAGTCGTGGATCCCGCGCCGGACTCGGCGCGGCCGTTGTCCTGCTCGCAATCGTCCTGATGATCGATATCGCGGACGGCTCGGAGGGCCGCTACACCCCCCTGATGCTGGTCGCCCCGATGTTGGCGGCGGCGCTGGCGCACTGGCGGACGGTGGTCGCGTCGGGGGTCGTCGCGCTGGCGGCGATTGTTGCCTGCCTGTTCGTGCAGGACCGGGTGAACGTCACCGACGGGGTGACGATGGCCGGCATCCTCCTCGCCACCGGGGTCTCCGCGCTGGTGGCGCACCTCTACCAGCGGCAGTCCGAGCACCTCGCCGAACTCTCCAAGCTCGCCTCGGTCGCGCAGCAGGCGGTGCTGCGCCCGATCGGCCCGCAGGTCGGTGGCCTGGCGGTGGCGGCACGCTACATCTCCTCGACCGCCACGGCCCAGATCGGCGGCGACCTGTACGAGGCGATCGACACCCCGTTCGGCGCCCGCATGATCATCGGTGACGTCCGGGGCAAGGGGCTGGACGCGGTCCGGCTGGCGAGCATCGTGCTCGGGTCGTACCGGCATGTGGCTTTCGAACGGGCGGACCTGCGCGCGATCGTGGCGGACCTGGACCGGGCCGTCGCCCGCAACGTCGGCGACGAGGACTTCGTCACCGCGGCGTTGCTGGAGGAGCGGGGCGGGACGCTGACCATCGTCAACTGTGGGCATCCGGCGCCGCTGCTGCTGCGCCGAGGTCAGGTGATTCCGTTGGATCCGCCGGCGCCCGCGCCGCCGCTGGGTTTCATGCCGGTGGCGCGTCCGCGGGTGGAGCGGTTGGAGCCGGGTGACCGGCTGCTGCTCTTCACCGACGGGCTCGGCGAGGCCCGCCGGGAGGGGGAGTTCTTCCCCATCGCGGAGCGGGCGTGGCGGCTGCTCGGCCACGGCACGGTCGCCGACGGGCTCGCCTCGCTGGAGGCGGCGCTGGTGGAGTGGGTGCAGGGGCACCTGGACGACGACATCGCGCTGGTGCTGCTGGAGTACGCCGGCGCCCGGTTGGAGGCGGCGCTCGCCCTGCCGAGCTGGGAGGTCGGCGCGACCGAGGGCTGATCCGGCCGCGCGGGCCCTCACCGACCGGCCGCTGCGTGGTGCAGGGGAAATGTTGCGGGCTGTGAGCGGTGAATTCCTTCGATAAGGGAATTCGGGCTGCGCATGGTGCGAAAACCTTGTGTTCCGGGTCACTTTCCGGACCGGCTTGTTTGGTTTTACCGACGAGTAATACAGTCTGGGTTACTGATCGGTAACACCTGTCCGGGAAGCGGGGCCTGCAAGCATGACCCACTACAAGAGCAACCTTCGAGACACCGAGTTCAACCTCTTCGAGGTCTTCGGAGTGGATCAAGTCATCGGCCAGGGTCCGTTCGCGGAACTCGATGTCGACACGGCTCGTTCTTTCCTGGTCGAGATGGAGCGCCTGGCCCGCGAGGACCTCGCCGCCAGCTACGTCGACGGCGACCGCAACCCGCCGGTCTTCGACCCCGCCACCTTCACCGCGCCGCTGCCCGAGTCGTTCAAGAAGTCCTTCCGGGCCTTCATGGACTCGGAGTTCTGGCGCCTGGACCTGCCGCCGGAGCTGGGCGGCACCAACGCCCCGCGCGCCTTCTGGTGGGCTCTGGCCGAGATGGTGCTCGGCGCCAACGCCCCGATCTGGATGTACGCCTCCGGCCCGTCCTTCGCCCACGTGCTGCACACCGAGGGCACCGACGAGCAGAAGCGCTGGTCCGAGCTCTTCGTCGAGAAGCAGTGGGGCTCGACGATGGTGCTGACCGAGCCGGACGCCGGCTCCGACGTCGGCGCCGGCCGCGCCCGGGCCATCCCGCAGCCGGACGGCTCGTGGCACATCGAGGGCGTGAAGCGCTTCATCACCTCGGGTGAGCACGACCTCTCGGACAACATCATCCACTACGTGCTGGCCCGTCCGGTCGGCGTCGAGGGTGTCGGCGGCCCGGGCACCAAGGGCCTGTCGCTCTTCATCGTGCCGAAGTTCCACTTCGACGGCGAGACCGGTGAGCTGGGCGAGCGCAACGGCGTCTACGCCACCAACGTCGAGCACAAGATGGGCCTGAAGGTCTCCAACACCTGCGAGCTGACCTTCGGCGAGCACGGCATCCCGGCCAAGGGCTGGCTGCTCGGTGAGAAGCACGACGGCATCCGCCAGATGTTCATGATCATCGAGTACGCTCGGATGCTGGTCGGCACCAAGGCCATCGCCACCCTCTCCACCGGTTACCTCAACGCCCTCGAGTACGCGAAGAACCGCGTCCAGGGCGCGGACATGACCGCCACCGACAAGAACGCGCCGCGGGTCACCATCACCAACCACCCGGACGTCCGCCGCTCGCTGATGCTCCAGAAGGCGTACTCCGAGGGCCTGCGCGCCCTGGTGATCTACACCGCCTCCTGGCAGGACAAGGTCTCGCTCGCCGAGGCCGCCGGCGACGAGAAGGCCATCAAGGTGGCGAAGCGGGTCAACGACCTGCTGCTGCCGCTGGTCAAGGGCGTCGGCTCCGAGCGGGCGTACGAGCTGCTCGGTCACGAGGCGCTGCAGACCTACGGCGGCTCCGGCTTCCTGCAGGACTACCCGCTGGAGCAGTACGTCCGCGACGCGAAGATCGACACCCTCTACGAGGGCACCACCGCGATCCAGAGCCTCGACCTGCTCTTCCGCAAGATCGTCAAGGACAACGCCAAGGCCCTGATGGTCCTCGCCGACGAGGTCAAGTCCTTCATCGGCGCCGAGGCCGGCAACGGCCAGCTCAAGGCCGAGCGGGAGGCCCTCGGCAAGGCCCTCGGCGAGGTCGAGAAGATCCTCGGCGTGCTGCTCACCTGGCTGACCGAGGCGCAGGGTGGCGACACCCGGGCGCTGTACAAGGTCGGCCTGAGCAGCCGGCGCTTCCTGCTGGCCCTCGGCGACGTGGTCGTCGGCTGGCTGCTGCAGCGCCAGGCCCAGGTCGCGCTCGACGCGCTGGCCGGTGAGGTCTCCGCGGCGGACAAGAACTTCTACACCGGCAAGGTGGCCGCCGCCCGCTTCTTCGCCCGCGAGGTGCTGCCCCGCATCGGCTCGGACCGCCGGATCATCGAGGGCACCGACCTCGACGTGATGGACCTCCCGGAGGAAGCGTTCTGATCCAACGCGGATCATGAGGGATCCGACCGATCAGGGATCCTGAACCGGACACGGCGACGGCCGGCGAGCTTTGCTCGCCGGCCGTCGCTCGTTGCGCCCAGTGCCCACGTCCGTACGTCTGTCCTCCGCGTCCTGCCGCCGGTGGCGGAATTCGGCGGCGGGGCGGGGTTCAGGCGGGCCTGGCGGGGAAATCCCGGCGTCAGGGCAAGCCCAGAGCCACCGCACGGGGGAGTGCAGCGCACATGGGCGTTGGAAGCGGCATTTTTCTGATAGCGATCGGCGCGATCCTGACGTTCGCTCTCCGGGCGAACGTCTGGTGGGTCGACCTGCGCGCCGTCGGCTGGGTTTTCATCCTGGCCGGGCTCGCCGTCCTGCTCACCACACTCTGGTTCTGGCAGGACCGCCGTAAACGGGCACGAACCCTCATCGTGGAGGAGAACCGGCTCTCGCATCCCACCGCGATGATGCCGCCGCCGCCCGACCCGCCGCCGCCGACAGGGCCGCCGGACTGAGGCCGTACGCGACGCAGGCGCGGAACGCCGTGCCCGCGTCTGGGGCAGGCCCGGAACGTCCTGCCCGCGACCCGTCTGGCACCCGCGCCCAGCACCCGCAACTTCCCCGAAATCGCCGCCTCGCCGTTAACCGTGGGCCGCGACTTCGGGGAAGTTGCTCTGTGGGTACCGGGCGCTGCCGCTACTTCGGGGTAGTTGCCGGGTGGGGACGTTGTGGGTGGGAGCCGTGTTCAGGTGACCGGCGGCTGGTGTCGTTCGGTGACCGGGGCGCTGCCGGGGCTCAGCTTCGCCCACTGGGTGGTCACCTCGTGCACCGCGATGCCGCTGGGCGGCAACTCCCCGCCGGTGTCCGACGCGAGCAGCGCGGAAAGCCGCGAGATCTGCGGGTTGTGGCCGACCACCAGAACGGTCCGGGCGTCGGGCGCGGCCCCCCGGACCAAGTCGAGCAGTTCGTCGGCCGGGTCGCGGTAGACGGCCGGCTCGTAGCGGATCACCGGCGCCGGGATCTGCTCGTCGGTGCCGCCGTCGGCGACCGCCGAGGCCACGTCGTGCCAGGTCTGGCGGGTGCGGCGGGCCGGTGAGCAGATCACTTCGTCGGGGAGCCGGCGCTTGCCGGCCAGCCAGCTGCCGGCCGCGGCGGCTTCCGCGTGCCCTCGCGGGCTGAGCGGGCGATCCAGGTCGGCCGGGGTGCCGGTGGGCGCTTCTGCCGTGGCATGGCGGAGCAGCACCAGGACCCGCGGCGGGAACTCGTCATCACTCATGTACCCAGCGTGCCTGATTGAGAACAGAAGCGCTGGGGTATGTCGATGTGTGCCGCAACCTCATCCGTGGCCGCGGCGGTTGGAACAACGCCAGCTCAAGCCAAGGAGGGCGAAAAGTGGGCATCGGTGGCAGCATTTTCCTGATCGCGGTGGGCGCGATTCTCGCGTTCGCTGTGGAAGCCGAACTCGGCTGGCTCAGCGTCAGCACCGTCGGGTGGGTGCTCATGCTGGCCGGTCTGGTCGGGCTGATCCTCACCATGTGGTTCTGGCAGAGCCGGCGCCGGGCAGTGGTCACCACGGCCGCTCCGGCGCAGCGCGCCGTGCCGGTCCAGGACGACCGGGTGGTCGAGGAGTACCGGGAGGTCCGCCGCCCCGGCACCGGCGTGTGACCTCAGCTTCACCCGATCGGGACTCCGCGACCGCGGGGTCCCGATCGGCGTGTTCGGGGCCGGATCCGGCGGGTCAGGCGTAGATGGCGAAGTAGATGGCGATGTGGTGGCAGATCGCGGCGAGCAGCGTGCAGGCGTGGAAGAACTCGTGGTGGCCGAAGACGGCGGGCCACGGGTTGGGCTTGCGCAGCGCGTAGAAGACCGCGCCGACGCTGTAGATCACGCCGCCGACGGCGAGCAGCACCAGCACGGTCACGCCGCCGTTGTGGCCGATGTCCGGCAGCACGGCGACCGCGACCCAGCCCAGCGCCAGATAGAGCGGCGCGCCGACCCAGCGCGGCGCGTGCGGCCAGATCACCTTGAGCAGTACGCCGGCGAACGCGCCGCTCCAGACGATCCAGAGCAGCATGGTGCCGAGTCCGTCGGGCAGGAGCAGCACGCACAACGGCGTGTAGGTCCCCGCGATGAACACGAAGATCATCGAGTGGTCCATGCGGCGCATGAGCTGATAGCCCCGCTCAGACCAGACCCGGCGGTGGTACAGCGCGCTGGTGCCGAAGAGCCCGCAGACCGTCACGCTGTAGATGAGGCAGCTCACCAGGGGCGCCCAGCCGGGGCGGGTCGCCGCGAGCGAGCAGAGTACGACCCCGGCGGCCAGCGCCACGAAGAACGCGTACAGGTGCAGCCAGCCGCGCATCCGTGGCTTGCCGATGTCGACCGGCTTCAAGCGCAAGGGAGCGGAGGTAGTCACCAGATCAGATTAAGGGCTGGCGGTGGGCTGTGCGCAGGGGCCTTGGTCCTTCCGTCATGTGCTCACCACGGCGTCACTGCGCGGATACGTTCGTGCCATGGACCTGAATGCGGATGTCGGCGAGAGTTTCGGACTGTGGCGCCTCGGTGACGACGACGAACTCCTCGACCTGATCACCTCGGCGAACGTGGCCTGCGGCTTCCACGCCGGTGACGCGATGACGATGCGTCAGGTCTGCACCGCATCGGCGGCACGCGGAGTCGCCGTCGGCGCCCTGGTCGGCTACCGGGACCTGGCCGGCTTCGGCCGCCGCCGCATCGAGTACGACTTCGCCGAGCTGCGCGACGAGGTGCTGTATCAGATCGGGGCGCTGGAGGCCTTCTGCCGGGTCACCGGCGTGCGGCTCAACCACGTCAAGCCGTACGGGGCGCTGTACCGGACCGCTGCGGTGGACGAGGTGCAGGCGGCCGCGGTGGTCGCCGCGATCAGCGAGTACGCCCCGCAGCTCGGGGTGCTCTGCGCTCCCGGGTCGGTGCTGGCCCAGCTCGCCACCGGCGCCGGACTGCGGCCCGTGGCCGAGGGGTTCGTGCAGCGGGCGTACCTGCCGACCGGGCAGCTCGTGGCGCGGGAGAGCCCGGGCGCGGTGATCACCGACCCGGAGGAGGTGGCGCGCCGGGCCGTCCGGATGGCGGCCGAGCATCAGGTCGTCGCGATCGACGGGACCGTCGTGCCCTGTCCGGTGGAGTCCCTCTGCCTGCAGAGCGACATCCCCGGCACGGTCCGGGTGGCGACCCTGGTCCGTGCCGCGCTGACCGATGCCGGGCTGACGCCGGTCGCGTTCGCCTGAACGACCGCGGCCGCCGCTGTGCCGCCCGGTGGCCGCTGTGCCGCCCGGTGGCCGCTGTGCCATCGGGGCGGCCGCTGTGCCGCCCGGTTGGCTGCCGGCCGCCGAGCCGTCGGGGACGTTGCCGTTCAGGCGTCGAGGCCGCGCAGGATCAGCGGGAGGCGGGTCGCACCGTCGGCGCTGATTCGCACCGGTACGCCCCAGTCCTGCCGGGCGAGGTGACAGGCGCCGTGCTCGGTGTCGGCGTCGCAGGTGGCGGCCTGTGCGGTCACCTGGAGCACCCCGGCCGGCACGTCCGGGTTCACCCGCAGCGCCCGGCTCAGGTCGGTGCCGGTGCCGGCCCCGTCGAGCAGCAGCTCGGGTGGGGAGGCGGAGACCTCGAGCCGGGTGGCGGGGCCGAAGGTGGCGTCGAGCTTCCGCCCCGGCGCCGGGGTGAAGATCACGTCCAGGGTCAGCGGGCCCGCCGCGATCTCGGTCGCCGGGCGTTCGGTGCGGTGCCGGGTGCCGTCGACCGAGATCCCGGCCGCGGTGAGGGTGCCCGGCGCCAGCCGGGTGAGCCGGTGCCCGGCCGATTCGACGACCAGCACCCCGCCGTCGGCGGCGAGCACCACGTCGCTCGGCTCGGCGAGCCCGTCGGCGACCGTGGTTACCTCGTCGGTCGCCGGGTCGAAGCGCCGCAGCGCGCCGTTGTAGGTGTCGGCGATCAGCACCGAGCCGTCCGGCAGCGCGCAGACCCCGAGCGGATGCTGCAGCAGAGCCTCGCCGGCCGGGCCGTCGACGTGCCCGAAGTCGAAGAGCCCCTGGCCGACGGCGGTGTGCATCTGCCCGTCGGCGACGTACCGCACGGCGCTGGTCTCGCTGTCGGCGATCCAGAGCTGTTGCCCGTCGGCGGAGACGGAGAGCCCGGAGGGCTGCGCCATCCAGACCTGCTCCAGCGGGCCGTCGCGCAGCGACTCGACGGTGGTGCCGGCGTACATGCCGACGGTGCGCTTCACCGGGTCGAACCACCAGAGCTGGTGGATCCCGGCCATCGCGATGATCACCCGGTCGTCGTACCAGGCCAGGTCCCAGGGAGAGGAGAGGTCGGCGGCGAGGGCGTCGTGTGCGTGGTCGTCGACCGTGGAGCGCCACGGGTGGCCGCTGCCGGCGACGGTGGTCACCTCGCCGGTGCTCAGCTTCACCCCGCGCAGCAGGTGGTTGACCGTGTCGGCGACGACCAGGTCGTACCCGGCGATCTCGGCGGTGTGCTCGGGGAGCAGGCAGAGCCCCTGCGGTTCGGCGAAAGCGGCGACCGACGCCGGACCGTCGCCGCGCCCCCGGTCGCCCGTGCCGATGCGACGCCGGACCGTCTCACCGTCGCCGGCCAGCTCCACGATCGAGTGACGGGCCGAGTCGGAGACCAGAAACCCGTCGCCGTACGCGATGGCCTTGCCGGGAAAGCGCAGCGGGGTGACCGCTTCGGCGGGTGGGACGTACGGCCCCTCGCCCCGGTGTAGGGTGCCCTTCGCCTCATGGGTGGTGATCAGCTCGTCGATCAGCCGGGCCAGCCCGTCGGCGTGCCCTTCCCCGGCCATCGTCGCCACCACGTACCCCTCGGGGTCGATCACGACGAGCGTCGGCCAGGCGCGGGCAGCGTACTGCTGCCACATCTGTAGCTCCGGGTCGTCGAGCACCGGATGCGCGACGCCGTAGCGCTCGACGGCGGCGGCCAGCGCCGCCGGGTCCTTCTCGTGTTCGAACTTGGGCGAGTGCACACCGATCACGGCCAGCACGTCGCCGTAGCGCTCCTCCAGGGGGCGCAACTCGTCCAGCACGTGCAGGCAGTTGATGCAGCAGAAGGTCCAGAAATCGAGGATCACGATGCGTCCCCGCAGGTCCGCCAGGGTCAGATCCTTGCCGCCGGTGTTGAGCCAGCCGCGGCCCCGCAACTGCGGAGCCCGTACGCGTGCCGTCATGACCCCAGCCTACGGACGGTGCGGCGGTGCGGCAGCGCGGTGGTCCCGGCGAGGTCCACGGGGAAGGGCCCGGCGGGTGCGCCGGCAACGAGTGAGGCGCCCGACAGCGGCCCCGGCAGGGTGCCGGTCCGTCGGGCGCCTCACTCGGCGGGTCCGTGGATCAGCCGGCGTCCGGCTCCCCGAGGCAGAGCACCCGGCCGGCGCCCGTACCGGGGAGGAGGACCGTGGGCTGCGACGCGTCGGTGCAGTCGGTCTTGGCGTCGACCTTGGCGGTGACGACCTTCGCGCCCTCCTCGCCGCACGCCGCAGCGGCGGCGTCGGCGCCGTTCTGCTTGACGCAGGAACCGACCGCCGGGTCGAAGGCGGCGGATTTTTCGGCGGAGCGGCCGAGCTGGCCGACACCGAAGAGGACGCCGAAGGCCAGCGCCAGGATCATCGCGGCGGCGGCCACGATGAGCAGAATCGGCTTCACCACGCCCTTGCCGGCATCGGCCGGGGCTTCCTCGGCGGCCGGCTGCGTCACCTGCTGTTCCGGCTCGGCCGTCTGGGTGAAGCTGTTGAAGCGGTTCTGCTCCGGATCTGCCTCGTCCCAGGGTGCCGTGGTGCCGGCGGCCCCGTTGCCGGCCGCAGCGCCGTACGGCTCCTGCCCGCCGAAGCCCGTACCGGCCGGGCCGGACTGCTGCCGGTTCGGGAACCCCTGGCCGTTGAACCCCTGGTCGTCCGGGAACCGCTGGCTTTCCGGGAACCCCTGGTCGTCCGCGAATCGTTGGTCGTCCGCGAACCGCTTGTCGTCCGGGAAGCCCTGGTTTCCGGGGAATCCCTGCTCGGCGGGGAAGCGGTCCTCAGGGAAGCGCTGGTCGCCGGGGAACCCCTGACTGTCCGGGAAGCGGTCGTCCGGGAAGCGCTGGTCGTCCGGGAAGCGCTGGTCTGCCTGGCGCTCCGGCGAGTAGCCGGACTGCTCCCCCTGCCGGTCCGGCGAGTAGCCGGACCGGTCCGCGTCGTAGTCCCCGTTCGGGGCGTACGCCTGCTCGGAGTTCGACGCCGGACCGTGGTGGAGCTCCTGCTCCGCGCGCCGGTCGGCCTCGGGTGCGGGCCAGTAGTCGACGGTGCCGTGGGCGGCGTCGACCTGACCCGGGTCGTTGCCGTAGGGGGCCGGGGACTGCGGGTACGCCGGGGCGTCCTCGTCGTGCGCCGGTGCGCTCGGCGCCGAGTGCGGCTTGATCCCGTTGACCGGCCTGTCGCCGAAGGGCGAGTGGCCGTTGCCGAAGTCCGGCAGAGGAGCGGCGGTGGCCGGCCCGGCCGGTCCCCGGTCGTAGGCGTTGTTGTCGGACTGGTGGCCCTGGGGCTCAGCCTCCTCGACCTCCGGTTCCGGCTGCACCGGCCGGCCGTAGACGCGGGGCGCCGCGGCCGGGGCGGGCTGCACGATCTCCTCGGGCGCGATCCGGTTCGCCGTCGGCACCGAGGCGCTGGCCGATACCGCGGCCGAACCGCTTGCCGCCTCCGGCTGCTCGACCGGGCGCGCCTGCTCCGGCTCGCTCGTCGGGTACTGCTGCTCCGCGGGCTGCCGTGGCGCCGGGAGCCCGGAGGCCGGCTGAGATGCGTACGCCCAGGCGGGCTCCGCTCCACCCTCGCCCGGCCCGTCGTCCATCGGGGAGCGAGGCGCCGGCGGCGTGTACGGGGTGGGGTTGCGGTGCTCCGCGGGGGCGAAGTCGACATCAGCCGGTGGCGGCGGCGCGGCCGCCAGGCTGGCACCCGGAACCCGGGTCTCCTGCGGCGGTAGCGGCACGGCCCCCGAGGGGGAGATGCCGGGACCGGGGGCGGGCTGGTACGGCGCCGGTGCGGCACCCCACCCGGCACCGGCGGCCGGCGGTGCCGACTGCTCCCACGGTGCCGACTCCGCGGCGGCCGGCGGCGCGGGCTGTTCCCACGGTGCCGGTCCGGGCGTGGACGGCGCCGACTGCTCCCACGGCGCCGACTCCGCGGCGGCGGGTGCTGCGGAGTCCCAACGCGACGGTTCCGCGGCGGCGGGTGGTGCGGAGTCCCAGCGCGACGCTTCTGCGGCGGCGGGTGCCGCCGAGTCCCAACGCGACGGTTCCGCGGGCGGTGCCGAGTCCCAGCGCGCCGACTCGGCGGGCGGTGCCGAGTCCCAACGTGCCGACTCGGCGTTCGGTGCGGAGTCCCAGTGCGACTGTTCCGCGGCAGGCGGTGGTGCCGGCTGCCAGTGCGGCGCGTCAGCGGCCGGGGGTGCCGGCTGCCAGTGCGACGCCTCCGGGGCCGGTTCCGGCTGGGACTGCCCATTGGCGCCCCAGGCCTCCTGCGGGGACCACGGGGTTGCCTCCGGAGGGGCAGGCTGCGCCGGGGCGCTCTGCGCTTCGGCGCCGCGCCACGGCGGAGGGCCGGCCGGGCTCGATCCACCCGCGTAGGGGGCGGCGTCGACGAAGGACTGCTCCTGGCGCTGCTGCGGCGGGAACGACTGCGACGGCGGGGCGTACGACCCGGCGTCGGGAGGGAAGATGGCTCCCGGCACCGACGCGCTGGCGCGTACCGCACCGGGCTGGCCCTGCCGCGTGCCCGGCGTGGACCGGGCGGCGTTCTCCTGCGGTGACCAGCCGTTGCCGTCGCCGTCGCCGGGGTTCTGCGCTGCGGGCGGGGGCGCCCAGCCGAAGTCCGGGGTGGTAGTGGGGCGGCCCATCGGCGGACGGTCGCCGTACGGCGCTGATGTGCCGGTGCCCGGCGCGCCCTCGGTCGGCTCGTGGCCGGGGTGGTGCGGGCCCTCGGACGTCATGCGCGCGCCTCCTCCATCACATCTCGGTCCCCGGGGTACGGGACCGATGATCGGCGGGTGCCGACAATGCGGCAACTCCTGCCGTGGGTCCTCTCCGCACCGTGACCGGTCACTGCCTGTGGCACCCGGAGAGAATCTGTCGTCACCCGGCGTCGCGGATCGGTGTCGAGCGGTGTCTATCCGCCCGTGCTGCCCCGCTGCCGGCCGGGTGACGGCCGTGCACAACCGTACCGGGCGCTGCGCCGCCACGGAATGCCGGTCTCATTCATGCCCAAACGAAGATGACCCGCCGTCTGGCGGGTCATCGGAGAGAGAGACGGGAGCTGTCGACGGCTCAGCCGTAGTGACGCTGAGCAATCGCGAGGATCTCATCGCGTACGGCCGGCGAGTTCGCCGAGCGCAGCGCGCTCTCGATCGCGCGGGCGCGACGGTGGGCGGCACGGCGGTGGCGGTAGCGGTCGAGCATGTTCACTGTCTGACTCTTTCTATTCGGTTGTCCGTTGGGGTGATGCCACCATTAAACCAGACAGGGAGCCCTAATCTCCATCGATTCTAAGGTGAGCTGGGCCACCAGCCGAACAATCTCAGACAATCCCTCCTTGGGTCCCGTAAATCTTTCGGCCGTGCGCGGCGGGTGCCGCTTCGCGGGGGCGGTGACCGTACGTGGTGGGACGACTGCGGCCGGCGACCCTGGGAGTGATTCTCCCCGGGGCCACCGGCCGCCGCTGTCATCCTGCGCTGTGGCCGCTACGTCCAGGCCAGCAGCGCCGCCTCCGGATCGGTCAGGAAGACGCCGATGTCCCGCAGGAACTTCGACCCCAGCTCACCGTCGATGATGCGGTGGTCGAACGAGAGCGCCAGCGTGGTGACCTGCCGGGGGCAGACCTTGCCCTTGTGCACCCACGGCATCTCGCGGACCGCGCCGAAGGCCAGGATCGCCGACTCACCCGGCGGCAGGATCGGGGTGCCGGCATCGATGCCGAAGACACCGACATTGGTGATGGTCAGCGTCCCGCCCGTCATGTCCGCCGGGGTGGTGCGGCCGGCCTTCGCCGTCCGCACCAGGTCGTTGAGCGCCTGCGCCAGCTCGGACAGCGGCAACCTGCCCGCGTCCTTGATGTTCGGCACGATCAGCCCGCGATCGGTGGCCGCGGCGATGCCGAGATTGACGTAGTCCTTGACCACGATCTCGTCGCCGGCCCAAGTGGAGTTGACCATCGGATGCCGGCGGACCGCCAGCAGCACCGCCTTCGCCACCAGCAGCAGCGGCGAGACCCGTACGTCGGCCCACTCCGGGCGCAGGCGCAACCGCTTGAGCGCCTTCATCGACCGGGTGACGTCCACCGTCAGGAACTCGGTGACGTGCGGCGCGGTGAAGGCCGAGGCGACCATGTTCTCCGCGGTGAGGCGGCGTACCCCCTTCACCGGGATGCGCCGTTCGCGGTCCGGCCCGAACACGGCCGCGCTCCCCGCCGACACGGGCGGGACGCCCGCCGCGGCGGTGGCCACGGCCGGTGCCTGCGCCGCGGCCTGTACGTCGGCACGGGTGATCGACCCGGCGGGGCCGGAGCCGGCCAGTGCGGTCAGATCCACACCGAGGTCCCGGGCGAGCTTGCGTACCGGCGGCTTCGCCAGCACCGGCCGGGACGCGACCGGGCCCGCAACCGGCGGCGGGGCCGCCACCGGCGGGGTCACGGCAGCCGGTGGCGGTGGCGCGGTGACCGCTGCCGCTGCCGGAGCAGCCTGCGCCGGCACCGTGCCGTTGCCGCCGGCCGCGGGCGTGCTGCGCCGTGGCCGCCGCTGGACAGCCCCGGTACGTGGGCCGTAGCCGACCAGCACCGCCGTACGCCCGTTGCCGGCCGCACCCTCGGCCGGGCGCGCCGCGGCGGCCGGTTCGGGCTCGTCACCGGCGTCGGGCTGGGTGTCGATCGAGATGATCGGGGTGCCGACCTCGACCGTGTCGCCCTCGGCGCAGAAGATGGCGCGGACCCGGCCGGCCCACTTCGCCGGGATCTCCACGGCCGCCTTGGCCGTCTCCACCTCGACGATCGGCTGGTTGAGCTCGATCACCTCGCCGACCGAGACCAGCCACTTGAGAATTTCACCCTCGGTGAGTCCTTCACCGAGGTCGGGCAGGTTGAACTCCTTCATCCGCGACATCGGCGTCACCAGCCGAAGGTGCGGTCGACGGCGTCGAGCACCCGGTCCAGGTCCGGCAGGTACTCCTCTTCAAGCCGCGAGGCCGGGTAGGGGATGTCGTAGCCGGTAACCCGCAGCACCGGCGACTCCAGCGAGTAGAAGCACTCCTCGGTGATCCGCGCCGCGATCTCCGAACCGAGGCCCAGGTTGGACGGCGCCTCGTGCACCACCACACACCGCCCGGTACGCCGCACCGACTCGTACACCTCGGTCAGGTCCAGCGGTGAGATGGTGCGCAGGTCGATCACCTCCAGCTCGCGGCCGTCGGCGGCGGCGGCGTTCGCCGCGTCGAGGCAGGTGCGCACCATCGGCCCGTACGCCAGCACCGTGACGTGCGTGCCGGGGCGGACCACCTGGGCCGCGTGCAGCGGGTACGCCTCGGCGAGCGGGGCGTCCAGGTCGACCTGGCCCTTCTCCCAGTAGCGGCGCTTGGGCTCCATGAAGACGACCGGGTCGTCGGAGGCGATCGCCTGCCGGATCATGGTGTACGCGTCCTGCGGGTTCGCGCAGGAGACGACCTTCAGCCCGGGGGTGTGGGCGAAGTACGCCTCGGGTGACTCGGAGTGGTGCTCCACGGCGCCGATGCCGCCGCCGAAGGGGATCCGGATGACCATCGGCATCCGCACCTTCCCCTGCGAGCGGTACCGGAGCTTGGCGACCTGCGTGACGATCTGGTCGTACGCGGGGTAGACGAAGCCGTCGAACTGGATCTCGCAGACCGGCCGGTAGCCGCGGATGGCGAGGCCGACCGCGGTGCCGATGATGCCGGACTCGGCCAGCGGGGTGTCGATGACCCGCTTCTCGCCGAAGTCCTTCTGCAGCCCGTCGGTGATGCGGAAGACGCCGCCGAGCTTGCCGACGTCCTCGCCCATGATGACGACCTTCGGGTCGTCCTCCAGGGCCCGTCGCAGGCCGACGTTGAGCGCCTTGCCGAGGGTGAGCGTTTCGGTGGCCATCAGTGTGCGCTCCCCTCGAACGACTCCTCGTAGCGGACGAACCGTTCACGTTCGGCGTCGATCAGCGCCGATCCGTCGGCGTAGACGTTGTCGAACATCGTCACCGGCGCCGGGTCCGGCATGGCGAGCACCCGTTCGCGCAGGTGCACCGACTCGGCGCGGGCCTGCTCGTCGACCTCGGCGAAAAAGCCCTCGTCGGCGATCTGCTGCTTGGCGAGGAAGAGCTTCATCCGGTCGATCGGGTCCTTGGCCTGCCAGGCCTCGAGTTCCCCGGCCATCCGGTAGCGGGTCGGGTCGTCGGAGGTGGTGTGCGCGCCCATCCGGTACGTGTACGCCTCGATCAGGCTCGGCCCCTGGCCGTTGCGGGCGTTGTCCAGCGCGTGCCGGCTGACCGCATAGGTCGCGAGCACGTCGTTGCCGTCGACGCGTACGCCGGGGAAGCCGAAGCCCGCGGCCCGGCGGTAGAGCGGGATGCGGGTCTGGCGCTCCAGCGGCTCGGAGATCGCGTACTGGTTGTTCTGGCAGAAGAAGACCACCGGTGCGTTGAAGACGCTCGACCAGATGAACGCCTCGTTGACGTCGCCCTGTGAGGTGGCGCCGTCGCCGAAGTAGGCGATCACGGCCTCGCCGTCGTCGCCGCCGGTGCGACCGTCCATGGTGATGCCCATGGCGTACCCGGTGGCGTGCAGGGTCTGCGAGCCGATGACGATCGTGTAGATGCCGAACTTGAACTCGTTCGGGTCCCAGCCGCCCTGGTCCACGCCGCGGAAGAGTCCCAGCGGCATGATCGGGTCGATGCCGCGGCAGTAGAGGACGCCGTGCTCGCGGTAGGTCGGGAAGACCATGTCCTGGGTGCGCAGTGCCCGTCCGGAACCGACCTGGGCGGCCTCCTGGCCGAGCAGGCTGGCCCAGAGGCCGAGTTCGCCCTGGCGCTGCAGGGCGGTGGCCTCGGCGTCGAGGCGACGGACGAGGACGAGGTCACGGTAGAGGCCGCGGTACTCCTCGTCGGTGAAGTCAACGCGGTACTCGGTGCCGTCCGGGCCGGTGGCGCACTCCAGGCGCTCGCCGTCGGGCGTGAGTAGCTGTACGAGGTCCGGGTCCGCGGCCGTGTTGCCCGGCTGCTTGGTCCGGGGTGCGGCCCGCTTGCCGCGGGGGGTGGCCCCGGGGTCGCCCTTTGCCATCCGTGTCTCCCTGTTCTCTGTTCGCGCCGACGCCGAGGGTCGCCCGACCGCGCGAGGGGGTACGCCGGCTCGGCCTGTGCCAGGCCGGCTGGGGTGCCGTCCGCGATCGCCCCGGTCGGGGGTGCCTCGCGGCGTGATCCGGATTCCGTGCGGAGCCCGGCTCGGGGAGCGCCCGGCGTCAGCTCGGCCTGCCTCGGGGTGACGGGCAGGCCGCGGCTGGTGCCG
This sequence comes from Melissospora conviva, assembly GCF_049523535.1. NCBI lineage: Bacteria > Bacillati > Actinomycetota > Actinomycetes > Micromonosporales > Micromonosporaceae > Melissospora > Melissospora conviva. The sequence goes on from NZ_JBLLDT010000001.1 coordinate 90,830, forward strand.
TTGCCCTCATCTTGGCAGAGAGGGTGAGCAGGCCCACACCTCATCCTGGCTGCCGGACCCGTAACCCGTCCAGGTTGGGGCGGTTTATCCATTTAGCGGGGTGCTTTCGGCGGCCGATTGCCGCGACACGCGCGCAGATCCCACACGTGGAGCCGTGCCTGGGTCACCCTGATATGTCTGAGATGTGCTGATTGGCGGTGGCTGTCAGTCGGAAGTGGACCGAGGGAAGGTGCGTACCGGTGTCGGAGCACGGCGAGCGACAACCACCGCCGCTGACCGGACGACACCGTCCGGTGCAGTTCGCCGGCGACCGCCGGCTTGTGGGGGCGCACCGCGCGCAGGGGCTCAACGGTTCACCACGGGGCTATCTCTTCACCGTGGCGTTGCTCGCCGGCACGGCGTCGATGCCGATCCTCGCCGCGATCAGCGCCGGATCGGCGACCGTCGGCAAGACCGCCACCACGAACGGCGCCGGAGTCTTCATGCCGCCACCCTCCGCCGGCCCGGTGGTCGTGCCCGCTCCGGAAGCCGGGCCGCCCGTGGTGACCGTCCAGCCCGCACCCGAGCGGTCGGACCCGGTGGCGGTGCCGCAGCCGGCGCCCGCCCCGGTCTCCTCGCGGAGCCGGCCCGGCCCGCCGGAGCGCGGATCGACCGAGACCGGCGAGCCCGCCCGGTCCCACCGGCCACGCCCCTCGACCCCCACCGTGCGTCCGGCGCCGAGCCCGTCGCGCCCCGCGCCGGCGCCGAGCCCCACGCCGAGCCCGACTCCGAGCCCGTCGCCCTCGCCGAGTCCGTCCCCCTCGACCGGCCCCGCGCCGAGCCCGTCGGAGCCGTCAGAGCCGTCAGAGCCGGCCGACCCGTCAGAGCCGGTGGAGCCGACCGGTACGGCGTCGGTTCCGGCCACGCCCGGGGAGCCGGCGCCGAGCGAGCCGGTCCCGAGCGGGCCGGCGCCGAGTGAGTCCGCGCCGTCGACGACGACGGCTCCGGTACGGCCGGCCCCTACGCCGAGCCCCGCCCCGCGGCCGTCGCCCTCGGGTGAGCTGACTGCCTCGGCGAGCCCCGAGGCGCCGATCCGGTCGCTGACGCTGCGGCCCGTGCCGACGCCCACCGGGCTGCGCTGGATACTCGCCCCGGCCGCGGGCTGACCGCGCCGGCGCACCCGGCGCTGCCGGTATGCCCGGAGCCCTCCGTGGTTTCTCCGATCGCGACCGGTGGGTGCGCGGGACGCGCTACGGGGTTGAGCCGGGGCGCAGCATCGGCGGGTGCAGCAGGTTCGCGGCGCCGCGGCGGAAAAGCTGCGCCGGGCGTCCCCGGTCACCCTCGGTGCTGCGGCCGGCGGCCTCGAGGAAACCGGGGGTGCCGGTGACCTTGCGGTGGAAGTTGCGCGGGTCCAGCTCGACACCCCAGACCGTCTCGTAGACCGTGCGCAGCTGCCCGACGGTGAACTCCGGCGGACAGAACGCGGTGGCCAGCGGCGTGTACTCCAGCTTTGCCCGGGCGCGCTCCAGGCCGTCGGCGAGGATCCGGTCGTGGTCGAAGGCGAGCTGTCCAGGGTGGATCCGGGCGACCGGCCACCACTGCGCCGAGGCCGCGTCGGAGCCGGCGACCGGGGTGGGCAGGTCCGGCAGCAGCGCCAGGTAGGCGACGGTCACCACCCGGGTCCGCGGGTCGCGCCCCGGCGTGCCGTACGTGCGCAGCTGCTCCAGGTGCCCGGCGGGTTCCGGTAGGCCGGTCTCCTCCAGCAGTTCGCGGGCGGCGGCGTCGGGCAGGTCCTCGTCGGGCTCGACGAAGCCACCGGGCAACGCCCAGCGCCCCTGGTAGGGCGCGATGCCGCGGCGGACCAGCAGGACGTTGAGGTCGTCGGCGCGGACGGTCAGCACGACCAGGTCCACGGTGACCGCCAGGGAGGGCCACTCGGCCATCTTTATCACCACCTTGACGATAAGCTACCATCTGTTTTATCGTCCTCGTGACGAAAAACAAGGAGGCACCTCTCATGGCCGACGTGACCAAGCGACTCTTCCTGCGGCACCTGCGCGGCACCCCCACCACCTGGGTCCGCCACCACATCGCCGGCAAGGTCCGGCGGGAGGGGATCGGCCAGTCATTCTGGTACCGGCCCCTCACCGCCGTGCTCAGCGAGGTGCCGGTCGACGACCGCGAGCTGCCGCTGCTCTTCCACGCCCACACCCGCGACTTCGCCGACGTCACCGTGCAGGCGACGGTGACGTACCGGGTGGTCGACCCGGCGCTGGCGGCGGCCCGGCTGGACTTCTCTATCGACCCGGCCAAGGGCGTGCCGCGGGCCCGGCCGCTGGACCAGGTCGCGACCCTGCTGGCCGAACTCGCCCAGCAGCCCGCCCTCGACCTGCTCGCCGGCCTCTCGCTCGCCGAGGCGCTCACCGGCATCACCCCGGTCCGCGAGGCGGTCTCCACCACCCTGCAGAACGAGCCCCGGCTCACCGAGATCGGCGTGGCCGTGGTCAGTGCCCGGGTGGTCGCCATCCGCCCCGAACCGGAGCTGGAACGGGCCCTGCAGACCCCCACCCGGGAGGCCGTGCAGGTCGAGTCGGACCGCGCCACCTTCGCCCGCCGCGCCCAGGCGGTCGAGCAGGAACGCGGCATCGCCGAGAACGAACTCCAGAACAAGATCGAGTTGGCCCGGCGGGAGGAGCAGCTCGTCAGCCAGCACGGCGCCAACGAGCACCGCCGCGCCGAACTGGAGGCCGCCGCCCGGCTCGTCGTGGCGCAGGGCGAGGCGCAACGGGAGACGGTGGGGACCACCGCCGCCGCCGAGCGCGCCCGGCTGGTCGCCGCCGCGCAGGCGGACAAGGAGCGGATCCTCGCCGCCGCCGAGGCCGACAAGGAGCGGGCGCTGGCCGACGCCCGTGCCGAGGGCGTACGCGTGGTCGGCCTCGCCGAGGCCGAGACCGAGGCCGCCAAGCTCGCCGCGTACGCGGCGGTCCCCGCCGACGTGCTGCGGGCCCTGGCGCTGAAGGAGCTCGCCGGAAAGCTGCCGGAGATCGGTCAGCTCACCGTCACCCCGGACGTCGTCACCGACCTGCTCACCCGGCTGGCCCCGGCCCGATGAGTGCCACCCTCGCCCCCCGCGTCGTCGTGGTGAGCCGTCACAGCGAGCTCGACGAGCTGCTGGTGCGCCACGGCACGCGGGCGGCGGCCGGCTACTACCTGCGCCAGCGGGGCCGGGACCTCGACGAGGTGCTGGCCCGGCACGAACTGCTCCAGGCGGCGCTGACAACCGTCGGCGCCGCAGTCCCACCCGACTGGCGGCGTGGGCACGTCGACCGCGACGACCTGCCCCGGTTCCTCTTCGGACCCGAGGACATCATCGTCGCCGTGGGACCGGACGGGCTCGTGGCCAACGTCGCGAAGTACCTCGACCGCCAGCCGGTGATCGGCGTCGACCCGGAGCCCGGCCGCAACGCCGGGATCCTGGTGCGCTTCCCCGCCACCGCGGTGGCCCGGCTGCTGCCGGCCGTCGCCGCCGGCAAGGCCGCCACCGAGGCCCGCACCATGGTCCGCGCCGTCCTCGACGACGGCCAGGAGCTGGTCGGCCTCAACGAGGTGTACGTCGGCCACAGCTCCCACCAGTCCGCCCGCTACCTGCTCGACATCACCGGCGAAGCCGGCGCCGGCCGGGAGCGGCACTCCTCCTCCGGCGTGGTGATCGGCACCGGCACCGGCGCGACCGGCTGGTGCGCCTCGATCGCACGAGGACTGGCCAGCGCGCCCCCGCTGCCGCGCGCCGGTGAGCTGGCGCTGAGCTGGTTCGTCCGGGAGGCGTGGCCCTCACCGGTCACCGGCGCCGAGCTGACCTGCGGCCGGCTCGGCGCTACCGGCCGGCTGGAGCTGACCGCCGAATCCGACGGACTGGTGGCCTTCGCCGACGGTCTGGAGAGCGACCGGCTGACCCTGAGCTGGGGGCAGCGGATCGCCCTCACCGTCGCCCCGCGCCGACTGCGCCTGGTCGTTCCCGACCAGCGCGGGCCGGCCGCCGGGCGGTAGTGACGACCCGCCGGCGTTCGTGACGGTACGTCGGGCGTTGACGGCCCGTCGGGCGTTCGTGACGGTCCGCCGAACGGTTCAGCTTTCGTCGCCGAGGCGCTCCCGGTTCGCGGCCAGCCAGCTCTCCAGCGCCTGCGGGTCGTCCGGGTCGATGCCGTCGGCCATCAGCTGGGCGACCGCGGCGGTGGCCGGGCTGCGCCGCTCGCCGGTGGTGTAGAGGCGGGCGAACTCCGGCACGATCTCCTCGATCGCCTCGTCGGTCTGCGCGGCAGCGGCGGGCGGCAGCCCCCGGCGGCGGGCGGCGTACGCGGCCCAGGCGCGCAGCACCCGCGGCAGCATCGCCGCGTCGTCGATGTCCAGCACCGCCCGGCGGTGCACCCAGTCCAGCAGGAAGAGCCCCGCCACCGCCGGGCTCCAGCGCAGCGGATCGGCGTCCGGGAAGCTCGCCGCGTGATCCAGCAGCAGGCTCAGGCAGAAGTGCAGGGAGGCGAGGTCGTCGCCGTCGATCTCGTGCAGCCCGAAGCGGGCGGCCTCCGGCGCGGCGAGGAAGGCGCGCAGCAGCTCGTCGCGCTGGTCGGCGTCGAGTGGCTGCCGGTCGACGGGCGTGGCCGCCGGCTCGGGAAGCAGCCGGAGCCGGGCGCCGGCCAGCGCGCGGTCGGTGGCGAGCGAGCCGCCGTCGGGCAGGGTGGCGATCTCGTCGGTGACAACCAGATGCCGCCCGACCTCGCCGCGCAGCCGGGCCGGATCCTCCCGGCGGAGCCAGGTCAGCTCGTCGCTGTCGCACATCTGCCGGACCTGGCCGAGGATCCGTTCGCCGGGACCGCCGACGAAGATGTCCTTGACGATGCCGATGTTGTGGTCGACCAGCGCCACCACCGCGTGCTCGGGTCCACCGAGCTCCGCGTCGTCGTAGGCGAAGGTCGCCAGGTACGAGGTCTGGTCGCCGTACACGTCGCCGTAGGCCCAGCAGCCGGTGAGGCGGACCCGGCCGAGCTGCCCCGCCCAGGCGGGCGCCGACGCGCCCGGCTTGACGGTGGCGGCGCCCTCGGCGTCGGGCACCAGCTCGGCGAAGATCCGCCGGATGATCAGCGCGGTGGCGCTGCGCCGGCGGGTGGTGGCGGCCAGGAAGCCGCCGACGAACTCGCGCAGCGCCCCCGCCCGGTCCTCGTCGGCGATCGCGTAGACGCTGCCCAGTAGTGCCGCGCCGAGCATCTCGGCGTCGAGGGCGCAGTCCAGGCGGGTCACGTCACGGGCGGCGTGCAGCACCGCCTCGTACGGGGTCTGTGGCGTGGACATGCCGCTGACCCTACGCCGGATCGGCGAGGGTCAACGCAGCCGGCGGATCCGGCGTCACCGCGGCTGCCCTGCCCGCTCGAGCGACTCGCGGGCCGCCGCGTACGACGCGAGCACCTCCCGGATCGGGGTGACGACGTACGCTTCGGCGACCTCGTCGACGGCGGCGGTGAGGCGTTGCTCGGCGCGCCGGGCGGCACGTCCCGCGGCCGCGGAGATCAAGGGTTTGACCAGCAGGGCGAGCAGCAGGCCGGCCAGCAGTCCGCCGAGCAGCAGCACGGTCGGCATCGGCACCACGCCGACCTGCGGATTGTCCAGCTCGGGCAGGCCCAGCACGCGCAGCAGGTAACCGAGAAGCAGCCAGGCCACGCCGGCGACCGCCGCGAGCGTCAAGAGCCACTGCAACCCGCCGACCAACCGCCACCAGAGCGGCCGCCGGTCCAGGCCGAGGTCGGTACGGGCGATCGCCCCGTCCAGCGCGTCCGGCAGGTCCGCCTCCCGCAGCCGGGCAGCGGAACGGGCGGCGGTGGGCCACGGCGCGGGGAGGCCGTCGGCGGCGCGTTCGGCGACCTCGCGTACGGCGAGTCCCACCGCCGACCGGGCGGCCGGGGCCGGCACCGGCACCGAGGTCGCCGCGACCAGGCTCTCCGCCCCGGCGGCCTGGTCGGCGTCGCGTTCGCCGCCGCCGGGCAGGTGCAGCCGGCGCAGCGGGTCCGGGCGCAGCCGGCGCCAGCTGCGCACCAGCGGCCAGCCCGTCGCCCCGGCGGCCCGGTGGCGGTAGGCCGACCGCACGGCGGCGGCCACCGTCGGCACCCCGGCGGAGCGCGCGAGGGCACGGACGAGTTCCCGGTGCGTGGCGTCGTCGAGGCGGGCGCCCGGTGGCGGCGCGGCGAAGACGTCGGCCAGGTCGGTCACCACGCCGTCGAGGTCGCCGGCGAGCTTGCGCAGCGCGGCCTGCCGTTCGGCGACAGTCTGCTCCAGCGTGGCGCGCAGCTCCAGCACCGCGTCCGGGTCGAGGGCCGAGGTGGTCAGCAGCGGCACGCCCGCCAGCCCGTCGGCGTCCAGGAGCCGGCGCAGGTCGGCCAGGACCTTCGGCAGTTCGGCGGGGGACAGCCGGTCGGCCTGGTTGAGCACGACGAGGGTGACGTCGCGGTGCCGGTGGAATTCGCGCAGGTAGCTGTCGTGCACCACCCGGTCGGCGTACTTCTGTGGGTCGACCACCCAGATGACCAGGTCGACCAGGGCCAGCAGCCGGTCCGCCTCCAGCCGGTGCGCCTGCTGCACGGAGTCGAAGTCGGGCAGGTCGAGCAGGATCAGGCCGTGCAGCGCCGACTCGTCGTCGGCGTCGAGTGGGCTCTCCCGGATGAAGCGGTGCCGGGGCAGCACGCCGATCCAGTCGAGGAGCTTGGTGGCGCCTTCCAGTGGCCCCCAGACACAGGCGTGGGCGACGCCGGTGGTGGGGCGGCGGACCCCGACCGGGGAGAGGTCCAGCCGGGCGACGGCGTTGAAGAGGCTGGATTTGCCGCTGCCGGTGGCGCCGGCGAGCGCGACGAGGGTGTGGTCACGGGAGAGTTCCAGCCGGGTGCCGGCACGTTCGACGAGGGTGCGCGCCGGGCCGAGCCGGTCGTCCGGCAGGTGGCCGTCGACGGCGTCCAGGAAGCGGCGCAGCGCGTCGAGCCGGGCCAGCAGCACGTCGGCGTCGACCGGCTGGTCCGCGCGCAGCCGGTTCCGCAGCCGGCCCACGATGTCGCTCACCGGTCCCCCTCGTCCACGCCCATGGTTGCGATCATGTCGCGGATCCGGCCGGCGCGTGGCCCGGGGGCTCGGCAAGGCCGAACTCGCGGTGCGCGGCGGCGACCTCCGCGGCGGCGGCGCGCAGGCGCTCGGCCGTCGGGCCGGCTTCGGCGGCGACCGCGGTCAGCGCGGTGTAGCGCGCCGCCTCCTCCGCGAGCAGGGCGTCGACCCGGGTGAGCAGGTCGGTGCGGGCCCGCGCCGCAAGGGTCCGTACCGCCTGGTCACCGAAGATCGCCTGGAGTACCGACTGGGCGGCGACGGCGGTGCCGGCGCCGGTGGCGACCTCCAGCCCGGTGGGGATGAAGGCGGTCGAGGCGAAGACAGCGATCATGACGGTGACGCCGGTGACGTTGACGGCGTAGGCGGCGGTCCGGGCGACGAAGCGCTTGTCGCCGCCCTCGGCCCGGACGAGCTCCAGCACGTCGCGCTGCCAGTCCCGGACCAGCCGCTCGGCCCGCTCGCCGAGGTCCGCGCCGGGCCGGGCCAGCTCCGGCGTGAGCAGCGCCGCGCCCGCCGGGTGCGCCTGCCAGCCGGTGTACGCCTGCTCGGCCGCGTCGGCGGCGACCCCGCGCAGCAGGGTGACCAGCTGCGACTCGATGGCGTCGCGCAGCTCGGCGGCGGGCGGGGTGCGGCCGGTGACGGCGGCGACCACCCGGTCGCGCAGCCGGCCGATGCGGGCTTCCAGGCCGCGCAGGAACTCGCCGGTGCCGACGAACTCCTGCCAGCGGGCGAGCACCTCGCCGCGGAGCAGCCGTCCGTCCTGCACCGCCTGCTCGACGGTGCGGCGCGCGCCCCGGTACGCCGCCTCGACCCGTTCGTCGAGCGCGGTGGCGGCGGTCGCCTGCTCGTCGGCGGCGGCGGCGAGCTGTGCGACGGCGGGGTGCAGGGCGGCGAGCGCGCCGTCGAGGGTCTGCCGCACCACGGCGTCGCGGGCGTCGGAGTCGGCGGCGAGGCGGGCGAAGAAGTCCCGGAGTTCGGTGACGACCGGCTCGGGCAGCATCCCCTGCCCGCTGATCACGGTCTCCGGGAGGACGAAGAGCGGGGCGTCGCCGAGTTCGTTGGCGGTGAGCATCTCGGCGAGGTGGTCGCGGATCTCGTCGGCGGCCTCGGGGGGCACCCGGTCGAGCACCATCGCCACGACGGTGCCGCGGTCGCGGGCGGTGCGCAGCAGCCCCCAGGGGACCGCGTCGGCGTAGCGGGCGGCGGTGGTGACGAAGAGCCAGAGGTCGGCGGCGGCGAGGAGCTGGCCGGCGAGCGCCCGGTTGGCGTCGACGACCGAGTCGATGTCGGGGGCGTCCAGGAAGGCCAGCCCGGCGGGGAGGGCCGGCGCGGCGACCACCTGGAGCGTGTCGGTGGTGTCGCCGGGCTCGTTGGTGCGGGTCAGCCCGGGGAGGAGCTCGCCCGCGCGGAACCAGGTGGTGTCGGCGGGGTTGCAGACCAGCACCGGGGAGCGGGTGGTGGGGCGCAGCACCCCGGAGGCGCTGACCCGGGCCTGGACCAGGCTGTTGACCAGGGTCGACTTGCCGGCGCCGGTGGAACCGCCGACGACCACCAGCAGCGGGGCGTCGAGCCGGGAGAGGCGGGGCAGGAGGTAGTCGTCGAGCTGGTCGGTCACCACCGTCGCGCAGTCACGGGCCGTCCGGGCCGAGGCGAGGGCGAGCGGGTACGTCGCGGCGGTGATCGCCGTGCGCAGGTCGCCGAGGGCGGCGGGCAGTGGTGGCTCGGCGGCGACGGATGACGTCTCGGCCGGGTCTGAGTCATCGCCATGCGTCGTCACGGGTAAAGGGTGCCCGAATCGCGCAACCGGGACAACCGGAACCGCCGATACCCCAAGTTGCGCGGACCCGGCTCAACCCCGACTTGACGATCGCGGGCGGCGTGGCACTATTGAGTCAGGTTCACTCAACTTGAGATGGGTGCGCTGCGGGCGGTGCCCGTCACCTGCTCAACGTAACGAAGCGAGGAAGCAAAGATGGCACGTGCGGTCGGCATCGACCTCGGCACGACGAACTCCTGCGTCAGCGTTCTCGAAGGCGGTGAGCCAACCGTCATCGCCAACGCTGAGGGCTCGCGGACGACCCCATCGATCGTCGCGTTCGCCCGCAACGGTGAGGTTCTCGTCGGCGAGGTAGCCAAGCGTCAGGCGGTGACCAACCCGGATCGGACCATCCGGTCGGTCAAGCGGGAGATCGGCACCAACTGGACCGTCGACATCGACGGCAAGAAGTACACCCCCCAGGAGATCTCGGCGCGGACGCTGATGAAGCTCAAGCGGGACGCCGAGGCGTACCTGGGTGAGCAGATCAGCGACGCGGTGATCACCGTTCCCGCGTACTTCAACGACGGCCAGCGTCAGGCCACCAAGGAGGCCGGCGAGATCGCCGGCTTCAACGTGCTGCGGATCGTGAACGAGCCGACCGCGGCCGCCCTGGCGTACGGCCTGGACAAGGGCTCCAAGGAGCAGACCGTCCTCGTCTTCGACCTCGGCGGTGGCACCTTCGACGTGTCGCTGCTGGAGCTCGCCGAGGGCGTGATCGAGGTCAAGTCCACCAGCGGTGACAACCTGCTCGGTGGTGACGACTGGGACCAGCGGGTGATGGACCACCTGGTCAAGACCTTCCGCGGCCAGCACGGCATCGACCTGTCCCAGGACAAGATGGCGCTGCAGCGTCTGCGGGAGGCCGCGGAGAAGGCCAAGATCGAGCTCTCCGCCGCGACCACCACCAACATCAACCTGCCGTACATCACGGCGGGCGAGTCGGGCCCGCTGCACCTGGACGTGACCCTGACCCGGGCCGAGTTCCAGCGGATGACGCAGGACCTGCTCGACCGCTGCAAGGGCCCGTTCGAGCAGGCTGTGAAGGACGCCGGGATCAAGATCTCCGACGTCGACCACGTGATCCTGGTCGGCGGCTCGACCCGCATGCCGGCCGTCACCGACCTGGTCAAGGAGCTGACCGGCCGCGAGCCCAACAAGGGAGTCAACCCGGACGAGGTCGTCGCCGTCGGTGCCGCCCTGCAGGCCGGTGTGCTCAAGGGCGAGGTCAAGGACGTCCTGCTGCTCGACGTCACCCCGCTGAGCCTGGGCATCGAGACCAAGGGTGGCATCTTCACCAAGCTCATCGAGCGCAACACCACCATCCCGACCAAGCGCTCCGAGGTCTTCACCACCGCGGACGACAACCAGCCGTCGGTGCTGATCCAGGTCTTCCAGGGTGAGCGGGACATCGCCGCCTACAACAAGAAGCTGGGCACCTTCGAGCTGACCGGCCTGCCGCCGGCGCCGCGGGGCGTGCCGCAGATCGAGGTCACCTTCGACATCGACGCCAACGGCATCGTCAACGTCCACGCCAAGGACCTCGGCACCGGCACCGAGCAGAAGATGACGATCTCCGGTGGCTCCGCGCTGCCGAAGGACGACATCGAGCGGATGATGCGCGACGCCCAGGACCACGCCGACGAGGACAAGCGCCGCCGCGAGGAGGCCGAGACCCGCAACGTGGCCGAGCAGCTCCAGTGGCAGACCGAGAAGTTCCTGGCCGAGAACGGTGACAAGCTGCCGGCCGAGGGACGCGAGCAGATCAACGAGGCGCTCGGCGAGCTGCGTGGCGCGCTCGGCGGCACCGACCTCGAGGCGATTAAGTCGGCGCACGAGAAGCTCTCCCAGGTCTCGCAGCAGATCGGCTCCCAGCTCTACGCCCAGCAGCAGGCCGAGCAGCCCCAGCCGGGTGCGGGCGCGGGTGCCGGAGCGGCGGGTGCCGGCGCGACCGGTGGCCCGGCCGGCGGACCCGACGACGTGGTGGACGCCGAGATCGTCGACGAAGACAAGAAGTGACCTGCCGGCCCGGCTGGTACGGCTCACGAACGGATTGAGGTAACCACATGACGGACAAGCCACGAGACACCGAGCCGGACTCCACCGGCACGGTGCCGGCGGACTCCGCGACCGTGGAATCGGCCGACTCGGCGCCGGCTGCGGCCGGCGCCGAGGAGGCGGCGGCGCAGCCGCCGGCGGCCGAGGAAGCACCGTCCGCGGAGGGCCTGGTGGAAGACGCCGAGGTGGTCGTCGACGGGGTCGAGGACGAGGTCGTCAGCCTCGAGGAACCGGCTCCCGCCGTCGACCCGGTGGTGGACGCCCCGGCGGATCCGGTGACGGAGGCGCAGCAGCCTGCCGACCGGGACGCCGGAGAGACCGCTGCGGGCGACGAGCTGGCGCTGCTCAAGATCGAGTTGCAGGAGCGCACCCGCGACCTGCAGCGCGTCACGGCCGAGTACGCCAACTACCGCAAGCGGGTCGACCGCGATCGGGGCGTCGTCGCCGAGCAGGCGACCGGTACGGTGCTGTCGGCACTGCTGCCGATCCTCGACGATCTGGACCGGGCGCGGGAACACGGCGACCTGGTCGGCGGGTTCGGATCGGTGGCGGAGCAGTTGACGACCGCCCTCGGGAAGTTCGGCCTGACCGCCTTCGGCGAGCAGGGTGACCCGTTCGACCCGACACGGCACGAGGCGGTGGCGCACCAGACCTCCGCCGAGGTGACCGAGCCGACCTGCGTACAGGTCATGCGGCGCGGCTACCAGCTGGGCGAGCGGATGCTGCGTCCGGCGATGGTCGCGGTCGCCGACCCGGAGTGACCAGTGACCGAGGTGCCCCGGTCCGCCGGGGCGCCTCGGTCGCACCTGATGGAAGGGAGGTGGATTGTTGAGTTCCAAGGATTGGCTGGAGAAGGACTTCTACGCCGTGCTGGGGGTGGACAAGTCCGCCTCCTCGGATGAGATCAAGAAGGCGTACCGGAAGCTGGCCCGGGAGAACCACCCGGACCGCAACCCCGACGACAAGCAGGCCGAGGAGCGGTTCAAGGTCGCCTCCGAGGCGTACGACGTCCTCTCCGACCCGGGCAAGCGGCGCGAGTACGACGAGATGCGCTCGCTCTTCGGCTCCGGCGCGTTCCGGCGCAACGCCCGCGCCGGCGGTGGTGGCCCGGGTGGTCCGCCCTTCGACATGTCGGACCTGTTCAACGGGGCGGGCGGTCAGGCCGGTGACCGCCGTTTCGGTGGCGCGGGCTTCTCCGACCTGTTCAGCACGATCTTCTCCGGGGGCGCGGGGGGCGCCGGCGGGCGGGCTCGTGGCCCGGCGCGCGGGCGCGACGTCGAGGCCGAGGTGTCGGTCGACTTCCAGGACGCCGTACGCGGTGTCACGCTGCCGTTGACGCTGCGCGCTCCGGGTGTCTGCGACACCTGCGCCGGCAGCGGCGCGAAGCCCGGCACCCAGCCGCGGACCTGTGCCCAGTGCGGCGGCGCCGGGGTCACCTCCCGCAACCAGGGGAGCTTCAGCTTCGCCGAGCCGTGCCGGGAGTGCCAGGGCGTCGGCACGATCGTCGACGAGAAGTGCCCGGAGTGCGCCGGCAGCGGCGGGGTCACCCGGACCCGGACCCTCAACGTCCGTTTCCCGGCGGGCGTCGCCGACGGTCAGCGGATCCGGCTGGCCGGTCGAGGTGAGCCCGGTGAGCGCGGCGGACCCGCGGGCGACCTCTTCGTGGTGGTGCACGTCCGCCCGGACGATCTCTTCGGGCGCAGCGGTGACGACCTGACCCTGACCGTGCCGATCACGTTCGCCGAGGCGGTGCTCGGCACCGATCTGCGGGTGCCGACGCTCGACGGCGCCGTGACGTTGCGGGTGCCGCCGGGCACCCCGAGCGGCCGCAGGCTGCGCGCCCGCGGCAAGGGCGTGGTACGCCGGGACGGCCAGGCGGGCGACCTGCTGGTGACCCTGGAGATCGTGGTGCCCTCGAAGGTCTCCGACGAGGCGCGCGCGGCGCTGGAGGAATTCGGCGCGCACACCCCTCCCGCCGCGCGGGAGCATCTGGAGAGCGCAGCACGCCGGTCCGGTTGATGGCCCGGTCCGGCAGTAGGCGGAGGTGACTCAGGATGGCGAGCGAGTTCGTTTCGGCGGGCGATCCGGCGTACGACGCGAAGGTTCTGATGATCTCGGTGGCGGCCCGGATGGCGGGCATGCACCCGCAGACCCTGCGCCAGTACGACCGGCTGGGGCTGGTCCAGCCCGGGCGGGCGCCCGGTGGCGGCCGGCGGTACAGCGTTCGGGACGTGATGCTGCTGCGTGAGGTGCAGCGGCTCAGCCAGGACGACGGGGTGAACCTGGCCGGCATCAAGCGGATCATCGGGCTGGAGCGGATGCTGGAGCAGATGCAGCAGCGCATCGCCGATCTGGAGACAGCGCTGGACACCGCGTACGCCCGGATGGCGGAGATGGAGTCGCTGAGCGCGTTCCCGCGCCGGGACCTGGTGCCGACGACGCGTACCTCGACAGCTGTGGTGGTCTGGCAGCAGTCCCGCGCCCGCGGTCGCGACTGACCCTCGGCAGGCCCGGTCCGGCACGGGGTCTACCGGCTTTCGACCGTGGGCGGTGGCCGGCTCGACTAGCCTCGGATGAGTCGGAAAAAGTGCGCAACGGACTCCCTGGGGAGGGGTCGATGGCTCAGTCCGAGGTCGCCCGCCAGCTCGCGGCAGAGGTCAGAGCGCGGCTCGACGAGATGCTCGGCCGGCTGGACGGGCAGTTCGCGCCGCTGCTGGTGCACCGCAGCCCGCATCAGGCCGGTCAGGTCGAGCGGGGTGCCCCGCCGAAGCGGTTGCGGCTGCACCGCGAGGTCGTGCGCCTGGCCCGGTGAGCCGCGCCGGGTCAGCCGATACGCCGGTGGCGCCGGACCAGCCCGCCCTCGCACCAGTCGTGGTAGTCGAAGAGCTCGGGCCGGGCCTGCAACGCACGGCTGTTGTGCGCCCAGAAGAGCAGCTGCTCGTCGCCGTCGCTCTCCGCCCGGTCGAGCATCTTCATCAGCTTGCGCTTGGAGTGCGCCCGGAACTTCGTCCGGATGCTGTCGGCGGCGTAGATGTAGAGGCAGTGCAGGGCGAAGCGGCGGGCCGGGCAGGTGGGGTCCATCGCCAGGTCGAAGAGGGTCGCCACCAGGTGGTCGCCGGCGACGAGCAGATCCCAGTCCGGCGGCAGCTGGTCAAGCGGGACGGAGCCGGGATCGTGTGCCCAGGCGCGCAGTTCGGCCGGCGACGGGTCGACCGGGTTGGCGAACCCGGCGAACCCCGATCCCTGCAGACTCATCGCGGTGCCTTCCGCTCGTGGTCCCCGGGAGGATCCCGTGCTGCCCGCGGACACACCTGGTTGCTGGGGCGAAACCGTAGCGTGACGGGGCTGTCAAGGGAAGAGCCGATCCCACCGGTCAGACAGCAGCCGATCCGGTGGGATCGTATCGCCCCGGATCAATCGGGAACGGGTACCGGCGCAGTCGCCAGGCGGGCGGCCCGGCGCTTGCGGACCCAGGCGCGGAACCACGGGTAGTCGGGCAGCCGGGCCAGCAACGGGCCGGCCACGACGGTGATCAGGACGTACGCGGTCGCCAGTGGCGCCAGCTGGGGTGCGATCCCGGCGCCGGCGGTGACCGCGAGTCCGGCGATGACGATGGAGAACTCGCCGCGGGGCATCAGCCCGAGTCCGGCCCGCCAGCGGCCCGCCTCGGCCATGCCGGCGCGGCGGGCGGCGAGGTAGCCGGTCGCGACCTTGGTCCCCATGGTGACCACCGCGAGGATCAGCGCCGGAATCAGCACCGGCGGGATGTCGCGCGGGTTGGTGGAGAGCCCGAAGAAGAGGAAGAAGACCGCGGCGAAGAGGTCCCGCAGCGGGGTGAGCAGCTCGGTGGCCTTGTGGGCGACCTGCCCGGAGATCGCGATGCCGACCAGGAACGCTCCGACCGCCGCCGAGACCTGCAGTTTCGCGGCGATGCCGGAGACCAGCAGGGTGGCGCCGAGGACGGTCAGCAGCAGCGCTTCGGGGTTCTTCTTCGGCAGCAGCGCCGAGATGGCCCGGCCGTACCTGATGGCGACCAGGAGCACGGCGGTGACGGTGCAGAGCGCGATGCCGAGCGCGGTCAGGCCGCCGGCGAGGCTCGCCCCGGCCAGCAGCGCGGTCAGCAGCGGCAGGTAGAAGGCCATCGCCAGGTCCTCGATGACCAGCACCGAGAGGATCACCGGGGTCTCCCGGTTGCCGACGCGTCCCAGATCGGTGAGCACCTTGGCGATCACGCCGGAGGAGGAGACCCAGGTGATGCCGGCGAGCACCACCGCGGCGAGCCAGCCCCAGCCCATCACGAGCGCGAAGAGCGCGCCGGGCACCGCGTTGAAGAGCGCGTCGATCAGCCCGGCCGGCGCCGCGGAGCGCAGGTTGGAGACGAGTTCGTTGGCGGAGTACTCCAGGCCGAGCATCAGCAGCAGCAGGATGACGCCGATCTCGGCGCCGATCTCGAAGAACTCCTCGCTGGCGTTGAGCGGGAGCAGACCGCCGTGGCCGAATGCCAGGCCGGCGAAGAGATAGAGGGGAATCGGGGACAGCCCGATCCGGCGGCTGAACTTGCCCAGCAGGCCGAGCAGCAGGAGCAGCCCGCCGACCTGGATCAGCAGGTACGTGATCTCTTCGTGCATCGGCGCCCTCAGCTGTCGGGGTCGGACTCGGCCAGGATCGCTGTCACCCCGTCCACTCCGGCCCGGGTGCCGACCACGATCACCGAGTCGCCGGCTTCGAAGCGGAAGGAGGGGGCCGGGGAGGGGATGATGTCGCCGTCGCGGACCACGGCGACGATGGAGGCGCCGGTGCGGGCCCGCGCCTTCGTCTCGCCGAGGCGCCGCCCGGCGTACCCGGAGCCGGCGGGGAGGGCGACCTGCTCGGTCACCAGGCCGCCGCTGTTGGTGCCGGTCAGCCGGGAGAGCTGGCCGAGCACCACCGAGGTGCCGAGCAGGTCGGCGAGGACGGCGGCCTCGGCGTCGCTGAGCGCCAGGTGCACGGTGGCCAGGTCGGGGTCGTCCTCGTCGAAGACGACCAGTTCCCGGCGGCCGTCGCGGTGGGAGACCACGCCGATCCGATGTCCGGTCCCGGTCAGCACGTCGTGGCGTACGCCGATGCCGGGCAGGGTTGTTTGTTCGACTCGTACACGCACGGCGGTCACCGTACTCCGGCTGGTCGAGGCCGATGGTTTGGGGAGGCAAGTTTCAGCCGTGTGTCGATACCTGGATCAAAAGTGATGCGGGTCACAGGCGTGGAGTTGAGCGGAATAGACTCAACTCTGGTTTCGTCGTTCCTGGTGGAAACGCCTGAACAGGGGAGCCGATGAACGCCGAACGTCTGACCACCAAGAGCCGCGAGGTCATCACCACCGCCGTCGCCCGCGCCGCCGAGCACGGCCACGCCGTCGTCGAGCCGTGGCACCTGCTCGTGGCCCTGCTCGACACCCCCGGCTCGACCGCGCCCGGGCTGCTGCGCGCCGTCGGGGCCGACACCGCGCAGCTGCGCCGGCAGGCCGACCGGGCGGTCCAGGCGCTACCGGCGGCCCGCGGCGCGAGCGTGGCCGAGCCGAGCGTCTCCCGCGAGTTCGCCAACGCCATCAGCGCCGCCGAGCAGATCGCCCGCCCTCTCGGTGACGAGTACACCTCCACCGAGCACCTGCTCGCCGGACTGGCCCGCGTCGGCGGCGCCGTCGCCAACACCCTCAAGTCCGCCGGCGCCACCGAGGAGGCGCTCGTCGCGGCCTTCCCCACCGTGCGCGGCGGAGACCGCCGGGTCACCACCGCCGACCCCGAGCAGACCTACCAGGCCCTGGAGAAGTACGGCGTCGACCTCACCGAGAGCGCCCGCGCCGGCAAGATCGACCCGGTGATCGGGCGGGACGCCGAGATCCGCCGCGTCATCCAGGTGCTCTCCCGGCGTACGAAGAACAACCCGGTGCTGATCGGTGAGCCCGGCGTCGGCAAGACCGCGATCGTCGAAGGGCTGGCCCAGCGGATCGTCGCCGGCGACGTCCCCGAGTCGCTGCGCAACAAGAAGCTCGTCTCCCTCGACCTCGGCGCGATGGTCGCCGGCGCGCAGTACCGCGGCCAGTTCGAGGAGCGGCTCAAGTCCGTCCTGGAGGAGATCAAGAACTCCGACGGGCAGGTCATCACCTTCCTCGACGAACTGCACACCGTCGTCGGCGCCGGCAAGGGCGAGGGCTCGATGGACGCCGGCAACATGCTCAAGCCGATGCTGGCCCGCGGCGAGCTGCGGATGGTCGGCGCGACCACCCTCGACGAGTACCGCGAGCACATCGAGAAGGACCCCGCGCTGGAGCGCCGCTTCCAGCCGGTGCTGGTCGGCGAGCCGACCATCGAGGACACCATCGGCATCCTGCGCGGCCTCAAGGAGCGCTACGAGGTGCACCACGGCGTCCGGATCACCGACGCCGCGCTGGTCGCCGCCGCCACCCTCTCCGACCGCTACATCGCCGACCGGTTCCTGCCCGACAAGGCCATCGACCTGGTCGACGAGGCCGCCTCCCGGCTCCGTATGGAGATCGACTCGCGGCCGGTCGAGGTGGACGAGATCGAACGGGCAGTCCGGCGCCTGGAGATCGAGGAGATGGCGCTGGCCAAGGAGCCCGACCCGGCCTCGGCCGAGCGGCTGCAGCGCCTGCGCGGCGAACTCGCCGACAAGCGGGAGCAGCTCACCGCGCTCAGCGAGCGCTGGCAGCTGGAGAAGGAGCACATCACCCGCATCTCCAACGCCAAGGAGGAGCTGGAGCGCCTCGGCGGCGAGGCCGAGCGCGCCGAGCGCGACGGGGAGCTGGAGCGCGCCGCCGAGCTGCGCTACGGCCGGATCCCGCAACTGCGCGGCGAACTGGCCCAGGCCGAGGCGGAGCTGGCAGTGCTCCAGGCCGACGGCGGCATGCTCAACGAGGAGGTCGGCGCGGACGACATCGCCGCCGTCGTCGGCGCCTGGACGGGCATCCCGGCCGGCCGGATGCTGGAGGGCGAGACCGCCAAGCTGCTGCGGATGGAGGACTCCCTCAGCGAGCGCGTGGTCGGCCAGGCCGAGGCCGTCGCCGCCGTCGCCGACGCGGTCCGCCGCGCCCGCGCCGGCATCGCCGACCCCGACCGCCCCACCGGCAGCTTCCTCTTCCTGGGCCCGACCGGCGTCGGCAAGACCGAGCTGGCCAAGGCGCTCGCCGGCTTCCTCTTCGACGACGACCGGGCAATGGTCCGCATCGACATGAGCGAGTACGGCGAGAAGCACTCCGTCGCCCGGCTCGTCGGTGCCCCGCCCGGCTACGTCGGCTACGACGAGGGCGGCCAGCTGACCGAGGCGGTGCGCCGCCGGCCGTACTCGGTGATCCTCCTCGACGAGGTGGAGAAGGCCCACCCGGACGTCTTCGACGTGCTGCTGCAGGTCCTCGACGACGGGCGGCTCACCGACGGGCAGGGGCGCACGGTCGACTTCCGCAACGCCATCCTGATCCTCACCTCCAACCTCGGCTCGCACGTCATCAGCGACCTGACGCTGAGCGAGGAGGCCCGCAAGGAGGCGGTGCTGGCGGTGGTCCGCTCCAGCTTCAAGCCGGAGTTCCTCAACCGGCTCGACGACATCGTGGTCTTCCACTCGCTGGCCGCCGGCGACCTCCGGTCGATCGTGGACATCCAGCTCGACCGCCTCGGCGCACGGCTCGCCGACCGCCGCCTCACGCTGGACGTCACCGACGCCGCGCGCGACTGGCTCGCCCAGCACGGCTACGACCCGATGTACGGGGCCCGGCCGCTGCGGCGGCTGGTGCAGACCGCCATCGGCGACCAGCTCGCCAAGGCACTGCTCGGTGGCAGGATCCGCGACGGGGAGACCGTCCGGGTCGACCGGGACGGCGACGCCCTGGTCGTCACCGCCGCCTGACCAGCCCCCTCCGGTGACCGTGATCGGCAGGACGCCCCCCGGCTCCTGCCGATCACGCGTACCGGGTTATCGCCCTCCTTCGAAGGGAAATAGACCCCCATGGCCGAGACCAGCTGGGACACGAGCGACCTGGACGCCGCCGCGCGGGAACTCGCCGGCGCCGACGTG
Source organism: Melissospora conviva (assembly GCF_049523535.1). Lineage (NCBI taxonomy): Bacteria > Bacillati > Actinomycetota > Actinomycetes > Micromonosporales > Micromonosporaceae > Melissospora > Melissospora conviva. Next base: position 109,881 of record NZ_JBLLDT010000001.1, read on the forward strand.
GTCGCCTTCGGCGGCGTCGGCATCGCCGGGAGCACCCTCCCGGCCACCGCGGCGTACCGCCTGCTCGAGCAGGCGCTGCCCACCCACGCCGACCAGGTACGCCGGCAGGTGGCCTGGCTGCTGGAGCAGGGCAGCCCGGCCGGCAAGGCGTACGCGGCGACCCTGCTCGGCCGCTTCGACGCCGTGGCCGGGCGGACCGCCTGGGAGGCGCTGCGCGGTTCGGGGGAGGAGTTCACCACCTTCACCGGCTGCGTCATGGGGCGCACCAGTCTGGCCGACTACGCCGCCGCGCGGCTCCACGACGCCTGAGTTCGCTGCGTAACCGCACCATTACCGATGTGAGCTGTGCTTACGTGAGGTGCGCGCAGTTGTTACCGTCTTCGCCGACACCCCTGGGGAGGGCGAATGAACGGTTCGTTTGCGGTCCTGCTGGTCGGCCTGGCGGGCCTCGTCGCTGTGGCGGGTGTCGTCATCGCGGTGATCGCGGTCCGGAACAGCAAGCGGCAGCGCCCGCCGGCCCCGACCGGGCCCGTCGACCCGTTCCGGCAGGTCGAGGAGGACGCCGACGCGCTCCGCGGTGACCCGCGCAAACTCGCCCCCGGCGACATCGTGGAGATCCGCGGCGTCTCCTACGGCGTACGGGGCTCGCTGCACTTCCAGGAGGGCGACTACCGCTGGGCCGAGCACCTGCTCGACGACGCCGCCGGCACCAAGCGCTGGATCTCCGTGGAGGAGGACCCCGACCTGGAGCTGGTGCTCTGGACCGAGGTGCGGGGCGCGACCGTCACCCCGGGCGCGCCTAGCATCGACTTCGACGGCCGCCGTTACGCCAGCGACGAGTCCGGCAGCGCCCGCTTCACCGCAGTGGGGACGACCGGGCTGAACCCGAACGGCACCATCCGCTACCACGACTACTGCGCGCCGGACGACGCCCGGCTCTCCTTCGAGTCCTACGGCGGCGCCGGCTGGGAGGTCGGCCGCGGTGAGCGGCTGCACCGGGCCGAGGTGCAGATCTACCGGCAGTCCCGGGAGAGCAGCTGATGCTGGTCAGCCTCGACACGCCGTACGCCGACACCACCGCCGCCGACCTCAGCCTCGCGCTCGACGGTCCCGAACAACCCGCCCTGCACGTGCTCGAATGCCGCCTGCCGGGGGGCGCGACGGCGGTGCTGCGGCTGCTCGGCGCCTCCCACCAGGTCCTGCTGCGCGCCGGTGACCGGCGGATCAGCGAGACCGTCGCCTGCCTGCCCGGCCGCACCCCGCAACTGCCGGAGCAGGCCGGCGGACACGACGGCCGGTACGCCTTCCGCGCCGAGGTGTGCCGGCTGGACCGCGCCGGGCTCGGCGCGCGCATCGCCGAGCTGCGCAGCACGCTCGACGACGACCCGTACGCGCTGGTCGGGGTCTTCCCCGGCGACCCGGACGCGGTGACCGCGCTGCGACTCGCCCCGGTGGACGACGGCGCGGTGCGCTGGCAGACCTGGCACGCCTATCCGCAGACCGGGGAACTGGTCACCACCTCCACGACGGTGAATCTGACATGACCTATCGCAGATGGTTCGTCTTCGGCGCCGCCTTCGCGGTGATCGGGGCGCTGGTGGCGAGCTTCGCCATCTTCTACGGCAGCTTCTCCCCGCGCGGCTTCGTCGAGGACAGGTACAGCCGCACGTCGCGCCTGGACATCGGATCGCAGGCCAAGGCGTACACCTCGCCGAAGGCGCCGAGCGTCGTCTCCAAGGAGATCACCGACGCCTGGCAGCCGGCCGACCAGTACGTCGACGCCAGCGGCGTCTACCTGCGCTACGACGACGACGCGGTGGTGATCAAACCGAACAACACCGGTTCGGTGATCCTGGTCGAAGACGCCTCCAGCGCCTACCACCGCTACCACGCCTACGTCGGCAGCGGCTGGGGCTGGGGCCGGGGCACCACCGTACGGGGCGGCGGCCCCGGTAGCGGCAAGTAGCGCAGCACCTCTCACCTCACCCCTTCCTGGAGCCCGCTCATGTCCAAACTCGTCCTTGATCTGATGGTCTCGCTCGCCTACTGCGGCATCGGCGTGCTGCTGATGGCGATCGGCTACGTGCTGGTCGACGTCGCCACCCCCGGTCGGCTCAAGGAGCTGATCTGGGTGGACCGCAACCACAACGCGGCGCTGCTGCTCGCCTCCAACCTGGTCGGCGTCGGCATCATCGTCGTCGCGGCGATCTTCGCCAGCCCGGAGACCTTCGCGCTGGGTCTGGTCGGCACCGTCGCGTACGGACTGCTGGGCCTGGTCGTGATGGCCGTCGCCTTCGTGCTGCTCGACATCGCCACGCCCGGCAAGCTGGGCGTGATCCTGGTCGACCCGCAGCCGCACCCGGCGGTCTGGATCAACGCGGTCGTGCACGTGGCGACGGGCGCGGTCATCGCGGCGGCGATCATCTGATGTCCGCCTCGCGGGGACCCAGGGTCGCCAGGGCCCTGGTCGGTGCCGTGGCCGTCATTGTGCTCGGCGGCTGCGGTATCGGGGACAACAGCACGACGGTGCCGCCGCCCACCACGCAGCAGAGCGCCGACACCGTCGAGGTGCTGCAGCGCTCCGCTGCCGAGCACGGCATCTGCTACGGCTGGAAGCTGATCGGCAACGGCAGCACTCTCAGCGCCGGCTCCAACCTCGGCGAAGGGATCCTCGTCAGCGAATCCTCCAGGTGCCCGAGCTGGCTGGAGGTGAGCGCCACTGTCATCTACACGTCGTCGTCGAGCGAGTTCGAGGACAGCGCGTCGGTCACTGTCAGCAGCAACGGCGGCATTTCGTCGGAGCAGGACGCCTACCCCTGGTTGAGCCGCTTCGGCCTCGACAAGGCCGTCTTCATCGACGACCCCGGGTGGGCGATCACCCGCGCGGCCACGCTGCTGCCGCTGCTGGCGGTGGAGGAGGGCTACGTCACCCCCGGGCCCGCGGTGGCACCGACCGCTGCCGAACCGACTGCGGCGCCGTCGAACCTGCCGAGCGCGGGCAACGACTTCCTGCGGGACCGGTGGGGCTACCTGCTCGCCGCGTTCGTCGTGCTGGCGTCGGCCGCCGCGCTGATCGCCACCGGTATCTGGCAGCGGGCGAGCCAGCGCCGCACGGCCGCGCAGGCGGCAGCCCGTCGCGGGCCACCGAACCAGCAGCCGGGAGGCGGGCCGCGGCAGAACCCGTACCGCCGGCGATGACCAGCGCCGGTACATCGGCCGGGGTCGAGCAGGCGCAGGAAGCGCCGGCGGGTTCCCGGTGGCGGCTGCGCCGGGCGGCCGTGCTCGCCACGGTCTTCGTCTGCGCCGCCTGCGGGCTCGTCTACGAGCTGGCCCTGGTCGCGCTCGGCAGTTACCTGATCGGCGACACCGTCGGGCAGGCATCGATCGTGCTCGGCGTGATGGTCTTCGCCATGGGCGTCGGGGCGCTCGCCGCCAAGCCGCTGCAGCCCTGGGCCGCCGCCGCCTTCGCCGCGGTCGAGCTGGCCCTGGCGCTTCTCGGCGGCGTGTCGGTCCTCGGCCTCTACGCCGCCTTCGCCTGGCTGGACCTCTACGGCCCGGCTCTGGTGATCGTCGCGTTCGTGCTCGGTCTGCTGATCGGCGCCGAGATCCCGTTGCTGATGGTGCTCCTGCAGCAGATCCGCGCCCAGTCCGCAGGCAGCGCCGTCGCCGACCTCTTCGCCGCCGACTACGTCGGCGCGCTGCTCGGCGGGCTCGCCTTCCCGTTCCTGCTGATCCCGGTCTTCGGCCAGCTCAAAGGGGCGCTGGTGGTGGGGGCGGTGAACGCCGTCGCCGGGCTGATCCTGGTGCTCACCGTCTTCCGCAGGCAGCTCGCCCGGCGTACCCGGGTCGCGCTGACCGCCGGTTTCGTCGTGGTCGGACTCTGCCTCGGGTACGCCTACGTCACCGCCGAGGATTTCGAGCTCACCGCCCGCCAGCAGCTCTACCGCGACCCGGTGGTGCACGCCGAACGCAGCGTCTACCAGGAGATCGTGCTGACCCGGTCGATGGGCCGGGACGCCGCCGGCAACGAGGATCTGCGCCTCTACCTCAACGGGGACCTGCAGTTCAGCTCCGCCGACGAGTACCGCTACCACGAGGCGCTGGTGCATCCGGTCCTCAACGGCGGCCGCTCCAACGTGCTGATTCTGGGCGCCGGTGACGGGCTGGCGCTGCGGGAGGTGCTGCGCTACCCCGACGTGGAGTCGGTGACCCTGGTCGAGCTGGACCCGGCGGTGGTGCTGCTGGCGCGTACCGAACCCCGGTTGCGCGAACTCAACGCCGGGGCCTTCGACGACCCGCGGGTCCGCCTGGTGCACACCGACGCCTTCGGCTGGTTGCGGGACGCCGCCGACCGCTTCGACGCGGTGATCGTGGACCTGCCCGACCCGGACGAGACGGCGACGGCGAAGCTCTACTCGGTGGAGTTCTACACCCTGGTGCGGGCGGTGCTCGCCGACGACGCCCGGGTGGTGGTGCAGTCCGGCTCGCCGTACTTCGCACCGAGGTCGTACTGGTCGATCGAGGCGTCGCTGCGGGCGGCCGGGTTCGCGACCACGCCGTACCACGTGGACGTCCCCTCCTTCGGTGACTGGGGTTTCCTGCTGGCGGCGACCGGCCCGCAGGCGCCGCCACTCGGCCTGTCGCCGCAGGCGCCGCCGCGGCGCTTCCTCGACGAGGCGACGCTCGCCCAGGCCGCGACGTTCCCCCCGGACCGGGCCCGGGTCGAGGTCTCCGCCTCGACGCTGATGTCACCGAAGGTTCTGGAGTACGCCCGCGGGGAGTGGCGCGGCTACTGAGGCCGCCGAACGGATCGAAGGGAAACCATGAACCAGGCAGGACCACCGGCGCGGCCACGACCTGGCGTCGTGAGCGCCTCCAGCTATCTGCTCTACCTGTACGCCCTGATCCAGGTGATCTCACTGGCCCTGGCGATCCCCGCGATGAACGCCACCGAGGAGGCGCTCAAGGAACTCTCCGTCGGGATGGAGAGTCTCTATACGCCGACGGTCTATCTGACGGCCGGTTGCACGATGGTCTTCGTGGTGGCGCTGGTGGTGCTGGCGGCCCTCAACAGCCGAGGGGCGAACGGCGCCAGAATCACGACCTGGGTGCTCGTGGGTCTGATGTCCTGCTGCGGTGGCCTGACCCTGACGAACTCGCTGGGCGGTGGCGTCGGACCGGTCACCGTCTCTGCCTCTGCCAATGGGCAGGAGGTCGATCCGTTGGCGGACAGGCTGCCCTGGTACCTGCCGGTCAGCACGGCGCTGGCGGCCGTCGCCCTGATCGCGCTCCTGACCGCCGCGATTCTGCTGGCCACGCCGACCGCGAACGCGTTCTTCCGCAAGCCGGGCAACGCCGCGACGCCGACCGGTAACGGCTACCCGGCGGGTGGGCAGTACCCGGGCTACCCGCAGCCGGGCTCGCCCGCACCGAGTTTCCCGCCAGCGCAGGGTTATCCGCCGGCTCAGGGCCATCCACCCGCGCAGGGTTACCCGCCCGCGCAGGGTTACCCACCGGCTCAGGGTTACCCGCCCGCTCAGGGTTACCCGTCGGCTCAGGGGCAGCAGGGTTATCCGCAGGCTGAGCCGCCGCAGGGTCCGTGGGGCGGCCCGGGCGACCAGCGGTAGTCCGGCGGCAGTGCCGGTGAGGTTGCGGCGGCCGGGCGTCCGCCGGGGTGTTGGACGGCGACGGCTAGCGTTGTCGGCCTGAAGCACCGACCAGGGAGTCAACCGTGACCGCACCACTGCATCCAGCCGCGCTGCCGGCGAACCCTCGCCCGACCGTCGTGACCATCTCCAGCTATCTGCTCTTCTTCTACGCCGTACTCCAAGTGATCTCCGTGGGCGTGTCGATCCCCATGGTGACCGCCACCCAGGAGGTCACCGAGGAGCTCTACGCGGGTACGGCGATGGAGGGCGCCGCCGTCGGTGGCGTCATCGGTTCCGTGCTGGGCATCGGGATCAGCCTGCTCTTCGCGGCCGGCGTGGTGGTCCTTGCCATCTTCAACAACCGTGGCAAGAACCCGTCGCGGATCGTCACCTGGGTCGCCGCCGGTCTCACGCTCTGCTGCACCGGGCTGGGCCTGCTGGCAACCGCGGCCAGCGGGGCGCTCTCCGGCGTCGAGACCGGCGATCCCAACCTGCCCACTCAGGCGGAGCTGCAGGAGCGAATCGAGGCGGCGCTGCCCGGTTGGTACGAGCCGGCAAGCCTGGCGATCGGCATCCTCGGCATGCTGGCGATGCTGGCCGCTGCGATTCTGCTTGCCCTGCCCGCGGCGAACGAGTTCTTCCGCAAGCCGCCGGCGATGTGGGAGCCGCCGCTGCCGGGCACCGGATACCCGATGGGCGGGCAGTACCCGGGCTACCCGCAGGCGGGCGCCGGGCAGTACCCGGGCCAGCCTCAGCAGCACCCGGCCCAGCCGCCCGCGGGCCCCGCGAATCCGGCGGATCCCGCCAACCCCGCTGATCCGACGAATCCGACGCCGCCGGCCGGCTGACGTCGTAGCGGCCACGACCGATCCTCCGGCTAGTAGGTTCCTTGAGGTACCTACCGGAAGGATCGGTCGTGGCATATCAGGACCCGGTCGCGCCCCCGGCGCCGCCGCGCCCGACGACGGTCACCCTCGCGGTGGTCGTGCTGGCGGTGCTGGCCCTCGGCGGGACGGCGTACGCGATCGTCGGGCTGGCGGTCGTCGGTGGCGTCCTCGACCGCTACCGCGAACTCGCGGCGGCCGCCGGCGCCACCGCGGCCGAGATCGACAGCCTGGCGGTGCTCCCGGTCGGGCTGGCCGTGCTCGCGACGATCCTGGCGCTGGCCGTGGCGGGGCTGCTGCTGGTGCTGGCCCGAGGGCTCGCGCGCCGCCAGGCGGTGGCCCGGCTGGTCACCTGGCTGGTCAGCGCGACCGGGCTGCTCTGCGGCGGCGTCACCCTCGCGGTGGTGGTGGCCCAGCGGGCGGTGTCGCCGGACTTCGTCTTCGACCCTGTCGACACCACCGTTGTCACCGCGCTCGCCGAGGCGTATCCCCGGTGGTGGCTGCCGCTCGGCGCGGCACTTCCGGTGGCCCAGGTACTCGGCTACCTTGTGGTGGCTCTGCTGCTCTGCTCGCCGGCGGCGAACAGGTACTTCCGTCGCACCGCCCGGCCGGCGTCACCCGCCCCGGCCGCTGATGTGTGGAGATGAGATCCCCGTGGCCGAAACGCCGGAGCCCGTCCCCGGACCCGTGACCCCCCGCGCGCTGATCACCGGCGCCACCGCCGGAATCGGTGCGGCCTTCGCCCGCCGGCTCGCCGCCGACGGTCATCACCTGGTCCTGGTGGCCCGCGACGCCCGCCGGCTCGCCGAGCACGCCGCCGAGTTGACCGAACGGCACGGTGTCGGCGTCGAGGTGCTCCCGGCCGATCTGTCCACCGACGACGGGTGCGCGGTGGTGGAGCGGTGGCTGGCGCGCGACGACCGGATCGACCTGCTGGTTAACAACGCCGGCATCAGCCTGAACCGGCCGTTTCTGCGCTCCACCCCGGAGGACGAGGCCCGGCTGCTGCGGTTGAACGTCCACGCGGTGATGCGGTTGACCCTCGCCGCGCTGCGGCCGATGACCCAACAGCGCCGTGGGGCAGTGATTAATGTCTCTTCCGTTGCCGGCTTCGGTGCCGTGATGCCCGGTTCAACCTATTCGGCCTCCAAGGCGTGGGTGACGAACTTCAGTGAATCCGTCGGTCAGTCCGTCCGGCCGTACGGTGTGCGGGTGATGGCGCTCTGTCCGGGCTACACCCGGACCGAATTCCACGACCGGGCCGGCATCAACATGTCCGGCACCCCGGGGTGGCTCTGGCTCCAGGCTGACGATGTCGTCAACGACGCCCTGCGTGACCTGCATAAAGGCAAGTTGATCAGTGTGCCGGACTGGAAGTACAAGCTGGCGGTGGCCGGACTGCGGCACACCCCGCAGCGGTTGCTGCAGGCCATCGCCCGGGACACCCGTGGGCGGATCGGCCGAGACGAATCCGACCGCGGAGACCAGCCGTCCTAACCGGACGGATCATCGGCCCGGGCCGAGTGCCCAGTCCCTGGTCAACACGTAGCGCAGCGTGTTCATGATCTTTTGGTCACCTATCCCTCATCGGGCTGAACACCGCCGACCCTGAACGCGGCTCTCAGACTCGACCGCTACCCTTACCGGCCATGGGGGACACCGACGACCTGCGCAAATTCATCACCGACCTGGCTGTTGTCCACGGCCGCGTGGTGCTGTCATCGGGCCGTGAAGCCGACTGGTACGTCGATCTCCGCCGTGTCACGCTCCATCACGCGGCGGCACCATTGGTGGGTCGGGCGATGCTCGACCTGACCGCCGATCTGGAGTTCGACGCGGTCGGTGGACTGACGCTGGGCGCCGACCCGGTGGGGATCGCGATGCTGCACGCCGCCGCCGCACAAGGGCGGCAGCTCGACGCGTTCGTGGTCCGCAAGGCCGGCAAGGCCCATGGGCTCCAGCGTCGCATCGAGGGGCCTGATGTGGCGGGCCGTCGGGTGTTGGCTGTGGAAGACACCTCGACCACGGGAAGCAGCGTGCTCTCCGCAGTCGAGGCATTGCAAGAGGTTGGGGCCGAGGTAGTGGGCGTGGCGGTTATCGTTGACCGGGGAGCCGGTGATGCCGTCAGAGCCGCCGGACTGCCGTACCGGTCGGTCTTCACGCTGGCTGACCTCGGTCTTGTGGCTTAAAAGAATGCCGATTCGGATCTGCTGATATGCAGGCGGGTCGATGCTGCTGGTGGAAGGATGGATTTCGTGGGAACCGCTTTGGCTGAAACGACTATGCCTCAGATCTCGCCGCTTGCCGGTGAGCCGATTGAACGTGCCGACGCGGAGCGTCTCGCCGGGGTCCTCAAGGCCCTCGCGGACCCGGCTCGGCTGCGCCTGCTCAGTTTGATTCAGTCCGCGCCGGAGGGCGAGGCCTGCGTCTGCGACCTGACCGCACCGCTCGGGCTCTCGCAGCCGACGGTCAGTCACCACCTTCGGATCCTCACCGAGGCGGGGCTGCTCGAGCGGGAGAAGCGTGGTGTGTGGGCGTACTACCGGCTGGTGCCGAGTGCGATCGCGACCATCGCCGATCTGCTCACCCCGCCGCGCAAGCGTGCCACCAAGAAGGCGCGCTGACCGTACTGACCGCACAGAACACCGACCGCCGGTGACCTTCCCTCGACGAGGGCGGTCACCGGCGGTCGGTGTCTGCGGTGGTTCTAGTTGCCGCGGTAGTGCTGCTGGGTCTCCTGGATCGCCCGCTCGGCCGCGGCCTTCTCCGCCAGCGTGGTGCCCCGCTTCGCCGCCATCCGCGCCCGGAGCAGCTCGAAGACGATCGGCAGGACCGAGACGACCACGATGCCGATCAGGATCATCTCGATGTTCGCCTTGACGAACGGGATCTGCCCGAGGAAGTAGCCGAGCACGGTGACGCCGGTGCCCCAGAGGATGCCGCCGATCACGTTGTAGATCACGAAGGTGCGGTAGTTCATCTTGCTCACGCCGGCCACGATCGGCGTGAAGGTCCGCACGATCGGCACGAACCGGGCCAGCACGATGGAGCGGGCGCCGTACTTCTCGAAGAAGTCGTGCGCCTTGATGACGTGCTCCTGCTTGAAGAAGCGGGAGTTGGGGCGCCGGAACAGCGCCGGGCCGACCTTGCGGCCGAAGAGATAGCCGACCTGGTCACCGGCGATCGCCGCGATGGTGATCAGCAGGCAGACCAGCCAGAGCGGGTGGGTGATGTACTTCCCGTCGGCGGTGAGCAGCCCGGCCGTGAACAGCAGCGAGTCACCCGGCAGGAAGAACCCGAAGAAGAGACCGGATTCGGCGAATACGATCGCCAGAATGCCGAGCAGGCCGAACGTCGAGATCAACCACTCCGGATCGAGCCATTCGGGTCCGAGGGCCAGGGTGGTAATGGGCGTCGGCACAGGCGACCTCCGATAGCTTCCCGTTGGGGTGTGTGAACCAGCCGAAGTCGGTGGCGGTTACCCGGGCAGTGTAGGGGCCAATCCTGAGCGATCCCGCGCGCATGCGGATCAAACAGCCGCAGTGGCTGACAAGTCCGTTTCCTGCGCTGCGCTGCGCCACCGGGCCGTCACGGCCCGCTGCGCTCGACGCGAGGTCAGCGGTAGTCGTCCTCGTCGACGCCGACGATCCGGGCCTGCTCCAGCGAATCCCAGTCGTCGACCTCGAAGCCGCGCTGCACGACCGGCTCCTCCGTCGACGGATCGACCGGGATCGCCTGCTCGACCGCGTCCCGCTCCGGGGTCTCCAGGTTGCGCTCGCCCGGCGGAAGGCTCTCGTCGGGAGTGAACTCGTCCTCGTCGGGCTGGCCCATGGGTCGCCTCCTCGCGCTGGTCGGGCTGGTCGGTCGCGGTGCGCCTCCCGGCCGGGTGGCCTCTCCCACCGTACGGGCTGTTCGTCCTTTCCGCGGGAAGCCGGCGGCAAACCGCGAGTCGCTGATTGTCCGTCGCAGTGGCCGCGCCGAATGCCAGGATGAGGGGCATGGGACTACTGGTTCGGCTCCTGATCGGGGCCCTGGCGCTCTGGGTGACGACCCTGGTGGTGCCGGGAATCGAAGTCGACGGGGGCTCCACCGCGGAGAAGGCCGGCACCCTGATCGTCGTCGCCCTGATCTTCGGCGTCGTCAACGCGGTGATCAAGCCGCTGATCAAGGTCGTCGGCTGCGTCTTCTACATCCTCACGCTCGGCCTGTTCGCGCTGGTGGTCAACGCCCTGCTCTTCCTGCTCACCGACTGGATCGCCGGGGCGCTCGACCTGCCGTTCCACATCTCCGGATTCTGGGCGGCGTTCTGGGGCGCCATCGTGATGGCGGTGGTGACCTGGGCGATCAGCGTCCTCGTGCCGGACAGCTGGGAACGCCGGTGAGATCACCTCGGTTGTACCCGAGTGGCCCGGTTACGGGATACTGCCCAGCGAGGACCACGTGCCCCGCGCACTCTCCGACGACAGCGGCCACGACGGCCGGCAGCGGTAGTTAAAGGAGTCTTCCAGATGCCCATCGCTTCCCCCGAGGTCTACGCCGAGATGCTGGACCGCGCCAAGGCCGGCCGGTTCGCGTACCCCGCCATCAACGTGACGTCCTCGCAGACCCTCAACGCCGCTCTCAAGGGCTTCGCGGACGCGCAGAGCGACGGCATCATCCAGGTCTCGACCGGTGGTGCCGAGTACCTCTCCGGCCCGAGCGTCAAGAACATGGTCAGCGGCGCGGCGGCCTTCGCGGCCTACGCGTACGAGGTGGCGAAGAACTACCCGGTCAACATCGCCCTGCACACCGACCACTGTCCGAAGAACAAGCTCGACGGCTTCGTCCGGCCGCTGATGGAGATCTCCAAGGAGCGGGTGGCCAAGGGCCAGGAGCCGCTCTTCCAGTCGCACATGTGGGACGGCTCGGCCGTACCGGTGGCGGAGAACCTCCAGATCGCCGAGGAACTGCTGACGCAGGCCGCCCAGGCCAAGATCGTCCTGGAGATCGAGGTCGGCGTCGTCGGCGGCGAAGAGGACGGCGTCGAGAACGCCATCAACGAGAAGCTCTACACCACCGTCGACGACGGCCTGGCCATGGTCGAGGCGCTCGGCCTCGGCGAGAAGGGCCGCTACATGGCGGCGCTGACCTTCGGCAACGTGCACGGCGTCTACAAGCCGGGCAACGTCAAGCTCCGTCCGGAGATCCTCAAGCAGATCCAGGACGCCGTCGGCGAGCGGTACGGCAAGGACAAGCCGCTGAGCCTGGTCTTCCACGGCGGCTCCGGCTCGCTGCTGTCGGAGATCCGCGAGGCGCTCGACTACGGCGTGGTGAAGATGAACATCGACACCGACACCCAGTACTGCTTCACCCGCCCGGTCGCCGACCACATGTTCCGCAACTACGACGGCGTGCTCAAGGTCGACGGCGAGGTCGGCAACAAGAAGCTCTACGACCCGCGCGCCTGGGGCAAGGCCGCCGAGACGGGCATGGCCGCCCGCGTCGTCGAGGCCTGCGAGCACCTGCGCTCGACCGGCACCACCCTCGCCAAGTAACCCACGAACGCCCGTACGCGCGGCCGGTCCCTGCTGGGGGCCGGCCGCGCGCGCGTTGCGGGCGTGCTTCCGTGCGGCGCTTCCGTGCCGCGTGCGCGTTGCGGGCGTGCTTCCGTGCGGCGCTTCCGTGCCGCGCGGGGGTTGCGGGCGTGCTTCCGGGCGCGGTTCGCCGACGGGCTCCGCGTCCGACCGGCTCCGTGTCCGCCCGTCGTGGGCCGGCTCGCTGCCGGCCCGCGGTCAGCCCAGGAGCAGGCGTACCGCCTCGGTGACGTCGTCGGTGAGGTGCACCGTCGGGGAGAGATCGCCGTACGGGGCGGCGGCGAGCAGGGGGCGCAGCAACGTGGCAACCGGCAGGGTCGAGGTCCAGAACTCCCGGCCGAGGAAGACGTACGCGCCGCTGGCGCCGTCGGTGCAGTAGTAGGTCTTCGTCGCCGCCTGGAACACCTCCTGCACCGTCCCCGCGCCACCGGGGGCGAAGACGATGCCGCCGCGGGCCAACCGCAGGATCGTGTCTTCCCGGATCGCGTTGGAGAAGTACTTGGCGATCCGCCCCGCGAAGAGGTTCGCCGGCTCGTGCCCGTAGAGCCAGGTCGGGATCGACAACCCGCCCTGCCGGGCCCAGTCGTGCCCCTCGCCGGCGCTGCCGGGCCGCCCGCGTCCCTCGCCGACCGCGGGGCGCCCGCGCCCGTCGCCGACCCCGGGCAGCCCGCGCCCGTCGCCGACCGTGGGGCGGGGCGCAGCCGTCGTACCGTCGGGTCCGCCTGTCATGCGGGGGTGAATGCTCGTACCGTCGGTTCCGCCCGTTGTGCGGGTGTGGTCGTTCGCTGCGCGGGCGCGGGGAAGGCCGCCGTCCGGTGACGGTGGGGCGTACCGCTGCCGGACGCGCAGCGCGACCGCGGTGTACGGGTCGGGCTCGTGGAAGTCCGGCGCGGTCGCCAGCTCGTCGATCGCGGCCTGGAGTGCCTCGGCCGGGTGGCGGGAGAGGTACGCGCCGAGGTTCGCCGCCTCCATCACGCCCGGTCCGCCGCCGGTGATGACCAGCCGGCCGGCCCGGGCCAGCTCCCAGCCCAGCACCGCCGTCTGCCGGTACGCCGGCGCGCCACGCAGCACGGCGTGCCCGCCCATCACCCCGACGACCGACTCCGGTCCGTGCTCGGCCACCCAGGCGCGGATCGTGCCGGCCAGCGCGTTGTCGATGCCGTGGTCGTGCAACCGCTGCGTGAGCGCCTCGCGGACCTCGGGCGTCGCGCCGCCGTGGGCGCGGAAGTGCTGGTAGACGCGGCTGTCGCACATCGCGTCGAAGCCACCTTCGGCGAAGCCGGCCGCCAGGTCGTCGGCGGTGTAGAGCTGCGGCGGCTGGGTCGAGTACGGCAGCGTGACGAACGGTGGCACCACGAACGCGCCGCGCCGGATCAGCTCCGCGGCGACCTCGCGGGAGGCGAACCGGCAGCCGACGAAGAGGGTGTCACCCAGGTCCACGGCGGTCAGGTCCGGCGGGTCCAGGTCGAGGCGCAGTCCCTGCACCGTCTTGCCGGCGAGCGTGCCGGCGGCGAGGTGCCGGTCGAGGTCGGCGCGGGTCTCGATCTCCAGTTCGTGGTGGGTGGAGAGGTCCAGGACATCGGCGGGTGGTGGTGTCGACACGCCGACCATCCTCCGTCAGACGGGCTCCTCCGGCACACCGGCCCCGCGGTGTAACCCGACGTTGGTCCAGGTGACAGCGGCCCCGGCCTCGCGCGTCGGGGTGGGGTGCGGGTTGAATGGACGGATGCAGAACCTGTTGCCCGAACCACCGGCCACACACCTGCCCGGGAACGACGAGATCCGTGACGCCCTCGCCACCGCGAAGAAGGCGGACACCGACGAGGCGTACGCCCAGGTCGCCGCGGCCTACCCGGCCGCGAGCGCACCCTGGGCCGCGCTCGCGGCGCGGGCCCTCGCCGCCGGTGCCACCGTCGAGGCGTACGCGTACGCCCGCACCGGCTATCACCGGGGCCTGGACGCCTTGCGCCGCAACGGCTGGAAGGGCCACGGCCCGGTGCCGTGGTCGCACGAGCCGAACCGCGGCTTCCTGCGCTGCCTCTACGTGCTCTCCCGGGCGGCCGACGCGATCGGCGAGTCCGACGAGGCGGCGCGCTGCGCGCAGTTCCTGCGGGACTGCGACCCGGCGGCGGCCGACGCGCTCTCCAGCTTCTGACCGCAGCGGTGCGTCCCGGGCTCCGTCCTGCCCGGGGCGCACCCGCATCGTCCTGCCCTGGCGTGTCCGCGTCCGCCGCGTCCCGCCCTGGCGTCTCCGCCGATCCGATCGGTCAGGGCGTCAGAGCCCCTCGGCCACCGCTGCTGCGATCTTGAGCCAGGCGTCGATGGTGGCCGAGGAGAGCTGGCCGTAGCGGATTGGTTCGCCCGAGTCGAGGAGCCGCTCGTACGGCGCGGTCAGCACCAGCCGGGTCCGGGCGGCGAAGTGCTGCTGGATCGCCGGCAGGTCGATCTCCTTGCGGGAGGCGGGCATGGAGACCACGGTGACCGCCTGGCGGACCAGGCGCTGCCGCCCGCTCTGCTCCAGGTGGTCGAGCATCCGCGCCGCAGTCTCGGCGGAGTCGTTCCGGGCCGACATGGTGACCACGAGCTGGTCGGTGGCGTCCATCGCCGCCTGCCAGTTCTGCGCCCGGACGTTGTTGCCGGTGTCCACGAAGATCAGCTTGTAGAAGCGGCTGACCACCTCGCGGATCTCGGCGAAGGCGGCGGCGGTGAGCATCTCGCCGCCGGTCGCCGACTCGTCCGAGGCGAGCACGTCGAACATCCCCTCAGCCTGCGAGCGGACGTACTGTGACAGGTCGCCGACCCGTCCCGAGGCGCCCTGGAACTGCCCCAGGTCGCGGAGCAGATCACGCACCGTACGGGAGTGGAAGTCCTGCTGGGCGCGCATCCCGAGGGTGCCCTGGGTTTCGTTGTTGTCCCAGGCCAGGACGTACCCGCCGCGCTTCTGACCGAAGGTCATCGCCAGCAGCAGGATCGCGACGGTCTTGCCGGCCCCGCCCTTGGGGTTGACGACGGTCACCTGGCGTAGGCCGCCGAAGTTGCGCCGGACCATTTCGATGTCGCGCTTGATCTCCTGCTCCTGCCGGCTCGGCGGGAGCTTGACCAACCCGATCTTGTTGACCGCCGCGCGGACACCCATCGTCGCCACCGGCTCGGCCGGCTTGGCGGCCCGGCGCCGGGCGAAGTCCTCGGCGGTCGGCGTCACCGAGTCCGAGGTCCAGTTCTGCTCGGGGAAGCCGGCGGCCGGCGGCACCCGGGTCACCCCCGGCCCTTCCTGCTGCGGCACCGGCGTCACACCCGGATGCGGCTGCTGCGGCCAGCCTGCCGCGCCGGTCTGCTGCTGCCAGCCAGGGGTGCCCTCCTGCTGCTGCCAGCCCGGGGCGCCTTCCGGCTGTTGTTGCCAGGCGGGGGCGGTCGGCTGCTGCCAGGCGGGCGGCTGTGCCACGGGCGCGCCGTAGGTGCCGGCGGCCGGACGCGGGCCCGACGCCGGATCAATCGGCACCGCAGCACCGCTCGCGGTGGCGCCGGACGTCGCCGGACCGGACGGGGAGGGCTGCGGGGCGGGCGGTGTCGGCGGGCCACTCCAGGCGGTCACCGAAGCGACGCCCTGCACCCCGGCCGCCGGACGGGCTCCGGGTGGGGTCGCGGTGCCACGTGCCGTGAGAGCAGGCCCTTCCTGGCCTGCATCGGCGTCGGGGCCGGCGTTGACGTCGGTGGCCGGCTCGGAGACACGGTCACCCGGTACGGCGTCCGCCGCTTCCAGGTCCGCGTCGCGCTCTCCAGGGTTGTCCGCCGGCGGCGTCTGCTCGGCGCTCAGCGCGGCGGACGGTCCGTTCTGCGGCGGGGCGCCGGGCGCGGCCACCTGAGGCTGTGGCGCGATTCCAGGCTGCGGCGCCGTGCCGGGCACTGGCGCGATTCCGGGCTGGGACGAGGGCTGCGGGTACGCCGGCGTCCAGCCGGGCCCGGCCCCGTACGGGGGTTGGGGCGCGCCGGGGGAAGGCTGCGGTACCGGGGCGGAGCCCTGCGAACGGGGCGGCGTGGACCAGGCGCTCGGCGCTGCCGGTGACCATCCGGGCTGGCCGGGCACGGGCTGTCCGTGCTGTCCGGGTTGGCCAGGTTGCCCGTACTGGCCGGGCTGTCCGTACTGGCCGGGCTGGTCAGGCTGGCCGTACTGACCGGGCGGGCCGGCCTGTCCCGGCTGGCCAGGTTGCCCGTACTGGCCGGGCTGTCCGTGCTGGCCAGGCGGGCCGTACTGGCCAGGCGGGCCGTACTGGCCAGGCGGGCCGTACTGGCCGGGCGGGCCGTACTGGCCGGGCGGCGGATACTGGCCGGGCTGGCCGGGCTGGTTGTACGCCCCGGGCTGGCCAGGCTGGTGGTACTGCCCGGCCTGCGAGGGCGCGCCAGGTTGGTTGGGCACGCCAGGCTGGTTGGGCACGCTGGGCTGGGTCGGCATTCCGGGCTGGTTGGGCACGCCGGGTTGGACAGGTGGGATGGGCAGGCCGTGCTGGTCGGACGGGCCGGAGTGCGCGGCGAAGGGATCCGGGGCGGCCGGTGGGTCGCTTTCATCCCAGAATGGCTCGATGTCCCGCGTCGGCACCGACGAAGTGTCCGGCTCCCGGTCAGCATTCTTTTCCACGGTTCCTCCCCTCCCGAGCCCCGAGGATATGCCTCCGCATCGAAGCGGGCCCGGTGGCGTCCCCGTCCTGTTCGTCCCCGGGGCGGACCGTCGGGACGGCGCAGCAGCTGCGTGGTGGTCGGATCAGGCGGTGCCGTGGCGCCGGTTCAGCCGGTGAAGACCGCCCAGGCCTGCGGTTCGATCCACCAGGAACGCTTGCGGTTCAGCGTCGCCTCGACCCCGTCGTCCAGGTACGGCACGTCCGAGTCGCGGGGAATCACCGCCACGGCCCGGCCGCTCGCCCGTCGGACCTCGAAGCGCATCCGCTTGCGTCCCCAGCGGCCACGGGTGACCACCGGCACCGCCACGGCCACGTCGATGCGCCCGTCGGCGGGGTCGGGGTCGGTCAGCAGCGGCAGGCCGTCGAGGCGGGCGTACCCGTCGGCGTTGCCGACGGCGCAGGCCAGCAGCGGCTCCTCCCCGGTGGCGAGGACGGCGTCGTCGACCTCCACCCGGCCGCGCCAGTGTAGAGGCCGGCCGGACTCGTCCGCGGCGCCGAGCAGCGCGCCGTCGAGCGTCACCGAACCGCCGTCGTTGCGCAGCAGGTCCAGGCGGCGGGTCCGTCCGGCCAGGACGGCGGCGGCGACCGCGGCCGGCTCCCGGGGCAGGCCGAGCTGTGCGACCAGGTCCCGCTGGGCGCCACCGCGGTCGGGGTCCAGCGGCAGGATGCCGATCGGGGGCAGGTCCGGAACGGTGCGGTTGCCGGCGAGATCGTCGGGGCGGCGGCTCGGCGGCGGGGCGTACCGGCGCACCATCCGGCGCAGCACGGCCCGCAGCTGGGCGTCGCTGCCGGTGGCGATCACCAGGCGGGTCTTGGAGTCCGGGTCGGGGAAGGTCAGGCCGTCGGGGCGGGGCGGGCCGTCGAGGCGGGCCAGCACCTCGTCGATCTCGGCGTCGGAGTACGCGGTGACGGTCTCCACCCGGGCGCCGGCGTCGGTCAGCGCGTCGGCGCAGCGCAGCACCGGCACCCGCGGCGGGTCGCCCGGGCCGGCGTCGTCGCCGCAGATGGTCGTGTCGCCGGTCGCGCAGGCCGGGGCCGGGGAGGTGTCGTCGGTCGCAGCGGGGTCTGCCGACGTCTGAGAGGGCGCTCCCGCGCTCGCGGGCGCCTCGCCGGGGGAGCCGGTGGACGTGTCGCCGGTGGCCGGCGCGGCGCAGCAGGCGCCGCCACCGCTGCCGCAGCCGGCCGCCGCTCCCCGCTTTGTCGCGAGGGTGAGCAGCACCACGTCGTACACGGCGGCCTCCTTGGACCATTCTCACGGCCCGCGATGGCCGACCGTGACCTCTTGTTAACCTGCACCTCGGGCTCGCCGCACGGTCGCCACCCGGCACCCGAGCCCCCTGGAGGCGAGAAGATGCCAGCGATCGTGCTCCTCGGCGCTCAGTGGGGCGACGAGGGCAAGGGCAAGGTTACCGACCTGCTCGGCGAGCAGGTCGACTACGTGGTGCGTTACTCCGGCGGCAACAACGCCGGGCACACGGTGATCACGCCGGACGGCCAGAAGTACGCGCTGCACCTCATGCCGTCGGGGGCGCTCTCCCCGAGCGCGATGATCGTCATCGGTAACGGTGTGGTCGTCGACCCGAAGGTGCTGCTGGAGGAGATCGACGGCCTCGCCGCGCGCGGCGTGGACGTTTCCCGGCTGCGGATCTCCGGCGACGCGCATCTGATCATGCCGCACCACCGGGCCCTGGATAAGGTCACCGAGCGCTACCTCGGCAAGGCCAAGATCGGCACCACCGGCCGCGGCATCGGCCCGGCGTACGGCGACAAGGTCGCCCGGATGGGCATCCGCCTGCAGGACCTGCTCGACCCCGGCATCCTCCGCAAAAAGCTGGAGCTGGCGCTGCGGGAGAAGAACCAGACCCTGTTCAAGGTCTACAACCGCACGGCGATCGACGTCGACACGGTGATCGCGGAGTACCTGGAGTACGCCGAGCGGCTCACGCCGTACATCGCCGAGACCCGGGTGATGCTCTGGGACGCCCTGGACCGCGGCGAGAACGTGCTGCTGGAGGGTGCCCAGGCGACCATGCTCGACATGGATCACGGCACCTATCCCTTCGTGACCTCCTCCAACCCAACCGCCGGCGGCGCCTGCATCGGCGCGG
The DNA here is from genome assembly GCF_049523535.1 of Melissospora conviva. Lineage (NCBI taxonomy): Bacteria > Bacillati > Actinomycetota > Actinomycetes > Micromonosporales > Micromonosporaceae > Melissospora > Melissospora conviva. The sequence continues at coordinate 128,767 of NZ_JBLLDT010000001.1, forward strand.
GCATCCCGCCGACGGCCATCACCAAGGTCATCGCGGTCAGCAAGGCGTACACGACGCGGGTCGGCTCCGGGCCCTTCCCGACGGAGCTCTTCGACGCCAACGGCGAGCACCTCCGCAAGATCGGCCACGAGTACGGCACCACCACCGGCCGGGAGCGCCGCTGCGGCTGGTTCGACGCCGTCGTCGCCCGGTACGCCTGCCGTCTCAACGGCGTCACCGACCTGGTCATCACCAAGCTCGACGTGCTCACCGGCCTGGAGAAGGTGCCGATCTGCGTCGGCTACGAGATCGACGGCAAGCGCTACGACGACATGCCGATGACGCAGACCGCCTTCCACCACGCCACCCCGATCTATGAGGAGCTCGACGGCTGGTGGGAGGACATCACCAAGGCCCGCACCGAGGATGACCTGCCGGAGAACGCCCGCCGCTACATCGCCCGCATCGAGGAGATCTGCCGCACCCGCGTCAGCGTCGTCGGCGTCGGCCCCGGCCGCGAGGAGAACGTCGTCCGCACCCCGCTGATCTAGCCCTCCGCGTACGTCACCGGCCCGCTCTCACCGCGAGAGCGGGCCGCTTCGCGTTCCGCCCCCGATCGCGCCCGGTGCTGCGGGGCTTGTCACGCGCCTCGGCGCGCCCCCGCGGGTCGCGTGAACGTCCCCCATGGACATTCGATCTTCGCCTATCCTTCCGGCAGTCGATGTGTCCGGGGATGACTCGGCCCGCGAACGAAAGAGGACCATGATCCGGCGACCTCGCACGTACGCGTTCCTGGCGATCTCTGCGATTCTCCTGACCGGCTGCACTTCGAGCGGGACAACCTCGCAGGAGGACGCTTCAGGTGAGGGCGATACTGCGGTGGTCAAGTTGGATCCGCTGGCGGGCGGTGAGCCGCCGCTGGATCAGTCGATTGTCGCGGCCGCGGATCCGACGACCGTTTCCATGCCCCTCATGGCCCACGCGATGGGCGACGCGAAGATTCGGCTGGTGAACCGGGCTCGGATCGTCGTCGGCGACAAGTGCATGAGCGAGTTCGGCATTTCGCCGACCCCGGGCTGGAATGCGGAGGGCGCAATCCCTGCCAATCCCTATGCGAAGTACGGCGTGTGGGATGAGAAGTCGGCCGCTGCCTTCGGCTACGACAGCCCACCGGTGACGGAGGACGATCCCGACTTTTTCCGCTTTGGCGCCGACGGGCAGAGTGTCTGGTGGGGGCAGGTGGACACCTACCAGGGCCGTCCGGTTCCCGAAGGCGGCTGTGCGGCCAGAGAAGTCGAGGCGGTCATGGGCGATTTCACTTTCGAAATGGTCGACGGCAACGGCCGGGTCGATCTGGAGAAAGAGGCGCTGACCCGCGCGACCCAGGACAGCCGAGTGGCGCCCCTGCTGGATGCGTGGCGCAGCTGCATGAAGGAAGCAGGCTGGGACTACGCCGACCCGCAGGCGCCGTTCGGGTACTGGCACGACAAGCGTGGCAGCAACAAGCACCAGGCGGTCATCAGCGACGAGGAGAAGCGCAGCGCTGTCACCGACGTCGAGTGCAAGAAGTCGACCGGTCTGCTGGGCACCTGGATCGCGGCCGAGGTGGCATACCAGAAGGTGCTCATCGAGCGCGACTGGGAGACGTTGCGGGTCTACAAGCAAAACCTCGACGCGCTCGTCAAGCGTGCCAACAAGGTGCTCGCGGAAGCAGGCCAGCATCCGTAGGAAGGTCCGGTTCATGGGTGGCAGTGCCGGCGAGACGCCGAAGGCGCCCCTCGATCGGAGCCGGCGGCGGCTTCTCGTGGTCGTGGCGGTCGCGTTGGTCGTCGCGCTCCTCGGTGTGCTCTCGCCGCTCTGGATCAGGTCCCCGCAGCAGTTGGCGGCGGAGGCCGCGCCTCCGCCGCCAACGGTGCTGACCGCCCCGGTGGAGCAGCGTGTCCTGCGGGACACCGTTGTCGTTCGCGGCGAGGTGCGGCCGATGCAGTCGGTCGAGGTGACCCCCGGCGTACGAGGTGAGGGCGCCGCGATCGTCACCGCCGTCAAGGTGCGGCCGGGGGACCGGATCAAGGCGGGGGCGGTGGCGCTGGAGGTGGCGGCCCGGCCGCTGATCGTGCTCCCCGGCCGGACGCCCGCGTACCGGGATCTGAAGCCCGGCGCCCAGGGCAAGGACGTCGCGCAGTTGCAGGTGGCACTGCGCAAGCTCGGTTATCCGACCGCCGACCCGGCGGGCTGGTTCGGCGCCGGCACCAAGGATGCACTGACCCGCTTCTACGCCGACCGGGGCTACGAGCCGCTCCCCACCACGGAGAACGACCAGCAGCAGGTGGACGAGGCCGAGCAGCAGGTCGTCGCCGCCGAGCGGGCCGTGGTCGATGCTCAGGACGAGGCTCGCGAGCTCGCCCGTACGCCGGGGACGACCCGGCAGCAGCGGTCGGCCGCCGCCAAGAACGTAACGCGGGCGCAGGAGGATCTGACCCGGGCCCGCCAGCGGCTGGCCGAGGTCCGGGAGAACACCGGCCCGATGTTGCCGCAGAGCGAGTACACCTTCCTGCCCTCGTTTCCGGCGCGGGTGGACGCGATGACGGCGGCGGTCGGCTCGGAGGTGGTGGCGCCGCTGATCACCTTCGCCGCGGGCGAGTTGGTCGTGCGGGCCACCCTGACCGAGGCGCAGCGCGCAGTCTGCGAACCGGGGCAGGCGGTCGAGATCGCCGGCGACGAAGGGCTCAACGCCGACGGGGAGATCACCTCGATCGGCCACGAGGAGCCCGCCGATCCAGCCGGCGGTAACGGCGCGCCCCCGTCCGGCGTGTCACTGCTGGTCACCCCGGCCTCCCGGCTCGATGCCAAGGCCAGCGGGCAGAACGTGCGGCTCACCATCGAGACCGCCTCCAGCGGTGGGGCGGAGCTGGTGGTGCCGGTGACGGCGCTCTACGCCGCCGCCGACGGTGCGACCTATGTGACGAAGCGCGACGCCGAAGGCCGGGAGCAGCAGGTTGTGGTCGTGCCGCGGCTCAGCGCCCAGGGCCATGTGGCCGTGACCGTCCCCGACGGCCGGCTCCAGTCCGGCGATCTCGTCACCATCGGGCTCGCATGAACCCCGAACCGCTGATCCGGCTGGAGCAGGTGGCGCTCACCTATCCCGGACCGCCGCCGGTGCCCGCCCTCGCGCCGACGGACCTCACCATCCATCCCGGCGAGTACGTGACGGTGGTGGGACGGTCAGGCTCCGGCAAGTCGACCCTGCTGAACATCCTCGGGCTCATCGACCGTCCCACCGCCGGCAGTTACCTTTTCGGCGGCGTGGACACCGCGACGATGTCGCAGGCCCGGCGGACCTCGCTGCGGGCCAGGCGGATCGGACTGGTCTTCCAGGCGTTCCACCTGCTGTCGCACCGCACGGCGGAGGAGAACGTCGCCCTGGGCCTGCTCTACCGCGGGGTTCCCCGCGGCGAGCGGCAGCAGGCCGCGCGGGAGGCGCTGGCCCGCGTCGGGCTCGGTGATCGCACCCGGGCGCTGCCGATCGAACTCTCCGGCGGCGAGCGGCAGCGGGTCGCCATCGCGCGGGCGCTGGTCGGACGCCCGGCGCTACTGCTCTGCGACGAGCCGACCGGAAACCTCGACTCGACGACCGCCGAAGGGGTGCTGGACCTGATCACCGAGCTGCACGACGCCGGGCTGACCGTCATCATGATCACCCACGACCGGGGGATCGCCGAGCGGGCGCAGCGGCTGGTCTCCATCACCGACGGCGTCCTCACCGAACAGCTCGGCCGGGCGGGCACGCGATGACCGGCGAGCCCGAGGAGAGGAGCCGGCTGCGCGCGGTCGACCTGGTTAACGAGTGCCTCGCGGGCATCCTGCAACGCCCGGGGCGCACCGTGATGACCCTCTTCGGCATCGTGCTCGGCCTCGCCGCCTTCGTCGCCATCCTCGGCATCACCGCCAGCGCGCAGGGCCAGATCAGCAAGAGCTTCACCGAACTCTCCGCCACCGAGGTCCGGGTCGAGGACCTGACCGTGACCGAGCCCGACTTCGCGGGCACCGCCTTTCCGGCCGACGCCGAGGAGCGGGTGCTGGCGATCGACGGCGTACGGCACGCCGGGGTCTACTGGGCCGTCCCGGCGAACCGGGTCGGCGCCGTGACCGCCGTCGAACTGCCCGGTGGCCCGTCGCAGAGCGCGATTCCGGTGCTCGCCGCCTCGCCGGGACTGCTGAGTGCCGTACGGGGAGAGCTGGGGCAGGGGCGCGCTCTCGACGCGGCGCTGGACAGACGGGCCGAACGGGTCGCCCTCCTCGGCGGGGTCGCGGCCCGGCAACTCGGCATCACCCGGCTCGACAACCGGCCGGTGGTGATCGTCGGGGGAATGCCCTTGACCGTGGTGGGGATCGTCGACCAGGTCGAACGCAGCCCCGAACTGCTCGCCGCGGTCTGGGTGCCCCGCGGCACGGTCGAGAAGCTCTGGCCGGTGGCGGTCGACCCGGGCCAGCCACCTCAGATGATCATCGACACCGAGCTGGGCGCCGCCGAGATGGTTGCCCGGCAGGCGCCGCTGGCACTGCGGCCAGACGCCGCCGAGCGGCTGCGGGCAAGCGCGCCCCCCGACCCCAGTGCGCTGCGCGAAAAGGTCGACACCGACCTCTCCGCGCTCTTCCTCGCCCTGGCCGGGCTCAGCCTGCTGGTGGGGGCCGTGGGCATCGCCAACACCACCCTGGTGGCGGTCCTGGAACGGGTGCCCGAGATCGGGCTGCGGCGGGCGCTCGGCGCACAGCGCCGCCACATCGTCGCCCAGTTCCTCACCGAGAGCACCCTGCTGGGGCTGATCGGCGGACTGGTCGCGACCGGCGCCGGAGCGGCGACCGTCGTCGGCGTCGCGCTGACGCAGCAGTGGTCACCGATCCTCGCCCCCTGGACGGTGCTCGTCGCACCCCTGATCGGCGGACTCACCGGGCTGCTCGCCGGGCTCTACCCGTCGGTGCGCGCCGGCCGGATCGAGCCGGTGGTGGCGCTGCGCGGCTGATCGGTCCCGCCGGCGCCGCCCGGCTGATCCCGGCCCGCCGGTATCGACCGGCTGACGTGCCGTCGGTGGTGCCGCGCGGCCGGCCCGTCCCCGGTGCGTAGGATCGCGGGGTGCGCGTACTTCTCCTGGGTAGCGGTGGTCGTGAGCATGCGCTTGCGCTGGGCCTGGCCGCCGACCCCAACGTCGAGCAGTTGATCGCCGCCCCGGGCAACCCGGGCATCGCCACCGTCGCGGACCTGCGGGACATCGACCCGGCCGACGCGCAGGCGGTGGTCGCCCTGGCCGTCGAGATCGCCGCCGATCTGGTGGTGATCGGGCCCGAGGCGCCGCTGGTCGCCGGGGTCGCCGACGCCGTACGCGCCAAGGGCATCCCGGTCTTCGGCCCCTCGGCGGAGGCCGCGCAGCTGGAGGGCTCCAAGGCGTTCGCCAAGGAGATCATGACGGCGGCGCAGGTGCCGACCGCCCGCGCGTACGCCTGCACCACGCCGGAGGAGGTCGCGGCGGCGCTGGACGACTTCGGCGCGCCGTACGTGGTCAAGAACGACGGTCTGGCCGCGGGCAAGGGTGTCGTGGTGACCGACGACCGCGCCGCCGCCGAACGGCACGCAGCCGAGTGCGGGCGCGTGGTGATCGAGGAGTACCTTGCCGGCCCCGAGGTGTCGCTCTTCGTGGTGACCGACGGGCAGTCGGCGGTGCCGCTGCTGCCCGCGCAGGACTTCAAGCGCGTCGGCGACGGCGACACCGGCCCGAACACCGGCGGCATGGGTGCGTACGCGCCGCTGCCCTGGACCCCGCCCGGTCTGGTCGCGCAGGTGATGACCGAGGTCGTGCACCCGACCCTGGCCGAGATGCGCCGCCGCGGCACGCCCTTCGCCGGGCTGCTCTACGTCGGCTTGGCGATCACCGCCGACGGGCCGAAGGTGATCGAGTTCAACGCCCGCTTCGGCGACCCGGAGACCCAGGTGGTGCTGGCGCTGCTGGAGACTCCTCTCGCGGGGCTGCTGCGCGCCGCCGCCACCGGCACGCTCGCGGTGCACCCGCCGCTGCGGTGGAGTGCCGGCGCGGCCGTGACCGTGGTGGTCGCCTCCGCGAACTACCCGGCGACCCCGCGCACCGGCGACGAGATCACCGGCGCCGAGGTGCCGGGGATCATCCACGCCGGCACTCGGGAGACCGACGACGGGCGGCTCGTCTCCGCCGGTGGCCGGGTGCTCTGCGCGACCGCCACCGGTGCCGATCTGAACGCCGCGCGCGAGGCCGCGTACGCGCTGGTCGACGGGGTGACGCTCGACGGGTCGCACCACCGCCGCGACATCGCGCTCGCCGCCGCCGAGGGGCGCATCACCCTGCCGTAGCGATGAACCGACCCACTTCCGCCGTACCCGGCGCTCGGTCCTGCGGGCGCAGGGGCTGCGCCGACGGCGCACCGGTGGTGACTCGTCCGGAGATGGAACGGGCGTACGTCCGTATCGACAACCTCCTGGAGCTTCCGGGGCGGCTACGGGCCTTGCGCTGAGCCGTGGATCGATCAGAAGAGCCGGCCCCGGTAGGGGTGCGGGCGGTTCCAGGACCGTTCCCAGTCGGCGAGGTCCGCAGGAATCCGGGAGGGCTCCGGGAGCTGGCGCCAGTAGTCCTCGGCCGCCTGCCGGACCTCCGCCAATGAGTAGGTGCCCTGCTGGTCGTCCAGGATGGTGTTCTGCACCGTCACGCCGGAGGTGGTGACGGTGCAGTGGAAGGCCTCGCCCTCCCACTCACCGTCGGAGGACCGACCAGCGGCAGCGTCGTCGACGAGCGCCAGCAGGTCCAGGCACTGGTACGGGGAGTTCCGCAGTTCCATGACGAACCAGACCCCGAGGGGGACGTAGCGGTTGTCATCGGCGCGGTAGGCCGGGAAGCCGCTCTCGTCGGTGTAAAAGCTGATGAAGCTCACGTGGGGGTCCTTTTGTCTACAGGTACGGGAAGCCGTGTTTCAGTGCTCCGGTCGTCTGGTCGTAGTAACCCATGACCCGGACACCGTTCACGGTCGACTCCCAGTGGCCGTCGGGGAACTTGGTCGCCGTGCGGAAGGCGTCGGTGACGGCGTTGTCGACCTGTTGCGGCGTCCAGTGATCCGGGAAAAAGGTGCTCCGGCCCTGACCGACCTTTGGCACCCACTGGCCCGGTGGGTCCTTGTAGAACTCTACTTTCGCCTCGTACACACCGGTCGTCGGATCCCGGCGCACGACCTGGGTGATCCGGCGGTCGGCAAAGTCCTCACCGCCGGGACGGTAGTGGTAGCCCTTGCGGTTCTCGCCCTCCATCATGTGCCGTAGGCGCTCCGGCGTCATCCGATCCGGTGCGCGGCGCTTCGCCTCCCGCCCGTCCTGCCTGCGGAGATACCGCAGGGCGGCGCGAATCAGCTTGCCGCTCTTCTTGCGCCCACTGTGTTGTGGGGTGGTGGCCGCCGGTGTAGTGGTCATCTCATCCGTCCAGCAACATCCAGAGGACCTCCTCGATCAGAAGGCCGACGATGGTTCGGCAGATTTGATGGAAGACGGGTATCAGCGAAAGCGACGCGCCGAAGGTGGCCACGGACGCGGCCACCGCCTGGGCGATCTGGATCGCCAGTACGACGAGCTGCGCGATCACCGCGATCTTCAGCGACAGGACGATCGTCGCGCAGATGATGAGCCCGCTGCCGGTGAGCAGAGCGGCGGTGGCGCCATCGGCAAGCGTTGCCGCCGGACTGTCCGGGGCGGACCACCAGCTCCGGAATGCCTGGATGTCACTGCCCTCGTTGCCGGTCCAGACCGTGGCAGCACCGGAGCCGGCCTCGGCGACCACGCTGTCGATGGTCCCGGCGAACCCGATCCATGCCTGGCCCAGTTCGAAGAGCCTGGTCTCGTCGGCCTGCGGCCAGGTGTAACCGAGGATGTCGAGCAACGACGTGAGCTCGCCAGGAAGTTGAAGCCCCATAGCCGCCTACTCCAGGACGTTCCGCAGGGATGCCAGACGCTCGGTGATGGCGCTCTCGGCAGCGTCGTACAGATCCCCCATGGTGCCGAGGTCCTCTCCCGCGAAGGTGATCTCGTCGAGGGCGCTCTGATAACACTCGAACGCGTACGAGGAGACCTCCTCGTGGGCGACCCCGATGAGCGACCCGATGTCGTCGTGACCCCACGGCTCTCCGAAGGAGGAGAGTTGAGCACGGAAGCTCGACAACTCCGCCGAGAAGCGGGCAGTGATCGCTTCAAGTTGCTGTCCCGACGTGCGCAGGCTGTCGGGATCCACGTGGAGGCCGCTCATTTTCCGCCCTGCCGGGCGATGCGTTCCTGCACTTCGATCAGCGCGGCGTTCTGCGCGCGGAACTGATGCAGGGCATTGGCCTGCACCTCTCGTAGCTGCTCCTCCAGCCGGGCAAGGTCGGGTGCGACGCTCGTGGCCGCGGCCTGGCTGCGCAGGTCGGCAAGTGCGGCGTTGACGGCGTTGCTGATCTCCTCGGCCAGGACCTCCGTGCCGAGACGGAGCGCCCGCGGTTCGATCACCAGCCCGGTGATGTGGCCCGGCGACTCGGCGGTGACATGCACCATGCCGTCGGCGCCGCTGCCGTTTCCCTCGATGGTGACCGGTTCAGGCCTGGGTGCCGCGCTGCCGTCCGCGCCGATGGAGTTGAGCACCGCCATCGCCCGGTCCAGCATCTGACCCATGCCGGCCGCGCCGAAAGGATCTGTCATCGGGTTCTTCCTCACGCTCGCCGTCAGCACGATCGATATGAGCGAAGTTCGATGTTACGCGGCCGTGGTCCGTGTGTCCGCCCTCGGCAGTCGTGCCTCCACGACGGCGGCGCGGACCGGCCCGGTAAGGCCGGCCCGCGCCGCCGTGCGCGGCTGTCGGGTCAGCTGCCTGCTGCCCGCAGCTCGCGGGCGAGGATCTTGCCGGTGGCGTTGCGGGGCAGTTCGGCGATGAAGTGCACCTCGCGGGGCACCGAGAAGCGGGCCAGGTAGTGGCGGACGTATTCGCGGACCGCCTCGGCGTCGAGGCTCTCGCCGGGGTGCAGCACGACGTATGCGACCAGGCGCTGGCCGTACTGGTCGTCGGGGACGCCGATGACGGCGACTTCCCGGACCTGCGGGAGCTGGGCGAGCAGGTTCTCCACCTCGCCGGGGAAGACGTTCTCCCCACCGGAGACGATCATGTCGTCCTCCCGGCCGTCTACGTGGAGCAGGCCGTCGGCGTCGAGGTGGCCGAGGTCGCCGGTGCTGAGCAGCCCGTCGAGGCTTTCCCGGCTGGTGCCGGAGGTGTAGCCCTCGAAGAGCATCTCGTTGCCGACGAAGATCCGCCCGACTTCTCCGGTGGGGACCGGCTTGCCCTCGCCGTCGAGGATCGCGAGCTTCGTGCCGTACGGGGGGCGGCCGGCGGTGCCGGGGTCCTTGCGCAGGTCGGCCGGGGTGGCGATGGAGGCCCAGGAGACCTCGGTGGAGCCGTAGAGGTTGTAGATGACGTCGCCGTAGACGTCCATGAAGCGGGTTGCCAGGGTGCCGGGGAGCGCGGAGCCGCTGACCGCCACGACCTTGATCGGGGGCAGCCGCTTCGGCGGTTCGACCTCCAGGATCCGCTGCAGCATCACCGGTACGGCGAAGAGCGCGCCGCACTCGTGCCGGTTGAGCGCGCGCAGCGTCTCGGCGGGATCAAAGCGCCGCTGCAGGACGATGGTTGCCCGCAGCGCGAAGGAGACCTGCAGGGCGGCGTAGCCCCAGGTGTGGAAGAGCGGTGCGGCGATGAGGATGTTGTCCTTGGCGTGCAGCGGGATCCGGTCGATGATGCTGATCAGCGGCCCGAAACCGCCCGGGGTGGGGCGGCGGGCGCCCTTCGGGGCGCCGGTGGTGCCGGAGGTGAGGACGATGATGCGGCCCGGCCGGTCCGGCGGGGTGACCTTGCCCGGCGGTGCGTTGCCGATCAGGTCCTGCTGGGTGCGTTCGTCGATGCGGATGACCTCGGCCGGCAGGCCGGCCACCCGGTCGGCGAACTCGTCGTCGTGGACGAGGGCGCGCAGTTGCTGCTCCTCGGTGACCTGGGCGAGCTGAGTGGCGGCCAGACCGGTGTTGACCAGTACGGTGTCCGCGCCGAGCATGGTGGCGGCGAGCACCGTCTCGATCAGCCCGGCGTGGTTGCGGGCCATCACGCCGATGCGGTCGCCCGGAGTGATGCCGACCCGGCTGCGCAGTGACCGGGTGAGCCGTTCGGCGTGCAGCAGCAGCTGCCGGTAGGTGATCTCACCGCGTTCCTCGTCGACTATCGCGACGAGGTCGGGTTCGCGCGCTGCGGCCTGGCGCAGTTCACCGGCGAGGCTGAAGCCCCAGCGGCGCAGTGCGTTGAGCTGGCCGGGAATGCGGTGCGGGGCGGTCGGCCCCAGCATGCCGCGGCGCGCCATGGTGGAGGCGAGGAACAGCGGGTTCATTGACGGGCCCTCCGTTCGGGTGTGCAGAAGGGCCCCTTCTGGTCGCCGTTCGGGTCAGCGGGAAGGGGCCCTTCCAGGGGTGGACGGTGCCGGGGGATCAGCGGATGTACATACCCGAGATCGCGCGCGAAATCACCAGTCGCTGAATCTCGGAGGTGCCCTCGAAGATCGTGTAGATCTTGGAGTCGCGGTACCAGCGCTCGACCGGGTGCTCCCGTACGTAGCCGGCACCGCCGAGGATCTGGACGGCCTTCTCGGTGACGGCCACGGCGACCTCACCGGCCTTGAGCTTGGACATCGAGCCCTCGCCGGCGGTGAAGGGGCGGTTGTTGCGCCCCATCCACGCCGCACGCCAGACCAGCAGCCGGGCCGCGTCGATCTCCATCTTCATGTCGGCCAGCGCGAAGGCGATCGACTGGTTCTCGATGATGGGGCGGCCGAACTGGACCCGGTCCTTGGCGTACTCCAGGGAGTACTCGTAGGCGGCGCGGGCCACGCCGAGCGCCTGCGCGCCCACGGCCGGACGGCTCAGTTCGAAGGTCTTCATCGCCGCCTGGCCGGAGCTCCGCTTGCCCGAACGGGCCCGGTCGAGGCGCTCCAGCAGCGCTTCGCGGCCACCGAGCAGGCAGCTGCCGGGGAGCCGTACGTCGTCGAGGAAGACGTCGGCGGTGTGCGAGGCGCGCAGGCCGAGCTTCTTGAGCTTGCGGGTGGAGGCGAAGCCCTTGGTGTCCGGCGGGATGATGAAGGCCGCCTGACCGCGGGAGCCGAGTTCGGGTTCGACGGAGGCGGTGACGACGTGCACCTTGGCGATGCCGCCGTTGGTGGCGTACACCTTCTGGCCGTTGAGGACCCACTCGTCGGTGGCTTCGTCGTAGACGGCGCGGGTGCGCATGGCGCCGACGTCGGAGCCGGCCTCCGGTTCGGTGGTGCAGAAGGCGCCGACGGCGGGCTCGTCGACGCTGCCGAAGCACTGCGGGACCCACTCGACGAGCTGGTCGGGGGTGCCGGAGCCGTAGATGGCGGCGACGGCGAGGTGGGTGCCGAAGATGCTCAGGGCGATGCCGGCGTCACCCCAGAAGATCTCTTCGTTGGCGATGGGGAGCGAGAGCCCGGTGGGGTCGGCCCAGCAGTTGGCGACGAACTCGAAGCCGTAGAGGCCGATCTTGGCGGCCTCCTGGATGATCGGCCACGGAGTCTCCTCGCGGGCGTCCCACTCGGCGGCGGCGGGCCGCACGACCTCTTTGGCGAAGCCGTGCAGCCAGTCGCGCATGTCCCGCTGTTCCTCGTTCAGGTCGAGCGAGAAATCAGTCATGAAAATCAGGCCTTCGGGATGTCGAAGAGGTTGGCGATGTTGGCGGCGAGACCCAGGTCGCCCTTGGCCTTGAGCTTGCCGGTCATGAACATCATCACCGGGTTGGCGCCACCGGAGACGATCTTGAGGAACTCGACCGGGCCCATGGTGAGGGCGAGCTTCGGCTCGTGCTGCGGGGTCTCGTTGACGGTGCAGACGCCGTCGGCGATGACGACCTCGTAGAGGTCGCTGCCGCCGTCGGGGCGGTCGGTGATGTTCCAGTGGATGACCGCGTTGGCGGAGCCGGCCCGGTCGGCGCGGAACATCGACGGCATCCGGCGGAAGACCTCGCCGAGGACCTGGTCCCGCAGGTCGCTCTGCATCACCTCGCGGATCTTGTCGTCCGGCGTGGACTTGACGATCTTTGCGAACTCCTTCGGCTCCACCGTGGAGAAGGTCGCGGGATCAAAGTCGGTCATGGTGGTGGCCCTCCGGTGTGGCGTTACTTACTCCGGCGTAACCTTACGGGCGAGTAGGTATGCTTGCAAGAGTGTCCACCTCTCCCACGTTCAAGCGGCTGCCGCGGGCGGTCCGTGAGCAGCAGATGCTCGACGCGGCCGTGCAGGTCTTCTCCCGGCGCGGCTTCCACGCCGCCGGCATGGACGAGATCGCCGAGCTCGCCGGCATCTCCAAACCGATGGTCTACGCCTACCTCGGCCCCAAGGAAGACCTCTTCGTCGCCTGCATCCGGCGCGAGGGCACCCGGATGATGGAGGCGATCGCGGGCGAGGTCGCCCCGGAACTCCCCCCGGACCAGCGACTCTGGCGGGGACTGCGGGCGTTCTTCGGCTTCGTCGGCGCGCACCGCGACGGCTGGGCGGTCCTCTACCGGCAGGCCCGCGGCGAGCAGCCCTTCGCCACCGAACTCGCCGGCATGCGCACCCGGGTGGTCGAGGTGGTCAGCGCGATGCTCGACAGCGCGCTGCGCGCCCAGGGGCGCGAGATCGGCCGTACGGATCTGGAGGTTGCCTCGTACGCGCTGGTCGGGGCGAGCGAGTCGCTCGCCGACTGGCTCGCCGACCACCCCGACGCCGACCCGGAGAAAGCCGCCACCCGGATGATGAACGTCGCCTGGCTCGGTGCCGGTGAGCTGCTCCGCGGCGCGGTCTGGCGCCCACCGGCATCCTGACCTGGCCGCTCGCCTGGGGTCGGTGCGCGCATTGGCGGCTCGCTTGTCGGAATCGGCGCGCCCGTGGCGTGGCTCGCCGGGGGTTGTCGCCTGTGGCGTCCGGTCAGCCGCCGGTTCCGGCCCGCGAGCGATGGCGGGCAAGTAACCGGCGGGTCAGCTCCATCAGCAGGGCGAGCCCGGCTGCCAGCCCCAGGCCGAGCAGGAGCGCCCGGCCGGGGCTGTGGCCGAAGGTCCGCCCGCCGAGATAGCCGAGCAGCCCGCAGTAGACGCCCCAGGTGATCCCGGCCGCCAGGTCGAAGAGGAAGAACGGCCGGCGTGGGTAGCCGAGCGCGCCCATCGTCAGGGTGACCGCGGTCCGCCCGCCGGGGACGTACCGGGCGGTGAGCAGGATGGTGCCGCCGCGCTGCTCCAGGGCACCCCGCGCCCACTCGGCCCCCGCCCGCCGCCGGCTGCTCCGCGGCAGCCGGCGCAGCCGCCGCTCGCCGCCGGAAGCGCGCCCGAGGGCGTACGAGATGTGGTCGCCGAGGACCGCGCCGGCCGCCGCGGCGGCGATCACCAGCACCAGGTCGGGCTGGCCGCCGGCGGCGAAGACCGCCGCGGTGATCACGGCGGTCTCGCCCGGCACCACCGGGAAGAACGCATCCAGCGCGGCGATCCCGATGATGAGCAGGTAGACCCAGCCCGAAGTCATCGTCGCCTCGAGCAGGCCCAGCAGCGAGTCCATGCCTACATGTTTCCGGTGCTCCCCCTCGTCATGCCTGCTTCCGCCGAGACCGATCCGGACAGGTGCGGCTTTCCGCTGCGGACGTCGTGCAGCGCGAACCCGCCCGGCGCCAGCCCACCGGGGCGCGGGGTGGCGCCGAGCGGAGTCGCCGCCAGGGCCACCGTCGCCGGGAGCAGGATCGGCAGCTTGAACGCCACGTCGACGGTGTACGCCTCGGGCAGCCGCTCCTCGATCGCCGCCAGGCAGCGGGCCTTGCTCCACATGCCATGCGCGATCGGCCGGGGGAAACCGAAGGCCCGCGCCCCGATCCGCGAGGTGTGGATCGGGTTGTGGTCACCGGAGACCGCCGCGTACGCCTTCGCGACGGCGGGTTCCACCCGCCACCGGGCGGTCGCCGCGGGCGGTGCCGGCCGGTCCTCGCCGCGCCGGCCACCGCGTCGGGCGTCGCCGCCCGGAGCGGTCTCGCGCCGATCGCCGGACGTGGCGCCGTCGGCCGGGCCGTCCGTGCCGGCTGCGGCGCCGTCCGCCGAACCGCCCCGGCGCAGGTACGTCGAGACGTCGTCCCAGACCACCTCCCCGTCGATCGCGGCGGTGACGACCAGGTCGAACTGCCGGCCCCGCTCGTGCGGGCGCAGGTCGGTGGCGTACCCGGTGAAGGTCAGCCGCTCGCCGGCGTCGATCGGCCGGCGCACGGTGATGCGGTTGCCGACGTGCACCAGCCCGACCACCGGGAACGGGAAGCCCGGCGCGGTCATCAACCGCATCGACAGCGCCGCCGACATCACGTGCGGGTACGTCGCCGGTAGCGTGTCGCGCAGCCGGAAACCACAGACCCGGTCGTACGCGGCCAGGTGTGCCCGGTCGACGGCGACGTCGCGGACCACCACCTGAAGCGGGGGCAGGTGCGCGCCGCGCGCCGCGCCGACGCCGGGCAGCAGCGACATCGCGGCCCGCCGGTAGAGCGGCCCGGTCGCCGGCATGGCGGGAAGCTCCAGCACCTCGGGGCCGGCTGCGGTCTCGGTCGCCGACATCACGCCCCCAGCAGGCTCTGGCCGCAGACGCGTACGACGTTGCCGCGCAGCCCGGACGAGGCCGGGGAGGCGAACCAGGCGATGGTCTCCGCCACGTCCACCGGCAACCCGCCCTGGGACATGCTGTTCATCAGCCGCCCGGCCTGGCGGATCATCAGCGGGATCTGGGCCGTCATCTTCGTCTCGATGAAGCCGGGGGCGACGGCGTTGACGGTGATGCCGCGTTCGGCCAGCACCGGGGCCATCGACTGCACCAGCCCGACCACGCCGGCCTTGGAGGTGGCGTAGTTGGTCTGGCCGCGGTTGCCGGCGATGCCGGCGATCGAGGAGACGCCGATGATCCGGCCGCCGGCCGGGATCAGGTCGCGCTCCAGCAGCATGTCGTTGATCCGCTCGGTGCTGCTGAGGTTGACGTCGATGACCGAGTCCCAGCGGGCGGCGTCCATCTTGGCGATGGTCTTGTCGCGGGTGATGCCGGCGTTGTGGACCACCACGTCGACGCGGCCGTGCCGCTGCGCCAGGTGGTCGGCGAGCCGGGCCGGTGCGTCGGCGGCGGTCAGGTCCAGCTGCAGCGCGGAGCCGCCGATGTCGTTGGCGACCCGGGCGAGGTCCTCGCCGGCGGCGGGGACGTCCAGCGCCACCACGTGGGCGCCGTCGCGGGCCAGCACCTTTGCCAGCGCCGCGCCGATGCCTCGGGCCGCCCCGGTGACCAGGACGACCTTGCCGTCCAGCGGGCGGTCCCAGTCGGCCGGTGCGGTCACCTGGGCGGGGTGGATCCGGATCACCTGCGCCGAGACGTACGCCGAGCGGCCGGAGAGCAGGAAGCGCAGTGTCGACTCCATCGCCTGCTCGGCGCCGGCGCTGACGTAGACGAGCTGGGCGGTGATGCCGCGGCCGAACTCCTTGCCGATGCTGCGGGTCAGCCCTTCCAGGGCCCGCTGCGCGGTGGTCTCCCGGGGTGTTGCGCACTCCTCGGGTGGGGTGCCGAGCACGATCACCCGGCCGGAGGGGACCAGCGAACGGGCATGGGGGTGGAAGAAGTCGTACAGCGCGCGGAGCGCGGTCGAGTCGGTGATGCCGGTGGCGTCGAAGACCAGCGCGCCGTACCGGGTGGGGGTGGTCGTCTCGGCGTCGGTGGCCGCCGCGGTGAACTCGCGGATCTCCACGCCGGCCGCGGTGAGCAGCTTCGCCGCTTCGGCGGCGAGGCGGCCGCCGGGCGCGGCGTGCAGCAGCACCGGGGCGGCCACGAGCGGGTCACCCGGCGTGTGCCGGCGCAGTCGGGGCGGGTCGGGCAGGCCGAGGCGCTTGACGAGGAGGCGGCCCGGACCTGACTGGACGAAGCTCGCGTACTTGTCACTCATAGGCGTAGCCTACTGGCGAGTAGGTTAAGGGCAACCCCAAAGTTCAGGAGGCTGGACCGTGCAGACCATTCGTCGGGTCGCGGTGATCGGCGGCAACCGCATCCCGTTCGCCCGTTCCAACTCGCGTTACGCGAGCGCGTCCAACCAGGACATGCTGGCCGCCGCGCTGGACGGGCTGGTAGCCCGGTTCGGCCTCTCCGGCGAGCGCCTCGGCGAGGTCGTCGCCGGCGCGGTGCTCAAACACTCCCGCGACTTCAACCTCACCCGCGAGGTGGTCCTCGGCTCCAAACTGGACCCGCACACCCCCGCGTACGACATCCAGCAGGCCTGCGGCACCGGGCTGCAAGCCGTCATCCAGGTCGCCAACAAGATCGCCCTCGGGCAGATCGACTCGGGCATCGCCGGTGGCGTCGACACCGCCTCGGACGCCCCGCTCGCCCTCAACGAGCAGATGCGCCGCACGCTGATCGAGGTCAACTCCGCGCGTACGCTCGGCCAGCGGCTCAAGGCCGCCTCGAAACTGCGGCCGCTGCAGCCGTTCAAGCCGGAGATCCCGCGCAACGCCGAACCGCGTACCGGGCTGTCGATGGGGGAGCACGCGGCGCTGACCGCGCTGCGCTGGGAGATCGACCGGGCGGCCCAGGACGAGCTGGCGCTCGCCTCCCACCACAATCTCGCCGCCGCGTACGAGCGGGGCTTCTTCGACGACCTGGTAACGCCGTACCTGGGGCTGTCCCGGGACCAGAACCTGCGCGGCGACAGCACCCTGGAGAAGCTCGCCAAGCTCAAGCCGGTCTTCGGCACCAAGGGGCCGGACGCCGAGCGGGCCACCATGACCGCCGGCAACTCCACCCCGCTCACCGACGGCGCCTCGACGGTGCTGCTGGCCAGTGAGGAGTGGGCCAAGGCGCACAACCTGCCGGTGCTGGCGTACTTCAGCCACTCCGAGACCGCCGCCGTGGACTTCGTGCACGGCGACGAGGGGCTGCTGATGGCCCCCGCGTACGCGGTGCCGCGGATGCTGGCCCGGGCCGGGCTCTCGCTGCAGGACTTCGACTACTACGAGATCCACGAGGCCTTCGCCTCGCAGGTGCTCGCCACCCTCGCGGCCTGGGAGTCGCCGGAGTTCTGCAAGTCCAAGCTCGGTCTGGACGCCCCGCTCGGCGCGATCGACCGGACCAAACTCAACGTCAACGGCTCCTCGCTGGCGGCCGGGCACCCCTTCGCCGCCACCGGCGGGCGGATCGTGGCGACCCTGGCGAAGATCCTCGCCGAAAAGGGCTCCGGCCGCGGCCTGATCTCCATCTGCGCCGCCGGCGGCCAGGGCGTCACCGCGATCCTGGAGCGCTGACCGCAGGCACCCGCCGAACGGGCGCCGCAGCGGACAGGCGGTGCCGGCCGGCGGAACGCGCAGCGGGGTCACGACCGTGTGGTCGTGACCCCGCTGTGTGGTGCCGGATCAGCCGGCGCTCAAGCTCCGGATTCAGCCGGCGCTGAAGATGCGCCGTCGGCGGAGGGTGGCGACCAGCAGCACCAGGCCGGCCAGGACCGCGCCGAGCCCGGCCTGGGCCGCCTGCGGCAACATGCTGCTACCGGTGACCGGCAGCGCCCCCTTGCGGTTGGCGAAGGTGCAGACAACCTCCTGCCCTGGCTGCAACGTCACGGCGTCGTCGACCACCGGCACCTGCCCGCCGTCGCCCTGCACGCAGTCGATCGAGCTCAGCCGGTAATCCTCCGGCCCGCCGGTCTCCGAGAGCGCGTACGCCACGTTGCTCCGCGCCTCGACCCCGGTCACCTCGGGGCTGCCGGAGCTGCCCTCGATCGCCGCCCCTTCCGACGGTACGGCGCGCAGCGTCCAGGCCGCCGGGTCCGCGTCACCGGTGACGACGTCCTTGACCAGGGTCAGCAGCGGGGCCACGTCGGAGTTGGCGAAGGTGCAGGTGATGTCCTGCCCGACGTCAGGCGTCAGCACGTTGCCCGGTGTCGGCAGCGGTTCGGTGGTGCCGGTGAGCACGCAGGTGACGCCGGTGAAGTCGTACCCGGCCGGCCCGTCGTCCTCGGTGAGCGTGTACGCCACGTTCGGGACGGCCTCCACCCCGGTCACCGACGGCTCGCCGCTGCGGCCACTGATCGGCGTCGCGGTCTCGGTCTGCTCCGGGGTCGCCTCAAGCAGCCAGTCCGTCGCCGTCGCGGTGCCGCCACTGGTGTTGTCGACCTCCTTGACCAGCGTCAGCGTCGCCGGCTCGGCGGTGTTGGTCGCCGTGCACGAGGCCTGCTGGCCGATGGTCAGCACGACCGTGCCGTTCTCGCCGCCGATTGTCGAACCCGGCTCGTTGGGGTTGAGGGAGCAGAACCAGCTGCCGGTCGACGGCGGGACGATGACCGCGCCCGGGACGACGTCCTGGGTGTAGCCCGGGACCGACGATTCACCCATCGCGATGACGACGTCCGGCGGGACCTCGCTGGTGACTCCGGTCGTGCCGCTGAAGGCCGGGTCCGGGCTGGGCCCGTCCGGCAGGTACGCCGACAGCGTCCACGACGTCGCCGGCTCCGGCTCGCCGAACGGGTTGACAACGGACTTGAGCAGGGTCAGCTCGGTGACACACTCGACAATGTTGACCACCTCGAAGGTGTTCAGGCCCGCGACGAGGGTCTCGGTGCCGGTGCCGGTCGTGTCCACCGTGCAGCCGGTGGGGAGCAGAGCTTCGTCGATCGTCTCCCCGATGGTGACGTCGTCACCCGCCAGGTACCCGGCGTAGACGGTCGACCACTGCGGGTCGGTCTGCCCGGTGAGTTCCAGATCGGCCTGGAACTGCGCCGGCTGGAGCGGATCGTCGTACTCCACGTCGTTGATGATCCAGGTCTTGTCCACGCGTACCGAGGCGATCTGCTCCTCCGCCTCGTTGATGACCGTGCAGCTGACGATGCCGTTGACGGTGGCGGTGACGTTGAAGCCGAGCGCGCCGTTGTTGGTCACGGCCACCGGTGCGCCGTCGGCCGTGCAGGCGGCATTGAAACCATCCTGTTGGATGAGGGTGAAGTTCGGCTGCAACGTCTCGGCGAAGGTCACCTCCCGGGTCTCGTCATTGCCGAAGTCGACGCTGAAGCTGACCGCGCCGGTGCCATTGGCGGTCTGACCGCTGGCCGGGGTGACGTCGGCCGAGGTGGTGCTGAAGGTCCAGCCACCGGTCGGCACGGCGTCGTCGACGGTGCCGCCCGCCGGGATCACCTGCTTGACGATGTTGACCGTGCCGGCGCAGGTGGCGAGGGCGATGTCGCGGAACACGTCGGCGAGTTCGGCGAAGTCGGTCTGGACGTAGTCGCTGCCCTCGACCGGGCCGGAGATGGCCTGGAGGTTGGCGGTGCTGCCGCTCAGCCCTTCGCCGACGCCGACGACGACGACCTTGGTGCCGTCGGCCTTGACCGCGTTGGCGGAGAAGATTCCCTGCTCGATCTCGGTGAACCGGGTGAAGTTGCCGGGCCCGGACCCGGTGGGGCCGGAGACGGTCGGGTTGCCGTCGGTCAGCATCACCACCGCGTCGAAGTCGGCGACGGCGGCCGCGACCTGCCAGAGGCCGTCGTCCCAGTTCGTGGTGCCGTCGGCGGTCAGCGCGTCGACGGCGTCGGTGACGATCGCGGCGCCGGCGGGGGTCGAGACGGGGGTAGAGGTGAGGATCTGGCTGCCGGTGTCGGAGAAGGAGAAGAGCGCGATCTGCGAGGGCGTGCCAGTCAGCGCGTCGACGAAGGTGTTGGCGGCGTCCTTGACGGTGTCGAGGAAGGGCTCGATGGAGCCGGATACGTCGATGAGCAGGGCGATGTTCAATCCGCAGGACTCCGGCAGGTCCGGGTTGTCGCGCGCGTCGGCCCAGACCGGACCGCGAGCCGTGGGATTCGAATTGCCCGTGGTGAGCTGGGGGAACTGGTACGACACGCCGGCGAGGACCCCGCCGGTGAACACGCCGTTGTAGTCCCTCTCGGTGGGGTCGTCGCCTCCGACGTTCAGGTCGCCGACGATGTCCCACCCCGCGGGTGCGCTCTGCTCAATGATCCAGTACCCCTGGCCCCCGCCGGAGCGGGGCGTGGCGTCCACGAAGCAGGAGCCGTCGGCACCGGTGGTGCAGGTATAGGTGGGGATGGCGCCGGGTGCCGGACGGGTGCCGGCGGTGCCTGCGAAGAAGCCGAACGTGGCTCCGGCGAGCGGCGCGACGGTCTGCGGGGCGTCGCGGTCACCGCCCTTGTTCACGACGAGGGTCGCCAGATTCGGGTCCTGCGCGAGCGCCGGTGGCGCCGCGCCGAGGAGGGGAGTCATCGTCATCGCGATGACCAGGGCGGCGAGCATGCCGCCCAAACGTCCTGTCTTCTTCCGCAAGCTACTCTGCATGCTGGGAAGTTATCATTTGGCAGTATAGATGCTGCCTTATTTGGTTATGTCCGATATGCCGTGTGTTCAGGCGGCCTAGCCGAGCGGGTCCCCGTTACCGCGCGGCGAGCTCCCGGCACCGTCTGCTCAGCGCCTCGACCTCGCGCGTCAGCCGGTCCAGGTCGGCGTCGTCCAGCGGCCGGCCGGCCGCGTCGGCGAGCAGGCCCGAGTAGTCAGCCGCCAGATTCCGGTATGTCGTCTCGTGCCGCCGCCCTCCACGGCCCGCAGGGGTGAACCGCTGGTCCAGGTCGATGATCTGTTCGGCGACGGCGGTGACGGCCGCGTCCAGGACCTTCCGCCGGTCGGTGGCCACGTCCTGCCGGACCTGCCGCGCAGCGGCCAGGCGCCCGGCCCGGCGCGCCGTCGCCCAGACGGCCGCCGCGCCGATGACGACGGCCAGCACCGCCGCCGCCGCTATCAGGTAACGCGGCAGCGCGGGGCTCACTGTGCGGGCGCCGTCCGGGATGGTGCCGACCCGCACCAGCAGGTCGTAGTTGACCACCACGACCTTGAGCGCCTCCAGCGGCCTGCCCGCCATCGCATCCACGCCGCGAGCGATGATCTCCTCCGCCGCGAGCGCCCGGCCGAAGTGCTCGTCGTCTGAATTGATCAGGAAGCAGGCGTACCGGTCGTAGCCGTCCCCGGTCGGCGTCAGGACCAGCACGAGGGTGCCGGCGGCGGCCCGTCGGACCTCGGCGCAGGCGCCGCGCCGGTCGGCCCCGGGCGGGAGCATCAGCACCACGAGCCGCCGGTTGCCGATGATCTGCTCGGCCGCCGCACGGTCCACGTCGACGCCGGGCGCGACGTAGACCGACCCGGTCCGTACCTGCCGGGCCGCCGTCGAGTCGCCGACGCCGGCCGACCAGAGCGCCCAGCCCGCCAGCAGCACGCAGGCCAGCGTGGTCATGCCGAAACCGGTGGCGAGGAACGCCGTCAGCCGCACCCGCAGCCCGCCCCTGCTCATGGCCGGTCCTCTCATGACGGGTCCTCCCGGTGCAGCGCGCCGGGCCGGTAACCCGGGAAGTCCCGGGCCGCCTCGTCCAGCTCGTCCGCGGCCCGGTCGAGCAACCGCCGGACCTGCCGGGGCGGGGCCGCCTCCGCCAGCGCCTGCCGTGCCGCTTCCAGCATCACGATGCCCCGGGCCAGCGCCGGATCGCCCTGCCGGCCGGTCAGGCCGGAGAGCTCGAAGGCGACCGCGGTGAGGGCGGTGAGCCGGGCCGATCCGCTCGACCGCGGTCCGGACGCCGATGACGCCGTCCGGACCGGACGGCGCAGCGACCGGGCGGAGAGGACGAGGAAAGCCACCACGCAGCCGGCGAAGATCCACGGCAGGGCGGGGAGGGTCACCCGCAGCGGGTCGAAGGGCGTGTACGGCAGCGGCCGGTCGAAGAGCCCCGCGTACCGCAGGTCGGTCACCCGGGCGAGGTACGCGCCGAGCACCTGGTCCTGGCCGTACTCGTACCGGCTCAGCCGCTCGCCCAGGTGGGCGTAGAGGTTGGTCGCCGCCAGGTCGGCGAACTCGGTCGCGCCGGGGCCGTGGTACTCCACCCAGGACCCGTACAGCACGACGATCGGCCGGTCCGGGAAGAGCTCGGCCAGCGCCGGGCCGTACCGGGGCAGGGGCCGGCCGTACGCCTGCCGGGGCAGCGCGACGTAGAGCGCGTCGGCGTCGGGGAAGGCGCCCGCTCCGGCGGTCGGCACCCCGGTCAGGGTGGCGCCGGCGGCGGCGTGCCAGCCGGCCGTACGCAGATCGGCGGCGACCGTCTCCACCTCGGCGCGGCTCGGCTCCCGCCACCTGAGCGTGTCCACATCGGAGTGCCCGGAGCCTTCGGTGAGGGCCGTCACCAGATGCGCCAGCTGGTCGGTCACGTCGCCGGTGGCGAGCTGGGCACGCCAGCCGGGGATGGTGTCGGGGACGCTGCGATAGATGCCGCCGGTGACATCGGTGCCGTAGATCCGCACGTCGGCGTTCTCGACGGCCCGGACCTGCTCGCGCTGCTCCTCGTCCAGACCCGGTGGGGCGACGAGGATCCGCAGATCGGCGTCGCCGATTGCCGCCCGGACCCGGTCGGTGTCCCAGTGCGCGATCGCGCCGGGCAGCCGGACCACCTTCTCCGCGGCAACCAGGGCGGTCATCTCCGCCACCGACGGCAGTGTCGCGCCGCCGGGCCCGCCGGCGGCTTCCCGGTCGGCCGTTCGCGTCGGTGACTCGCCGTAGCTGACCTCGGCGCTCTGCTGCTGGACGGCGAGGAAGACCACCAGGACGCCCACGGCGACGGCGAGCAGCAGCCAGCGCAGGCTCCGGCGCAGGATCTCCCCGGCGCGGCTACGCATCGGTGTCCCCGCGCCACATCCGGTCCGCGCGACGCGCCTGTTCGGCGGCGGTGGCGGCCGCCGACGGCCCGCCGCCGGCGGCGACGATCAGCTCGGCGCGGTGCAGCAACTCCTCGGCGGCCGGGACCGGCTCCGGCGCGGCGTCGCGGCTGATCGCCGCGCTCTCCACCGCGGCCCGCGCCGCCGTCCAGGCCGCCGCCCGCCGGGCCTGCCGGGTGCGCAGCGCGGGCAGCAGCCCGGCCGCGAAGCCGGCGCCGAGCAGCAGCAGGAGACCGGCCGGCCAGATCAACCAGGAGAGGGACATGGCCGAGCCGTCAGCGGAGCCCGGGAGCAGTGATCATTGGGGCGAGTGTAGGCAGGGGACGCCACCGCGCGCCCGCCGGCGGAGCGCGGGCGGCACGACGGGCTCCAGTTCAGCCCGTCGCTGCGCTCAGGTGAGCCCGTCGCGGGTGTCGACGACCCAGTGGTTCGCCCGCAGCAGCCGGCCGGCGAAAGGCTTGTCCTGCTCGCCGAGCAGCCGGAAACCCAGGGTGCGGCAGATCGCGTTCGAGGCAACGTTCGTGGTCGACGGGAAGGCGTGCACCTCACCCCAGCGCTCCTCCTCGTGGGCCTCCTGGAGCAGTTGGCGTACCGCCTGCTTGCCGAGGCCGCGCCGCTGGAACTCCGGCAGCACCATCCAGCCGATCTCGGAGAACGGGGCATCCTCGGACTCCTGGGTCCAGAGGACGACCGAGCCGGCCACCACCGCCGGCGCCGCCGGGTCGGGCACGATCATCCGGATCCAGGCGGTGTCCGCCAGGGCGGCGGCGACGTCGTGCCGGACCCGCTCGCGGATGCCGGCCTGCGGCAGCGGGCCGCCCAGCTCCGCCATCATCACCGGGTCGCACCGTATCCGCACGTACGCATCGACGTCCCGCAACTCCACGTCCCGCAGCAGCACGGTGCCCCCTCGATCGCCGGTCGGCCATCTGATCCAACGACCCGCGGCGGCCCGCGGTGCGCGGGGCGGCGCTGGGGCGCGTACCCCAGGACCGGCGCTCCGGTGCCCGCCGGGGGTGCGGAACAATGGCGGCGTGACGCGCATCCCGAACGTTCTCGCCACCCGGTACGCCTCGGCCGAACTGGTCGAACTCTGGTCTCCGGAGGAGAAGATCCGGATGGAGCGGCGGCTCTGGCTGGCGGTGCTGCGGGCCCAGCGCGACCTCGGGGTGCCGCTGGGCGACGGGGTGCTCGAGGCGTACGAGTCGGTGCTCGACCGGGTCGACCTGGCCTCGATCGCCGACCGGGAGCGGGTCACCCGGCACGACGTGAAGGCCCGCATCGAGGAGTTCAGCGCGCTCGCCGGCCACGAGCACGTGCACAAGGGCATGACCTCGCGCGACCTCACCGAGAACGTCGAGCAGCTGCAGATCCGCGCCTCGCTGGAGCTGATCCGCGACCGGGTCGTCGCCACGCTGGCCCGGCTGGCCCGGCTCGCCGTCGAGCACTCCGACCTGGTGATGACCGGCCGCTCGCACAACGTCGCCGCGCAGGCGACCACGCTCGGCAAGCGCTTCGCCTCGGCCGCCGAGGAGCTGCTGATCTCCTACGAGCGCCTCGACGAGCTGATCGCCCGTTACCCGCTGCGCGGCATCAAGGGCCCGGTCGGCACCGCCGCCGACCAGCTCGACCTCTTCGACGGCGACGCCGGCAAGGTCGCCGAGCTGGAGCAGCGCGTCGCCGCGCACCTCGGCTTCGCCCGGGTGCTCGACAGCGTCGGGCAGGTCTACCCGCGTTCGCTCGACTTCGACGTCGTCGCCGCGCTGGCGCAGACCGCCGCCGCCCCGTCGTCGCTGGCGACCACGATCCGGCTGATGGTCGGCCAGGAGCTGGCGACCGAGGGCTTCAAGCCCGGCCAGGTCGGCTCCAGCGCGATGCCGCACAAGATGAACACCCGTTCCAGTGAGCGGGTCAACGGCTTCGCCGTGATCATCCGGGGTTACCTGTCGATGGTCGGCGAGCTCGCCGGCGACCAGTGGAACGAGGGGGACGTCTCCTGCTCGGTGGTGCGCCGGGTCGCCCTGCCGGACGCCTTCTTCGCCGCCGACGGGCTCTTCCAGACCTTCCTGACGGTGCTCGACGAGTTCGGGGCGTACCCGGCGGTGATCAACCGGGAGCTGGAGCGCTTCCTGCCCTTCCTGGCGACCACCAAGGTCCTGGTCGCGGCGGTTCGCAAGGGCGTCGGCCGCGAGCTGGCACACGAGGTGATCAAGGAGCACGCGGTCGCCGTGGCGCTGGGGATGCGGGAGCGGGGCGCCCCCGTCAACGACCTCTTCGACCGGCTGGCCGACGACTCCCGGCTCGGTCTTACCCGCGCCGAGATCGACGAGCTGGTCGCCGACCGGGCAGCCTTCGTCGGGGCGGCGCCGGCGCAGGTGCAGGCGATCGCCGACCGGGTCGCCGCGGTGGTCGCCGCCCACCCGGAGGCCGCCGCCTACAGCCCGGCGCCGATCCTCTGACCGGCGCGACCGCCGGGACCTGTGGTGTGCCGCCGGGTCCCGGCGCCCGCTAGTCGCGCGGGGTGGGCGTCTCCAGTGACGTCCCCTGCTCGGGGGCGCTCGCCGGTGCGGCCACCCCGGCCGGTTCATGCTTGATCGGTCCGGCCTGGGCCGTCTCGGCCGCGATCACCGGGGTGTCCGGCCGCGGCGGCGGTACCGGCAGCTGCGCGGCGATCACCGCCGTGCCGTACGCGCAGATCTCCACCCAGGTCTCGCCGGCGCGCCGGCAGTCGAAGCGCATTCCGACCACGGCGTTCGCGCCGAGCCGGCGCGCCTCCTCGCCGAGCCGCACCACGGCGTCCATCCGCCAGCGGGTGAGGTTCTCGGGCGCCTTTGGGTCGTAGTCACCGCCCCGGATGTTCTTGACGCCTTCACGGAACGGGTTGCTGGTGCGGGGCTCGGACCAGACGACCTCGCCGATGAGCTGCCGGATCTCGTAGCCCGGTAAATGGTCGGTCGTGACGATGAGCACTCGTTGATGCTGGCATGAACCCTTCGTCAAGGTTCGCGAACCTTGTTCGCCTGCCCGGATGGCGCAAAACCGCGCGGCGCGGACTCCCGGCCTTAAACCGGTCGTCCGCGCCGCAACGGTACGGGCCGCGGGCGTCAGACGCCGGAGACCGAGGTGATCCACGCCCGGTTGTACGCGACGCTGCCGTAGTTCTGGATGTTGGAGCCGTCCGCGGTGGAGGCGACGCCGACCTGGGCGCCGTTGTAGAACTGCGGGCCGCCGGAGTCGCCACGCCAGGCGTTGCCGTTGATCCGGGTGCTGCGGATCGCCCGGCCGCCGTACGCGTCGGTGACGTTGGTGCTGGTCACCCGCACGGTGGCGGTCTTGAGCACGGTCGAGGCCGAGCAGCCGCTGTAGCAGGTCATGCCCCAGCCGTAGATCGAGTTGGTGGAGTTGACCGGCGGGTAGGCGCTGCTGAGCGTGACGTAGGTGGTGCTGACCGGGCTGGCCAGGCGCATCAGCGCCAGGTCGTAGCGGGTCGAGGTCGACACGACGGAGCGGGTGACGCCGCCGGAGGTGCGGTTGACGCTGCCGACGCGGACCGACATGGTGCCGCTGACGCAGTGCCGGGCGGTGAGGACCCACTCCGGGGCGATGATCGTGCCGGAGCAGGTGAAGGAGCCGTTGCTGAGCACCGCGGCGGCCCAGGGCGCCGACGAGACCGTGCCGCCACCGATGATCGGGTCCGGGCCGGCGGGGGCGGCCGGCGCTGCGGAGGGGGCGACGAGGACGCCGACGACGGCGGCGGCGGCCAGCGACAGCAGGGGACGAATGCGCATGAAGTCCTCCTTTGTGGGGGTGTCCCACACGCTAGGAGGCGCCCGATTCATTTACAAGAATCAACGTCTTGAATGATTGATACGAACTGGGTCATACCGCCGCGGTGGTGCTCGACAGGAGGGCGGTCAGCTGCGGGAGGGCCGCCCGGGCGGTGCGTCGACCGGCACCTGTGGCAGGTAGTCTTGACCACGCTCGCCCGTTGTGGGTCGGCACCCGTCTGCGCACAGAGTCAGGAGTGCCCCAGTGCCTCGCGTCGTAGTCGACGTCATGCTCAAGCCCGAGATTCTCGACCCCCAGGGCCAGGCCGTCGCAAACGCGCTGCCGCGGATCGGCGTCGACGACGTCGCCTCGGTGCGCATCGGCCGCCGGATCGAGATCGAGTTCACCGGTGAACCCGACCTGGACCGGGCCCGGGAGATCGCCGACAAGCTGCTCGCCAACCCGGTCATCGAGGACTTCACCGTCACGCTGGCCGACGACACCGCGGAAGTCGGGTCATGACCGCTCGGATCGGGGTGGTCACCTTCCCCGGCTCCCTGGACGACGGTGACGCCGCCCGGGCGGTCCGCATCGCCGGCGGCGAAGCCGTCCGGCTCTGGCACGGTGACCCCGGCCTCCACGACGTCGACGCGGTGATCCTGCCCGGCGGCTTCTCCTACGGTGACTACCTGCGCTGCGGGGCGATCGCCCGCTTCGCGCCGGTGATGGAGTCGATCGTCGACGCCGCCCGGGGCGGCCTGCCCGTGCTCGGCATCTGCAACGGTTTCCAGATCCTCTGCGAGGCGCACCTGCTCCCGGGCGCGCTCACCCGCAACCTGCACCTGCACTTCCGCAACCGGGACCAGGTGCTGCGCATCGAGTCCACCGACACCGCCTGGACCCACGCGTACGGCGAAGGCCAGGAAGTGCTCATCCCGGTGAAGAACGGCGAGGGCCGCTACGTCGCCGACACGCGCACCCTCGACGAGCTGGAGGCCGAGGGGCGGGTCGTCGCCCGCTACCTGGGCGGCAACCCCAACGGCTCCGACCGGGACATCGCCGCGATCACCAACGCCGCCGGCAACGTCGTCGGCATCATGCCCCACCCGGAGCACGCGGTGGAGGCGCTCACCGGGCCGTCCCTCGACGGCCTCGGGTTCTTCACCTCGGCTCTCAAGCACCTCACGGGGGCGTCGGCGTGATCCGGCGCGACGAGGAGATGTCAGTGACCAGCCAGCCCGCACTCGACGCCCACGACCCGGCCACCGCCGGGCCGGACACGGTCGAGCAGGCCGCCGCCACCCCGCAGGACCCCCAGCCGTACGCCGAACTCGGTCTGCTGCACGACGAGTACGAGCGGATCCGCCAGATCCTGGGCCGGCGTCCCACCCAGTCCGAGCTGGCGATGTACTCGATCATGTGGAGCGAGCACTGCTCCTACAAGTCGAGCAAGGTGCACCTGCGCCAGTTCAGCGAGAAGGCCCCGCCGAGCGCCCGGCTGCTCGCCGGCATCGGTGAGAACGCCGGTGTCGTGCAGATCTCCGACGAGCTCGCCGTCACCTTCAAGGTCGAGTCGCACAACCACCCGAGCTACGTCGAGCCGTACCAGGGCGCGGCGACCGGGGTCGGCGGCATCGTCCGGGACATCCTCGCCATGGGCGCCCGCCCGGTCGCGGTGATGGACCCGCTGCGCTTCGGCGCGGCCGACCACCCGGACACCGCGCGGGTGCTCCCCGGTGTCGTGGCCGGTGTCGGCGGGTACGGCAACTGCCTCGGCCTGCCCAACATCGGCGGCGAGGTCGTCTTCGATCCCTGCTACCAGGGCAACCCCCTGGTCAATGCCCTCTGCCTGGGTGTGCTGCCGGTCGACCGCCTGCAGAACAAGGCCGCCGCCGGTCCCGGCAACGTCGTGGTGCTGATGGGCGCCAAGACCGGCCGCGACGGCATCGGCGGCGTCTCGGTGCTGGCCAGCGCCACCTTCGAGGAGGGCAGCGAGAAGCGCCGCCCTTCCGTGCAGGTGGGCGACCCGTTCATCGAGAAGCTGCTGATCGAGTCCTGCCTGGAGCTCTACGACGCCGGGCTCGTCGTCGGCATCCAGGACCTCGGTGGCGCCGGGCTGACCTGCGCGCTGACCGAGACCGCCGACGCGGCCGGCACCGGCATGCGGGTCTGGCTGGAGCGGGTGCCGCTGCGCGAGCCGTCGATGAGCCCGCACGAGATCCTGGCCAGCGAGTCGCAGGAGCGGATGCTGCTGGTCGTCGCGCCGGAGAAGCTCGACGAGGTGCTCGCCATCGCCGACAAGTGGGGCGTGCTCGCCACCGCGATCGGCGAGGTCACCGCACCGGCGCCGGACGGCAGCCCCGGCCGGCTGCTGATCACCTGGCACGACCACCTGGTGGTGGATGTGCCGCCGGGCTCACTCGTCGACGACGGGCCGGTCTACGCCCGACCGATGCGTGAGCCGGCCGACCTGATCCTGCTGCAGGCCGACCGGGCCGAGACGCTGCCGCGTCCGGCGACGCCGGAGGCGCTGCGGGAGACCGTGCTGCGCATGATCGCCTCGCCGAACCTGGCCGACAAGAGCTGGGTCACCGAGCAGTACGACCGGTACGTGCTGGGCAACACCGTGCTGGCGCAGCCGGAGGACTCCGGTGTGATCCGGATCGACGAGCGCACCGGCCTCGGGGTCGCCCTCTCCCTCGACGGCAACGGCCGCTACGCGCGGCTCGACCCGTACGACGGGGCGCGGCTGGCGCTGGCCGAGGCGTACCGCAACGTGGCGGTCACCGGTGCCACCCCGATCGCCGTCACCAACTGCCTGAACTTCGGCTCGCCGGAGGACCCGGGCGTGATGTGGCAGTTCGCCGAGGCCGTGCGCGGCCTCGCCGACGGCTGCGCCGAGCTGGGAATCCCGGTCACCGGCGGCAACGTGAGCTTCTACAACCAGACCGGCGCCGCGCCGATCCACCCGACCCCGGTGGTCGGTGTGCTCGGCGTGCTGGAGAACGTCGCCGAGCGGGTGCCGATGGGCTTCCAGCCTCGCGGCGGCAACGACCACGACCTGATCTTCCTGCTCGGCGAGACCCGGGCGGAGCTCTCCGGTTCGGAGTGGG
This sequence comes from Melissospora conviva, assembly GCF_049523535.1. Taxonomy (NCBI): domain Bacteria; kingdom Bacillati; phylum Actinomycetota; class Actinomycetes; order Micromonosporales; family Micromonosporaceae; genus Melissospora; species Melissospora conviva. The sequence continues at coordinate 158,474 of NZ_JBLLDT010000001.1, forward strand.
CGTGGGTCACGCACGAGCACCTCGGCGGCGTGCCGCCGCGGGTGGACCTGGAGCGGGAGCGGGCGCTCGGGGCGCTGATCGCCGCCGCGGGTCGGGTCGGGCACCTCACCTCGGCACACGACCTCTCCGACGGCGGCCTGGCGCAGGCCCTGGTCGAGTCCTGCCTCCGGCGCGGCATCGGCGCCCGGATCGCGCTGCCCGAGGACCACACCGAGGGCACCCTGCCCTTCGTGTACCTCTTCAGCGAGTCGACGGCGCGGGCGCTGGTCTCGGTGCCGCGCGGGCACGACAAGGCGTTCGCGGCGCTCTGCGCCGAGTACGGCGTGCCGTTCACCCCGCTGGGCGTCACCGACCCGGCCGCCGGGGTGCTGGAGATCCGTGACCAGTTCCAGATCGGTCTCGACGAGCTGACCGAGGCGTACACCTCGACCTTCCCGCGGCTCTTCGGCGCGGTGGAGTCCAGTGCGGTGGAAGCCGCCCGGGTGAACACCGCCCCGGTGGAGTCCGGCGCGGTGGAGTCCGCGACCGTGGTGGACGACTTCGTCGGCGACCAGTCGGCGCAGCCGGCCGGTGCGGAACCGGTCGCCGAGCAGCCGGCGGCCACCGCTGCCGGTTCGGCCGTGGCTCCCGCCGACGCCGACGCCGATGTGGACGCCGACGCCGACGCCGACGCCGATGTGGACGCCACCGACGAGGCCGGTGTGGACGCCGCCGCAACCGCAGGGTCCGACGTGCACGCCGATGCGCCCACTGTCACTGCCGACGTGGACGTTGCGGCGGCGGAGCCGGAGCGGGCCAAGGGCCCGGACGACAACTAGAGACGGTGACAGGCCCGGTCCACGCTCAGCCCGGCGCCGGAGTTCGCTTCGAATGGGGACTCGCGGGTGCTGCTGAGCTGAGCCGGGCCTGTGCCGTACTCGTTGTTGTCGATGTTCTCTCCTTCACCACCGCAGTCGACATCGCCGTCGGCCGGGGCATGCGGGTGCACCCGTTCCCCTGGGGTGAGCAGGCAACCGACTACGCCGCCCGGATCGGCGCGGCGGTCGCGGTCGGCCGCCGCGACATGACGCCGCAGCGGCCCTGGTCGCTCTCGCCGGCAGCGCTGCGCGCCGCGCCGGTGGTGCCGGACCTGGTGCTGCCGAGCCCGAACGGCTCGGTGATCTGCGCGGCGGCGAGCGCGACCGGGCTTCCGGTGATCGCCGGCAGTCTGCGCAACGCACCCGCCGTCGCCCGTTGGCTGATCGGCCAGGGGTACGGCTCGACCGCCGCCCCGATCGGGTTGGTCGCCTCCGGCGAACGCTGGCCGGACGGCACCCTGCGCCCGGCGGTGGAGGACCAACTCGGCGCTGCGGCGATCATGGACGAGCTGGTCGGCGCGACCGGCGATCTCTCCGTGGAGGCAGCGGTGGCGCTGGCCGCTTTCGCCGGGATCCCGGATCTCTCCGCCGCGATCCACGGCTCCGTCTCAGGGCGGCTGCTGCTCGAGCGGGGCTTCCCGGCCGATGTGGATCTCGCCTGCCGCCACGGGGTCTCGCGCACAGTGCCACTGCTGCGAAACGGCGCGTTCTCCGTCGCCTGAGTCGCCCGCGAACGCCCGGATGTGGAAGCGGGCCCCCCCCGGGGGGGGGGGGGGCGGATACCCGGTAGGGGCGGGGGGTATGAGGGGCGGCGGGCGGGGCAGGGGGGCGACCCCGCC
>NZ_JBLLDT010000001.1:160179-222175 GCF_049523535.1 Melissospora conviva
GGTCTGGCGCCCTGCGCCACTGCTGCTAACCGGCGCTTTCCCCGTCCCCCGCGGCGCCCGCCACCCCCGGGTGGGGGACGCGGCCCGCCCGGGGGGGGGTCGGGCCGCTTCCACGTTTCGTGCCGGGCGTTCTGCGGGCCGGCGTCCGGCTCAGTCGTCGAGCCAGTCCAGCGACCGGCGCGACCGGTCCTGCGGCTGCCCCGGAACGTCGGGGCGGGCCCGCTCACCCTGCGGGGCGCTGCCGTAGTAGCCCGGCTCGTCGTACCCACCGGGCCGCTGCGGTGCGCCGGTCTCTCCGTAACCACCCTGCGGCGGTACGGGGTCGTAGCCGCCCTGCGGTGGTACGGGGTCGTAGCCGCCCTGCGGCGGCGCGGGGTCGTAGCCGCGCGGGCCGTAGCCGGCGGGTTCGCCGTAGCCGCGCGCGGGCGGTGCCGGGTCGTAGCCGGTCGGTTCGCCGTAGCCGCGTTGCGGCGCTGCGGGGTCGTAGCCGCCGCGGGGGTCGTATCCCGTCGGTTCGCTGTAGCCGCCGCGCTGGTCGTAGCCGGCCGGGCTGCCGTAGCCCTCGGCCCGCTGCTCATAGCCGACGGGTTCGCCGTAGCCGCGCGAAGGCGCCGCCGTGTCGTACCCGGCCGCAGGCGCGGGGTCGTAGCCGCCGGCCGACGGTGCCGGGTCGTAGCCGCCGGGCTGGGGTGCGGGGTCGTAGCCGCCGGGTTGGGGTGCCGGGCTGCCGTAGTCGTCGCCGTACCCGCGCTGCGGGCTGCCGTAGCCGCCGCTCTCCGCCTCGCCGTAGCCGCCGCGCTCGCCGTATCCGCCCTGCGGCGTGGTGCTGCCGTACGCGCCGCCCTGGCCGGTGCCGTACGCGCCGCCCGCCGGGCTGCCGTAATCCTTCTCCGCGCCGTAGCCGCCGCGGCCGTACCCGGGCTCCGGGTTGTCGTAGCCGGGCTCCGGCTCGGGGCTGGCGGTGGGCCGGCCGTAGCCGCCCGGCTCCTGGCCGTAGCCCCGGCCGGACTGGCCGGCCGGTTCCTGCAGACCAGTGGCGTACGGGTCGGCGGCCGGGCCGTAGATCTCGGTGTTGGGGCCGTAGCGGCCGGTCGGTTCATCGCCCCGGTCGCCGTAACCACCCGGGGCCGGGGAGCTGTAGCCCCCGCCCGAGGCGGGTGAGTCGCCGTACCCCGCGCCCGAGGCCGGGGTGCTGCTGTAGCCGCTGCCCGAGGCGGGACCGCTGCCGTACTCCTCTTCGCCCCAGGCGCCGCGGGCCTGCTGGCCGTAGCCCTGGTGCTGCACGGGCGGCAGCGGGGCGCCGTACGGGTCGGGGAACTCGTCCTCGACCAGCGGCCGGCTGTGCATCATCGTCGGCGCGTCCGCCAGGGAGGTGCCGCCCACCATCGTCGCGTCCGCCACCGGGGCAGGCCGGACGATGCGGGTCTTGTCGTCGAGCCCGTTGTACGCGCCACGGGAACCCGGCACCGCCGCTGCGCCGCCACCGGCGCCGCCGTTCTTCGGGTCGTCGTCCTCGTCCGCGTCGTCCTCGCCGTTCTTGCGTCGCATCAGCAGCAGCACGATGGTGCCGACGCCGAGCGCCACGAAGAGACCGCCGACGACAATCATCCCGAGCGAGAAGCCGCCGCCACTGCTCTCGGCCGCCGCCTGGTCGTTGGTGGGAACCGCCTGGGTCGGCTCGGCGCTGAACTCCTCCTCCTCGTCGTCCGTGGCCGGCGTGGGGCTGGCCGACGGAGTGGGCGAGGGGGAGGGGGCGACCTGCATCGCCAGGATCACGCCGGTGACGTTCTGGCCGTTGGCGCCGTTGATGGTGGTCGACTTGGTCTTCCCGTCGTGGCTGGCTCCGATCTCGATCGGGCCCGGCGCGATCGGGTTCGAGCGGGAGCCGCGGAAGCTGAAGTTGCCGCTGTCGTTGGTCCCGGTCTCGTAGTTGTTGCCGGCCGAGTCCAGCAGCATGACCATGGCGCCGGGTACACCCGCGCCGGTGGCGATGTCGGTGACCTTGCCGGCGATCCCGCCGACGGTCTGCACCTCGGGGCCCTTGACGGTGATCCGGTGAGTGGCGCTCCCGCCATTCGCGGTGATGCGGATATCGCCGCGGGCGGTCTTCCCGCTGCCGACGGAGGGGGCGGTCAGGGTGACGGAGAAGGACTTGGGTTCACCGGGCGTGAGCTCCTCCGGCTGCCCGCAAGCGCCGGAGCAGGACCAGCCGGATGGCACGTTGACGCCGATGTCGACGTTCACACGCGGCACGGGCATCGGCACGGGCACCTGGCCCGGCGGGTCCTGGTCGTCTGCTGGTGCGGTGACGGAATAGGTCAGCTGGACCTTGCCGCCGGAGGTGACCGTGGTCGGCCCGGTGATGTTGACGGTGGGCTCGGCGGCGAGGGCGGGCGTTGCGGGAGCGGCGAGGAGCGCGCCGGCGATCAGGGCCGCCACCACACCGGCCCGCTGCTTCCAGGATCGGTGTGTTGACACGTCCACCGCCTTCCGGTCCGACCTCCCCGACCTGCCGGACGGCGGTCGGAGATCAAGTCCGTATGTCGAATACACCGCGGGCAACTATGCCTTGCCGACCGGGTCCGGCGCGACCCAGGGCCGCCGCTGGAGAAGGCGGTCACGAGTCGTATTGTCCGGGCATGTCCACTACCGGTAACGACGGGGCGGCGGTGGCCGTAGCGGTTGCGGCGCTCGACGCGGGACGCAGCCCGGACCGGACGCAGCTGCGGGACGCCGTTCGGACGCTGCTGGCTGCGCTTTCGCAGGCGGCGCCCGGCCGATCGGTGGAGGTGCGGGTCCCACCTTACGGTGCAGTTCAGTGCCTCGCCGGGCCGCGGCACACCCGGGGGACCCCGCCGAATGTCGTGGAGACCGAGCCGGTGACCTGGTTGCGGCTGGCGACCGGCCGCCTCGAATGGGGGCAGGCTGTTGCTGACGGGCTGGTACGTACGAGCGGAATCCGGGCGGATCTGGGCGAATTGCTGCCGGTGTGGCCGGACTCAGGGGCAACTTCCACTACGCACAGCGATAGATAAGCTACTATCCGTGCTGGTCGAAGGTCGCGTACACTGACGAAACAAGCAGCGTCCCCGGCGTGCCGACGGACGCGATCTGACCTCGTCAAGCGGTCCAGAGACAGCATTGAGGGAGCAACAGGTGCCCCGAGGCGACGGCCGGCTGAATCACAACCTCGATTCGGAGCAGCCCGGCCCCCAGGACGCATGCGGCGTCTTCGGGGTGTGGGCCCCGAAAGAGGAAGTAGCCAAGCTCACCTACTTCGGTCTCTACGCCCTGCAGCACCGCGGCCAGGAAGCCGCCGGAATGGCAGTGAGCGACGGCTCCGGGGTGGTGGTCTACAAGGACGTCGGCCTGGTCGCCCAGGTCTTCGACGAGCCGACCCTGGCCAGCCTGCGCGGACAGGTCGCCATCGGCCACACCCGGTATTCGACCACCGGCGGCTCGACCTGGGAGAACGCCCAGCCCACCATCCGCTCCAGCAGCTCCGGCACCACCATCGCGCTCGCGCACAACGGCAACCTCGTCAACACCGCCGAGCTGACCCGGGAACTCGCCGGCACCTCGCTCGACTCCGACGGCGCCACCAGTGACACCGCCCTGGTGACGATGCTGCTGGCCAGCCACCCGGACCTCTCCGTCGAGGCCGCCGCGCTGGAGGTGCTGCCGAAGCTGCGGGGCGCGTTCAGCTTCGTCTTCATGGACGAGACCACCCTCTACGCCGCCCGGGACCCGCACGGCGTACGGCCGCTGGTGCTCGGCCGGCTCGAGCGCGGCTGGGTCGTCGCCAGCGAGACCGCCGCGCTGGACATCGTCGGCGCCAGCGTGGTGCGCGAGGTCGAGCCCGGGGAGCTGCTGGCGATCGACGTGGAGGGGCTGCGCTCGTTCCGCTTCGCCACCCCCGAACCCAAGGGCTGCATCTTCGAGTACGTCTACATCGCCCGCCCGGACGCCACCATCGCCGGCCGCAACGTCTACGCCACCCGGGTCGAGATCGGCCGCCGCCTCGCCGAGGAACACCCTGTCGACGCGGACCTGGTCATCGGCGTCCCGGAGTCCGGCATCCCCGCCGCCATCGGCTACGCCGAGGCCTCCGGCATCCCGTACGGCTCCGGGCTGATGAAGAACCCGTACGTCGGGCGGACCTTCATCCAGCCGTCGCAGACCCTGCGCCAGCTCGGCATCCGTCTCAAGCTCAACCCGCTGCGCGAGAACGTGCGCGGCAAGCGGCTGGTCGTGGTCGACGACTCGATCGTGCGCGGCAACACCCAGCGGGCGATCGTGCGGATGCTGCGCGAGGCCGGGGCGCTGGAGGTGCACGTACGCATCTCCTCCCCGCCGGTCAACTGGCCCTGCTTCTACGGCATCGACTTCGCCACCCGCGCCGAGTTGCTCGCCAACGGTCTCGACAACGAGGGCATCCGCCGGTCGATCGGCGCCGACACCCTCGGGTACGTCTCCGTCGACGGACTGATCGCCGCGACCGAGCAGCCGAAGTCGCGGCTCTGCCGGGCCTGCTTCGACGGTGAGTACCCGATCGACCTGCCGGCGGAGAACCTGATCGGCAAGCACGTGCTCGAGGGGGTGGGCCGCCGGGTCGCTGTCAAGCCCGGCGCCGGTAAACCCGCGGAGCCCGTCAGCACCGCGGCCCTCGCAGCCAGCCTGGGCGTCAGCACCACACCGAACCGGCCGTAGCACCACGATCCGATGTGGGCCAGGACGGCAACCGCCGTCTCATGCCACCGGCGGGATCCGCACCGGAGTACCGAGACAAGCAAGGGGATTACCGTGACGCACGTGACTGAGCGCAATGGGGCAGCGAGCGGTCCCGCCGATGGTCCGGCCGGTGGCGACCGGCAGCCGTGGACCGGCGGCGCCGGCCGTGGCACCCGCAAGCGCTCCGCGTCGTACGCGGACGCCGGTGTCTCGATCGAGGCGGGCGACCGGGCGGTCGAGCTGCTGAAGTCGAAGGTGCGCCAGACCCGGCGACCCGAGGTGCTGGGTGACCTGGGCGGTTTCGCCGGCCTCTTCCGGCTGGACACCAAGAAGTACCGCAACCCGATCCTCGCCTCCTCCACCGACGGCGTCGGCACCAAGCTGGTCATCGCCCAGCAGCTCGACATCCACGACACCGTCGGTATCGACCTGGTCGCGATGGTCGTCGACGACCTGGTCGCCTGCGGCGCCGAGCCGCTCTTCCTGCTGGACTACATCGCCACCGGCGAGGTCGTGCCGGACAAGGTCGCCGAGATCGGCGCCGGGATCGCCGACGGCTGCCGCTACGCCGGCTGCGCCCTGCTCGGCGGCGAGACCGCCGAGCACCCCGGTGTGCTGCGCCCCGACGAGTACGACATCTCCGCCACCGGCGTCGGCGTGGTCGAGGAGAGCGACATCCTCAGCCGCGAGCGGGTCGAGGTCGGCGACGTCGTCATCGCGATGAAGTCCTCCGGCCTGCACTCCAACGGCTACTCGCTGGTGCGTCACGTGCTGCTGGGCGTTGCCCGGATGCGGCTGGACACCGTCATCGAGGACTTCGGCCGGCAGCGCACCCTCGGCGAGGAACTGCTCACCCCGACCCGGATCTACGCCAAGGACTGCCTGAAGCTGATCGCCGAGGCGGAGGTGCGGGCGCTGGCCCACGTCACCGGCGGCGGCATCCCCGGCAACCTGGTCCGCATCCTGCCGGAGAACGTCGACGCCATCGTCAACCGCGCCACCTGGAAGCCGCAGCCGGTCTTCGACCTGATCCAGGCCAAGGGGCGCATCGAGGACGCCGAGATGGAGTCGACATTCAACATGGGTGTCGGCATGTTCGCCATCGTCTCGGCCGAGGACGCCGACCGCGCGCTGGCCTGCCTGACCGGCTCCGGTGTCGAGGCGTGGCAGGCCGGCGAGATCATCGAGGGCTCCGGCAACGTGCAGATGGTCGGCCAGCACACCCGGGGCTGATTACTCTGCGTTGATCGGTAGAACACCTGATCAGGGGTTCACCCGGACGGTCGTCCCCGCCTAGCCTGAAGGGACACTTTCGCCGCTGGCGGGAAGGAGGGCTGGGTGGGTATTCCCGCACAGCGGGCCGCCGGGATGAACGGGCTGTCCACCGTCCCCTCGTACGTCGTGATGCAGCCAACCACGCTCTGCAACATGGACTGTGGTTACTGCTACCTGCCGCTGCGTGCGCAGGACCGCCGGATGCCGGTGGCGGTGGCGCAGGCGGTGGCCACCTCGGTCAACCCGTGGGCCCGGCGTGGCCGCTTCTCGGTCGTCTGGCACGGCGGGGAGCCGCTGGCGGCCGGCCGGAAGCATCTGGGCGAGCTGCTGGCGCCCTTCGGGCCCGAGGTGGAGCACCACGTACAGACCAACGCGACGCTGATCGACGACGAGTGGTGCGAGTTCTTCGTGGCGCACTCGATGCGGGTGAGCATCAGCGTCGACGGCCCCCGCGAGCGCAACACCGACCGGGTCGACCGGGCCGGGCGCCCGGCGTACGACAAGATCCGGCGCGGGGTGGACGCCCTGCGCCGGCACGGCCTGCCCTTCTCGGCGCTGGCGGTGGTCGGCCGCCCCGAACCGGGGCTCGCCACCGAGCTGTACGACTACTTCCTCGACCTCGGTTGTGAGGTGCTCGGCATCAACATCGAGGAGATGGAGGGGACGAACACCCGCGACAACGGGCACTCCGCCGAGTCGGTGCGTGGCTTCTGGGCGGAGCTGGTGGGCGCGTGGCGTCGTGATCCCCGGATCCACCTGCGCGAAATCGAATGGTCGATGCGGTACGCGGCGGCGGTGCTCGACGGCACCGCCGGCGAGTTGCTGCCGCGGCGGCTGGATCCGATCCCCACCATCGGTTACGACGGTTCGGTCGTGGTCCTCTCACCCGAGCTGGCGGGCTTCGACGATCCCCGGCACGGGGATTTCAGCAGTGGCAATGTGCTGCGGTCGCCGTTGGCGGAGATCCTCGACGGTGCGGCCGGCACCGGCTGGGTACGGGAGTTCCTCGGCGGGGTGGAGGCCTGCCGCTCTGGTTGTGGCTACTTCGGCTTCTGCGGGGGCGGGCACGCCGCCAACCGGTACTTCGAGCACGGGCGCTTCGACGGCACGGAGACCAATCACTGCCGCAACAGCAAGATCCACCTACTGGAGGGAGTGTTGGAGCATGCCCGAGAGCATCAGTGTGATCACGACGGGGCCCGTTGAGGCGTACGCCCCGGGCACGGTCGAGGAGCGGGTACGCAGTGCCGGCGCCGGACTGACGGCGCTGCTCGGCGAGGCCGAAGTCGCCCGCCGGCTCCGGGCGGAGGTGGCCGGCGGTGAGGAGACCGGCGCGGTCTGCGCCTGGAACCACTTCGAGAACATTCCGACGTTCTACAACTGGAACAACCGTCCGCGGTAGCTGTAAATGATCAGGGACCCGGAGCGACCGGCAGTTTCGCCGGCAACTCCGGGTCCCTGATCATTGTCGTCAGGTCATCCCCTGATCGGACATGCTGCGAGCACGCGGTCCTTACCGCGTGCTCGCAGAAGCCGAAGGGTCAACGTGCCGGAGACGGCCAGGATTTCGGCTCGTCGTCCGCGTCGTGATCCTCGTCGTCGTCGTCTACGTAATCTTTGTAGTCGTCGACGAAGTCGTGGTCAGACTTGCCGCTGCCGCCGAGTTCTCGCTGCAAGGCGGCGAGGTCGGTGTTCGGGGTCTGGTATTTCAGCTCCCGGGCCACCTTTGTCTGCTTGGCCTTAGCACGGCCGCGCCCCATGGCTCGACCCCCTCGCACAGAATTCGGGGCAGCCCGAAGGCGGGCCCCGATGACGTCAGGCATCTCTCGTGGCTCTTACGGTACATGGGAGGGCCCACCTTCGGCACCTCGGGTTACCGCCGACCGGCCCCCCGCGTCGCAGTGGTCCGGCCGGCACCGAGTCTACCCGGTAAGGAGCGCTGCTCCGGGCTGGCCGTAACGCATCTTGGCGACGCGAGGAGCGGCGGAAAGGCTCCCCGACGACACTCTACCGATAACCCACGATCAACGGTGCTAAGGCGCGGAACAGTTCGAACCGGGACAGAATCCGCCGACCCGACCCGACCCGACCCGACCCGACCCGACCCGACCCGACCCGACCCGCGCTCGCCGGAGCCGGCTCGTGTTCAGCCGACCCGGATGGTGCGCAGCCGCCCGACCTCCGCCATCCGCTGCTCCGCGAGCCGGTCCGCGGCCGCCGCCGGGGGCACCCCCTCGGCCTCGGCGCGCTGCAGGATCCGGCGGGTGGTCTCGAAGATCCCGCTCGCCTGCAGCTTGGCGCGGTCGAAGTTGAAGCCCTTGATCTCGTCGGCGACCTGGATGACCCCGCCGGCGTTGATCACGTAGTCCGGCGCGTAGAGGATGCCGCGTTCGGTGAGGAGCTTCCCGATGCCGGCGTGGGCGAGCTGGTTGTTCGCCGCACCCGCGACGATCCTGGCGCGCAGCACCGGCACGGTGGAGTCGTTGAGGGCGCCGCCGAGGGCGCAGGGGGCGTAGACGTCGATGTCGGAGGTGATCAGCGCGGTGACGTCCGCGACCAGGTCCATCTCGGGGTGGTTGCGCCGGGCCCAGTCCAGCGCCTTCTCGCTGACGTCGGTCGCCACCACCGAGGCGCCGTCGTCGAGCAGGTGCGCGACCAGGTAGCGGCCGACCTTGCCCAGTCCGGCGACGCCGACGCGGCGGCCGGCCAGGCTCGGTGTGCCCCAGGCGTGCTCGGCGGCGGCCCGCATCCCCTGGAAGACACCCCAGGCGGTCAGGATCGACGAGTCGCCCGCACCGCCGTACTCGACGCTGCGGCCGGTGACGTACCGGGTCTCGCGGCCGACCAGGTCCATGTCCGGCACGTACGTGCCGACGTCGCAGGCGGTGTAGTAGCGCCCGCCGAGCGTCTCGACGAAGCGGCCGTAGGCGCGCAGCAGCGCCTCGCTCTTGTCCTGCTCGGGGTCGCCCCAGATGACGGCCTTGCCGCCGCCGAGGTCCAGGCCGGCCATGGCGTTCTTGTACGCCATGCCGCGGGAGAGGTCCAGCACGTCCGCGAGGGCCTCGGCCTCGGTCGCGTACGGGTAGAAGCGGGTGCCGCCGAGGGCGGGACCGAGCGCGGTGGAGTAGATGGCGATGACTGCCTTGAGGCCGCTGCGCCGGTCCTGGCAGAAGACAACCTGCTCGTGCCCGGCGGTGGCCGGGTCGTCGGGGGTGGCGAATACGCCCATGACGTGCTCCTGGGGGTCGGGGGTGCGCCCTTGTGGGTGCGCGGGACCTGACGGACGAAACCGGCGGGGTGTTGCCGGCTGAGTCCGAGCCTAGTATCGGTGGCGACCCCGCCGGGGTCCGCGTGTGTCGGTATTCGATCTGATCAGCGGCGCTGCGGGCGGCCGGATTCCGTTTCGTGGGAGGATCACCCGGTGCCGCCGCTCTTCGCTTCATACCTGCGGGTGTACGAGCCGTTGACCGCCTTCGATCGTGACCGGCAGCAGTACTGGCGCCGGTACGTCGAACAGGGGCGGGCGGTGGCGCCTGCCGAAGGGCCGGGCCGGCAGCGGACCGCGGTGATCGAGGCGCTCGGCGCGGGCTGGACCCGGCTGCCCGACCCGCCCGAGGACGCGTATGTCCTGGAAACCGACGACACTCTTCTTGTCTGTCCCTGGAACCTGCGGGTGCGGGTCGCCGAGGCCGCGTTGAACGCGCGCGAGGGCGTGCCGCCGGTGCTCGCCGACGCGTTCGTGCCGCCGGTGCTCGCCGGCCAGGCCAAGGTGGTGGTCGACGACTGGCGCAGCGGTGCCCGGGTGCTGGAGCAGGGCGTGCCGCGGGTGCACGAGCAGGTCGCCACCTGGGGTGTTCCGCTGCGCTGGTTCGTCTTCTTCGACATCGGCGAGCGGGACCTGCAGCTGCATCCCGGGCGCCGGGCGCTGCGCTACCGCACCGAGATCTCCAAGGCCCGGCGGCGGGGGTCGCGGGCGCTGTCGGTGCTGCGCAAGTCCGTCGGCGACGCGCCGATCACCGAGGTGGTCGAGGAGGCGGCGCGCTGGCTGGAGGAGTTCCACCCGCGGTCGGTGGTGGAGCTCGACTACGGCGGTGTGGTGGCGCTGCTCGACGACGAGCGGTTGCGCGACGACGACTCGGTGCAGCTGGTCGGTGAGGCGCTGGCGGGGCTCTCCGACGGGGACCCGGATGTCGCCACCGGGGCTTACGAGCGGCTCGTCAGCCGGTGGCGCGCGGTCCAGTTGCTGGAACGTGCGAACTGAAACACCGTTTCCTGATGGGGAACCCGAGAAGGGCAAATCCGCCCGGAACTGCAAAAATTGTTCGTGGGCGAGTGGTCACCCAGCGTGTAAAGTCGTCCAAATAACGCCAGTTCTGGGCGTAAAAGCGCGATAATTCGGGCATTGTTCATCCGTCCATCCAATGACCTTCGGCCGTTCGGGCCATGTCGGACATCGGGGACTAGCCGGACCATGGGAGTCGCGTCGGCCGGCGGGACCCCGGCCGATGTCTTTAGGTACCTGTGGAGGAGTGACCGATGGCATCGCGAACGCACGAACCAGAGCCGCTACTCACGCCGGCCGAGGTGGCGTCGATGTTCCGTGTCGACCCGAAGACCGTGACCCGGTGGGCGAAGGCGGGCAAGCTCAGTGCGATCCGGACTCTGGGCGGCCACCGGCGCTACCGCGAGTCGGAGGTTCGCGCCCTGCTGCAGGGGCAGATTCCCCAGCAGCGCCAGGGCGACTGACGAACTGGTCGAGCCTCGTTCAGGGGGCGGTCACCGCGACATCCGTCGCGAGGACCGCCCCCTGAATCGTCTTCGTCAGCAGTGCAGTTGCCTGCCGGTCAGTCAGCCGGCTGCTCGTCGGCGCCGGTCAGCTCGATCCTGACGCCCACCGTGCCGGCGGAGCCGCGCCGCAGTTTGCTGCCGAGCAGCGACAGTCGGCCCAGCAGGCCGTACTTGCGCTTCAGCAACGCCTTGACCTCCTCGGTGCCGGCGGCGTCCAGCAGCTGCGCCCGGCCCGGCACCGCCGCGCCGTGGGTGCGGCCGCGGGCGTCGCAGGGCGCCACGGTCACCTGGGTGTTACGGCGCAGCCGCTTCACCTTTCCGGAGTCGGCGGCGGTCCAGACCGCGAGCGCGTCCCCGTCGCGCACCATCCAGACGGGGGTGGCCACCGCCCGGCCGTCACGCCGGTAGGTGGTGAGTGAGATGTACTTCTCGGGCGCAAGACGGTCGAGGTCGGTCACCAGGCCAGGATACGGGCCCTGTCGCCGACACGCCGGTGACAGGGCCCTCGCCATCCGTCAGACCGTGGTCGTCGGCGGCAGGTCGCTGGGCGTGTGCCCGCCGTCGCCGTCGACAACCTCGTCCGGGGTGCCGTCCTCGTCGCGGTCCACCATGGTGATGTCCACTTTGCCGTCACCGTCGGTGTCGAACTGGTACAGGTCGGGCTTGCCGTCGCCGTCGGTGTCCACCACCCAGACGTCGGTACGGCCGTCGCCGGTGGTGTCGGCCCGGAGCAGATCCACGTGCTCGTCGCCCCTGGTCTCGACGACCTCGTCCGGGTTCTGGGTTGCCTCGCTCATGGGATGTCGCCTCTCGCCTCTCCACGCGCCGCCACTGCGGCGTACCCGCCTACCGTAGGGCCCGGCGGCGATCACGGCGACCGGGACGGCGACCCGGTTCACGGCGCCCTGCCCGCCTGCGGCGGCACGGGCTAGGGTCGGCGCCATGGATGATCGATTCGTTGTCGTCGGGGCCGGCACGATGGGCCTCGGCATCGCCTACACGGCCGCCGGAGCGGGCTTCGCCGTCGACCTGGTGGAGGTCGACCCGGACCGGGCGCGGGCCGCCGGGACACGTCTGGACGAGCTCTGCGCCGAAGCCGTACGCCGCGGCAAGCTCGACGTCGACGCGGGACGTGCCCAGCGCGACCGGGTGACGCTGCGCGCCGGACTCGACCAGTGCGACCCCGAGCCGGCGGTGCTGGTCGAGGCGGTGCCCGAGCAGCGCGATCTGAAGAGGACGGTGCTCGAACGGGCCGAAGGGCTGCGGCCGGCGCTGCTGGCGAGCAACACCTCCAGCATCGCCATCGCCGACCTGGCCGCCGGGCTCGCCGCCGGTGACCGCTTCATCGGTCTGCACTTCTTCAACCCGGTCTGGGCGATGTCCCTGCTGGAGATCGTCGTCGGCGCGGCGACCGCGCCCGCGACCACCGACAGCGCCCTCGCGCTCGCCGCCCGCCTCGGCAAGGACCCGGTGGTCGTACGGGACCTGCCCGGCTTCGCCACCAGCCGCCTCGGGGTGACCCTCGGGCTGGAGGCGATCCGGATGGTCGCCGACGGGGTGGCCGCACCCGCCGACATCGACAAGGCCATGGTGCTCGGCTACCGGCACCCGGTCGGCCCGCTGGAGCTGACCGACCTGGTCGGGCTCGACGTCCGGCTGGACATCGCCCGGACCCTGCAGGCCGCGTACGGCGAGCGCTTCGCCCCGCCGCCGCTGCTGGAGCAGATGGTGGCCGACGGGCATCTCGGAAAGAAGTCCGGCCAGGGCTTCTACCGCTGGGAAGGCGGGCGGCGGCAGTGAGCGCGACGAGCGGACTGCAGGTCGAGGAGCTGCCGGACCGGGTCGTTGCCACGCTCGCCCGGCCGGAGAAGCGCAACGCCATCGACGCCGACCTGGTGGCCGCGCTGCACGCGCTCTGCGCCGAACTCGAAGCCCGCCCCCGGCTACTGCTGCTCACCGGCGGGGCCGAGGGCATCTTCGCCGCCGGAGCCGACATCGCACAGCTGCGCGACCGCGACCGCCTCGACGCGCTGGCCGCGATCAACGCGGGGATCTTCGCTCGGATCCGGGCGCTGCCGATGCCGAGCGTGGCGGCCGTCGACGGGCCCGCGCTCGGTGGCGGCGCAGAGCTGTCGTACGCCTGCGATCTGCGCGTCTGCACCGAGCGGGCGGTCTTCGGCCAGCCGGAGGTCCGGCTCGGCATCATCGCCGGCGCCGGCGCGACCCACCGGCTGCCGGCGCTGATCGGTGAGGCGCGGGCCAAGGAGCTGCTCTACACCGGACGGCGGATGGACGCCGCCGAGGCGCTGCGCGTGGGCCTGGTCAACCAGGTGGTCGCGGACCCGGCGGCGCTGCTGCCGACCGCGCACGGCCTGCTGGACGAGATGGCGAAGGCATCGCCGCTGGCGTTGCGGCTGACCAAGCTCGCGGTGGACGCGCCCGCCGCGGCCCACCCGGCGCTGGACCTGGCCGCCCAGGCGGTCCTCTTCGAAGACGAGGAGAAGCGGGAGCGGATGACCCGCTTCCTGGACCGCCGCGACCGGCGCTGAGCCGCCACGCGGTTGCGTGGCGGCCTCGGCGTCACTTGCCGAGCGCCACGCCCAGGCGGTCGAGCGCCAGGATGACCTCGGCGGACTCGGCGAAGCCGATGATCAGTACGGCGTCGGCGCCGAACTGCGTGATTTCCCGGGCCTGGTCGTCGAAGCTGATGGTCGCCTCGTCCTCGGTCACCTCGTAGGTGAGGAGCTTGACCTGGGCCGGGTCGATGCCGGCGTTCTCCAGTTCACTGCGGACGTTCTCCTGCAGGCCGGTGCCGTAGGAGTCGTTGCGGGCCACGATGGCGATCTTGTCGGAGCCGTCGCGGATGAGGACGTCGGCCAGTGCCCGTCCCTGCAGGTAGTCCGAGGGGGCGGTGCGGAAGTAGCGGCCCTTGTCGTCGAGCGAGGTGAACCCGGCATCGGTGTTGGCGGGCGAGAAGAGGATCAGCCCGGCCGCGATGACGTCCGGCAGCACCTCGCGGGAGATGCTCGACGCGCCCGCGCCGATGATCACGTGGACGCCGGCCGCGACGTGGCTGGCGACGGTCTGCTTGGCGACCGCAACGCTCGTGCCGTCGTCACCGTCGACCCAGACGACCTTCTCGCCGAGCACCCCACCCGCGGCGTTGATCTCCTTGATCGCCAGGGTGGCGCCGGCGGCGAGCGGCGGGTACGCGATGGCGAGGTCACCGGTCTTGGGCAGCAGCCCGCCGATCTTCAGCGGCGCGCCGGTCTGGGCCTTGCTCAGCCCGTCCTGCTTCGCGGGCCGGGGGGCCCGGGCGCTGCTGGCGTCCGACTCGTTGCCGGCACCGACGAATTCGCTCTTGGCGTCGTTGATGCGGCCGTTGTCGAAGTGCAGGGTGGCGTAGCTGGCGGTCGAGGGCTCGCCGACATCGGTGAAGCCCGCCCGCTGCATCGACACCCCACGGTAGGCGATGTCGGTGCCGCGCCGGGCCAGGGCCAGGCACTCCTCGACCGAGTCGCAGCGGGTTCCCCCGTTGGTCGCCGCCACTATCTGCTCGGCGATGCGGTCCGGGTCGGTGCTCCCCGCCAGCTGCGCCGCGAGGGCGCTGATCGCGACCGCGTCGTACGACTCGGCGGCGTAGAGGTAGTCGGCGACTTTCGAGTCCATCGACAGGACCCGGTTCTTGAACTCCCCGGAGAGTGGGGTCAGGGGCGTGGTGCCCTTCATCCCGTCGAGCAGTCCGGCCTTCTCCTTGAACGCCGATATGAAGGAGTTCTGCATGTTGCCGTCTGTGCCGTAGAGCCGGATGTGCTGCGGCTCGTCCGATTCGGTCTCATCCGTACCGCAGGCACTGACGGTCAGCAACAGCGCGGCGCACAGGGCTGCTGTGGCACCGCGGAAGCCGCGTGATGTGAACATGGTCGTCCTTCCTCCCCGAAGGTCCGTTGCGCACACTAGCGCGCCGACGGGCTCATGTGGGCCGGGGATGCGCATCAATGCGCAGGCAGCAGGGATCCATTACGGAGCGTGGTGGAATCGTCGTGCGGGACGAGGTTGACCCTCCCGCCTACGCTGCCGGTGTGGCGGACTCACCTGAGCAGGTCATGAACGACGCGATGGCGGTGCTCCAGGGCGCGTTGAGCGGCGACGGCGATGCGGTCGCCGGGACCTTCGACGCCGTCGTGGACCGGTCCGGAGTGGTCGGCGCGTACGACGTGGCCTGGTGCCTGGCCGCGACGATGGTGGGGCAGGAGGCGCCGCCGGGTGCCTGTGCGCTGGAGTTCCCCGGCATCGACGAGGCGGCGTACGACACCCGCTGGGTGGCCCGGTTCGTCAGCGCGTACGCCAATCACGATGCCGACACCGGCGAGGCGCTCTTCACCGCGGCGCTGGCCGACGGCCGGCTCAGTGACTGCCTGCTGACCCTGGCCGGTTCGACGATCGCCACCCTGCGGGACCGCACCGACTGACCGCCGCGACAGGAGGCGCTGTCGGCCTGGGCGATCATCGCCGCGACCGCGCCGACTGAGCGGTCAGCCGTGGTGGGTGGTGGGGCGGGTCGCGACCTCGGCGTAGCGGCTGAGCAGCTCCTCCCAGCCGGCGGTCAGCGCGGCCCGGTACTCCTGGGCGGCGGCGCCGTGCCGGTCGAAGTGCCGGTGCTCGACGCGTACCTCGGTGTGGCCCTGGACCGGGTGGAAGTGCGCCTCGACCTCGCTGGACCGGCCCGGGTCCGGCACCGGCGTGCGGTCCGGGCCGATCTGCCAGGTGAAGCGCAACCGGTACGGCGGCTCCCAGTCGAGCACCCGCCCCCAGTCCATTCGGAACCCGTGCGGCCCGATCTCGTAGAACATGCCGTCGGCGCGGGGCTCGACACCGAGCGCGACCAGCAGCTGACGGCCGGACCAGGTGTACTCCCGGACCCACCAGTCGCCGAGCCGGTCGGTGAAGGCGGCGAACGCCTCCTCGGCCGGCACCCGGAGCCGCACGGAGGTGGAGATTGCGTACGGCGACATCTGCTGGGTGTGGATGTTGCGGCTCTCCTGTCCCATGGTCCGGACCATACCGGCAGCGGACTCAGCGTGCATCAGTACGACGCGCTGCGTGATCACGAGGGCTCACTGCCGATGTGGGAGGTCGGGGTCGGGGGATGGATTTGGCCGTCCACATGAGCACCTACGGTTCGAGGACCGACGAGTACGAAAGCTGGGGAGGCATCAGGGTCTCCGAGCAAAGTGGCGCCGTCGGTGCGGGGTCAGCCGGATCCGTCTGGATGGCTCGCCACGGCAGATCAGCGGTCTTTCGTGCGATGCGGGGGCGGACATGGGGGCATTCCGGGGTCAACCAGGGGCAGACCGGATCCGCCGAGCCAGCGGGTACAAAGCAAAGCGCCGACCCGCGTTTCCGCTGATCGGCGTTGCTGTAGCCCGGCGAAAGGCTATGTGGCCAGAGGCGGGGTCGAACCGCCGACCTTCCGATTTTCAGTCGGACGCTCGTACCAACTGAGCTATCTGGCCGTGTTACCCAGGTCATGTTACCCGCTCGGCGAGGTTGTCACCGAGGAGGGGCGAACCTGGAACGCAGAACGCCGCGCGGATCACGCGCGGCGCTCGGCGCTGGCGGTCCTGACGGGACTTGAACCCGCGACCTCCGCCTTGACAGGGCGGCGAGCACTCCAACTGCTCCACAGGACCTTGCTCTTGCTCCGACTCGCGCCGGTACTGCTTCCGGCTTGCGCCGGTCGTGCCCCCAACGGGATTCGAACCCGTGCTACCGCCTTGAAAGGGCGGCGTCCTAGGCCGCTAGACGATGAGGGCGGCCCCGCAATCATTGCACATGCGTCTCGCTCACTTGCACGTGGCAACTCTGTGCGGACTTGCTCCCATCCGGCCCCGCCGGAGGCTTGGAAAGCATACGTGATCGAAGGCCAGCCCACAAAACCGGTACGCCGGTGGGCTCCGGCACGGCCTCTACCAGGCAAAACGCGCTCGGATCAGCGGCTTGTGCCCAGGATGTCGCCGATCATGGCGAGCGCCTGGCTCAGGCGGGCCGGGTGGAGCACGCCGCTGGGCAGCGCCGGGACGTCCCAGCCGGGGCCGGCGGCGAGCAGCAGCACGGGACGCCGTGGCACGTCCAGGACCGCGCGCAGCTGGGCCGGGTCGGCCGTGAACGGCGCGTGCGACCAGAGCATCACCACCTCCGGCCCGGTGCGGTTCACCGCGTCGACCAGGGCGACGAGGGGCACCCGGGCGCCGAGCAGCCGGCAGGGCGCCCCGGCCTCGGCGAGCGCGGCGGCGAGCGCCTCCAGTGGCAGGCTGTGCTGCTCCTCCTCGGCGCAGGCGAGCAGGACGCGCGGCACGCCGTCGGGGGCGGCGGCCCGGGTCGCGGCGGCGAGCGCCTCCGAGACACAGCGGGAGAGCAGGTGCTCGACCTCGACCAGCACCCCGGAGGCGGCGTGCCGCTCGCCGATGGCGATCAGCACGGGGCAGAGCAGCCCCTCCCAAGCGGCGACGACCCCGTCGGTCTCCAGCGCGTCACCGATGAGCCGGACCATCGCCATCGAGTCCATCCGCATCGCCGCTCGCGCCAGCCCCCGCCCCGAGGGGCCTGCGGCGCCGACCGGCAGGGTGTGCCGGCCGCCGTCGCGGACCACCTCCGGGCGTACAAGAGTCGGGGCGAGCAGGTCGTCGGCGAGCGCCGGCGGGGCCTCCCGGGCCCAGCGGGCCGCCTCGGCCGGCGGGAGCCCGTCGGCGGTGAGGCGGCGCATCACCTCCAGACGGGCGAGGTCCTCGCCGGTGTAGCGGCGGTGCCGTCCGGGCGCGTGTCGACTGGGGCCGAGGCCGTAGCGCTGGTGCCAGCTGCGCAGGGTGGTGACCGCCACCCCCAGCCGGCGCGCCACGGCCCCGGCGCTCAGTTCGTCATCGTCCAACCGGCCGCTCCGGTGCCTGTGCGGGGAGACCGGTGGTGGGGTGCAGCAGCCGGTCGAGCACGCCCGCCAGCCACGGCGCGTACCGCTGGGGTTCCCGCTCCAGGTCGGTGAGCAGGTCGTCCGGGGCGATCCAGCGCAGGTCGGCGACCTCGGTCGGGTCCGGGGAGATCGGAGCGTCCGGGGCGTAGGTGGCGCGCAGCACGTGGTCGTACTCGTGCTCGATGCGCCCGGTGTCCGGGTCGGCAGCCTGGTAGAGGTGCACGCCCACCTCAGTGAGCTCCAGCGGCGCCACGCCGAGCTCCTCGCCGAGCCGGAGGTTGGCGGCCTCGGCGAGCGGCTGGCCGGGCAGCGGGTGGCCGCAGCAGGCGTTCGCCCAGCGCAGCGGGAAGCGGGTCTTCACGGCGGCCCGCTGCTGGAGCAGGATCCGGCCGTCCGGGGCGACCAGCAGCACGGAGAAGGCGCGGTGCAGCCGGCCGGGGGAGCGGTGCGAGTCGGCGACGCTGGCCTCGCCCACGGCGTTGCCGGTGACGTCGACCAGCTCGACGAGGTGGGACTCCCGAACGCTCATCGCTGCCCCCCGGTGACCCGCGCCGCCGCCAGCTTTCCAGAGATCAGCACCATCGGAACTCCCACCCCCGGCTGCGTGCCGGATCCGGTGAACACCACATTGGACAAGGTTCGATGCAGGTTAGCCGGGCGGAACGGGCCCGTCTGGAAGAGGTTGTGGGCGGCGGCGAAGGGCGTGCCGGCGGCCATGCCCTGGTCGGCCCAGTCCGCCGGGGTCACGATCCGCGACACCTCCACACCGTCGGCGAACCCGACGTAGCCGCGCTGCTCAAGGGTGCGCATCAGGTCGTCGGCGTACGTGCGGGCCAGGTCACCGCGCCAGTCCAGGGCAGCTCGTTCCAGGTTCGGGGTGGGGGCGAGGACATAGTAGGTGTGGCGGCCGTCCGGGGCGACGGTGGCGTCGCTGCGGCTGGGGTTGCAGACCAGCAGCGACGGGTCGCTCATCAGCTCGCCGCGGCGGATCACCTCGTCGAAGGTGCCCTTCCAGGCGCGGCCGAAGTGGATGTTGTGGTGGGCGATCTGCTGATAGCCCTGCTTCGAGCCGATGTGCAGCACCACGCAGGAGGGGGAGTAGCGCAGCTTGCGCTGCCGGGTCGGCGGCAGCAGATCCCGGTAGGCCACGGGCAGGTCCGGGTTGAGGACCACCACGTCCGCGCCGATCCGCTCCCCCTCGGTGGTGATCACCCCGGTGGCCCGGCCGTACGCGGTCTCGACCTGCTCCACCGTGGTGCCGTACCGGAACTGCACGCCGTGCTTTTCGGCGGCGTCGGCCAGCGCACGGGAGACGGCGTGGATGCCGCCGCGCGGGAAGTAGACCCCGGCGACCGAGTCGAGGTACGAGATCACGGTGTAGATGGCGAGCGCGTCGTGCGGGGCCATCCCGGCGTACATGGCCTGGAAGGAGAAGATCCGCCGGGTACGCGGGTCGCGGAAGAACTGGTCGATCTTGGTCTGCAGACGGCGCAGGCCGCCGGCGGCGATCAGGCGTACCAGGTTGGCGGTGAGTAGATCGGTGGGGGCGTCGAGGTTGCGGTCGATGAAGTCGTTGCGCTCCAGCTGCCAGAGGTGGCGGGCGTAGTCGACGAAACGCAGGTAACCGTCGGCCTCGCGGGGACCGCAGACGCGGGAGACCTCGGCGGCCATCCGCATCGGGTCGGTGAGCACATCCAGGGTGGAGCCGTCCGGGTAGTACGCCCGGTACGCCGGGTCGAGCGGTTCGAGCTCCACCCAGTCGGTGAGCTTCTCACCGACCGCGCCCAGTGCCTCGTCGATCAGCTCCGGCATCGTCAGCACCGTGGGGCCGGTGTCGAAGGAGTACCCGTCGACGCTGAGCCGGCCGGCGCGTCCGCCCGGCAGCAGTTCGCGCTCGACGACGGTGACCTGACGGCCCTGGCCGGCCAGGTGCAGCGCGCACGCCAGGCCGCCGAGCCCGGCGCCGACGACCACCACGTGGTCGGTGGGTCCCTGCACGGTTCGCACTGAATCGTCTCCTCGGTTTGCAGCCGTGGCGGCCCACGTCTTCCCGCCCGCGTCGGGTCCGGATTCTCCCGCCGCCGTCGGCCCACCTTCCCGGCGCGGGGGCGCCGGTACGGCCCACGTCGCGTCGTTTCGGTGGCCTGGTGGGCGAGCATACCCTAGGCTGAAGCTGTTGCGTCGATTCTTGCGTCGTTTCTGAAGGGGAGTGTGTCGTGGCGGA
Organism: Melissospora conviva; assembly: GCF_049523535.1. Taxonomy (NCBI): domain Bacteria; kingdom Bacillati; phylum Actinomycetota; class Actinomycetes; order Micromonosporales; family Micromonosporaceae; genus Melissospora; species Melissospora conviva. The sequence continues at coordinate 180,165 of NZ_JBLLDT010000001.1, forward strand.
CGACCTCAACGCGGCCTACGAATACTGTCGTGAGCTGCACAAACGACACGGGCGCACCTACTATCTCGCGACCCGGCTGCTGCCCGCCTGGAAACGCCGACACGTGCACGCCCTCTACGGCTTCGCCCGCTACGCCGACGAGATCGTCGACCGCACCGGCGAGCTGAGCCCGGCGCGGCGGGCCCACCTGCTGCACGACTGGTCGGCCCGCTTCACCACCGGCCTGCACGGCGCACCGATCGACGATCCGCTGCTGCCGGCGGTGCTGCACACCATCGCGGTCTTCAACCTCGACCGCAGCGACTTCACCCTCTTTCTGCGCAGCATGGAGATGGACCTGACCATCCGGTCGTACCGGACCTACGACGACCTGCTCGATTACATGGAGGGCTCGGCGGCGGTGATCGGCACGATGATGCTGCCGATCCTCGGCAGCGACGACCTGGCCGCCGCCCGGGAGCCGGCCCGGCAGCTCGGCCTGGCCTTCCAGCTGACCAACTTCATCCGCGACGTCGCCGAGGACCTGGAGCGCGAGCGGGTCTACCTGCCGGAGGAGGACCTGGACCGGTTCGGGCTGACCGCCGCGGACCTCTTCGCCGCCGCCCGCGACGGCGCCACCCCGCCGGCGGTGCGGGACCTGATCGCGTACGAGGTGGGGCGGGCCCGCAGCCACTACGCCGCCGCGGCCGCCGGGGTCACCCTGCTCACCCCGGCCTCGCAGGCCTGCATCCGCACCGCGTACCTGCTCTACGGCGGCATCCTCGACGAGGTCGCCGCCCAGGGCTACGACGTCTTCGGCCGACGGGCCGTGGTGCCGAACGCACGGCGGCTCGCGGTGGCGGCCCGAGCCCTGGTCACCCCGGCCGGCACTCCGGTCACGGTGCCCGGTCCCGGCGCGCCGGTTCCTGGTTAAAAGTCGGGTTTTCGGCTATTGCCCCATTAGCCTTGGCCAATGGCCGGAATGCATCGTTCGGCGCGGCCGAGCCGGTTCCCGCTCCCCTACCGGCTCCTGCTCGGCCTGCTGCTCGCCCTGGTGATCGCCGTCAGCGCGACCTGGTACCTCGGCGCGCCGCGACCACCCCGGCCGGCCGACACCGCCGGCAGCACCTCGACCGAGACCGGCGGCAGCTCCGCCGACACCGGAGCCGACGCCGGAGCCGACGCCGGAGCCGACGCCGGAGCCCCGGTCGCGGCCGCGACGACCCCGGCTACCGCCACCGCCCAGCCCGGGACGGCCGACCCGACGGACGCCGACCGCCGGATCAGCATCCTCGCCGCCGGTGACGTCCTGGTCCACCCGCCGGTCTGGGAGCAGGCACTGGCCGACGGCCGGAACGACCGGCCCGACTTCGCGCCGATCTTCGCCGGCCTGCGCCCGGCCGTCGGCGGCGCGGACCTCGCGCTCTGCCACCTGGAGACCCCGCTCGCCCCGCCCGGCGGGCCGTACCAGGGATATCCGAGCTTCGCCGCCCCGCAGGAGGTCCTCGGCGGAATCCGCAGCGCCGGCTACGACGGTTGCTCCGTGGCCTCCAACCACACCCTCGACCAGGGGTACGACGGCGTCGTGCGCACCGTCGACGCCGTCGAGCGCGCCGGACTGGGCCACAGCGGGGCGTACCGCAACGCTGCCGAGGCCGGCCGCCCCACCATCTACCGCATCAAGCAGGTGCCGATCGCGCACCTGAGCTACACCGAGAGCCTCAACGGCCTGCGGCCGCCACCGGAGGCGCCCTGGCTGGTCAACCGGATCGACCCGGAGCGCATCCGCCGCGACGCCGCCGCCGCCCGCGACGCCGGCGCCCAGATCGTCATCGCCAGCCTGCACTGGGGCACCGAGTACGCCCACCAGCCCGACGACCGGCAGCAGGAAGTCGCCAGACAGCTCGCCGCCCTCGGCGCCGTCGACCTGGTCGTCGGCCACCACGCCCACGCCGTGCAGCCCGTCGAACGCGTGAACGGCACCTGGATCGCGTACGGGCTCGGCAACCAGCTCGCCCGGCACGCCGAACCGGCCGACGCCAACCGGGACGGCGCGATGATCGAGGCGAGCTTCGCGCCGTCGGGCCGGGACGGCCGCTGGGAGGTCGCCGGACTGCGGGCGCTCCCCACCTTCGTCGAACTCGACCCGCGGCTGCGGCTGATCGACCTGAGCCGGGCCCTCGCCGACCCGGCGCTGACCGACGACCAGCGCCGGCGCTACAGCGCCGCGCTCGACCGGATCAGCGGACACCTGCTCGGCCGCGGCGGCGCGCGGGCCGGCCTCGAGATCGCCGGTGACGGCAGCCAGTGACGCCGCCGTCACCGTTCGCCGGTTTTGAAGGCCGCTTACGGGGAATCCTCGCCGTATGTCCGTCTTGACGAAGATCGAACAGGCCAAGGGCCTGGACCGGATCAGTGATCGACTGCAGCAGCGGGTTCTCGGCGTGATCCGCTCGCGCAAGGTGCGGGACGCGCTGCACGGCGTGTGGCTGGGCCATGCCCTGCACCCGGCGCTCGTCCAGCTGCCGGTCGGCGCCTGGGCGTCCAGTGTGATCCTCGACCTCCTGCCGGCCCGCAAACCACAGGCCTCCGGCCAGCGGCACGCCGCGACCGTGCTCGTCGGCGTCGGCGTCGCCAGCGCCGTGCCCGCCGCGCTGACCGGCACCAACGACTGGTCCCATCTGAACTCCGAGCAGCGCCGCGTCGGCCTGGTGCACGCGGTCGCCAACAGCATCGGCCTCGTCTGCTACACCGGGTCACTGGTCGCGCGCCTGACCGGACGGCACCGCCTCGGCCGTACGCTCGGCTTCGTCGGGTTCTCCTCCGTCAGCGCCGGGGCGTACGTCGGCGGGCACCTGGTCTACAAGCAGGGTGCCCAGGTCAACCAGAGCATCGCCGAGCTGAACCGGATCGACGAGGGCTGGCACCCGGTCATCGACCTGGCCGACCTGCCGGAGCGGACGATGGTCACCCGGGAGGTCGACGGCGTATCGGTGATCGTCTACCACGACGGCGACGACATCACCGTGATGCTGGAGCGCTGCCCGCACGAGAGCGGCCCGCTCGGCGAGGGAGACGTCGTCGAGATCGACGGCAACCCCTGCGTGGTCTGCCCCTGGCACGGCAGCACCTTCCGCCTCGGCGGCGGCGAGATCGTGCACGGCCCGGCGAGCACCGACCAGCAGGTGCTCAGCACCCGCGTCGTGGACGGCATGCTCCAGGCTCGCGTCTGAGCGTCAGTCTCGTCGCGGCCGCTGGCGGCGGCGCAGCCCGAGCAGTGCTCCGGCCTGCGCGCCGATGATGGCCGCCACGGCGAGCACCGCGGAGATCGCCAGCGGTCGGTTGAGCTGCGGGTCGGCGCGCTCGGCGGCGTCGTACCGGCCGGCGGGGGCACCGGCGGGCGCCCCGGACGTCGACGGCGCCCCCGAGGTGGTGGGTGCCCCTGAGGTGGTGGGAGTTCCTGCGGTGGTGGGTGCTCCCGGCGTGACGGGCCTTTCCGAGGGTGCCGCCGACGCCGTCGGCTGGACCGGGTCCGCCGGTGGTGGGGTTGCCTGCGACGGCGGCTGCTGCGGCCGGGTCGACGGCGGACGCTGCGGTGGCGGGGCCGGCGTGTTGCGGATGGTCCGGCCTCCGGCGTGCCGCGCGGGCCCGGCGTCCTCGGCCGAGGCCGGAAGGCGTACCTGCTGTCCGGGGTGGATCAGATCCGGGTCGCCGATGTCGTTGAGCTTCGCCAGCTCCGGATAGCGGTCGAAGTCGCCGAGGTAGCGCTGCGCCACCCCGCCGAGGTAGTCGCCACGCGCCACCCGGTACACCAACCGCCCCTCCTGATGGGCCCGCACCGGTACGCCCGCACCCGCCCCGGCCACCCCCGCCCCACCCGCAGCCACCCCCGCTGCGGTGTCGGCGCTGCCGACGGCCGTGGTGCCCGCGAGCGTGCCGGCCGCCGCCCCGAGCGGGGCGAGCAGCGCCAGCGCCCCCAGCAGCGCCGCCGCCACCTGCTGCTGCCGGGCCAGCCCCGGCAGGCGCGGCGCGGAGCGCCGGCCCAGCAGCGCGACGGCCTCGGCCGCTACCGAGACGGCGAAGGTGCCCCAGCCGAACCAGCCCGCCAGGGCGAGCACCCGCAGAAAAAGCTGCCCGTCGTCGCGGCTGGTCAGCCCGGCGGCCACCTCGGCGAAGGTCGGCACGTGATCGGGCAACGGGTTGCCGCCGAAGGCCACCAGTGCTGCCGGTGCGCCGGCGAGGAGCACCACCAGCAGGGCCAGCGCCCCCAGCCCGGCAATGAACCGCCCGATCCGCCGGGGCGTCGAGATCCGGGTCGGCATCACGATCTTCTCCTCCTGCTGCGGCACGGCGTACGAGGTCAGGGGCGTTCGGTGAGCAAGCGGGCGGTGGCGCTGCCGGTGGCGGTGAGGTCACCGGCGCCGAAGAGGCTGAGCATCACCGGCTCGTAGGTCAGGATCACTGTCACCTCGAGGCGGGTGGGCGCGCCGCCGTCGGGGTCGGGCACCTGGCGGGCGCTGCGGGTCAGGTGCACGTTCTCCGGCAGCGTCACGCTGTCCAGATAGCGGTAGGCGGCGGCTGTCGCCGCCGCCGGGTCGATGGCCTTCACGCCGCCGCCGACGGCGGCACCACGGTCGATCTCCTGGCCGCCGGTACGGGCCGCCTCCGCGGCCAGGTTCTCCGCACGCTGGGTCATCCGCAGCTGGGCGGAGCCGTCGTAGGTCAGTCCGATGACGGCGAGCACCGCCAGCAGCGCGATGGCCAGGAAGACGCTGACCCGGCCGGCGTCCCCGCGCCCGGCGCCGCTGCTCATGGCCGCTCCGGTGCGACCACGGCCGGTCCCCGGCTCTCCTGGGTGACGCCCCGGGCCCGGTAGCGGTCCATCGGGGAGACGAACGACGCCTCGACCCGCCGACTGCCGGGAGCGCCGACCAGGTCGTCCAGGGCGACGTCGCAGACGACCGACGAGCTGATCGACACCGGCTCGCCGACCGGGACGGCGAACGCCTCCGCGAGGCTGATCACCCGGCCGGTGCGCCCGTCGATACCGCCGAGCGTCACCTCCAGATAGCCGCAGTTCAGCCCGGCCTCGGCCAGCCGGGCGCGGGCCTGCACCTCGCCGTCGGCCCGGGCCCCCTCCAGGGTCCGGGAGATCGAACCGGCCCGGGCCGCGTCGTGGGCGGCCAGGTCGACGGCGTTCTGCGCCACCGCCGTACGCCCGACGACCGCCGCGAGCACGATCAGCATCAGGAAGGCCGGCGCCAGAATGGCGACCTCCACCGTCACCGACCCGCGCTCCCGACCGGGTACGGCGCCATCCCCTCCGCGCCTCGCGGCGCTGTCCTTTTCGCGCTTGGCGGCGCTGTCCTTTTCACGCCTTGCGGCACCGTCCGCCCCGGGTTCGCCGAGGTGCTCCACGTCGGACTGCGAGGACGTCACGGGGCCGGCTCCGTGAAGCGCTCCACCGGGCCGTGGGCCGTCTGGGAGATCGGGAAGCGCACACCGGGCAGGATCGAGAGCGCCTCGCCGCTGACGGTCACCGTCACCTCGCGCTCACCCCGGCTGGCCTCGACGGTGCCGAGGGTCAGCCAGTCACCGGCGCCGGCGACGAACTCCCGGGCCTGTGCCTCCCCTTCGGCCTCGTCGACCCCGTCCAGGACCCGGGTGGCGTTCACCCCGATCTGTGCCGCGTTCAACGCCACCGAGCGGGCCAGGAAGACCGCCGCCACCTGGATCGAGGCGAAGAGCAGCAGCAGGATCGCCGGCATGGTGATCGCCAGCTCGACCGGGCTCGCCCCCCGGTCCCGCTGGGCCGGTGTACGCCGTGTCATGTCAGGGCTTCGGCACCGACGGCGTACCGCCGATGGTGGTGTCCATGAACTCGTTGACCAGGCCGAGCGCCCAGGCGACCACGCCCACTGCGAGGACCGCCAGGCCGGCGATGATGATCGCGGTCGGCACCGGGCCGTCGCCGCGTTCGGGCTCGCGCCGCAGCTCGGCGAGACGGGTGACGAGCAGAACGTGCAGGTACGAGATCAGCGCCATGGTTCGCGTCCGTTCACGAGTCAGATCCGGGTGAGGAATGGATAGAGGACGAAGCCGACGAGGATGAAGACCAGCAGCGCGCCGGGAATGTCGAGCCGGCCGGTGACCGCCTCGGCGCGGGCCAGGTTGTCGGTGCGGATCTGGTCGCGCAGCGAGTCGGCGCGCTGCCGCAGCGTCTCGTGGACCTGCGCGCCCTCCGTGCCGGACGACTGCATGATCGCCCCGACGTCCCCGAGCTCCGGTACGCCGATCTCCTCGGCGAGTTCCCGCAGCTCCGCCCAGGGGGCGTGCATCTGCAGCTGGGCGATCCGCAGCGAGTCGCGGATGCGTTCGAAGACCCAGCCGTCGCAGACCGCCGCGGCCTGCTCCAGCGCCTGCACCGGCCCGTGAGCGGCGGCCAGCTGCAACGCCACCAGATCCAGGTAGGTGCAGACGGCCCGGGCGAACTCCCGTCGGGCCCGCGTCGCCCGGGCGAGTACGTCCCGGTGCGCCAGCAGGGCGGCCAGGAACGCCAGCCCCAGCCCGGCGGCGACCGGCAGCACCACCGGTAGGCGCCAGCCGCCCGCGCTCGCCAGCGCCGTCGCCACCCCGGGGGCGGCGAGCCCGATCAGCGCGGAGAGCAGCAGCGACAGCGCGTACTGCTCGGGGGTGCGGCCGAGCAGCGCGAGGTCCCGGGTGGGCGGGCGCAGCCAGCGGGTGGCACCGGTCAGCCAGTCCAGGTTGGAACGCGCGGCGGTGGCACTGGTGCGGATCGGCCGGTGCAGACGGCGCAGCGCCGGGGCGAGCGCCGGGCTGCTCGGCAACGCCTCGCGGACCAGCAGGAAGAGGCCCAGCCCGGCAGTCGCGCCGGAGATGACCGCGATCGTCAGCGGCGGGTTGGCGATCACCAGTGCACCTCCCCGGCCCCGACCGGACGCAGGAAGCGCGGCGCCGGCGGCGGCAGGCTCATCGAACGCACCCAGGCCAGCAGGGCGACGAAACCACCGCCGAGGACCACCATCACCGCCTGCCCGGCCGGTGTGCCGTACGGGCGCATGTACTCGGGGTTGAGCAGGCCGTAGCCGAGCACCAGCAGGGTCATCCCGGTCAGGAATCGCACCGCGAAGCGCGGCTGGGTCCGCTTGGCCTCCACCTCCCGCCGGGTCCCCACCTCGGCCGCCGCCGCGCTCGCGATCGAGGCGAGTACGTCGCCGAGCCGCTCGCCCCGGTCGCTGAGGTGCAGGATCAGCGCCGCCACCACCTGGTCGCAGACCGGGTCGGCGATCTCGTCGGCGAAGGCCAGCAGGGCGTTACGCGCCTGCCAGCCCGCCTGCAGCCGGGCGGCGAGGGTGCGTACCTCCTCGGCGATCTCGTCGGGGACGGTGTGGATGGTGCCGACGATCGCCTGTTGCAGCCCCTGGCCGGTGCCGGAGACGTCCTTGAGCCGGCGGGTCCACTCGCCGACCGCCTCGATGCGTGAGATGGCCCGCTGCTCGGCCCGCCCGACGGTGAACAGCCACGGCGCGCCGGGCACCGCGAGCGCCACCAGCAGCCCGACCACCGGCAACCCGGTCAGCAGGAAGGCCAGCGCCCCGGCGGTGGCGGCGACGATCAGCAGCCAGCGGCGGGCGGACGCGTCCCGGCCGCCGCCGTGGCGCATTCGCTGCAGCCGGGCGGCGACCCGCCCCGGCGGGCGGGGCGGACGGCGGGTGCCGGTGAGCGCGACGAGGGCGAGCAGCAGCCCGGCCACCGAGGCGGTGCCGGAGAGGACCGCGATGAATCGGAGGTTCTCCAGGCCGCTCACCGGGCCGGCTCCGGCCGTTGCAGCCGGCTGTGCCGGGGACGGCGCCAGGCGCCGGTGCCCGCCTCGACGTACCGGGCCAGGGCGCGCAGGTCGTAGCCGGCCCGCAGCAGCTGGTCGCGGATCCGCTCGGGCAGGTGCCGCGGCACCGCGCGCCCGTCCGGGCCGGGGCCGAAGACGGTGGTGGTGATGATCCGGTTGCCTTCGCCGACCCCGACGACCTCCTCGATCTGGGAGACGAAACGGTGCTTGCGTCCGCCGATGGCGCTCTCGTCCTCGACGGTCACGTAGACGATCAGGTCGAGGGCGTTGCCGGCCATCCGCCGGGCCTGCTCCACGGTCATCTCCCGGCCGTGCGACAGCGCCAGCTCGATGATCCGTTCGCTGACCCCGGCCGGGGTGCGGGCGTGGATCGTGCACATCGACCCGCGGCTGGTGGTCATCGCCTGCAGCATCGGGACGATCTCCCGGGAGCGGACCTCGCCGACGATGACCCGGAGCACCCCCATCCGCAGCGCCAGCGGGATCAGGTCGGCGATCGTCACCTCGCCCGCCGGGCGGCCGTCGGGGCCGCGTTCGCCGTGCCCCTCCCGGGACTCGAAGCTCAGCACCGCCCGGTGCCGCTCACCCCGCCGGGCCGGCAGCAGCTCGCGGCTCTCCTCCAGCAGCACGTACGGCTCGTCGGCGGGGATCTCGTTCATCAGCGCCCGGATCACCGTCGTCTTGCCCGCTCCGGCGAGCCCGGCGACCATGATGTTCAGCCCGCCGGCGGTGGCGGCGCGCAGGAAGTCCCGGATCAGCGGGTCGATCATCTCGTCGAGGTCGGGGCGGGCGCCGCTGATGTCCTCCAGCGACACATCGAGGGTGTTGTGACGGCGGATAACCGCGTACGGGCGGTGGCTGACCAGGAAGACCGCGGCGAGCCGGCTGCCGTCGGGCAGCTGCAGGTCGAGGGTGGGCTTGGCGGTGGAGAGGGAACGTTCGGTGGCGCCGGCCCGGCGGGCCACCGCCTGGAGGATCTCCACCAGCTCCTCGTCGCTGTCGGCGATCGGGTCGGACCACTCCACTCCGCCGCCGTGCCGGGCGATGCGCACCTGGTCGCAGCCGAGGATGTGCACCTCCTCGATCGTGGTGTCGACAAGCAGGGTCTGCAGCCGGCCCAGGCCGGCGAGTTCGGCGATGACCTGGTCGAGCAGGAGCCGCTCCTCCCCGGCGGGCATCGGGGTGCCGGACCGGCGGACGCTGTCGGCGTACTCGCTGACGACGGTGACGGCGAGCCGGGCCCGTTCGGCGTCCTCGGCGCCGGCGTCGTGGTCGCGGCCGCGTTGCCAGTGGGTGAGGCGTTCGCTCAGGTCCCGGCGCAGCTCCCGGACCAGGGCGAAGTCCACCCGGGGCCGGGGGCGGGGCGGCGGGTTCGGCGCCGCCGGTTGCGGGTCCGGGCGCAGCGGTGCGGGGATGGCGACGGCCGGGTCGGCCGCCGGCCGGGGATCGTGGGAGACGGCCTCAAACCGCATCGCTGACCTCCGCGACGGCCGGGTGCCCCAGCCGGGCGGCGCGCCGCTCCAGCAGGTCACCGACCGGGTTCTCCAGCGCGGCCGCGGCGCGCAGCAGCGGCCGGTTCGGGCGCACCGTCCCGCCGTGGCCGAGGACCTGGGCGCTGCGCGGGTCGTCGGGCAGGTGGCCGATGACCGGCAGCCGCATCGCCTTCGCCACCTCGAAGCGCCCGTGCCCCGCCCCGACCAGCAGCAGCCGCAGCGAGTCCGTCGGCACCCGCTGCGCGACGAAGTCGCGTGCGATCGCGCGTACGGTGGCCCGGGCCAGCGCCAGGTCGGGCAGGCGGGGGGCGGTCACCACCAGGACCAGGGCGGCGGCCCGCAGCACCGGCCACGGTGGCGAGGCGACGCTGAGCCGGCCGCAGTCGGCGAGCACGTCGTACGCCGGGCGGCCCCGCTCCAGGTCGGCGAAGAAGTCGGCGAAGCGGTGCCAGAGCGGGGCGACGCTGCCGGCCTGGACCGGGTCGAGGACGCCGGGCAGGAGCAGGCGCTCCCGGCGCGGGGCGTCCAGGTCGACCAGCTGGGACCAGAAGTGGCGCTCCAGGTTGCCGTCGCGCAGTTCCCCGACGGCGAGTTCGCCGAGGCCCCGCGGGCCTTCGAGCGCGCCGCCGAGGTAGCCGGCGAGGACCGAGCCGCCGGCGGGGTCGCATTCGGCGAGCACCAGCCGGCGCTGCCAGGTCAGCGTGCAGGCCAGGGCGGTCGTGGTGACTCCGGGGGAGCCCTTGGCGGAGACCAGGGCGATGATCGCCACAGGTCAGCCCGCCGTGGTGAGGACTACGGCGATCCGGTTCTCGGCGGCGAGCGCGACCACCGCCGGCACATCCCGGGCGGCGAGCGCCACGTAGACGACGACGTTGCCCCGGTCCGGCGCGTCGCTGTCGATCACCGTCGCCTCGAAACGGGTGGCGGTGGTCTGCGTCTCGCCGCTGCGGGGGGTGCTGACCAGCAGCAGCGGGTCGCCGGGTTGCAGGCGGCGGGCCGGGACCTGGGTGGGTTTGAGCCCGAGCGCCACCTGCTGCTGGCCGGGGGCGAGCAGCGGGGCGTCGGTGAGCTGCGCCATCGTCAGCAGCGTGCCGGGCACCAGCGCCACGGTGGCGCGCTTGCCGAGCACCTCGTCGATCCGGTCGGCGGGGACCGGGGTCAGCCCCTGGCCGCCGGCGAGCTGGACGGTGGCCAGGTCCTCGGCGGTCAGTGCCGTGCCGATGGGCAGCGGCCGGGCGATGGCGAGGTAGCTGCCGGTGGCGCGGACCGAGGTGACCGCGAAGGCGGAGCCGAGTCCGCCGAGGACCACCAGCAGCACGGCGAGCCCGAGCAGCCCGGGGCGCATCCGGCGCTGCCGCAGGATCCGCGGTGGGGCGACCGGGGCGTCCACCGGTTCGTCGTGGGTCACCACGCTCACTGCGTCACCACCTGAAGTTCGTCGATCCGGATCGGTGTCGGGTCACTGGTGCGGACCTGCGGGGGCAGTTCGCCCCCGGCGCCGCTGCTGCTGCTCCAGCGCACGGTCCAGTGCGTGGTGGCGTGGATGGCGTAGTCGCCGGGGCGCTGGTAGCCCTGCGGGAGTCCGCATTCGGGGGTGCGCCCGGCGTCGCGGGCCGGGTCGTACGCGGTGCCGCCGCCGGGAGGACAGGTGACCTGGTCGCCGTTGCCGAGGTCCCAGACGATCTTCGTGACCTCGGCGGTGATCCGTACGGTCAGTCCCCGCTCGGTGTCGCTGGCGCTCAGCTGCCACCAGCGGCTGTCCCGGTCGGCCCAGAGCCAGACGGGCAGGCCGACCAGGCCGGGCCCGGCGGCCGGCCGGGGTGCGACCGAGATCGGTGGCGCGGCCAGCGTGATCTTGGCGTAGGCCCGCCAGGCGAGCTCCTGCGGGTCGGGGGGTGCGCCGAATCCGTCCGGCGGGGTGTCGAGCTCCACAGTGTCGAGTTGGCCGTTGCAGCTGCGGAGGTACCGCTTCTTGCCCTCGGCGACATCTTCCGGCTGCGGTTCCTGCAGCTTGTAGTAGCAGCCGTCGGAGTTGTTGAACCAGCCGAGCAGCTCGTCGTAGCACTTGACGGGTTCCCCGTCACGCATGCAGACGGCCGGTTTGCCGCCGCCGCCACCGTCGCCGGGTTTGCCGTCGCCGGGGTCGCCGGGGCGTGGTCGCGGTTTCTGGTCGTCCCAGACGTGGCAGTCGGGCTCGGTCGGGGGGCAGGAGCCGCCAGGGTCGGCCTGCGCGGCCGGGGCGGGTGCGACGAGGAGCGAGAGCAGCAGGAAGAGCAGGGCCGCGAGCGCGTACGCGCGGCGAGGGAGTGTCAGCATGGTTGGTCCCGGTGGGCGGCGCCGGTATTGATCAGCCAGCGATCGTGGTAGCGGGTGGCGGTAGCGGTGACCAGGTAGCGCTGCCCGGCACTGCCGGGGACGGCACGATCGCCGTCCACATAGATCAGGCGGTAGCCGGTGGCGTCCAGACAGTCCTGGATCTCGACCGTCGGCGGGCTCCCCTCCAGGCTGACCAGGGTGACCGTCGGGTCACTGGTGAGCGTGCCGGTCCGGCGGGCGCCGTGGTCGTGGGCGTCGCGGATGGCCAGGCGCACCTGGGTCAGCAGTGGATCGGCGAGGTAGTCGGTGAGGGCCGGGTGCAGTGGGTCGCCGGCCCGGTTCGCCTCCCGCGAGGCGCGCAGATAGCCCGCGTACGCATCGAGGGCGGCGCGTTCGGCGGCCTGCCGGTCGGCGGCGTCCACGGTGGAGACGGGGGCGGCCCGGGTGGGGTCGGGGAGCGGTCCGGGTCCGGGGGTGCCGCAGCCGGTGACGAGGAGGGCGCCCGCGAGGATCGCGCCGGCGGCGCGGAGCGGGGATCGTGCTGGCAACGGTGCGTCCCCTCCTCTGCTTGCTCCGGCCGGGCCCGCGGGTCCGGCGGCGAGCGGGGCGCAGGGCGTCAGGGCCCGGCCCGGGACCGGAATCCAGTTGAAGTTGACCAATTGCTGGTGTCGCCGTTTGACGGGTGCCGAAATTGTCGATCCGGGTCGTGGAGCGGGCTTTCAGGGTGTGCGCCGTCCACGGGGCGAGCATAGGCTGAGCTTGCGAAATGCAAAAGATGTAGCGAAGGCGAGTACGCTGCGTGATGACGTTTTTCAATGATCAATTGGCGGCCCGGAGGCGGCTCGCGTGGCGATTTCCGGAGCATGCGAGCAGTTTCCCGGGGTCGCTTTCCGCGTCATCCGCGAGTTCATTGTGACGACATCATCACAGTGTGTCACCAACTCGGCGCTGGTCGACGTCGGCCGGCGGCGGTGGCCGCGCCGGGTCGCCACCGTGCTCACGGTCGCGCCGCTGCTACGGGACCGGATCATCGCCTGGTCGGTGCCGACCGGTACGCCCCAGCGCCGTGCCTGCGACCGCTGCGCCGCCCCGATCGGGCTGGACCGTCCGCTGCGCCCCCTCACCCCGGTCGCCCGCTGCGCGCGCTGCGGCGGCCGGGCCGGTGCGCCACCGCTGACGGTCGAGGCGGCGCTGATCGCGGTGCTGGTGCTGCTCTGGGCGAGCGGGCTACCGCCGTTCGAGCTGGCCGCGGTCGGGGCGTGGCTGCTCTGCGCCGTTCCGCTGGGCTTCATCGACGTCGCCGTGCACCGGCTGCCGGACCGGCTCACCTGGCCGGCGAACGCCGCGGTGGCGCTGCTGCTCGGCGCGGCCGTGCTCTGGGGCCCGGCCGACGGTGGCGGCTGGCTACGGGCCGCCGCGGCCGGGGCCGGCCTGGCGGCCTGCTTCGCCGCCAGCGCGTTGCTGCTGGGGCAGCGCGGATTCGGGCTCGGCGACGCGAAGCTGGCGCTCGGCGCGGGGGCGATCCTCGGCTGGCTGGGCTGGGGCGCGCTGGTCTTCGGCCTCTTCGTGACGTTCCTGGCGGCCGGACTGGCCGGCGTGGTCGGCCTGGTCGCCGGCCGGCTGCGCTGGAGCGGTCACCTGCCCTTCGGCCCGTTCCTGATCCTCGGGGTGGCGACGGCCGTGGCGCTGCTCGGCTGAGTCCCTGCGGTCGCCGGGCCCGCCGTGGTCAGCGGTTGACCGGTTCCTTGGCGCGGTGGGTGGTCTTGCGCAGCAGGGCGGTGAACGGCTTGGTGAGCAGCAGCGCGACCAGCGACGCGATCACCACGCCGTAGAGGAAGCCGAAGACCACGTCGTGCGGGTAGTGCACACCCACGAAGACCCGGGAGAAGGCCGAGAGCATCCCGATGAGAAGGGCGATCCAGCCGAGCCGGCGGGAGAGGAGGAAGACCGCCGCCGCGAGCGCTCCGGCGATCGTGGAGTGGTTGCTGGGGAATGACCAGTCGCCGGTGGGCGGGCACTCCGAGGCGACGATGACCGCGTCGGCGAAGACACGGCAGGGCCGCTCCTGGTCCACGATCACCTTGAGGCCTTCACTGGCCGCGTACGCGATGACGACGCCGATGCCGGCGGCGCCGATCCGGGCCCAGCCGGGCGCCCCGCGTCCGAGGTACGGCCAGGCGGCCACCACGAAGAAGAGGGCGAGCAGGACGATCGAGAGTTCGGTGAAGTGCCCCATGGACCACTGCACCCACTCCGGTGTGGAGTTCGCCCAGTCGACGATGTCCCGGTACCACTCGCCGCTGATCTCGGGTACGTCGTCGCCGGGGTTCTCGCTCACCATGTCCTCCGTCGCCTCACCGCTGGAAGTGACGATCGTAATGCGCGCGGCTGGGCACCCGGCTCCGGGCCACGCGCCCGGAGCCGGACGGTTCAGTCGATCTCGAAGGAGCGCTTCGCGAGCCCGAACTGGTAGCCGTCGATCATCGTGCGGATCCGGGCGTCGGCGCGGTCGGCCGCCCCGAGGGTCACGAAGATCGGCGTGAAGTGCTCGACGGTGGGGTGCGCGTACGGCATGCCGGGTGCGGCGGAACGGTAGGCGGCGAGGGTGTCGACGTCGCCGCGGGCCAGCGCGTCGGCGGCCCACTGGTCGAACTCGACCGACCAGCCGGCGACTCCCCGGCCGCTGAACTGCTCCCGGGTCAGGAACGGCAGGCCGTGGGTGAGGAAGCCGGAGCCGATGACCAGCACCCCCTCCTCGCGCAGCGGGCGCAGCCGTCGGCCGATCTCCATCAGCCGGTCCGGCTCGTGGGTGGGCATGCTCATCTGGAGCACCGGTACGTCCCCGAGCGGGTACATGACCTTCAGCGGCACCCAGGCCCCGTGGTCGAGTCCGCGGCGCGGGTGCTCGTGCACCGGTTCGGTGTCGGGCATCAGGGCGGCGACGCGGCGGGCCAGGTCACCGGCGTCCGGGGTGGGGTAGGTCATCCGGTAGTAGGCGGGGTGGAAGCCGCCGAAGTCGTAGACGAGCGGGGTGCCGGCCGCCGACGCGGAGAGACTCAGCGGGGCGGACTCCCAGTGCGCGCTGACGATCAGGACGGCCTTGGGCTTGGGCAGCGACTGGCCCCAGGAGAAGAACTGCCGGATCCAGAGCGGGTCGTCGAAGACCGGGGGCGCGCCGTGGCCGAGGTAGAGGGCGGGCAGCGCCCCGTCGTCGGGCGTCCAGCGTCGCTGGGCGCGGCTGGCGGTGATCGCCTCGTCGAGGAACTCGGCGTAGGCGCCGGCCGGGACGGCGGGGTTCAGCAGGTCATTCATGGTGCTCCTCTCGCTGCTGCCACCAGCGTAGCCGAATAACTTGAAGCGTCAAGTAACCGGGTAGACTGGCGGCATGACGACGCCCACACCGCCCGGCGCGGAGCCGTCCCGCTGGCTCGACGCCGAACAGCAGCGGCACTGGCGGGCGCTCGCGGCCCTGCTGATCCGGCTGCCCGCAGCGCTCGACACCGACCTGCAGGAGCAGGCCGGCATCTCACACTTCGAGTACCTGGTCCTCTCCGCCCTCTCCGAGGCACCGGAGCGGACCCTGCGGATGAGTACGCTCGCCGGGTACACCAGCGCCTCGCTGTCGCGGCTGTCGCACGTCGTACGGCGGTTGGAGCAGCGCGACTGGGTGCGGCGCAGCCCCTGCCCGGACGACGGCCGCGCCACCAACGCCACCCTCACCGACGCCGGGTACGCCAAGGTCGCCGCGACCGCGCCGGGACACGTACGCACGGTCCGGGAACTGGTGATCGACGCCCTCGACCCGGAACAGCTACGCGACCTCGGAACGATCGCGGTCCGGGTCCTGGCCCGCGTCGACGGCGAACCCGACCCGGGCGGCCGCTGACGTCTCTCGTCGAGGCGGATGACTGCTGCGCGGGGAGCTGAGCCCTTTCCGCTCAGTCGTCAAGATTTTCAAGGAGCTGCGCAGCTACAGCTGGCGGCAAAATGGTTGACCAGATAATTTCGCCAGGTTCGGGCTTCAAATCTGCCACGCCATTAGGCTCTGGCATCCAGCTGTGGGGATCCACGCCTGGAACTGCATTGATGATAACCGCGAAGATTTTAGGGTCGGCAACGTTTTCTGCGCCGACCGCCAGGTAAGTTTCACCATCAGCAGCCCTGGCCAGAGCTGTGACTTTGTAGTTGTGCAGCTCTGCCTGGTAAGCGCAGCCGGTGCGAAGGGAGCGCGCGATTAGCTCGCAGATGATCCTGCGGATCTCTTTTTCCCAAGCGAACGCATGCTCTAGTTTAAGGCGTTTCCAGTCCCAGTCGTTGGGCAGCCATTTGTCGGATGAGCCGCCGGTGCGGCCGACAGTTGCGGCAAGGGCCGCATAAAAGTCGGCGGGATCGCCTTCGCGTCGATACCCACCAGCGCCAAGCCACCAGGGAGCAGCGCGGATCTGCGGGCCGGCATTCGTGTGGTCTGCTTCTGGAAGACGAGTTGCTGCCCCCCGCCAACGACCTTTCTTGACCTTGAAACATACGCGGTCTTTGAGGGTGGCGATCCTTTCAACACCGCCAGCCGCATGTGCTTCGGGCAGGCGCTGAGCCTCTGCGATCAAGTCGTGATTGAGGTTGCAGAGGGCCTCGGTAATTGGTGGAACTCGAACCTCAAGATCAGCCATGCAGGCACGCGTTGGCCGGACGGGCCTGGTCTCACTGCTCATTCTGATGAGCTTAGATGTCAAGCCCATTCAAAGCTAGCCATGTGTTCTAGCCGGCGTCGGGCATGCCGCCGTACTCGTCGAGTTGCTCAACTGGCACATCGGTAAGGAGTGAGACGGCGGACTTGGATGAACCGTCGAGTCGACTCAGAGCGGCTCGAATGCCCTCGTTGATCTCACTGCGGTGCGCATCGATGTATTCACGCACGGCGGCGTCGACAACATCCTTCTTGGCCTTGCCCAGGAAGTGAGCAGCGTGAGAGATGAGTTGATCAGTATCAACATCGACCTTGATGGGAGCGGACGTAGCGGCCATGGGCCCTCCTTCCGGTGATCACAGTACCTGGGTACCGAAGTACCCAGCAACACCGTTGACCAACGGGCCCAACGATACCGAGTAGGAGCGGATGCGGCGACCACGTTGCCAGGATGGGTACGGCAACAGGCGGGGTTCCAGGGTGAGAACGCCGAGTCGTAGTGACTTGTACGGGACGGTGCGCCTGGGGCGTTTGCGCCTGGTGAGGAAGTGGGTCGGCGACGTAGACGCCCTTTGCCCTGGCGGCCGTCGAGGAGTCCTTCGGCCTTCAGTAGAAGCATGGCGGAGCGGATGACCGTGTTACTGGCGTGGTAGTGCTCGCAGAGGGCGGCGAACGACGGCAGCTTGTCGCCCGGCTTCAACTGGCCGGAGCTGACCTGCTCGCGGATATCTCGGGCGACCTGCAGGTACGCGGCTTCAGGCATTGGTGGTGCTCCCAGCTTGGCGGCCGGGTCGTCCTGCCGTGGGTGCCCAGTCGCCGGGAACGGCAGATCGGGCGCCCACGGGACCTCAAGCGTCGGCAGGGAGGCGTGGTGACCAGGCCAAACGATGCAGCGGGCTCGACCGCGGATCCCGCGCGGGATCCGGACGACCACCAGCGGCAGGACAACAGCCGCCGGCGGGTCTCCTACGACGAGTACGTCCTGGCGGTGGCACTGACCCTCGCCCGCCGGCATCGGTCCGTCTGGTCATGGCAGCACTGGCGGCGCATCTAGGGCTGCGGAGGCGACCTCCCCTGTCGACAGCGGCACCGCATCCCGATCAACCGCGGCCACTGGCCGAGCCAGGATTTGCCACGATGACCACACACCTGCCGATCACACCGTCCTGGACGTGCGGCGGTTGCGGTGCCGACTGGCCCTGTCACACACGGCAGCGCGAACTGCGAGCGGAGTACGAGCGCGGCCCGGTGTCGTTGACCGTCTACCTGGCGGCCCAGTTCGTCGACGCGGCAGAAGATCTGGCCCACGTCCCCGCCGGTCGCCTGCGTCATCGCTTCCTCGGCTGGACCCGATGAGCATCCTCCGTCTCGGCGACGAGAGGTTCCACTACAGCGACGGCTCGCACCGATGGATCCCGCCGAGTCCTGATTACGAGCAGGAGGTCTGGGACGAGCAGGTCCGTCGGCACAAGCATGCCCACCTCAAGAACGAGCGCCCGAAGGTGCACATTCAACGTCTCGTCTGATCGGCGCGGACCGGCGCTCGTGACTCTGCGGGGCAGTGATGGTGATCAGAAGCGACTACCTTCGCGGCATGGGAATGCTCAAACCATGGCAACTGGTCGTCTCCACCCTGTGCTGCTTGCTGCCGATCGCCGCGGCGATCGCTGGTCGAGTCTGGGCGGTCCGACGAAACCGTTCTCCTCGTTGAGCCTGGCGACATGAAGGCGCCCTGAGGGTTGGCGCCGCCATCCGAACGGGAGTTCCCGGGATGGTGTCGTATCCGGGTGTGGCCGCTCGTGGAACCAGTGTGCGGCGGCCGGCCGGGTCGTCGGGAGGAGTCGGCAAAGGCCCTCGTCCGGGGGCTGGGAGGGGACAACCATGACTGAGTACCTGATCGCGTTCAACGACGAGTGGGTGGCCGAGCACACGGCGGAGCAGTTGCGCGCGAAGGGTGTGGCCGGCCGGGCGGTGATCGAGGAGATGCGGGCCGACGGCGTGCTGATCTTCAGCAACGGCGGGCTCGACCGGTCCACCGCGCTGTGCAGTGTCGAGGCGGTCGACGGCAAGCCTGTCTTCAGCGACGGCCCGTACGTCGAGACCAAGGAGCACCTCGGCGGTTTCGCCGTCGTGGACGTGCCCGACGATGCGACGGCCCGGTACTGGGCCGGCCGGCTCGCGACCGCGCTCGACTGGCCGCAGGAGGTGCACCGGTTCCGCGGCCCCGGGGAGGCCCGGCGCGACTGACTGAGCGCGGCCCTGAGACTCCGCCCGGGCGGCGACGGTAATCAAGAACGATCACCGTCGTCGCCCGACCAGCACCAGACTGCCCGAGGACACGCGGGCCGGCGGGAGCGCGGCCGGGTGAGGATCCGGAATCTGCGTTCGGCGAGACTTGTTCCGGTTTACCGTCATTTTCATGTTTCATTCACATTTGGTGGTGAAGCTCGCCGCGACCCTCCTCGCCCTCGCCGGCCCGCTCGCCCTCGCCGGCCCGCCCGCGCTCGCCGCCACTGCGGCCGCCGCGGAACCGGCACCGACTCCCTGCCCGTCCCTGGCCGTGGGACGCCCCGGCGCCTCGGCCACGCCGGCGCCGCCGGCGTTGGAGCAGTCGCGGCGGGAGGTCGGCGGGGCCGCGCTGGCCACCTCGGGCCTGGCGACGCCACCGGAGGCACCGGTGCCGCCGAAGGTCACCGCCACCTCCTGGCTGGTGGCCGACCTGACCAGCGGTGACGTCCTCGGCGCCTGCGGCCCGCACGAGTACGCCGTCCCCGCCAGTGTCCAGAAACTGCTCCTCGCCGCGGCCGTGCTGCCGAAGCTCGATCCGCAGCAGGTCGTCCAGGTGACCCGGGAGGACCTCGACTACGAGCCGGGCAGTTCGTCGATGGGGCTGGTCGAGGGGGGCCGGTACACCGTCGAGACGCTCTGGCTCGGACTGCTGCTCAACTCCGGCAACGACGCCGCGAACGTGCTCGCCCGGCTCGGCGGCGGGACCGGCGACGTCCGCGGCGGCCTGGCGGCGATGAACGCGAAGGCCGAGGAGCTGGGGGCGTACCAGACTCATGCGGCGACCCCGTCGGGCCTGGACGGGCCGGGGCAGTACACCAGCGCCTACGACCTGGCGCTGATCGCCCGGGCCTGCTTCGCGCAGGAGGACTTCCGCCGGTACGCCGCGACCCGCTCGGCGCAGGTGCCCGCGCAGCCGGCGCAGAAGGCCGAAGGGTACGAGATCTTCAACGACAACCAGCTGCTGCACCGCTATCCGGGGGCACTGGGTGGCAAGACCGGCTTCACCGACCTGGCCCGGCACACATTCGTCGGCGCCGCCGAGCGCGACGGCCGTACGTTGCTGGTGACCGTGCTCGGTGCGGAGTCGAATCCGGCGCGGGGCTGGCAGCAGGGGGCGGCGTTGCTGGACTGGGGATTCGGCCTGCCGGCCGATCTGTCGGTGGGGGAGCTGACGGGACCGCCGGGCGCATCGGTGAGCGCCGCGCCGGGACTCTCCGCGGTAGCCGGGGGGCAGGGCGAGCCGGGTGAACCCGCCGGGTTCGACCGGGCCGGGGTGCTCAGCCTCGCGGGGGTCGCGGCGGCGGCGGTCGCGCTGGTGCTGGTGCTGGCCTTCCGGATCCGCTACCCGCGGTAGGCCTCGGCCGGCGGTGGGCCTGACAGCGGTTCGTCCTGACCTGGCCGGCGGTTGCCACGCCCGGCGAGCGGTGGGCGTGGCAACCGGGGCGGTTCTCCTAGTGGGAGAAGGTGAAGCCCTCGCTGCGCAGCTTCGCCGAGGAGATCGGCACCAGCGGGGTGCGGATCTCCGCGCGGTAGGTCAGCTCCGGCAGCCCTTCGGCGGCGCAGATCTCGGCGAAGAACTCCCGGTTGGTCGGGGGCACTTCGGCGTCCGGTACGGCGTTGTAGACGCCGACCAGGTCGTTGCTGACCACGAAGTCGATCGCGGCCGCCGCGTCGCGGTAGTCGATGCGGTAGAGCAGGGCGTCACCGTCGAAGGGGACACTGCCGCCGAGCAGCTCGTGCGCCATCCGTACCCGGGCGGGGTAGTCGATGTCGCGCGGGTGGCCGTGCACGTCCGGGATGCGGATGGCCGCGCCGCGCGGGGTGGCGAGCACGGCGTCCTCACCGGCGATGAAGTTGCGCGGGGAGGCGTCGGCGTCGTCGGTCGTCGGGGTCGACTCGTCGATGACCAGACCGGTGCCGGCGCCGTACGACGAGACCGAGCTGACGAAGATGACCCGCGGGTGCACGGAGGCCGCGGTGGCCGCGGTGGCGGTGAGGGTGTCGGCGTACTCGGCGATGCGGGACTCGGCGTCGAACGAGCGGTTGAGCCGCGGGCTGACGGTCAGGACGACGGCGTCGGCGTCCTTGGTGGCGGCGGCGACGGCCTCCTTGTCGCTGCCCCGCAGGACGGCGACCTCGGCGCAGATCTGCTTGAGCTCGTCGACCCGGCTCGGGGAGGTGGTGGTGCCGGTGACGTGGTGCCCGGCGGCGCTCCAGCGTCGGGCGAGCTCCATGCCGACGTTGCCGCAACCAATGATGACGTAACGCAAAGGTACCTCCCAGGGAAACAGTGTTTCCAATCTGCCTGCTGCGCGCTCTGCGGGCAACCCCCCTTCCGTCTTGACGAGAGGGCCACAAGATGGAAACACTGTTACCAGAGCTGGTGGGCGCGTCCGAGGAGCGGTCGTCCCGTGCCGGTGTGACCTCGAGGGTGCCACGGGAGACCCATGGGTGTCACGACGAAGCCCAGGGTTGTCACGAGGCCCGCCGGCGGGGAGGGCCCACAGACCCGCGGTGGGCGAATCCCAGATGCAGAGACGCCGGAGCGGAATTCGACGACCACTTTCACCGCTCGGACCCGGCCACCGCAGGGATGGCGGATGGGCCCGCCCTTCGGCTGCGGTGAATTCCCGGCGGGATCGCCCGCGAGCCTCCTTTGCGTGGTGGCTGCGCTAAGTATCGGTCAATAGGAGCAACCCGTCACGCCCAGTGAACAGCGGCCCCCGGGTGGGCTGGATTGGGACACCGCTAAAGATCGCCTGGGTGGCATTCGTTTCCCGTCATTCGCGATTACCGACCATTCGGCCGGACCGATGCCCGCGCGCCGTACCTGCGCCCCATCGTCCCTGGTGGAGGAGGCTGCGCGCTGGATCCCTTGCGCTGTAAGGGTTTGCGCTCGAGCGCCGTCCGCCCGGCCCGATCGCCGTCGCGGAGAAGGCAAGCGCGGGCGGGGCCGATACGTCACGATGATCGAACTATCGTCGCGGGTAAAGGAGTTTTCCGGTCACGCGTAGTGTCACCCCGGCCGGCCCGCGCCGCCGGTGCGGACAAACCCGGAGCGGGCGGCGGGGGCGCCCGTTCTGCTTCGGATTTGTTTCTGCATGTGAGATGGGGTTTCTTTTCGCCCGTCCGGTGGTTGACAAGTTCCCCCGGTGGCGAGTTTATTAGCAACATCACAAGTAGAACGTTGTTCCACCATGGGAAACGACCTGTTCATCTTGTTGACGTTCCGACCCTCACCCCCGCACGAGAGGAACAACGGGCATAGATGAGAAACAGAGCGAGAGCTGCGGTGGTCGCCGGTGGGGCGCTTGCCGTCGGCCTGGTAGTCGGTAGCACCCCCACCCTGGCCTACGGTCCCACCGCAGGCGCCCTGGGCTGCGCGATCTACTTCGGAGACGGTAACAGCCCGTCGTCTCCGACCACCTGGAACGACACCTACAGCCTGACCCAGTCGCCGGCCACCCCGGCCCCGGGTCAGTCCGTAACCGTCACCTTCACCGCGCAGACCGGCTCGGCCAACGGCCCGGTTCCGCTGGAGGCCGGGATGGTGCCGGTCACCGTCAAGGTGGCGCTCGGCGGTTCCCAGAGCGGGACCGTCACCCTGAGCCACACCAACTACCCGAGCGCCACGGTTCCGGCCGGCGGTAACCTCGGCACCATCACCGCCACCGGCACGTACGTCGCCGGCGGCGCGGGTGCGGCCACCGCCACCGTCAACCAGGTGGTCATGTTCAACGCGCAGGCGGCGACGTACTGCTCGAAGGCGGGTGTCGCGAACCCGAAGGGTGCGCCCGAGGCGACCCAGATCGTCGAGGAGTTCAACGTCTTCGGCGGCAGCGCCAGCGTCAGCTCGATCACCGGCCAGAGCGTCACCACGCACGCCCGGGTCGGCAACACGATCAACTTCTCGGCGAGCGGCCTGAACGCGAACGCCAACCTCACCGCGAACCTGCAGGCCGTCGGCGGCGGCGGTACCCCGCAGGGTGCCGGCACCGGCACCACCGACGCCAGCGGCAACGGCACCGGCACCCTCCAGGTGCCGACCGGCGCCACCACCGGCGCCCGCAGCATCGTGGTCTCCGACGGCACCAACACGGTGACCGCCCCGATCACGATCCTCGGCGCTCCGACGCTCTCCATCACCCCCAACGGTGGCGGCTCCGGCACCGCGATCGCGGTCAGCGGCACCAACTGGAACCCGGGCTCCACCATCACCGTCGGTGGATACCAGGCCTTCCAGGGCGTTCCGCCGCCCCCGGCCACCTCGGACCCGTCGGTCACCGCGACCGCCTCGGCCAGTGGTGGTCTGACCACCACGTTCACGGTGAACGACCCGGCGACCAAGTACATCGGCGCGATGTCCGGCGCACAGTTCGCCACCGCGAACTGGGCTGCCTCGTCCGACGACTGCACCGCCAAGACCGGGTCGGCGACCACCGGGCAGTGCTCGCTGGACTACAACCTGTCCCAGACGATCAACGCCGGTAACCTCGCCATGTCCCGCGACGCGGGCAGCGGCAACGTCACCTTCTCGACGATCACCCTGAACGGCTCCGAGCAGGAGACCACCGGCAGCCTGCCGACGGTCACCGTGACCGACTTCCGCGGCAGCACCTTCGGGTGGAGCCTCACCGGTACGGTCACCGACTTCACCGGTACCCCCGGCGGAAGCATCAGCAAGGACAACCTCTCCTGGACGCCGTCCTGCGCGGCCACCGCGGGGGCGACCAACGCGGTCGTCGCCGTGGCCGGCAGCGAGGGTGCCGTGGACGGTGCCACGCTCTGCTCCGCTCCGATCGAGACCGACGGCACCGGTGGCAGCTTCGACGCCTCCGCCGCGCTCTCGCTGAACGTCCCGGCCCACCAGCTGGCCGGTAGCTACAGCGCCAAGCTCACGCTGACGCTGAGCTGATCGCAGCGTGGGCGGGGAGCGTCTCGACGCTCCCCCCCCACGCCACGTGACACCACCGGACGCCGTAGGCACCCGGTGCTCTCCTGGAAGGCGGATCAGACGTGCGGTCCCCCACCGTCGCGCTCCGACGACTCACCCTCATCCTGCTGGCCGGCGCCATCGCGCTGGTGGGCGCGCCGCTCGCGCCGGCCCACGCCGCCGGCAACGGCGAGTGGGCCGTCACCCCGACGCCGCCCAAGAAGCCGAGCCCGGCCCCGCGCCAGTACTTCTTCCTCGACGCCCGCCCCGGCACCACCATCACCGACTCGGTCCGGATCCAGAACCTGACCAAGGAGTCCAAGACCTTCGAGGTGTACGGGGCCGACGCCTACAACACCGAGCGCGACGGCGGATTCGGACTGCGGACCAAGATCCAGACCCACATCGGGATCGGGATCTGGACGAAGCTGCCAGTCGAGACCGTCACCGTGCCGCCCCGCCGCCAGGCCGACGTCCCCTTCACCATCACCGTGCCGCCCAACGCCACCCCCGGCGACCACGTCGGGGGCATCGTCGTGCTCGAGGCCGAGCCGAAGGGCCAGGTCGAACGGGACGGCGTCAACGTCGCCATCCAGCGCGCCGTCGCCGCCCGCGTCTACCTGACCGTCGCCGGCCCCGTCGTCCCGGGCCTGGCCGTCAGCGAACTCGAGGCCCACCGGCCGACGCCCCTGCTGCCGACCGTCGGCGACGGCACCATCGACTACCGAATCGAGAACACCGGCAACACGCACATCGCCCCGAAGATCACCATCACCTCGTCCGGCCTCTTCGGACACGAGGTACGCCAGACCACGCCGCTGCCGCAGCTCGACCTGATCCCCGGCGCGTCGGTGCAGATGACCGGCAAACTCGCCGGCATCTGGCCCGTCGACCTGGTGAAGGTGACGGTCGAGGCAGAGGGCTCGGAAGGCATCAGCGCCAGCCGTACCGACCGGGAGCTCGTCGTCGCCTGGCCGGTCCTGCTGCTCTTGCTGCTGATCGCCGCCGCCACGGCCTGGTGGATCCAGCGCCGCCGCCGCGCCCGGCGTCCGGTGCCGCGGGGCATGCGAAACAACAAGCAACTTGTGGAGGCGCGTTGAGAAACGCCGTACGAATGACGGTCCTGGGGACGTTGCTGCTCTCCCTGCTCTGGTCACCGACGGCGGCCGGAGCCGACGGCCTGCAGGCCCAGGTCTCCAAGCCCTCGGCCAGCGCCGGTGACGTGGTGGAGGTGACCGGCTCCGGCTGGCCCAGGAACGCCCTCATCCAGCTGACAACCTGCGGTGAACTGGCGGTGACCGGCTCGAGCGCCTGCGACATGCCCAGCGCCCTCGCCACCGGCATCCGCGACGACGGCACCTTCGCCGTCGACCTGCGCATGGGCACCCCGCCCCGGCCCTGCCCCTGCGTCATCCACGTCGCGGTTGTCGGCACCACCACCGTGGGCAACAAGACCCCCGCCCAGGTGGACATCCCGATCGAGATGCCCGACCAGCCCACCGCGCCGGTGCCGCAGGTCGGCACCGCCCCCGCCCGGCTGGAGGTGCTGGACGCCCGCCTGACCGGCGGCAACTCCGTCGCTGCCTGGTTCGGCGGATCGGTCACCCGCAAGCTCGTCTACACGGTCAAGAACCCCGGACCCGAGGCGCTGCAGAACCCGCCGCTGCAGGTCACGCTCGGCCGCAGTGGCGACGACGGCGGCCTGCCCACGCCGGCCACCACCAGCCTCGGCGCGGGCCAGACCCAGACGTACGAGGTCCCGGTCGAGTTCCCCTTCGCGGCCTTCGGCCGGTACGACGTCAAGGCCAGCCTCGCCGGCATGGGCAACGCGACGGTCACGCACCACGCGTACCCGTGGGGCCTGGTCCTGATCAACATCCTCGGCGTGGCGCTGGTGATCGGCGGAATCGTCTACCGGCTGCGGCTGAACCGGCCGGTGCAGACCGCGGTGCCGACGGCCGCCGGCGGCCAGCTGCTGCTGCCGTCCGTGGTCCGGCTGCCCTCGCTCGGGGCGCACCTGGTCTTCGACGACGCGCCGGGCAACTGGCGCCTGCGGCGACTCTCCGCGGGGCGGATCAGCAACGCCGCCCTGCTCGAACTGCTCGGCCTCCACGGCCAGGCCGTCCCCGGCGCGACCGGCGCCACGGCGGTCGACGTCGCGGAACCCCCGGGCAGTGGTGGTGACGAGGGCAGCCGCGCGGTGATCGACCTCGACGCCCTCGACGGTTTCCTCGCGAACCGGGGGGCCCTGTCCTGGGCCACCCCGACGCAGCTCTTCAAGGTCCCGAAACTCCGCTCCGCTAACGGAGTGGCGCCGGTGGATCCGGCCGGCGGAAAGCAGGAACAGTGAATTTGCGAAAGCTCGACATCTCCATCGCCACCCGGGCCGTCGCCGCGGCCGCGGTCGTGGTCATCGCCTTCGTCGGCTGCGACGCCGCGATGCCCGGTGCCATCGGCGGCAAGGGCGGCACCGGCGGCCTGGCCGCGGGCCCGGCGCCCGGCGTCAGCCAGGACTCGATCAAGGTGGTCTTCGTCGGCACCGACCTGACGGCGACCAAGGAACTCACCGGCTTCACCACCGCCGACACCGGCGACGGCAAGGCCCAGGTCCAGGCGATCCAGGAGTACATCAACGCCAACGGCGGCATCGGCGGGCGCAAGCTCGAGGCCATCTACCGCAACTACGAGGCGAGCAACGACTCCCCGGCCGAGGAGGAGAAGCTCTGCAACCAGATCACCCAGGACGACAAGGCGTTCGCGGTGGTGTTGACCGGTCAGTTCCAGAGCAACGCCCGGCCCTGCTACGCCCAGCGCAACACCCTGGTCCTCGACGCCACGCTGCTCGCCAGTGACAAGTCGACCTTCGACAGCCTGGCGCCGTACCTCTGGTCGGCGAGCTTCCCGGTCTACGACGACTTCGTCGGCGCGTTCATGACCAGCCTCAAGACCCAGGGCTTCTTCGAAGGCGCCTCGACCGTCGGCGTGGTCGCCGTGGACAACCCCGGCAACCGCAACGTCTACGCCTCGCTGGTGCAGCCCAAGCTCGCCGAGTACGGCGTTACCCCGACCATCGGCTGGGTCGACACCACCGACCTCGGCACGCTGAACATGGGCACCTCGCAGGCCGCCCT
The DNA here is from genome assembly GCF_049523535.1 of Melissospora conviva. NCBI lineage: Bacteria > Bacillati > Actinomycetota > Actinomycetes > Micromonosporales > Micromonosporaceae > Melissospora > Melissospora conviva. The sequence goes on from NZ_JBLLDT010000001.1 coordinate 206,857, forward strand.
GGAGTTCCGCACCAAGGGCATCAAGCAGGTCTTCTTCCTCGGCGGCGCGCGGCTGGCCCCGTTCTTCATGACCTCCGCCGCCGCCCAGGAGTACACGGCCCGGTACGCGGTCAGCAGCTTCGACAACCCCACCTGGATGGTCGCCAACACCGCGACCGTGCCGCCGGCGGCGCTCAAGGGCATGGTCGGCATCGGCTTCAACCCGGGCCAGGACGTGCCGGACAGCCAGTACCCGTTCCCGTCCACCGACGCCGAGCGGGAGTGCGTGGGCATCTTCGCCTCGGCGGGGATCTCCTTCGAGACCCGCGAGAACGCCCGTGTCGCGCTCACCTACTGCGACTCGGCGCGCCTGCTGAAGGCGGCCGCGGCGAAGATCAGCGGTGACCTGAACGCGGCGACCTTCTCGTCGGCGGCCCAGTCGCTGGGCAACGAGTACCAGCCCTCGAGCAACTTCGGCGGCAGCGCCGGCCCCGGCCGGTACGTCATCGCGGGCACCTACCGGCAGATGGCCTACGACGAGCAGTGCAACTGCTTCACGTACAACGGTCCGGAGGTGCCCTTTGTCTCCTGACTCGCAACCCGCCCTCGCCTGCGCCGGCATCAGCAGCTCCTACGGGCCCGTACAGGTCCTCTTCGACGTCGACCTGCGCGTCGGCGAGGGGGAGATCGTCGGCGTCTGCGGCCCGAACGGGGTCGGCAAGACCACCCTGCTGCGGGTCCTCTCCGGTGTGCAGCGCGCCTCCGGCGGCGTGGTGCACCTCAACGGCAACGACATCACCACCACCTCGGCGACCCGCCGGGTCAAGCTCGGACTGACCACTGTGGTGGGGCAGGCCGCGTTCGGCTCCCTGTCGGTGCACGAGAACCTGCGCGCCCACGGGCACGCCCTCGGCCGGGAGCGCGGCGAGCTCAACGACTCCATCGACGCGGTCTTCAACATCTTTCCCCGCCTCGACGAGCGCCGCGACCAGGCGGCCGCGACGCTCTCCGGGGGTGAGCGGCAGATGCTGGTGCTGGCCAAGACCCTTATCCAGCGGCCCCGGGTGGTGCTCATCGACGAGCTCTCGCTGGGGCTGGCGCCGGTCGTCGTCGGCGGACTGCTGGAACTCATCCGTCGCATGGCCTCGCTCGGCACCTCCTTCGTGGTCGTCGAGCAGTCGGTCAACGTGGCCCTGTCGCTGGTGGACCGCATGTACTTCATGGAAAAGGGCGCGTTCATCGCCGAGCACACACCGGCGGAGCTGCGCGCCCAGCCGGGCCTGGTGGAGAAGCTGATGCTCGGCGGTGGCCACTGATGACCCTCGCGGGATTCGACTTCGGCCTCGACCGGATCATCATCGGCCTCTTCACCGGTCTGACCTACGGTCTGCTCGCCGTCGGCCTGGTGCTGGTCTACCGGTCCAGCCGCTTCATCAACTTCGCGCACGCCTCGATCGGTGTGCTCGGCGCCGCGGTGCTCGGCCGGCTCGTCAACGACGAGGGCATGAACTACTGGCTGGCGTTCCCGCTGGCGATGCTGGTCTCCGGCGGGGTCGGCGCGCTGATCGAGGCCGGGCTGGTCCGGCGGCTCAAGGGCCGCCCCCGGGTGATCGGCATGGTCGTCACCCTGGGCCTGTCGCAGTTCGTGCTGGTGCTGGCGCTGCTGCTCAATCCGCAGGGACTCAGCGGCCTGACCTTCCCGAAGCCGCCGGCGATGCCGTCGTTCACGATCGGCAACACGCCGGTGGGCCCGGCGTACATGGCGATGCTGCTCCTCACGCCGGTGCTCCTGGTCGGCCTGGCGCTCTTCCTCAAGCGCACCCGGTTCGGCATCGCCATCCGGGCCGCCGCCGACAACCCGGACGCCGCGACGATCAACGGCATCAGCGCGCCCCGGATGGCCACCCTGGCCTGGGGCCTCGCCGGTGCCGTCGCCGCCTTCTCCTCCATCCTGGTGATGCCGAGCCAGGGCACCCAGTCGATCGACACGCTCGGCCCGGACCTGCTGCTCAAGGGTCTGGCCGGTGCGGTCATCGCCCGGCTGGCGTCCATCCCGATCGCCTTCGCCGCCTCGCTCGGCATCGGCGTGATGGAGCAGATCCTGCGCTCCTCGCCGACCGGCGCCGGCCTGGTCGAGGTGGTTCTCGGACTCTCCATCCTGATCGTGCTGCTGCGCCAGCCGCGGCTGGGCCGGATGGAAGAGGTGGAGAGCTGGGGCCTGCTCGGCGCGGCCCGCGCCAAGCCCGGCGTCCACAACCCGTACACCCTGCCGCTGACCATGGCCGGTTTCGCGCTCGCGGCCGGCCTCGCCTACCTGGTCAGCAACGAGACCGCCTCGGCGATGACCAGCGTCATCGGGTACGCCCTGGTCGGCCTCTCGGTCCTGCTGGTCACCGGCGTCGCCGGTGAGCTCTCCCTGGGTCAGTTCGCCTTCGCCGGTATCGGCGCGACCATCTCGGTCCGCGTGGGGGAGGCGAGCGGCAACTTCTTCATGGGGGTGGTCGCCGGCTGCACCGCGGCGGCGCTCGCCGCGGCCATCGTCGGCATTCCGGCGCTGCGGCTGCGGGGCCTGGCGCTGGCCGTCACCACACTGGCCTTCGCGCTGGCGACCAGCGCCTGGCTGCTGCGGCAGGACTGGATGCTCGGCTCCGGCCAGCCCAGCCCGAAGCCGAGCTGGACCGGTTACACCCTGGACCTCGCCAAGGACTACTACCTCTTCGCCCTGCTGATGCTGGCGCTGGGGTTGTGGCTGACGGCGAACCTGCGGCGCAGCGGCTTCGGCCGGGTGCTGGTGGCGATGCGCGACAACGAGGACGCCGCCCGCGCCTTCACCGTCGCCGCCCCGGTGCGCAAACTCCAGGCGTACGCGGTCGCGGGTGCCATCGCCGGCCTCGGCGGCGTGGTCATCGGCCACGGCCAGACCTCGCTGACGGTCAACAGCTTCCCTGCCAACGCGAGCATCGACGTGGTGGCGCTGGTCGTCGTCGGCGGCATGGGGCTGCTCGCCGGTCCGCTCCTCGGGGCGCTGATCATCATCGGCATTCCGGCCTTCCTGCCGCTCGGCATCCTCGGGCAGGCGGTGCTCACGCTCGCCTGGCTGCTGGCGGTGGTGCTGCTGCCGACCGGTGTCGGCGGCGCGCTGATGGGGCTCAAGGAGTCCTGGGCGAGCCGGTTCCGCAAGCGGCGTCCGGCCGTCGACGCCGATGCCACCCCGGCCGCCCCGGCTGCCGGCAGCACCGACACCGCCTGGCGGATCAACGCGATCCCGGAGCGGACCGAGCCGCTGCCGAGGATGGTGGCGAACAAGCCGCTGCTGCAGGTGCAGGGCATCAAGCGTTCCTTCGGCGGTGTGCACGCCGTCCGCGGGGTGACCTTCGACGTCCGTCAGGGCGAGGTGGTCGGCATCATCGGCCCGAACGGCGCCGGCAAGACCACGCTGTTCGAGATCATCGCTGGCTTCACCGACCCGGACGGGGGGTCGGTCACCTTCAACGGCAAGCCGGTGACCCGGATGACCCCGCAGAAGCGGGCCGGTCTCGGCCTGGCGCGTTCCTTCCAGGACGCCCGGCTCTTCTCGACGCTGACGGTGCTGGAGACGGTGATGACCGCCGGCGAGCGCACGGCGCCCAGCGGCCTCGGCGTGGCGGCCCTGGGCGCCCACGGCAACGAGACCGTCAAGGCGGAGCGGGCCCGGGAGCTGATCGACCTGATGGGCCTCGGCGCGATGGTCGACAAGCAGGTCGGCGAGCTCTCCACCGGCACCCGCCGGGTCGTCGAGCTGACCTGTCTGCTCGCCCTGGACCCGGTGCTGCTGCTGCTCGACGAGCCCTCCTCCGGTGTGGCGCAGGCCGATGGCCCGGCCCTCGGCGAACTGCTGCGCCGGGTCAACAAGGAGACCGGCGTCTCGCTGGTGGTCATCGAGCACGACCTGCCCCTGCTGGCGCACATCGCGGACCGGCTCATCGCGATGGACACCGGCCGCATCATCGCTGACGGCGAGCCCGACGAGGTCCGCGCCCACCCTGACGTGGTGCGCTCCTACCTCGGTACGGACGACGCCGCCGTGCAGCGCTCGAACCCGATTCTCGTTCCATAACCAGGAGGTGAACGTGAAGGCAACCCCCATGCGGCGGCTCGCGGCGCTGGCCGCAGCGGTCGTCGTGCTACTGGGCCCGGCATCGCTCTTCGGAGCTGCGCCGGCCTACGCGGCAGCCAGTCTGACCGTCAGCAAGACCACTGGGCTCAAGGACGGTGACCGGGTCACCGTCAACGGCAGCGGCTTCAGCCCCAACATGAAGCAGATCGCGGTCGGTCAGTGCAAGGCCGGGATGAAGGGCCCGAGCGACTGCAACCTCGCCGGTGGTGCGACGTTCGTCAACGCCGACGCCAGCGGCAAGATCCCGACGGTCACCCTGTCGGTGAAGGAGAAGTTCGGCTCCTTCGACTGCACGCAGATCAAGTGCATCATCGGGGCGCAGATCCTGCCCCAGGCCGGCACCCCGGCCGAGGTCGCGGCGAACACCTCGATCGTCGAGATCAGCTTCGGTGGCGCCGCTCCGGCGCCGAAGAAGACCACTCCCGCTCCGGACAAGACCACGCCGACCGCCGCCGGCGGCGGCAAGAACGACGACACCCTGCCCACCACCGGCCCCGGCGACGAGTACATCGTCGTGCTGCTCGCCGGCACCGCGCTGCTGCTGCCCGGTGTTGCAATGCTGCTGATGATGCCGTCGCGGCGTCGTACCGCCTGAGGGAGAGTCAATGAGACCTACTTTGTTGTCCAGCGGAGCGGCCGGTGTGGCTGCGCTGCTGCTGGCGATGGGCGGACCGGCGCTCGCCAACCCGGGGGATCCCACGGGGGAGCCGATGGAGGCGGCCGCGGAACCCGCGGGCGTCGCCGCCGCTGCCGCCGGGCCGTACGGTCCGACATCCCTGCAGTTGAAGTGCAAGACGCTCAGCAGTCTCTCCGACTGGACCGCCGAACACACCCTGACGGTGTCGCCGGCGAATCCGACCACCGATGACGACATCGTGGTGACCTACAGCTTCACGGCGGGCCCGACCAACGGTCCGGTGCCGGTGCCGGCCGGCGATCTGACGCCGAAGGCCACGCTGGTGGCCGGGGGCGAGTGGGATGCCGAGACCCAGCTGACCGGCCCGGCCTACGGCGCGATCGGGTCGTTCGAGGCGATGCCCGGTGCGACGTTGACCGGGAGCTTCTGGGTCGAAGAGCCGGGGCAGATGACCCTCACCGTGGCGAACGTCCTGTTCGACCACAGTGTGGTGGACACCCACTGCAACAGCGGGGCGGACCCGGTGACCTCGCCGCAGGCGACGCCGATCTCGATCAGCCTCACCATCGGCGAGGGAAGCGGCGACCCCCGCCCGACCCCGACCCCTACGCCGACCGGGGAGCCCACCCCCACCCCGACCGCGTCTGCCTCGCCCACCGCCGCCCCGAAGCCCACCGAGGAGGAGGAAGCGGACACCCCCGCGAAGCCCTTCGGGCCGAAGAAGGTGGCGTTGAAGTGCAAGACGCTCTCCTCGCTGTCGGACTGGGAGGCGACGCACACGCTGACGATGTCGCCGGAGAACCCCGGCCGCAACGCCAACGTGAAGATCACCCTCACCTACGACAAGGGCCCGACCAATGGTCCGGTCCCGGTCGGTGCGGGTGAGCTGGTGCCGAAGGCGACCGTGAAGGTCGGCGGTGTCTCCGGTGGCACCGTGGAGCTGGCTGGTCCGGCGTACGGATCGATCAACCCAGAGACGGCGATCCCGGGCTCTACCCTGACCGGCAACTTCGTCGCCAAGGACCCGGGCCTGGTCACGCTGACCGTCGCGACGTTCCTCTTCGACCACGCGGTGGTGGACACCTTCTGCAACAGCGGTGCCGACCCGGAGACGGGCCCGAAGGACACGGAGATCGTCGCCGAGTTCACGGTGAAGAAGAAGGAAGCCGCCAACCCGGGTACGCCCGGCGGCGGCGGCGGTGGCGGCGGCAACGGCACGCTGCCGGTGACCGGTGCCGGTGGCCCGTGGATGCTGCTGCTCTGGGCGACGGCGCTGCTGCTGCCCGGTGTCGGGCTGATGCTGTGGCTTCCGACGCGCAAGCGGCGGACGGCCGGGATCTGATCCCACCCCGCTGATCCGGCGCTCGTCGCCGGTACGTGACAGACGGCGGCGGTTCCCCTCGGGGAGCCGCCGCCGTCCGGCGTTCGCCGACGGACAGCCGCCGGCCGATCAGTCCTCAGTCGACGACGTAGTCGACGACGACGCGACTGGTGAGCAGCGGGCGCAGCCAGCCGCCGAACTCCACGTGCGCCGGGTGGGCCTGATACGCCTGCAGCTCCTCGACGTCACGGTGCGTGGTCGTCAGGCACAGGTCGTACGAAACCGGACTGCGTACGACGTCGATTCCGACGTGAAGCGAGCGGATCTCAGAAATCTTGGCCGTCAAGACTTCCAATCTGGCCTTGGCTTCTGGGATGTTGGCAGTGTCGGCGAACTTCATCAGCACCACATGGGTCAGCACTGGCGCGAACCTCCTTCTCGGGTCGGGTTGTCCCCGCCGAACGGCTCTATTGCGAACGGCCCGGCGAGTGTATGTTTGGGAAACAGTGTTTCGCTAGGGGAACCAAGCCGGGGTGCTGGTCGCCGAGAGGGGAAACGTATGGCACGGGTCAGGGTCGCCGCCGTCCAGTACGCAGCAGGGCAGGACGTGGCCGCCAACCTCGCCACCACGCTCCGCATGATCGATGAAGCGGCGGCAGCGGGAGCGCAGCTCATCGTGCTGCCGGAGTTCTGCAACCACCTGTCGTGGTACACCGACCGGCAGCAGGCGCACGAGATCGCGACACGGCCCGGGGACGAGTTCCTCACCGCCGTTGCGCAGCGCGCCGCGCAGCACGGGGCCTACATCAAGGTCAACGTCACCCACGCGTACCCGGACGGGCGCACCGGCGGCACCAACTTCCTCTTCGACCCGGCCGGCGAGATCATCGGCAGCTGCGACAAGCAGTCGCTGATGGGCGCCGAGAACGACCACCTCGACCCCGGCACCGAGATCGGCCCGGTCGTCGACACCCCGCTCGGCCGCCTCGGCATGTACGCCTGCTTCGAGGGCGTCATCAACGAGGTCACCCGGGGCATGGCGCTGCGCGGGGCCCAGGTCCTGCTCAACAGCCTCAACTCCTTCGCCCTCGACGAGGCCGACCTGCACATCCCGGTCCGCGCCGCCGAGAACAAGGTCTGGGTCGTCGCAGCCAACAAGGTCGGCTCGCTGCTGCCCGAGGAGCACCTGCCGGCGATGAGCGCCAACCTCGGCGTGCCGCCGGAGTGGCTGCACGGTGCCGGCGAGAGCCAGATCGTCGCCCCCGACGGCACCGTCGTGGCGAAGGGCCCGCGCACCGGCGAAGCCGTGGTCATCGCCGACATCGACCCCGACGCCGCCGACGACAAGCGTCGCCCCGACGGCCTCGACATCTTCGCCGGCCGCCGCCCCGAGCTCTACGGCCCGATCGCCGCCGAGCCGCTCGGCCGTCGCCGCCCCGCCGGCGCCGCCGCGCTGCCGGTCGCCGTGGTCCGCACCGACGACCCCGCACAGACCGAGAAGCTCGTCGCCGCGGCCGCCGCCGACGGCGCGCAGCTGCTGGTCCTGCCGGCCGGCGACCCCGAGTCCGTCGCCCGCGGCCTGGCCGGCACCGACGCGTACGCCGTCACCACCGTCGACGGCGGCCGCACCGGCGTGCTCGTCAACGCCGCCGGCGAGCAGGGCCGGCAGCGGCAGCTGCACAGCGCCGACGGCGCCGACGAGCTGGAGATCTTCGAACTGCCCTGGGGCGCGCTGGCGATCATCGCCGGGGAGGACTCCATCTACCCGGAGACGTTCCGGCTCGCGGCCATCGCCGACGCCGACGTCGTCGCGGTGCCGTTCACGCCGGTCGAGGAGTGGGAGCTGAGCCTCGGCCTGCCCGAGCGGGCCGCCGAGAACCGGCTCAACGTGATCGCCGCCAGCCCGCTGGGCAGCCCCGCCGCGATCTACGCGATGAGCCCGGACTTCACCCTCTGGACCAAGTGGGAAGGGCCGTTCACCGGCCGGATCAGCTCGCCCGTCACCACCACCGTGCCGGCCGACGCGGCCGTCGCGCACGCGAGCGTCGCACCGGCCCAGGCCACGAACCGCAACGTCTCCCGCCGTACCGATCTCGTCGACGGCCGCCCGTGGCGGCTGCTCGACGCCCTGACGACCAAGTAGAGGAGCACGAGGGTGACTGAGACCCTGAAGCCCGTCGAGGACATGATCGACGATTCCCCCGTCGTCGACGTGCGTGAGCAGTTCGAGCAGTTCCGGGAGATCCTCGCCGAGTTGAAGGCGAAGATCGAGTCGCGGTTCGAGTTGACCCGTGACCCGTCCACCGTGGAGCTCGACAGCTACGGCACGAACGACGGTGGCCGGGGTTCGCTCGAGGGCTACACCGGCCCGGAGATCGACTGGATGGTGCACTCCTGGCTGGGCAACCCCAACGCCAGCTTCGCCAACCTCCACCTGACCGTCTGGCTCGGCCCGCAGGTCAAGGTGCCGCACCTGGGCATCGCGCTGCTGCTCTGGCCGGAGGGCTGGTTCTACGTCGACTCCGTCTCCCGGGTCAACCTGATGGCCGACGGCGAGTACTTCGACAAGTACTACGAGCCGGTCAACGAGCAGTGGCTCGCCGACCGCGCCAACTCCGAGTTCGTGCCCTTCGTCAGCCGGGCCGGCTTCGTCCGGGCCAGCCTCTCGCCGACGGCGTACTGCGCGTCGTTCAAGAACAGTGACGAGAACCGGGACGTGGTCCGCCGCGTCCTCAACGACCACGTCGACCGCTGGCTGCAGTGGGTCGACGAGGCCGAGCCGGTGCCGGCCGAGGAGCGTGCCGCCCTCGCCGAGACCGACCTGCTGATGCGCCGCAACATCGCCGAGCGCGACCCGGCGAACGTTCTCGGTGAGCGGCTGCTCGGCGTCGACCTGACCAACAAGCTGGTCCGTGGCCTCTGGGGCGGCGACCGCGAACTTCCCCGGCCCGGGTTGTCGTGACCGGGAACCTGCCGGTGGCCGGTGCGGTCCGCTCACTCTGGTGGGCGGCCCGCATCCCGGGTGCGCGGGCGCCGTTCGACACGGCGAGCCTGCGCGTGTACTACCCGGCCCGCCCCACCGGTAGCGACGCGGAACGGCTCAGCGGTGTCATCCCGGCCGACCCGGCCGGTGCGCCGTACCCCGTGGTGGTGCTCGTGCCCGGCATCAACGTCGGACAGGACGGCTACCGGTGGCTCGCCACCCGGCTCGCCGCCGAGGGCTTCGTCGCGGTCACCTACGACTGGGTCGGCGAGCTCTTCGCCGGGCAGTACGGCATCACCCCCGGGGTGGACCTCGACGCGGCCCGGCCCGACGGCTACGGCAGCGCCCCCACCATCCGGTCGCTGCGGCCGGTCCTCGACGCGCTGGCGAAGATCGACGGTCCGGTGCAGGGGCTGCTCGACCTGGACCGGGTCGGGCTGATCGGCCATTCCGCCGGCGGCACCGTCTCGCTGCAGTCCGCGCGGTTCTTCCCTGAGGTGAAGGCCGTCGCGACCTACGGCGCGCACAACATGGTGGCCACCATGCTGGGCTGGCCGGCGGGGAGCATCCCACCCGCGCAGGTCGACTCGGCGGTCATGCTGGTCGTCGGCTCCGCCGACGGCGTGATGAACGGATCGGCCGACCGGTACGGCGAGGACGCGGCGACCCGGGCCGACCCGGTGACCCGCACCTTCGACGAGGCGCTGACCGACCGTGACGGGGAGAACCTGCTGGTCCGGATCGAGGGCGCGAACCACTTCGCCATCGTCGACCCGGTCGACCACACCGCCGCGCGGGCGTTCCTCGATCAGCCGGGCGAGGCGGACCCGTCCGCCGTCCGGTCCCTGCTCACCCAGCTCTACAGAGATTTCTTCCGCTACCACCTGAAGGCCGATACGGTCGCGCGCGATGCGCTCGGTCACGGTAGCGAACTCGTGTCGATTCGGCGGAGGTAAGAACATGCTCAAGAACTTCTGGTACGCGGTGGAGTTTGCCGACCGGGTCACCACCAAGCCCATCAAGGTCACCGTCCTCGGTCAGACCTTCGCGGTCTACCGGACCCCGAAGACCGGCCGTGCGGTCGTCCTCTCCGACCTCTGTGTGCACCGCGGCGCGGCGCTCTCCGGCGGTTGGACCAAGGAGGGCGAAGACTGCATCGTCTGTCCGTACCACGGCTGGGAGTTCCAGCCCGACGGCGCCGTCACCAAGATCCCGGCGAACCAGCCGGGCCGGGGCATCCCGAAGAAGGCGCGCGTCGACTCCTACCCGGTGCAGGAGAAGTACGGCTTCGTCTGGGCCTTCCTCGGCGACCTCCCCGAGGAGGAGCGGCCCCCGCTGCCCGAGTGGCCCGAGTTCGACGACCGCATCGAGAACGGCGGCAAGTACGCCATGGTGCGCGGGGAGTTCCTCTGGAAGGCCAACTACGAGCGCATCCTGGAGAACGGCTGCGACATCGCGCACGCCCCCTGGGTGCACGGTGGCGTCTTCGGCAACCGGGAGAAGCCCGAGGTTCCCGAGTACGAGATCGAGAAGCAGGACGAGTGGTCGGCCTTCGCGACCGTCGTGCAGTACCCGCCGAAGTCCAAGGGCCTCTGGTCGCTCAAGGCCAAGGGCGACAAGGACCTGCAGAAGCGCCCGCCGGTCACCACCCGCGCCGGCTGGATGCTGCCGAACATGATCAAGCTGCACGTCCAGATGTCGATGGGCGACATGATCCTGTACGACGTGAACGTCCCGATCGACGAGACGACCACGCTGGTCAAGTGGGTCCAGTTCCGCACCTTCTTCAAGGGCAAGTGGGCCAACAAGAACGCCGTCGAGCGAGTGCTGCGGATCTTCCACGAGGACGCCGCGATCGTCAACGACGTCCGTCCGGAGCTGCTCCCGTTCGACCTCGGCGCGGAGCTGCACGTCAAGAGCGACGCGATCGCCGTGCACTACCGCCGTCGCCGCCAGGAGCTGGCCGCCATGGGCTGGCTGATCGGCGCGGAGGACACCGTGATGGGTGACGTGCCCCGCCGCGAGGCGACCGTCATCCCGTCGCCGGCCCGCCGGGAGAACCCCGAGCTGGCCCGCGCCTGGGTGCACAAGGCCAAGGGCATCCACGCCACCGTGCAGGAGGCCCAGCGCATCGGCCAGGAGCGCATCACCGAGGAAGAGGGCGTGGATGCGGCAGCCGCCGCCGACGCCGAGTTCAACAAGAAGGGCACGGACAAGTGAGCCTCCCCGAGAAGCTGGTCGCCGACACCATCGAGCGGATCCTGGCCAAGCACCCCGAGCTGACCGAGGCCGAGTCGCCGTACCCGGCTCTGAGCAGCCCGATGAGCCCGGACCCGGTCGGTTCGGTCAAGATCTGGCGCAGCGAGGGCCCGGTCAAGAAGATGGTCTACGTCGGCCTGGTCGTGCCGATGATCCACCTCGACAGCCACATGGTCTTCGCCTTCACCGGCGAGGAGAGCGCGGTCCCGCACTTCACGGTCGACTCGGTGAGCGCCGGCGAGTACTACGCCTACCACCTCGACCTGATCCCGCGGGCCGACCTGGCCACCCACGTGCCGTACATGGACGAGGTGTACGGGTCGCTCACCGAGACCTACGACGCGGGCGTCGCCCGCGAGGGCGTCTCCCGCCCCGAGCTCAGCCCTCGCCAGTACGCGGTGATGTCGCCGTGGATGCTGGTGGCCCGGGCCAGCGAGGACGCCTTCAAGGCGATCTGGGAGTCCACCTTCACCTACCTCGACCAGTGGTCGGACCTGGCCGCCAAGGGCCTGACCGACGAGGTTCTCGCCTCGCTGGCCGACACCGACCTGGCCGGCCGCGACGCCGCGGTGCGGGCCAACATCTTCAGCCCGGACCTCGACCCGGTCTGGCACCGGATCGCCCGCATGCTCGGCGCGGACGTCACCGAGCGGATCCGCGCGGAGCTGGTAACGAATGGCTGACCAGCCCAGCGAATTCCAGCAGCGCATCGCCGGCGAGTGGCACGGCCGTCCGTCGCTCTTCGACGCCAACGGCGTCTGGTGCGGCTACGAGGCCATCCGCCGCTCGTCGGTGTTCGAAAACGGTGAGACGACGTACTACATGGACGGCGGGCTGGTCCAGGGCGGCCCGCTCGCCGGCCAGTTCCGCATCGGCGCGCCGTTCGCCTTCGGCGTGATCGACTCGGACGAGAACCGGATCTACACCGGGCCGGACTTCTACGGCGCGGGTCAGCCCTACGGCGGGTTCGTGGACGCGCACTACTACGGACCCGGTTGGCAGGTCGACCTGCAGACCTGGAACCAGCTCCTGCCGGACAACGAGACCCAGGTCTACTCCTCGACCCTGTTCCAGGGGTGGGCCGCGGTCGGCTGCTTCATCGGCGTCTACAAGCGGACCTTCACCGAGACCGACGAGACCCGGGCGATGGTCGCCGAGCACATCGAGGCCGAGACCCGTCGCGGACCGGTGCCGTACATCCTGCCCACCAAGCAGGCCGGCGCCTTCCGCGGACAGTGCGAACTGTGGGGGGTCGACCAGAAGCTGCGCGGCACCGTCGACGTGGAGCTGGGGATCGAGCCGATCAACCTGCTCCGCAGCAAGCGGCAGGTCAGCTGGTCCGGCGCCGGGCTCGACCGGAGCTTCACCACCGAGCAGCGCCGCGACGGCAACCGGCTCTTCTTCGAAGGGCCGGACGCCTGGGGCAACGCCCAGGCCTTCGGGCGGGGCAGCTTCGGCAACTGGCACTTCAACGACGCCGGCAAGGTCAAGAGCCGTGAGGTGACCCTGGACGCGGAGCCCGGCATGTCCGCCGGACGCCGCCTCGCCGTGGTGTACGAGATCTTCCACGGCGCGCAGCTCGATTCGGTGCTGCACGGCGTGCTGGAGTGGGAGGACGCCGCGTGAGCGGCAAGGTGGTCGTGGTGACGGGCGGGACCCGGGGCATCGGCCTCGGGCTCGTCCGCTCCTTCGCCGACCTCGGCGCGACCGTCGTCTTCTGCGGCCGCTCGGCGGCCACCGTGGAGGCGGTCGCGGCGGAGATCCCCGGCACGCTCGGGGTCACCGCCGACGTGACCTCCCGCGCGGACCTGGAGAACCTCTGGGACCGGGCGGTCGCCGCCTTCGGGCAGGTCGACATCTGGGTCAACAACGCCGGCCGGTCGCACGCCCGCAAGCCGCTCTGGCAGATCCCCGCCGCGGAGCTCGACGAGGTCATCGACCTCAACCTCGGCGGCCTCGCCCGGGCCAACGCGGTGGTGCTCGCCCGGATGGCCGAGCAGGGACACGGCGCGGTCTGGAACATGGAGGGCTACGGCTCCGACGGCATGATGCAGTCGGGGCTGACCGGCTACGGGGCCACCAAGCGGGCGGTCACCTACCTGACCGACTCCACCGCGAAGGACCTCGACGCCGCCGGGCTCGCCGAGAAGGTCACCGTGCACCACCTCTCTCCGGGGATGGTGGTCACCGACCTGCTCACCCACGACTACACGCCCGAGGAGTTCGAGAAGGTCAAGAAGATCTTCAACATCCTCGCCGACAAGGTCGAGACCGTCACGCCGTGGCTGGCGCAGCGGGTGCTCGCCGGCGGGAGCAACGGCAGCCGGGTCGCCTGGCTGACCAAGGGCAAGGCGGCCCGCCGGTTCGCCACCGCGGCGTTCAACAAGCGGGACCTCTTCGCCGAGTCGGCGGCGTCATGACCACCGCGCCGATGGTCCTGGCCGCCACCTCGGAGTACTCGCTGGCGCTGGCGCTGGAGGACTTCGTCCCCTCGCTGCTGGCGCTGGCCGGGTTCTGGTTCCTCGCCTCGGTCGCCGCCAGCGTGGTGCCCACCACGCTGACGGCCGGCCGGGTCGGTGCCGTGTTCATCGGCGCCGGTGGTCTGGCCAAGTCGTCCTGGAAGCTGATCGTCGTCACCACCGGCGCCGATCTGACCTGGCTGGAGTCGCTGCTCTTCCCGCTGATGGCGATCGGGTCGGTGATCCTGCTCTGGGCACTGTTCTCGGCACTGCGCCGGCGGGCGATCATCTGGTGGCCGTTCCTGGCCGTCCTGGTGATCTACGCCGGCTGGTGTCTCGCCGTCGAGCGGCTGCAGCCGATCTTCTTCCTCGCCACCACCGGGGTCACCCTCGTGAGCGTCTGCGGGGCGATCCTGGCCGGGCGGCAACGGGAGTGGCTGCCGGTGGTGCTCTTCGGCGTCGGCATCGCCTTCGTGGCCTGCCTGGTTCCGCTGCGCGGTCACCCCGAGCACGACACGGTGACCTTCCAGTGGATCGAGCAGTCCACCAACACCATCGCTCAGGCGGCGCTGCTCGCCGCGAGCTGGCTGACCCTGCGTGCGTACACCGTCCGCTCGCTCATCAACAGTTTCATGGAGTCGAAATGACTGACGCTCTCGGCTGGCGCCGCAAGTTCGGGGTCATCGCGCCCTCGACGAACACCATCGTCGAGCCCGAGTTCTACCAGATGACGGTTCCGGGGGTGACCGCGCACTTCTCGCGCATCCACATCCGCAACCAGGACCTGTCGAGCAACGACAACTTCGAGAACCTGCTGACCCAGATCCGCGCCGAGATCGGCTCGGCCTGCGAGCGGGTCCTGACGGCCGAGCCCGACTACATGGTCATGGGCATGTCCGCCGAGACCTTCTGGGACGGCGTCGAGGGCAACCGGCAGTTCATCAAGCAGATCAAGGACATCACCGGTCTCGAGGTCGCCACCGGCGCCGAGGCGTGCGAGCGCGCGCTGAAGCTCTACGGCGCCAAGAAGATCGGCGTCATCACGCCGTACCAGAGCATCGGTGACGAGAACGTCGTCAAGTTCTTCACCGAGCTGGGCTTCGAGGTGGCGGCGATCAAGGGCCTGAAGTGCCCGACGGCGGTCGCCATCGCCCACGTCACGCAGGACGAGCTGCGCGACGCGATCATCGAGGTCAACGCCCCCGACGTCGACGCGATCGTGCAGTGCGGCACGAACCTGTCGATGGTGACGCTGGCCGACGAGGCCGAGCGCTGGCTCGGCAAGCCGGTCATCGCGATCAACGCCGCCACCTGGTGGATGGCGCTGCGGGACAACGGCATCAACGACAAGGTCTACGGCGCGGGCTCGCTGCTGCGCGAGCACTGAGCCGGGCGGTACGCGAATCGGGGGCCCGGCGGCGGCCGGGGCCCCGCGAATGTGTGGGACGCCCGGGGGGGAGGCGGGGCGGGGGGGGTGTGTTACGGGGGGAGGGGGCCCGGCGGGGGGGGTGGGGTAAGGCCGGGG
>NZ_JBLLDT010000001.1:222185-289631 GCF_049523535.1 Melissospora conviva
CACCGGCATCACCCCCACGGTCTTGGGCGGGGGCTGGGTGCGGCGCGAGCCCTGCGCGGGGGGGTCCGCTACGGGGGCCCCGGGCGGGGGCGGGTGCCCCGATTCTGTGTGGACCGCCGTGGGGGTCGCCGGTCCGGTCGTGGTGTGGACCGGGCGGAGGTGCCCGGCCGGTGGTGGTGCTGTCAGGCCGGGTAGGCGTTCGCGGCGAGCGCGGTGCCGCCGGGCCGGAACGCCGCCGGAGCGTGGATCACACAGGTCTGCGCGTACTCCCGCAGTCCTTCCTCGCCGTACTCGCGTCCGTAGCCGGAGCGCTTGACGCCGCCGAAGGGGGCCCGCAGGGTCAGCCCGGTGCGGTTGTGGGTGTTGACGAAGACGAAGCCGGCCTCGAAGCGCCGGGCGAAGTCGACCGCGCGCTCCTCGTCGGCCGACCAGACCGAGGCGCCGAGCCCCAGCTCGCCGGCGTTGGCCCGGGCCAGCACGTCCTCGACGTCGGTGTAGCGCAGCAGCGGCACCGTCGGGCCGAACTGCTCCTCGCCCACCACGGCGGCCTGTTCCGGCACGTCCACCAGCAGGGTCGGGGTGAGGAAGTAGCCGCCGTCGAGATCGGTGCCGGGATCGGTGCCGCCCAGCGGCAGGGCACGGGCACCGTCGGCGACGGCCGCGGCGACCAGGGCTTCGACCCGCGCCACCGAGGCGGCGTTGATCATCGGACCCATGGTGACGCCGTCGGCGAGCGCGTCACCGGTGCGCAGCACCCGGCCCGCCGCCGCGACGTACGCCTCGACGAACTCGTCGTGCCGCGAGTCGGGCACGTAGAGCCGCTTGGCGGCCATGCAGACCTGGCCGCTGGTGGCGAAGGAGGCCATCACCAGCCGCTCCATGGCGGTCGGGGAGAGGTCGGCGTCGGGCAGGAAGACCGCCGGGTCGTTGCCGCCGAGCTCCAGCACCGTCGGCGTTGTCCGGGTGGCGGCCTGAGCGGCCACGTGCCGGGCGGCGGCGCCGCCGCCGGTGAAGGCGACCTTGGCGACCAGTTCGTGCCCGACCAGCGCGGCGCCGGCCTCGGCGTCACCGTGGACGACCTGGAGCACGTCGGCCGGGAGGTGGGCGGAGAGGATCTCCACGACGGCGCTGATCGTCAGCGGCGCCAGCGGCGAGGGCTTGACCACCATGGTGTTCCCGGCCGCCAGCGCCGGACCGATCTTGAGCATGGCGAGGATGATCGGCGCGTTCCACGGGGTCACCGCGGCGATCACGCCGAATGGCCGCCGGCGCAGGATCAGCCGGCCGGCGGCGTCGTCGACCTCGTCGTCGGCCAGCACCGCCCCGGCGTGGTCGGTCACCCAGCGCAGGTACGTGGCGGAGAAGCCCAGCTCGCCCGCCGAGTCGGCGCGGACCTTGCCGCTCTCCCGGGCCAGCAGTACGGCGAGGTCGTCGATCCGGGCGGTCAGCGCGTCGGCGCCGGCGCGCAGCGCGGCGAGCCGTTCGTCGATCGTGGTGGCCGACCACCGCCGGTACGCCGCCTCGGCGCGGCGTACCGCCCGGTCGACCGTCGCCGGGCAGGCCACCTCGACCTGCCCGACGACCTCGCTGCTCCGCGACGGGTTCTCGCGGACGATCATGCCGCCACCGGGCGGAGCGAGTTGATCATCGAGCTGTTCAGCAGGTACTGCCGGCCGCGCACCGGGTCCGCGCCGATGGCCCGCAGCTCGTCCAGGTGCGCCTTGCGGGCGGCCGGGTCGGTGGCGCTCATCTTCTGGTAGTTGCCGTGCGAGACCTTCTGCACGAACGACAGGGCGATGTCGCGCCGCTTGGCCGCCGCCGCGTCCAGGGCCGCCACGTCCGGCGCCGCCGGGTCGAACGCCTCCGCGTACGCCATCGCGTCGTGGATGCCGGAGTTCATGCCGAGACCACCGAGCGGGTTGTTGATGTGCGCGGCATCGCCGGCGAGCAGCACCCGGCCCAGCCGGAAGGTCGACGCGACCCGCTGGTGCACCCGGTAGATGCTGTAGTGGGCCACGTCCCAGGGGCGGCCGGGATCGACGATGGCGCGCAGCCGCTCGTCGAGCCGGGCCAGCTCCACCTCGTCGGCGGTCTCCTCCGGGGTGGGCAGCAGCACCCGCCAGTGGTCCGGCGTCTGCAGCAGCACCGCCCACTCGACCGGGTCGAAGACGTAGTTCACCGCGGCGAGGCCGGGGATCAGCGCGGGCAGGTCCTCCCGGGTGGAGGCGACCAGGAAGCGCTCCGGGTAGGTGATGCCGTCGAAGCCGAAGTCAAGTCCACGGCGGATCGCCGAGTTCGCGCCGTCGGCGCCGATGACCCACTCGGCGCTGGCGCTGCGGCCGTCGGCGGTGGCAACCGTGACCAGGTCGTCGGTCTGGCTGACCTGCTCGATCGGCCAGCCGAACCGCACCTCGCACTGCGGGTGGGCGGCCAGGTGCGCCAGCAGGATCGGGGTCAGCTTCGACTGCTCGCACTGCACCCGGTACGGGTACGGCGTGTCCTGCGCCAGCAGCCCGAGGTCGAGCTCGGCGATGAGCCCTTCCTGCCGGTCGCGGTAGGCGAAGGTCGGCGAGACCAGGCCCCGCTCCATCAGCTCGTCCAGCACGCCGAGACCGGCGAGCATCTCCAGCGTCGGCGGGTGGAACGTGGAGGCGCGGGACTCGGCGGCGAGCCCCTCGCCGGCCTCCAGCACGGTCACCTTGACACCCTTGCGGGCGAGGGCGAGCGCGGCGGTCAGCCCGACCGGGCCGGCACCGACGACGATCACGTGGGTCATGGGGTTGTCTCCTGGGCGTAGCGGGCGTCGAGGGCGAGTGCGTCGTCCTGGCCGACGAGGGCGGTGAACTGCGGCCAGGTCAGCCGGGGCACACCGGCGGCGTGCCCCTGCCGGCCGATCGCGGCGTACGCCTGCGCGGCGGCGTGCAGAGCGGCCAGCACCCCGGCGACCGGATGCAGCAGCAACCGGACCCCGGTGGCGGCCAGGTCCTCCCGGCTCGGGGTCGCGGCGGTGTCTCCGCCGGCCTCCGAGCGGTTGACCACGAGCGGTACACCCGGCAGCGCCGCGTGCACCTCCGCGAGGGCGTCGAGGGTGTCGGCGCCCTCGACGAAAACGGCGTCCGCGCCCGCGGCCACATAGGCCCGGGCGCGGTCGATGGCATCGGCCAGGCCGGTGACGGTGTACGCGTCGGTACGGGCCACCACCACCAGGCCGGTGCCCGCCTCGGCGACGGCGCGGATCTTCGCGGCCGCCATCGGCAGGTCGATGAGGGTCTTGCCGGGCAGGTGCCCGCAGCGCTTCGGCTGCACCTGGTCCTCCAGGTGCAGCCCGGACACACCGACGGCGGCGTACCGCCGGGCGGTCCAGACGGTGTGCGGGACGTTGCCGTAGCCGGTGTCGGCGTCGGCGAGCAGCGGCACCCCGGCCGCGGCGCCGGGCATGCCGCCCAGCGCCGGCACCAGGCCCGCGGCCCGCTCGGCGACGTGCGTGCCGTGCAGGTACCCGAGATCGGGCAGCCCCAGGGCGAGCGCCGAGCAGACCGCGCCGGAGAGGTGCACCGCGCGGTGCCCGGCGGCTACGGCCAGCGCCGCGGTGGGCGCGTCGTAGACGCCGGGCGCGTCGACCAGGTCGGACCCGCGCAGCAGTGCGGCGAGCGGATTCATGGGCGCCCGTGCAGCGCGAATCCGCCCTCCACCCCGACCACCCGGGGGTTGGTGAAGAAGCGCAGCGTCTCGGCCGTGCCCTCCTCGGCGTAGCCGGAGAGGCCCCAGGCGGGACGCGGGGTGAACAGGTGCAGGCTCATGATGCTGGAGCCGTTGACCTTCACCTCGCCGGAGCGGACCCGGCGGGCGACGGCGGTGGCCTGCTCGGCGTCGGTGCCGAGCACGTACGCCTCCAGGCCGTACGGCGTGCCGTTGGCCAGCGCGACCGCCTCGTCGAGGTCGCGGTAGGCGTGCACCGCCGCCACCGGGCCGAAGATCTCCTCGGTGGTGTGCTGCGGGTCGACCCCGGTCACCAGCGTCGGGGCGAGGTAGTTGCCCTCGGCGGGTGCGTCCGGGGCGTGCGCCGTGCCGCCCTTGGCGACCAGTTCGTCGCGGGCGGCGGTGATCCGGCCCAGGTGCAGCGAGTGGATCAGCGGCCCCATGTCGGTCGCCTCGTCCAGCGGCGCCCCGATGCGCAGGGCGCCGAGCCGCTCCACCACGGCGGCGACGATCTCGTCGTGCCGGTCGGCGGGCAGCAGCAGCCGGCCGAGCGCCCGGCACCACTGTCCGTTGAGGGTGGTCAGCAGGTCCGCCGCGGCGCGGGCCGCGTCGGCGAGGTCCGCGTCCGGCATGATGATCAGCGGGTTGTTGCCGCCGAGTTCGAGCTGGACCGGCTTGATGTCGTACGCGCAGGCCGCGGCGACGGCCCGGCCGCCGGCCAGGCCACCGGTGAAGGAGACCGCGCGGATGCGCGGGTCACCGACGACCTGGGCGCCGGCGCCGGCGTTGCCCTGGACCATCTGGAAGACCCCGGCGGGTACGCCCGCCGCGGTCAGCGCCTCGTCGATCACCCGGGCCAGCAGCTGTGTGCCGTACGGGGCGAACTCGCTCGGCTTGAGGATGGTGGTGCAGCCGGCCGCGAGGGCGTTGGCGACCTTGTGGGCCGCCATCGCCGCCGGGCTGTTCCAGGGCACGACGCAGGCGGCGGGCCCCCAGGGGAGCCGGTCCACCTCGACGGTGCGGCCGTCCTCGCGCTGGGCGGTGCTGCTCAGCCAGCCCTCGCGCAGCTGGGCCGCGGCGAGCCGGAACGAGCCCTCCATGATCATGCCGACCGGGGTGGTCTGCCGGATCGGCACACCGGTGGCGGCCGACTCCAGCGCGACGATCTCCGCCGTACGGGCGGCGACGGCGTCGGCGACCGCGTCGAGGATCTCGGCGCGGCGGCCCGCCGGCACCGACGACCAGACGCCGGTGGCGTGCAGTTCGTCGGCGACGGCGAGCGCCTGGGCGATGCGGTCGGCGGCGGTGCCGAGCGCCGGACGGAGCTGCGCGCCGGTCGCCGGGTCCTCAAGGGCGAAGCCGAGTTCCTCGGTGCACGCGGCCCAGCCGCCGGCCACGAGGTCGGCGGTGGGCTCCAAGCGGGGCGCGATGCTCATTTGGCGACGTTCGCGAAGAGGGTGTTGGCGCGGTCGGTGGTGACCATCGAGGCGGCCTCGAGGCGGCCCCGCTCCGGCGGGAAGGTCATGACCAGGCCCATCGACAGGTCGCGCAGCGCGCGGCCGATGCTGCCGTCCATGGTGGCGCCGGAGGTGCCGGAGGCCTTCAGGCAGCCGACGGCGACGTCGAAGGCGGCCTCGCAGATCGAGCCCTTGGCCATGCGCCACTGGCGGTACACGTCGTCCTTGGCGGCGATCGGCGGCTCGGAGGTCTCCAGCAGCAGCTGACGGCGCAGCCAGAGGTAGGCCGTCTCCAGGCGCTCGGTCATGTCGCCGATGATCACCTGGTGCATCGGGCTCTCGGCGATCGACTTGCCGGTGTCGGCGAACTTCTTGCTCATCAGCCGGTCCAGCGTCTCGTCGTAGATCGCCTGGGCGGCGCCGACGTAGGTGGCGGTGATGGCGAGCTGGTTGCCGACGAAGCTGCCCCGGCTGCACTGGAGCATCTTCACGAAGGCGCCGGGCACGGTCAGCGCCTCGTCGGCCGGGATGAATACCTCGCTGAGGGTGACGCCGTGGTTGGCCGACCCGCGCATGCCCAGGCCGTTCCAGAAGGGCCGCTCGCCGACGCCCTCGGCGTCGCGCGGGACCAGGAAGAGGGCGAGGCCGTTCGCGTCCTCGGTGCCGTCGATCTTGGCGGTGACGAGGTAGGTGTCGGCGATGCCGGTGGCGCAGCCGAAGGACTTCTCGCCGTTGAGCGCCCAGCCGCGTACGCCGTCGCGCTCCACCGGGGTGGCGGTGGTGGCGATGGCGATGTTCGCGCCGGAGCTCTTCACCGACTCGCTGGCGAAGTTGGCGAGCCAGACGCCGTCGGCCATCCGGGTGAGCACCTTCTCGGCGAAGGCCTTGACGGTCGGCACGTCGGCGTCGTCGAAGAGCCCGGCCTCGATGGCCTCCAGCGGCAGGGTGCCGCGCGAGGCGCTGGTGTTGTGGAAGAAGAAGGCCAGCGCGGTGGAGGGGCAGGCGGTGCCCATCGCGTAGGTGGCGGCGGCGAGGTCGCGCAGGGTGCCGCCGAGACCGCCGTACTCCTTCGGCACGACCAGGCCGAGCAGGCCGGCGTCGCGCAGCAGCTTGATGTGCCCGACGGGGAAGGCCCCGTCGGCGTCGGCCTGGGCGGCGGCGGCGCGCAGCGCCGGCAGGACCTGCTCCACGCGGGCGGCGCGGTCCTTCTCGTCCGGCGTCATTTCGTCGAGGAAACGCTCCCCGGTCAGGCGGTCGACCATGGTTCTCTTCTCCAAGTCTGTGGATCGTGCGCTGCGGGCGGGCAGCGGTGTATTACGAGGTGGTGCTGGAGAGCAACGCTTCGTCGGCCACCGGCTCGTCGTCGCAGACGACTCCGAGCTGGCGGGCGAGCAGGCGCAGGTCTGCGGCGGGCAGCCCGTCGGGGGCGGCGCCTTCGACGGCGTCGAAGTGCCGGACCCCGCTCTTCATCGCGACGAGCGCGTTGACCAGGCCGAGCCCGTGGTGGGCGCGCAGGCGTACCCGCACCTCGGCGGGGCGGACGCGGACCCGGGCGTCCTGAAGGACCCGGCGGACCTGCAGCGGGGTGGCCTCGGCCAGTTCGGTGCAGCCGACCTGGACGCAGCCCAGGCCGGTGAGCTCCTCGAGGGCCCCGAGCACGGTGGATTCGCGCTCGGCGGTGAAGGCGTCGTTGACGTAGCCGATGGTCCGCAGGCCCCGGGCGTCGGCGGCGGCGTGCACCTCGGCGGCCCGGGCCAGGTCGGTGCGGTCGCTGATGCTGAACTCGATGTGGTCGGCGTGCTCGGGCGCCGAGGCGACGTCGTCGGGAGTGGCCACCGCGAAGACCCGCGAGCGCGGGGTGACGGTGACGGTGATCGACTCGGGGAGCGGGTCGGCGAGCTGTCCCCAGGCCCGGGAGTGGAACAGCAGGGGTGCTGTCACACGCGGGGTCTCGGTGGCGAGCACCTCGCCGACGAAGATGGTGTGGTCCCCGCCGGGGTGGGCGTAGACGACCCGGCAGTCGAGCCAGGCGTTCGCATCGGCGAGCACCGGCGCGCCGGTGGCGGCGGTGACCCAGGTGGCTTCGGCGAACCGGTCGGTCACCCCGGGCTGCATTCCGGCGAAGCGCCGACCTATTGCGGCCTGGTCCTTACCGAGGATACTGACCGCGAAGACACCGGAGCGCTGCACGAGCTCCTTTGTCGGAAGATGGTTGCCGAGGCAGATCGAGACCAGTGGTGGGTCCAGACTGACCGAGGAGAAAGAGCTCGCGGTCATGCCGTGCGGGGCGTGTTCGGGCCCGTCGCCGAGGGTCGTCACCACACCGACGCCACTCGGCCACTGCGCGAGTGCCGAGCGGAATTTCGCGGTATCGATTGGCACCTGGCCTCCGTTTCGCTGTAGGAAACGCTGTTGCCGCTACGGTAACGATCCTCGGTTTGTCGTGTCAATGACGCTTCGGTTGGGGAACGGTGTTTTCCTCGGCGGAATCAGCCACCTAAACTGGCAGCGATGACGCAGTCAGGGGGAAGGCCAAGTGCCAACTAGCACCGCAGCTCGTAACGCGAACGGTACCGAGGAGGGTGAGACCTCCTCGCGCTCCATTGCGGCGGTCGAACGTGCCATGGACGTCCTGCTGCTCTTCGGCCGCAGCGCCCAGCCGGACTTCGGCGTCACCGAGATCGCCACCGAACTCGGCCTGACCAAGGCCGCCGTGCACCGCATCCTCACCGCACTGCGCAGCCGGGACCTGATCACGGTTGACCCGAGCACCCGCCGGTACGCCCTCGGGCATGCCGCCGTGGCGCTCGGCCGGGCGTACCTGGCCCGCACCGACCTGCGCGCGATGGCCGCGCCCGAGCTGCGCCGCCTCGGCGAGCAGACCGGGGAGACCGCCACCCTCTCGCTGCGCCGGGGCAACACCCGCCTCTACGTCGACCAGGTCGTGCCCGAGCAGGAACTGCGCATGGAGGTCGTGCTCGGGGTGCCCTACCCGCTGCACGCCGGCAGCTCCTCCAAGGCGTTCCTGGCCTTCCTCGATGAGGCCGAGCTGGAGGACTACCTCAGCCACGGTCCACTTGAGCGGGTGACCGAGCGCACCATCACCGACGTGGCGAAGCTGCGCCGAGAGGTCGCCTCGATCCGCCGCAAGGGCTACGCGATGTCCCTCGGCGAGCGTCAGCCCGGCGCCAGCTCGCTGGCGGCACCGGTCTTCGACCACGACGGGCACGTGGTGGCCGTCGTCAGCGTCGCCGGGCCGACGGTGCGTTTCAAGGCCGACCAGCCCGAGAACGTCGCGGCGCTGCTGGAGGCGACCGCCCGGATCTCCGAACAGCTCGGCTACCTCGCCCGGGCCTGACAACTCCGCCGGCAGCCCGCGCCGCGCCCACGGCCCGTTCGGGCGGGGCTCAGCCAAGGACTCGGCTCAGCCAAGGACTCGGCTCAGCCAAGGGCCCGGCTCAGCCCAGGACCCGGCTCGACCCAGGGCGCGGCTCAGCCGAGGGTGAGGCCCGCGCCCGCGGCGATCCGGCCGGCCAGCCGCGGCAGTGACTCGGCGATCGGCTCGCGGATGATCTCGGTGGCGAGATCGTCGTACGGGGTCGGTTCGGCGTTGACGATGATCAGCCGGGCGCCGGTGGCGACGGCCAGGTCGACCAGGCCCGCCGCCGGGTGCACCTGCAACGAGGTGCCGACCGCCAGGATCAGGTCACTGGCGAGCACCGTGCTGCGGGCGCTGTTGAGCACCGCCGGGTCGAGGGTCTCGCCGAACATCACGGTGGCCGACTTCAGGATGCCGCCGCAGGTCCGGCAGGCCGGATCGGCCTCGCCGCCGGCGACCCGTTGCAGTGCCTCGCTCATCTCCGACCGGGCCTTGCAGCGGATGCACTGGACCTTGCGGGCGGTGCCGTGCAGCTCCAGCACATCGTCGTCGGTGAGCCCGGCGGCCTGGTGCAGCCCGTCGACGTTTTGGGTGATCACCCGCAGCGGCAGCCCGGCACGCGCGAGCGCCACCAGCGCCCGGTGCCCCGGCCCTGGAACGGCCGACAGCAGCCGCGACTCCCGGCGCATCTGCCAGGAGCGACGCCGGATCTGCGGGTCGTCGAGGTAGTACGAGTAGGTGACGAGCTTCTCGGCCTCGGGGTCGCGCCGCCACACCCCGTTCGGGCCGCGGTAGTCCGGGATTCCGGAGTCGGTGGAGATGCCGGCCCCGGTGAGGACGGCAAGCAGGGAGAGGGGCGCCGGCACGGCCCCGGCCGGACCCGGTTGCTGCTCGCTCATCCGGCCAGGCTAGGCCGTCGAGTCACGTACCGGCTGCCCCGGGGGTGGCCGGGCGGCCCCGCAACCGCCCTCGGGTGCCGATCCGGGACCGTCTCCTGCTCGCGGTGACGGCTCAGGCGGGCGGCGGAGCGTCCCGCAGTTCGCGCTTGAGGATCTTCCCGGCGGCGTTGCGCGGCAGGGCGGCCACCACCTGGTACTCCTTGGGGGCCTTGTAGCCGGCCAGCCGCTCGCGAGCGTGGCCGTCGAGCGCCGCGGTCAGCGCCGCCGCGTCGGCGTCGCCCTTGGCCACCACGTACGCCACGACCCGCTCGCCCCACTGCTCGTCGGGGCGGCCGACCACCGCGGCCTCGACCACGCCGGGGTGGGTGGCGAGCACCTCCTCGACGTCCCGCGGGTAGACGTTGACGCCGCCGGTGATGATCACGTCCTTCTTGCGGTCGACGATGGTGATGAAGCCCTCGTCATCGACGGTGACGATGTCGCCGCAGGTCAGGAAGCCGTCGTCGGTGGTGCAGGCGGCTGTCGCCTCGTCGTTGTCGAGGTAGCCGTTCATCAGGTACGGCGAGCGGCTGTAGAGCTCGCCCGGCTCGCCCGGGGCCACCGGCTGCCCGTCCTCGCCGACGACGCGGACCTGGGTGGCGAACCACGGGTGGCCG
The DNA here is from genome assembly GCF_049523535.1 of Melissospora conviva. Taxonomy (NCBI): domain Bacteria; kingdom Bacillati; phylum Actinomycetota; class Actinomycetes; order Micromonosporales; family Micromonosporaceae; genus Melissospora; species Melissospora conviva. The sequence continues at coordinate 232,276 of NZ_JBLLDT010000001.1, forward strand.
ACGCTGCCGGCCTTGCGGCGGGCGTCGGCCGGGCGCAGGTTGCTGATCACGCCGCCCTCGGTGGAGCCGTACAGCTCGTGCACGCCGGCGTCGGGGAACGAGTCGAGCACCCATTCCTTGAGCGGCTTGGGCAGCGCCGAGGCGTTGAAGTAGAGGGTGTCCAGGCTGCTCAGGTCCGCGACGGCGGCGGGGTTCTCGGTCACCGCCCGGATCTGCTGGGCGTGGGTGGGGACCATGAAGACCGACTGGGCGCGCTCGGCCTCGATCTGGGTGAGCATCCGTTCCGGGTCGAACTTGCGCAGCATGCTCACCGTGCCGCCGCAGTAGACCGCCGCGTACGCGAAGGCGAAGCCGGCCCCGTGGTACATCGGCGCGACCGCGATGGTGCGCCGGCCGGGGCCGAGCCCCCACTCGAGGGCGGTGGCGTAGAAGGTCAGCGACCGGGAGCGGTGCGAGATCTGCACGCCCTTCGGATCGCCGGTGGTGCCGGAGGTGTAGGCGACGCAGAACGGGTCGCGTTCGTCGACGGCGATCCAGGGGTCGACGGCGCGGGCGTCGGCCAGGGCTGCCTCGTAGTCGCGGCCGAGGCTGGTGCCGTCGAGGCTGAGGACCAGCCCGGTCGCGGCGGCGGCGTTGGCGGCGGCGGCCGCGTACGCCTCGTCGACGATCAGGGCCCGGGCCTTGGAGTGGGCCATGATGAAGTCGACCTCGGCGGCGGTCAGCCGGGGGTTCAGCGGGACCAGGACCAGGCCGGCCTTGGCGACACCGGCGGCGATCTCGGGGTACTCCAGCCGGTTGCCCATCAGCAGCGCGACGCGCTCGCCGGGCGCCAGGCCCGAGGTGAGCAGGGCCTGCGCCAGCCGGGAGGCCCGGTCGTCGAGAGCCGCGTAGCTGAGGGTGCGGTCGCCGTCGATGACGGCCACGGTTCGCGGGGTCGCGCGGGCGAACTCCCGCACGCCTCCGGCGATGGTGAGGTCGGCGCCTCCGGCAGAGAGCATGGCTGAATGGAAACACCGTTTCAATTACCGCGCAAGGGTTCCGGCACGGAGCGGGACGCCGCGCGGCCCGGCCGGGACGGCAGCTCCTGCTGCCCTCCCGGCCGGCGTGCGTACTAGGCGGCCGGGGGGAACATTCCGGCGCGGCCGAGCTGTCCGGGGACGGTCACGTCGAGCTGCCGGCCGATCCAGACGCCCGCCTCGGCCAGCGCCGCCACGTCCACGCCGGTCTCGATCCCGGAGCGGTTGAGCAGGTACGCCAGGTCCTCGCTGGCGATGTTGCCGGTCGCCGCCGGGGCGAACGGGCAGCCGCCGATACCGCCGGCGCTGGCGTCGAGGGCGCGTACTCCGGCGTCGAGCGCGGCCATCGCGTTGGCGTACCCGGTGTTGCGGGTGTTGTGGAAGTGCGCGCGCAGCGCGGCGGCCGGGGCGACCTCGCGCACCGCGGCGACCAGGTCGGTGACCTGCCGGGGCACGCCGACGCCGATGGTGTCGGCGAGGCAGATCTCGTCCGGGTTGGCCTGGGCGGCCGCGGCGGCCAGGTCGCGCACCGCGCCCACCGGCACCTCGCCGGTGTACGGGCAGCCGAAGGCGGCGGCGATCGTGACGGTGGTGCGCAGCCCCGCCTCGCGGGCGCCGGCGGCCACCTCGCCCCAGACGGCGAGCGAATCGGCGGTGGACATGCCCTGGTTGCGGCGGGAGAATTCGTCAGTGGCGACGATCACGTAGTTGATCTCGTCCACCCCGGCGCTGGCGAGGGCACGATCGAGTCCGCGCCGGTTGAGCACCAGGCCGATGTAGGCCACGCCCGCGTCGCGGGGGACGCCGTCGAGGACCGCCTCGGCGTCGGCCATCTGCGGCACCCGGCCAGGGTGAACGAAGGCGACGGCTTCGATCCGGCGGACGCCGGCGGCGACAGCGCGTTCGATGTAGGCAACCTTGGTCGCCGCGTCCAGGATGGTCTTCTCGTTCTGCAGTCCGTCGCGCGGACCCACCTCGACGAGTTCCATGCGCCCTCCGGTTCCCCTAGCGAAACAACGTTTCCCAAGTGTAGGGTCCGGGCACGTTGTGAGAGAAGTAGGAGGTCACGTGGTCGCCGCGCTGTCTGACATTCGGGTGATCGAGATGGGCACCCTCCTCGCCGGCCCGTTCTGCGGCCAGCTCCTCGGTGACTTCGGCGCCGAGGTGATCAAGCTGGAGGACCCCGGCAAGGGTGACCCGATGCGGCAGTGGGGCCGCGAGAAGGCCCACGGCCAGTCGCTCTGGTGGCCGGTCGTCGCCCGCAACAAGAAGTCGGTCACCTGCAACCTGCGCACCACCGCAGGGCAGGAGCTGGTCCGCAAACTGGTCGCCGAGGCCGACGTGCTGGTGGAGAACTTCCGCCCCGGCACGCTGGAGCGCTGGGGGCTCGACTACGAGACCCTCCAGAAGATCAACCCGCGGCTGATCCTGACCCGGGTCACCGGCTACGGCCAGACCGGCCCGTACGCCCCGCGCGCCGGCTTCGGCGCGATCGGTGAGGCGATGGGCGGCCTGCGCTACGTCATCGGCGAGGCCGACCGGGCACCGGCCCGGGCCGGCATCTCCATCGGTGACTCGCTCGCCGCCACCTACGCCGCCTACGGCACCCTCGCCGCCCTGCACGCCCGGGAGCGCACCGGCCAGGGCCAGGTCGTCGACTCGGCGATCTACGAGGCGGTCATGGCGATGATGGAGTCGCTGATCCCCGAGTGGGCCGTCGCCGGCTACCAGCGCGAGCGCACCGGGGCGATCCTGCCGAACGTGGCGCCGAGCAACGCGTACCCGACCAAGGACGGCTCGGACATCCTGATCGCCGCCAACCAGGACACCGTCTTCCGTCGCCTCTGCGACGTGATGGGCCGTCCGGAGCTGGCGCAGGACCCGCGCTACGCCACGCACGGCGCCCGCGGCGCCAACCAGGCGGAGCTGGACGCCCTGGTCGGCGCCTGGACCGCGACCCAGCCCAACGCCGAACTGCTCGCCGCGCTGCACGCCGCCGGCGTGCCGGCCGGCGGCATCTACACCGCGGCCGACATCCTCGCCGACCCGCACGTCAAGGAGCGTGACGCCGTGGTGGCCGTCCCGCACCCCGAGCTGGGCGAGCTGCCGATGCAGGCGCCCGCGCCGAAGCTCTCGGCGACCCCGGGTGAGATTCGCTGGGCGGGCCCGGCGCTGGGCCAGCACAACGACGAGGTGTACGGCACGCTGCTCGGCCTCAGCGCCGACGAGCGCGCCGCGCTCGCCTCGGACGGGGTCATCTGAGCATGGCGGGGCTCGACGAGGACTACGCGGCCGCCGGGTTCGCCCGGCGGCTCGGCTGGGGGCGGCGGCCGGCGCTGGTGCTGATCGACCCGGTGGTCGCCTACACCCAGCCCGGCTCGCACCTGTACGTGCAGACCGGTCCCGCGGCCGTCGGCGCGATGGCGGCGCTGCTCGACGCGGCCCGTGGCGCGGGGCTGCCGGTCGCCTTCACCACCGTGCGCTACGCCGACGACAGCTGCGCCGAGGCGCCGCTGTTCGCGGCGAAGGTGCCGGCGCTCAAGGCGTTCGCCGAGGGCAACCCGCTCGGCGCGTTCCCGGCCGAGCTGACACCGCGCCCGGGCGAGAACGTGATCGTCAAGCACTACGCCAGCGCGTACGCCGGCACCTCGCTGGCGGCCTGGCTGGCCGCGAACTCGGTCGACACGGTCGTGCTCGGCGGCTTCTCCACCAGTGGCTGCGTGCGGGCGTCCGGAGTGGACACCCTCCAGCACGGCTTCCGGCCGATGGTGGTGCGTGAGGCCTGCGCGGACCGGGATCCCGGCCCGCACGAGGCGAACCTCTTCGACCTGGACGCCAAGTACGCCGACGTGGTGTCGCTGACCGAGGCGGTGCGGAAGCTGAGCGAGGCGGGCTGACCGCGCGCTGAACCCGTTGCCACGGGCCGGATCCCCATCGGGGGTCCGGCCCGTGTCGCGTTCACCGGTGAATTTTGAACGGCCTATTGACGGCGGTTTAACGGCCGGACATTGTGTACACCGGGGTCGGGAAACAGTGTTCCGCTAAGCGATACACCACCTGGAGGATGCATGTCCCGTTTCAGAGTCGCCAGAGCCGCGCTCCTCGCGGCCGCCGTCGGTCTCGCCGTCGCCCTGGTCGCCCCCGCAGGCGTCGCCCAGGCCGCCGGGGTCACCAAGGTCAGCACGTTCCAGAAGGTGAAGTGCTCGGTCTTCACCTACACGCCGCAGGTCGACTGGTACATGCCGGCGACCACGCCCAAGGGCCTGGTCTGGCTCCAGCACGGCTTCAGCCGCACGAACGGCAACATGGGCGACCTCGCCAAGAAGTACGCGGAGGCGGGCTACGTGGCGATGGCCACGACCTACCCGTCCGCGGACATCTTCGGCTGCACCATCCAGAACCTGGGCAACAACGACCCGTTCCTCAACAACGTCACCAAGCTCCTCGGTGAGGGCAACAACACCGGCGGCGAGCTGCACCGCAACTTCAACGAGGCCCGCAGCGCCGCCGGCGTCAGCTACTCGCTGCCGCAGAAGTACATCCTCGTCGGCCACTCCGCCGGTGGCGAGATGATGAGCTACGTCGCCAACCGGCTGCGCACCAACCACGCGGGCCAGTTCGCCAAGGTCAAGGGCCTGGTCCTGCTCGACCCGGTGAAGTCGATGATCAACGAGAACATGACCGGTGCGCTCACCGGCCTGAAGGACACCGGCCTGCCGATCGCCACGATCTCTTCGCCGCCGTACACGGCGAACTCCGACGCCTCCGGCACCACCGTGCTCCGCTCGGTCATCCAGCGCCCCTGGGTCGGCGTGCAGCTCACCACCGGCTGCCACTGTGACGCCGAAGGCGCCACCACCGACGTCCTCTGCACCCTGACCTCCGGCACCCCGCAGGCGCAGAACATCGCCGCCCTGCAGACCCTCGCGGTCAACTGGGGCAACGACTGGGCCACCGGCGTGACCAACCCGACCTACTACCCGGGTGGCGCGTACTACAACGGCCTGCTCAACGCCGGCACCATCAGCAGCCTCGCCGGCGCCGCCTGACGATCGGCGCACGCTCGGCACACGGCCGGCCTCTCCCGCACCTCGGGGGAGGCCGGCCGTGCGTTATTCGCCGCCCGCACGGGGGAGACCGTCTTGTTCTGGCAAGACGGGGTGACCACCGAGGAGGTACCGGCATGAAGGCGCTCGTCTACAACGGTCCGGGCGAAAAGGCATGGCAGGACGTGCCCGACCCGACCATCGTCGATCCCACCGACGCGGTGATCCAGGTCGACACCACCACCATCTGCGGCACGGACCTGCACATTCTGGGCGGCGACGTCCCCGCCGTGACACCGGGGCGAATTCTGGGCCACGAGGCCGTCGGCACGGTGCTGGAGGTCGGCTCGGCCGTCACCAACATCGCCCCCGGTGACCGGGTGCTCGCCTCCTGCGTCTCCGCCTGCGGGCGATGCCGCTACTGCCGGGAGCAGCGCTACGGCCAGTGCCTCAACGGCGGCGGCTGGATCCTCGGCCACCTCATCAACGGCACCCAGGCCGAGAAGGTACGACTGCCCTACGCCGACCTGTCGACGTACAAACTGCCCAGCCACGTCTCGAACGAGGCGGCGATGATGCTTTCGGACATCCTGCCCACCAGCTACGAGGTCGGGGTGCTCAACGGGCTGGTCGGCCCCGGCGACACCGTCGTGATCGTCGGCGGTGGCCCGATCGGCCTCTCCGCCGTGATCGGCGCGCGGCTCTTCTCGCCGGCGCACATCGTGATGGTCGACCTCGCCGACGCGCGGCTGGAAGCGGCGAAGAGCTTCGGCGCCGACGTCGCCGTCAAGCCCGACCAGGCCCGCCGGGTCGTCGACGAGCTGACCGGTGGGCTCGGCGCCGACGTGGCGATGGAGGCCGTCGGTGTGCCCGCCACCTTCGAGCAGTGCACCCAGCTGATCCGCCCGGGCGGCCGGGTGGCGAACATGGGCGTGCACGGCAAGCCGGTCTCCCTGCACCTGGAAGACCTCTGGATCAAGGACGTGACGATCACGACCGGCCTGGTTGACACGTACACCATTCCGACGCTGCTGCGGATGGTGGAGACCGGTCAGCTCCAGGTCGCCGAAAAGATGATCACGCACCGGTTCGGGCTGAACGACATCATGCAGGCGTACGACATCTTCGCCCGCGCGGGTGAGACCGGCGCCCTGAAGGTCGCCCTCAACCGGGAGTGACCCGGACCGGGGCCCTGCGGGATCGCGCCCACCGGGCGTGACCCGCCGGGCGCTGAAGGCCGCCGCGCGAGCGCAGCGGGCGGATCGCCGAAGCGGATGTGGGATCACCGCATCCGCTTCGCCGCGCTCACCGCCGCGGCGTCCGTCCCCAGGAGTTCGCCCGGATCCGGCAGGGTGAGGATCTCGTCGAGGGGCGGCACCACGGGAGTGCGCATCGCCAGCCCGATCACACCCCGGGCGGCGACCAGCGCGGCGAGCAACGCCAGGAGAGCGCCGAGCGAGCCGTACCGGAAGCCCTCGCCGAGCAGCAGGATGCCCACGATGCCGGCCACGACCGGGTTGGTGACGCTCACCATCGCCAGCGGCGCGGCCAGCCCGGCGCCCCGGTAGGAGAACTGCCCGAGCAGCAGCCCGGCGAGGGCGAGCAGGACGATGGAGCCCAGCAGCGGCAGGACCAGACCGCGTACGCCGCCGTAGGAGAAGTCGACCAGGGCGGTCTTGGTCAGCACCGAGGCGATCGCGAACGAGGTGCCGGCGGCGCCGGCGAGCAGCAGGCTCCGGCCCACCCGCGACGGCGTACGCCAGGCCGCGACGGCGAGCGCGGCGACCACCATGATCGTCACCGCGGAGAGCAGTTCGGCGTGGGCGGAGGTGAGCGCACCGGTACCCGCCGGCACCTTCGCCAGCAGGGTCAGCGCGGCCAGACCGGCGGTCGTCAGACCGGCGTCCCGCCAGGCCCGCCACGTCACCCGGCCCGGGTTGCGGAGGGCGGCGATCGGCAGGGCGAGGACCAGGGTGAGGGCGCCGAGCGCCTGCACGATGCCGACGCTGCCGTAACCCAGCGCCACCACGTGCAGCAGCGCACCCAGCCCGGTCAGCCCCAGTGCCGCCACCCAGTGCGGCACGCTGCGGTGACCGCGTACCGCCAGCCGCTCCTGCACGACGGCGGCCACCGCGTAGCTCACCGTGGAGAGCACCGACAGGAGCACCGCCCACTGCAGGGCGTTCACGGGGCCGTGGGAGGTGGTTGCGGTCTCCGGTCGGCCCGGCTCGACATCATGAGGTAGACAATGCCGCAGTTCAGGGGCTTCGTCGTCCTCCTGGCGCAGACATCATCCGTACTGCGGATGGCGTACCGGCACCCCTGATCCGCCGCGGCGACCGGGAGATCACCCCTAGGGGGCCGGCGGATCACCGGGCCGGACCAGGCCCGTCTGGTACGCGATGACCACCAGCTGGGCCCGGTCGCGCGCCCCGAGCTTGGTCATGGCCCGGTTGACGTGGGTCTTGGCGGTCAGCGGCGAGACGTAGAGGCGCTCGGCGATCTCATCGTTGGAGAGCCCGGCCGCCACCAGCGTCAGCACCTCCCGTTCCCGCTCGGTCAGCGCGTCCAGCGCGCTCGGGGCCGGCAGCGGCTCCGGGGCCGGCTGGCTCAGGAAACGGCCGATCAGACTGCGGGTCGCCCCCGGGGAGAGGAGCGCATCACCGCGCGCCACCACCCGGATCGCCTCCAGCAGATCGCCGGGGTCGACGCCCTTGTTGAGGAAACCGCTCGCCCCGGCCCGCAGCGCCAGCACCACGTTCTCGTCGATCTCGAACGTGGTCAGGATCAGCACCCGTACGCCCGCCAGGTCCTCGTCGGCGGTGATCCGCCGGGTCGCCTCCAGCCCGTCCATCTCCGGCATCCGGATGTCCATCAGGATGACGTCGGCCCGGTTCTGCCGGGCCAGCTCGATCGCCTCCTGACCGGTGCCGGCCTCCCCGACGATCTCCAGGTCGGGGGCGGACTCGATCAGGACCCGGAAGCCGGCCCGGATCAGCGCCTGGTCGTCGGCGAGCAGCACCCGGATGGTCATCGGTTCTCCCGGTTCTCGGTGGCGGGCAGGAAGGCGTGCACGACGAAGACGCTGTCGTCGGCCGGGCCGGCGCTGACCGTGCCACCCACGGCGGCGGCCCGTTCGCGCATCCCGACCAGTCCCCGCCCGGTACCCGCCGCCGACAGCTCGCGCCGGGGGTCGATCGGGTTGGTCACCTCGGCGGTCACCCCGTCGCGCGCGTAGGTCAACGTCAGGTGCGCCCGCCCGCCGCTGCCGTGCTTCTTGGCGTTGGTCAGCGACTCCTGAATGATCCGGTACGCCGCCAGGTCCACCCCCGCCGGCAGTTCACGGACGGTGCCGTTGCGGCGGTACTCCACCTGCAGCCCCGCCGCCGCCAGGCCGTCAAGCAGCCCGGAGAGCTTGCTCAGCCCCTGCGTCGGCTCCGTGGTCATCTCCGGATCGTCGGCCTGGCGCAGCACGCCGAGGACCGTACCGAGCTCGTCCAGCACTGTGCGCGCGGCGTCGCGGACGTGGGCGAGCGCCTCCTCGGCCTGCTCCGGCCGGCTGCGCAGCAGATGCGAGGCGACCCCGGCCTGCACGTTGATCAGCGCGATGTGGTGGGCGACCACGTCGTGCAGTTCCCGGGCGATGCGCAGCCGCTCCTCGACGACCCGGCGGCGGGCCTCCTCGTCGCGGGACTGCTCGGCCCGGCGGGCCCGCTCCTCCACGGCCCGCACGTACTCCAGCCGGGTCCGCATGGCGTCCCCGACCGCGACAGCCATCCCGATCCAGGCGATGCTGCCGATCGGCCCCGGCGCGCTCCACGAGTTGTCGGTGAGCATGACGCTCGACAGATAGAGGATCAGCGCCACCCCGGTCGCGATCGCCCAGGCGCGCACCCGTGGGCTGACCGTCGCCATCGTGTAGGTGGTGATCGCGGTAACGATGATCACCAGGTGCTCGCGCTCGCCGAGGGCGATGAAGACCACGGCGGTGGCGACCGCCGCGGCGAGCGTCCCCAGCGGCCAGCGGCGACGCAGCGTCACCACCACGAACGCGACCGCCGCGGTGGAGTAGTCCATCGCGGTCAGGGGACGCCCGGCCATCCGGTACTGCCCGAGGACCAGCGTCACCAGCGAGCCCACCGCGACCGCCGCGCCGAAGAGCGCGTCGAGAAGCTGCGGATGCAAGTCGGTCAGGCGCCGCGACGGCAGCAGCCGCAGGCTCGGGTCGGCCATGCGCCTCACGCTACGCGACCCGCGACCGCGCCCGCGTGCTCCGCCGGTGGTAGCCGGCGCCCGGGCGTACCGCAGTGGTGGTACGCCCTGAACACACTCCGGGGAGCAGGTGATCCGCCCCCTGCGCGACGCAGCATTGACCACATGATTGAGGTTGTCGGGCTCACCAAGCGGTACGGGGAGAAGACCGCGGTCGACTCCCTCAGTTTCACCGTCCAGCCGGGCATGGTCACCGGCTTCCTGGGGCCGAACGGGGCCGGCAAGTCCACCACGATGCGCATGATCATGGGCTTGGACCGGCCGACCGCCGGCACCGCCACCATCAACGGCCGGCCCTACGCCGACCTGCGGGCACCCCTGCGCGAGGTCGGTGCGCTGCTGGAGGCGCGCGCCGTGCACAGCGGCCGTTCGGCGTACGACCACCTGCTCGCGCTGGCCGCCACCACCGGCATCCCGCGCAGCCGCGTCGACGAGGTGATCGACATCGTCGGGCTGCACGAGGTGGCCCGCAAGCGCGCCGGCGGCTTCTCCCTCGGGATGGGGCAGCGGCTCGGCATCGCCTCGGCGCTGCTCGGCGACCCGCGGACGGTGATCCTCGACGAGCCGGTCAACGGCCTCGACCCGGAGGGCATCCTCTGGATCCGCAACCTGATGCAGTCCCTGGCGGCCGAGGGCCGCACCGTCTTCGTCTCCTCGCACCTGATGAGCGAGATGGCGCTCACCGCCGAGCACCTGATCGTCGTCGGCCGGGGCCGGCTGATCGCCGACCTGTCGGTCGCCGATTTCATCGCCCGGACCGCACTGACCTCGGTGCGGGTCCGGTCGCCGCAGGCGACCGCGCTGCACGAGGCGCTGATCGGCCCGGAGACCACGATCACCAGCATCGACCGCGGGGTTTTCGACGTGGTGGGGCTCAGCGCCGAGGAGGTCGGCGACCGGGCCGCCGCCGCCGGGATCACCCTGCACGAGCTGTCGTACCAGCATCCGTCGCTGGAAGAGGCGTTCATGGAGATGACCCGCGACTCGGTCGAGTACCAGGCGATCTCCACTCCCCACCTGCCCGACGGCGCCGGCCCGGTCCGTCCGGGCGACGGCGACAACTTCCAAGCTGGAAAGGCTGCGTAGATGGCAACCGCTCTCGACGTCCGTTCCGCGCAGGGCGCCCCTGCGGAGCACCCCCACCACCGGGCCGCGCACCGCAGCCCCAAGGTCACCCAATGGCAGGTCATCCGCTCGGAGTGGATCAAGTTCTGGTCGCTGCGCTCCACCCCGATCACCCTGATCAGTGCCGTCGTCGTCTTCGTCGGGATGGGGATGCTCGCCTCCCTGATCAGCACCAACGCCGACGTGACCCAGATGCACGCGGAGATGAGCGGCGGCCAGAGCGGCTTCGCCGGCATCAGCGGGCCGACCGAGATCAGCCTCTCCGGCCTCAACCTGGCCCAGCTCGTCTTCGGCACCCTCGGGGTGCTCTTCATGGCCGGTGAGTACAGCACCGGCATGATCCGGGCGACGCTGACGGCCGTACCGAAGCGCTTGCCGGTGCTCTGGGCGAAGATCGCCGTACTCGGGGTGGTGGTCTTCGCCGTCACCCTGGCCGCCGCCTTCGTCGCCTTCTTCGGCGGACAGCTGATCATCGGCGATGGTGGTGCGACGCTGGGCGACCCGGGCGCGCTGCGGGCCGTCATCGGCGCTGCCGTCTACATGACCGGCGGGGCGGTGATCGGCCTGGCGCTCGGCGCGCTGCTGCGGTCCAGCCCGGCGGCGATCGCCACGCTCTTCGGGATCATGTTCCTGCTGGAGGGGATCGCCACGCTCCTGCTGCCCCAGGCCTGGCAGGACGACGTGATCAAGTTCCTGCCGTCGGCGGCCGGCTCCGCCGTCGGCGCGGTGACCCCGGGGCCCTTCAACCTCGAACCCGGGCCCGCACTGGCAGTCTTCGCCGGCTACCTGGTCGCCTTCGCCCTCGCCGCAGCCTGGCGCCTCAAGCACCACGACGCCTGACCCCGCGCGGTCCGTCCCTCCGCGCCTGGAGTTGGGGTGAGGCGGAGGTGACCCCGGAGGGAGGAGGGAGTGTGCAGCAGGGGCGGGGCGGGGGATGATGGGGCGATGGTGGCAGGCGAGCAGGTTCCCGGTACGGCACAGACGGAGATCCGTTTCGGCCACTCCTCGGTGCGGACGTTTCTGACGACGCTACTGATCCTCGCGCCCGGGGCGTGGCTGGCGATCCTGCTGGCGGATACCTTCAGCGGCGTGCCGACCGGCTCCGTCGAGTGGATCCGGGGAGCGGTGCTGCGCGCGCTCTTCTGGTCGCTGATCTTCGGCATCGCCCGGACCTTCCACGAGCGCGCCCGGTCGAGCCGGATCGCGGTGGGCGCCACCGGGATCGAACTGGCCTGGCGTGGCGCGGAGCCGGTGCTGCTGAGCTGGTCGCAGCTCGCTGCCGCCCGGGTACGCCGTCCCGGCCCGCTCGCCGTCCTGGAGATCACGCCCGTGGACCGGGACTCGGTGGAGCCCTTCGCCGCACAGCAGCGGCTGCCCCGTCTCGGCGCGGACGGCACGCTGCGGGTGCCGGTCGGCGAGCTGAAGCCGGGACCGAATGTGCTGCGCGACGCCATCGCGGGACGACCGGGGCGCTGATCGGCCGCCGCGACCCGGTGGTGCCGGCCGCATCGTTTGGGACGTGTCTTGTTCGGGTCCGGTTGCCCGGATAGCGTCGGGGCGATCTTCGCTTCGTCGGGCGCCACCCCCGCCGACGTCGCCGGCCGTCGACTTCCCGACCCCTGGAGGGTCCGCATGGCAGCTCCGTCCCGCGTCGTGTCCACAGTGCTCAAAAGCTCCGTCGGCACCGCCGGCGAGCCGGCCTCCCGGGCCGAGGTCCGGCGGGTGGTCGAGGGGGTCATCGCCGACGTGCGGGAGCGCGGTGACGCCGCCGTGCGCGAGTACTCCCAGCGTTTCGACAAGTGGGCGCCGGAGCGGTTCCGGCTCAGCGAGGCGCAGATCGACGAAATCGTGTCCGGAGTGGACGCCCAGATCCTCGCCGACATCCGGTTCGTGCAGGAGCAGGTCCGCACCATGGCGCAGCGGCAGCTCGAGTCGCTGACCGAGTTCGAAATCGAGACCTTCCCGGGCGTACGGCTGGGGCAGAAGAACATTCCCGTCTCGGCGGCCGGGGCCTACGTGCCGGGCGGGCGTTATCCGCTGCTCGCCTCGGCGCACATGACGATCGTGACGGCGAAGGTCGCCGGGGTGGAGCGGGTCGTCGCCGCCACCCCGCCGATCGACGGCGGCATCCCCGCCGCGACGGTCGCGGCGATGCGGCTGGCCGGCGCGGACGAGATCTACATCCTGGGTGGGGTGCAGGCGGTCGCCGCGCTGGCGATCGGCACCGAGACCATCGGCGCGGTGGACCTGCTGGCCGGCCCCGGCAACGCCTACGTCGCCGAGGCGAAAAGGCAGCTCTTCGGGAAGGTCGGTATCGACCTCTTCGCCGGGCCGACCGAGGTCCTCGTCGTCGCCGACGAGCACGCCGACCCGTTCGTGGTCGCCGTCGACCTGCTCTCCCAGGCCGAACACGGCCCGGACTCGCCGGCCGTGCTGATCACCACCTCGGAGCCGCTCGCCCGTCAGGTGATCGCCCACGTGGAGCAGCTGCTGCCGGGGATGCCGACCCGCGACTTCGCCGCCCCCGCCTGGCGCGACCACGGCGAGGTGCACGTCGTTGGCAGCCTCGACGACGCGTACGCGCTGGCCGACGAGTACGCCTTCGAGCACGTGCAGATCCTCACCGCCAACCCGCGTGAGGCGCTGACGCGGATGCGCCACTACGGCGCGCTCTTCCTCGGCGAGGGGACCTGCGTGTCGTACGGCGACAAGACCATCGGCACCAACCATGTCCTCCCCACCCGCGGCGCGGCGCGCTACACCGGCGGCCTCTGGGTCGGCAAGTACCTGCGCACGGTGACGTACCAGGAGGTCACCGACACCGCCTCCAGCGCGATGCTCGGCGAGGTGACCGGCCGCGCCTCGCGGGTGGAGCGCTTCGAGGGGCACGCCCGCTCCGGTGACGTACGGGTCGCGAAGTACCGCGGTGAGCACTTCGACTGGATGCCGCAGGGCTGAACGCGCCGGCCGGGTGCCAAGCCCCGACCGTAGGAGGAACCAGATGATCAATTTCCGGCTGGACGGGCGGGCCGCCCTGGTGACCGGGGCGAGCCGTGGACTGGGCGCGGCGATCGCCGACGCGCTGCACGACCTCGGTGCCACCGTCTACGGCACCTCCCGTGAGCAGGCCGCCGCCGAGCGGCTCGCCGCCCGGTACGGCACCACCCCGGTCGTCCTCGACGTTGTCGACGTCGAGGCCACCGCGGCGACCGTCAACCGGTTGCAGGAATCCGGCGCCGGCATCGACCTGCTGGTCAACAACGCCGGCACGATCGTGCCCGACCTGGCCCTGAACGCCACCTGCGAGGGCTGGGACGCCGTCTACGCCGCCAACGTCCGCGGGCTCTTCTTCACCTCGCAGGCGTTCGCCCGCGGCTGGGTGGCGGGCGGGGTGCGGGGCGCCATCGTCAACATCGGCTCGCAGGCGGGCGCGGTGGCGATCGAGGAACGCGCCGCGTACGGCTCCAGCAAGGCGGCGGTGGCGCAGTTGACCCGCAACCTGGCGCTGGAGTGGGCCCCGCACGGCATCCGGGTCAACGCGGTCGGGCCGACCTTCGTGCGGACCGAGCTGACCGCGGCGACGCTCTCGCGGGGGGAGTGGGCGGCGGAGCTGCTCAGCCGGATCCCGATGGGACGCTTCGGCGAGCCGGACGAGGTGGCCGGTGCGGTGGCGTTCCTGCTCAGCGACGCCGCCTCGCTGATCACCGGCCAGACGCTGATGATCGACGGCGGCTACACGATCCACTGATTGCCGCTCGGGTTCGGCGGCGCCCGGCCCGGCTGCGCAGCTCGTGGGCGAGCGGGACGGCCGGCGCCTCAGGCGGTCAGGCGCCGGGCGGTGGCTGTCAGCCGGTGTGTTCGGCGACCAGGAGGCCGTCGACCCAGGCGCGGTAGGTGCGCGGCCGGAAGCTGAGCAGCGGCAGGTCGCGGTCCTTTTCGATGACGACGCGGTGGCGTTCGCGCTCACCGACCACGAAGTGGTAGCGCCGGATCAGGTTCAGCGACATGATTCGCAGCCCGTTCCGGACGGCCACGCCGTCGACCTTGATCTCCAGGTTCCGCCGGGTGCGGTCGTAGGCGTAGGACACGCGGTGACGCTCCAGGAGCCCTACTTCGAAGTCGAACTGCATGAAAAACGTCCTGTCTCACGGCAGCAGGCATCGAATCGTTCCGCGCGCCGGTGCGATCTTCGACGATTCTGCCGTAAGAAATCTTCCTGTAACAGAGTCTTCCCGGACTTGCGCCCGGCCGATCGGGCTGGGCCGCGCAGACCTCCGTCGACCGGTTTCGATCCAGGTGGCGACCGGTCGCCGGCAGCCACGCCCGCTGGCTCAGCGCAGGACGCGGTACCAGTGCGCCGGCTCAGCGCAGGACGCGGTACCAGTGCGCCGACTCGCCGGGCAGCGGTTCCAGTCGCACCGGCGCGCCGCCGGGGTGGTCGAAGATGCGGACCCCGTCGCCGAGGAGCACCGGCGCGAAGAAGATCAGCACTTCGTCGAGCAGCCCCGCTTCGAGGCACTGGCGGGCGATGTCGGCGCCGAGGACGTTGACGTACCTGTCGCCGGCGGCTTCCTTGGCCGACTCGACCGCGCCGGCCAGGTCGGTGGCGAAGGTGATCCCGTCGACCGGGTGCGCCGGCGGCCGGTGGGTGAGCACCACTACCGGCCCGTGGTACTGGCCGCCGAAGGCGCCCTCGCGGTCGGTGCCGCGGTTCGGGTCGTCGCCGCGGTAGGTGCGGCTGCCGGCCAGGATGGCCCCGATCCGGGCGAGGAGCCGCTCCGCGGTCGGGTCCGCTTCGGTGACTTCCTGGCCGCCGGGCTGCTCGCCGGAGAGGTAGTCGGTCAGCCAGGACATGTCACCGCCCGGCCCGGCGATGAAGCCGTCGAGCGACGCGGTCGCCGAGTAGAGCAGCTTGGCCATGTGTTTCCCTCCGTCGATGGCTCAGTCAACCACCGGCTCCCGCCGGGAACACCAAGCTCCGCCGTGTCGCACTCGAAGATCGTTAGTTGATTTCCGGTGTTCCGAGCCTGTCAGGGCACCGGAAACCGACTAACGATCATGGTCTTCCCGGTGCGGAGGCCACGAGGTCGGTGAGCCCCAGCAGGTCCCGCAGTGCCGCCTCGCCGGAGGAGGTGAGCCGTACTGCCCGGCCGGACCCGATCCGCACCACCCAACCCCGGTCGAGGAACGCGGTGCAGAGTGCCGCCCCGGCCCGCCCGGCGAGGTGCTGCCGTCGCTCTGTCCAGTCCAGACAACCGCGTACGAGAGGCCGCCCGCCGGGCCGCAACTGCTCCGCGCGAATCTCGACCGGGCCGGTCAGCCACGCCCGTCCCGACGCGGTGAGTGCGAACCCGCCGCTGACGTCGAGCAGCCCCGCGCCGGTCATCGCGTCGGTGACGGCGACGCCGAGCCGCCCCGCCAGGTGGTCGTAACAGGTACGGCCACGGCGTAGCGCCTCGCTCGCGGTGACCGCCCGCAGTCCGCGTGGCGGATCCGGGCGACGGGTGAGCCGGCCCGCCAGGTCCTCGATCAGCTGCGCCACGGTGGGGTCGGCGAGCTGGACGTACCGGTGGCGGCCCTGGCGTCGCTCGACGAGCAGCCCGCCGTTGACGAGGCGGTGCAGGTGCGCGGTGGCGGTGGAGGGCGCGACGCGGGCGTGGGCGGCCAGCTCACCGGCTGTCCACGCGCGACCGTCGAGCAGCGCCAGGCAGATGGCGGCGCGGGTCTCGTCGGCCAGCAGCGCCGCCAGCGACGCCAGGTCCGCAGCGGAGGTCACCGGGCCAGCCTAGGCCGAAACACTTCGGCGACCGTCGAACGATTCCGGCCGTAGGTTCGCCGCATGCAGCAGATCCGCGGCAGTGACGCCGCCCTCGCCGTCCTGAACGACCCGGCTTTCGTGGTGCCGTCGGTCCCGCCCGCCTCCCACGGGATCGGCTGGCTGCGCGCCACCGTCGGCCGGTTCAGCACCGGAGCGGCGTACCCGCGCCGGCTGGCCCTCTCGGTCGCGATCCTGGACTCGATCCCGCCGGAGTCCCTGACGGGGCAGGGCGCGGCGCATCCGGTGGCGGCCCTTGCCTGCGCGCTCGGCCTCGACGCGCCCGTCGTGGAGCTGGTCGGCGACGTCGCCCAGGCCTACCACCCGGGTACCGGCGACGAGGCGCGCGCCGACGCGGCACTCACCCGGCTCGTCGCGCACCTCGGTGGCGTCCGCGACGAGCCGACCGCGGCCCGCATCGGCGTGCTCGTGCAGGCGTACGGCCCCACCACCGCACTGGTCGAACGGGCCCGGCACCGCCCGGTCGACGAGGTGCTGCGCGACGACCCGCCGGTCCCCGCGACCAAGCGCCAGGCCCTGCGCACCACCACCGTCGGCGACCACACCGTGCAGGCCGGCGAGGTGGTGCAGGTGCGCCTCGCGGGCGATCTGGCGTTCGGTGCCGGTCCCCGGCGCTGCCCCGGCCGGGAGCACGCCCTCGCGCTCGTGGCGGGAGCCCGCCGATGAGCCGCTTCGCCGACCTGCACCGTGCGGGTGACCCGCTCGTCCTGCCGAACGTCTGGGACGTCGCCGCCGCCCGGCTACTGGCCGAGGCGGGCTTTCCCGCGCTCGGCACCACCAGCCTCGGTGTCGCGGCCGCCCACGGCCTGCCCGACGGGGTCGGCGCCGCCGACGAGGAGACCCTGCGCCTCACCCGCCGGCTGGCGGACCTCCCGCTCCACGTCACCGTCGACATCGAAACCGGCTCGGTGGCCGCGGCCGTCGCCGTCGCCGAGGCCGGTGCGGCCGGCATCAACATCGAGGACGCCCTGCGGCCGGCCACCGAACACGCGGCGCTGATCCGGGCCGTCAAGCAGGAGGCCCCGCAGCTCTTCGTCAACGCCCGCACCGACACCCACTGGCAGCGCCCCGGCGACCTCACCGAGGCCGTAAGCCGGGCGCGCTGCTACGCCGACGCCGGGGCCGACGGGGTCTTCGTCCCCGGGCTGGCCGAACCGGCCGACATCGCCGCCGTGGTCGCCGCCGTGGAGGTGCCGGTCAACGTGCTGTTCCTGCCGGGGCGGCACACCGTCGCGGCGTTGGCGGAGCTCGGCGTACGGCGGATCAGCACCGGCTCGCTGCTCTTCCGCGCCGCCCTGGCCGCGTCGGTGGAGACGGCGCTCGCCGTCCGCGACGGTGCGGCGGTCCGCGCCGACCTGCCGTCCTACGCCGAGGTCGATGCGGCGGCGCGGATGCGCTGACGGAATGCAGTGACGCTCGCCGCGCTGCGCGACGCGCCGGTCGGCGTGTTCGTCGGCATCGGCATGTACGGCGATCGGGTGCGCGACGTCTGCCCCTACACGGGCTGGCCGGTGGCGGTGTCCTGGAGCACTTCGGCGACGGCGCGGTGGCCGAGGTCGGCCATCGGGGGGTTGGTCTGGCGGTAGTAGGTGATGCCGCCGACGAAGGTCAGCGCCCAGGCCCGGCCCCGCGCCCAGGTGGCGTCGTCGAACCCGGCGGCGGCCCGGAAGGTGGGCCGGGTCTCGGCGTTCAGCAGGGTCCAGGCGGGCAGCGCGTCGCAGGCCGGGTCTCCGATCCCGGCCGCGCCGAAGTCGATGACCGCGTGCAGCCGGCCGCCGTCGAGCAGCACGTTGCCGGCGAGCAGGTCCCCGTGGGTCCAGACCGGCGGACCGTCCCACTCGGGCAGGTCGAGCGAGGCCTGCCAGACGTCCAGCACCGCCTCGGTATCGATCTCGCCTTCGGCCTTGGCGGTCCACTCCCGCACGTACGCGTCGCGGGTGCGCAGCGGGCCGCCGCGGTACCCCGGCCGGGCGCCGGTGGTGTCGGCCTGGCGCAGCCGGGCCACGAACTCGCCGAGGCCGTGGGCGAAGTCGTGGCTGTCGGCGTCAGCTTCGGTGGGATGCGTGCCGTGGAGCCAGCGGTTGACGGCCCACTGCTCCGGATACCCCTCGCCGGGCTCGCCGATGGTCAGCGGCTCCGGCAGCGCCACGGGCACCATCGTCGCAAGCCGGGGCAGCCACTCCCGCTCGAACCGTACGTCCCCGGCGGCGGACGGGATCCGTGGCAGCCGGACCGACAGGTCGTCGCCGAGCCGGTAGATGGCGTTGCCGGTGCCCCATGCCTCGACCGGCCGCAGCGGCAGTGGTGCCCACTGTGGAAACTGCGCGGCGAGGAGCCGGCGTACAAGGTCCGCGTCAATGAAGTATTCGTCGTCGTGCATCATCGCGGGCAGACCCTACCGGCCTGCCTTGGCGGCATTCAGCCCGAGCGTCGTGGTGCTGAACCCGCCCTGGTCGCGGGCGTCTCAGCGACCGGGCGGCTGGTACGCGACCGGCAGCTGGGCCGCTTCGTCCATCTCCTCCGGGGTGAGCAGCAGGTTGACCTGGGCCTCCACCACGCCCGTCGATCGGACAGCGATACCGAGAGCGGCCGCCGTGACGGGGTTCGGCATTTCGCCCACCACGTAGAGGTCGTGATCGCCGAACCCGAAGTACAGGCACTCCACCCGCCCGCCTGCGTTCTCGACCAGGGAATGGACGATTTCGGCGCGCGCCGACCCGCCCTCCTTGCCCAACCCCGACATTCCCCGGGCGGTGTAGTTCGCCCTGACAATAAATTTCGTCACACTCTCACACCTTCCGCCATATCTGCCCGGCTGCGCCCGCCACGGCTACCCGCTTCCGGCCCGGCCACACCTCGCGGTCTTCGTGCCGGCCCTTCGCCGTGGTGCTGCACAGTGAGGCAGTGCGGCACATCAACATAGTCGTGGACAACAGTGTGTGGCACACAGTATGGTGTGAGGCATGGCGAGCGAAGATGTCCTCCGGACCCATCTGCAGGAACTGCGGCGCGGCACGGTCGTGGTCGCGAGCCTCATCGCGTTGCGCCGCCCCGGCTACGGCTACGCGCTGCTGCAGCGACTGGCCGGCCACGGCTTCCCCGTCGACGCCAACACGCTCTATCCACTGCTGCGCCGCCTCGAGGATCAAGGGCTGCTGACCAGCGAGTGGAACACCGAGGAGAGCCGACCGCGCAAGTTCTACCGGACCTCCCCCGACGGTGAGGCGGTCCTCGACCTGCTCCTCGCCGACCTCACCGCCGTCCAGAACTCGATGACCGCCCTCCTCGAAGGAGAAGACCGATGACCCCCACCCTGACCGACCGCTACGTCGCCGCGGTCCTGCGTTCGGTGCCGCAGCCCCGTCGCGAGGAGATCGCGACCGAGCTGCGGGCCTCCATCGAGGACATGGTCGAAGGCCGCACCGACGCCGGGGCGGACGTCGCCGCCGCCGAGCGCGAGGTCCTCACCGAAATGGGCGACCCGGCGGCGCTTGCCGCCCGCTACGCCGACCGGCGCCTGCAGCTCATCGGCCCGACCTACTACCTGGCCTGGGAGCGGCTGCTGAAGCTGCTGCTCTCCTTCGTCCCGGCCACCGTCGGTGTCCTGGTCGGACTGGTGGCCGCCGTCGACGAAGACAACGTCGGCGGGGCCATCGGCGAGGGCATCAGCACCGCGATCACGGTGGCCGTCCAGATCGCGTTCTGGGTCACCCTGGTCTTCGCGATCCTGGAACGCACCAACACCCGCCTGGACCTGCCCGGCTGGAACGTCGACGACCTGCCGGAAGGCCCGGTCGACCGGCAGATCACCCTCGTCGACACCGCCGCCGGGATCGGCATGCTGGCCCTGTTCGCCGCCTACCTGCCGCTGCAGCACTTCCGGTCGTTCGTCCCCTCGGACGGCGACCGGAACCTCCCGGTCCTCGACCCGGCGCTCTGGAGCTTCTGGCTGCCGTTCCTGATCGCCGTGCTGGTCGCCAACATCGGCCTTGAGGTCGCCAAGTACCGGGCCGGGCGCTGGACCTGGCCGCTGGTCGGGATCAACGCGTTGCTCGGCCTGGCCTTCGCGGCCCCGGTGGTCTGGCTGATGTCGACCGACCGGCTGCTCAACCCCGACCTCATCGCCCGTTTCGACTGGCTCGGCGAGAGCGGCAACCTCGACATCGTCGCGAAGCTCGTCGTGACCGGCGCGATCCTCGTCACGGTCTGGGACGTCATCGACAGCGGCATCAAGGCCTACCGCGCCGACCGCTGACCCACCCACGAGTCCGGCCCGGCACCCGCACAGGTGCCGGGTCGGCTGCCGTCTGTCCGGGGTCCGCTCCGGTTTCGCCTGCCGGCGCTGAGGGGCACCTGCGGGCGTACTAACCGGGTGGTGCTGCCAGCGGCTCCAGCCGGTTCCAGCCGGACCAGCCGCGTTCGCGCATCAGTTCCTGCAACCGCTGTACCCGCGGATCGGACTCGATGGCGAGGGCGTCCAGCAGGTCGTGCGGCAGGTCGTTGTAGGCATCACCGCCGGGGCTCATCTCACCGGCGGCCCAGGCCTCCCCGACCAGTTCGGCCATGATGTCCGCGGCCTCCGCCAGGCGCGCGTCGTCGGTCGCGTCGCTCTCGGAGATCTCCGAGAGCACCTGATAGAGCCGCACCACCCGCGGGTCTTCGAGCTGCGCGAACTTGTCGGGCATCCAGTCGCGAATGTGGTCGGGCCAGCGCGCCGCGAGCAGGATCCACGCGTCCCGCTCGCCCTCCACCAACCGGTCCGACGTCCCGAGCGCCCGAAGCCGTTCCAGGTACGCGGTGACCTCCGGTGGGAGCGCCAGGCTGTCCCCGGCAGCGAGCTGCGCTATCTGCGTGCGGCTGGTGGCCAGACGCTCGATCCGGTGCCGGAGGCGGTCGTCGATTCTCCGGATCGCCTCGGCGAAGGTCGCGTCGTCGGCGTCGAGCATCTCGGCGATCTCGGAGAGCGGCGCCCCGGCGTTGGCGAGAGTCCGGATCCTGATGAGGGCGACGACCGCCGCCGGCCCGTACCGCCGGTAACCCGACGTGTCCCGCTCCGGCTCCGGCAGGAGTCCGATCTGGTGGTAGTGCCGCACCGCCCGCACCGTGACGTCCGCGTACGCCGCCAGTTCGCCGATAGTCAGCATGCGCTGATCCTTCTCTCTGACTCGTCGCGGACTCGCTCAGGAGATTCTTCGACGGTAGGTGATGGTGGCGAAGACGTAGGCGACGACGAGCACACCGACACACCAGGCGAGGGCGGTCCAGATGTCGGCGCCGACGGGCTGCCCGGCGAAGAGGTCCCGGATCGCGTTGACGATGGAGGTGACCGGCTGGTGCTCGGCGAAGGCGCGCACCGGGCCGGGCATGGACTCGGTCGGCACGAAAGCCGAGCTGATGAAGGGCAGGAAGATGAGCGGATAGGAGAAGGCACTCGCACCGTCAACGGACTTCGCGGTGAGGCCGGGGAGCACAGCGATCCAGGTCAGCGCGAGGGTGAACAGGACCAGGATGCCGAGGACCGCGAGCAACCCCAGCACGTTCGCGCCGGTGCGGAAGCCCATCAGGAGGGCGACACCGACGACCACCGCGAGCGAGACCAGGTTCGCGACCAGCGAGGTCAGAACGTGCGCCCAGAGTACGGCCGAACGGGCGATCGGCATCGACTGGAACCGTTCGAAGATGCCGCCCTGCAGATCCAGGAAGAGCCGGTACGCGGTGTACGCGATGCCCGAGGCGATCGTGATCAGCAGGATGCCGGGGAGCAGGTAGTTCACGTACGAGTCGGAGCCGGTCTCGATCGCGCCGCCGAAGACGTAGACGAAGAGCAGCAGGAAAGCGATCGGCATGACCGTGGTCGTGATGACGGTGTCCACGCTGCGGATGATGTGCCGCAGCGAACGGCCCAGGAGGACGGCGGTGTCGCCGAGGAAGTGACGGTTCATGACTTTGTCTGCTCCGTTCTCGCGCCGACGAGGGCGAGGAAGACGTCCTCCAGGGTCGGTTGCTTCTCGACGTACTCGACCTTGGCGGGCGGGAGGAGCTGCTTGAGCTCGCCGAGGGTGCCGTCGACGATGATCCGGCCCTCGTGGAGGATCCCGATCCGGTCGGCGAGCTGCTCCGCCTCCTCCAGGTACTGGGTGGTGAGCAGCACCGTCGTGCCGCCGGCGGCAAGTTCCTTCACCGTCTGCCAGACCTCGATGCGCGCCTCCGGGTCCAGTCCGGCCGTCGGCTCGTCGAGGAAGATGACCGGCGGAGCGCCGATCAGGCTCATTGCGATGTCCAGGCGGCGGCGCATGCCACCGGAGTACGTCGCCACCCGCCGGCCGCCGGCCTCGACCAGCGAGAAACGCCGCAGCAGGTCGTCCGCGATCGCCCCCGGGCCGGGCAGGTGCCGCAACCGGGCGACCAGGACGAGGTTTTCGCGCCCGGTGAGGATGTCGTCGACCGCCGCGAACTGCCCGGTGAGGCTGATGGATTCCCGGACCTTCGCGGCCTGGGTCGCCACGTCGAAGCCGTTGACCCGGGCGGTGCCGCTGTCGGCCTTGAGGAGCGTGGCCAGGATCTTGACGATGGTGGTCTTGCCCGCCCCGTTGGAACCGAGCAGTGCGAAGATGCTGCCGTGCGCCACCTCAAGGTCGACGCCCCGCAGCACCGTCAGCTGCTTGTACGACTTCTCCAGGTCCCGGACCTGGATCGCGGGCTCTGAGGCCACGCTGGACGAGGTACTCATGCCAGCAGCATGAGGGGCTGACGCAGCGTCAGGGTCAAGCGTGCGAAGCCCGCGATTTGCGCTAGGCCAAGCGTTCTTCTCCAGCGGCCGGACGGTAGCTGGCGATGATCACGCCGGTCGTCGTCGGTACCGCCCCGCTCAGCGCGAACGTGCCGGAAGCGTCCGCACCGTCGGCGAAGAGCTTCGTGCCGGTGCCGAGGGTGAGCGGGTGGATCGAGAGCATGAGCAGGTCGATCAGGCCTGCTTTCGCCAGCGACCGCACCAGCTCCCCGCTGCCGAGCACCACCACGTCACCCGCGACGTCCCGCTTGAGCGCGGCGACCGCCTGCCCCAGGTCGCCGGTGAGCAGGGACGAGTTCACCCACGGCAGCGGCTCGGCGAGGGTGCGGGAGGCGACGTACTTGTGTTTGCGGTTGAGGACCTCGGTGTACGGGTTGCCGTCGGTCTGCGTCGACCAGAAACCGTGGAACTGCTCGTAGGTACGGCGGCCGAAGAGCATCACGCCGTCGTCGCCCATGCTCGCGCCCATCGTCTCGGCCATCACCTGGTCGGCGTACGGCCGCGCCCAGCCGCCGTACGGGAATCCGCCGCGCGGGTCCTCGTCCGGGCCGCCCGGGGCCTGCATGACCCCGTCGAGCGTGACGTTCTCGACCACCACGAGCCTGCCCATGCTTTCTCCCCATGTCCGAGGGGCCGCCGAACGCCGGCCCCGTCACGATATGAACGATCGACCCGTCGGTCAGGCCGGCTCTTTCATATCGCGGGGGTCCGACGCGATGAAGAGTTCGCTGGTGTAGGTGAGCACCACGTCGCCGTCGGACTGGTGGGCGTCGAGCAGCTCCGACAGGCGGCGGTGGAATGTGTCCGCGTCGGCGGCGAGGGCGCGCTGCACCTGCGTCGAGGTCCGCGCCATGGCCGCGAAATCCTCGCAGCTCAGCCGCCATTCCCAGGTCACGTGATGCTCGGTGACCGTCTCGAACCGTTCGCCGAGCTCGGCGGCGATGTCGAAGGAACGGTACGACCGGGAGTAGCCGGGGCTGAGCTTCTCGAGCAGCGACTCGTATGCGTTCAGGAAGGGATTCGCGGTGAAGTCACGGTTGTTCTGCATGATCGCGACCAGCCCGCGGGGCGTGAGGCAGTCCGCCGCCGCACTCAGGTACCGGGGCCGGTCCATCCACTGGTACGCCTGCGCGGCCACGACCAGGTCGATCCCGGTGATCGACTCCAGGAACGGCTCAGCCGGGCCGACGTGCCAGGTGACCGTGGGGAACTTCTCCCGCCCCCGCGCCACCATGTCGCCGGAGATGTCGACGGCGTCGATTCGCGCCCCGGCGGGCAGGCGGGGAATCAGGCCCTCGAGCGCCACGCCGGTGCCGGCGCCGGCGTCCACCACGTGTGGCTCCTCGATCGGGCTGAGCCTCGCCGCGAGTACGTCGAACAGGGCGTCCGGGTAACGCGGACGGTAACGGTCGTAGTCGGCACCGAGCCCGTCGAACTTCTGCTTCCCGGATGCGACCACGAACCCCGCCCGCCTCTCCTGAATAGACATGCGTCGAGCGACCATCGGCAGACTACGGACATGTGAGGTTGTTGTCCGGCCCGTACGTCGGTCCTCCGGTGGCCGGTCAGCCGGCGTACACGCCGTGTCCCTACGACCGCGCGCGGTTTCGGCGGTGGTGGACGATCAGCACGACCGCGCAGAGCGCCGCCACCAGGCCGAACGCCGAGCTGATCCAGTGGTTGTCCGTCGCGGTCGACAGCGTCACGTTGGCCGCCGTGGTGACGAAGAACGCCAGCCACAGCAGCGGGCGCAGCAGGCTGCCCGGCCTCTTCGGGGCGGCGGCCGGGGCCTCGGTGATGCGGTACGGATCGGTCATGACTGTCTCCTTCGGTGGACGTTCCTCGATGCCGTCAACGCTAGGCGGGCGGCGCGGCGGGGGACGATCCCGCCAGCTGAACGACCGTGGTACAGCAGGCTGTACCTTCCGCGCCGGGCGTTGCGGGGCGCTGCCCGCGGTGGCCTATGTTGGCGGGGGAGGTGGGTCGATGGCGTATGCGCGGGGCCGGATTCGGGCCTCGGTCGACGCACTTGAGTACCTCGTCGGCGGGCTGGGCACCGCCACGCTGGCGCTGGGCGCGCTGCTCTGGGCGGCGATCGTGGCGGTGACCTGCCTGATCAGGGTGGGGCTGCCGGCGGCGCCTGGGGCGTTGCGGGCGGTGCGGTGGGTGGCCGACCGCGAGCGGAGCCGACTGTCCCGCTGGGGCGAGGCGATCCCCACGCCGGGGCCGGTGCCGGCCGGGTTGCGGACGGCGGCGCGCGATCCCTTCGTGCGCCGGGAGCTCGGCTGGGTCGCGCTGTACTCGCTCATCGGCCTGGTGACCGGGCTGGTCGGCCTTGCAATGCCGCTCTATGCCGTGCAGGACATCACGTTCCCGCTGTGGTACCGGCTGATCCCTGCCGATTTCGGCGCGCCGGGGATCGTCTGGTGGCGCATCGACGGATTGTCCGAGGCGCTCGCGGTCGGGTTGCTCGGGGTGGGCTGGCTGGCCGCCGCGATCTGGTTCAGCCCGGCCCTGGCCCGTCTCCAGGCATGGCCGGGCCGGTGGCTGCTGCCTCCGCCGCCGGGTGTCGACCTGTCGCTGCGGGTGGCCGAGCTGGCCGCCACCCGCGCTGCGGCGCTGGACGCCCACGCGGTGGAACTACGCCGGATCGAGCGGTCGCTGCACGACGGCACCCAGAACCGGCTGGTCGCGGTCAACGTGCTGCTGGGCGCCGCGCGGCGGGCCCTGCACCGCAATCCGGACCGCGCCGACGAGATCCTCGGGCAGGCGCAGGACGCTGCGGAACAGGCACTCGGCGAGCTGCGTACGGTCGTGCGGGGGATTCTGCCGCCCGTGCTGGACGATCGGGGTCTCGCCGGTGCGCTGGCGGGCCTGGCCGGCAGTTGCGTGGTGCCCTGCCGACTTGAGGTGGACGTGGCCGTGCGCTGCGCGGCCTCGGTCGAGGCAACCGCGTACTTCGTGGTGGCCGAGGCGCTGACCAACGTCGTCCGGCACAGCGGTGCGAACCGGGTGGACGTGGCCGTGCGCCGCGAGCACGGCCGGCTGCTGGTGAGCATCGAGGACGACGGGCACGGCGATGCGGACGAGACACGTGGCTCGGGGCTCACCGGTATCCGCCGGCGGGTCGAGGCGTACGACGGCCGGATGACACTGACGAGCCCGCCGGGAGGGCCGACGAGAATGGACGTGGAGCTGCCATGCGGATCGTGATCGCCGAGGACGACGCGCTGCTGCGTGAGGGGTTGGCGCTGCTGCTGCGGGCGGAGGACCTGGACGTGGTCGCCACGGCCGGTACTCCGGGCGAGTTCCTGGTGGCCGTCGATGAACATGCGCCGGACGTCGCGATCGTGGACGTACGGATGCCGCCGACCCACACCGACGAGGGCATCGTGGCCGCGGTGGAGGCCCGACGCCGCCGCCCCGGCCTCGCGGTGCTGGTCCTGTCGGCGTACGTGGAGCAGGCCTTCGCGACGGACCTGTTCTCGGTCGGCGCCGTCGGGCTCGGTTATCTGTTGAAGGAGCGGGTGGGCCGGGTCGAGGAGTTCCTCGCCGCGCTGCACCGCGTCGCGGACGGCGGCAGCGTGATCGACCCGGAGGTGGTGGCGCAGTTGCTCGCCCGCAACCGCCGGACGGACACGGCGCTGAGCGAGCTGTCGCCGCGTGAGCGTGAGGTGCTGGGGCTGATGGCCGAAGGGCTCGGCAACAGCGCGATCGCCGAGCGGCTCTTCGTCACCGACGGCGCGGTGCACAAGCACATCCGCAGCATCTTCTCGAAGCTTCAGCTTCCACCGGACGACCGTGCCGACCGCCGGGTCACCGCGGTGCTGCGCTACCTCGACGGCGACCGACGGTAGCGCCTGCTGTACCCGGACCCGGCAGTCAGCGGGATGGTCGCCGTGCTCACACGTCAATAGCGTTTCTGGTGCGCGCAGTTCTTGCGAATGACACGGAGAAAGGCCACCAGAATGCCGGGCTATCCGGGACAGACCATCGAGCCGGCGGTACGCGTCGAACGACTCACCCGCGTGTACGACGCCGGCCTCAACCGGGTGACTGCGCTTGCGGGCATTGATGTCGGCTTCGACCGGGGCACCTTCACCGCGGTCATGGGGCCTTCGGGTTCCGGTAAGAGCACGCTGTTGCAGACCGCGGCCGGGCTCGACCGGCCCACCTCCGGCCGGGTGATCATCGGAGGCACCGACCTGTCAGGGCTCTCCGAGACCCACCTGACGGAGCTGCGTCGTACCCGGGTCGGGTTCGTCTTCCAGGCATTCAACCTGATCGGCGCGCTCACCGTCGAGGAGAACATCGTGCTGCCCCTGCGCCTGGCCGGCGTCCGTCCGGACCGGGCCTGGCTGACCCAGGTGGTCGAGCGGGTCGGCCTCACCGACCGACTGCACCACCGGCCGGCCGCGCTCTCCGGCGGCCAGCAGCAGCGGGTGGCGATCGCCCGGGCGCTCGCCACCCGCCCCGAGGTGATCTTCACGGATGAGCCCACCGGCGCCCTCGACTCGCGGACCGCGGCGGAGGTGCTGACGCTGCTGCGCGCGGTCGTGGACGAACACGGGCTGACCGTGGTGATGGTGACCCACGATCCGATCGCCGCGTCGTACGCGGACCGCGTGCTCGTGTTGGCCGACGGCACGATCGTCGCCGACCTTCCGCAGCTCGGAGCCGCCCGTATCGCCGAGCACCTGGCGTCGCTGGATCGGCGGGCCCTGCGATGACCGGGCTCGCCGCCCGCCTGCTGCGGCACCGCGCCGGCCCCGCCGCCGCGACCCTGCTGGCCCTGATCGCCGGCGTGCTGATCCTGGTGGCGATGGGCACCCTCGTCGAGTCCGGGCTGCGTTTCCGCGCGGAGCCACGGCTCTGGGCGGCGGCCGACGTGGTAGTCGCCAACCGCACGGTCAGCCACACGTTCAGCGAGTTCGGCGAAACCACCACGAGCACTGTCAGGCTGCCCGAGGGCGGCACGGTGGACGAGGCCCTGGTGGACCGGATCCGCCGGCTGCCGGGCGTCGCGGCCGTCACCGGCGACAAGAGGGTGGTGATCGGCTCACCCGCTGCCGTGGGACACGGCTGGGACACGTACGCCTTCACCGGCCGTCCCATCGCCGCGGGTGCCGCGCCACGGGCCGATGACGAGGTGCTGGTCGACGCCCGGCTCGGCGTGGCACCCGGCGACCGCATCGACCTGGTCGTCGGCGGGGTCGGAGAGTCGTACCGGGTGAGCGGAACCGCCGAGACCGGTGCTGCGGAGGTGTTCTTCACCGACGCGCAGGCCGCCCGGCTGTCCGCCCACCCGGGCCGGGTGGATGCGATCGGCGTGCGGATGGTGCCCGGCGCCGACCTCGGCGCGGTACGCGAGATCGCGTCGGCGGCCGGCGCCACGACGTACGCCGGAAAAGACCGCGGGAACGTCGAGCAGTCGGAGAACCAGGCCGCCCAGACGTTGCTGATCGGGGCCGGGTCGGCTTTCGGGGGGTACGTCGTCCTGCTGATCGCCTTCGTGGTGGCCGGCACCATCGGGCTCTCCGTCCGGCACCGTCGACGTGACCTGGCGTTGCTGCGCGCGGTCGCGGCCACGCCGGGACAGGTGCGCCGCATGCTGATCGCCGAGGCCGCGCTGCTCGCCCTGGCCGGCTCTGCGGTCGGCGGCCCGGCCGGCCTGCTGGCGGCCCGCTGGGTGCACGACGAACTGGTCGGTCGGGGGTTCGTGCCGGTCGGCTTCCCGATGGCCGGCGGCTTGTTCGCGGTGCCGGCGGCGGTCGGTATGGCGGTCCTCGTGGCGGTTGCCTCCGCGTTGGTCGCCGCACGCCGGGTC
Organism: Melissospora conviva; assembly: GCF_049523535.1. Classification (NCBI taxonomy): domain Bacteria; kingdom Bacillati; phylum Actinomycetota; class Actinomycetes; order Micromonosporales; family Micromonosporaceae; genus Melissospora; species Melissospora conviva. The sequence continues at coordinate 261,188 of NZ_JBLLDT010000001.1, forward strand.
ACCGGGATCAAGCCGATCGAGGCGCTCGGCGAGATCGCTGTGGAACCTCGGCGCAGCGGCCGGGTGCGGCTCGTCGCCGGCGTGCTGACGCTGGCGGCGGCCGGCACCTCCGGGGCGTTCACGCTCGGTGCCGCCGGGTCGACCGGGGCACTGGCCGCCGCGGTCGGCATGCTGTACCTGTTCGTCATCGCGGTGGCGCTGCTCGCACCGAGGATCAACGCGTACGCGGCTCGCCTGCTCACACCGTTGTTGACGCGGGTGTGGAAGGTCAGCGGCTACCTGGCTGCGGCCAATCTGCGGGCCAACGCGCAGGGCATGGCGACCGTCCTGACCGCCCTCGTCCTGTCGGTGGGCTTCGGCGGCTCGGTCTGGTTCCTGCAGACCAACCTGGAACGGCAGACCACCGCGCAGAGCAGCGCGGGAATCCGCGCCGAGCGGGTGCTTGTCGCTCCGGGTGGGCTGCCGGCGGACGCGGCGCGGGAGATCCGCGAGCTGGCCGGGGTTCGGGCGGCCACCGGTGTGCGCCGTACGCAGGTGATAGTGCGGGCGATCGGCGGAATCGAGCCGGTCAGCGCGCAGTCGGTCGACCCGGCGGGCATCACGTCGACGATGGACCTCGACGTGCGCGAGGGCAACCTGGCCGACCTGCGCGCGGGCACGGTAGCCGTGTCTGCGACGCAGGCGTCATCGTCCGGCTGGGGCGTCGGCGATCAGGCGGAACTCTGGCTGGGCGACGGCACCCCGGTCACGTTGGACGTCATCGCGATCTACGGCCGTGGCCTCGGCTTCGGCGACGTCACGCTGGCCGCCGAGACGGTCGCCGGCCACACGGCCCGGGATACCGACGACGAGGTCCTGGTCAGCGCCGGCCCGGAGGCCGACACCGCGCTGGCCACGTGGTCGGCCCGGCAACCGGCCAGCGAGGTTCTCGACGCCGCCACCCGTACGCGTCTGATCAGCACCGACCTGGCGCTCGGAGCCTGGCTGAACCGGTTGCTGATCGGCGTGATGGTGGGGTACGCGGCGCTGGCGGCGGCCACCACGATGGTGATGGCAGCCCTGGCCCGCCGCCGCGAGTTGGCGTTGCTGCAACTGGTCGGGGTGACCCGTCGTCAGATTCGGCGGATGGTCCACGCCGAACAGGCCGGGCTGCTCGGCACCGCGGTGCTGATCGGCGCGACGACCGCGGCGCTGACCCTGAGCGCGATCGTCAACGGACTGACCGGCAGCCCGATCCCGTACGTCCCGCCGCTCGGCTGGGTGGCGGTGCTCGGCGGCACGACACTGCTGGCGTTGGCGACCACGGTGTGGCCAGTCCGACGGCTGCTCAGCGCTCCGCCGATCGACAACATCGGTGTGAAGGAGTAGGCGTCGCGGCAGAGTCGTGGCGGCGCCCCGGCAACCCGGGGGTGACCGCCACGGCGGTCACCCCGAGACGCGAGCTCAGGGGTTCCAGTCCACGACGGCGTACACGCCGTGGAAGCGCTGCGCGGCCAGGTCGTCGCGCTGGATCCCCCAGTAGAGGGCGGCACCGCTTGGCCTCATCTCCGAGGAGCAGAGGTACTCGGCCAGCAGCACCCAGTCCTCGGCGTGCGGTGAAGGGCTGGGACCGTGCCAGTTACCCGCACGTTCGGCCTTTGCTGCGTACCTCGCGACGACTCCCAGCGGGCCGTCGTTTCCGCCGTAGTCCACGGCCGTGGCATAACCGCCGATCTGCATGTCGCCCCACTCGGTCCTGGTGTTGGCCTTGCTCTGCCAGTGGTCGATCAGTTCGGGGTTGAGATGCTCCGGGGTGTGCAAGGGCAGGGAGACGTTGATCGTCAGGTGTATGTCGCCCTGCGGGAAATCCTGGCAGACCTGGAGGAATTCCTCGTCCTCCTCCTCGTCCTCTTCCTCTTCTTCGTCCTTCGGCGCTTCCTCGACGGCTACCCCGGCCGGGACGTACAGGGCCGAGCCCTGTGTGTAGTGGTTGTCGCCTTCGGGATAGCCGAAGAGGAGCAGTTGGCCGTCGGACGGTAGTGGAAGATCCGTCGCCTCCCTGGGCAGGGCTGCGAGGTCAATGGTGGCGATGAGGGGATTTCCGGTGACCCGGGTGCCCGGGGGAACCATGGCGGTGCCGCCGAACCGGCCGACGACTGGCCCGTCTCCGCCGGTCGTCAGCGACCCGCGGGGAACGGCGGAGGCGATCCACCGGTCGACATCATCGGCCGGGAAACCCTGTTGGAGCGCCTCGGCGCGGATCTGCTCCAACCGTTGCGGCATGGCAAGAATCATGGCGGGCAGCCTAGTGCGGCAACCGTCCTTTGTAGTGCCGCTGGCCGGTCTGCAGGTGGTTCGCCGACGAACCGGCCGCCTCTGGCCTACGGCCCTGATTCCAGTCCGCGCGCTATCGGTCGCCGTAGTGGTATCGGCAAGCGATGATCTCGACGTCGTCCTTGGTCATCCGGTAAACCAGCCGGTGTTCGCGATCGATCCGGCGGGACCAGAAGCCGGACAGCTCTCCCCGCAGGGGCTCGGGTTTGCCGATGCCCTCGTACGCGTTGCGCATCACGTCCGCGATGAGATCGTTGATGCGCTTGATCAGCTTTCGGTCTGTGTGACTGAGGTACTGGTTCCACGCCGTCGCGGTGAAGACCAGCCTCATGCGATGTCCCGTGATGTGGCCGGGTCGATCAGTTCCCGCTCAGCCGTGTGGCCCTGCTCGAGCTCCTCGATCGATTGACGAAGAGCTGCGGCGTTGGCCGGGCTGCGCAGCAGGTACTCGGTTTCCTTCATCGATTCGTACTCGGCCAGGGACACGATCACCACCGGCTCGTGGCCCGACCGGGTCACCACCAACTCCTCCGCGTCGTTGATGACGCTGTCGAGTTCGGCGGCGAGGTTCTGTCGTAGCTGGGTGAAGTTCACAGTCCGCACAACCACCTCCAGGGCATGTACAGAAAACTGTACCTACCGCAGGGTTGAGTCACTGCCCTACCCGGCCACGGAGGTGTCCCAGGTCCGGATGGGCCAGCCGGACACACGGACGTCTCGGGCTCACGGCAGGCTGAGGCGCTGACTGCTCGGGACCGTCCGACGTCGTGGACACGATCTTGCAGTTCAACGGTGGTTTCTGGTGGGCCGCCAGGGACTCGAACCCTGAACCTATGGATTAAAAGTCCACAGCTCTGCCATTGAGCTAGCGGCCCGCGGCTGTCAGGGTACCTGCCCGCCCGAGTGGGCGCGTACGCGATTCCACCCGGTGCGTCACGGCCGCGTCGGCAGCCCCAGGAACGGGTCGGTCGGCTGCCACGGTGTCGGCATCCGGATCTCCACGCCGTCGGCGGCGCCCCGGGCCGTCAGGTAGGCCAGCGTCGCGTCCAGATCGTCGACGATCGCCGGCAACGGCACCAGTGGTCGGGCCAGGGGCCGCCAGAAGTCGTCCCAGTGGATCGGCAGCACCCGTCGCGCGCCCACCGCCGCAACGGTCTGCGCCCAGTACGCCTGCCGGTACTCCGCCGTCTGCCGCCCCAGCGTCCCCACCCCCAGGTACGCGACGTCCGCGTCGTACCCGGCAAGTGTGTTCTCGGCGTACCCGGCGCTGGCCTGCACCAGCAGCCCACGCCCGCCGTGCGCCACGTGCAGCGAATAGCAGGCCCCCATCCGGTACGCGCCAACGCGCACCGGCGGCACCACCGGCTCGGTGATCTCGCCGTCGAAGCGGTGCGGCGGCACGTGCGCCGACTCGACCAGGGTCACGGTGAACCCGCCGAAGGTCAGCGCCGCACCGGCTGTCGCCACCAGGATCCGCTCCTCGGGCAGGCCGCCGCCGCGCCCCACCGCCGCCGTCGACGCCGACCCCACCAGCACCGCCCCGGTACGCGCAGCCACCGCCGGCGCGTCCATCACGTGGTCGTAGTGGGAGTGCAGCACGAGCACCGCGGCGAGCCGGCTGATCCCGGCCCGGCGCAGACATTCGTCGATGACCCGCAGGTCGGGGCGGACCCGTCCGGCGAGCGCCCGCAGCTTGCCGGGCCGGGTGAAGAAGCCGTCGGTGAGCAGGGCGGTGACCCCGTCGTCCAGCAGCAGCGTCGACACCCCCAGGAACGTCACCCGCAGCCGGCCGGGCAGGGCCGGTGCCGGCGGCAGCAACCACTCGGACCCGCTCGGCAACAAGGGCCGCCGCCACCTGGACCTGACGGGGACGCGCCGGCTCACCGGCACGCCGGCTGAGACGCACCTGTCGGCGCTGGTGCTGATCCTCGGCGAGGTCTTCAACAAAGAGGTCGGGGCAGAGGGCTGTGACAACGGGCAATCGAGTGACAGGCGCTTCCGCATCCCACCTTCGCCCTCTCCAGCGTATGCCGCAGCAGTGGTCCTCCGGCCCGCATGCCGCAGCAGTGGCCCTCCGGCGCACACGCCGCGGCACCGGACGCCTCCGGTCCGCCGCAGCAGTGGCCCCTCCGGGCGAGTGCCGCTGTCGACGGTGCGCCAGCCCCGCGTAGGCGCCGAGTGCACCCCGGACGGCCTGAGCAGCGTTGTGCACAGGTTATCCACAGGCTGCTCCACTGGCTAGAGCCCGCATCCGGAGCCAACCCGCATCCGGAGCCAACCCGCATCCGGAGCGGACCCCAGACCCCACGTAGTCAGGAAGTCGGGTACATCAGGGCCGTAGTGAGGACACCGTCGGTGTTGTACGCACTTCCTCGACTATTACTTTCAGCGCGCGAAACGCCGGGCCGTCCGACACGCCGTCGGCCCGCGCCACGCCCCGCGCCCGTCCCGCGCCCGTCCCGCGCCCCCCGCGCCACGCCCCGCGCCCGCCCCGCAACCCGCGCCGCGCGGCACCGGCACGGCCCCGGCGACCACCCCCAGCGGGTTTTCCGACGAGTCGCCTCGGGTACCGGCAGGCACGTCCGCAACGCAAAGCCCGCGGCGATGCGCCGTGGCGACCCAGGGAGCGACCGATGACCGACGAGAATCGCCAGAAGTACGAGGACACCGCAGCCCGCAGCGGCGACACCGCCGAGGAACTGGCCGAGTCGCAGGCCGCGTACGGCGGCACGATGGCCCCGGGCCTGGTCAACTCCGCCGGCGAAAAGGTCGAGGACCCGGCCGGGAGCGTCACCCCGGAGGACGCGCTGACCTCCGCTTCGCCCGACCCCGAGGACGACACCCCGGCCGTCTCCTGACCCCACCCGCCGACAGCGGATCGCCCGGCCTCAGAACTCCGCGTACAGGTAGGGCATGGCCCGCGGGAAGATCAGCCGCAGCTGCTGCGCCGCCTCCGGCGAGACCACGCCGTAGCCGCGGATGGGCAGCTCCTGCGGGTCGAGCACCCCGTAGGCGAGCGCGGAGAGCCCGGCGGCGGTGAGGGTGGCGGTCGGCAGGCCGGCGGTCGCCGCCGTGCCCGCGTTGCCCGGTGCGAGCTCCAGCCGGCCGCTGGTGCCGTCGAGCACGTGCGTGCCGGTCAGGTAGCGGTCACCGGTCACCTCGACGCGGACCCGGCCGGCGCCGGCGGGCAGGCCGTCCAGCGCGTCAAGCGACAGCAGCCGAGCCATTGGCGCGGCGTCGGTCGGCCGGTCGACCTTCGCCTCGATCCGGACCGTCAGATCCGTCGCCCAGAGCTCCGGGGTCTCGTCGGCGGGGACCTGCACGCTCGCCCGCCGGACCTGGTCGGTGTGCCGGGCGATGAACTGCAGCAGCAGCGCCCGGCCGTACACGCCGGTGAAGAGCAGGTCCTCGCCGATCAGGGTGCCGCCGTGGTCGTCGATGCGGTAGGTCAGCGCCCCGACGGTCGTACCGTCGATCTCGGCCGTCACCAGCCACTGCTCGCCGGCCTCCCGCAGCCGGACCGCTTTGTAGTCGGGGAAGAGCGCGAAGCCGTGCCGCTCGGCCAGCAGCCGCTCGGTGAACGCGGCGTACCGGTCGTAGCCGGCGGCGGCCGGACCCCAGCTCAGCTCACCCGGCAGCTCCGCGCGCAGCAGCGGCCCCAGATCCGCCGGGTCCAGCACGACGGTCCGCGCCTTCGGCAGCAGCACGTACCCGAACTGTTCGTAGAACGACGCCCGGAACGGCCAGAGCGCGCTCGTACGGCAACCCGCGTCGCGCATCTCGTCCAGCAGTTGCGTCAGCAGCGCGCGGACGTGGCCCTTGCGCCGGGCCAGCGGATCGGTCGCCACGCTCGCCACACCGGCCATCGGCGCCACCGAACCGCGCAGGTTCTGCCGCATCGGGATGGCCGTCACCGACGCCAGCGTCCGCCCCGCCTCCTCCGCGATCAGCGTTCGGTCCTCGATGCGGTACGGCAGCGAACGGCGCCACGCCTGCTCGTCGCCGCCCGGCGAACTCTGGAAGGCGTACTGCGCGAGCGGCATGTTGGTGGTTAACCGTTCGTCACCGGTCACCTGGCGGATCTTCATGCCCCCATCCCAGCCGCTGCCGGGAACGCGGGCAAGGGAAATAGCGGCATCGTCACAGCTGTGCATGGTTGGCCCGCCCCGAGGCGGGTACCGCGCAGACATGCGGATCGTCGTGGTCGGGGCCAGTGGCAACGTGGGGACGGCACTGCTGCGCCGGCTCGCCGGGGAACCGGGACTGCGGATCGCCGGGGTGGCCCGCCGCACGCCCAGCCCCGTCGCGGGTGAGCCCTACGACGGGGTGGAGTGGCACCGCTGCGACATCGGCGCGCCCGACGCGGCGGAAACCCTGGCGCGGATCTTCGCCGGCGCGGACGCGGTGGTCCACCTCGCCTGGCAGATCCAGCCCAGCCACGACCGCCGCACGCTGTACCGCACCAACGTCGGCGGCAGCCGTGCCGTCCTGGACGCCGTCGCCCGCGCCGGCGTGCCGGCCCTGGTCTACGCCTCCTCGGTCGGCGCGTACGCCCCCGGCCCCAAGGACCAGCCGGTCAGCGAACGGTGGCCGGCCACCGGGGTGCCCGGCTCGTCGTACAGCGAGGACAAAGCCGAGGTCGAGGCGCTGCTCGACCGCTTCGAAGCCACCCACCCCGCGGTACGCGTCGTCCGCCTCCGACCGGGCCTGATCTTCCAGTACGGCGCGGCGACCGAGATCATCCGCTACTTCATCGGGCCGCTGCTGCCGGTGCGGCTGCTGCGCTTCGGCTGGATCCCGCTGGTGCCGGCGAACCGGCGGCTGCGGATCCAGGCCGTCCACGCCGACGACGTCGCCGACGCGTACGCCCGAGCGGTGCTGGGCGAGGCGGCGGGCGCCTTCAACATCGTGGCCGACCCGGTCCTCACCCCGGAGCTGATCGCCGAGCACTTCCACGGCTGGACCGTGCCGGTCGCCGCGCCGGTGCTGCGCGCGGCGGCGACGCTGACCTGGCGGGCGCGGCTGCAACCCGCCGACGTCGGCTGGGTCGAGATGGCGTTGCAGGTCCCGCTCCTGTCACCGGAACGCGCGAACACCGAACTCGGCTGGGAACCGTCGGTCAACGCGCTGACCGCACTGCGGGAACTCTTCACCGGCATGGCCGAGCACGCCCACACCGCCAGCCCGCCGATGTCCGGTTCCCGGTTGCTCGCCGGCCGGTCCGGCGGGCTGTTGCGCGGCCGGCTCCCCGGTCACGGCAACCCGTACTGAGGGGCGCTCAGCCGCCGGGCGTGACCACGGTCTGGGTGGTCTCGTCGTCGCCGCTGCCGTCGACGTCGGCCAACGCCACCGTGACGTTGTCCGGTGCGCCCGCCTGGTGGGCCAGCTTCACCAGCTGCTCGGCGCACTGCTGCCGGTCCGGGTAGCCGCTCAGGGTGGTGGCGATGGCGGTGTCGTCGACGTAGTCGGAGAGGCCGTCGCTGCAGAGCAGCAGCCGGTCACCGGCGGCGAGGGTGAGCACGGCGATCGCCGGCGGCGCGTCGTGCCCCTGCACCGCCCGGGTCACCAGCGAACGCTGCGGATGGCGCCGGGCCTGCTCCGGGGTGAGGATGCCCTGGTCGACCAGTTCCTGCACGAACGTGTCGTCGCGGGTGAGCTGTCGCAGCCGCCCGTCGCGCAGCAGATAGCAGCGGGAGTCACCGACCTGCGCCAGGACGAGTTCGGCGCCGGCGAGGATGGCGGCGGTGACCGTGGTCCCCATGCCGTCGCGCTCCGGGTCGGCGCCGATCGCGGCGCGGATCTGATTGTTGGCCGTGCTGATCGCGGCCCGCAGCATCGCCTGCGCCGCCTCCGGCGCGGCCGGCGGCGCCACCTCCGCCAGGATGCCGATGACGATTTCGCTCGCGACCTCACCGGCCGGCAGGCCGCCCATGCCGTCCGCCACGGCCAACAGCCGGTCGCCGGCGATCCCGGCGTCCTCGTTGTTGCTCCGGACAAGCCCGGGGTCGCTGAGAATTGTCGAACGGAGGGTCAAGGTCATGGGGGTAGCTTGCCAAGAACATCTCGGTTCGTCTCTCCGCACTACCGGCTCTGGGGAAAAAACTGTGGACAACGGCCGCCGGAGTCAGTCCTGCGTGGGGAGTTGGCCGGCGAGGACGCGAAGGCGTACACCGTCGGCGCCGACGGCCGCGATCTGGTCGGCCTGCACGTAGACGGCCGGGTGCGGGCCCGGGCCGGTGGCGACGCGCAGGAAGCCGGCGCGCAGCAGGCGCGCGGCGAGGTCGGCGGGGACCGCCGGTTCGGCGGTGTCGATCGCCTCCTCCAGATGGTCCAGCGCCGGCGACGGATGGTGGTCCGGTGGCTGCACCGTCACCGCGTTCGGGTCGCCGGGGCGGATCAGGTCGACGGCGCCCACCTCGGTGCCGGCCGCGTCGATCACCGGCATGCCGAGGGTCACCCGGTTCAGGTCCAACTCCTGCTGCGTCATATCGCCCGCGGTTCCCGATGCGCTCGTCACCTAAACGCCGGTACGCCTCAGCCGGGCGGCCGCGGGGTCAGTTCCCGCCAGCCGTCGGAGCCGGCGAGCAGGGCCCGCACCCGGTCGTACGCCTCGTCCTCGTCGCCGAACTCGTAGTAGCGGGAGACGCCTTCGGCGCCGCCGGCGCGCTGCTCGACGTGCCAACGGTCGGCGTCGGCCCGGAGGTAGACATCCCGCCGGGCCAGCCGGCCCCATTTGCCGTTCCACCAGTGCCTGCGCTGCTCCATGCCCGGACTCTATCGAACACCTGTTCGAGCAGTTGCCGGGTCGGCCCCGAAGGTGTGCGGGCTTACTCCCTGCCCCGGCCGAGCGCGCTCCCGGCCCAGGCCGCGTGCCCTTCCGGACTTGGCGGCCCCTTCCGGGTTCAGCCGCGCGCGTCGTTGCGGTCGAGGAGTTCGTCGAGCGCGCCGCGCTGCTGCTGCGGGGTCTTCGCGGCGACCAGCGCGTCGCGGATCTCGGTGAGCAGCAGGACCTCCTCGCTCGGGGTGTCCGACGGCGGCTCCTCGCCGCGCTTGCGCCGCTCGGCGAGCTTGTTCATCGGGAAGACGACGAGGAAGTAGAGCACCGCGGCGGTGATCAGGAAGGTGATCACGGCGTTGATGAAGGCCGCCCAGTCGATGACGACGCCGTCCTTGATCTCCCAGGCACCGGCGCTGACCCCGGTGCCGCCACCGATGAGCTGGATCAGCGGCTTGAGGAAGCTCTCGGTGAAGGTGCTCACCAGGGTGGTGAACGCGGCGCCGATGACCACACCGACGGCGAGGTCGACGACGTTGCCGCGGGTGATGAAGTCCTTGAAACCTTTGATCATGCGTGTGCTCCTGAGCCGTCCGGTTGCCTGATGCCCGGCAATCTATGCCCCGTGCGGCGGCTCCAGGAACGCGGACGCCTCCCGTGCGGCGCGCGCCGCATCGCCGGCGCGGATGGCGTCGACCAGCCGGGTGTGGTCGACGTGCCGGTCCGGGGTGAGGTCCGGGCCGAGCGCCTCGGCGAGGCTGTGGCGGATCGCGGTGCTCATCGAGGTGTAGAGATCCGCCAGCATCGTGTTGTGCGCGGCGGCGACGATCACCGCGTGCAGGGCGGCGTCGGCCGCGGCGAACTCGGCCACCCGCCCCGACGCCCAGGCGGCCTCCCGGTCGGCCAGCGCCGCGTCCAGGGCGGCCAGGTCCTCGGCGGTGCGGCGTCGTGCGGCGAGCCGGGCCGCCTCGACCTCGAGCGCCCGGCGTACCTCGACGACCTCGGTGAGCCGGGCGCCGCCGACCTGCCGGCTGACCACGCCGGCGAGTTCGTCGGTGGAGACGACGTACGTGCCGGAGCCCTGCCGGACCTCCAGCACCCCGGCGTGCACCAGCGCGCGGACCGCCTCCCGCAGCGTGTTCCGCCCCACACCGAGCGCCTCGACCAGCCGGGGTTCGGTCGGGATCCGGGCGCCGACAGGCCATTCGCCGCCCAGGATCCGCGTTCTGAGCTGCTCGATCGTCTCCCGGACCCGGGTCGTGCCGGCGGAGCGGGCAGGGTGCGGCCCCGACGGTGTCATCGGTTACAGCGCCCGACACAATTCATCCCATGAATATAGGCTTTCTGTCATGACCCTGCCAACCACCCTGGGCTCACCGGCGACCCCGGAACCGCCCACCGTCGGCCCGGCGGCAACCCCGGCCGGACCGGCAGCCACCCCCGCCGCCCCGCCGGCGGGCTCGGCCCGCGGCCCGCTGCTGATGCTGGCCGGCATCCTGCTGGTCGCGCTGAACCTGCGGGCGGCCGTCACCGCCCTCGGCGCCGTCCTCGACGAGGCGAGCAGCGCGCTGGCCTTCTCCGGCGCCATCGCCGGCCTGGTGACCACCCTGCCCACCATCGCCTTCGCGGTCTTCGGCGCGGTCGCCCCCTGGCTGGTACGCCGGTTCGCCGCCCCGCGGGTCCTGCTGCTGGCCACGATCGCCCTCACCGCCGGTCAGCTGCTGCGCGCGGTCACCGACTCGGCACTGCTCTTCGTCCTCGCCAGCGCCCTGGCGCTCGCCGGTATCGCCGTGGGCAACATTCTGCTGCCGATGCTGGTGAAGCAGTACTTCCCGCAGCGCGCCGGGCTCGTCACCAGCGCGTACACCGTGTCGCTGACCATCGGGGCGACGGCGGCCGCCGCGGCGACGGTGCCGATCGCCACCGCGGCCGGTTCCTGGCGCGTCGGCATCGGCTTCTGGGCGCTGCTCGCCGCGGTCGGAATCCTGCCCTGGGCCTGGCTGGCCCTGCGGTCCCGCCGTGAGCGGCGCCGGGCCACCGTGGTCGTCGAGCCCGCCCCCGGTCCGCGCGTGCGGCCGGCCCGTACCGGTCTCGGCTGGGCGATGGCGCTCTACTTCGGCACCCAGTCCTTCGGCGGGTTCGCCCTGATGGGCTGGCTCGCGCAGCTCTACCGCGACGCCGGCTACAGCCCGCGCAACGCCGGTCTGCTGCTGGCCGGGGTGACGGCGCTGGGAATCCCGATCGCGCTGGCGCTGCCCGTCGTCGCGGCGCGGCTGGCGACGCTGCGGCCGCTGGTGCTCGGCCTCTCGGCGGTCTCGGTGCTGGCCTACGTCGGTCTGGCGGTCGCGCCGTACGAGGGGGCGCTGATCTGGACCGTGCTGCTCGCCATCGGGCAGGGCGCGTTCCCGCTGATCCTGCTGACCATCGGGCTGCGTGCCCGGACCCCCCAGGGCACGGTGGCGCTGTCGGGCTTCGCGCAGAGCACGGGGTACCTGGTGGCGATCGCCGGGCCGTTCCTGGTGGGGCTCGCCTACTCGGTGACCGGGGGCTGGCACGTGCCGCTGGGGCTGTTGCTGGTGGCCCTTGCGGGGCAGACGCTGGCCGGACTGGCCATCGCCCGCCCCCGGTTCATCGAGGACGAATAAAGAGGGATGGCGGCCGGATTCCGGCCGCCACCTGAGGGGAGCCGCGGCCGGTTTCCAGCCGCCGCCCTGGACGGGTCAGGTTGCCGGGGTTCCGGCCACCGCCTCGTCGACCGTCGGGTAGGTCTGCAGCACCTCGATCAGTCCGCTGACCTCGAGGATGCGCTGCACGCCCCGCTGCGGGGCGGCGAGCCGGACGACGCCGCCGGCCTCGTCGCAGCTGTTCTTGGCCCGGACGAAGACCGACAGTCCGGTCGAATCGCAGAACGACACCCCTGCGAGATCGAAAACCAGCCGGCTGTGCCCCTTGTCGAGCAGGTCCGTGATCTGATCCTGTACCTGTGGGGCGGTCGCCATGTCCAGCTCGCCCGCCACCGAGACGACAACCACGTCGTCACGCTGTTCCGTGTGCACCGTCAAGGACATTCGCCGACCTCCTGTTATCGGTGGAACCGTACTCCACGATGCAGGAAGTTCGCCGCATGGGCGGTGCCGGGGGCCGCTGCCAATTTCATTGCACTGAGACAAATAGTTAGGATCCCGCCGGTGGTAATGTCCGCCACCGAGCCTGTTCAGGAGGTAGCGATGGCGCTGAGCGCCGAAGAAGGCAACCGACTGGTCGGCTTGCTCACCGAGCACGCCGAACGGATCACCGAAGGCTGGACGGATCGCGTCACCGCCTCCATGCGCAACCGGCTCAGCCGGGCCGAGCTGCACCAGCAGGTGCAGGAGGTGCACCGCGGGCTGCTGCTGCTCGGCGAGGACCCCACCTTCGACCAGGCCGGCGAGCACGGGGCCGAGCTGCGGGCAGTGCTGTCGGAGCTGTCCCGGCTGCGGGCCCGGCAGGGCTTCACCGCCACCGAGACCGCCCTGAGCATCCTCTCGCTCAAGGACACCCTCGCCGACCTCCTCGGCGACAGCGACCTGGAAGCCCTGCGGTCCTACCGGGCGTACTCGCAGGTCATCGACCAGCTCGCGCTCTACACCGTGGAGAGCTACACCAAGGCCCGCGAGGAGCTGATCGCCGACCAGGCCGAGCAGCTGCTGGAGCTCTCCACCCCCGTGGTGAAGCTCTGGGAGGGCGTCGTCGCCGTGCCGCTGGTCGGCACCCTCGACTCCGCCCGCGCCCAGGTCGTGATGGAGCGGTTGCTGCAGACCCTCGTGGACACCGGATCGCCGTACGCGATCATCGACATCACCGGCGTGCCGGCCGTCGACACCCAGGTCGCCCAGCACATCCTCAAGACCGTCGTCGCCGCCCGGCTGATGGGCGCCGACTGCATCATCTCCGGCATCCGCCCCCAGATCGCCCAGACGATCGTGGCGCTCGGCATCGAGTTCGGCGACATCGCCACCAAGGCGAGCCTCGCCGACGCCCTGCGGCACGTACTGCGGCAGACCGGGGTGGAGTTCGGGCGCCGATCGCGCCGGGAGACCTGATGGAGCGCGTTCCGGTCCTGAAGATCGGCGAGATCCTGCTCGTCTCCATTCAGGTCGACATGGAGGACCAGACCGCCCTGCAGTTGCAGGAGGACCTGGCCGACCGGATCGTCGCCACCGGCGCCAGTGGTGTGATCATCGACATCACGGCGCTGGACATCGTCGACTCGTTCATCGGCCGGATGCTCTCCACGATCGCCTCGATCTCCAAGGTGCTCGACGCCGACACCGTTGTCGTCGGCATGCGGCCCGCGGTGGCTATCACGCTGGTGGAGCTCGGGCTCTCGCTCAACGGCATCCGGACCGCCCTCAACGTCGAGCGCGGGATGGAGCTGATCGCCGCGGCCCGCAGCGACGAGTGGGACTCCGAACCGTACGAGGAGAGGGCCGCGGACGGACCATTGGCGACCTTCTCGTGACCGCCGGGCTGGACCTCGGCCGGTCGCAGACACAGCCGATCGTCAGCGACCAGGACGTGGTCCGGGTCCGGAAGCTGGTGCGTACCGTCGCCGTGGAGACGAAGCTCTCCCTGGTCGACCAGACCAAGCTGGTCACCGCCGCCAGTGAGCTGGCCCGCAACACCCTGGTCTACGGCGGTGGCGGCGAGGTCCAGGTGAGCACTGTGGACAACGGGCGGCGAAAGGGCGTACGGATCAGTTTCAGCGACTCCGGTCCGGGCATCGCCGATCTGGATCTGGCGCTCACGGACGGTTACACCACCGGCGGCGGACTGGGGCTCGGCCTCAGCGGCGCACGTAGACTGGTCGACGAGTTCGACATCGAGACTGCGGTAGGCGAAGGCACCCGCGTCACGGTGACCAAATGGTCCCGATGAGCGGAGTGGTCATGGTGGCGCCGGAACGTTTCATAGACACAGGCGCCTGGTTTCGAATAGAACGCGACGGTAGCGCCGGCGCCGTCCGCCGGGCGGCCGAGGCGCTGGCCCGGCAGATGCAGTTCGACGGGGGACGCGTCGCCGACGTCGCGATCGTCGCCGCCGAACTGGCCACCAACCTGATCAAGCACGCCGACGACGGGGCGCTGCTGCTGCGTCCGCTCCGGTACGAGAGCTGCGCCGGGGTGGAGCTGATCTCGATCGACAGCGGGCCGGGGATGGCGGACCTCGCCCTCTCCGCCCGCGACGGGCACTCCACCGCCGGCACGCTCGGCATCGGTCTCGGCGCGATCGCACGCCAGGCCAGCCGCCTCGACGGCTACTCGCGGCCCGGCCGCGGCACCGTCCTGGCGGTGCAGATCTGGCCGCAGCAGCCGGAGCCGCCGGCCTGGGCCGGCGGGCTGGTCCGGCCGCTCACGGGGGAAACCGTGAGTGGGGACGGGTTCGCCGTACGGCAGGTGGCCGGACGACGGCAGGTGCTGGTCAGCGACGGGCTCGGGCACGGCCCGCTGGCCGCCGCCGCCACCGCCGCGGCGATCAGCGCCTTCCACACCGCCCCGGCCGCCGGCCCGGCGCAGGTCGTCGAGCACCTGCACCGGGCGATGTCGCACACCCGTGGAGCCGCGGTCGCGGTCGCCGAACTCGATTCGGCCTCCGCCACGTTGCGTTACGCGGGGCTGGGCAACATCACCGGCCGCATCACCGGCGACGGCACCAGCCGAGGGCTGGTCAGCCTCCCCGGGATCGCCGGCCACCAGCGCCGGTCGGTCCGGGAGTACGACTATCCCCTCGGCGCCGGTGCACTGCTGGTGATGCACTCCGACGGGGTGGCCGACCGCTGGCAGCTGGACGACTACCCGGGCCTGCTCGGCCACTCGCCGGTGGTGATCGCCGCCACGGTGCTGCGCGATGCCGGGGTGCGGCGTGACGACGCCTGCGTGGTCGTTGTTCCGGCGAAGGAATGAGCCCGGACGGCCCGATGAGACACGCTGGGGGGAAGGCGTGACACAACCGACGAGGCCGATGCCGTTGCTGCAGATGGCGCTGCGTGTCGAGCACGACATTTTCGTCGTCCGCCAGCGGGGCCGTGAGGTCGCCGCGCTACTCGGCCTCGAGAACCAGGACCAGATCCGGATGGCGACCGCGCTCAGCGAGGTCGGGCGCCAGGTGTTGCGCGCAGCGGGCGGTGCGGAGGTGCTCTTCAGGGTCGATTCCGACGGCGCCGCCAAGCGTCTGATGTCGGTGGAGATCGTGCCCGCCGAACCCGTCGACTCGGAGCTTTTCGCCGGTCGTCAGGCCGCCGCGGTTGCCCGGCTGGTCGACGCATTCGAGCTGGAACCGCCAAAACGGGCTACGGTTTTGAGGATGTCTCGACGGATTCCGGCGAGCGCCCAGCCGCTCACCGCGCAACGCATGGCAACGCTGCGGGCCGATCTGGCCGGTAGCGTGCCGAGCTCTGCCCTCGACGAGATGGCCTCGCAGAACGAGCAGCTGATCGCCGCGCTGGACCAGGTCCGCAAGCAGCGCGACGAGCTCGCCGTCCTCAACGCCGAGCTGGCCGAGACGAACCAGGGAGTGATGGCGCTCTACGGCCAGCTCTCCGAGGAGCTGGAGGCCACCAACCAGGGGGTGGTGGCGCTCTACGCCGAACTCGACGAGAAGTCGGTGCAGCTGCGCGCCGCGAACGAGGCCAAGAGCCGGTTCCTGGCCAATGTCAGCCACGAGCTGCGGGCACCGGTCACCGCCATCATGGGACTCGGCCGGCTCCTCGACGACTCGGCCTCGGACCCGCTCACCGAGGAGCAGCGCCGCCAGGTGGGGCTGATCCGGACCTCCGCCGCCGACCTGCTGACCCTCGTCAACGGCTTGCTGGACCTGGCCAAGGCGGAGTCGGGACGGCTGGAACCGAACTGGGACGAGGTCGACCTGCGCGCGGTCTTCGGAGCCCTGCGCGGCACGCTGCGGGCGCTGGTGACGCAGCCGGACGTGGAGCTGGTCGTCGAGGATCCGCCGCCGCCGGGCACCTTGCGCAGCGATGAGGTGCTCCTCTCCCAGGTTCTGCGTAATCTGCTGCACAACGGCTTGAAGTTCACGGAGAGCGGCGAGGTCCGGATGCGGGCGGATCGGGTGGACGACCAGTGGCATCTGGTCGTCAGTGACACGGGACCGGGCATCCCGGCAGAGTTCCAGGAGCGCATCTTCGAGGAGTTCTTCCAGCTCCCCGGGCGGGGTCGCGCCCTAGGCACCGGCCTCGGACTGCCGTACGCCCGACGTCTGGTGAACCTGCTCGGCGGCCACCTCACCCTGACGAGTGCGCCCGGTGCGGGTGCCACCTTCACGGTGATCCTGCCGGCCGGCGGAGCGTGATCGTGGAGGACGCTCCGGGCTCCGTGCTGGTGGTGGACGACAGCCCGACAAAGCGGTACGTGCTGGTCAGCTGGCTGACGCGGGCGGGCTTCCAGGTGACCGAGGCGCAGACCGGCGCCGAGGCGATGGAGCGCATCAGCGCCGGCGGCGTCGAGCTGGTGGTGCTCGACGTGCGGCTGCCCGACGTCAGCGGCTTCGAGGTCTGCGAGTGGATCAACGCCGAGTATCCCTCCGTCGCGGTCATCCACGTCTCGGCGCACGCCGTCGACGTCGGTGACCGGGCGCAGGGGCTGACCCGGGGCGCCGACGCGTACCTCGCCGAGCCGATCGAGCCCGAGGAACTGATCGCCACCGCGAAGGCAGTGCTGCGCTACTACCGGGCCCGGCACCGCGCCGAGCTGCTCGCCCGCCGGATGGTGGAGCTCGCGCACACCACCCTGGCGATCAACTCGGCGTCGAGCTTCCAGCATCTGCTCAGCGAGGCAGCACTCGGCGCCGCCAAGATTTTCCGTACGCCGGCGGTGGTGGTGGCCGAGACCGTCGAGGGGGAGAGCCTCGCCGGGGCCGCGGCCGGGCCGGACGCCGTTCCGTTCGTGCAGCCGTGGACCGTGGGCGACGAGGTGGACCTGCCGCTGGGCTCGACGGTACGCATCGACAAGTCCAGCCAGTGGTCGCTGCTGGAGTGGCCCGACGGCGACCAGATCACCGTGGCGGCCGCCCGGCTGCGACGGGACCGGGCGGTGCTCTACGTGGCGGTGCCCACGAGCGTGCAGATGCCCGGTCAGCCGGTGCTGGTGCAGCTCGCGCAGGCCGTGGCCGCGGCGGTGGAGGCGCAGCGCTCCTTCGACGAGGAACACCGCATCGCCGTCACCCTGCAGCGCAGCCTGCTGCCGCAGGTGGTGCCGACCGTCGCCGGGCTGGAGATGGCGGTGCGCTACGAGCCGGCCAGCGCCCAGACCGAGGTGGGCGGCGACTTCTACGAGCTGGTGATGCTCGACGGGCACCTGCTGGTGGCGATCGGGGACGTGGCCGGGCACTCGCTGCACGCGGCGACGGTGATGGCCGAGGTGCGGCACGCGGTGCGCGCGTACGCGGTGGAAGGGCATCAGCCCGGCGCGATCCTGAGCCGGGTCGACGAGCTGATGCGCACGCTGCTGCCGGGTGAGCTGGCGACGGTCTGCATCATGCTGGTGGAGCCGGAGACCGGCCGGGTGCGGATGGCCAGTGCGGGGCACCTGCCGCCGGCGCTGGCGCTGGCGGGAAAGGTCGACTTCCTGGAGCACCGGGCGCCGCTGCTCGGCGTCAAGGCGAACCGGCCGGAGGATTTCGAGTTCGTGCTGCCGCGGGGTGCGACGCTGCTGCTCTACACCGACGGGCTGATCGAACGCCGCGACGCCGACATCGACGAGGGGCTGGCCGCGCTGGCGGCGATCGCCCGTGATGTCGACGCCGACCTGGAGCGCTTCTGTGAGCGGCTGATGGTCAACCTGGTCCCGGACGAGATCAGCGACGACCTGGCCGTCGTGGCCCTGCGCCGTACCTGACCAGTCACGCCGCACTTTCTGATCGAGCGGAACGCCGTGTCATCGCGTGACTACTTGACGGCAGCTATTCGCTCAGTGAATAGTGAGGCGCATGTCCACTCCGTACGTCCTGTTGGGACTGCTCGCGGCCGGCTCGGCCGTGCACGGCTACGACCTGAAACGGGCCTACGACGAGCGCCTGCCGCAGGCCCGGCCGTTGGCGTACGGGCAGGTCTACGCCAGCCTCAACCGGCTCGCCCGCGACGGCCTGGTCGCCGCCACCGGGCAGGAGCGCGACGGCGGCCCCGACCGCACCTCGTACGCCATCACCGACGCCGGCCGCGCGGCACTGCACGACTGGATCGGTGAGGTCGAGCAGCCCGCCCCGCACGTCAGCAGCTCACTGCTGAGCAAGGTGATGGTGGCGCTGCTGGTCGCCGACGTGCACACCGCCCGGGCGTACCTGACCGCCCAGCGGCAGGCCCACACCACGCGGCTGCGTGAACTGACCGCCGTCAAGACCGACCCGGCGGCCCGGCTCGACGACATCGTCGCCGCCGACTACGCGATCGCTCATCTCGACGCCGACCTGCGCTGGCTGCGGGCCACGCTGGAACGCGTCGCCGACTGGCACCGGGAGGTGCACGCATGACGCAACTGTCCGCACGTGGCGTGGTCAAGGCGTACGGGAACACACCCGCGCTGCGCGGAGTCACCCTCGACATCGCCGAAGGGGAAATCGTCGCCGTCACCGGCCCCAGCGGCTGCGGCAAGTCGACCCTGCTGCACTGCCTCGCCGGCATCCTGCGCCCCGACGCCGGGGAGGTCAGCTACCGGGGGGAGCGCATCGACCGCTGGTCGGAGGCGCGGCGGTCGGTGCTGCGGCGTACCGAATTCGGGGTGCTCTTCCAGTTCGGGCAGATGGTCGCCGAACTGACGGCGGCCGAGAACGTCGCCCTGCCGCTGCTGCTCGCCGGCACCCGGCGGCGGGCAGCGCGGACCGCGGCGCTCACCTGGCTGGAACGGTTCGGCGTCGCCGAGCTGGCGGACCTGCGCGCGGGCGAGATGTCCGGCGGGCAGCAGCAGCGTTGCGCGCTCGCCCGCGCGCTGGTCACCGAGCCGCGCGTCGTCTTCGCCGACGAGCCGACCGGGGCGCTCGACAGCCTCGCCGGCGAGCAGGTGCTGGGGCAGCTCGTGCGCACCGCCCGCGAACAGCGCACCAGCGTCGTGCTCGTCACCCACGACGCCACCGTCGCCGGGTACGCCGACCGGGAGATCGTGCTGCGCGACGGCGTACTGGACCCGAGCGGCCTCGGAGTCGGCGTGGGCATGAAGGGCCTGGGCCGGTGAGGCCGGGCACCCTGGTCCGGCTGGCACTGTCCGGCACCCGGACCGACCTGCTGCGGGTGTTCCTCACCCTGGTCGCCGTAGCCCTGGCCGCCCTCGCCTTCCTCGTCGCGGCGACCGTGCTGTCGATCCCACTGAATCCGGCGAACAACAATGGGGACGCCGACCAGTACGGCAACCTCCTGCTGCGTGAACCAGGGTTGCGTCCGGGAGTGGCGATCGCGTTGCTGATGCTCACCATCCCGGTGCTGGCGCTCGCCGGGCAGGCCGCGCGGCTCGGCGCCCCGGCCCGGGACCGGCGGCTGGCGGCGTACCGGCTCGCCGGCATGACCCCCGGGCAGACGCTGCGGGTGGCCGTCGCGGAAACCGGCGTGGCGAGCTTCGCCGGTGCGCTGCTCGCACTGGTGGCGTACCTGGTGGCGCGGCCGCTGCTGCACCGTTACGACGAGCGCGGGGCGCTCGCCCTGCCGACCGACGTGCTGCCCGCTCCGGGCTGGCTGGCCGCGATCACCCTCGGGATTCCGCTGCTCGCCGCCCTGACGGCCGCGCTGACCCTGCGGAAGGTGACCGTCACCCCGCTCGGTGTGGTGCGCCGCGCGCTGCGGTCACAGGCGCCGAAACCCTGGCCGTGGGCACTGATCCTGATCGGTTTCGCGGCCTTCGCCGCGGTTCAGCCACTGACGCTCTGGTACGCCGGGCGCAACCTCGAAATGCCGTCGGGCCTGGTCCTGGCACTCCTCTTCGGCGGCGGACTGGCCTCTACGGTCGGGTTGGTGCTCGGGGCCGGATCCCTGTCGTACGCCATCGGACGGCTGCTGCACCGCTTCGGACGCGGCCCCGCGACGCTGCTGGCCGCACGCCGGATGATCAGCGACCCGTGGCACGGCAGCCGGACGTACGCGGCGCTCTTCGCGGTGCTGATCTTCGCCGGCGGCGCAGCCGGGTTCCGTGCCTACTTCGAGACCAACGCATTCGTTGAGGCCGAGAGCCAGCGGCAGTGGGACGTGCTGACGGGTTCTCCGACGGCGGCGGCAGGGGTAAATGACTTCTCCGACTTCTATCTGCGGACGATGGACCTGGTGCAGGCCGCGGTCCTGGTGGGGCTGGTTATCGCGGTCGCCGGACTGCTGATCGCGGTCGCCGAGGGGGTCGCCGGGCGCCGCCGCACCTACGCCGCGCTGATGGCGAGCGGTGTGCCGCGGGGGGTCCTGGGGCGCTCCGTGGCCTGGCAGTCCCTGGCTGTGGTCGTACCTGCCACGCTGCTGGCCCTCGGCACCGGCGTGACGGCGGTTCTCGGCGTATTCGGCGACAAGCTGACAGCGGTCGGCGGGGGCGGTCCCCACTGTGCGGCGAGCCCCGAGATCTGCGCCGATCCTGCACAAGCGCCCGCGCACACGCGCGAAATCGTTCTCGAACCCGTCGTACGCGCCATCCCGCTGCCCATCTCCGACCTGCTCCTCTACGGCGGGGGCACCCTCGCCGCGGTCCTGCTGACCGTCGTGGTCGGTGCTCTCCTCATCCGCTCCGACGCCGGCCCCGAGATTCTCCGCACCTCCTGACCCCGCCCGCTGCCCCACCGCGCTCGCTTTCCTCCGCGATCATGGCGTTATGTTCACCCACGTCGGCGTGTCGTGGTCATAACGCCATGATCAACGCGGCGTGCGGCGTGCGGCGTGCGGCGGTGCACTCCTGGAAGTAAGGGACGAAGAGTCGCCTACACCGCCAGTGGTGTTGTCACTACGACCCTGATGTAGCCGTCTTCCTGACTATGGGTTGTCGCAGACAAGGCGAGGTGAGATCAGACCACCGCAATGTCAAGCCGCGGCCTGACCGGGTGAGGTCAGGCCGCGGCAGGGCGGTGCAGGCGGGGTCAGGCGCGGTTCAGCACGTCCAGGGTCCAGGCGTTGACGAACGCCTCTTCCTTCCAGGAGTCGTAACGGCCACTGGGGCCGCCGTGACCCGCGCCCATCTCGGTCTTGAGCAGGTACTCGCCGTCGGGGGAGGTGGCGCGCAGCCGGGCGATCCACTTGGCCGGCTCGTGGTAGAGCACGCGGGTGTCGTTGAGGCCGGTCACCGCCAGGATCGCCGGATAGGCCACGGCCGCCACGTTCTCGTACGGGGTGTAGGACTTCATGTACTCGTAGACCTCCGGGTCGGCGAGCGGGTTGCCCCACTCCTCCCACTCGGTGACCGTCAACGGCAGCGACGGGTCCAGGATGGAGTTCAGGGTGTCCACGAAGGGCACCTGGGCGACGATGCCGGCGAAGGCGTCCGGGGCGAGGTTCGCCACCGCACCCATCAGCAGGCCGCCGGCCGAACCGCCTCGCGCCACCAGCCGGTCGGGCGAGGTCCAGCCGGAGGAGGCCAGGTGCCGGGCGCAGGCGACGAAGTCGGTGAAGGTGTTCTTCTTCGCCAGCATCTTGCCCTGCTCGTACCAGTGCCGGCCCAGTTCGCCACCGCCGCGGATGTGCGCGACGGCGAAGACGACGCCCCTGTCCAGCAGCGACAGCCGCGCGATCGAGAACCACGGGTCCATGCTCGCCTCGTACGAGCCGTAGCCGTAGATGACCGCGGGCGCGGAGCCGTCGCGCGGGGTGCCCGCACGGCAGACCAGCGAGATCGGGACCTTGGTGCCGTCGTCGGCGACCGCCCATTCGCGGTGCTGCTCGTAGCCGGCCGGGTCGAACGGGCGCCCGTCCGGGCCGGGGAGCACCGGCTGCTGCTTGCGCAGCACCATCTCCTGCGTGGTCAGGTCGTAGTCGTAGAGCGAACTCGGCGTGATCAGCGACGTGTAGCGCAACCGGATCCGGGTCGTCTGGTACTCCGGGTTGCTGTCCAGACCGACGCTGTAGATCGGGTCCGGGAAGTCGATGTCGTAGCCGTCGGTGCTGCCGATCGCCAGCACCCGCAGCCCGGTCAGCCCTTCGCTGCGCAGCGACACCACCAGGTAGTTGGCGAAGGCGTCGACCCCTTCCAGCCGTACGCCGGGGGTGTGTGCCATCAGCGGCGTCCAGTCCCCGGGGGCATCGGCGGAGGTGTACGCCAGCTCGAAGTCCTCCGCGCCGTCGTTGTGCAGGATCAGGAACCGGTGGCCGTGGTGCTCCACCGCGTACTCCACGCCCTGCCGGCGCGGCGCGACGACGGCCGGCTCGCCGGTCGGGTTGTCGGCGGGGATCACCCAGACCTCGCTGGTGACCTTGCTGTGGCTCTCGATCAGCACGAACCGCTCGGAGCGGGTCAGCTCCACCCCGACGAAGAAGCGCTCGTCGTTCTCCTCGTAGACCAGCACGTCCTCGGTCGCCGCGGTGCCGATCATGTGCCGCCAGACGCGGTTGGTCCGCCACGCCTCGTCGACGGTGACGTAGAAGAGCGCCGAGGCGTCCGCGGACCAGGCGGTGCCGTACGAGGTGTCCGGCACCTCGTCGGGGAGGACCTCGCCGGTGCTCAGGTCCTTGACCCGCAGGGTGAAGCGCTCGTCGCCGGAGTAGTCGGTGGAGTAGGCGAGCCAGCGGCCGTCGGGGCTGATGTCGAAGGCGCCCAGGGAGAAGAAGTCGTGCCCCTGCGTCAGCGCGTTGCCGTCGAGCAGGATCTCCTCGCCGTCCAGGGGTGCGCCGTCGGCGCTGACCGGCGGGTCGATCTCGCCCTCGCGGACCGGGCGGCGGCAGTGCACGCCGTACTGCTGGCCCTGCTCGGTGCGGGTGTAGTACCAGTAGCCGCCCTTGCGGACCGGGACCGACAGGTCGGTCTCGCGGGTGCGGGTGCGGGTCTCGTTGAAGAGCGTCTCGCGCAGGTCGGCGAGGTGGGCGGTGCGCGCCTCGGTGTACGCGTTCTCGGCGGTCAGGTAGCCGATCGTCTCCGGGTTGTCCTTCTCGGCCAGCCAGGCGTACTCGTCGATGACGGTGTCGCCGTGGTGGATGCGCTCGGTCGGAACCCGTTTGGCCTCGGGCGCGGGCGTCTCAGTCGTCACGGCAGGCAACGTTACCGGCCCGGGGCGGCGGCGGCCGGTCGCCGGTGTCGGAAGGGCCCGGCACTCCCGGCGGCTCGCCTTCGGTGTTCGAACACCTGTACGATAGCCGGGTGGAGAACGCGACGGCTTCCAACCGCCCGGCGCTCGGGATGCAGGGGCGGCTGGCGCGCATCTGCGGCCCGGGCTTCGCCCGGCCAGCCGGGGCGGCCGACGAGGTCGGTGGCGTCCCCGCCCGCTGGGTGGCCGCGCCCGGCACCGCCGCCGACGCCGTCGAGCTGCTCCGCCTCGCCGCCGAACACGACCTCGCCGTGGTGCCCCGCGGCGCCGGCACCAAGATCGACTGGGGTGGCGCGCCGAGCCGGGTGGACCTCGTCCTGGACACCGGCCGCCTGGCCGGCATCGAAGAGTCCGCCGATCCCTCCACGGTGGAGGTGGGCGCGGGCACGCCGCTGCGCGCGGTGCGGGCCGTGCTGGCGCGTACCGGCCGGCGGCTGACCCTGGACCCGCCCTCGGCGGACGCGACCGTCGGCGGGGTGATCGCCGCTGACGAGGCGGGGCCGCTGCGGCACCGCTACGGCGGCCCGGCCGACCAGGTGAGCGCCGTCCGGTACCTCGACGCGCACGGCGCGCCGGCCACGGTCTCACGCGGGGCGGACGTAACCCCGGCCCAGCTGCTCTGCGGCTCCCGCGGCACCCTCGGGCTGCTGCTGTCGGCGACGCTGCGGGTCCGGCCGGCCCCGCCGAGCCGGATCTGGGTGAGTCATCCGGTCTGGACCCCGCTGGAGATGCACGACCTCGTGCAGGGGGCGCGGGTGGAGGCCGCCGAGCCGGCCGCGGTCGAGGTGGACCTGCCCGCCGTGCCGCCGTGCGGGCAGCGCCGGGTGGCCGCCGGGACGGCCGGTGCCGGGACGCTGGCGATCATGCTCGAGGGCGGCCCGGCCGACGTGCGGGAACGCGCGAACTGGCTGGTCGACGCCTTCGGCGGTGACGCGCACGCCACCGGCCGTCCGCCGCCCTGGTGGGGGCGGTATCCGGCCGGCCCCACCGAGATCGCGGTGCGGATCGAGGCGCCGGTGGGGGAGTTGCACGCCGTCGTCTACGCGCTGCGCGACGCCGTCGGCGCCCCGGTGGCGGTACGCGGCTCGGCGGGGCTCGGCAGTGTGCAGGCCGCGCTCCCCGGGGACCTGCCGCCGGGCCGGGCGGCGGCGATCCTGGCGGCGCTGCGCGGGGTGCTGCTGGCGCGGCGCGGGCGGTGCGAGGTGCTCGCCGCGCCGCCGCGGCTGTGGCAGGTCACCGACGTGCGGGGTCCCCGGTCGCACCGGCCGCGGGCGGTCGCGCTCAAGCAGCATTTCGACCCGCAGCAGCGCTTCGCGCCGGGCCGCCTCCCCGACCGGGAGTGAAGCGCCCGCCGCGGCGCGGCGCCTTCAAGGCGATCAACGGCCCGCGGTGGCTCCAGGGGTAGCGGATCAGGCGGAGTCGTTGCGCAGGACCAGGATGGCGATGTCGTCGCGGGGCGACTCGACCGAGAAGTTGATCGCGGTCGAGCGCAGCCGCGCGGCGATCACGTCAGCCGAGTACCCGCTCAGCGGCGTCGCTGCCTCCTGCAACCGCGCCAGGCCGAAGAGTTCCGCCCCGCGCCGGCGTTCGGTGACCCCGTCGGTGTAGAAGACCAGCGCGTCACCGGCGGTGAGGCTCAGCTCCAGCGCCGGCGAGGCGATCGTCTCCAGCAGGCCGAGGGCGGTGCCGCTGGTGCCGACGAAGCGGCTGCCCGAGCCGTCACCGCAGACCAGCACCGGCTGATCGTGGCCGGCGAGATAGAGCGAGACGTCAAGGCGTCCCTTGTCGCCACGGCCGACCGCCGCCATGGCGAGCGTGCAGTACCGGCCGCCACCCCGGTCGATCAGCGTCTCGTTGATCCGGGACAGGATCTCCGGCAGCGGCTTGCCGTCAGCGACGGAGAGCCGGATGACGTCCCGGACCACGCCGGTGATCGCGGCCGCCTGGACGCCCTTGCCGGAGACGTCGCCGATCACCACCAGCCAGCGGCCCTCCGGCAACGGCATCACGTCGTAGAAGTCGCCGCCGACGTCGACGGTGTCGCCGGCGGGGACGTACTCGGCGGCGAAACCGATCCCCTCGATCACCGGCAGCGCCGGCGGCAGCAGCGACTGCTGAAGGGTGTGCGCCACATGCCGCCGCTCGGCGTGGATACGGGCGTTGTCCATCGCCAGCGCCGCCCGCCGGGCGATGTCCTCCAGCACCGAGACCTCGTCGGAGTCGTGCCGGTGGTGCTCGTGCCGGCCGACCGCCAGCGTGCCCAGCCGCTGTCCGCGGGCGACCAGGGGTACGGCCACGCCGTCCATCGGCGCGCCGAGGGGCACCTGCGAGCCGATCCGGGTCGCCTCACGCAGCCGCGCCTGGATCGAATCCGGGCCGGTCGCCGCGAGCACGCTGTGCAGTTCGGGCAGCATCGACTCGTCGGCGTGACTGGCGCTCGACAGCCGCAGCCGGCCCCACTCGTCGGTGGTGTGCACCGCGCACCAGCGCCCCAGCCGGGGCACCACCAGCTGCGGGACCAGGGCCATGGTCAGCTCGACGTCCAGCGACTGGGCCAGCAGTTCGCTCGCCTCCAGCAGGAACGTCAGCCAGCTCTGGCGTCTGCGGTCCGCGCGGCGCAGCCGGTCGTTCTCCAGGTGCAGCGAGAGCCGGTCGGCCAGCAGCGCCGCCAGCGGCTGCGCGTACGACGACGGCGAGGCGTCCAGCTCCAGCGAACCCCGGTACGGCCGGCTCATCGCCAGCGGCACCGTCAGCAGCTCCTCGCCGGTGCGGGGCGTACGTCCGTAGCGGGTCAGCACGTGCAGCCCTTCGCCGTCACCGCGGTCGAGCCAGACCGCACCGCCGGCCGCCCCGACCATCTCGGCGACCCGGGAGAGCAGCTCCTGGGCGAAGTCGGGCAGCGGGTCGTCGGCGTACGGGTCGGGGGTGACCTGCATCAGCGCGCTGATTGCGGCGACGCTGGGGGCGGCGGCCGGGGCGCTCTGACGGCCGTCGGCCGCGACGGCGCCGGTCTGGCGGTCGTGGCCGGTGGCCGCCAGGCGCCTGGGGACGGCTGCGGGCGCGGCGGTGGACGTGCCGGTTGTGCCGCCTTCGAGGCCGGTGCCGGGTGGCGGGGCTGCCTTGTCGTCGCGGACCGCGTCGACGAGGTCCAGCCGGAACCAGACCCCCTTGCCGCTGCGCAGGTGGGTGGTGCCCCAGCGGCTGGCGAAGTGGTCGACCAGGAGCAGGCCCCGGCCGCGCTCGGGGACTTCGCCGATGTCCGGGGTGGCGTTCGGCTTGCCGACCACGAGCCCGTCGATGCGGCTCGGGGCGAAGTCGGTGACCTCCACGGTCAGCCCGGCCGGGTCTGCCACGACCTCGAGGTCAAGCTCGGTGGCGGCATGCTCCACCGCGTTGGTGCAGAGCTCGGTGGTGAGCAGCAGCGCCTCGTTGAGCAGCTCGGGCTGGCCGGCTTCGAGCAGGACGGAGCGGACGATGGCGCGGGCCGCGGCCGGGGTCCGGCGGTCGGCTGGGAAGCGCACGCTGCGTCCGTGCTGTTCCGCATCGTCGCCCACCGGGGGTCCCGTCATCCTGGACACTCTTCATATCCTTCACGCCGCGGCCTTCATCGCCAAACGTACGCGCTGCCGCGACGAAACAAGATCAGAAAATCGGGCCGGTCGCCGGCGTACGGCCGGCCGGGCGTGCGGTGCCGGGGGTGTCGCGCCGGGCGCCGATGCGGCCGGGGGCACAGCGGCGCGTCTGGCACCCGAGGGTCGCGAGGGACCATGATGGGGAAGGTCGGCCCTTCCCTGCGGGGTCGCGAACGCGTACGGCGACCCGAGCGAGGTGTGATGAGCACGGCGAAACGCGCAGCGACGGCGGTGGCTCCCGACGTCGATGAGGAGGCTCTGCTCTCCGAATTGGCGGCCGCGCTGGCGCGGGTCCGCCGCGGCGATCTCAAGGTGCGGCTGCCGCGCCGGGAGGGCCTCGCCGGCGAGGTCGTCGACGGCTTCAACGACGTCCTCGCCCTGCAGGAGCGTCAGCATCTCGACCTGCGGCGGATCAGCCGGATCGTCGGCCGGGACGGCCGGCTGACCGAGCGCCTCGACGAGGAAGGGCTGGAGGGTTCCTGGGCCGAAGGGCAGCGGGCGATCAACTCGCTCGTCGACGACCTGGGCCGCCCGGCGAGCGAGATCGCCCGGGTCATCGGGGCGGTCGCCGACGGTGATCTCTCCCAGCACATGGCGCTGGAGATCGACGGCTTGCCGCTGCGCGGTGAGTACCTGCGCATCGGGCGCACCGTCAACAAAATGGTCGACCAGCTCTCCTCCTTCTCCAACGAGGTGACCCGGGTCGCCCGTGAGGTGGGCACCGAGGGCAAGCTCGGCGGTCAGGCGGACGTACG
Organism: Melissospora conviva; assembly: GCF_049523535.1. Lineage (NCBI taxonomy): Bacteria > Bacillati > Actinomycetota > Actinomycetes > Micromonosporales > Micromonosporaceae > Melissospora > Melissospora conviva. Next base: position 288,901 of record NZ_JBLLDT010000001.1, read on the forward strand.
CGGGGTCGCCGGCACCTGGAAGGACCTGACCGACTCGGTCAACACGATGGCGTCGAACCTGACCCATCAGGTGCGCTCCATCTCCCAGGTCGCCACGGCGATGGCCAAGGGCGACCTGTCACAGAAGATCACCGTGTCGGCCCGGGGTGAGGTCGCGGAGCTCGCCGACACCATGAACTCGCTGACCGACACGTTGCGGCTCTTCGCCGAGCAGGTGACGCGGGTGGCCCGTGAGGTGGGCACCGAGGGCAAGCTCGGCGGCCAGGCCGAGGTGCCGAACGTCGCCGGCACCTGGAAGGACCTCACCGACAGCGTCAACTCGATGGCGTCGAACCTGACGTCGCAGGTGCGCAACATCGCCCAGGTCTCCACCGCGGTCGCCCGCGGCGACCTGAGCCAGAAGATCACCGTCGCGGCCCAGGGCGAGATCCTGGAGCTCAAGGACACCGTCAACACGATGGTGGATCAGCTGTCGTCGTTCGCCGACGAGGTGACGCGGGTGGCCCGTGAGGTGGGCATCGAGGGCAAGCTCGGTGGTCAGGCCCAGGTGCGCGGGGTCTCGGGCACCTGGCGCGACCTGACCGAGAACGTGAACCAGCTCGCCGGCAACCTGACATCGCAGGTCCGCAACATCTCGCAGGTCTCCACCGCCGTCGCCAAGGGTGACCTGTCGCAGAAGATCACTGTTGACGCGCGGGGCGAGATCCTGGAGCTGAAGTCGACGGTCAACA
>NZ_JBLLDT010000001.1:289728-290247 GCF_049523535.1 Melissospora conviva
ACACGATGGTGGATCAGCTGTCGTCGTTCGCCGACGAGGTGACGCGGGTGGCCCGTGAGGTGGGCACCGAGGGCAAGCTGGGCGGTCAGGCGCAGGTCAAGGGCGTCTCGGGCACCTGGCGGGACCTGACCGACAACGTGAACTCGATGGCGTCGAACCTGACGTCGCAGGTCCGCAACATCGCCTCGGTCACCACGGCGGTGGCGAAGGGTGACCTGTCGCAGAAGATCACTGTTGACGCGCGGGGCGAGATCCTGGAGCTGAAGTCGACGGTCAACACGATGGTGGATCAGCTGTCGTCGTTCGCCGACGAGGTGACGCGGGTGGCCCGTGAGGTGGGCACCGAGGGCAAGCTCGGTGGCCAGGCCCAGGTGCGCGGCGTGGCCGGCACCTGGCGCGACCTGACCGACAATGTGAACTCGATGGCGTCGAACCTGACATCTCAGGTCCGCAACATCGCCCAGGTCTCCACCGCCGTCGCCAAGGGTGACCTGTCGCAGAAGATCACCGTCGACGCGC
>NZ_JBLLDT010000001.1:290346-415524 GCF_049523535.1 Melissospora conviva
CAGGGCGAGATCCTGGAGCTGAAGAACACCGTCAACACGATGGTCGACCAGCTGTCGTCGTTCGCCGACGAGGTGACGCGGGTGGCCCGCGAGGTGGGCACCGAGGGCAAGCTGGGTGGTCAGGCGCAGGTCAAGGGCGTCTCGGGCACCTGGCGCGACCTGACCGACAACGTGAACTCGATGGCGTCGAACCTGACGTCGCAGGTCCGCAACATCGCCTCGGTCACCACCGCGGTGGCGAAGGGTGACCTGTCGCAGAAGATCACCGTCGACGCGCAGGGCGAGATCCTGGAGCTGAAGAACACCGTCAACACGATGGTCGACCAGCTGTCGTCGTTCGCCGACGAGGTGACCCGGGTGGCCCGCGAGGTCGGCTTCGAAGGCCAGCTCGGTGGTCAGGCGCAGGTCAAGGGCGTCTCGGGGACCTGGCGCGACCTCACCGAGAACGTCAACCAGCTCGCCTCCACCCTCACCACCCAGCTGCGGGCGATCGCCGAGGTCTCCACCTCGGTCACCCGCGGCGACCTGACCCAGCAGATCAGCGTCCAGGCGCGCGGCGAGGTCGCCGAGCTGAAGGACAACATCAACCAGATGATTGTCACCCTGCGGGAGACGACCCAGAAGAACGCCGAGCAGGGTTGGCTCGACTCCAACCTGGCCCGCATCGGCGGTCTGCTCCAGGGACAGCGCGACCTCGGCGAGGTCTGCCGCATGATCATGCTGGAGGTCACCCCGCTCGTCGACGCCCAGCTCGGGGCCTTCTTCCTCGCCGACCTGGCGGAGAGCAGCGAGCAGCTGCGGCTCACCGCCGCGTACGGCTACCCCTCGACCGACCAGGACGTCACCTTCGCCGTCGGCGAGGGGCTGGTCGGCCAGACGGCGCTCTCCCGGCGCACCCTGCGCACCGGCGGCGGCGAGGCGGGACCGTTGACGCTGCGCTCCGGGCTGATCGAGATGCCGCCGAACGACCACGTGGTGCTCCCGGTCCTCTTCGAGGGCGAACTGCTCGGCGTGATCGAGTTCGCGAGCATCACCCCCTTCTCCGAGCTGCACATCGCCTTCCTCGAGCGGTTGGTGCTCACCATCGGCATCGCCGTCAACACCATCCAGGCCAACCGGCGTACGGAGGAGCTGCTGACCCAGTCGCAGCGGCTGGCCCGGGAGATGCAGGAGCAGTCGGCCGAGCTGCAGCGGACCAACACCGAACTGGAGGAGAAGGCCCAGCTGCTCTCCGCCCAGAAGGGCAACATCGAGGTCAAGAACCGCGAGATCGAACTCGCCCGCATCGGCCTCGAGGAGAAGGCGCAGCAGCTCAGCCGCGCCTCGGCGTACAAGTCGGAGTTCCTGGCGAACATGAGCCACGAGCTGCGCACCCCGCTGAATTCGCTGCTGCTGCTGGCCCGGCTGCTCGCCGAGAACTCGGAGCAGAACCTGACCCCGAAGCAGACCGAGTTCGCCCGGACCATCTACGGCGCCGGCTCGGACCTGCTGCGGCTCATCGACGACATCCTGGACCTGTCCAAGATCGAGGCCGGCCGGATGGACGTCGAGCCGATCGAGGTCCGCTTCTCCGACATCCGCTCGTACGTGGAGCAGGTGTTCGTGCCGCAGGCCGAGGAGAAGGGGCTCGGGCTGCAGGTCGAGGTCGCCGACGACCTGCCGGAGTTCCTCGTCACCGACGCGCAGCGCCTGCAGCAGATCCTGCGCAACCTGCTCTCCAACGCGATGAAGTTCACCGATCAGGGGTCGGTGACGCTGCGCATCGGCCCGGCGCCGCAGCACGCCTTCTTCGACGTGCCGGCGCTGGCCACCGCCCGGCGGGTGATCGCCTTCTCCGTCGCCGACACCGGGATCGGCATCTCCGACGACAAGCTCTCGCTGATCTTCGAGGCGTTCCAGCAGGCCGACGGCACCACCAGCCGCCGCTACGGCGGCACCGGCCTGGGGTTGTCCATCAGCCGCGACCTGGCCCGGCTGCTCGGCGGCACCATCGCTGTCACCTCGGTGCCCGGGCAGGGCTCGACCTTCACCCTGTACGTGCCGGACGTGCTCAACGCGGTGCTGCCCCCGATGCCGGCCGTGGCGCCGCCGACCCCGCGCCCGGCCGCCCTGCCGTCGGTGCCGACGCAGCCCGAGACGCCGCCGATGCTGCGCCCGGTGCCCGACGAGAAGGACCGGCAGGTCCCCGCCTCGGCGCGGCGGCTCGACGGGGCGACCGTGCTGATCGTCGACGACGACGTCCGCAACGTCTTCGCGCTCACCAGCGCCCTGGAGCTGCACGGCATGACGGTGCTCTACGCCGACAACGGCGTCGACGGCGTACGGCTGCTCGCCGAGCATCCGGAGGTGCGGATCGTGCTGATGGACGCGATGATGCCCGACCAGGACGGGTACGAGACGACCCGCTCCATCCGGCGCAACCACCGCTTCGCCGAGCTGCCGATCGTCTTTCTGACGGCGAAGGCGATGCCCGGTGACCGGGAGTCGGCGATCGACGCGGGCGCGAGCGACTACATCACCAAACCTGTCGATCTGGACGAACTGATCGAACTGATGGCGTCCTGGATGGACGACGGAGCGGAGGACAACCGGTGACCGAGCTGGCGAAGGCACTGCTGGTCGACGACCGGCGGGAGAACCTGATGGCGCTGGAGGCGATCCTGCAGGGCCTGCCGGTCAGGTCCGTCGCGGTGGAGAGCGGCGAGGCGGCGCTCAAGCAGCTGCTGGTGGACGACTTCGCGGTGATCCTGCTGGACGCGCAGATGCCGGACATGGACGGCTTCGAGACCGCCGCGCACATCAAGCGGCGGGAACGGACCCGGCACATTCCGATCATCTTCCTCACCGCCGCCGACCGGGACGCCCAGCTGGCGCTGCGCGGGTACGCCGTCGGCGCGGTCGACTACCTCACCAAGCCCTTCGATCCCTGGGTGCTGCGCGCCAAGGTGTCGGTATTTCTCGACCTGTGGGTCAAGACCCGGCAGCTGGCGGCGCAGTCGGACCTGGCGCGGGAGCAGGAGCAGAGGTATCAGACGCTCAGCGGCGCGGTCGACGAGGCCACCGCGATGCTGCGGTCGGACGACCCGGACGCCCGGGACCGGGCGGTGGACCTGCTGGAGCAGGTGCGCTGGGGTGCGACGTCCTGACGCCGGCGCCCGGCGTCAGGCGAGCGGTTCGTTGCGGATGGTCAGCGCCTGCCGCAGCCCGGTGATGTCCAGCACCCGCAGCAGGAAGTCCCCGACGTTGGTCAGGATCAGCAGGCTGCGGGCGCGGCTGGCGTTGCGGGTGAGCACCACCAGGGTGCCGAGCCCCTGCGAGTCGCAGAATGTCACGTCGGCCATGTCGAGCACGATCCGCGGGGGCGGGGTGACGAGGACTTCGGCGACGGAGGCCGACAGTCGCGCGGCAGTGAGCATGTCGATCTCACCGGCGAGGCTGAGCACCGCCTCGTCGGCCGTCCGCTGCGCGTGGATGGACAGCTCGGCACGATGCACCCGGTCAGCCTAGCGCGATCTCGATGTTCCGGCTTCCTGTGGAAAAGCTGGGTGAGGTGGTTAACCGGCGCAGGGGTGGCGCGGCACCCGATCGGCAGGGTTGACACAATGGCCTCATCGTGAGCGATACGTATCCTGCCGGTGAGCAGCCGTACCCCGCTGCCGCACCCGCCTCCGAGGCCCTGTTCGACCGCGCCCGCGCCATCGTGCCCGGCGGGGTCAATTCGCCGGTGCGCGCCTTCGGCGCGGTCGGTGGTTCCCCGCGTTTCATGGTCCGGGGCGCAGGCCCCTGGCTCTTCGACGCCGACGACCGCCGCTACGTGGACCTGGTCTGCTCCTGGGGTCCACTGATCCTGGGGCACGCCCATCCCGAGGTGGTCGGGGCGGTGCAGGCCGCCGCGGCGCTCGGCACGAGCTTCGGCACCCCCACGCCGGGGGAGGTGGAGCTGGCTGCCGAGATCGTCGCGCGGACCCCGGTCGAGCAGGTACGCCTTGTCAACTCCGGCACCGAGGCGGTGATGTCGGCGATCCGGCTGGCCCGCGGCTTCACCGGCCGATCCAGGATCATCAAGTTCGCCGGCTGCTACCACGGCCACTCCGACGCGCTGCTCGCCGCGGCGGGCTCCGGGGTGGCGACCTTCGGGCTGCCCGACTCGCCCGGCGTCACCGGCGCGGCGGCGAGCGAGACCATCGTGCTGCCGTACAACGACATCGCCGCCGTGGAGGCGGCCTTCGCCGCCCAGGGCGGCGAGATCGCCGCGGTGATCACCGAGGCGGCCGCCGGGAACATGGGCGTCGTCGCCCCCCGGGACGGCTTCAACCAGGCGCTCGCCCGGATCGCCCACGCCAACGGCGCGCTGCTGATCGTCGACGAGGTGATGACCGGCTTCCGGGTCTCCCGTTCCGGCTGGCTCGGCCTGGACCCGGTCGACGCCGACATCGTCACCTTCGGCAAGGTGATGGGCGGCGGCCTGCCCGCGGCGGCCTTCGGCGGCCGTACCGACGTGATGTCGAAGCTCGCCCCGGCGGGCCCGGTCTATCAGGCCGGCACCCTCTCCGGTAACCCGCTGGCCTGCGCCGCGGGGCTGGCCACGCTCCGGCTCGCCGACGACGAGGTCTACCGCACCCTGGACCGGATCTCCGGGCAGGTGCGCCAGCTGGCGGTCGAGGCGCTGAGCGCGGCCGGGGTGCCGCACCGGCTCTCCACCGCCGGCAACATGTTCTCGATCTTCTTCACCGACGCCGACGTGGCCGATTACGACGCGGCCCGCACCCAGCACGTGCCGGCCTTCAAGGCGTTCTTCCACGCCATGCTCTCCCACGGGGTCTATCTGCCGCCGAGCGCCTTCGAGGCCTGGTTCGTCTCCACGGCGATCGACGACGAGGCGCTGGCGCGGATCGCCGCGGCGCTGCCGGTGGCGGCGCGGGCGGCGGCCCAGGAGTGCGGCACATGATTTCGCGGCGCCCCCGCCGCACAGCCCGGAGGAAGGCGACGGCGTGAGCAAGACGGTGGTCCACGTGCTGCGGCACGGCGAGGTGCACAACCCCGAAAAGATCCTCTACGGCCGGCTGCCCGGTTACCGCCTCTCGGAGCTGGGCGTGCAGATGGCCAAGGCCGCCGCCGAGGAGCTGGCCGGCCGCGACATCGTGCACCTCGTGGCGAGCCCGCTGGAGCGGGCGCAGCAGACCGCCGAGCCGTTCGCCGCCCAGTTCGGGCTCCCGGTCGCCGCCGACGAGCGGCTGATCGAGAGCGCCAACTTCTTCGAGGGCAAGCGGGTCGCCGTCGGCGACGGCGCGCTGCGCGACCCGCGCAACTGGTGGGTGCTGCGCGACCCGGTGACCCCCTCCTGGGGTGAGCCCTACCAGCAGATCGCCGAGCGGATGTTCGCCGCGATCCAGGCCGCCCGCGCCGCGGCCGAGGGGCACGAGGCGGTCTGCGTCTCGCACCAGCTGCCGATCTGGACGCTGCGCCGCCACGTCGAACGCAAGAAGCTCTGGCACGACCCGCGGCGGCGGCAGTGCGGCCTGGCGAGCCTCACCTCGTTCCACTTCGAAGGCTCCAAGATCACCGGAGTGGCGTACTCCGAGCCCGCCGCCCACCTGGTCGCGCTCTCGCCCGGCGCCCAGCAGGCCAAGGGCGCCTGATGCGTACGCCTCGGGTCCTGGCGGGTCTGCTCGCCGGTGTGATGGCGCTGGCCCTGGCCGGCTGCACGGGCAACCGGGAGCAGGAGTGCGGAACCGACGAGCAGGGCGCCATCGTCTGCTCCCCGCAGCAGCGCTCGGCGGCCCCGGCGCTCGCCGGTGACCTGCTCGACGAATCCGGGACCTGGGACGTGACGCAGGAGCGCGGCAACGTCGTGGTGCTGAACTTCTGGGGTTCGTGGTGTGCGCCCTGCCGGGCCGAGGCCGACGACCTGGAAGCTGTCCACCTCGCCACCCGGGACTCCGGGGTGCGCTTCATGGGCATCAACATCCAGGACTCCCGGGACAAGGCGCTCGCCTTCGAGGAGGGGCGCGTCACCTACCCGAGCCTCTTCGACCCGCCGAGCCGGCTGGCGCTCGCCTTCGACATCGCCCCGAACAGCATCCCGGCGACGATCGTGCTCGACCGGGAGGGACGGGTCGCCGTGGTGATCCGCGGCGCGGTCCAGCAGGAGACCTTCCTGCCGTACGTCGAGCGGGTCGCCGCCGAGTCCAGCGGCGCGAACGGGCCGGACTGATGGGCGAGGCCTTCTCCGCCGCGGTGACCAGCGGCCCGCTGCTGCTCGCCATCGGGGCGGCGGCGCTGGCCGGCCTGGTCAGTTTCCTCTCCCCGTGTGTGCTGCCGCTGGTCCCCGGCTACCTGTCGTACGTCACCGGGCTGGCCGGCGCGGACCTGGAGGGGCGCAGTGACGCGGCTCCCGGCGCGGGCGGCGGCGCGGTCACGGTCGCCGAGCGGACCACGCCCCGGCGCGGCGTGCTCGCCGTCAAGGGGCGGGTGCTCGCCGGCACGCTGCTCTTCATCGCCGGGTTCACCGTCGTCTTCACCACCACCGTGGTCATCTTCACCAGCCTCGGCAAGTCGATGCTGAGCAACAGCCGGGCGCTGGAGGTCGGCGTCGGCGTGCTGATCATCGCGCTCGGGCTCGCCTTCGTCGGCGTCATCCCGGGTCTGCAGCGGGAGTTCCGCATCCGCAAGCTCCCCTCGGCCGGGTTGATCGGGGCGCCGGTCTTCGGCGCGGTCTTCGCGCTGAGCTGGGTGCCCTGCGTCGGCCCGACCCTGGCGGCGGTGATCGGCATGGCCGCCGTGGGCGGGCAGAACGACCGCGCCGTGGTGCTCGCCGTGGCGTACTGCATCGGTCTCGGCCTGCCGTTCGTGGTCTTCGGGCTGGCCTTCCACCGGCTGCTCGGCGTCTTCCGGGCGGTACGCCGGCACAGCCGCTGGGTGACCCGCATCGGCGGCGTGCTGCTGGTGCTGATCGGCCTGGCGCTGGTCACCGGCGGCTGGGGCGATTTCGTGATCTGGCTGCGGACGACCTTCGGCGTCGGTGAGGTGAGTATCTGATGGCACTCGTCGAGGACCGGGTCACCGACCCGCAGCCGCCACGCCCGCGCCGGGCGAACCCGGTGGTGGCGCTGCTGCGCAACTCCTGGCGGCAGCTGACGAGCATGCGGACGGCCCTGGTGCTGCTCTTCCTGCTGGCGGTGGCGGCGATCCCCGGCTCGGTGCTGCCGCAGCGCGGGGTCAACCCGGAGGACGTCAACGACTTCTTCCGGGAGTACCCCGAATGGGGTCCGGTGCTGGACCGCATCGGCGCCTTCGAGGTCTTCTCCTCGGTCTGGTTCTCCGCGATCTACCTGCTGCTGTTCATCTCGTTGATCGGCTGCATCGTGCCGCGGCTGCGCGATCACGTCCGCGCGCTGCGCGCCCCGCTGCCGGCGGCGCCGAAGCGGCTGGAGCGGCTGCCGCAGCACACCGAGCTGGTCGCCGGGACCGACGCCGCGGCGATCGCCGCGGTGCTGCGCAAGCGGCGCTGGCGGGTGGCGGTCCGCGGCGACGAGGTGTCCGCCGAGAAGGGCTACCTCAAGGAGACCGGCAACCTGCTCTTCCACTTCTCGCTGATCGCCGTGCTCATCGGCGTCGCGCTCGGCTCCTGGTACGGCTGGCAGGGCAACCGGCTGCTCGTCGCCGGCGAGGAGAACAGCTACTGCAACACCCGCCAGCAGTACGTCGAGGCGGACATCGGCCCGCAGGTCGACGACGCCGGGCTGCCGAAGTTCTGCCTGACCCTGGACGACTTCGAGGCCCGCTTCCTGCCCACCGGCATGCCGGAGCAGTACACCGCCACCGTCACCGTGGTCGAGGGCGACGCGGCCCCCCGGACCGAGAAGTTCTCGGTCAACTCGCCGCTGCGCCTGGACGACGCCAACGTGCACCTGCTCGGCCACGGCTACGCGCCGGTGCTGCGCTACACCGACCGGTACGGCCGCAGCCAGACCTCCGACGACGCCTTCCTGGCGCAGGACGGGAACCTGACAAGCGAGGGCGTGGCGATCTTCCCGGACGCCAACTTCGACCCCGACACCGGCAAGCGCGACGAGGCGCTGCAGATCGCTTTCGAGGGCATCTACATGCCGACCGCGCCCGAGGACGCCGACATCGCGGTCAGCTCGCAGTTCCCGGAGCAGAACAACCCGGCGATCTTCCTGATCGCGTACCAGGGGAATCTCGGCCTGGACTCGGGCATCCCGGGCTCGGTCTACAGCATCGACCAGACGCAGGTGCAGGCCGGCCGGCTGACCCAGATCGGCAACGGCAAGCTGCTGGCCCCCGGGGAGACCTGGACCCTGGACGACGGCACCACGCTGGAGTTCCTCGGCACCAGGCCGTACATCACGATCTCGGCGCGGCACGATCCGGGAACGACGCTGCTGCTGGTCAGCTCGGCGACCCTGCTGATCGGCCTGATGGGTTCGCTCTTCGGCAAGCGGCGCCGGATCTGGTTCCGGTTGGCGCCCGCGCAGGGTCCGACAACTGGTGGGGAGGCGGCGAGCGCCGCCACGACAACCGGTAGTAGGTTGATCGCCGCCGGGGGCCTGCCCCGGACCGACTATCCCGGCTTCGCCGACGAGTTCGCCGAGATCATCGCGGCGATCGGCGGCGAGCGAAGCGCCGAAACGGGCGCAGACCGGGCTCCGGCGGCTGAGACTGGCAAGAACGCGGCTACGGACGAGGCGACAACGGAGCACGCGACGAAGGACGACAGCGCCGGGGCGGCACGCCGCGCCGGCGCGCCAGAAGGGACCACGTGATGGCCGCACTCTCCGACCAGCTGGTCGCGATCGCGATCCTGGTGTATCTGGTGGCGATGATCTGCCACGCCGCCGAGTACGCCCTCGCGCCGGCTCCGGCCCGCAAGGCCGCGCCCGAGCGGGAGCTGGTGGGTGCCGCCACGGGTGCCGGCGGCGTCGCGGGTGAACCGCCCGTCGCGACCCCGCTCGCGCCCCGCGGTCCGAGCCCGGCGATCCGCATCGCCGGGCGCCTCGCCGTCGTGGTCACCGTGCTGGCGACGCTGGTGCACGGCGCCGCGACCGTCACCCGGGGAATCGCCGCCGAGCGCATGCCCTGGGGCAACATGTACGAGTTCGTGCTGACCCTCTCCTTCGTCGGCGTGGTCGGCTGGCTGGTGCTGCTCTGGCGGCACCCGGAGGTGCGCAAGCTCGGCCTCTTCGTGACGCTGGTGATGGTGCTGCTGCTCGCCGTCGCGGAGCTGGTGCTCTACGTCGAGGTGGTGCCGCTGATGCCGGCGCTGCAGTCGTACTGGTTCCAGATCCACGTCTCGACCGTCGTCTTCGCCTCGGGGCTCTTCCTGCTCGGGGTGGTGCCGGCGCTGACGTACCTGATGCGCGCCGGCTACGAGGACGGGCGGCGCAGCTTCCCGTACACGCTGGCCCGGCGGCTGCCGGCGGCGGCGTCGCTGGAGCGGCTCACCTTCGGCCTGCACGCCTTCGCGTTCCCGCTCTTCACCTTCGGTGTGATCGCCGGGGCGGTCTGGGCCGAGGCGGCCTGGGGCCGGCCGTGGGGCTGGGATCCGAAGGAGACCTGGTCGTTCATCTCCTGGGTGATCTACGCCGGTTACCTGCACGCCCGCGCGACGCCGAGCGTCAAGCGCAACGTGGTGGTCTGGATCGCCGTCTTCGGCTTCGCCACGATGCTGATGAACCTCTTCGGCGTCAACATGTTCTTCGAGGGCCTGCACTCCTACGCCGACATCGACTGAGCCCACCACCGCAAAATGTAGGACTACACTTATAAGAAGTGTGGTCCTACATTTTGAGGTGCGCATGGAGCTGACCAAACCGGCGGAGATCTTCGACCGGGACGTCGAGTGGGCGGAGCTGAGCCGGTTCGCCACCGACGTCCGTCAGGGCGCCACGCTCGGCGTGGTCAGCGGCCGCCGCCGACAGGGCAAGACCCTGCTCCTGTACGAACTCGCGAAGGCCACCGGCGGCTTCTACTTCGGGGCTACCGAGGCGACCCCGGTCGATTCATTGCGGCGGCTCGGTGCGGCGCTCGGCGAGTACACGGGCGCGGCGGGGCCGCTGCACCTGGCGGACTGGTCACACGCTGTGGACGCGCTGCTGGCGCTTGGCCGCGACCGGCCGGTCACGGTCGTGATCGACGAGTTCCCGTACCTGGCGCGGGCGAGCCGGGACCTGCCATCGGTCATCCAGCACGCCCTGACCCCCGGCCGGCCGGAACGGGTGGAGTCGCGTGCCCGGCTGCTGCTCTGTGGCTCGGCGCTCTCCTTCATGGGTGGTCTGCTCGCCGGCTCGGCCCCGCTGCGGGGACGCGCCGGGCTGGAACTGCCGGTAGCTCCCCTGGACTACCGGGCCGCGGCGTCCTTCTGGGGCATCGAGGACCCGGTCCTCGCCGCCCAGGTCTTCGCCATCGTCGGTGGAACTCCCGCCTACCGGCGCGAATACGTGCAGGACGACAGCCCGGACGGCCCGGACGACTTCGACGACTGGGTGGTGCGGGCCGTCCTCAACCCGGCCCGTCCCCTCTTCCGTGAGGCGCGGTATCTGCTCGCCGAAGACCCCGACCTGCGGGACCCGGCGCTCTACCATTCGGTGCTGGCAGCAGTTGCGGAAGGCAACGCCACCCGCGGTGGGATCGCCGGTTTCATCGGCCGTAAGGCCACCGACATCCAGCACCCCCTCACCGTGCTGGAGGACGCCGGTCTGGTGGTCCGCGACCCGGACCCGCTGCGCAGCGGCCGCAGCCGCTACCGCATCGCCGAACCCTTGATCACCTTTTATCAGGCGGTCATGCGCCCCGCCTGGACGGCACTGGAGCAGCGCCGCAGCGCCGACGTCTGGCGGCGCTCACAGCGCCGCTACGCCAGCGCCGTGCTCGGGCCCGGCTTCGAGGAGACCGTACGGCAGTGGGCGCTGCGCTTCGCCGCGCCCGAGACGTTCGGCGGCATCGTCGCCGAGGCGAGCGCCGCCGTGATCACGGACCCTGTCAGCCGGACCAGTCAGGAACTCGACCTCGTCGCGCTCGGTGAACCGCCGTTCGGGGACGGGCCCCGTCCACTGCTCGCCATCGGCGAGGTCAAGTGGGGTCGTACTCCCGGTGTCGCCGAACTCGAACGGCTCGTTCGGGCCCGGGAACTGCTCGCCGGCCGCCCCGGCCTGGAGACGGCGCAGACCCGGCTGCTGCTCGCCGGCGGAAAGGGCTTCACCGACGAACTCCGCCGCCTCGCCGAGCAGCGATCGGACGTCGTGCTCGTCGACCCCGTACGGCTCTACTCGGGAAACTAGGGCAGCTCTCTGGTTGCGCGGGTGCTGAACGGCTCTGCTCGGGGCACTGACCGGCCTGGAGTGGGCCGGGTGGGGGGAGGTTCAGGTTGGTGGGGGAGACTGGGGGGCATGGCCGCTCGTGGTTTTCCCTACACCGACCTGAAGGACTTCCTCGCCGCACTGGAGCGCGCGGGTGAACTCACCCGGATCAGCGCCCCGGTCGATCCGACGCTGGAGATCAGCGAGATCGTCACGCGTACGGTGCGGGCGGGTGGCCCGGCGCTGCTCTTCGAGCGCCCCACCCGGGGCGAGATGCCGGTGGCGATCAACCTCTTCGGCACCGAGAAGCGGATGGCGATGGCGCTCGGGGTGGGCAACCTCGACGAGATCGGCGCCCGGATCGGCGAGATGCTCAAGCCGGAGCTGCCGCAGGGCTTCTCGGGGATGATGGGCGGCCTCGGCAAGGTCATGCAGCTCAAGTCGATGCCGCCGAAGAAGGTCAAGACCGCCCCCTGCCAGCAGGTTGTCTACCGCGGCGACGACGTGGACCTGAACCGGCTGCCGGGGCTGCAGGTCTGGCCCGGTGACGGCGGGATCTTCCACAACTTCGGGCTGACCCACACCAAGCACCCGGAGACCGGCAAGCGCAACCTGGGTCTGTACCGGCTGCAGCAGCACTCGCGCAACAGCATCGGCATGCACTGGCAGATCCACAAGAACTCCACCGCCCACCACGCGGTCGCCGAGCGCCTCGGCCAGCGGCTGCCGGTGGCGATCGCGATCGGCGCCGACCCGGTGGTCGCCTACTCGGCGAGCGCGCCGCTGCCGGCCGATATCGACGAGTACCTCTTCGCGGGGTTCCTCGCCGGTGAGCGGGTCGAGATGGTCGACTGCCTGACCGTGCCGCTGCAGGTGCCGGCCAGCGCCCAGATCATCCTGGAGGGCTACATCGAGCCGGGCGAGCGGCTGCCGGAGGGTCCCTTCGGCGACCACACCGGCTTCTACACGCCGGTGGAGCCCTTCCCGGTGATGCACATCGAGTGCATGACGATGCAGCGCGACCCGGTCTACCACTCGATCGTCACGTCCCAGCCGCCGCAGGAGGACCACGGCCTCGGCAAGGCGACCGAGCGGATCTTCGCGCCGCTGCTGCGCTTCCTGATCCCGGACATCGTCGACTACAACCTGCCCGCGGCCGGGGTCTTCCACAACTGCGCGATCGTCTCGATCCGCAAGCGTTACCCGAAGCACGCCCAGAAGGTGATGAACGCGATCTGGGGCGCGCACATGATGTCGCTGACCAAGCTGATCGTGATCGTCGACGAGGACTGCGACGTGCACGACTACAACGAGGTCGCCTTCCGGGCCTTCGGCAACGTCGACTACGCCCGCGACCTGATGGTCACCGAGGGGCCGGTCGACCACCTCGACCACGCCTCGTACCAGCAGTTCTGGGGTGGCAAGGCGGGCGTGGACGCCACCCGCAAGCTCCCCGAGGAGGGCTACCACCGCGACTGGCCCGAGTCGATGAACATGTCGCCCGAGGTCGTCTCGCTGGTCGACAAGCGCTGGAAGGAGTACGGCATCTGATGGCTGTCGTCGACGCGCCGGTCGAGAAGCCGGGCCGGGTGAAGGCGTTCCTGAAGCTGGTCGCCATCGAGCACTCGGTCTTCGCGCTGCCGTTCGCGTACCTGTCGGCGCTGACCGCCATGCAGGTCAACGGCGGGCGGGTCCGCTGGCTCGACCTGCTGCTGATCACCGTGGCGATGGTCGGGGCGCGGACGTTCGCGATGGCCGCCAACCGGATCCTGGACCGGCAGATCGACGCGCGGAACCCGCGTACCGCCGGGCGGGAGCTGGTGACCGGGGCGGTGAGTGTGCGGACGGCCTGGACCGGTGCGGTGGTCGCGCTGGCGGTCTTCCTCGCCGCTGCCGCGCTGCTCAACCCGCTCTGCCTCTGGCTGGCGCCGCTCGCGGTGATCCCGCTGATCGTCTATCCGTACGGCAAGCGCTTCACGAACTGGCCGCACGCGATCCTCGGCGTGGCGCAGGCGGTCGGCCCGGTCGGCGCCTGGCTGGCGGTCACCGGCACCCTGACCGGCTCCGGGCCGGCGTGGCTGCTCGGGATCGCGGTCGGGCTCTGGATCGGCGGCTTCGACCTGATCTACGCCTGCCAGGACGTCGACGTCGACCGGCAGATCGGGGTGCACAGCGTCCCGGCCCGGTACGGGCTGCGGTTCGCGCTGCACGCCTCGACGGTCGCGCACGTGGTGACCTTCGCGCTCTACGTCTGGTTCGGCCTGCTGATCGGTTTCGGCTGGCTCTGGTGGGTGGGGCTGGCGCTGACCGCGGTCGCCTTCGGCTACCAGCACCTGGTGGTCACCCCGACGGACCTGTCGAAGGTGAACCGGGCGTTCTTCACCGCCAACGGATTCGTCGGCATCGCGCTCTTCGTCTTCGCGCTGCTGGACCTGGTGGTACGGCTGGGCCTGCGCCCCTAGCGCGGACGGTATGCGGAGAACGGCGGCGGGCAGTGGCCCGCCGCCGTTTCGCGTACCCGGGGCCCGGCAACTTGTTCTAGTACCACTAGAACAAGTAAGCTAAAGCCATGCTTTTCCGCATCGACTCCACCGCGGACGAGCCGCTCTTCACCCAGCTCGTCACCCAGGTCCACCTCGCGGTGGCCCGAGGTGAGCTGCACCCCGGCGAGCGGCTCCCCGCCGCCCGGGAACTCGCCGCCTCGCTCGACCTGAACGTGCACACCGTGCTCCGGGCCTACCAGGTGCTCCGCGACGAAGGGCTGATCGAGCTTCGCCGCGGCCGGGGTGCGATCGTCACCGCCCGCCCGGCGGCCGACCACACCCCCCTGCTGGCCGCGATCGACGAGGTGGTGCGCGCCGCCCGCGCCGCGCACCTCTCCCCGGAGGCCACCGCCACACTGCTGAAGGAGGCGTTCCAGAAATGACCCGCGCCCTCACCCCGGAAGCGGTCGCCGAGCGCCGGACGCGCCGTACGGCCGTCGCCGTCACCGCCGTCGGCCTGCTCGTCGTCGCCGTCGCGGCCCTGATCAGCTGGTCCTGGCGCGGTGACCTGCCGGAGCGGGTCGCCACGCACTGGAACGTCAACGGCAACCCCGACTCCTTCGGCTCATTCGGGGCGCTACTGGCGCTGACGACCGGGCTCGGTGTCGCGATGGTGGCCGGCTTCGGCGCGCTGACGGCCTTTCTCGGCCAGTCCGCGCTCAACCGCCGGGTCTCCGCCGGCGCCACCATCTGGGCCGGTCTCTTCGTGGCGGTCCTGCAACTCGGCACCTTCGCCGTGCAGCGCGGACTCACCGACGCCCGGGACGCCGGCAGCGTCGACGTCGTGATCGTCGGTGCGCTCGTCGGCGCGCTCATCCCCGCGGTGCTGGTCGCTCTGCTGGTCCCCGGCGACCCGCCCCAGCCCGCCGCCGTGCCTGTCGCGGACGACGCCCCCCGGGTGCCGCTGGGCACCGCGGAACGGGCCAGCTGGATCGGCCGGGTCGACGGCGGCCCCGGCATCGGCATCGGGGTCGGCGTGACGGTCCTGCTGGTCGTGCTCGCGGTGCTCGGCGGCATGTGGGTCATGCTGGTGGTGCCGGCGCTGCTGGCCGCGCTGATGGCGGCGATGCTCTCCTTCGTGGTCCGGGTCGACGCCGACGGGCTGACGGTCCGCTCCGCGCTCGGCTGGCCGCGCACCCGGGTCCCCGTCGACGAGGTGCTCCGTGCCGACGTCGTCCCGGTCAACCCGCTGCGGCAGTTCGGTGGGTGGGGCTGGCGGGTCGGCCGTGGTGGCCGGGTCGGCATCGTCCTGCGCAAGGGCGAGGGGCTGCTCGTCGAGCGGACCGGCGGGCGTTCGATCGTCGTCACCGTCGACGACGCCGCCACCGCGGCGGCCCTGCTCAACACCCTCGCCGACCGCAACCGCGGCTGACGCGGCGCGCCGTCGTCAGCGCTGGGGTACGGCGTACCGGGCGCTCTCCAGCGACCAGTCGACCGTGCCCCGCACCGAACAGGCGATCCCCTCGACGTGTGCCGACACCGCCGCGTCCAGTTCCGGGCCGAAGGAGGGCATCCGCGCGCGCAGCTCCATGAAGCGCCGCATCCCCGCCCGCCAGCGCGTCAGCGCCGTCTCCACCGCGCGGTCGACCGGGATCCGCTGTTCGCGGGCGATCGCCAGGACCAGGTTGTGCCCGCCCGAGGTGATCCGGTCGTTCTCCAGCGACACCAGGTCGTTGAACCACGAGAGCAGGTCGTTGCCGGTCGCCGCCAGCGCCCGCAGCGCCGGATGGTGGTAGACCGCGTCCGGCAGCACGTGCCCGGTCGCGAACTCGATCATCGTGTACGAGACGTACGCGGCGGAGGTCGCGCGCCGCAGGGCGACGTACTCGGCGACCGGCGGCGCGTAGCCCCGGGTCTTGTTGACCGCCTCCACCCGGTTGCCCTCCAGGTGATGGGCGACCGCGTCGGCGAAGCGCTCCTGCCACTGCTGCGGCATCCGTGACCTCGGCACCCGCCAGGCGTCGACCAGCATCCGGCGCAGCGGCCCCTGGAATCCGGCGGGGCGGCTGCGCGGACCGGCTCGCAGCACCCGCAGCACTCCCGCCCGGAGCGCGGCGACCTCCTCGCCGGTCGCCCGCTGCGGTCCGTCGCAGGCGTCGTCGAGCAGGAAGAACCAGGTCCAGAGCGCCGCGATCGTACGCAGGTCGGCGGCGGAGGCGTCCGGGTAGAGGCGCCCGGCGTACCAGGCGAAACCGGCGGCGTCGAGGCGACGCAGGGCGGCCGGGTCCAGCGGCAGGTCGAAGCGGCGAACCCAGCCGGAGAGCCACTCCTGGGTTGCCTCACTGTGCGGCGAGCACCGTACGGGCAGCGGGCATTCGGTGCGTAGCGTCCGCGCGTGCGCCACGGTCATCCGCCGCACCACCCCTCCGGTCGCTCCACAGTGGTGATCGTCCCGGGGGAGCATGGCAGAAA
This sequence comes from Melissospora conviva, assembly GCF_049523535.1. Classification (NCBI taxonomy): domain Bacteria; kingdom Bacillati; phylum Actinomycetota; class Actinomycetes; order Micromonosporales; family Micromonosporaceae; genus Melissospora; species Melissospora conviva. Next base: position 306,620 of record NZ_JBLLDT010000001.1, read on the forward strand.
TTCAGCCGCGGCGATGCCCCGGGTCGAGCTGGTGGGACGCTGCGGTGGTGGCCGGTACGGGGGGTGGTGCCACGGGGCCGGCCGCGACCAGGCAGGCTGGGGGGATGCGTGAGCCATGGGTGGTGGGGGTCTCCGGCGCGTCCGGAACCCCCTACGCGGCGGCGGTGATCCGCGGCCTGCTCGACGCGGGCGAGGCGGTGGACCTGGTGGTCTCCCGGGCCGCCCGGCTGACGATCATGGACGAGACCGGACGACCGTTCCGCGACGGGCACTGGGAGCGGGACCTCACCGACTGGCTCGGCCGGGACCTGAGCGGGGCCGACGTGCGGCACTGGGCGGCCGGTGATCTGGCGGCCGGGCCGAGCAGCGGGTCGTACCCGGTCCGGGGCATGGCCGTGGTGCCCGCCAGCACGGCGGCGTGCGCGGGCATCGCCATCGGGTTGTCCAAGGATCTGCTCCAGCGGGCCGCCGAGGTCAACCTCAAGGAACGGCGCCGGGTGGTCGTGGTGCCCCGGGAGACGCCGGTTACCCGCAGCCACCTGGAGCATCTGATCGCCCTGCACGACGCCGGCGCGGTGGTGCTCCCCGCAAGTCCGGGCTTCTACGGTGCGGGCGCGGCGGCGAGCGGGGCGCAGCTCGTCGACTTCGTGGCCGGAAAGGTCCTCGACGCGCTCGGTGTCGAGCATGACCTGTTTCGTCGCTGGAGCGGAGACCTGGGCGCCGGCCACCGCTCGCGATGACCGGCCGCGGTCTCAGTACGGACCGCTGTTGCCCTGTCCCGGCACACCCTGATTCGGGCCGGTGTTGCGGGGCTGGTTCGCCAGGCCCTCGGCCTCGTCCAGCATCCCCTCGCCCTCCAGCAGGGCACGTACCTCGGATTCGCGGAACCGGCGGTGTCCGCCTGGCGTCCGGATACTGCCGATCCGTCCGGCCGCAGCCCAACGGGTGACGGTCTTCGGATCGACCCGGAACAACGCCGCGACTTCTCCCGGCGTCAGCAGGCGATCTCCAGTGTCCACAGCCCCTCCTCGCGTCGACGAAGCCCCCGGCTGATCACACTGCCCCGGCTGGTGCGAGCTCAGAGCCGTCTTAAGGGACGTACGGCAATTACAACGCAGGAGAAAGGGCGTGTCCGGCAAACGCGAAAAAACCACGAGTGGGCAGGTTGGCTAGACTTCACGGGCGGCTTGGACCGTAGCGTCGGTACTTGTCGCTGCGTTCAACTCCCGCTCCCGGTTGGGCGTTACGCCCCATTTCGCAAAGGTTCTTCCTCGTGGATGCCATCGACCTCGCTCTCGTGGAGCTGCTCCGCGGCAACGCCCGCCTCTCGTACGCCGAACTCGCCCGTCAGGTGGGGCTCTCCTCGCCGTCGGTGCACGACCGGGTCGGCAAGCTGGAGACCGGTGGGGTGATCCGCGGCTACCGGGCCGAGGTCGAACCGGAAAAGGTCGGGCTCGGGGTCACCGCGCTGATCGGGGTCGTCGAGGACTCCAACGCCGACACCGACGACCTGCTGGAGGCTTTCCGGGTCCTGCCGGAGATCGAATCCTGCTATTTCATGGCCGGGGTCGAGTCGTTCCTGCTCAAGGCCCGGGTGAGCACCATCGGCGAGCTTGAACGGCTGATCGTGCAGCTCGGCCGCATCCCCGGGGTCGCCTCGACCCGGACCAGCATCGCCCTGTCGACCAAGTGGGAGAACCGGCCGCAGCCGCTGCACCCCGGGCAGTGAGCCCACCCGCGCCGCATATCCGTACCCGCCGCCCGCTGTCGCCGGCCGGCGCGTTACGTTCAGCGACGTGGACCATCTGGACCGCTGCGACGACAGCGAACGGGCATGGGTGACCGAGGCCATCGGCATGGTCGAGGCCGACGCCAACCGCTCCGCCGACACCCACCTGCTTCCCTTCCCGCTGCCCCGCGAGTGGGGGGTGGATCTCTACCTCAAGGACGAGTCGGTGCATCCGACCGGCTCGCTCAAGCACCGGCTGGCCCGATCGCTCTTCCTCTACGGCCTCTGCAACGGCTGGATCGGGCCGCGCAGCACCGTCATCGAGGCTTCCTCGGGCTCGACGGCGGTCTCCGAGGCGTACTTCGCCCGGATGCTCGGGTTGCCGTTCGTGGCGGTGATGCCGACGAACACCTCGCACGAGAAGATCGAGCTGATCGAGTTCCAGGGCGGCAAGTGCCACCTCGTCGACGATCCGGCCGACGTCGTCGCCGAGGCCCGGCGGCTCGCCGCCGCCACCGGTGGTCACTTCATGGACCAGTTCACCTACGCCGAGCGGGCAACCGACTGGCGGGGCAACAACAACATCGCCGAATCGATCTACGCGCAGATGGCGCGGGAGCGGCATCCGATCCCGGCGTGGATCGTGATGGGCGCCGGCACCGGCGGGACCAGCGCCACCATCGGCCGGTACGCCCGCTACCAGCGCCTGCCCACCAAGCTCTGCGTCGTCGACCCCGAGAACTCGGCCTTCTACCCGGCCTGGGTCAGTGGCGACCCGACAGTACGCACCAATGTCGGCTCGCGGATCGAGGGGATCGGCCGGCAGTGCGTGGAGGCGTCGTTCCAGCCGGCGGTGGTGGACCGGATGGTGCGGGTCCCCGACGCGGCGTCGCTGGCGGCGATGCGCGCGGCCTCGGCGGTGCTCGGGCGCCGCGTCGGCGGCTCCACCGGCACCAACCTGTGGGGGGCGTTCGGACTGATCGCGCAGATGCGTGCGGCCGGTCAGCGCGGCTCGGTGGTGACCCTGATCTGCGACGCCGGGGAGCGCTACGGCGGCACGTACTACAGCGACGAATGGCTGGCCGCCGGCGGGTTCGACCTGCCGCCGTACCTGGAGATCATCGAACGTTTCCTGGCGACCGGCGAGTGGCCGGCGGCGAAAACCGACTGACCGGGTACGCGGACACGGCGGCTCTGTCAATGCGCCTGCCCCTGCCGTCGAGGCGGTACGGGGCTCTCCGCGTGCGGACGGGCGTCAGAGGTAGCCGGGGCGGTGCGCCGCACGTTCGGCGAGCCCCGGGTAGCGCAGCACGTAGCCCTCGGGGTCGATCTCCAGCTCGGCAGTGAAGCCTTCGCTGGCGTAGCGCACCCGCTCCGGGTCGACGAGTGTGTAGCTCTGCACGGCCGGCAGGACCACCAGGCTCGGCACCAGCACCCAGGCGACGGTGATCCGGTGGGAGGTGCCGTCGTCGGCGTCGCGCAGTCCGAGCCGGCGGATCGGCAGGGTGTTGGTCAACGGGGAACCACCCAGGTCCACGTCGAGGGCGTCGCCGAGCCGGGAGGCGTCCTCGATGCCGGGCAACCCGGCCGGAGGATGCCCGGCGGCGACCAGCGCCGCGTCCAGGTCACCCTGCTCGGAGGTGGTGGCCCGCCACTGGCCGTCGCGCCGTTCGAGTTTCAGCCCTCGGGACCAGCCCGCCCCCTCGACCTCCACGGCCAGGCGCAGACTCGCCCAGCCCTCGTCGGTGTTCAGCTCGTACCGGCAGGTGTGCGGGACCGGCTCGGCGGACTGGGCGACGCCCCTGGCGGTGAGTCCCCGCACGTCGTCGAAGATCGCGTGTTCTGATCCGGCGGTGTCGCGACGGCTCCAGAAGAGAGACTTCGGCAAGGTGGGCATGTTCGCGAGGCTACGGCAGTGGGGCGACACGAAGGTGAAAAACGCCGACGACGGGCGCCGCCGAAGCCGGCAGCGCCCGTCGAGGTCGGTACGTGATCAGTAGGTGCGGGTGGGGCGACGCCCGGCGAAGCCACGCCGGTCGCCCTGCGCACCGGTGGCGGCCCGGTCACCGTACGAGCGACGCTCGCCCTGCGGGCGGTCGCCGTAGGTGCGCTCGCCCTGGGGACGGTCGCCGTACGTACGACGTTCGCCCTGGGGCCGGTCGCCGTAAGTGCGCTCACCCTGCGGGCGGTCGCCGTAGGTACGACGCTCGCCCTGGGGACGGTCGCCGTAGGTGCGACGCTCGCCCTGCGGGCGGTCGCCGTAGGTGCGCTCGCCCTGCGGGCGGTCACCGTAGGTACGACGCTCGCCCTGGGGACGGTCGCCGTAGGTGCGCTCACCCTGCGGGCGGTCGCCGTAGGTACGACGCTCGCCCTGCGGGCGGTCGCCGTAGGTGCGACGCTCGCCCTGGGGACGGTCGCCGTAGGTGCGACGCTCGCCCTGCGGGCGGTCGCCGTAACGGCGCTGGCCGTACGAGCGGTCGCCGCCGCCGCTGCGCCGCGGCGCCTCGGCCGGCTCCGGGGGGATCGGGACGCCGCTGGGCTCCCGGGCGCCGGTCACGTCGGCGAGCGCGGTGTCACCGGCGCGGACGCGGAGCTCGGCGGGGGCGACCCCGGCCTTCTCCATCATCGCCAGCGTGGTGCGCCGCTGCTTCGGCAGCGCCAGGGTCGCCACGGCGCCGGACTCGCCGGCCCGTGCGGTACGACCGGCGCGGTGCAGGTAGTCCTTGGGGTCCTTCGGCGGGTCGACGTGCACGACCAGCGAGACGCCGTCGACGTGGATGCCGCGGGCGGCGACGTCGGTGGCGACCAGGACGTTCATGCGCCCTTCCTTGAACTCCGCCAGCGTGCGGGTGCGGACCCGCTGCGTCTTGCCGCCGTGCAGCGCGCCGGCGCGGACACCGACGGCCGCGAGCTGCCCGACGAGGCGGTCGACGCCCATCTGGGTGCGGGCGAACATCATGGTGCGGCCGGAACGGGCGGCCAGCGACGCGACGACGGTGAACTTGTCGTGCGGCGGGACCAGCAGCAGGTGGTGGTCCATCGTGGAGACCGCCGCGGTGGCGGGCGCCGTGGAGTGGGTCACCGGGTCGGTCATGAAGCGCTTGACCAGGGTGTCGACGTCACCGTCGAGGGTGGCGGAGAAGAGCAGGCGCTGGGCGTCGGCCGGGGTCTGCGAGAGCAGTTCGGTGACCTCGGGCAGGAAGCCCATGTCGGCCATCTGGTCGGCCTCGTCCAGGACGGTCACCTCGATGTCGTCGAGGCGGCACACGCCCCGCGAGATCAGGTCACCGAGCCGGCCCGGCGTCGCGACGATGATCTCGACGCCGCGGCGCAGCGCCTCGACCTGACGGTCGTAGGGCACCCCGCCGACAGCGGTCTTGAGGGAGACGCCGACGGCCCGGCCCAGCGGCGCCAGGGCGTCGCTGACCTGCATCGCCAGCTCGCGGGTCGGGACCATGATCAGGGCCCGCGGGTGCAGCGGGCGGGCCCGCTCGCCGATGGAGACCCGGGCCAGCGCCGGCAGGCCGAAGGCGAGGGTCTTGCCCGAGCCGGTCTGGCCGCGGCCGAGGACGTCCCGGCCGGCGAGCGCGTCGGGCAGGGTCGCCCGCTGGATCGGGAACGGGCTGGTGATGCCTTCGCGCTTCAGCGCGCGTACCAGGGTCTGGGGCACGCCGAGGTCGGCGAAGTCGGTGGTGGGCTCGGACGTCACGGCGTCGACGGCGGCATCGGCTTCGATGGTGGCCGGGGCGTCGACCGGCAGGTCGGCCGGGGCGTCAAGGACGGACGGAAACGTGCTGGGGTCAGCAAAGGTGGTCAAGTAATGCCTCTCAAGCGGGGCGCATCTTCGCGATGGCCGCGCAGCATTTTCTCGCCGCTGATCTGCCCGCAAGATCGCCCAGAGGTGCGCGCTTCGGGCGCACCGGGTCAATGATCGGAACCAAGTGTACGGGTAGCGCGCCCCGGCCCGCTCACCTCGGGCACCGGAGTGGGCCGACTCACCATCATTGCGGTGGTTTGCCCGGGTACCGGTGACGACGGGTCATGCGCTGCCGGGGCCGGTCATGCGTTGCCGAAGAGCGCGTCGAGGATGTCACCGGCGGCGAAGACCACGAAGGCGCTGACGCCGACCGCGACCAGCAGCGCCACCGCCAGCACGATCAGGACCTTGGTGTTGTTGCCGCCGCTGGACTCGGGGGTGTCCGGCCAGCCCTGGGCGAGGATGTGGCCGGTCAGCGAGCCGGTGTTCTCCACCGGGTTGGCGGCCGGAAAGCCGGCCTGGAATCCGATCGTGGCGTAGCCGGGGCTGTCGGTGCCGGCGCCGTAGACGGTGCCCTGGTAGGCCGGGTCCGACCCGCCGGCGCGCGGCGCGGGGACCACCGGATGGCTGCCGGTGGCCCGGGCGTCGACCGGCCGGGCGGCGGTGGCCGGTGGCGGCGGGAAGGCCGGCCGGGCGGTGGTGGCCGGTGGGGGCGGGAAGGGCGGCGCGGGCATCGGGCCGGGCGGCGCCGGGGCCGGCGGAACGGGCGGCATCGGGTCCGGCGGGACCGGGACCGGCGGCGCCGGGGGGTCCGGGATCGGGGAGGGGCCGGGCGGAGCCGGCGCCGGGGCCGGCGGCACGGGGTTCGGCGGGGTGGGCGGGGGCTGGCTCGGCTCGGGCTGCCTCGGCCCGGGATCCGGCTCGGCGGGGTGCGGACCCGGCGCGGGCGGCGCCGGAGCCGGCGGACTGGGAGCGGGGCCCGGCTCGGTCGCGGCGGGTGAACCGGCGGAGCGGTAGACCTTGGCGTTGGCCGTGCGGGGCGGCAGGGCCGCCAGCTCCTGGGCGCTGACCGCTTCCCCGCCGGAGACGCTCGCGCTGGCCCGGGCGGGGCTCTGGTCGTCGCCGCCGCCGGCAGCGGGTCGTTGCGCGGGAATGACGGTGGCGCGACCCTGCGATGGCCCCGGCCCGCTGCTGCCCAGGCCGGCCCGGCCCGCGCCGTTCGGTTCGGCACTTCGCCCCGCGCGGTGATCCTCGGGTGCGGCAACCTCTTGTTCGCCCATGGCTTCCTCCGACCGCATAAGCCGACACCCCTGGTGTCTGCTACCGGAGTGTTGAACTCACGGTAGCGACAACCAGGGGTGTCGGCACAGCCGGTACGCCGGCTTTCAGTCTTGCGGTCAGGCCTCGCCGGCGGCGGTGGGTGCCGCCGAGCTGCTCGCCTCCGGTTCGGGGCTCTTGCTCGACTCGCCCGCCGGTGGCGGGCTGGATTCGCCGCCGCCGTCGTCGCCGGGTCCCGGGGTTTCATCCGGGCCGGTGCTCGGGTCGGGGCTCGCCGGCGGGTCGCTCGGCGTCGGGTCGCTCGGTGTCGGGCTCGGCTCCGCCGGGTCGCTCGGTGTCGGGCTCGGCTCCCCCGGGTCGGTGGGTTCCGGGCTCGGCTTGGCCGGCTTGGTCGGATCCGGCTTGGGCTTGACCGGCTTGTCCTTGACCGGCTTCGGCTTGTCCTTCTCGGCCACCGCCCCGAAGATCCGGGTGGCGGCGTAGATCCGGGAGGTGTCCACCGGTGCGATCCGGACCACGTCGCCGAAGGTCGGCGCGTGCACCATCTTGCCCTCGCCGATGTACATCCCGACGTGGTGCACGCTGGTCCACGAGCTGCTCGAGGCGAAGAAGACCAGGTCGCCGGGGAGCAGCGCCGATCGGGCCACCGTGCGGTGCCGGGTGGCGTAGTACTGGTCGGCCGCCACCCGGGGCAGGTTGAAGTAGTCGGCGCCCGCCGTGCGGTACGCCGCCCACATCAGACCCGAGCAGTCGAACGCGTCCGGCCCTTCGGCGGCCCAGACGTACGGGTCACCGAGCTGGGCCAGGGCGTAGCGGACCGCGGCGAGTGCCCGCGGGTGCGCCTCGCCGCCGGCGATGATCACGCCGTTGGAGCCGGGACCGCCGCCGGGAATGCCGGTGGTGGGACCGAAACCCGCCGCCGGGATCGACTGGGCGAGCCGCTGCTGCTCGAGCAGCCGGTTGACCGTCGCCTGCTGGTCCTGGTGCGCCTTTTCGGCCGCGGCGAGTTCCGCGGCGGTGGTCCGCGCCCGTTCCTGGGCGGAGAGCACGCCGGCTTCGGCGGTCTCCACCGCCTTGCGGGCTCGGACGAGTTCCCGGGCTGCGCTGTCGGCGTCGGTGCGGTCGGTCTGACCGCGCTGAACGCGGTTGAGGAGGCTGAGTTTGTACAGGTCGGAGGTGAGGGCGCCGGGCGGGAGCGCGGCGGCCTCCTTGAGGGCGGTGGCAGCAGCGGTGTCGGTCGCCGCCTGGGCGCGGGTCAGCTCCTGCTGCGCGAACTGACGGATCTGCTCCGACTCCAGCACCTGCGCGCGGGCGATGCTGTCGGCCTGCCGTAGCCGGGTGACCTCCTGCCCCAGCCGGAGCAGTTCCTGCTGGGCGAGGGCGACCTTGGTGGTGAGGTCGCCGCCGCCGGCCGGGATTGCCGACACGCCGGGGGTGGCGTTGCCGGCGAGTTCACCGGGCAGCTGGAAGACTCCGTTGGTGACGGGGCGGGCACCGGCGTCGGGCAACCGCACCGCTGCGTTCGCCACCGGGAGGGTGCCGGTCTCCGGCGTTTCCGTGCGGTTGTCGCGCGGTGCCGGATCGGCGTAGCCGGGAGTGACGAGTACGGCGGAGGCGACCGCTCCGATGAGCGCGGCCCAGAGACGGGGACGCAGCACGGGAGAGACCAGTGGCTCCCGTAGGCGGCGATTTTCGGCTTTGGCCAAAAGTGCTCCCCGGGTACAAGGGGTGACGCCGCGCCAGGGGAGACGCGGCGGAGTGACAAGAAAGGCGAGACCAGTGGTGTCGCGCCTCACTTTGTCTACCGCATTGCGCCCCCGATGTCGATCGGTTCAGCAATAACGACGGGTCAGATCACCCAACCGATCGCACAGTGAGAACCCAGTGAAGTATGTCGCTGTCACCGGCCGTCCTCGTCGCCCGCGGGCGAGTCAACGTAGGCTCGCAGGGGATCGCAGGTGGAAGGGACGTGTTGGCATGGACGCCGGACTCAAGCGTGAGCTCGAAGCGAAGGTGTACGCCGGGGAGCGGCTCACCAGGGAAGACGGGGAGGCGCTCTACGCGAGCGACGACCTGACCTGGCTGGGCAAACTCGCTCATCACAAGCGCACCGAGCTCAATGGCGACCGGGTGATGTTCAACGTCAACCGGCACCTCAATCTGACGAACGTCTGCTCCGCCTCGTGCGCGTACTGCTCGTTCCAGCGCAAGCCGGGCGAGAAGGACGCGTACACGATGCGCATCGACGAGGCCGTGCGCAAGGCCAAGGAGATGGAGGACGAGCAGCTCACCGAGCTGCACATCGTCAACGGGCTGCACCCGACGCTGCCCTGGCGCTACTACCCCAAGGTGCTGCGCGAGCTCAAGGCGGCGCTGCCGAACGTCAAGCTCAAGGCGTTCACGGCGACCGAGGTGCAGTGGTTCGAGAAGATCAGTGGCCTGGACGCCTCCGACATCCTCGACGAGCTGATCGACGCCGGGCTGGAGTCGCTCACCGGCGGCGGCGCGGAGATCTTCGACTGGGAGGTCCGCCAGCACATCGTCGACCACGCCTGCCACTGGGAGGACTGGTCGCGCATCCACCGGCTGGCCCACTCCAAGGGGCTCAGGACGCCGGCGACGATGCTCTACGGGCACATCGAGGAGCCGCGGCACCGGGTCGACCACGTGATGCGCCTGCGGGAGCTGCAGGACGAGACCGGCGGCTTCACCGTCTTCATTCCGCTGCGCTACCAGCACGACTTCGTCGACTCCGCCGACGGCAAGATCCGCAATCGGATCCAGGCGCGGACCACGATGGCCTCCCCGGCCGAGTCGCTGAAGACCTTCGCGGTCTCCCGGCTGATGTTCGACAACGTCCCGCACGTGAAGTGCTTCTGGGTCATGCACGGCCTGTCGCTGGCGCAGATGTCGCTGAACTTCGGCGCCGACGACCTGGACGGCTCGGTGGTCGAATACAAGATCACCCACGATGCCGACTCGTACGGCACGCCGAACACCATGCACCGCGACGACCTGCTGCACCTGATCTGGGACGCCGGTTTCCAGCCGGTGGAGCGCGACACCCGCTACAACGTGGTGCGCGAGTACGACAAGGCGCCGTCGCTGGCGGAGCGCCGTTCCGAGCCGCAGCAGGTGTGGTCCTGACGGTGGAGCGGACGTGAGCGAGGCGAAGGGCACCTTCCCCCGCCGTGACGACGAGGGGCGGGTCGTGGCCCTGCCCGACCTGCTCGGCATCACCCTGGCGGGCGTGGTGATCGGCGTGCTGGCGCTGGCCGTCTTCGACCTGGCGGCGGCGAGTTTCGGCGCCGGGCGGTTCGGCGGTGCGAACGGCTGGCTGGCGTTGATCCTGCCGGTCTGGCTCTTCGTCGAGGACTTCCGGGCCTGGCGGTACGGGCCGGCGCGGGTGGTGGCGGCGCTCGTCGCGGCGGCGCTGGGAATGGCCTGCGGGCTGCTGGTCGCCGGGTTCGCGCAGGAGCTGCCGGCGCTGGTCGGCGGCGCTCTCGGCGCGGCGGTCTTCACCGTTGTCTACGCGACGGTCTGGTTCGCCGGCGTGCGGTGGCTCACCAACCGCACGGGCTGAGAATCGGATGAGCCGAATTGCCCGTACGGGCGGCCACGGGTTCGTAGGAATTGCCCTGACGGGCGGGAATGGAGTGCATTCATGAGTTCCGCGATGAAATACACGCTGGGCCGGATCGGCTTGTTCGTGGCGGCGTTCGTGGCGCTCCTGCCCGTCAACATCGACATCTTTCTGAAGCTGATGCTGGCGCTGATCTTCTCCGCCACGCTCTCCTTCTTCTTCCTGCGCGGCCTGCGTGACGAGATGGCCTACGAGATGGCGCAGTCGGCCGAGCGGCGCAAGGCGGAGAAGGAGCGGTTGCGTTCGGCGCTCGCCGGCGAGGACGAGACGGCCGACGGCAGGGACGCCGACGCCCGCTGACGTCCTCCGGTCAGCGGGCCGGCGCGCGGGTCAGCAGTGTTCGGTCTGCACCCGCTGTGCCGCCGGGTCCGCGCCCGCGCCCAGATCGAGCCCGCACCTGATCGCCCCGATCTGCGGGTCGGACCAGCTCAGCAGGGTTCCCTCCGCCGGCGTCCGGTCCGGGCAGGTGACGGTCAGTGGCACGGCGACGCGCTGGAGCGCGACGTACCCGAGGTAGACGCCGTTTTTGACGGGCAGGTCGTCGAGGTACGCGTCGACGCGGTCGAGGCCGGGACTCGGGTAGGTCGGCACCGCGGTGCTCCCGTCCGAGGCGAGACTGTCCATGAGCATTTCTTCGCCGGGTGGCGGAGCCGTCCGCCAGTCGATCCGGGGCACGATCGGGCTGTCGCGGACGAGGCTCGGTTCGACAGAGCCGGTGGCGATGTCGACCCTGCGGACGGTGGTGATCGTGAGGCCGGAGGCGGTCGCCTCGTGCAGTGCGATCGTGCAGCCCGGGGCCGGATCGGGACCGGCGGCGCGGGTCGTCGCGGGCGCGGTCGGGGCGCAGCCGGCGAGGGTGATCAGCAGGGCGGCTGTGGTCCCGGCGGCCCGGCGGTGTCGTGCGTTCATGGGGCGACCTCGTTGCGGGAAATCGCCCGGGAGGGGCGGAGTGCACCTCTCCCGGGCGTCTGGCCGGACGTCGGTCAGCAGTAGCCCTTGGCGACAGCGGCGAGGCTGCCGGAGGGGGCGCTGAGGTCGCAGCGCTGCGCGCCGGTCTCGGGGACCTTGGTGAACGACCGGGCGGTGCCCTTGGAGGCCGCCAACAGCACGCCGCCGGTGCAGTGCCAGTAGGTGTAGTTGCCGGTGACCTGGACGTTGCCGCGGTAGGCGACCAGGTACTTGCCGTGCGGCAGGGTGGCGGTGACCGAGACGCTGGAGCCGGAGGTCGAGGAGCCCGACAACGCCAGCGAGTAGCTGGTGCTGGCGGAGAGTTTGGCGATGACCGTGTTCGCCTCCACTGAGCCGCCGGTGGTGACGGTGACACCGGCGGTCAGGGTCGTCTCCTTGTACGCGGTGAAGTTGGTGCTCAGCGGTGCGCCGGTGCCGTTGTAGTAGCGCTCGGCGTGGGTGATCTTCTTCGGCGTGGCGACGCTGGCAACGGTGTAGAACCGTTCGCCCTGCGTCTCGCAGGGGATGGCCATCGGGGTGATGACGTTGTCGGCGTACGCGGGGGCGGCGGTCGCGAACGCGCCGGTCGCCACGAGCACGGTGGCGGCGGCGAGTCTTCCGGCGGTGGCGAGCCGTCGTCTGCCGGGGCCGGTGGGCTTTCCGATGAGCTGCATGTGGGGGTCTTTTTTCTCGGTGCGCGGGGGATCGCATCGATGGAACCGTTGCGGGACAAGGGATCCCGCCCGATGCAGAGATCATCGTATGCAGATGGATCATCGTCCGCAATGATCTTCGCGGGCCCGCCCCGGTCCCGGGACGGCCGGGTGGGCGGCCCGGGACGCCGCGCCGTGGTGGGCTACCAGTTGGTCGAGCCGGGGACCTTGGGCCACGGCTTGTTCGCCGGCTTGATCAGGTACGCGATGCCGCCCGAGCCGCCGGAGACCCCGCCGGAGGCGTTGATCCGCTTGGTCCGCAGCCAGATCTGCTCGAACTGCTCCCGCGAGTAGACGTGGCGTACCTCGTCGTTGCTCGGTGAGGCCGGGTCGTTGACGATCACGTCGCCCTCGGCGGTGAAGCCGACCACGACGAAGAGGTGCCCGGAGGTGCCGTAGTTGGAGCCGTCCAGTTCGGTGGCGAGGAACGACTGCGAGGTGATCACCGGGATGCCGGCGCGGATGAAGTGCTCCACCTCGTCGAGTGAGTGCAGCCGGGTGACCTTGGCGTCGATGTCGTCGAAGGTCGACGCGTACGCGGTGTTGAAGGGCCAGTTGCCGGCGCCGTCGTAGGCGTGGTCCCAGGTCATCCGGGCGGCGTGGGCGACCTGCGGGTCGGTGTAGCCGGGGGCGACCCAGGCCAGGTCCTCGGCGGAGGGGACGCGGCCGTAGTACTCCAGCACCATCGTCGTCGAGGTCGGGCTGCACCAGACCTGGCCGCCGCCGCCCCACTCGGGGTAGCTGCCCCGGTGGATCATCTGCGAGCGCCGCGGTACCGCCAGCTCCCGGCCCCAGGCGATCCCGCCGCGGCTCGGCGTGACCGTGAACCGGTCCGGCACGTACGAGCTCATCGCGCCGAGCATCCGGACGTAGGGCGACGCGGCGCTGCCGGGGGCCCGGTGGAGGGTCAGGCGCAGCTGGTACGCGGCGAGCAGCACCCCGGCGTCGACGTCGTCGATGGCGAAGGTGTCGGTCCAGATGCTGGAGAAGGCGTCGCCCTGGCGGTTGACGGTGGTGCGGCGGATGTCGTCGTCACCGTCGGCCCAGCGTCCCATCACGAACCAGGGGCTGGTGTCGCCGGTGTTGTAGGTGCCCTGCAGTTCGACCTGGATCCAGGTGCCGGGCGGGGTGTCGGCGTTCCAGGAGGCGACGAGTTCGCTCGCGCCGAAGCCGGCCGGGGTGACCGGGGAGGTCCAGGTGGCGTACTCCCAGGTCGCGGTGGTGCCGGTGTGCGGGTCGGGGTAGTCGACGGTGCCGGCGGGTTCGGCGATCGTCACGCCGGGGCGCCGGCCGGGGACCGCGGTGGTGCCGTCGTGGTGGCCGCGGCGCCAGTCCGGGTAGCGCGACCACTCCTGGAAGCCGATCTGTTCGTCGTGGGCCGAGGGCGGGGCGGCCGCGGCCGGGGCGAGGGCGATGGAGAGGGTGAGCGCGGCGGCGCCGGTGACGGCGACCGCGCGCAGGCAGGGCCTGGTCATGTGAGCTCCACAGGTGACAGGGGGCGAGGCATCGGCTGCTGCCACTATCCTGCTCGGCGCTAACTTTCGCCAGTGGTGAACTATCGGAAAATCTTTTGCGGCGTGATGGTGAAGCTGACATGGAACATATCGGTCGATGTGGATGCGAGGATGGTGAGCGTGCCGGAGTTGTCACCCCCGCGACTCCGGTCCTCCCCTTCCCCCAGGAGGCAGGCATGTCCCGACCCGTACCTCACCGGCGCCGGTTCGTCCCGGTCGCCGCCGCGCTGCTGGGCCTGGCCCTGATCGGCAGCGCCGCCGGCCCGGCCGGCGCCCAGCCGGCCCCGGCCCGCGGTGAGGCCCCCGCCGCCGCGCAGTACCGGGTGCTCGGCCCGAAGACCCTCGACGACCGCAACGCGGTGGCCGCCACCGGCGCCGCCATCGACTACTCCGAGCACGGCGTACTCAACATCTCCGCCACCCGCACGGAGGCCGCCGCGATCCGCAAGCTCGGCTTCCAGCTGGAGGCGGTGCCGGCCGCCCCGGCGGCCGCGCCGCACGACGAGGGCGTCGGCACGATGGACTTCCCGTCGGCGGACTCCCGCTACCACAACTACGCCGAGCTGACCGCCGCGGTGAACAAGGTCGTCGCCGACCACCCGGGCATCGCCCGCAAGATCAGCATCGGTACGTCGTACCAGGGCCGGGACCTGATGGCCGTCAAGATCTCCGACAACGTCGGCACCGACGAGAACGAGCCGGAGATCCTCTTCAACTCGCAGCAGCACGCCCGCGAGCACCTGACCGTGGAGATGGCCATCTATCTGATGAACCTCTTCACCGACAGCTACGGCAGCGACACCCGGGTCACCAACGTCGTCAACAGCCGCGAAATCTGGATCGTGCCGAGCGTCAACCCCGACGGCAGCGAGTACGACATCGCCACCGGCTCCTACCGCTCCTGGCGCAAGAACCGCCAGCCCAACAGCGGCTCGTCGTACATCGGCACCGACCTGAACCGCAACTGGGGCTACAACTTCGGCTGCTGCGGCGGCTCGTCGAGCTCCAAGTCGTCGGACACCTATCGCGGGCCGTCGGCCTTCTCCGCCCCCGAGACCGCGGCGCTGCGCAACTTCGTCAACAGCCGCGTCGTCGGTGGTGTCCAGCAGATCAAGGCCAACATCGACTTCCACACGTACTCGCAGCTGGTGCTCTGGCCGTACGGCTACACCACCGCGAACACCGCCACGGGCATGAACGCCGACCAGTACAACACCTTCGCGACCCTCGGGCAGCAGATGGCGGCGACAAACAACTACACCCCGCAGCAGTCCAGCGATCTGTACATCACCGATGGGAGCAGCATCGACTGGATGTGGGCCACGCACCGGATCTGGGCGTACACCTTCGAGATGTATCCGGGGTCGGCGTCCGGGGGTGGGTTCTACCCGCCGGACGAGGTGATCGCGGCGCAGACGTCGCGGAACAAGAACGCGGTGCTGCTGCTGGCCGAGTACGCGGACTGCGCGTACCGGGTGATCGGCAAGCAGTCGACGTACTGCTGACGGATCCGTAATACCGAGCTGGACCGGGACCCATCCCCCCACATGGGGTCCCGGTCCTTCGGTGTGTCCGGCTCGCTCCGACTCTCAGCGGGGCCGTAGCGCGGTTACGGCGTGGCGGGGCACGGGCGGACTTTGCAGGTGGGCATGCAGGGCAGCGGAAACCCGGGTCACCTCGGCGGAAGCGACAGCGGGCTGGTCCGGCTTGCCGATGAGAGCAAAGACCCGAGGGCCCTGGAACTGCTCGGGCAGCCCGTCAGCGCGGGGCACGATGTGGAAGTGGACGTGCGCAAAACCTTGCTGCTCGGCGAACTGCACGACGTAGGTCTTCGCGCATCCGGTCACCGCGTGCAGTGCGCGGGACAACCGGACCTGCCACGTCCCCAGCGCGGCGGCTTCCTCGTCGGTGAGGTCCGCGATGGTGACGACGTGCCGGCGCGGCACCAGGACGAGCCAGCCGGCGACCGCGGCACCGAACGCGTGGCCAACCCGCCAGTGCTCGTCGGAGGCGATCCAGTTCTCCGGGCGGCGGTTGTTCGTGTCCTCGGCATTCTGCACGCAGGAAAGGCAGGCTGACCGCTCTGACATGACACTCCTCAACGTTGCGGTGTCACCGGGGCGTGAAGGGTAACCCAGGCGCGTTCGTCGGCGGCGCCTCGCGACATGGGTGCCCGTTGATCGGCGTGCGCAGGCTGGTGTCAACGCCGTCATCAGCCCCCCAATGCGCGTGCTCCTGGGGCACAGTTCACCCAACCGTCGACCGCCATGGCGGGTCACCGCAACCCGTCATAGCGATGCTGCCGAGCTCGTGGGCGCTACCGACTCACGTGCCGTGGAGGAAGGACTCGACTTGACGCTGAAGGGCTTCAGGAGCGCTGGGCCATGCCGGGCTCCGCATCACCTCGCGTAGCTTGACCGCCTTTACGTCCCTGGGAGCGTCCTTGCGCAGGCCCACGTGGGCCCAAAGCTGGTCCAGCTCCGTGTACGGCAGGTCCCAGACACTGCCGACGGTCGGCTCAACGGCGCCGGCCGGCTCCTGAGGTGGGACGTGAACCTCCTTGGCGGTGGCGGCAGGGGTGATCTCGATGAGAGTGAGGCCGAACCGATCGACGGCCTCGCGGAGCAGCGCCCGGTGGCTGTCGACGGTCTCATTCGAGGGCGGTTCCCCGTCGAAGAACAGAGTGAGCACCCAGCCGGACTCCCCGGTGGGGGCCAGATCCAGGACGAGACGGGTACCGGGGGTGTCTGCGAAGGAACGGTGAGCCACGCTCTTCGCCGCTGCGGGCCCCTCGCTGCGAGGAGTACCGACGAGCTGAAGCATGCCGAGTAGCTCTTGCAGCTGGTCGGATGTCAGCGTTCCCTGAGAGAGCACCCGGAGCGCGGGCCAGAGCATGAGAGCTTCCCTTCTCTCGATCTTCACGATTGCGGTGTGCGGGACGGGCCAGCACCCGGTCCAAGGTAGATGGGGTTGCTCCATGCGCGCTGCCCGTCGACGTCCTCGACAGTGACCCGACACCAGCCACGCCTGAACATCGCTATCGGCAGGGAGCACTCCGTGAGTGCCTCGCCCTGGATCACCTGTGCACCCGGCAATCGCAGCGTGGTGTGAGAATGACGGCTCGCTGCCCGTGGACGAGTTAGACCAGCTTGCCCGGCTCGTCGACGGCATCTGCTGCACCTATCGGCGGGCGCATGTCCAGCCTGGACCGGGACCTCGCACTCCGCCGGGTCCCGGTCCTTTTGCGTATCCAGGCCTCCTGGCTTTCAGCGCGGTTTCGGGATCTGCCGGTTGAAGCAGGGCTGGAGGGCGCGCACGAGTGTTTCCTTCGCGGGCTTTGGGTCGTCGGTTTCCTGCCAGCGCAGTTCGCGACGGCCCAGCCAGGCGACGACGTCGTCCGTGGTGGCGGTGTGGTCCGGGGTGTCGAAGAGGTGCGCGATCTGGTCGTGCAGCACGGAAGAGCCCCGGTTGCCGGTCAGGTGCTGGCGGAGGCGGCTGCGCAGGTTGCCGGTGTAGCCGACGTAGACGACGCTGCCGGCGTCGAGGACCACGTGCACGCCGGGCGCCGGGGGAGCGTCGGCGGCGGCTTCCATCGTGTACGGCCGCGGGGGCGTGAAGCCATCGAGGAGTTCTTCAAGATCGAGCATCCGGGGAGACTACCGGCGTCCTCAGGCGCGTGTCCCCGTACGGTGCTGGCTCCGCACCCGGTTCCACGCAGACCCTCTACATGATCACCTATGTGGCTTGCTCAGCAGGCGCAAGTGAGCGGCAAGGCTGCGCTTTAGTGGGCGGTCCTGCGGCCGATGGGGAACGAACAGTGGCTTGCCGTGCAACTTCGCATAGGTGGAACCGGCGAGGCTTTCGGAAACGACGAGTTTGCCGTCCCGGTCTATTCCGATCAGGTGTAAATCGAACAGCGCGTGTAGATCCGAGCGGAGAAGTAGGCCGTTGTCAGGACGGTTGGTGTGCGCCCCCTTGTACCCACCGATGTGGGCCGCTTCGAGCACGCCCTCGACTCGTTCACCGGTGACAGCACACTGCCCGTCGTATGCATCGAGCAGGCGACGCCGGAAAGCCGGCTGCCCTTGCCTTAGAACGATGGATCGCAGGGTACGGAGTCGCAGATCTTCGTCAGAGCCGGGCTCGCCGCTCAGAGTGGCCAGCGTGACCTTCTGACTCGTCAGCCAGTCGTCAAGCACCTTGCTGGTGTGCTGGTCGGCTCGGACGGCCGCAGTCCGCGCTACCTGACCGAACATCGACCGTGGGATGGGATCACTAATCAGCCGCTCAGTGGCGGCACGGTCCCAGGCCAGCGAAATGAGCCACCTTTCACCGTCGTGATCCACGTCGACGGCTTGAGCGAGTGCGTAGATGTACTGGTGTGGGTTCGAGGCATAGATCCAGATGGCGTCACCAGGGCGCATCTGGCGGAAACCCGTCGTCAAGAGCCACTGATCAGCCTCGTCGCGCATCCGCCGGATGTGGTGGAGCACAGTCTGCGGCGATACCTCGATGTTTCCTTGCGTGTCGAGGGAGTAGTAGCTCTGTTCGTTCGTGGGATAGATCCAGTGCGTGGCTGGCATATCTCTCCGTCCTACAGGCTTCGGTCTTTGCCTTCGCGCCACGCGATCACGTCGAGGATGCGCAACGCGCTGATCTCCTCCGGAAGCTGAAGCGCATCACGGAGGTGCAGCAGCCGGCGGTGTAGCGCGAGTTTGTCGGCGCGCAGTGCCACGCGAAGCGGTTCCCACTGGTCCTTCGAGGTATCGGTCACGTCACGGATCACGATGTCCCAGATGGGCAGCAGACGCGGCCGCTTCCGCGCCAGCAGCTTGGAGGCAGTGGTCCTGCCGACGCCTGGAATGAGGCGCAGCTTGTCTTCGAGCCGCCATCCCGGCCAGGAGTTGTCGAGTGGTTTGTCCTCGTCGGCCAAGTCGCGGTCGGGGCCCAGTTCCATGAGCAGGGCGGCGAACTCATCGGCGCGGTCCCGTAGCAGCGCACGTACGGCTGTTTTGGGTGCCTCGACGGAGAGGAACTTGACCGCGAGCAGGTCGTCGGCGGTGAACCGCATGGGGTCGCTGTCGGTCGCCCAGGTGTCGAAGTGTGCGCCGTCTGCGCAGCCGGCACCGAGATACGGCGCACCGTAGTAGCGCCTCAACAAGGCGATGGCGGTGGCGTCATCGGATGTCTGGAGCGCCTCGGGCAGCCGGAACGTCATGACTGGAGACCCTGCCAGTGAGAGTCATGACTGTCCATGGACGAACGGGGGGCGCCGGCCCGAAACACGTCGGAATTTCATGTGTCATCGGTCGATGCATGACCGCCCACGCCGCCGACGAGTCAGCGTGACTGGTTCTCTGCGACGAAGACTCCACGTCCAGGGCGTCCGATCAGGATGCCCTGTTTCCGCAGCGTGGCTACTGCGCGATGGATCGTCGACAGCGAGAGGTTGTAGTGGTCGGCGAGCTCGCTCGTGGATGGGATCTGCGAGCCAGGCGGCAGCTCGCCCTCATCGATCCTCCTCACCAGGTCTTCGAGCAGCTCGTTCATCGTCGGCGGAATCGGCACGTCGGGCCCCTTGCGGTTGGTTGGCGCGCCCAGTATCGATCAACCCCTACCTCAGGAGCAAGGAATGCGAGGGGAACGCTAGTAGCCAGATGGTCCAGGGCTAATAGGGAAGCAAGGGTTGACAGAGGTTGAGGGAGTGGCTAGCTTCGATCTCGGCAAGCGGACCTCGTGCGGTTGGTTGGCGCCTTACGCACCGGGTTTGTGTCGCCGGGATCGGTCCACGGCAGGGCGACACAACGGCGTGCCGTTCTGCCGTGGCCATCCATCAGATGCACCCACTAGTTGGTCCTGCTGTCGTACTCGCCGCTGGGCTGCGGTGGCAGGGCCGGGTGGTCCTGCCGGCACCCGCACGGCAGGACCACCCATCCATCTGGCACCTGAACGAGAAAGGCGGAACCGATGCGCAACCTGCTCCGACGGATCTTTCTCCGCTCCGAGGACAACCGGACAGGACCACTCGAAGACCTCGCCCAGCACGCCGACGCCTGGTCACCACACGCCAGCCGGTGGGCCGATAGCGGCCCAGCGGTCGGGCACGTGCCGGCGGCGGACACCCGTAAGCCGCCGCGTCTGCCGCTGTTGCCCTGGCAGGTGCGCCACCGGCGCTTCTCACCGACCCGCTGGGGACGGCGGGGCGTCGACCCGGCGGAGGTGGACGCCTTCCTCCAGCGGATCGCCGACGACCTCACCACCATGTACGCCCAGCTCGCCAACAGCCGCGACGAAACCCTGCGGATCAAGGACGCCCTGCGCGACTGGCAGAGCCGCCAAGCCCGCAACACCTACGAGTACGCACGCCGATGACCGACCCAAACACCCGCTGGGTAATCCACCTCCCCGTCACCGCAGCAGACCTGCCGCGCGCCCGCATCCTCGCCCGTACGGCCGCCCGCGCCCTGTCATTCCTCACCGAACTCGACCCCGGCGAAACAACCGTCTCCGCCGAAGACACCCAGAGCGAACACCACCGCGCCTTCTGCGACCAGCTACTCCCCGGCGGCCGGCGCTGCATCCTCCGCGCCGAACACCTCCACCCCTGCACCGACCGCCCACCCCGCTCACCCCACAACGGCCGCCCGTACGGCACCTCCCGCCGCCGCTGATCCCTACATGCGCTCGCGGACGTCCTGACCTGCCGGTTACATCTTCACCCGGACGCGGATCGCAAGATCAATTTGTCGATGCGGGTAACGCCGACGCCATCGTTGCCCCGCATCTGCGCAGCCACCTGCGTCGAAGGTTTCCACTGGCCAGGCAGGGAGGGAGAAGGCGCGGCAGGCTGGCATTCCTTCCACGGGTCTAGTATCTCCGCGTTGGCAGCGAGGAGGAACCCTGTGGCGCGTGTTCGGTCGTTCGGTCCGTCGAAGCAGAGTGTCAAGGTGCATCCAACAGAGGTGGATTGCGAATACGTTGTCATCAACAACGGGTCACAACGTTTACTGCATCTGAGCACGTTCGGCAGTGATGACCGCGAGAGTGAAAGAAAATCGAGCCAGAGTCTGCAGCTGGATTTGAAGGCGGCCCTTAGCCTCATGGAGATTCTCGAGCGAGCTTTTCCGGACCTCAGGCACCGCTGATTGCGCTGGAAATGGGTACGTCTGCCGGCAGTTCCTCAGCGGGAAGCCGTCCGCCTCCCCTGAATCGGGCGGTCTCATCCCAGATGAAGAGGATGCCGAGAGCATCCACGAAGCCCGAGGTGGCCGTTCGGAGAGAGTTGCACAGGCGTGGGCTGCGTTATCGGACCAACCACCCGGGGTTGCCGGGAAGGCCCGACATCGCCTTCACGAAGGTGCGTCTGGCCGTGTTCGTTGACGGCTGCTTCTGGCACCGCTGTCCGGAACATGGGGTGCTGCCAAAGAATAACCGTGAGTGGTGGCAAGCGAAGTTGCAGCGCAATGTCGAGCGTGACCGGGAGAAGGACGCCGCACTAGTGGCGCTCAACTGGCACGTCTGCCACTTCTGGGAGCACGAGAATCCAGAGCGCGTCGCGGACGAGATCTCGCGCCTGTGGCGAGCCTTGCGGTACGGAGGCAGTGCCTGAAGCAGCATTCAGGGGTGTCGTGTGACATCCTGGTCCCGCTGCTGGAGCGCTGATGGAGGTGGGCCGACATGCCAGACAAGGCTTGGTTCGAGGTGGCCCCGTCGGCCGCGCGCCTGACCAGCTCGTTGCGGGACATCGGTTACGACTTCCCCACCGCGGTCGCGGATGTGGTCGACAACAGCGTTGCTGCTGGAGCGACCCGGGTGGAAATCATGATGGAGTTCGCCGGATCCAAGTCCCGGGTGTACATCGCCGACGACGGTCACGGCATGTCGCCGGGAGCACTGCTGGAGGGTCTTCGGCTCGGCACCCGTCGTTCATACGGGCAGGGTGAACTCGGTCGCTACGGTCTCGGGCTCAAAACCGCCTCGCTATCCCAGTGCAGGTCCGTCGGCGTGATCTCCCGGAGCAATCCGGAGGTGGTGCGGACGGCCGCCCGCGTCCTCGATCTGGACGTGGTGGAGGAGTGGGACCAGTGGGTGGTCGTCGATCCGGGGGCGGATCCGGACGTGGCCCGAGCCAAGCAGTGGCTGGCGGAGGGGACCGGCACTGTTGTCCTGTGGCGGAACCTCGACCGCGTGCTGCCCGAGAAGCGGCCCGAGGGCGGTTGGGCGCGGCGCCGACTCGAAGCGTTGGCGACAAAGACGGCCGAACACCTCGGGATTGTCTTCCACCGCTTCCTTGAAGGGCTGGAAGGCGGAACCCCGCTGGTGATAACGGTCAACGGGCAGAAAGTGAAGCCCTGGAACCCGTTCGCGCCCGATGAGGAAGCCTGCACGGAGTTGCCGTCGCAGCGTTTCGAGGTCGCTATTGGCGAGGTGTCCGGCCACGTCGGTCTCCGTCGATTCATACTTCCTTCACGTGACCGTTTCTCGAATTCGAGTGAATTCGAACGGTTGTCCGGTCCGCTCAACTGGAACCGTCAGCAGGGGCTTTACGTGTACCGGGCGAACCGTCTGGTGCAGTGGGGCGGCTGGAGCGGCATCCGGGGCATTGACGAGCACACCAAGTTGGCGCGTGCGGCGATCGACTTCAGCACCGATCTCGACACGGCGTTCAACATCAACGTGGCGAAGATGAAGGTGTCTCTTCCTCCGCAACTCCGTCAGATGATCGAGGCGCCGGTCAACGAGCTCTGCATCTACGCCAACGACGCCTACCGGCGCGGTGCCCGCACCAAGCCCAAACCGGTTCCCGGAAACCTGGATGCCGCCCCTGATGTCCGCGCTGCGGCCCAGGCGGTGTCGACGGCAGGGTTGGCGCTCCGCGCTGCGGCCATGCAGGCCGGCGAGTGGGAAGCATGGCAGCGGATCGCTGCCCTGCTGCGCCGCGAAGCGCCGGAAATTGCGGAGTCGCTGCGGCTCAACGACTGAGCAGCTCGACGGCGATTCAGAAGAGCCGCAGCGGGTCCGCCCGCGATTCGACGCAGAGCTTCTGCAGCGGGCAGGCATTGCATGCGGGTTCGGTGGTGCGGCACAGCGAATTGGCCAGCTCCACTAGGCCCAGGTGGGCGCTGCGGGCGTTGCTGTCCGCGCCGATCATCCGGGCGATTTCGAGCCGTCCGTCAGTGAGTCGGTTCCGCCGGTTGACAGGGTCCCCGCTGAATCGGGCGGCCACCCGAAGTACGCCCTTGGTGACCAGCACAGGTTCCTCGGAACCGCTGTCACCCTCAGCGGGAACAACCAGGATCGCGAGGTCGGCGACGGACTCCGTCAAGCCGGGCACCTTACGCAGGGCGTCGTCATCCAGCAGTACCTCGGGAGTCTCGGCGAGCCGGCCCGCCAGTTCAAGGATCATCCCCGCCCGTTGTGGCCGGGACGCCCATTTGCTGATCTCCACCAGTTCGTTCTCGGCGAGAACCGTGTCCTGTGGCATTCGCCAGCGTGCCAGTAGGGGCCAGATCAGGCGGGCGACCTCAGCGGGTGCGCGGTCCAGCAGCAGCTCGGCCTGGATCACCTGCCAGCGGGCGGTCGCACGCAGCCAGGGGATGCCGCGGACGGCGCCGCTCTCGAACCACCCGGCAAGAACACCTGCCACATCCTGGGTCGTGGTCGTGGCAGGAACTGGCTCGTCCAACGACTTGCGCACGGCGGCCGCCAGGTGTTCCCCCAGCAATGGCGGTACGGCGTTGCCGATCTGACGGAACGCCGCCGAGGGAGGGCCCGCGAAGCGGAACCAGTCGGGGAAGGTCTGCAACCGTGCGGCCTCGCGAACGGTGATGGTGCGGTTCTGGCGTGGGTGGATGTACCAGTACCCGTCCTTGGCGATGTGCGCGGTGATCGTCCTGGAGAGGTTGTTCTCGTCGAGACGCTTGTACTTGTCGTCGAAGATGTCGTCCCGGTACCGCTTCACCTCGTCCGGCAGGTCGCTGTACCGCGTGTTGTGGTCCATGGCCTCGAAGGCCCGGGCGTCGTCCTCGCGTACGGGCCGGGTGACGTGGTCGAAGACCTTGTGCTCGTCGCCGGCGGGCACGGCCTTGCGCATGCGCCGTTGGAAGTCGCTGGCGGGGCCGTCGTAATCGCTCCAGCCCTCAGCGCCATTGGCAGGGCGCCATCCGCCCTCCACCGGCGGAAGGTCGCCGATGGCGTTCCAGACTGTCACCCGGTCCGGCTGCTCCTGAGGCCAGGTGAACTGGACGTTGTCCCGCAACGCCACAAGGATGAGCCGCTGGCGGAACTGCGGAACCCCGTAGCGGAAGGTCTCCACCAGGCGTTCCTCGACCGAATAGCCCATCGATTCCAGCTCGTGGACCATCGTCCGGAGAATGAACATCTCCTTGTCGAGGGCCATGTCCGGCACGTTTTCCATGAGAACCGCCTGCGGGCGCGCGATCCGCGCGATCTCCAGGTACGAACGCCAAAGGTCCCGTCGCTCGTCGTACGGGTCACGCAGGCCCTCACGGACGCGGTGCCGGATCTTCGATCGCCCGGCCTTGGAGAAGGGCTGGCAGGGCGGACCGCCGGCCAGCAACTCGATGCCGGCGGCCTTCATCAGCTCGCCGACCTGCCGTACGCGGTCCGGGTCACCCAGGTCCCAGTCGACGCTGAGGCCCGGGTGGTGGTGGCGGTGCGTTTCCACCGCTTCCGCGTCGTGGTCGACGGCGAGCACGACCTTGTAGCCGGCCGCGTCCAGGCCGAGGCTCAGACCGCCCGCACCGCTGAACAGATCAGCGGCAAGTCGTTCGCCTCTGTCGTGCAGTTTCGCGGCGAGATCCAGCAGTTCCTCCGGCTCCGTGCACGCCTCGGGGTGCGGCGCGAGCCGGACGAACGGGCCGCGGACCAGCTTGACTCCGTAGCCGCGGCGGCGGGCAGGGGCGGCAGGCTGGATTTCACTGGTCACGGTGGGAGGTTACCGGCCGACGCCCGGCGGTCCGTAGCCCACCGCTGTCGACACGTGCCCAACCGTTGGTGCAGCCTCCCGCCCTGTTGACCTGAGCTGGAGTCATCCGTGCGGGCCGAAATGCGTACCGACAGAAACACGACCCGCCCTCGTTTTCCATTGGCAAGCAGCCAGGGCCGTTGTACCGTCCGACCAAGAACCCCTGCACTTCCCCGACCGTGCGGCACCGCCCAGGTTTCTGCACCAACTGGAGCCCACTGTCTTGAGCTACGACATCGCCAATCCCGATCCGGCGGGCACCATTACCTCGCTCAGGTCGCTGGGTTACAGCATCGAGGCGGCCATCGCCGACCTGATCGACAACAGCCTTTCAGCCGGCGCCCGGCGCATCGACGTCTTCTTCACCTGGGCCGGATCGGACTCCTGGGTAGCCGTGGTGGACGACGGATGTGGCATGACCACCCGGGGATTGATCAGCGCCATGACCGTGGCGGCCCGTGGCTCGTACGACGCCCGTGCCTCCGAAGACCTCGGCCGTTTCGGGATGGGACTGAAGAGCGCGTCGTTCTCCCAGGCGGGAAGACTGACCGTGGGCACGCGGCACGCGAGCAGCGCCGAGGACGCGGTCCGGACCTGGGACCTCTCCGTCGTCGCCGAGACGGGCGAGTGGCGGCTGCTGCACGGCGCCGACGAGGACACCGTCCGGGTGCTCAAGGACCTCAGACCGGAGGGCGGGCCCGGGACGGCGGTGGTCTGGAGGGACCTGCACCGTTTCGTTGCCGACGGCGTGACCTCCGACGACGTCTCGGCGCAGAAGCAGTTCTACGGGGAGGCGACCCGGGTCGAGGAGCACCTGGGCATGGTCTTCGCGCGGTTCCTCGCCGGGCGGAACCGGGTGACGATGACCGTCAACGAGGTCGCGGTCAAGGCCTGGGACCCCTTTCTCGGCAACCACCCGTCGGTTCAGCGGTTGCCCGTCGAGCACCTGCCCGTCGGCGGCCACATCATCCGCATCGAGCCGTTCATCCTGCCGCATCCGAAGAAGCTCGACGCCGAGCAGCAGAAACAGGCGGCCGGGCCGGGCGGCTTGCTGGACCAGCAGGGCTTCTACGTGTACCGCAGGGACCGGCTGATCATGGCCGGCGACTGGCTGGGCATCCGTGGCTTCCGGCGGGACGAGAGATACAACCTCGCCCGCATCGTCGTGGAGGTGCCGGCCGAGGCGGACGCGGACTGGGCCATCGACGTCCGAAAGTCGACGGCTGTTCCGCCGGTCGCGATCCGGCGGCATCTGACGCGCATCGGCACCGCCGCCCGCAGCAGAGCCGCCGAGGTGCTCAGCCACCGGGGCCGGATCGCCGCGCGCGAGCGCGGCGCCGAGTTTGTCTACGCCTGGCGGGTCGAGAAGCGGGACGGCGGCATCCGCTGCCGGATCAACCGGGACCATCCGCTCGTGCGTGAGGTGCTGCAGGGCGGTCCGGACGCGGTTGTCGACGCGCGGGCCCTGATCCGGTTGCTCGAGGAGACCGTGCCGGTCGCCGCGCTCCGGATCCTGCATGACGGTGACGCGACGGATGACCCGGAGCCGTTCCTCGACGCGCCGTCCAAGGAGGTCAACGAGGTGGCGAACCGGGTCTACGCCGCCTTCGTCAACCAGGGCAGTACGCCTCGGGAGGCGAAGGAACGTCTCGCCGCGTCGCCTCCCTTCGACCGGTTCGACGGCTTCTGGCGTCACAGCTGATCGAGCCCATCCCGACCTGACCGCCGTCATCCCCTGGAGGGCGCAGTGACCATCAGCACCGACGAACAGGACCAGACTCTCGAGCAGTCGATCCGACTCGTGCTCAACCTGTTGCCGCAGGACCGGCAGGCCGAGCCTTCCGATGTCGTTCGCGGTGTCGACATGATCTGGGGCATGCAGCACTCCATGGGGGTGGCGCTGGACAAGAGTCTCCTGCTCCGGGAGATCCAGTCGCGAATCGTGGTGTGGCAGGGCGAACCGGTCGGGTTGGTCGACGACCGGAATCACATCGAGTGGCTGACCGAGGCCGAGATCGAGCGCGACTGGGACTTCTGGGGCCGGTACCGGCGGTATCTCGAGGACGTCCGTCTCATGCCACCCCCGGTGGTCAGAAAGCTCGATTCGAGCACCCGGCGTGTACTGGGCCATCTTGAGGATCCGCGTCGGCCGGGGCCGTGGCGACGGACAGGCCTGGTCGTCGGACAGGTGCAGTCGGGCAAGACCGGCAATTTCATCGGGCTCGCCGCCAAGGCGGCTGACGCCGGGTACAAGCTGATCGTCATCCTCGCCGGCATCCACAACAGCCTGCGCAGTCAGACCCAGCTGCGGGTTGACGAGGGGCTGCTCGGCTTCGACACCCAGTACCAGAACCGCTACGACGAGAACACCAACAGCGCGCACATCGGTGTGGGTGCGATGCCCGGCGCGAAGCGGCTGAAGATCGCCTCTCTCACCAACAGCGCGGAGAACGGGGACTTCCGGCGGGACATCGCCGCGAAGATCAGTCTTCCGATCGGGGACTACCCGGTCGTGCTGGTGATCAAAAAGCACCGCAGCATCCTCGAGTACGTGCGGAAGTGGATCGTCGAGGTCAACGGTGAACTCAAGAGCGACGGAAAGACGAAGGTCGTACGCGAGATCCCGCTCCTGGTCATCGACGACGAGGCGGACCATGCGTCGATCGACACGAGCAAGGACGCCGACACCGACCCCACCAAAATCAACGCTGCCATCCGGCACCTGCTGAACAGCTTCGAGAAGGCCGCCTACGTCGGGTACACCGCCACCCCGTTCGCGAACATCTACATCCGGCCGAACTCGGAGCACGACACCTTCGGCCTGGATCTCTTCCCGGAGAGCTTCATCGAAAGCCTGCGGGCACCGTCGAACTACCTGGGACCCGAGCGGGTCTTCGGGCTCAGCCGGGGAGATGACGGCAACGTGGCCGCGCTGCCGATCTTCCGTCCGGTCGAGGACTACGAGCACTGGATGCCTCCGAAGCACAAAAAGGAATGGGTGCCGCCGGAGGAGATGCCGGAATCTCTCGTCGAGGCGATCCATGCCTTCGTGCTGACCTGTGCTGCCCGTTCGGCGCGCGGACAGCAGCGGGATCACAACTCGATGCTCGTGCACGTGACCCGCCTGGTGAATGTCCAGAACCGGATCCACGAGCAGATCGACGACCACGTGGCGCTGTTGCGGGACAGGCTGCGTGACACCATGGGCGACCAGGCGAAGCAGGTGCTCACCGAACTCCGCGATCTCTGGGAGCGGGACTTCGTCCCCACCACCGCGCAGTGCGGCGAGGACGGCAGTCTCGCGACCGCATGGGACGACGTCGAGGAGCACCTGCGGCCGGCGCTGCTCAAGATCCAGGTGCGGGCGATCAACGGCAGTTCCCGGGACGCCCTGGAGTACTACGAGCACCGCAAGAAGGGGCTCTCCATCATCGCCGTCGGCGGCGACCGGCTCTCCCGGGGACTGACCCTCGAAGGACTGAGCGTCAGCTACTACCTGCGCGCCTCGAACACGTACGACACGCTCCTGCAGATGGGGCGCTGGTTCGGGTACCGCCCCCGTTACGAGGATCTCTGCCGGCTCTACACCACCTATGACCTGCGGAACGCGTACGCCGAGATCACCGCTGCGGACAACGAGCTCCGCGGTGATTTCGTGGCGATGTCAACCATGGGCGCCACCCCGGAGACCTTCGGGCTGCGGGTGCGTGCCTCCTCGGCCGGCCTGGCCGTCACGGCTCCGAACAAAATGCGCCGCGGTGTGAAGGTCCGGTTGAGCTACTCGGGTGAACTCCCCGAAACCACCACGTTCAACCTGCGTGATGACGTGGTGAAGGAGAACTTCGACAACCTCGAGCGCTTCGTCAGGAGCCTGGACCAGCAGGGCACCGCCACCGAGGATCACGCCAGCCTCGTCTGGAAGGACGTTCCGCCGTCCGACATTGTCGACAACTTCCTCGAGGGCTATGTGCCTGACCGAGGTTCGTACCGCGTGCGGCCGGCGCTCATCGCCGAGTACGTCCGTCGGTGTGCAGGCGTGGGCGAGCTGACCCGGTGGACGGTGCGGCTCGTCGGGGCGCCGAGAGGTGAGGCATTCAAGATCGCAGGCCACACCCGGATTCCGGTGACTCGTTCCCGCCCAAAGAACCACGTGGACGAGCCGGGCCGCTACACCATCAAGCGCGTCCTCAGCCCGGCTGACGAGGGCCGGGACTTTCCGCGTGATCTGTACGCGAAGGCACTGGAGGCAACGCGCAAGGCCCGTGCCCTCAAGACCGAAAAGCCAGTCGAGGCGGACGCCGTCAAGGTCGCGACCGGCGCACCGCTACGGCTGCTCCGTCCCGCGGACCGTCCACTTCTCCTGATCTACCCGATCCAGCACCCCGACTGGACCGCCGAAAAGCAGCCGCCTCCCCTGGTCGGATTCGCGATCAGCTTCCCGTTCTCGGAGCATCCCACCGAGACCGAGTACGTCGTGAACGAGATCTGGAGGCAGCAAGGGCTGGACATCGATGACGAGGCCGACGACGCATGATGATTCTGGAAGGTGACTGGGAGGCGCTCGAGGCGGAAGAGCGTCCTCATGGGACCGCCAGGCTCCGGCTGTTCCCGCGCTCCGAGCACGACATCTTCCTGGGGGTTGATCAGCAGACCCGCCAACGGCTCCTGTTGATCACCGTTCCGACGGCTGCTGTGGCGCAGCTTCTGCGTGAGAACCCGGTCCTGCCGCAGACCAAGGGGCTCTCGCTGCAGATCGTGCCCGCCGGTGGGGATCGCCATGATCTGCAGGTGGTACTGACCGCCCGGGAACGGCGGGAGGTCTTCAACCCGCTGATCGCCGACATCGCGGGCGCTGTCGCGGCCGAACGGGGTCCGGTCGCCGCCCTCCGGGCCGCCGTGGGCCGCTTCGAGCACTGGCGCCGTCTGCTCCAGTCGATCGCCGACACCGGACTCGGAGCCGAAGCGCGACTCGGCCTCTTCGGGGAACTGGCCGTTCTCAGAGATCACGTCGTGCCCGCGGTCGGTCCGGCGGCCGCCGTGTCCGCGTGGCGTGGTCCAGCCGCTGCCGACCAGGATTTCCAGATGGCGGCCTGCGCGATCGAGGTGAAGACCGGCGCCGGGAAGAACCCGCGCGCCGTCACGATCGCCAGCGAACGGCAGCTCGACGGGCGGAGCGTCAAGCGGCTGCTGCTCTGCCATCTCTCGGTGGAGGAGCGCCAAGGCGGGTCGGGTGAGTCGCTCAACGAGATCATCGATGACCTGCTCCGCGGTCTCGGCCCGGGGCCGGCCGGCCTGCTCGCCGCTCTGCTCGTCACAGCCGGATATCTCTCCGAGCATCGGCACCTCTACGACGAACCGCGCTACACGGTGCTGCGGACGAGTTTCTGGGACGTCGCCGGAGAGTTTCCGCGGATCGTGGAGAGCGACCTTCGCCCCGGCGTCGGTGGCTGCAGTTACCGCATCAGTCTCGCCGGCCTGGGCCCGTACGAGGTGCCGGCAGACCGAGCCATCGGCATCATCAAGGGGGAATCGTGACGCAGCAGGATCTGCAGACATACGTCCAGGGGCTTGTTGCAGATGTGCTCGCGACCGCGGAGGCCGAGAACGCCACCGCACCCGACACCTTCACCCGTCGGGTGCTCGACGATCTTGAGCAGGCCGGGGAAGTGGAGAACACCTTCACCGCGTATCACCGGGCGCACGGCCTGGAGGTCAACGGTTACGGTGCGAACCAGTCCCTCGGCACCCTCGACCTGTTCATCACCCACTTCAGCCTGGCTCCCACCGAGGACCGCCTGTCCAAGGCGCAGGTTGAAGCTCTGTTCAAGCGGGTGGCCGCCTTCGTCCGCAAGTGCCGCGACGGTCTCGCACGTGACATCGACGAGTCGTCCGACGTGCACGACATGTGCCAGGCGGTCGAGAAGACGCTGTCGGACGCGCCGCGGATCCGTCTCTTCCTGCTCACCGACGTCGTCAGCACGGTGTCGGCACTTCCCCCCGGCGAACTCGACGGGCTGAAGGTCAGCTACGAGATCTGGGACCTCAACCGGTTGCACCGGCTTTCCTCCTCGGGGACGCTCAGCGAACCGATCGTGGTCGAGTTCGACACCCCGCTGCCCTGCCTGGCGACGCCAGAGACGGACCGGAACTACTCGGTCTTCCTCGCCATCATCCCCGGGCAGGAGCTGGCAGATCTGTACGGCAGGCACGGCACCCGTCTGCTCGAACTCAACGTCCGCTCGTTCCTGCAGACCAAGGGCGGCGTCAACCGGGGCATCCGGGACACGCTCCTGAACAACCCCGACCGCTTCCTGGCGTACAACAACGGCATCACCGCCACCGCATCTAAGGTCGAGTTCACCCACCTGCCCGACGGCGGGCAGGCGATCAGCCGGATCCACGACCTGCAGATCGTGAACGGTGGACAGACCACCGCCTCCATCCATGCTGCGTACGCCCGGGACAAGGCCGATCTCGGCCGGGTCCACGTGCAGATGAAGCTGACCCGGGTCTCCGCGGACCGGCTCCAGGAGATCGTTCCGGAGATCTCCAAGTACTCCAACACCCAGAACAAGGTCACGGTGGTCGACTTCAGTTCGAACCACCCCTTCCACGTGAGCCTGGAAAAGGTGACCCGGTCCCTCTGGGCACCTGCGGCCGACGGAAGCGGACAGGAGACCCGCTGGTTCTACGAGCGGGCGCGGGGGCAGTACACGGATGCGCTGGCCCGGGAGCGGACGCCGGCGAACCAGCGCAAGTTCAAGGCACTCCATCCCTTGGCGCAGAAGTTCACCAAGGCGGATGCGGCCAAGTACATCCACTCCTGGTCCGGGTTGCCCCATCTCGTCAGCCGCGGTGCGGAGAAGAACTTCCGCGAGATGATGATGCGGATGGGCGACGCCGTGCCGGACGTCAACGTGAGCTACGCCCAGCGTCTGATCGCCAAGGCGATTCTCTTCAAGGCCACAGACAAGATCGTCGCCGCCCGGAACTTCGGCGGTTACAAGATCAATATCACCGCGTACTCCATCGCCCGCATCGTAGAGGCCACCGGCCGTCGCATCGACCTCGACCGCATCTGGCGCGAGCAGCGCCTGAGCCCTGCGCTGACGGCTGCGCTGGACGAACTCTGCCAGCCTGTCCGGGAAGTGATCGTCACGCCTCCGCGCACCGGTACGAACATCGGCGAATGGGCGAAGCGCCCGGACTGCTGGGAGGAAGTGCTCGCGATCCCGTGGCAGGTTCCGGACAGCTCGGTCGCCGAACTGGCCGAAGAACCTGTCGAGGACAGCAACCCTGTGAGCCAGGACGACGCCGTCAGCGGAGATGTCGCGGCGGTGAAGGCCGTGCCCGCCCCTGAGTGGTTCGCCCTGGCCCGCTGGGCGAAGGAGACCCAGAACCTCGAGCCGTGGCAACGGCAGGTCGCCGAGAACCTCGGCCGCTACCTCAACAACGACTGGGAGATCGCCGACAAACTGGCTTCCCAGGCGCTGCGGGCCATCGAAGAGGCCAAGCGGCTCGGCTTCCACACGACGGCCTGACCGGGTGCAAAGGCGAGGTTTCAGCATGGGTCATGGAGGATGACTGTGAGCGATACGGGCTTTGGCGAACTGCCTCCAGAGGCCTATCACGATGCGCCCTGGGCCAGGCTGTTGCCCTGGCTGGCCCCGTACACACCGGCGACGGCACGCGAGATCGCCGATCTGACACCGTCACCCGACTGGTGGATCACCGAGTCGCCGGCGGTGACGACGATGATGGTGGAGCACGAGACGCTCTGCCGTCGGCTGGCGCAGATGTTCGTCCTCCACCATGCGGACGCCACCATCGGATCAAGCTTCCCGAAGATCCCCCGGGCGACGCCGCTCGCTGGTCTCGCCACCAATTCCAGAGTGGCGACGGCCTTCCAGCGCCTGCGGGCGCAGACCGTGGCCGACCTCGAGCCGCTCACGGTTGCGGACTTCTACGGGGTGCGGGGGACCGGCCACGGCACTATCGAGGAACTCGTCGCCGGGCTTGTATCCGCGGCAATCGTCCGATCCGGTGAGGTCGACGGATGGGAGGAGCCCGAGGAAGAACACGGGCCGGTCGAGGGCGACTCCCAGGTCCAGTTGCCTCCCGTGAAGCGTCAACTGCTGGAGGATCTGGCGCAAATCGCGGCGTGGCGCCGGCTCCGCCGCGGGTCGGATCAGCCCTTGCTCCGGGTCGTAATCGAGGAGGGAGCGCCGGAAGAGCTTCAGGAGGTGACCTTCCGGCTCAACTCCCTTACGGCCGATGATCTTCTGCCTCCCGGTATGGGGCGCACCGACCCGGTCCTCGAGTTCACCGCCTGTGTCTCCCAGTTCGACGAGCGGCAGATCCGGATCCTGCGTGACCGCTTCCTCGGCACGCCACCCAGGACACTCGTCGAACTCGGGGCCGAATTCGGTGTCAGCCGCGAACGCGTCCGGCAGCTTGAATCACAGGTCAAGGATGTCCTGGACACGCGGTTCCACTTCGGAACTGCGATCGGCGATCTGCTTGCCAGCCTGCGGACCGAGATCCAGCCGATCGCGGCCCTCGACCGGCTGATCGCCCTCCATCCCGATCTGGCGCGCGACGTCCCAGGACTCGACGTCCCCTTCTGGCTCGTCCTCGACCGCCTCGACGACTATTTCGAGGTCATGGACGGCTGGGCGGCTTCGCCGGACGTCGAAGCGGCACGGGAGCAGACGCGGATCCTGCTGGAGGACTTCGCGACGGACCACGGTCTGGTCGACATTGCCGTCGTCGCGAGTGCCATCTCGATGCCGGAGGCGGAATTGCTCGCATGGCTCAGCTGGTGCGGTTACCCGCTGTACAACGGGCACGTCCTGACCCGCACCCGTTCGCTGGCTGATCATGCCGCCGGCCTGCTCGCCGCCACAGGCAAGCCTCTCCATATCGACGACCTCCACACGGAGATGGGGCGGGACAGCAACATCCGGTCTCTGGTCAACCAGCTCGCCATCGACGAGCGGTTCGTCAGGACCGATCGGGCGAGCTGGGGGCTCGCCAGCTGGGAGGTCGAGGAGTACACGTCGATCAGGCAGCAGATCGGGCTCGAACTCGCCGCCGCGGGAGGCCGGATCGAGCTCAAGGAGCTGGTCAGATCCATCACCAGCCGGTTCGACGTCTCCGCCAGCAGCGTGCAGGCGTACGCCGGGAACGGTGACTACGAAATCGTGCAGGGCGTCGTCCAGCGCAGGTCCACCCCGGCCGCACCGCCCCGTAAGGAGCCACGCGACACCCGCAGGCTCTTCCGGTACGACGAGGACTGGTGGCAGTTGCGCGTGACCGTTACTCGCGACCACCTGCGCGGTTCTGGTTTTCCCGTCCCGTCCGGGGTGGCCGTCGTCGTCGGCTGTTCGCAGGGCGAGGTCGTGGAGCTTGAGTCGGAACTGGGCACGCACAGCATCCGCTGGACGGGCAGACAGCCCTCAAGCGGGACGATCAAGAGGTTCCTCGACCGTCTCGACGTCCGAGAGGGGGAAAACGTCTTCCTCGGGTTTGGTCCCTACGGTCGCTTCGAGGTCTCCGTCCAGGAAGCGATCAGCGCGGATGACCACCCACTGATGCAGGCGGTGACGCTGACTGGCTGCGCGGAAGCGGTCTGGGACATCGAGGAGGCGCCGGCGGCTCTGGCGAGAGCGATCGAGCTGGCCGCCGATGTCGAGCCCCGGGATCTCGTCGCGGCGTACCGGCAGCGCGGTGACGACGACATCGCGGAACTCCTTGAACGGGCGTGGTCCGGCGGCACCGGTGAGGGCTTGGGGTCAGAACCCTCGGGCTCCTCTGAAGTCGAGCGGACGCAGGCTGATACGGCGGCCGCGGGCGACGGAACGGGCCGGCCCGAGCCGGCAGGGACTGGCGCGCAGGTGGCCCAGGACCAGGAGAGCAGCGCACCGGTTCCGCCGGGCTACCGCAGCGCCGGGTGGGTACGCCCGCACGAGGCGGAGGCCGCTGTTCTCGCCTACCAACTGCACTCGGATGTCCCGGTCCACGATGGGGACGAAATCGTCGGTTGGGCGCGTTACGTGGACGAAGGGTCCGGCGACGCCACCAGGTCGCGTGCGCCCGTTGTGCTGGCGAGGAGCCGGGCCACGGGTGAACGCATCGTGGGCTGGATTCGCGAGTACGAGGCATTTGGGATCATTCAGGCCGTAGCCGAGCGCCGATCGGTGACCGTCCGGGATGCCGGTGGGGCTGTGACGGGCATGGTCCAGTACTTCCCGGCAGACAGCGAACCGGCCGAGCGCTATCGGAGCACCACCAGGCTGCTCCGGAGGCGATCCGGAAGCGCCTGACCCGCCGGTCGCGGTCGCGTCGAGGCCTTGATGTGGCAGTCGCGGCCTCGCACGGCCGGCTCCGTCAACCGGCGGCGGAGGTAGCCTCCACCCTGCCTCTCGCCACCGCCAGTTCGTCCTCGGTGAAGAGTGACTGGTACTGCTCCTGCAGGACGAGCGACTCCACCGTGAGGTCGACGCGTCCCCTTTCCCACAGGGTCGTGAAGCCGTCGGAGAGCGCGAGATTGTGGAGCAGGTGGCGTGCCGCACCGAGACCGCCCCGGTCGGCGACCATTTTCAGCAGCTGTGTCGAGTTGTAGTTGGCCTCGTCGCGGGCACGCGCCAGGACCCGGACCATCGCCAGGTGGAAGCTGTGCTCGACCAGATCGGGGGATGATGCCTGACGTCGGGAAGAGGAGGTCGTGACCTCCTCGGCGGGTGCACGCCGCTGAGCAGGAGCGGGAACCTCGCCGCCCTCCGGGGCGCTGTGGTCTTCGGCGCGGCGCTCGTTCACACCGGAAACAGGCATGCCTGCACCGCGGGCCAGGGCCGTCACGCTCCGGTTGCGCAGTGCTCCCGGGCTGGCGGGCGAAAAGTAGCGGACGACTCCCTCGCTGCCGGTGTGGAGGTCCTCCCAGGGGGCGTCTCGCCTCTGGGTGGCTGCTTCGATGACCGCCTTGGCTTCCGGCCGGCAGACCCAGCACAACGCTTCAGGGCCGTCAGAGCCGAGGCGTTCGACCCGGACATTCGCCTGGTGGACGTGAGCTTCCTGAGAGTTGAGCGGAAGGAACCGTGCCCAGCCCAGCAGTTCGCCGCCGTGGCGGATCGCCTCGTCGCGTCGCTTCTGATAGCTGTGCAACACGGCGGCAGCCTCGTACGGTCTGAGCCAGATGAGGTCGCCGTCTTCGTGTGATGGCTCATCGGGCTTCGAGTTCGTGTGGTCGTCCGGCAGCAGGAAGGGCGTGGCCGCGTCATCGTCGACGTTGCCCGCCGAGTGGTCAGCTTGCTCTGAGAGCAGGGCCTCCTGCTCATCCGGCGAATCGTCTCTTGATGAGCCGACCTCTGAGGAATCCTCCACGGGGACCGGGATCTCCTCTACCAGGTGGACGTCGTCAGGAGCGAAAAGGCCGGCGCTTTCTTCGATGTCCTCGTCGAGGCTGGGATGGTTGTCATCGTCGAGTGTCGACCAGCGGCCCTCAACGACGTCGGCCGGTGACCAGTTGCAATCGTTGTCGGCCTCTTTTACTTCGGCGCGAGCGGGCTGATCTGCCAATGCCGGGGCGGGACCGGTGCCTCCGACGTGGCCGCTCAGGCGTAGTGCGGAGAGGTGAGACCCTCCGCCGGGTTCGTCTGCGGAATCAGCGGTATCGGCGGAAGCCTCAGAGGCCAGCGGAACCCGCAGCTCGTCGATCCGCTGCCACAGCGGCTCCAGGGCCGCGTCCGGGTCACGGCTGAAGAGGCTGCCGCGGATGCGGACGAAGACGCAGTTGCCGACCCGTTCGAGCACCGCCTGCCGGCGCATGTCGCTCTCCCAGCGGTCAGGGCCGTGGTAGACGTCCCCGTCACATTCGACCGCGAGACGACGGCCGTCCGGTGCCGGGAGGACGAAGTCGATGCGGTACCCGCCGATCGGATACTGCGGCAGCGGACGGTATCCGCGCTGCAGGATCCGGC
This sequence comes from Melissospora conviva, assembly GCF_049523535.1. Taxonomy (NCBI): domain Bacteria; kingdom Bacillati; phylum Actinomycetota; class Actinomycetes; order Micromonosporales; family Micromonosporaceae; genus Melissospora; species Melissospora conviva. The sequence continues at coordinate 343,167 of NZ_JBLLDT010000001.1, forward strand.
GCAGCACCTCGCGTTCGAAGTCGCTGTCGCAGCGCCGTTCCAGGTCGTCGTAGGCCTCCTCGGTCGTCCTGGTGTTCTGGCAGTAGGTCAGCAGCATCCGCCGGGCGTCGTCCTCCTTCAGGTCCGCCGGCTGCACCGAGTGGAACACCCACAGCTGGTCCCGGGCCCGGGACGCGGCGACGTTGATCCTCCGGTGGTGGTCGCGCTTGGTGAAGGCGGCGACAGGGCCCTGATGAGGATCCGCCACCATCGACACCAGGACGATGTCCCGCTCGTCGCCCTGGAAGGTGTACGGGTCACCGACCCGCAGCCGCCGCCGCTCCATCTCCTCCTCGCCGATCTCCTCACGGAGCCGGGTGAGCAGGTAGAGCGCCTGACCGCTGGTGCTGAGCAGACTGACCACGCCGATGCTGCGACCCTCGTACTCCCGGTCGGCGACGATGGCCTTGACCTTCTCCACGAGCGCGTCCGCCTCCGGCACGTTGACGCTGCCGTAGCCCGGGAGGTCCTGGCGGATGCCCTGCGGAATGTGCACGGCGATGACGGGGTCGCCGATACCGGTCGGACGGTCGGTCCGCAGAGGTTCGATCTTTCCGTCGTAGTAGGCCCTGCTGGAGAACTCGATGATCGCGGGCACGGACCGGAAGTGCTCGGTGAGCAGGATCCGCTCGGGCGATCGCCGTACCGCGTGGTCGTAGAGGCTGCTCTCCGGGTCGAAGTGCTGGGCCGAGGGGACGTCCACCAGGTGCGAGTTGATCAGGTTGTGCACCGAGCCGACGAAGGAGAGCTGCGGACCGATCTGCTGGTCGTCACCGACCACGACCGCCCGCTCGGCCAGGCTCAGGATCGGCAGCGAGAAGAGGTCGGCCTGCGAGGCCTCGTCCACGATCACGACGTCGAACCCGGCGCCGCCGGTGAACTGTTCGATGGCCCGGTCGACGGACATGACCCAGACGGGGACCGCGTCGACGGCGGCCGTCATCGCCTGTTGCGCCTGCGCCTGCCAGTGGGCGGCGTTCTTTCCGGTACCTTTTCCGATCTTGCGAAGGGCGGTGGTCCAGTCCGCGAGAGCGGCCCGGCGCCGGTCGTTGAGAGCCTTCGAGACCTCCAGCCAGGAGGAGGCGACGACGAGCTCCCTGGTCAGGTTGCGGATGCGTTCGCGGATCTGTTCGACCTGACGGCCGAGGTTGGCCGGGTCGACGCTGCCCACCACTGCGTCGAACCAGGTCTGCGCACGGCGCCACTGCCAACGGTGCAGGCAGTCCAGGCCTGTTCCGTTCAGTGCCGGGGCCGTGCCCTGGTCGATCTCTGCCGCCCAGGCGGGGGCGGCGCCACGGAGCCGTTCCATGAGTTCGCTGAACCGCTGCGCGTCGGCCCGGAGAACGGCCAGCCGGCGTGCCTCATCGAGGACGCCGTCCCAGCCGGGCAGGTCCTCCTGCCCACGGATCTGGTCGAGCAGCCGCCACAACGCACTCGCGTTGTCCGTGGCGAGACCGGTCTGCAGCATCACGCCCAGCTCGCGCTCATCGGCGGTGAGCCTGTCGTGGGTGAAGACGACCGAGCAGCGACTGACGAGTTCGGTGAGAACCGTCAGCTTCGACACGTCGACGGTCTGATCGGCCCGGGGGAGCACCCGGCGGACCGCCGCGAGCAGCGCCGGCCAGCGCCTGTTGTCCCAGGTCAGAGCGAGCTGCGCGTCGTTGAGCAACCGGCCGACCCAGACCTCTGGCGGGCCCTCGGGCCCGGGCAGCGCGAGCGACTCCTGCCATTCGGTCCACCGGGTGACCAGTTCCTGCCTGGCCCGGAGCCGGTTGACGTGGGCGATGACCACATCGACATCCGCGGCGCTGCGCAGAGCCTCACCGTCGATCCGGCACTCGGTGGCGAGCCGGGCGAGTGAGCCCTGGAAGAACCTGTTGACGCCCTTGCCGGTGGCGAAACGTTGACGCAGGTGGCCGAGTTCGGTCAGAAGCCGGCGCGGTTCCGGCAGGTACGAGTCGGCGATCGTCACCTGGTGCCCGGCGACGGTCCGGACCGCGACGGTGAGTTCACCGAGCGCCTGCTCGCTGGCGGTGACGTGGTGGTCCCACATCGTCCGCCATGTCGGATTGGTCTGCAGGAACGTTGCGAGTCGATCGGTCCACGCGCCCTCTCTGGCAGTCAGCACGGCGAGTGCCTCCTGCAGCTGGGCGGTCAGATCATCGAGCGCCTGCCGGCCGAGCGTCCGTACCTCACCGAGGGCGACACCCGCTGCGGTCAGCTGCTGCAGTTCGACGCTCGTGGCGGCGAGCTTCCTGCGCGTGGCGAGGATCGTCGACGCGTTCGGCAGCATGTCAGCCACCGGCAGGTACCGCAGCGCTTCGGCACGGTCACGACGGACCGTACGCTTGGCGATCTCGAGCAGTGCCGCGAACTCCTCGGCGGTGAGCGGAGCCTCGAGGTGCGTGGGGACCTCGTCGGGAATGTCGCCGTACCGGTCAGCACGCTCGCGCAGCCACCTGCCCACACCGCCCGGGGAGAGGCCGACGCCGTCAATTTCGTACTGCGCGGACTCCTTCTCCGCCATGCTCCGCAGGGCGCCGAGCGCACGGCCCAGGTCGCGCTCGGCTTCTTCGAGCTGCCGGCGTAGCAGGTCGACCCGCTGCTGCTCGGCACGGCGGTCGAGTGTGGCGCCGCGGTCGGAGAGCTCTCGCGCCGCGAGCTGGAGCTGCACCAGCTGGTCGGCCGACCGCCCGAGCACGGCCAGGCAGAGCGGCTGGATCTCCTCGGGCAGCCCGTCCCGCAGCACCCGCAGCGGGTCCTCCTTCTGAGCGACGACCAGGACCCGTTTGCCGTGCGCCATCAGGTGACAGATCAGGTTGCGGATCGTGTGTGTCTTGCCGGTGCCCGGAGGTCCCTGCACGGCGACATTGCGGTGCTGCGCCAGCCGTCGGACGATCGACTCCTGCGCCTCGTTGCTGGGCAGTGGCATCAGCAGCCGTTGTCCCAGCGGGATCCACCGCTCCGGCTCGTCCTCGGACATCCGCAGTCGGCTCGGCTCGTCGGCGAGGATGGAGGCCAAGGCGCCGATGCTGTCCGTGTCGCCCGCCGTCAGGCGGTTGCGCAGCTCTGCAAGGAAACGGCGCAGCATCCGCTGCCGGGGCCGGAGAAACAGCACGCCCGTGTCGTGGACGTGCGGTCCTGGGGGTGTGGGGCCGGAGGCGTCCCGGATGGTCGGGTCGTGACCCAGGCGACGCAGTGCTCGTTCGGCGAACTCGCGGCGGCTCAGGTCGTCCCAGACGTCGAGGTCGACCTGCCCACCCGGACCGGCGAGGGCGAGCAGTTGACCGAGATACCGCTCGTCGAGCCCTGCGAGCGAGTCGGTCTGAAGCCTTCCGAGGCCCTGTGGAACCACCCGGACCACCGAGCGGTCGGCGTCGAACTCGATGCCCACCGGCGTCACGATCAGCGGATACCGCACGCGGCTCCCGTCGACCTCGGTGTGCAGCACGGAATGGCCCCACACCAGTTCGTGGGTGGCGGCGGTCATGTCGATGCGGTGCTTGAGGTCGAAGAGGCTCCGGTGCAGCCGGCGGACCTGCTCGATGCGCCGGGCCTGCCCGGCCCAGGGACGCCAGAACTGCTCACGCCACTGCGTGAACCGCGATCGCAGTTCGGCGGGTACCTCCTCGCCCTCGGTCAGCAGCGGCTCGGCGTTCCAGGAGATTGGCCCGATGAGGTGGGCATCGAACTCCGCAGGGGCCCGGAGTTGCTTCGGCGCGGCGGGAAAACCGACCTGGAGCCAGCTACTGCCGTCCGGGGACAGACCGGACCTGCACTCGGGGTGGTCCGGAAGGTCGTGCTGCCAGAAGGCATCGGTCGTCGGCAGCGTCCGGGCCGGTTTCTCCATCTGCGTGCGGACCGCCAGCAGGTACTCCACCAGGGAGGTTGCCCGGTCTCGGATCAGGGAGGGCGATTCTGCCGGGGAGGCGCTGCGGAGAGGCATGGTGAACCTTCGACTCGTTGTTGATGGTCCGTCGATGGCGAGGGCGGGCCCGGACCCTATGGTCCGCTGAGCCGTTCAGTGCTTTCGATGGGGGTGGGCAGGCAGCCGCGCACCTGCGGGGGCAGGGGGCGTCTGGTGAACTTCTGCATTTTTGTACCCACTTGTACCAGCACCTTTCGGACGATACCGGCAGGTCTCCGAGCAGTGGAGCCCCTGTGCCGCTGATGATCTCGGACGAGTCGCTCGTTCGAAGTCATCTTTCGGACACATTGCGCATCCGGTTCGGGCTGATCAGCCACTCTGTGCGATCCACAGTGCAGGCGTTTCAGGGTCTTGACAGGCGCTGGCTGGTGGCGGGCGTGACGTGCCAGCGCCATGCCGTCACGTCGATGGCACCAGATCCCTGATCAGTGCCTGCATGCGGGCGCGATCGGTGGGATGAGGAGACGTCTGCTTCAACCCTGCCGCCCCTGGCCGGCCGAAGAACTGGTGCAGGACCTCGGCGGCCTGCCGTCCGGTGACGCTGGTCGGCCAGTCGGATACGCGCAGACCGGCGGCGTGCGCGGCGGTTGCGAGACGCCAGAGATCCACCGCGTCCTTCGACGCGAAGCGTCCGCGATAGGCAAGGGCCTTGAGGCAGAGTGCCGACGTGACGTCCGGGAGCGCCAAGCGCATGGTCAACTCCCTGCCGCCGGTGAGGCGGACGAGGACGTCGAGCAGTTCAGCGGGCCGGTGCAGAGCGAGCACCAGGTCGGGGACCTCGTCGACCACCAGGTCCCCGTGCCGCTGGTTCGGTACCAGCGTGCCTCGGAACGAGGGCGCGAGAATGTCGATCACCAGATCGAGACGGCCGTGCGGATCCTGGGTGCCGCGAGTGAAACGGTTGGCTGCCCCCTCGGCGAGGTAGCCGCGTTCGATCAGGGTCGCCGGCAGGCGTGGATCGGCGATGACGGTTGGCATGGCCGCGAAGTCGGCATCCGCGGTCTCTCGCAGGGGCACCTGGTTGGCGACGCCGTGACGTGCCACGAGCAGGGTGACCATATGGCCGCCGACGATCCGGTAATCCGATCTGAGCGCGGCCGCGATGTCGGCCAGATCGGCCAGGGCCAGGAAACCGGCATCCGAGGCTCGGCTGGTGGAGACAAGCGAGATGTGGCCGGGTGTTGCGGGCAAGGGCGGAGTCGGCGTTCCGTCGCTCATGCCGCCTGCCGCCGTTCGTGATGACGACGACGCAGTTCGTCCCACAGGTGCTGCACTGCATCGTCGCTGTCGGCACCCGGCGAACGCCGGACGTCCCAGAGGATCTGCAGGGGATCGGCAAGAGGGAGCCCGGATCCCTTCGCCGGCGGCGCAGCCGGGTCCGGCCACAGGCCGGGATCTTTCGGCACGGTGAATTCGAGCGTGGCTTCCTCCGCCCCGGTTGGAACGTAGCCGGCATCGGGCAGGTCGATCCCGGTCCGGGCGTAGAGGACCGCGCGGGCGGGGGTGCGCCAGGGCGCGAGGAGGTCGGCCGCCACGTCACCGGAGACCGCGATGCCGGAGCGGTAGGTGGTGGCGAAGGTCGAGACGGCCCGTTGGACCTGGTCGATCGGCGTACCGAGTCCGTACCAGTAGGTGCTGATACCACCGGGACCCGGATACGTCGCCAGCCACCAGCGAAGCGCCTCGTCGAGGTCGCGTATCGCCCAACCCGCCGACGTGCGCTGGACCAGACCTTTGTCGGCCAGGGCCCGCAGGGCCTGTGAGACCCGAGGCTGGGAGACGCCCGAGAGGGCAGCAAGCTGCCGCTGGGTGGCGTGCGGAATCTGCACCAACCGGCGTACCAGGGTGAAGGTCCCCCATGGCACCGGACCCGGCCGTGTGGGTCGGCCTGCCACCGTCGGAGCCGGCAGGTCGATGCGGCGTCGGCCGATGCGCAGAGCGGCGACAATCTCCTGCCCGGTGTCGACCAACCACGACCAGCCGGCCTCCTCGATCGCCCGCCGCACGGTGGGGCTGGCGGCGGGCACGACGACCAGGTAGGGCTCTCTGTCCCGGGAGATCAGGGCCGCGATGTCCCGTGGCCCGAGCGGCCTGGCCGAGGAGACGACCGGCAACACGGCCCGGCTGCCGTCGTGGATCAACTCGACCACGTCCGGTCCGCGCGGAATCAGAGTCACCCCGGCATCGGCGAGTGCTCGGACGGCAGCCGTCGATATAAGCATTAGGCAGCCTCCTTCATTAATACTTATACACTCTGTTCGACGTCCCCGGGCGTGTTCGACACCTCGCACCTCGGCTCCCCGGTGCCGGGCTCCGCCGCCGTCGTGCGCTACCTTGCACCTGGCTCGCCAGCAGCGAAGTCGGTGTGAATCCGACGCTGTCCCGCAACTGTGATGCCCCACCTGCCCGCACGCCGGGCCTGAGGGGGACAAGTCAGGTCGCCTGCGGTGGGCCGCGACACGCGCTCTCGAGGTAGGGGCGCCTCGCAGACAGAGCCGGTCCTCCGGCCGCCCCTGTCGGCGAAGCACCAGTTCCTCGCCCGACAGGAGGTATCACGATGTTCAGACGGAGCAAACTGCTGGTGGCGGCGCTGGCCGCTGCCGCGGTCACCCTCGCCGGGTGTGCCGACAACGGCGGCAACGAGCCCGCCGACACCGGTGCGCAGAGCGCCGGGTTCCCGGTCACCGTCGGCGCGGTGACGGTTGACCAGCGCCCGGAGCGGATCGTCTCCCTGGCGCCGGTCGCCACCGAGATGCTCTTCGAGATCGGCGCCGGTCCGCAGGTGGTCGCCGTTGACGACATGTCGAACTTCCCGGCCGACGCGCCGCGGACCGACCTCTCCGGCTATCAGCCGAACGTCGAGGCGATCGCGGCGAAGTCGCCGGACCTGGTGGTGACCACCGGCGACCCGAACGATCTGATCGCCCAGCTCACCAAGCTGAAGATCCCGGTCTATCTGGCGCCGGCCGCCGTCACCCTGGACGACACGTACCGGCAGCTCGCCGAGCTGGGGCAGCTCACCGGGCGGGTCGACGAGGCCGGCGACACGGTCACCCGGATGCAGGACGAGATCACCAAGCTGACCCGGGATCTGCCGAAGCGCACGGCGCCGCTGACCTACTACTACGAGCTGGACACCACCTACTACTCGGTGACCAGCACGACGTTCGCCGGCACGGTCTTCGCGATGGCGGGGCTGGAGAGCATCGCCGACGCCAGCGACGCCGACGGCGCCGCGGGCGGCTACCCGCAGCTCTCCCAGGAGACCATCATCAAGGCGGACCCGGACTTCATCTTCCTGGCCGACACGAAGTGCTGCGGGCAGTCCGCGGCCACCGTCGCGCAGCGGCCGGGCTGGTCGACGATGAGCGCCGTCCGCGACGGCCGGGTCGTCGAACTCGACGACGACATCGCCTCCCGCTGGGGTCCGCGCACCGTCGACCTGCTGCGCGTCGTCATCGACGCCGTGACCAAGGTCCCGGCCTGACGGCCCCGGCAGCGACAACACAGTGAACGAAACCATCACGGCGTCGCCGCCCGCGGCGCCGGCCGGCGGGCGGAACGCGGCGGCCCGGCTGCCGCGTCCCGCCCGGCTCGGGCCCGCCTGGATCGTCGGCGGGGTCGTCGCGGTGCTGGTCGCGCTGGTCGCCGGGGTGGCGTTCGGCCCGGTCAGCCTCCCGCCCGGGTCGGTCGCCCTGGAGCTGCTCAACCTGATCCCCGGCGTACGGCTCGACAGCGGGCTCGACGAGCGGGAAATCGCGATCATCACCGAGCTGCGCCTGCCCCGGGCGGTGCTCGGTGTGCTGGTCGGCGCCACGCTCGCCGTCGCCGGCGCCTGCTACCAGGGGGTGTTCCGCAACCCGCTCGCCGACCCGTACCTGCTGGGGGTGGCGGCCGGGGCGGGGCTCGGCGTCACTGCGCTCATCGCCCTGGCCGGTGGGAGCATCGTGCTCTCCGGCGTCGTGCCGCTGACAACGCCGGTTGCGGCGTTCGTCGGTGCGCTCGGGGCGGTGGGGCTGACGTACCTGCTCGGGGTGACCGGTGGGCGCGACCGCGGCCCGGCGACGCTGATCCTCGCCGGGGTGGCGATCTCGGCGTTCCTCTCGGCCGCGCAGACGTACCTGATGCAGCGCAACGTCGACAACTTCCGGGAGATCTACTCCTGGCTGCTGGGGCGCCTGTCGAGCGCCGGCTGGCACGACGTACGGGTGCTCCTGCCGTACACGCTGCTCACGGCGGTGGTGGCGCTGCTGTACCGCCGGCAGCTCGACGTGCTCGCCGTCGGTGACGCCGAGGCGACGGGGCTGGGGCTCAACCCGCGGCGTACCCGGTTCGTGCTGCTCGCGGCGGCGTCGCTCGGCACCGCCGCGGCCGTCTCGGTCTCCGGTCTGATCGGCTTCGTGGGGATCATCATTCCGCACCTGGTCCGGCTCCTGGTCGGGGTGAGCTACCGGCTGATCCTGCCGATGTGTCTCCTGCTCGGCGGGGCCTTCCTGACCCTCGCCGACGTGCTGGCGCGCACCGCCACCGCCGCGGAGTTGCCGATCGGGGTGGTCACCGCCTTCTTCGGCGCGCCCTTCTTCGTCCTGGTCCTGCGTACGGCGAAACGGGTGGCGGTATGAGCGAGGTGCTGCGCGTACAGGACCTGCACGTCACCCTCGACGGGCAGGAGATCCTGCGCGGCGTGGAGCTGACGGTGCCCGCCGGCGAATGGTTGACGATCATCGGCCCGAACGGCGCCGGCAAGTCGACGCTGCTCAGTGCGGTCGGCGGCCTGCGACGCCCGACGGCCGGTGAGATCCGGCTGCACGGCACGCCGATCGGCCGGCTGCGCCGGCGGGAGCGGGCCCGCGCGGTCGCCACCGTCGCCCAGGACCCGGTGGTGCCGGCCGGCATGACGGTCACCGACTACGTCCTGCTCGGCCGCACGCCGTTCATTTCGGCGCTGGGCCGGGAGTCCGCGGCCGACCTGGACGCCGTCGCCGACGTGCTCACCCGGCTGGACCTGACGGCGTTCGCCGACCGGGAGCTGGCGACCCTCTCCGGCGGTGAACGGCAGCGGGTATTCCTGGCGCGGGCGCTGGCGCAGGAGGCGAAGCTGCTGCTGCTCGACGAGCCGACGAGCGCGCTGGACGTCGGCCACCAGCAGGAGGTGCTGGACCTGGTCGACCAGTTGCGGCGCTCGGCGGGGCTGACGGTGGTGGCGACGATGCACGACCTGTCGCTGGCCGGCCTCTACGCCGACCGCCTGCTGCTGATGGCGCAGGGCCGGGTGGCCGCCGTCGGCACCGCCGAGCAGGTGCTGACCGAGGAGCTGCTCAGCCGCCACTACCGGGCGCGGGTCCGGGTGATCGACGGCGGCGACGGCCCCCTGGTGGTCCCGGTCCGGGCCCGCTGACCGGCCCGCTGACTGGCCCGCTGACCGGCCCGTGTCGCGGCCACACCGCGCGGCGCCGGGCCGGTCGGCGCCGCGTGGCCGCCGGACTCAGTCCGGCGACCCGGGTGTGATCACGCAGAAGCTCGCGCCCTGCGGGTCGTTGAGCACCGCCAGCCGGCCGGCGGGCAGCTCCCGCGGCGGCACCATCACCACCCCGCCGAGCTCGCGGCAGCGCGCGGCGGCGGCGTCCACGTCGTCGACCTCGAAGAAGACCGCCCAGTACGCGGGCAGCCCGTCGGGCCAGTTCGGGTCGAAGGTGGGCATCATGCCGGCCACGAACCGGTTGCCCAGCCGCCAGGAGGTGTAGATCAGCTCCTGGTCCGGCTGTTCGATCGGCTCCTCCTCCGGCTGCCAGCCGAAGACCAGCTCATAGAACTCCTTCGCCCCCTCCTGGTCCGGAGTCGTCAGCTCGTTCCAGGTCAGCGAGCCGGGCGCGTTGAGCAGCTCGGCGCCCTTCATCAGCTTGGGCTGCCAGACCGAGAAGGCGGCGCCGGCCGGGTCGGCGAAGACCGCCATCCGTCCCTGGTCGGTCACGTCGAAGGGATCGACCAGGACGTCGCCGCCGGCGGCCTGCACCCGGTCGGCGGCGGAGTCGGCGTCGTCGGTGGAGACATAGACCGACCAGGTCGAGGGCTGGCCCGGCGTGGCGGGCGGCCCGAGACCGGCGACCGCGCTGCCGTCCTTGTCGAAGATCGCGTAGGTGCCGGTATCCCCCTGCGGCACCTCGCGGCAGTTCCAGCCCAGTAGTCCGGAATAGAAGCGCCGTGCCCCGTCGAGGTCCGACGTGGCCAGATCCACCCAGTTCGGGGTCCCTGATTCCACGGTGAGCACCATGTCCCTCCCCCTTTCGCGGCCCGCGCTGGGCGGACCCCTACGCGCATCGTGGCACCGCCGGAGGCGACGCGAGCCGGGTTCACGCAATCGCCCGCGCCCCGACCGCCGGGTAGCCGGACACCGGCGCCGAGACCTGCGGAAAGCGCGGGCCGGTCAGCCGGCGCGCAGCAGCTGCGCCGACTCGCGCAGCGCGTCGTCGAAGGGCTCGGGGGTGAGCCCGAACGTCTCGGTCGCGGCGGTGGAGTCCATGACGAACGGGGCGGTGAACTGGTAGCGGGTGGTCTCCAGCTCCCGCACCATCGGCGAAAGGAGCCCGGCGGCCCGCATCAGCGGGTGGGGCAGCACCGCCAGCTTCGGCGCGGGAGCCCCGTTGACCTGGGTGAACCGGGTGGCGAGCTGCCGGATGGTCAGCGGTTCGTTGCTCGGCACGTGCCAGGCCCGGCCCCAGCCGCGTTCGTCGGCGGCGACGGTGACCAGCAGCCGCGCGACGTCGTTGACGCTGGTCCAGGTGTGCGGCACGTCCAGCGGCGCGGGGGAGAAGGCGCGCTTTCCGGCGAGCAGCGGGCCGCCCAGGATGAAGGTCAGGATCGACTGGGCCTGGAGGTAGTCACTGGCGCGCACCTCGGTCGCCCGGATCCGTCCGGCGCTGTGGGCGGCGAGCGCTTCGCGCCACTGGTCGCCGCGGATGCGCAGCTTCGGGTGGGTGGCGGCCAGCGGCGTCTGCTCGGTCATCGGGCCGGAAACCGGACCGTACGAGTAGAGGGGCGCGGCGCTGGCCAGGGTCGCGCCGGTGCGCTCGGCGGTCTGCAGTAGCGCACTCCACAGTGGCGCCCAGTCGGTGAGCCAGCGGTGGTAGGCCGGGTTGGCGCAGTTGTAGAGAACTGCGGCGCCAGTGGCGAGGGCGGCGAGCCGGGCCGGGTCGGTGGCGTCGGCGGCGACCCGTTCGATGCCCGGGTCGGACGGGCCGGAGCCGCTGCGGCTGATGACGCGCACCTGCTCGCCGCGCTCGGCGAGGAGCTGGGCGGTGGTGCTGCCGACGCGGCCGGCGCCGACGATGACGTGCAGGGACATGCTTGCCTCCGAGCTTTCGAGAGCGGTGCTCTCTGTGTGGAGCAACTGTCACAGTCCCGGCCGCACTCTGTCAAGAGCAGTGCTCTCGAATGTGTGCGACAATCTCGGCCATGTCCGCAGGATCGATCCGCACCCGGGTACGCGCCGAGATGACCGAAGAGATCAAGCAGGTCGCCCGTCGGCACCTCGCCACCGAGGGCGCCAACCTCTCGTTGCGCGCCGTCGCCCGCGAGATGGGCATGGTCTCCTCCGCCGTCTACCGCTACTTCGCCAGCCGCGACGAACTGCTCACCGCCCTGATCGTCGACGCGTACGCCGACCTGGCCGACGCCGTCGAGGCCGCCGACGCCGCGATCGCCGACCGCGCCGACCTGACCGGCCGCTGGCTGGCCGTCTGCCACGCCGTACGCGACTGGGCGCTCGCCCACCCGGCCGAGTACGCCCTGCTCTTCGGCAGCCCGGTCCCCGGCTACGCCGCCCCGCCGGACACGACGACGCAGGCCGCCCGCACGCCGGCCACGCTGGTCGGCGTCATCGCCGACGGGGTCCGCGCGGGCCGGCTCACCGAGCCGGCGGAGCTGCCCGAGGTGGTCCGCGCCGACCTGGCCCCGATCCGGGAGTCGTTCGCGCCCACGCTCTCCGAGTCGATGCTGGCGCAGGCGATGGCGGCCTGGATGCAGCTCTTCGGCATGGTCAGCTTCGAACTCTTCGGGCAGCTCAACAACGGCGTCAACGCCCGCCGCGAGTTCTTCGACCACCAGGTGCGCACCCTCGCCCGCCAACTCGGCCTCTGACGAGGGCACCTGTCACAGAGGAGCGGGTAGTGGCTCCCGGTGCAGGACCGTCAGGCGGGAGACCGCGCGGGTCAGCACCACATAGAGCCGGTGCAGGCCGCGCGCCTCGGCGGCGACGATCGCGGCCGGCTCCACAGTGACGACGTGGTCGTACTCCAGGCCCTTGACCAGGGTCGCCGGCACCACCGTGACCCGCACGTCGGAGGGGTCGTCCACGTCGCCGGTGACGATGCCCGCGGTGGCCAGCGCCGCCCGCAACCCCTCGACCTGGTCGTCGGCGCAGATCACCCCCACCGACCCCTCGTACGCCAGCGCCGCCCGCACCTCGTCCACTGTGGCTGCGGTCAGGTCGTCGACGGCCCGTACGTCCAGCGCGCCGTCACCGCGCAGCGACCGCGCCGCCGGCACGTTCACCGCGAGCGCCGGCAGCAGCCGGTTGGCGAAGGCGACAACGGCGGCCGGCACCCGGAAACCCACCGTCAGCGGCACCACGACGGCCTGCGGTTTGCCCAGGTGCCGCAGCGACTCCCGCCAGTCGGTCGCCGCCCACGGCGCGGTGCCCTGCGCCAGGTCGCCGAGGAGGGTGACCGAGCCGTGCTCGCTGCGGCGGGCGACCGCCCGGCACTGCATCGGCGAAAGGTCCTGCGCCTCGTCGACGACCACATGCCCGAAGCCCGGCGTACGGTCGATCAGCCCGGCCGCCTCGTCGATCAGCACCTGATCGGCGGCCGTCCACTTCGCCGACTTGACGGTCTTGGCCGGTTTGGCCCAGGTGAGCAGCGCCTGCTCGTCCGCGCTGAGCAGCCCCTCGGCTGCCGCGGCGAGCACCGCCGGCTCCGACAGCAGCCCGAAGACCAGCTGCTCCGGGGTCAGCGCCGGCCAGGCCGCGTCGAGGAAGGCGGCGACCGGCTTGACCCGCCCCATCCGGCGCAGCCACGCGTCGCTCGGCGAGTCGCCGCGGGTCGCCTCCACCTGCCGTTGCAGCAGCCCGACCACCCGGGCCCGGACCCGTTCGCGTCCCGTCGCGTACGGCAGGCCCTCGGCGCGGGCCTCGGCGACGATGCGGCGCAGCGGCTCGGTCCCGATCCGCCAGCGGAACGAGTCGTCCGGCACCACCATCGACTCCTCCGGCAGCCGGATCCGCGACTCCAGCGCCCGGCGCAGCACCTCCGCGAGGCGTACGTCGTGCTTGAGGGCGGCCGCGGCGGGGGAGTCGACGGCGCGGACCGGGGTGCGGGCGATCAGGTCGTCGATGGTCGCCTGGGCGACCTCCACCTCGCCGAGCGCCGGTAGCACCGACCCGATGTAGGACAGGAACGCCCGGTTCGGCCCGACGATCAGCACGCCCGCCTTGCGCAGCCGCTCCCGGTGCAGATAGAGCAGGTACGCCGCCCGGTGCAGCCCGACAGCGGTCTTCCCGGTGCCCGGCGCGCCCTGCACGCAGATCGAGTCGGCCAGCTCGGCGCGGACCAGCTCGTCCTGCTCCGGCTGGATGGTGGCGACGATGTCGCGCATCGGCCCGACGCGGGGGCGTTCGATCTCGGCGGTGAGCAGCCGGCTGGCGGTGCCCAGCTCCTCGCCGCGGTCCAGGTGCTCGTCCTCGAAGCTGGTCAGCGTGCCGGCCTGGAAACCGAAGCGGCGGCGCACCGCCACCCCCTGCGGGTCGCGGGCGCCGGCCCGGTAGAAGAGCCGGGAGACCGGCGCGCGCCAGTCCAGCACCAGCGGTTCCCCGGCGTCGTCGGTGACGTGCCGGCGCCCGATGTGGTAGCTGTGCCCGGCGTGCTCCGGGTCGACGCCGCCGGTGCCGGCCCCGATGCCGCCGACGCCTGCGTTGCTGGCGGCGTCTGCGGTGTCGGTGGCGGTGTCTGCGGCGGTGGAGAAGTCCAGGCGGCCGAAGAAGAGCGGGGTGCCCGGGTCGTCGGCGAGTTCGGCCACCCGCCGGGAGAGCGCCCGGCCCAGCATTTCCGCGGCGTACCCGTCGCCGGCGACGGTGTGGCCGGTGGCGAAGAGCTCCTCGGCGCGGCGGCGCATCCGCTGCAACGCCGTACGGGAGAGGTCGAGGTGGTGTTGTTCGGCGGTGAGCTGGTCGTCGAGGTCGGGACGGGCGGCGAGGGTCATCCGGGGCAGCCTTCCGGTGCGGCGTGGAGGAGGTGACCTGGGCCGCCCGGCGCTCCGTCGAACGCGGTACCGGCTGTGCCCGTTCCGGCGCATTCCGCGGCGCCGGTCGCGGCGCGTCGCGCGGACACCCGACGGGGTCGCGCGGCGCTGCTTCACCCGCGCCGCGGCGGTGCCTTTTACGGCGGACCACGAGCGCGGCGTACCACGATACGCCTCCGTGGGAGTGCCCGCGATCGATTTTCACTGGCCGCCGGCGGGTCCCGTTCCCGGCCTGCGACGTGATCCGAGGGGTCCGGCACGGGTGTTCGGGCATGGGATCAGCGGTGGGGGAGGAGGCAGAAGCGGCGGCGGGGGCTAATCATGGGGGAATGACGCAGGCGCGGGCACGGCGACGGGGAATGACGATCACCGATCCTCGGGTGATGCGGGCACTGGCGCACCCGGCGCGGGTGGCCATCCTGCAGCACCTGGGTTCGCTCGGGGCCGGCGCCTCGGCGACCGAGTGCGCCGAGGTGGCCGGGCTCTCGCCGAGCGCGACCAGCTATCACCTGCGGGCACTGGCCCGGTTCGGCCTGGTCGAGGAGGCCCCGGGCCGGGGTGACGCCCGCGAGCGCCTCTGGCGGACCGTCAACCCGGCACTGAGCGTCCAGGCCGGCCCGGAAGCCGGCCCGGAAGCGCGGGCGGCCGAGGAGATCCTGGTGGAGGCGCACCTGACCCGGGGCCTGGAGCAGGTACGGGCCTGGATGGCGCGTTCCGGCCAGGAGCCCGCCGAGTGGCATGAGGCGGCCCTGCTCTCGGACTCGGTGCTGCTGCTCACCGCGGAGGAGCTGGCCGCGCTCAACGGGGCGGTGAACGAGCTGCTCGAGCCGTACCGGCGGCGCAACCGGGGCGGCGTGGCCCCGGCCGGGTCGCGGGCCGTCGCCGTGCAGTACCGGGCAATACCCGGCGACTGAGGGTCCCTGGTGCGGGATCGGCCACTACCGGGGCCGCCCCCGCGGCCCGCCGCCGGGATCAGCGATACGGTCGGATCATGGGTGACGAGCGCACGGCCCGGCCACGAGTCGGACATATCCAGTTCCTGAACTGCCTGCCGATCTACTGGGGGCTGATGCGCTCGGGTGCCCTGATCGACGTCGACCTGCACAAGGACTCCCCGGACCGGCTCAGCGCCGCCCTGGTGGCAGGCGACCTCGACATCGGGCCGATCTCGCACGTCGAGTACCTGCGCCACGCCGACGAACTGCTGCTCCTGCCCGACATCGCGGTCGGCAGTGACGGGCCGGTGCTCTCGGTCAACATCGTCTCCACCCGGCCGCTCGAGGAGCTCGACGGCGCCAAGGTCGCGCTCGGCTCCACCTCGCGAACCGGGGTGCTCCTGGCCCAGCTGCTGCTCGCCGAGCGGTACGGCGTACGGCCGGAGTTCTTCCGCTGCCCGCCGGACCTGACGCAGATGCTGCTGGAGGCCGACGCCGGGGTGCTCATCGGCGACGTGGCGCTGCGCGCCCTCCACGAGGCGCCCGAGCGCGGGCTGACCGTCACCGACCTGGGCGCGGCGTGGCGGGAGTGGACCGGGCTGCCGATGGTCTTCGCCGTCTGGGCGGTCCGCCGGGACTTCGCCGCCGCCCACCCGGGGCTGGTCAAGGAGGTGCACGAGGCGTTCCTGCGCTCGCGGGACCTCTGTCTGTCGGAGCTGGACCAGGTCGCCGAGGCGGCCTCCCGCTGGGAGCCCTTCGACGCGGCGACGCTGGCGAACTACTTCCGGGCGCTGGACTTCTCCCTCGGGCAGCGGCAGGTCGCCGGGCTGCGTGAGTTCGCCCGCCGGGCGGCCGAGATCGGCGAGGCACCGGCGCTGCCCGCGGACGGCCCGCAGTTCTTCGCCGGCTGAGCGGTCGCCGCGGTCCGCGAGCCTGACCCGTCGCTCAGCTCGCGAGCCTGATGTGCTGCTCAGTCGGCCAGCAGGGCTGCGGTGATCTTCTCGCAGCCCGCCATGCCGTACTCGTAGCCGAGGTCCTTGGGGTAGCGCAGCATCACGCCCATGGTCCACTCGTCGGCGACGGCGAGGCAGTTGACGTGGATCTCGTCCTCGCCGTCGCGTTCGGTGCGTTCGACCCAGCCGTTCTTGATGGCGATCCCGGCGCGCTGCGCCGCCGGGAATGCATCGCGGATGCCGAAGTCGCCGAGGCCGTGCACCTGGCGCATCTCCTCCAGCAGCCACTTCGTCCATTTCGGGCCGGCGGCGGTGCCGTCGGCGATGCAGCCACCGAGGCGGGCGGTGTCGCGGGCGGAGAGCCGGGTACGGCTCCAGAACGTGTCGTCGGAGGCGGAGCTGTCGGTCAGCTCGCACGTCCGGATCAGGCGGGTGATCGAGTCGGTGCCGCCGAGGGTGTCCCAGAGCTCGTGGGTCAGTTCGTTGTTGCTCTCCCGGATGATCAGGGAGAGGTCGTGAAGCTCGCTGTCGCTGGGGCGTTCGCCCGCCCGGTCGGTGCGGCGGAGCTGGTCGGCGACGACCCAGGCCTTGATCATCGAGGCGGTGGTGCTGGTCTCGGCCATGTTCGGCGAGCCGGTCAGCTCGCCGGTGCGCCGGTCCAGCACGCTCCAGGCGTACCAGCCGTCGAGGTCGAGGTCGACCCCGGTGGCCTGGAAGGGCAGTGGGCGCAGCGTCGAGGTGGGTGTCGGCTCCGGCCCCGGTCCGGGGGTGCCGGCCTGGCCGCCGTCGCCGCCGACGATCCCCGCGGCGGCGTCGCTGTGCCAGGGCGAACCCGGCAGGAAGCGCAGGGTCGCCGCGCCGACCAGCAGGAGCACCAGCAGCAGCGCGCCGGTGCGGACCAGGCGCGGCCGCCGGCCGGCGCTCACCGGGCTGCCAGGATCTCGGTCGCCCCCGCTCCCGGGTCGCCGACGACCTGTTCGGCGACGGCGGCGCAGGTGCGCGCGCCGTACTCCAGGCCGGCGTCCAGCGGGTAGCGCAGCAGCACCGCCATCGACCACTCGTCGGTGACGGCGAGGCAGTTGACCCGCCAGGTCTCATCGGCGTACAGCGGCGTCCAGCCGTTCTTGATGCCGACCCGGCCGTCGGCCACGACCTCGGCGGGGAGGCCGTCGATGATGCCCCAGCGGCCGCCGCCCCGGCGTTCCTGCTGGTCGGCGAGGTCGCCCCGCACACTGCTCATCTGGTCGAGGATCCAATCCGTCCACGTCGGACCGGCGGCGGTGCCGTCGGCGATGCACTCACCCATCCGTGCCGCGTCCCGGGCGGACATCCGGGTGAAGCTCCACCAGCCAGCGTAGGGCCCGGTGGTGTTCTTTGCAGTCTCGGTGAGTTTGCATTTGTCGATGAGTCGGTCGATGGAGGCCGCGCCGCCGGCCGCGGCGTAGAGGGCGTTGGCCGCGTCGTCGTCGCTGTCGCGGATCGCGGTCTCGGCATTGGCGATCATCGTGTCGCTGGGCGAGCGGTCGCCAACGGCACGCAGGTAGTCCGCGGCGAACCACACCTTGATCATCGACTCGGTCGAGCTGGTCTCGGCCAGGTTCGCCGAGCCGGCGAGTTCGCCGGTGTCGTGGTCGAGCACCGCCCAGGAGAGCAGTTCGCCGTCGAAGTCGACATCGATGCCGGCGGTGGCCGCCACATCGGCGCGCGGTCGCGGAGCGTCTTCGCCGCCGGCGAGCCGGGCGTACGCGGCGGGAACCGTCAGCGCGCCGCCCACCAGCGCCGCCGTGAGAGCGATCGACAGTACGAGCCGGGTATGCATGGGCGGGGTGACTCCTGACGGCCGGGGACGTCGACCCGGATCGGCGGTAGCAGTCAGTGACGGCAAAGCCGTCGATTGCTGGGGGATGCTGCCGTTCCCGGGGCGGGGGGACTCGCGAATTCTACGGTCCGCAGCTGTTGCGACAACGCTGTTGACCTGTGAATACGCCCTCGTCGGCGGAGGTATGACCCGGGCGCGTGCCCGCCGTCCGGGTTGCCGCATGCGGACGTGCAGAATCTCACTCTCAGTGATCAGAGTGCGGAAAGTCCATCGACGGCCACCTGTTTCAGCCGAGGACTTTTCTATGACGCCCTCTGGTGCTCATGCTGCCCAGCTGTAACACTTGTCCTGTGTATGGCAACGATTTCGGAATCGAGACCCCTGACGACGGCGGCCTCCTGCGCCAGGTCGAGGCGGCCGAGGAGGAGCTGCGCCACGCCGCCGGGCGCGGGCTCGGCGCCCCCCTGGCCGACACCGACCTGCAGGAGTACTTCGACCGGGTCGTCGGCGCCGACCAGAAGATCGAACCGCGCGACTGGATGCCGGAGGCGTACCGCAAGACGCTGATCCGCCAGATCGCCCAGCACGCCCACTCCGAGATCATCGGCATGCAGCCGGAGGGGAACTGGATCAGCCGCGCCCCCTCGCTCAAGCGCAAGGCCATCCTGCTGGCCAAGGTGCAGGACGAGGCCGGGCACGGGCTCTACCTCTACGCCGCCGCCGAGACCCTCGGCATCAGCCGCGACGAACTTGTCGACCTGCTGCTGGCCGGCAAGCAGAAGTACAGCTCGATCTTCAACTACCCGACGCTGACCTGGGCCGACGTCGGCGCCATCGGCTGGCTCGTCGACGGCGCCGCGATCGTCAACCAGGTGCCGCTCTGCCGCTGCTCCTACGGCCCGTACGCCCGCGCCATGATCCGGGTCTGCAAGGAGGAGTCCTTCCACCAGCGCCAGGGGTACGAGATCCTGCACACCCTCAGCCACGGCACCGAGGCGCAGAAGGCGATGGCGCAGGACGCGATCAACCGCTGGTGGTACCCGTCACTGGCGATGTTCGGCCCGCCCGACACCGACTCCACCCACTCCGCCAAGTCGATGGCGTGGAAGATCAAACGCTTCTCCAACGACGAGCTGCGCCAGCGCTTCGTTGACATGTGCGTCGGTCAGGCCGAGATCCTCGGCCTGACCCTGCCCGACCCCGGCCTGCGCTTCAACGAGGAGCGCCAGTCGTACGACTTCACCCAGCCCGACTACGACGAGCTGATGCGGGTCATCGCCGGCGAAGGCCCCTGCAACCGGCAGCGGATCGAGCACCGGCGGGCCGCCCACGCCGAGGGCGCGTGGGTCCGGGAAGCCGCCGCGGCGTACGCGGCCAAGCAGCACCAACGACTGGAGGTGGCGGCGTGAGCCGGCAGCAGTGGCCATTGTGGGAGGTCTTCGTCCGGGCGCGGCGCGGCCTGTCGCACACACACGTCGGCAGCCTGCACGCCCCCGACGCCGAACTGGCGTTGCGCAACGCCCGCGACCTCTACACCCGCCGTCAGGAGGGCGTCTCGATCTGGGTCGTGCCGGCGACCGCGATCACCGCCTCCAGCCCGGACGAGAAGGACGCCTTCTTCGACCCGGCCGCCGACAAGGTCTACCGCCACCCGACCTTCTACGAGGTGCCCGAGGGGGTGGCGCACCTGTGAACCCCACCTACGCGCTGGCGTTGCGCCACGGCGACGACGCCCTGATCGCCGCCCAGCGGCTCGGTGAATGGGTGGCCCGCGCGCCCGAGTTGGAAGAGGACGTGGCGCTGGCCAACATCGCCCTGGACCAGCTCGGTGCCGCCCGGCTGCTGCTGTCGTACGCGGGCGAGCTGGAAGGGGCCGGCCGCGACGAGGACGCGCTGGCGTACCTGCGCGACGACCGCGAGTTCCGCAACTGCCTGCTCGTGGAACTCCCCAACGGCGACTTCGCCGTCACCATCGCCAAGCTCTTCTTCCTCGCCGCCTACCAGCGGCGGTTCTACGAGCGGCTCTGCTCCTCCACCGACGCCCGGCTCGCCGCGATCGGCGCCAAGGCCCGCAAGGAATCGGCGTACCACCTCGACCACGCCGCGCTCTGGGTCCTGCGCCTGGGCGACGGCACGGCGGAGTCGCACCGGCGGATGCAGGCCGCGGTCGACGAGATCTGGCCGTACACCCATGAGCTCTTCGCCGCCGACGAGCTGACCCGGCAGGCCGAGGAGCAGGGCCTGGCGGTCGCCTCGCACACCTTCCGCCCGGAGTGGCTCGCCGAGGTCGACGCGGTGCTCGCCGAGGCGACCCTGCGCCGGCCCGACGACAACTGGGCACCCGGCGGCGGCCGGGACGGCCTGCACACCGAGCACCTGTCGTACCTGCTCGCCGAGATGCAGGTCCTGCACCGCGCCCACCCGGGCGCCCGCTGGTGACGGGTCACCCGATGGCGACCGAAGTACGCCGGCCCGGTGTGAGCGCGTGGGACGCGGCGGCCGCGGTGGTCGACCCGGAGATCCGGGTGATCACCCTCGCCGAGCTGGGGATCCTGCGGGACGTCACCGAGGACCCGGCGACCGGACAGGTCACCGTCACGATCACCCCCACCTACACCGGCTGCCCGGCGATGGATGTCATCCGCACCGACATCCGCCGGGCCCTGGCCGCCGCCGGGTATCCGGACAGCGTGGTGGAGACCGTCTTCGCGCCGGCCTGGAGCACCGACTGGATCTCCGAGTCCGGGCGGGCGAAGCTCGCCGCCGCCGGCATCGCCCCGCCCCTGCCGGCCGGCGGACCGGTCCGGCTGACCCTTGCCGTCCGTTGCCCCCGCTGCGCGTCCGTGGAGACTGAACAGGTGAGCCGGTTCGGTTCGACCGCCTGCAAGTCGCTCTGGCGCTGCCGTACCTGCCGGGAACCCTTCGACCATGTGAAGGCGCTGTGACAGTCACCATCACCCGGCCGGTCCGTCGCCGGCCGGTCTTCCACCCGCTGCCCGTCGCCGCCGTCGAGCGGCTCACCGCCGACGCCGTGGCGGTGACCTTCGCCGTGCCCGAGGAGCTGCGCAGCACCTTCTCCTTCCGCGCCGGCCAGCATCTGACCGTACGCCGGGTCACCGAGGCCGGGGCGGAGGTGCGCCGGTCGTACTCGCTCTGCTCGACCCCGCAGGAGCTGGCCGCGACCGGCCGGCTGCGGATCGGCGTGCGGGAGGTGCCCGGTGGGGCGTTCTCCAGCTTCGCCTGCGCGGTGCTGCGCGACGGGGACACCGTCGACGTGCTGCCGCCGATGGGGACCTTCACCACCGCCTTCGACCCGCAGCGCGCCCGGCACTACGCGGCGGTGGCCGGCGGGTCGGGGATCACCCCGGTCCTCGCGCTGGTCGCGACCGCGCTCGCCGTCGAACCGGCGAGCACCTTCACCCTGCTCTACGGCAACCGGACGGCGAGCAGCGTGATGTTCGCCGAGGAGCTGGCCGACCTCAAGGACCGCTACCCGGCCCGGCTGCACCTGGTGCACGTGCTCTCCCGGGAACCGGGGGAGTCGCCGCTGCTCTCCGGGCGGCTCGACGGGGATCGGCTCACCCGGCTGCTGGCGGGACTGGTGCCGGCCGACGGGGTCGACGAGTGGTTCCTCTGCGGGCCGTACGGCATGGTCACAGAGGCGCGCGAGGTGCTGGCCGCCCACGGGGTGCCGGAGGCCGCCGTGCACGCCGAGCTCTTCCACGTCGAGGCGGCCCCGCCGCCGCAGCGCGCGGCCGAGGAGGTGGCGGCCGGCGGCAGCGACGTCACGATCGTGCTGGAAGGGCGGGCTTCGACCTTCACCATGGGGCGCACCGAGCGGGTGCTCGACGCCGCACTCAAGGTCCGCGGCGAGCTGCCGTACGCCTGCAAGGGCGGGGTCTGCTCGACCTGTCGCGCCAAGGTCGTCTCCGGCGAGGTGGCGATGGCGCGCAACTACGCCCTCGAACCCGACGAACTCGCCGCCGGCTACGTCCTGACCTGCCAGTCCACCCCCCTCACCGACGAGGTAGTAATCGACTACGACGCCTGACCCACCCCTCCCTCCCTCCCTCCCCCCACCCCACCCCCCCGCTGCGGCGATCATGACGTTATGACCACGACACGCCGCGCAGGCGGGTCATAACGCCATGATCGCGGCAGGGAAGGGGTGGGGGTGGGGTGGGAAGGGGGGAGGGGGTGGGAAGGGACGTCACAGGCGTGAACCGCCCGGATGTCGGCTGCGGCGGGCGGGCGTACCCTCTGAGACGTGACGGCGAACTCGGAGATCGACAGCATTCTTCAGCGCGGCGCGGACGGCGGGCGGATCACGCCCGAGGAGGCGCTGCTGCTCTACACCGACGCGCCCTTCCACGCGCTGGGCGAGGCGGCTGACGCGGTACGCCGGCGTCTCTACCCCGACAACATCGTCACGTACCTGATCGACCGCAACATCAACTACACCAACGTCTGTGTGACGGCCTGCAAGTTCTGCGCCTTCTACCGTGCCCCCAAGCACAAGGAGGGCTGGACGCACCCGACCGAGGAGATCCTGCGCCGCTGCGGCGAGGCGGTCGAGCTCGGCGCGACGCAGGTGATGCTCCAGGGCGGGCACCACCCCGACTACGGCGTGGAGTACTACGAGGAGCTCTTCTCGGCGGTCAAGCAGGCGTACCCGCAGCTGGCGATCCACTCGATCGGGCCGAGCGAGATCCTGCACATGGCGAAGGTCTCCGGCGTCAGCCTCGACACCGCGATCGCCCGGATCAAGGCCGCCGGTCTCGACTCGATCGCCGGCGCCGGCGCGGAGATGCTGCCGGAGCGCCCCCGTAAGGCGATCGCCCCGCTCAAGGAGTCCGGTGAGCGCTGGTGCGAGGTGATGGAGCTGGCGCACCGCCAGGGCCTGGAGTCCACCGCCACGATGATGATGGGCACCGGTGAGACCGCCGCCGAGCGGATTGAGCACCTGCGGATGATCCGCGACGTGCAGGACCGCACCCGCGGCTTCCGGGCCTTCATCCCGTGGACGTACCAGCCGGAGAACAACCACCTCAAGGGGCGGACCCAGGCGACCACGCTGGAGTACCTGCGGCTGGTGGCCGTCGCCCGGCTCTTCTTCGAGACCGTGCCGCACCTGCAGGCGTCCTGGCTGACCACCGGCAAGGACGTCGGGCAGCTCGCCCTGCACATGGGAGTCGACGACCTCGGCTCGATCATGCTGGAGGAGAACGTCATCTCCTCCGCCGGCGCCCGGCACCGCTCCAACCTGCACGAGCTGATCGGCATGATCCGCTCGGCCGACCGGATCCCCGCCCAGCGCGACACCCTCTACCGGCGCCTGGCGGTGCACCGCACGCCGGCCGACGACCCGACCGACGACCGGGTGGTGTCGCACTTCTCCTCGATCGCGCTCCCCGGCGGCGGCGTCGGCAGGTCCCTGCCGCTGGTCGAGGCGAACTGACCGTACGGGTGGCACGCACCCGCTGAACGGCGGCAAACGGGCGGGATGGTCACCCATCCCGCCCGCGCTCGTTTCCGTGGACGGACGCTGCGCTGGGATTTTGCCGGTTAAGGCTAATCAGTGAATATTCGGCCTGATTTCTCGCTCTTGAGCCCGTACGCGCGCTTTCTGGCTATGGTCCGAAGGTCTGAATGTCCGATCTATCCTCCGGGGGATTGATGACCGTTCGAACCCGAAAACTGCTTGCCGGCGCCGGTGTGTCGGCGCTCCTGACCGCCGCAGGCCTGGCCGTGGGACCGCCTGTCCAGGCAGCCGCCGACGTGACCTTCACGGTCGACACCACCGGCAGGACGGTGGTGCCGATGGCGGCTGCCACGCCGACGAAGACCGCTACGCCGAAGCCGACGAAGACCGCTACGCCGAAGCCGACGAAGACGCCGACCAAGACGCCGACCAAGACGCCGACCGAGACGCCGACCAAGACGCCGACCGAGACGGGTGCGCCGACGCCGAGCCCGACTGAGCTCCCGGTAACCGGTGCGCAGGGCGGTCTGATCGGTGGCATCGGTCTCATCGCGCTCGGCCTGGGTCTCGCGCTGACACTGGCCGGCCGCAGGCGGCAGGCGACAGCGCGCGCCGGAGGCAAGGACGCGTAGTAGCAGGAAGCGACGACCGGACCCGGTGCGGGTGGTGAGCCCTTCGCACCGGGTCCGAGGCTTACTGTCCGTGGTCCGTTCCGCCGTCGTCGAGGGTGCCGTGCGGGCCGGGCGGGCGGGCTGGCAGAGTGGGCCGACCTGAGTCGCACCCCGCAGGGCCAGTGCGCTCGTCTGGACAAGCAGCCGCACGAGGTCGCCGCGATGTTCGACGGCGTCGCGTCCCGGTACGACCTGACCAACACCGTCCTCTCCTCTGGTTTTTCGGTCCACCCGTTGCGAACGGGGTGGCAGCGCATGATCAAGGCCCGTTAGCCTGCCGGGCGTCGATTCATGTCGTCCACAGTGGGGCCTTCGAAGATGAATGTGCGTAAACGATTGGCGGCGCTGCTGAGCGTGGCGGCACTGCTGCTGCCGGCAGGCGCCGCGCTCTCCGCTGCTCCTGCCGCCGCGGCCGAGGAACGGGTGGACCTCGCCGTGGAGTTCATCGGTGGTACGGCCCCGGCGGGCGCGACCACCAAAATCGCCCAGATCCGGGTCAGTAATCACGGGACGCGCATCATCAAACTCGCGTTCGTCAATTTCGAGATCCTGGAACACGAACGGTTCGCCGGCAAGGTCCGCGTCGACGGCGGCGGCTGCGAGCGGCGCCCCACTGATGAAGAGGAACGGCACCACTGCGCCATCGGGACGCCCGACAGGGAGGGGGCCTTCAGCACCATTCCCGCCGGCGGCAACTTCGAGATTCCCGTCTTCTTCACCAAGCTCTCCGGGTACGACGACTCGGCCGCCACCGTGCCGATCAGGATCACGGGCAGCACCGAGGGGGACATCGATCCCACCAACGACACGGTCACCACGACCTTCCGCTTCGATGTCGGGAATGGGCCGGACCTGCGCGTCGACGCCTCGAACATCGGGGCCCCGGAACGGACCTACCCCGACTACACGCCGGACCCGGTACGCCCGGGCGACGGCAGCACCCTGACTCTTGAGGTGGCGAACCTCGGCAACCGTTCCTCCCGGGGGCTGCGCGTCACCGTCGATCTCCCCGCGGGTGTCACCTTCAAGGAAGCCCACGACGGGACGTACGACGGTTGCGTGCGGAACGCGGCGGCCGGCGGTGGCACGCGGATGGTCTGCACCTGGGAGACGCTGGCTGTCGCTCCCCGGAAGCCGGCGAGCAGCGACCTCTACCTCCGGTTCCCGATCGGCATCGCCCGGGATCTGGCAGCGCCGGTCAACCTGCGCGGCTCGGTGAGCGTGGCCCCGATCGGCGTCCTCGACGCGGAACCGGCCGCGCGGGCGGCGTCGGCGGACCTGCCGAAGGCGGCGCATTACGCCACCGCGCAGCAGACCGACCTCGACGAGAGCGACAACACCGACACCTTCGCGGTGGTGGTCGCGGCCCGCGAGGGCGACAACGGCTGCGGCGACCGCCCGGCGGCCGACTGCGGCAGGACTGACCTCTCCGTCGACTTCCGCGGAACGACGCTGGCCGCGGGTACCGAGCGCAAGCCGATCCAGATCAGGATCACCAACCACGGCAGGAAGACCCCGCACGCGCTGGAGTACCGGGTCAGGTGGTCGGCCGCGAACGCCGACAAGCTGGCGCCGGGCGCGTTCTGGTCGTCCTGCGACTGGCGGGCGCCGCGGGACGTCGTCTGCGCGGTGCCGCCGACCGAGCTGCCGGGTCCCGGCCAGACTCTGACGATCAACCTCGAAGCGGTGCAGAAGCCCGGCGGCAACGGCACCTACAGCGTGGCAGTCGAGGTCGGCATCGCTTCGGTGGACGACACCGACGCCCGAAACAACACGGCGAAGGGGAAACTCGTCGCCTCCGGGCGCAGCGGGCCGGACCTGGTGGTCGACGCTTCGGATCTCACCAACGCCATCGATTACGGCCAGGGCGGCGGGCGGGACATCCTCAACCCCGGCCTCTACCCCGGTGAGAAGGCGCGACTCGAGATCAGCGTGCGGAACCTGGGCGACCGGGCCAGCGGGCTGCGTGTGATGGTGGACCTTCCCGCGGGTGTCACCTTCGCCGAGATCCCGAAGTGGTGCGAGCAGGACCCGGCCGACCCCACCTCGATCACCTGCGACAACCCTTACATCCAGGTGGTGCCCTCCCGGGACCAATGGATCATGATGGACTTCGAGGTGGTCGTCGCCGCGGGGGTCGACGCCCCGGTCACCCTGCCGGGCGGACTGGTCAGGGTGGAGCCGGTTGCGACGGCGAAGCCGGCTGCGCGGTCGAACTCGGCGTCGGGGGAACTTCCGGACGGGGTGCGGCGGCTCGCCGCGGCCGATCTGCCCGGCCAGGGTCCGGCCCACCTCACGGCTACGCCGCAGGCTCCGTCGAAGAGTGACGCAGGCGAACCGCTGGAGATCGACGAGGTCGACAACAGCGACGCCTTCGTCGCGGTGGTGCTCTCGCGGGACGGCAGCGGTGGCGGTGGCGGCGGCGGGGATGCCGGTTTCCTGCCGGTCACCGGTGCCCAGGCCCAGATGATCGGCGGAGTCGGTGCGCTGGTGCTCCTCGTCGGTGGGCTGATGTTCGTGGCGGCGCGTCGTCGCAAGCTGGTCCTGGTGGCTCCGGACGACGAGAAGCCGGCCGCCTGACAGGCCCGTTCAGGAGCTGTACGCAGGTAGTAGCAGGTAGTGAACGACGTACCCGACCCGGCGCTGGTGGTTCTCCACCGCGCCGGGTCCGGTGCGTCCTGTGGCCGTTGCGCCATGCCCGAGGGTGCCGTGGCAGCCGGCGAGGGCTGCTGGCAGAGTAGGTCGCTGTGAGTCGCACCCCGCAGGGCCAGCGCGCTGGTCTGGACAAGCAGCCGCACGAGGTCGCCGCGATGTTCGACGGCGTCGCGTCCCGGTACGACCTGACCAACACCGTCCTCTCGTTCGGGCAGGACCGCGGTTGGCGCCGCGCCACCCGGGCGGCACTGGATCTCAAGCCCGGTGAACAGGTGCTCGACGTGGGCGCCGGCACCGGCGTCTCGACCGAGGAGCTGGCCCGGTCCGGTGCCTTCGTCGTCGGCGCCGACCTCTCCCTCGGGATGCTCCACGCCGGCAAGCGCACCCGTCCGCAGGTGCCGCTGCTGGCCGGGGACGCGCTGCGGCTGCCCTTCGCCGATGCCAGCTTCGACGCGGTGACGATCTCCTTCGCGCTGCGCAACGTGACCGACACCGAGGCGGCGCTGCGGGAGTTCGCCCGGGTCACCCGCCCCGGCGGGCGGCTGGTGGTCTGTGAGTTCAGCACCCCGGTCAACCCGGCCTTCCGCAAGGTCTACCTCTCCTATCTGATGGGGTCGTTGCCGGCCGTTGCCCGGTCGGTCTCCAGCAACCCCGACGCGTACGTCTATCTGGCCGAGTCGATCCGGGCCTGGCCCGACCAGCCGGCGCTCGCCGAGCGGCTGGCTTCGACCGGCTGGGGCGCGGTGGCCTGGCGGAACCTGACCGGCGGCGTCGTGGCGCTGCACCGGGCGACGCGCCTCTAGTCTTTGCCCATTGCGCGGGCATTTGCCCGGTTGTCTCCGTAAGCTCGCGGTATGAGCGGTTCAGAGGAGACCGGGCGCCGCGTTGCGGAGAGCGACGGAGACGCCGCCGAACTCATCGCCGAGCTGCGCAACCTCGCCGGCGACGACCCGGCGGGCGTACGCCAGGTCGTGGCGGAGGTCCTCGCCGCCCTCGACCGGGTCGCCGGTGGCGCCCTGCGCGACGAACTGCCCGAGGCGATCCGGCGCGACACCGAGCACGTCGTCGGCCCGGGGCGGCCGGAAGAACCGACTCGTTAGGACGTCCGGCCTGTCCGGGTCGGGACCTCTGACCTGGCCCGCAGCCGGGCGGTACGGCCCACGGCCGGCCGGGCCGCAAGTCCCGATCCGCCCGCCGGAATCACGCCTCGCACGCCTTCGACCTGCTCCGACAGCCGACTTAGGACCCCCTAACACAGCGATGTCGGGCGGCCGGTCATAGACTGCCTCACCGAGCATGCTTGTGAAGCATTTCACGAGCTATCGGGAGGAGGCGCGAATGGCCCCGGCAGTACACGACGCCGATGTGATCGTCATCGGTGCCGGCCCCGGCGGCTCCGCGACCGCCTACCACCTGGCCAAGCACGGCGTGCGCGTGCTGCTGCTGGAGAAGACCGAGTTCCCCCGGGAGAAGGTCTGCGGCGACGGGCTCACCCCCCGCGCGGTCCGGCAGCTGATCCGGATGGGTGTCGACACCTCACCGGAGAACGGCTGGCTCCAGAACAAGGGCCTGCGGGTCATCGGTGGCGGCGTCCGGCTGGAGCTGGACTGGCCCGACCTGGCGACCTTCCCCAACTACGGGCTCACCCGGGCCCGGATGGACTTCGACGACATGCTGGCCCAGCGGGCCGTCGCCGCCGGTGCGCAGCTGCGCACCGGGGTCAACGTCGTCGCGCCGATCTTCAACGACTCCGGCCGGGTGATCGGCGTCGAGGCCGAGGTCGGGCCCGGCAAGGAGAAGGCGACCTTCCACGCGCCGCTGACTGTCTCCGCCGACGGTGTCTCCGGCCGCTTCGCGCTGACGCTCGGGCTGGCCAAGCGGGAGGACCGGCCCATGGGGGTCGCCGTCCGCCGCTACTACAAGTCCCCCGTCAAGCACGACGACGACTACCTCGAGTCCTGGTTGGAGCTGCGCAGCAAGGAGAGCGGCGACAAGCTTCTCCCCGGCTACGGCTGGATCTTCGGCATGGGCGACGGCCGGGTCAACGTCGGCCTCGGCGTGCTGAACTCCTCGAGCGCGTACGGCAAGACCAACTACCGCAAGCTGCTCACCGACTGGCTCGACAACACCCCGGCCGACTGGGGCCTGAACGACGAGGCCAACGCCGACGGTCCGATCCTCGGTGCCGCCCTGCCGATGGGCTTCAACCGCGTGCCGCACTACACCCGCGGCGTGCTGCTCGTCGGCGACTCCGGCGGCATGGTCAACCCGTTCAACGGCGAGGGCATCGCGTACGCGATGGAGTCCGGCGAGCTCGCCGCGGAGATCCTGGTGCAGGCGCTGGCCCGCCCGGCCGGCCCGGAGCGCGAGCGCGCACTGGCGGCGTACCCGGCGGAGCTGAAGCTGCGCTTCGGCGGTTACTACCGCCTCGGCGGCATCTTCGTGAAGCTGATCGGCCGCCCCGAGATCATGGGGCTGGCGACCAAGTACGGGCTGCCCCGGCCGCTGCTGATGCGGTTCGTGCTCAAGCTGCTGGCGAACCTCACCGACCCCAAGGACGGCGACGCGATCGACCGGATCATCAACGCGATGACGAGGGTGGCGCCGAGTGCGTGAGCAGGGGACCCGCGTAACACTGTGAAGCCGCAGACAAATAGTGTGATTCCGATCAACCGATAGACAAGGACGGCAGGAGGAGACGATGTCACTCTCCGCGTGGGTGCCCATCGTGGGTCTGTTGATCCTGGGCGCGCTCTTCGCGCTTTTCTCCGTGGGCATCGCCCCGATCGTCGGACCGAAGCGCTACAACAAGGCCAAGCTCGAAGCGTACGAGTGCGGCATCGAGCCGTCGCCGCAGCCGATCGGCGGCGGACGGGTTCCGGTCAAGTACTACCTGACCGCGATGCTCTTCATCGTCTTCGACATCGAGATCATCTTCCTCTACCCGTGGGCCGTGTCGTTCGACGCGCTCGGCCTCTTCGGGCTGGTCGAGATGGTCCTCTTCATCGCCGCCGTCTTCGTCGCGTACGCCTATGTCTGGCGCCGCGGTGGGCTGGACTGGGACTGAGGTTTCGCCATGGGTATCGAAGAGAAGCTGCCGTCCGGCATTCTGCTCACGTCGGTGGAGGCACTGTCCAACTGGGCCCGTAAGTCGTCCTTCTGGACCGCGACGTTCGGCCTGGCCTGCTGCGCCATCGAGATGATGGCCGCCGGCGGACCCCACTACGACCTGGGCCGCTGGGGCATGGAGGTCTTCCGCCCCTCGCCCCGGCAGGCGGACCTGATGATCGTGGCCGGCCGGGTCAGCCAGAAGATGGCCCCGGTCGTGCGCCAGATCTACGACCAGATGCCGGAGCCGCGCACCGTCATCTCGATGGGGGTCTGCGCCTCCTCGGGCGGCATGTTCAACAACTACGCGATCGTGCAGGGCGTCGACCACATCGTTCCGGTCGACATGTACCTGCCCGGTTGCCCGCCGCGGCCGGAGATGCTCATCGACGCCATCCTCAAGGTGCGCGAAAAGATCATGGTCCAGCCGCTCGGCCCGAACGGCCGCAAGATGCTCGAGGCCCGCAAGGCCCGCGGCGACGTGCCGGTGGTCGCCCCCGGCGCCATGCCCTCGTCGTACCGCAGTGACAAGGCCCGCCGCGCGCAGTGGGAGCAGGCAGTCAGCGAGGGCCGCGAGGAGCAGTTGCGGATCGAGAACTGGATGAAGGCACAGAACCACGTGGCCGGAGGTACGCGGTGAACACGCCGGCGAACCCCGTGGTCGCGAGTGGAAGGTGGCTCAGCGAATGACCGCGCCCAGCCCAGCGCCCAGCGAGAAGCCCGGAGGCGGCGTACCGGTGGTGGCCCCGCCGGTCGGTGCGAGCAGCACCGCCTCGGCCGAGTACCCGCCGGCCAGCAAGGCCGGCCAGGGCATGTTCGGCGTGCAGGGCTCCGGTGACACCTCCGGTTTCGGCGGCCTCGTCCGTCACCGGGTTGCCGTCGAGAGCACCCCGCGCCCGTACGGCGGCTACTTCGACGAGGTCTGCGACGCCCTCGCCGAGGCGTACCCCGCCTTCAACGACGCGATCGAGAAGGTCGTGGTGGACCGGGGCGAGCTGACCCTGCACATCGTGCCGGCCCGCATCGCCGAGGTCTGCAAGGTGCTGCGCGACGACGAGTCGCTGCGGTTCGAACTCTGCAACTCGGTCTCCGGGGTCGACTACCTCGGCGCCGACGACCGCCGGCTGCACATCGTCTACCACCTGACCTCGATGACCTACCGCCGCCGCGTGCGGCTGGAGGTCGCGGTGAGCGTCGAGGAACCGCACCTGCCGACGGTGACCCAGGTCTACCCGACCGCCGACTGGCAGGAGCGGGAGGCCTACGACATGTTCGGTGTCGTCTTCGACGGACACCACGGCCTGACCCGGATCCTGATGCCCGACGACTGGGAGGGCCACCCGCAGCGCAAGGACTACCCGCTCGGTGGCGTGCCGGTCGAGTACAAGGGCGCGCAGATCCCACCGCCGGACCAGCGGAGGAGCTACCAGTGAGCTACGCGACCGAACGCGAGACCAGCGAGGGCAAGGTCTTCACCGTCACCGGTGGGGACTGGGACAAGGTCGTGACGGGCATCGACCCGATCAACGACGAACGCATCGTGGTCAACATGGGTCCGCAGCACCCCTCCACGCACGGGGTGCTCCGGCTGGTGCTGGAGATCGAGGGCGAGACGGTGCGCGAGGCGCGCCCCATCGTCGGCTACCTGCACACCGGCATCGAGAAGAACCTCGAGTACCGCAACTGGGTGCAGGGCTCGACCTTCGTCACCCGGATGGACTACCTCGCGCCGCTGTTCAACGAGGCCGGCTACGCGTTGGCGGTCGAGAAGCTGCTCGGCATCACCGACGACATCACCGAGCGCGCGAACACCATCCGCGTGCTGATGATGGAGCTCAACCGGATCTCGTCGCACCTGGTCTGGGTGGCGACCACCGGCATGGAGCTCGGCGCGCTCTCGATCATGCTGTACGGCTTCCGTGAGCGTGAGTACATCCTGGACATCTTCGAGATGATCACCGGTCTGCGGATGAACCACGCGTACATCCGTCCCGGCGGTGTGGCGCAGGACGTCCCGGACGAGGCCCTCAAGAAGATCGACGAATTCCTCGACTACCTGCCCAAGCGGCTCAAAGAGTACGAGGACATGCTCAACGACCAGGTCATCTGGCACGGGCGTACCAAGGGCGTCGGCGTGCTGGACGTGACCGGCTGCATGGCGCTCGGGATCACCGGACCGGTGCTGCGCTCCGCCGGCCTGGCCTGGGACCTGCGCAAGACCATGCCGTACTGCGGCTACGAGGATTACGAGTTCGACGTGCCGACCGCGACCTCGGCGGACGTCTGGGGCCGCTACCTGGTCCGGATGGCCGAGATCCGCGAGTCGATGAAGCTGGTGCGGCAGGCGGTCGACAAGCTCCGCCCGGGCCCGATCATGGTGGCGGACAAGAAGATCGCCTGGCCGGCGCAGCTGGCGATCGGCGTCGACGGCATGGGCAACTCGCTCGAGCACGTCGCCAAGATCATGGGGCAGTCGATGGAGTCCCTGATCCACCACTTCAAGCTGGTTACCGAGGGCTTCCGCGTCCCGCCGGGCCAGGTGTACGTCGCGATCGAAGGGCCCCGCGGTGAGCTCGGGGTGCACGCGGTCTCCGACGGCGGCACCCGCCCGTACCGGGTGCACTACCGCGAGCCCAGCTTCATCAACCTCCAGGCCATTCCGGCCATGGCGGAAGGGGCGCTGCTCTCCGACGTGATCGCCGGCGGCGCCTCCCTCGACCCGGTGATGGGTGGGTGTGACCGGTGAGCGTGACCAACGACCACGCCGACGGCGTACCCGTGAACGAAGGAACAGCCGTGGGATTCAGCGAAGAGACCCGGAAGCGGGCCCGCGAGATCGTCGCCCGGTACCCGGCCGACCGGTCCCGCTCGGCGCTGCTGCCGTTGCTGCACCTGGTGCAGGCCGAGGAGGGTTACGTCTCCCCGGCGGGCGTCGCGTTCTGCGCCGAGGTCCTCGGCCTGAACAAGGCCCAGGTGGGAGCGGTCGCCACCTTCTACACCATGTACAAGCGCCGCCCGACCGGTGACTACCTGGTCAGCGTCTGCACCAACACCATGTGCAACGTGCTCGGCGGCCAGGAGGTCTACGACGCCCTCACCGAGTACCTCGGGGTCGGGCACGACGAGACCACCGCCGACGGCAAGATCACCCTGGAGCACGCGGAGTGCCTCGCCGCCTGCGACTACGGCCCGGTGATGACCGTCAACTACGACTTCTTCGACGGCGTGAACCCGGACACCGCCAAGGGTGTCGTCGACGAGCTGCGCGCCGGCGGCCGGCCGATGCCGACCCGCGGCGCCCGGCTCTGCACGCTCAAGGAGATGGCGCTGCAACTCGCCGGCTTCGCCGACGAGCGCGAGGGCGCCGTCGCCGACGGCCCGGCCGGTGACCCGACGCTGCGCGGCCTGCGGCTGGCCCAGGAGCACGGCATCTCGGTGCCGGACTTCGACCCGGCCACGCCGATCCCGAGCCGCGAGGCGAAGGACGCCGCCAGGCCCGCGCCGAAGCCGGCCGTCGAGGCCGACAAGCCGACCGGCAGCACCGCCCCGGACGTCAAGGCCCCGGACGCCAAGTCGCCGCAGGTGCGGACCGCCGAGACCCGCTCGCCGGACGCCGACACCCCGGTCGCCGACGCGCCGGGTACGCGTACCCCGGTCGACGGTCCGCCGCCGGCCGCCGCGGACGCCGCCGCGGCCCAGACCGCCGGCGCCGCCGCGAACCCGCCGGCCGGCGACGCCAAGCCGGCCGGAGACGCCGACACCGCCCAGCGGCGCTCGCTCGACGCGGCCGAGGGCGAAACGGAGGGCACGAAGTGAGCACGCCTCGACCCGAGACGCTGGCCAAGCTGACGCCGGTGCTGACCAAGCGCTGGCTCTCGCCGGATGCCTGGCGACTGCCCACCTACGAGCAGCTCGACGGCTACGCCGCGCTGCGCAAGGCGCTGGGCGCCCACCCGGACGACCTGATCCAGCTGATCAAGGACTCCGGGCTGCGCGGCCGTGGCGGCGCGGGCTTCCCGACCGGCCTCAAGTGGGGGTTCATCCCGCAGGGCGACGGCAAGCCGCACTACCTGGTCGTCAACGCCGACGAGGGCGAGCCGGGCACCTGCAAGGACCTGCCCCTGATGACCCACGACCCGCACTCGCTGGTCGAGGGCGTCATCATCGCCTCGTACGCGATCCGCGCCAGCCGGGCCTTCATCTACATCCGGGGCGAGGCGGTGCACGCCGCGCGGCGGCTGCGCAACGCGGTCAACGAGGCGTACGCCGCCGGTTACCTCGGCAAGGACATCCTGGGCAGCGGTTTCGACCTGGACCTGGTGGTGCACAGCGGAGCCGGTGCGTACATCTGCGGCGAGGAGACGGCGCTGCTGGACTCGCTGGAAGGCTTCCGCGGCCAGCCGCGGCTGCGCCCGCCCTTCCCGGCAACGCACGGCCTCTACGCCAGCCCCACGGTCGTCAACAACGTCGGCACCATCTCCAGCGTGCCGTACATCGTGCTCGGTGGCGCCGACTGGTGGAAGACCATGGGCACGGAGAAGTCCTCCGGGCCGATGATCTACTCGCTCTCCGGGCGGATCGCCAACCCGGGCCAGTTCGAGTGCTCGATGGGGATCACGCTGCGCGAGCTGATCGAGCTGGCCGGCGGCATGCAGCCCGGTCACAAGCTGCGCTTCTGGACCCCGGGCGGCTCCTCGACGCCACTGCTGACCGACGAGCACCTGGACGTGCCGCTGGACTTCGAGGGCGTCTCGGCGGCCGGGTCGATCCTCGGCACCACGGCCACCCAGATCTTCTCCGACCAGGACTGCCCGGTCTACGCGACCTACCGGTGGCTGGAGTTCTACCACCACGAGTCGTGCGGCAAGTGCACCCCGTGCCGCGAGGGCAACTACTGGATGGTCCGGGTCTACCGCCGGATCCTCGCCGGCGAGGGCACCCACGAGGACCTGGACACCCTGCTGGACACCTGCGACAACATCCTGGGCCGCTCGTTCTGCGGCCTCGGTGACGGCGCCACCAGCTCGGTCACCTCCTCCTTGAAGTACTTCAAGCAGGACTACCTCGACTACATCGAGGGGCGTAAGGCGCCCAGGCTCTCCGCCAAGCAGTTGGTAGGAGCGCACTGATGCGCGCACCGAGTCCCGCAGTCGCGAATGAAGGGCGGCTCCGATGACGGACGTAGCCAAGAAGACCGACACCGTCACCCTGACCATCGACGGCATCGAGGTGACGGCGCCGAAGGGCGCGTTGGTCATCCGGGTCGCCGAGGAGATGGGCATCCAGATCCCGCGGTTCTGTGACCACCCGCTGCTGGCCCCGGCCGGCGCGTGCCGCCAGTGCCTGGTGGAGGTCGAGGGACAGCGCAAGCCGGTCGCCTCGTGCACCCAGACGGTCGCCGACGGCATGGTGGTCCGCACCCAGCTCACCAGTGAGGTCGCCAAGAAGGCGCAGACCGGTGTGATGGAGCTGCTGCTGATCAACCACCCGCTGGACTGCCCGATGTGTGACAAGGGCGGTGAGTGCCCGCTGCAGAACCAGGCGCTCTCCACCGGCCGGACCGACTCCCGGTTCCACGAGCACAAGCGGGAGTACCCCAAGCCGCTGCCGATCTCCAGCCAGGTGCTGCTGGACCGGGAGCGCTGCGTGCTCTGCCAGCGCTGCACCCGCTTCTCCGAGGAGATCGCCGGGGACAAGTTCATCGACCTGATGGGCCGCTCCAGCGCCGAAGAGATCAACATCTACCGCGACGAGGCGTACGGCGCCGAGGGCGAGACCGAGGGGGACGTCCCCTTCAACTCGTACTTCTCCGGCAACACCGTGCAGATCTGCCCCGTCGGGGCGCTGACCGGCGCCCAGTACCGCTTCCGGGCCCGCCCGTTCGACCTGGTCTCCAGCCCGAGCGTCTGCGAGCACTGCTCGGCCGGCTGCGCGATGCGCACCGACCACCGGCGCGGCAAGGTACTGCGCCGGCTGGCCGGCGACGACCCGGCGGTGAACGAGGAGTGGAACTGCGACAAGGGCCGCTGGGGCTTCCGCTACACCCAGGCCTTCGACCGCCTCACCACCCCGCTGGTACGCGACCGGGCAACCGGTGAGCTGCGCGAGGCATCCTGGAGTGAGGCGTTCGCGGTGGCGGCCGAGGGGCTGCGCGCCGCACGCGACGGCGGCACCGGCATCGGTGTGCTGACCGGCGGTCGCCTGACCGTCGAGGACGCCTACGCCTACGGCAAGTTCGCCCGGGTCGCGCTGAGCACCAACGACATCGACTTCCGGGCCCGGCCGGTCTCCAAGGAGGAGACGGCCTTCCTGGCGGCGACCGTGGCCGGGCGCACCGACGTCACCTACGACGACGTCGAGAACGCCCCGGCGGTGGTGATGGTCGGCCTGGAGCCGGAGGAGGAGTGCCCGATCCTCTTCCTGCGGCTGCGCAAGGCGTACCTCAAGAAGGGCCTCAAGGTCTACGCGGTGGCGCCGTTCGCCTCCCGCGGACTGCAGAAGCTCGGCGCCAAGCTCGCCCGGGTCATCCCGGGCGAGGAGGCGCAGGTGCTGCGCGAGCACGACACCGTCGCCGAGGCGCTGAGCGCCCCGGGCGCGGTGCTGATCGTCGGCGAGCGGCTCGCCTCGGTCCCCGGCGGGCTCACCGCCGCGGCGGAGGTCGCCGCGCGGACCGGCGCGAAGCTGGCCTGGGTGCCGCGGCGCGCCGGCGACCGGGGTGCTGTCGACGCCGGCTGCCTGCCGAACCTGCTGCCCGGTGGGCGGCTGGTCACCGAGCCGGCGGCCCGCGCGGAGCTCGGCGAGGCGTGGGACCTGCCGACCGGCGCCATCCCGAGCCAGGCCGGCCGGGACACCGACGCCATCCTGGCGGCGGCGGCCGCCGGTGAGCTGGGCGCCATGGTCGTGGCCGGGGTCGACCCGTCCGACCTGGCCGACCCGAGGCTCGCCGAGGAGGCGCTGGAGCGGGTGCCGTTCCTGGTCAGCCTCGAACTGCGCAACAGTGCGGTCTCCCGCCGCGCCGATGTGGTCTTCCCGGTCGCCCCGGTGGTCGAAAAGGCCGGCAGCTTCCTCGACTGGGAGGGCCGCCTGCGGCCCTTCGAGGCGGTGCTGCACACCACGGCGATGCCCGACGCCCGGATCCTGGACGCGATCGCCGCACAGCTGGGCGTCTCGCTCGGCACCGGTGACGTCCTCAGCATCCGGCGTGAACTCGGCGCCCTGCCGGCCACCCGCAGCGACCGGGCCCGGCTCGGCGACGTGGAGCCGGTCGCGGTGCCGCAGCCGGGCGCCGGCGAAGCGGTGCTCGCCACCTGGCACCAGCTGGTCGACCTGGGCAGCCTCACCGACGGCGACGAGCACCTGGCCGGCACCGCCCGGCCGCCGGTGGTCCGGCTCAGCGCCGGCACCGCCGAGACGCTCGGCGTCGCCGAGGGCCAGGCCGTCACCGTGGGCACCGACCGCGGTGCGCTGACCCTGCCCGCCGAGATCACCCAGATGCCGGACGGGGTGGTCTGGCTGCCGACGAACTCGCCCGGGGCCACCGTGCGCCGCACCCTCGGGGTCACCTCGGGTGCCATTGTCACGATCTCCGCCGGGGCCGCCGCGTCGCAGCTCCCGCAGCAGACTTCCAAGGAGGCGGTCCGGTGATCACCACCTACCTGGCGGAAAGCCCGACCCTGGCCGACTTCGGCAAGGACGTCTGGTGGATCGCCGCGATCAAGGTCGTCGGCGTCTTCGTCCTGCTCCTGCTGCTGACCCTGTTCACGATCAACTACGAGCGCAAGGTCGTCGCCCGGATGGCGGTCCGTCCCGGACCGAACCAGGTCGGCCCGAACGGCTGGCTCCAGTCGTTGACCGACGGCCTCAAGCTGCCGTTCAAGGAAGAGATCATTCCGTTCACCGCGGACAAGATCGTCTACTTCCTGGCCCCGGTGATCTCGGCGGTCTGCGCCTTCACCGCCTTCTCGGTGATCCCGCTCGGCCCGATGGTGTCGATCTTCGGGCACCAGACGCCGCTGCAGGTGACCGACACCTCGGTCGCGGTGCTGGTGGTCCTCGCCTGCGCCTCGATGGGCGTCTACGGCGTGGTGCTCGCCGGCTGGGCCTCCGGCTCGACCTACCCGCTGCTCGGCGCGCTCCGCTCCACCGCCCAGATGATCTCGTACGAGGTCGCGATGGGTTTGTCGATCGTGGCGGTCTTCATGACCGCCGGCACGATGAGCACCTCGGAGATCATCCGGGCGCAGGAGAACGGCAACCCCTTCCAGCTCTTCGGACTGGAGCTGACCGCCCCCGGCTGGTTCGCGATCCTGCTGCTGCCGAGCTTCGTCATCTACGCGATCTCGGCCATCGGTGAGGTCAACCGGGCCCCCTTCGACCTGCCCGAGGCCGAGTCCGAGCTGGTCGGTGGCTTCCACACCGAGTACTCGTCGTTCAAGTTCGCGATGTTCTTCCTCGCCGAGTACATCAACATGATCACCGTCTCGGCGGTCTGCACCACGCTCTTCCTGGGCGGCTGGCGGGCACCGTGGCCGATCAGCATCTGGGACGGCGCCAACGAGGGCTGGTGGCCACTGCTCTGGTTCCTCGGCAAGGTGCTGCTGCTGCTCTTCGGCTTCATCTGGCTGCGGGGCACGCTGCCCCGGCTGCGCTACGACCAGTTCATGCGCTTCGGCTGGAAGGTCCTGCTGCCGATCAGCCTGCTCTGGATCGTGGTCCTGGCCGGCATCCGGACCCTTCAGGGCTCCGACGTCGCCACCGGCACCCGGAACCTGATCATCGGTGCCATCGTCATCCTGATCCTGCTGGTCGCCTTCCTCTGGCCGGCCCGCAAGGCCGCGCCGGAGCCGGACCTGGCCGAGCAGCTGGCCAACCGTCCGCCGGGCAGCTACCCGGTGCCCCCGCTGGACCTGCAGGTCCCGGCCAGCCCGCGCACCTGGCGCACCGTCGCCGAGCGCGAGCCGGCGATGGCCGGTGGCGACACCGGGTCCACTCCATCGACCGACGACCAGGCCGGCTCGGCCGACAAGGAGGTGTGAGATGGCATTCGGCTTCGCCAAGGGGTTCGGTGTGACCTTCTCCCACATGTTCCGGAAGGTCATCACCACCGAGTACCCGTTCAAACCGCCGGTTTCGGCGCCGCGCTACCACGGGCGGCACATCCTGAACCGGCACCCGGACGGCCTCGAGAAGTGCATCGGCTGCGAACTGTGCGCCTGGGCCTGCCCGGCGGACGCGATCTACGTCGAGGGTGGTGACAACACCGAGGACGAGCGCTTCTCGCCCGGTGAGCGCTATGCCAAGACGTACCAGATCAACTACGCCCGCTGCATCTTCTGCGGTCTCTGCATCGAGGCCTGCCCGACCCGTTCGCTGACCATGAGCAACGAGTACGAGCTGGCCCGGGACTCCCGGCAGGACCTGATCTTCACCAAGGAGCAGCTCCTCGCGCCGCTGCTGCCCGGTATGGAGCAGCCGCCGCACCCGATGCGGCTCGGCGACACGGAGAAGGACTACTACATCGGGGCGCTGACCAACCCCGGTACCTCGGCCGGCGCGGAGCGCGCGCCCTGGTCGGAGACCGGCACGGTCGACGGCTCGGGAAGCACGGGAGAGGCGTCATGACGGACGCGGTGCTCGCGGCAGCCGGTGGGGTCTCCACCGGCGAAGAGATCACCTTCTGGGTCCTGGCCCCGCTGGCCCTGCTCGGGGCCTTCGGGATGGTGCTCTCCCGCAACGCGGTGCACTCCGCGCTGTGGCTGGTGCTGACGATGCTCAGCCTGGGCGCCTTCTACGTGGTGCAGGCCGGGCCCTTCATCGGCATGGTGCAGATCATCGTCTACACCGGCGCGATCATGATGCTCTTCCTCTTCGTGCTGATGCTGGTCGGCCGGGACGCCTCCGACTCCCTGATCGAGACGCTGCGCGGGCACCGCATCGCCGGGCTGCTGCTCGGCGTCGGCCTCGCCGGCCTGCTCGCCACCGGCCTGCACCGCTCGCTGGGCGACGTCCCGGCGGTCGGGCTGGAAGCGGCGAACGCCGACGGCAACGTGCAAGGCATCGCCTCGCTGCTCTTCACCAAGTACGTCTTCGCCTTCGAGGTGACCTCGGCGCTGCTGATCACCGCCGCGGTCGGCGCGATGGTGCTGGCCTACATCGAGCGGCGCAAGAGTGAGCGGACCACGCAGGTGGACCAGATGAAGGCCCGCTTCGCGCCCGGCAACTACCCCGGCCCGAAGCCCGGCCCCGGTGTCTTCGCCACCTCCTCCTCGGTGGCCACCCCGAGCCGGCTGCCCGACGGCACCATCTCCGACGTGAGCGTTCCGCAGATCATGGCGCCGCGGGAGCTGACCCAGGCCGAACGCGAGCCGAAGGGGACGGAGAAGTGACGACCCTTACGCGTACCTCCGGTCGCGACCGAAAGGCGGTCCAGCGATGACGCCCGACTACTACCTGATCCTCGCCGCCGTGCTGTTCAGCATCGGCGCGGCAGGGGTGCTGATCCGGCGCAACGCGATCGTGCTCTTCATGTGCATCGAGCTGATGCTGAACGCGTCGAACCTGGCGCTGGTCACCTTCAGCAGGATCAACGGCGACCTCAACGGCCAGGTCATGGCGTTCTTCGTCATGGTGGTGGCCGCGGCCGAGGTCGTGATCGGTCTCGCGATCATCATGTCGATCTTCCGGACTCGGCGCTCCGCGAGCGTCGACGACGCCAACCTGCTCAAGTACTAAAGGGGCCTACCGGTGGACGCATTTCTCACGGACCCGACGGCCGCACCGCTGGCAGCCGTCGAATTCGCTCCGGCGAGCGGGTTGCTCAGCGGCATCTGGCTGCTGATCGCGATCCCGCTGATCAGCGCGGCCATCCTGCTCCTGCTCGGCCGCCGTGCCGACCGCTGGGGCCACTGGCTCGGCGTCGCCGCCGTCGGTGCCTCCTTCGTGCTCGGCGCGACCCTCTTCTTCCAGCTGCGCGGCCTGACCAACCGCTCCGTCGAGCAGAGCCTCTGGGAGTTCATCGCCGTCGGCGACTTCCGCGTCGACTTCGGTCTGCTCTTCGACCCGCTGGCCGCCGTCTTCGTGCTGCTCATCACCGGCGTGGGTTTCCTGATCCACCTCTACGCCGTCGAGTACATGAAGCACGACCCGGGACGTCGGCGCTTCTTCGCCTACTTCAACCTCTTCGTCGCCGCGATGTTGCTGCTGGTGCTCGGCAACAACTACGTGATGCTCTACTTCGGCTGGGAGGGCGTCGGCCTGGCGTCGTACCTGCTGATCTCCTTCTGGTACGTGCGGCCCGCGGCGGCCACCGCCGGTAAGAAGGCGTTCCTGATGAACCGGGTCGGCGACGCCGGCCTGGCGATCGCGATCTTCATCATGTTCGCCACCCTCGGCACCACCCAGTACGACGAGGTCTTCAGCAACGTCGGCGCGCTTGCCGGCGGCACCGTGCTGGTGATGGGTCTGCTGCTGCTGCTCGGCGCGGCCGGCAAGTCCGGCCAGTTCCCGCTCCAGGCCTGGCTGCCCGACGCGATGGAGGGCCCGACCCCGGTCTCGGCCCTGATCCACGCCGCGACGATGGTCACCGCCGGCGTCTACCTGATCGCCCGCTCCAACGCGATCTTCTCGGCGAACGAGACGCTGCAGCTGGTGGTCGTCAGCGTCGGTGCGCTCACCCTGCTGATCGGCTGCATCATCGGCGCCGCCAAGGACGACATCAAGCGCGTCCTGGCCTGGTCGACGGTGAGCCAGATCGGTTACATGTTCCTCGGCGTCGGGCTCGGCGGTGGCGCGTACGCGCTGGCGATCATCCACCTGCTCGCGCACGGCTTCTTCAAGGCCAACATGTTCCTCGGCGCCGGCTCGGTCATGCACGGCATGAAGGACCAGGTGGACATCCGCCGCTTCGGCGGCCTGTCGAAGTACATGAAGATCACCTGGCTGACCTTCGGGGCCGGCTGGCTCGCCATCATCGGCATGTTCCCCTTCTCCGGTTACTTCTCGAAGGAGCCGATCATCGCGGCCGCCTTCGAGCGCGAGGGCTGGACGGCCTGGCTCTTCGGCGGCGCGGCCCTGCTCGGCGCCGGACTGACCGCCTTCTACATGACGCGGCTCTTCGTGCTGACCTTCCACGGCCCGAAGCGCTGGACCTCCGACATCGAGCACCCGCACGAGTCGCCGCCGCTGATGACGATCCCGCTGATCCTGCTCGGCATCGGCTCCATCGGCGCCGGCTTCCTGCTCACCACCTCGGTTCCCGACTGGCTGGCCCCGGTGGTCGGCACGGGCGAGGCCGAGGCGCACGGCGTGCTGTCGCACACCGCGGTGACGATCCTGTCGCTGGCGCTCACCGTCCTCGGCGCCGGCCTGGCGTTCCTGCTCTTCCGCAAGGGCACCGCCGAGCAGGAGCAGCCCGCGGGCGTGCTGGTCACCGCCGCCCGGCGCAACCTCTACACCGACGCCTTCAACGAGGCGGTCTTCGAAAAGCCGGGTGTCTTCCTCACCCGGGCCCTGGTCTACCTGGACAACAGGGGCATCGACGGCCTGGTCAACGGCCTCGCCGCCGGTGTCGGCGGCGGCTCCGGACGACTCCGGCGCCTGCAGACCGGCTTCGTCCGGTCGTACGCCATGTCGGTCCTCGCCGGCGCTGTGCTGGTGCTCGCGGCCTTCCTGGCCGTGCAGGCGGGGTGGACGGCATGACAAAGCGCTACTCGCCGGCCGCCGGCGAACCGTGCACTGACGACGGAGGTAAGGCCAAATAATGTCCGACTTCCCCTTCCTCTCGGTGCTGACCGTGGCGCCCCTGGTCGGCGCCCTGGTCGTGGCCTTCCTGCCGCGACGTCGCCCCGAGCTGGCCAAGCAGGTGGCGTTCGGATGGTCTCTGGCCGTCCTGGCGCTCGCCGTTTTCATGTGGTTCTCGTTCTCCGCCGGCGGTGACCGGTTCCAGTTCCACGAGTCGTACCCGTGGATCCCCGCCTGGGGGGTGAACTTCACCTTCGCCGCCGACGGCATCGCGCTGGTCATGCTGATGCTGATCGCCGTGCTGGTGCCGCTGGTGATCCTGGCCTCCTGGCACGACGCGGACCGCTCCAAGCGTTCCGTGCCGGTCTACTTCGCGCTGCTGCTCGTCCTCGAAACCACGATGATCGGCGTCTTCGCCGCCGCCGACATCTTCCTGTTCTACGTGTTCTTCGAGGTCATGCTGGTGCCGATGTACTTCCTCATCGGCAGCTTCGGTGGCCACCAGCGCCAGTACGCCGCGGTGAAGTTCTTCCTCTACTCGCTCGTCGGCGGTCTCTTCATGCTCGCCGCGGTCATCGGGCTCTGGGTCGTGGGTGGCAACACCTTCGACTGGGCGAAGCTGACCGAGATCGACATGCAGACCGGGGTCGGGCGCTGGCTCTTCCTGGGCTTCTTCATCGCCTTCGCGATCAAGGCGCCGTTCTTCCCGTTCCACACCTGGCTGCCCGACGCCGGTGGCGCGGCCCCGGCCGGCGCCGCGGCGCTGCTCGTCGGCGTCCTGGACAAGGTCGGCACCTTCGGCATCCTGCGCTACTGCTTGCCGCTCTTCCCGGAGGCGTCGCGCTGGTTCGCGCCGTACGCGATCGCCCTGGCGCTGGTCGGCATCATCTACGCCGCCCTCGTCGCCATCGGGCAGAACGACCTGAAGCGGCTGGTCTCCTACACCTCGATCGCCCACTTCGGCTTCATCGGTATCGGCATCTTCGCCTTCACCACCCAGGCCGGCACCGGTGCGGTGCTCTACATGCTCAACCACGGCCTCGCCACCGGTCTGCTCTTCCTGGTGGTCGGCATGCTGGTCGCCCGCCGCGGCTCGGCGCTGATCAGCGACTTCGGCGGCGCGGGCAAGCTGCTGCCGCTGCTGGCCGGGGTCTTCTTCTTCGCCGGTCTGGCCTCGCTGGCCCTGCCGGGCACCGCCCCGTTCGTCTCCGAGTTCCTGGTGCTGATCGGCACCTTCACGGTGAACAAGCCGGTGGCGGTGATCGCCACGCTCGGGATCATCCTCGCCGCGGCGTACGTGCTCTGGATGGTGCAGCGCACCACGCAGGGCACCCTCAACCCGGCGCTGCCGCAGATCGAGGCCATGAAGAAGGACCTCAGCCTGCGGGAGAAGGCCGTTGTCGCGC
This sequence comes from Melissospora conviva, assembly GCF_049523535.1. Taxonomy (NCBI): domain Bacteria; kingdom Bacillati; phylum Actinomycetota; class Actinomycetes; order Micromonosporales; family Micromonosporaceae; genus Melissospora; species Melissospora conviva. The sequence goes on from NZ_JBLLDT010000001.1 coordinate 387,194, forward strand.
CGCTGATCGCGCTGATCCTGCTCTTCGGCTTCTACCCGCAGCCGGTGCTCGATGTGATCAACCCGGCGGTCGAGGCGACGATGCAGGACATCGGGGCCACGGACCCGGCGCCGACCGTGGGCGTTCAGGAGGCTCAACAGTGAACACCGCAGTCGCTAACGAAAGGCGGCACCTCCGATGACCGAGCTGAAGTTGCCGGCGATTGACTACGCGGCACTCGCTCCGATGCTGATCATGCTGGGTGCGGCCCTGGTCGGCGTGCTGGTCGAAGCATTCGTGCCCCGCCGCCTGCGCCACCCGGTCCAGCTGGTCGCCGCGGGCGTGGCGATGCTCGCCGCGCTGGTCATGGTGGTCCGCAACGCCGGCGGTGAGGTGATCACCGCCGGGAACGCGATCGCCATCGACGGGCCGGCGCTCTTCCTGCAGGGCACCATCCTGGTGCTCGCGCTGCTGGCGCTGCTGCTGATCGGCGAGCGGGCCATCGAGCACGGCGGAGCGTTCGTCGCCCGCGCCGCGATCGTGGTGGACTCGGCGGAGGATCGCCGGCAGACCGCGAACAGCCGGGGTGCGACCGAGGTCTACCCGCTGACCAGCTTCGCCGTCGCCGGCATGCTCCTCTTCGTCGCCGCGAACGACCTGCTGACGATGTTCATCGCGCTCGAGGTCTTCTCGCTGCCGCTCTACCTGCTCTGCGCGCTGGCCCGTCGCCGGCGGCTGCTGAGCCAGGAGGCCGCGCTGAAGTACTTCATGCTCGGCGCGTACGCCTCGGCGTTCTTCCTCTTCGGTATCGCCCTGGTCTACGGCTACACCGGTGGAGTGGCCGGCGCGGGCGCCGGCGTCGACTTCGCCACGATCAGCAACGCGGTCGGCAACTCGGCCCGCAGCGAGGTCATCCTCTTCGCCGGTATGGCCATGGTCGCCGTCGGCCTGCTCTTCAAGGCCGCCGCCGCCCCGTTCCACGTCTGGACCCCGGACGTCTACCAGGGCGCACCGACCCCGGTCACCGCGCTGATGGCCGCCTGCACGAAGGTCGCCGCCTTCGGCGCCCTGCTGCGGGTCTTCTACGTCGCCTTCGCCGGTGCCGCCTGGGACTTCGTCCCGGTGCTCGGGGTGCTGGCGGTGCTGACCATGCTGATCGGCTCGGTGCTGGCGGTTACCCAGACCGACATCAAGCGGCTGCTGGCGTACTCCTCGATCGCCAACGCCGGTTACCTGCTCGTCGGTGTGCTGGCGCTCAACGAGGCCGGGCTCAGCGGCACCATGTTCTACCTGGCCGCGTACGGCTTCTCGGTGCTCGCCGCGTTCGCCGTGGTGACGCTGGTCCGCGACGCCGACGGCGAGGCGACCCACCTGTCCCGCTGGGCCGGGCTGGGACGGCGTTCGCCGCTGTTCGCCGGCATCTTCACCTTCATCCTGCTGGCCTTCGCCGGTATCCCGCTGACCAGCGGGTTCACCAGCAAGTTCGCCGTCTTCGCGGCGGCCGCGGAGGCCGGGGAGATCTGGCTGGTCATCGCCGGTGTGCTCACCAGCATGATCCTGGCCTTCCCATACCTGCGGGTCGTGGTGATGATGTGGCTCTCCGAGCCGGGCGAGTCCACGCCCAGCGTGGCGACGCCGGGTGGTCTGACCGCCGCGGCGCTGACCGTGGGTGTCCTGGCGACGCTGCTGCTCGGCGTCGCGCCGGGACCGCTGCTGGACCTCGCCAACGGCGCTGCCAGCTTCCTGCGATGAGCTGTCACCGGGGGCCGTGGGGCGGCCGTCACCTGACGGCTCCCCCCGGCGGCCGGCCGGCTGCGATGTGGCAAGGTTGAGCCCGTGGTGAACCCGGCTGACCAGCAGACAGGTGCACCCGGTTCCGGCGGTCGCCGGAGCCGGGCCAGCACGAGCCAGTACGGCTTCGCCGCGCTCGGTCTCGATCTGGTCGACCAGCGCGTCGAAGACTCCGTACTGGGGTTGCTGGCGGCCGTCGAGGTCGAACTGCGCGAGAGCATCGACAGCGCCGACCCGCTGGTGGTGGAGGCGTCGCGGCATCTGGTCGACGCCGGCGGCAAGCGGTTCCGGCCGCTGCTGGTGGCGCTCGGCGCGCAGTTCGGTGACCCCACCGCGCCGCTGGTCGTGCCGGCGGCGGTGGTGATGGAGCTGACCCACCTGGCGTCGCTCTACCACGACGACGTGATGGACGAGGCCCAGGTGCGGCGGGGGGCGCCCAGCGCCAACGCCCGCTGGAGCAACTCGATCGCCATCCTGGTCGGCGACTACCTCTTCGCCCGCGCGGCCGACCTGGCCGCGGATCTGGGCACCGAAGCGGTCCGGCTGCAGGCGCGCACCTTCGCGCGGCTGGTGCACGGCCAGATCGCCGAGACCGTCGGCCCGCGCGCCGGGCAGGACCCGGTCGCGCACTACCTGGCGGTCATCGCCGACAAGACCGGTTCGCTGATCGCCGCCTCGGCCCGTTTCGGCGGCATGTTCGGCGGGGCGACGCGCGAGCAGACGGCGGCGCTGGCGGCGTACGGCGAGACGCTCGGGGTGGCGTTCCAGCTCTCCGACGACCTGCTCGACATCGCCTCCGAGTCCACCGACTCGGGCAAGACACCCGGCACAGACCTGCGCGAGGGCGTGCCGACCCTGCCGGTGCTCTACGCACTGGAGTCGACCGAGAGCGACGCCGACGCCGTCCGGCTGCGCGAGATCCTCGCCGCCGGTCCGGTCACCGACGACGACCTGCACGCCGAGGCGCTCGGTCTGCTGCGCAAGTCGCCGGCGCTTGAGCGGGCCCGCGAGACGGTCCGCGGCTACGCCGAGAAGGCCCGTGAGCAGCTCGCCCCGCTGCCGCAGACCTCTCCCCGGTACGCCCTCGAATCCCTCTGCACCTTCATCGCCGACCGCACCGGCTGATCCGGCGCACCGGCTGATCCGGCGCGCAGGCCCGCCCTCCCGCGCACCCCAACGGTGCGGGGTCAGGCCGTGGCCGGGGACCGGCGGCGCAGCGCTGAGCTGCCGACCAGCATCAGGGCCGCGGCGAGCACCATCGAGATGGTGGCGACCGTCCACATCGCCGGGTAGCCCAGTGTCGCGGCGACGGCGCCCAGCCCGAGCGGGCCGACACAGCCGCCGGCGTACACCCCGGTCTGGGTGATCGAGGTGGCGGCGGCCGGTGCCTGCGGGTGCAGCCGCACCACGGCGAAGTTCATCAGCCCGGGCCACGCCCAGCCGAGCCCGAAGCCGAGCACCACCCCGGCGACCAGCGGCGCGGTGCCGTCCAGGGCGAGCAGCGCCAGGCCCGCCGCCCCGACGATCAGCATCGCGGCGATCAGCGCGATGTGGCCGTCGGCACGGCGGTCGGCGAGCCAGCCGGCGCCGATGCGGGCGACGAGGCAGACGACACTGCCGAGGGTGAGGGTGAGCCCGGCCAGTGCGGGGTCCAGGCCGCGGCCGGCGGCGGAGTCGACGAGGAAGGTGCCGAGGGCGTTGGCGGCCCCGGCGGCGAGACAGGCCGCCAGCCCGACGATCAACAGGGCTCCCGGGACCCGGCCACCTTCCCGGGCGCTGAGCCGGCGTCCGGCGCCGCGTGCCTGGGCGGGCACCAGCGCCAGGACGGTGAGCGCCGCCGCCGCGGCGGCCACGAACGCCCAGCGCCATCCGACGGTGAGTGCGACCGCTGGCACGGCGGCGCCGGCGAGCAGTGTGGAGGTGGGGATCGCGGCCTGTTTCAGGCCGAAGAAGAAGCCCTGCCGGTTGGCCGGGACGTGCTGGGCGAGTGCCGAGTTGCTGGCGAGCTGGCCGAGCGCGTTGGCGGTGGCGCTGATGGCGAGCAGGAGCACCAGCAGCGCGTACGTCCGGGCGGCGACGGCGATGGCGAGCAGCGACGCGGCGGCGAGCAGGATGCCGGCGCGGGCGACGACGTTCGGGCCGTAACGTTCGACGAGGGCGCCGGAGGGGACGGAGGCAAGGGCGCTGACGCCGAAGTAGACGGCCACCGCCAGTCCCAGCCCGGCGGGGGAGAAGCCGAGGTCGGCGCTCATCTGCACGGCGAGTCCGCCGACCAGAAAGACCGGCAGCACGCAGGCGATGGTGGTGGCGATCGCCGCGCCGCCGACCTGCGTCGGCCGCCGGACCGGCGGGGCCAAAGGGGTGGCGACAGGGCTTTTGATCATGACTATTCCATCCTACGCCGCCGATTTCCGCACCCAACGTGTCCGCCGGTGTACCCATCGTGGTGAAATATCTGGCATCCTCGATCTGTGACCGTTACATCGACGGTCCCGGTTTCATATGGTGTAGACCCCGGCGGCGGAGGTGGTTGTGCGCGACCCCCTGGCGGAACCTTCGGATCTCATCCGGAGCGTCTCGCGTGCGCTGCGGGTGCTCGAATCGGTCGGCCGCGCCCCGCGCGGCCTGACGGTCAAGCAGATCGCCCGCCGCTGCGACCTGACCGTGGCGACCACCTACCACCTGGTCCGCACCCTGGCGTACGAGGGCTACGTGATCCGCCGCGAGGACGGCACGTACGTCGTCGGCATGGAGGTCGCCGACCGGTACCGGGAACTCGTCGCCGCCTTCCGTGGGCCGCCGGCTGTCGGTGAGGCGCTGCGCCGGGCGGCGCTGGAGAGCGGCTACAGCCACTACCTGGGCCGTTTCGTCGGCGGTCAGGTCGCGATCACCTCGGTCTCCGAGGGCCTGCGCTCACCGTACGTCGAGGATCTGGTGCCCGGCTTCGACGAGGGCGCGCACGCCACGGCGCTGGGCAAGGCGCTGCTGGCCACGCTCGGCGCCGAGCAGCGGTTCCGCTATCTGCGGGACTTCGGGATGCGGCCGTTCACCCCGGCGACGCTGACCTCGATCGAGGCGCTGGAGGCGGACCTGGCCGCCGGTGAGCGGCGCGGCATGCACGTGGAGCTGGGACAGTTCCGGGCCGGCGTCGCCTGCGCGGCGGTGCTGGTCGCCCCGGAGAAGGAGTTGGAGCGCCGGGTCGTGGTGGCCTGCGCGCTGCCGGCCGGCGAGATGATGAACTCCGCCCGGCTGGTCCGGGCGAAGCTGCTCGCGGTCGCCCGGGGCGTCGCCGACGGCCTCGTCGCCGACGCCTGAGGCCGGGCACGACACCGCGGCCGGAGACGTCGGCGACGGCCGAGGCTCACGCCGGCGCGCCGGCCGGTGCGGACTCCTCCCGGCGCGCCGCCCGGCTGCGCCGGGTCGTCCGGAACGCATCGACGGTGAAGACGAGCAACGCCAGCCAGACCAGGGTGAAGCCGGCCAGCCGGGCCGGCGGCATCGGTTCGTGGTAGATCAGCACCCCGCAGCCGAGCTGCAGGATCGGCGTCATGTACTGCAGGATCCCGAGGCTGGTCATCGGCAGCCGGTTCGCCGCCCCGGCGAAGAGCAGCAACGGAATCGCGGTGGCCGCGCCCGCCGCCACCAGCAGCAGGGTGTGCCCGGTCGAGATCTGCCCGAAGGTCGACTCCGCGCGCCAGGCCAGCCAGCCGAGATAGCCCAACGCCGGCAGGGCGAGCACCGCCGACTCGATGAAGAGCGCCTGTGCGGCCGGCAGCCCGAGCCGCTTCTTGATGAAGCCGTACCCGGCGAAGCTGAACGCCAGCACCAGCGCCAGATACGGCAGGTGGCCGTAGTCGACGGTGAGCACCGCGACGGCCAGCCCGCCGAGGCCGACCGCGGCCCACTGCGCGACCCGCAGCCGCTCGCGCAGCACCACCACTCCGAGTACGACGGTGACCAGCGGATTGATGAAGTACCCCAGCGCGGTCTCCACCACCCGGTCGGCGTTCACGCCGTAGATGTAGGTGCCCCAGTTGACGCCGATCAGCAGGGCGGCGAAGCAGATCCCCGCCAGCACCCGCGGCCGGCGCAGCAGTTCCCGCAGGAACCGCCAGTTGCGGGCGACGGCCAGCAGCAGCGCCACGAAGAGCACCGACCAGAGCACCCGGTGGGCGAGGATCTCCACCGGCCCGGACGGCCGTAGCGCCTTGAGGTAGATGGGGAAGAAACCCCAGATCAGGTACGCGCCGAAGCCGTACAGGTAGCCGAGGCGGAGCGTACTCATCGGTACAGGTTCACCGCCTTCGCGCCGCGGATGTCACGGGGGCGATCCCCGGTGGCGATTGTCACCCCGGCTGTCCGCAAAGTCCCGAGTTTGCCGAGGAGCAAATCCGTAGGCTCGGTTGGCATCGCTCGGCCGTCGCTCTTCCGCCGGGGACGCCACCACCGCCACCTTCAGCCCCGGAGACACCATGGCGTACGCCAGCAAGACCACCTCGGCCGAGACAGCCCCGACCACACCGGCCGAACGCCACGCCGGACTGGCGATCTTCGTCATCGCCGCAGCCCAGCTCATGGTTGTCCTCGACGGCACCATCGTGAACATCGCCCTGCCCAGCATCCAGCGCGACTTCACCATCGCCCCCTCGGCGCTGACCTGGGTCATCACCTCGTACGCGCTCGCCTTCGGCGGTCTGCTGCTGCTCGGCGGCCGGGCCGGCGACATCTTCGGCCGCCGCCGGATGTTCCGCATCGGCCTGGTGGTCTTCACCATCGCCTCACTGCTCGGCGGGCTCGCCCCGAACGTCGAACTGCTGATCGCCGCCCGGGTGCTCCAGGGCGTCGGCGGGGCGATCATCGCCCCCACCGCGCTGTCGCTGATCGCCACCACCTTCGCCGAAGGGCCGGCCCGCAGCCGCGCGCTCGGCGTCTACGCCGCGATGGCCGGCATCGGCTCCACCGTCGGACTGCTCCTCGGCGGCCTGCTCACCGACGCGCTGAACTGGCGCTGGGTCATGTTCGTCAACATCCCGATCGGCATCGGCGTGCTGCTCGGCACCCGGATCCTCGCCGAGGGCACCGGCGGCCGGGGCCGGCTCGACGTGCCCGGCGCGATCACCGGCACCGCCGGTCTGGTCAGCCTGGTGTACGCCATCACCCGTGGCGGGGAAGCCGGCTTCGGGGACCGGGTCACGCTCGGCTGCTTCGCCGTCGCCGCGGTGCTGCTCGCGCTCTTCCTGGTCATCCAGGCCCGCAGCACCCACCCGATGCTGCCGCTGAAGCTGCTGCGCGACCGCAACCGCGCCGCCACCTACACCACCATCCTCTTCGTCGGCTCGGCGATGTTCGCCTCCTTCTACTTCCTGACCCTCTACATGCAGCAGGTGCTGGACTTCGGCCCGATGCGCGCCGGCCTGGCCTACCTGCCGTACAGCGCCGGCATGATGGTCTCGGCCGGCATCCTCGGGCCGCGTCTGGTCGCCCGCTTCCCCAGTCGCGTGATCGTCGCCGGGGCGATGCTGCTCGGCACCATCGGCATGTTCTGGTTCAGCCGGCTCACGCCGGACTCGTCGTACACGCTGCACCTGATGCCGGCGATGTTCCTGACCGCGCTCGGGCTCGGCGGTGCCTTCCTGCCGCTGACGCTGAGCGCCGTCGCCGGGGTGGCGCGCGAGGACTCCGGGATCGCCTCGGCGATCCTCAACACCGCCCAGCAGATCGGTGGCGCCCTCGGCCTGTCGGTGCTGGCGACCATCTCGACCACCGCCGCGAACAACGCGCTCCCCGACGCCGGCCAGGTCTTCTTCGCCGCCCGCGCGGCCGGCGACCCGGGGCTGCTGGCCCGGGCCGCCGACGCCCTCACCCAGGGCTACAGCGCCGCCTTCATCGGCGGCTGCGCCCTGCTGCTCGTCGCCCTCGTGGTCGCGCTGGCAGGGCTCAACGCCAAGCGCCGGCCCGCCCCCGCCGAGGAGGAGGAGCCGGCCCCCGTCGCGTGAGGCGGGTCACCACGGGAACTTCCCCGCCGGCCAGGGCGACCAAGGATTGTCACCTGCCCTGCCGTGTGGAGGATTCATGTCGTACAGCTTGCGGCGGCGCCGCGTCCCGATGGCCGTGACGGCGGCTGCTGCCGCGCTGCTGCTCGGCCTGGCCGGCTGCGGCTCGTCGGACTCCCCGGCAACGGCCGACCCGAGCACGAGCGCCGCCCCGGGCACCGAGCAGGCCGGCGGCGACGCCGCGAGCGTGCTCACCGTGCACGACCCCTGGGTGAAGGCAGCCGAGGGTGGGATGACCGCCGCCTTCGGGGCGTTGACCAACAGCGGTGACGTCCCGGTGACCGTGGTGAGCGCCAGCACCGACATCTCCCCGGTGGAGCTGCACGGCACCAGCGCCGGCCACGACGGCGCGATGTCGATGTCGCAGAAGGAGGGCGGCTTCGTCATCGAACCCAACAACGGACTCGCCCTCGAACCGGGCGGCGACCACCTGATGCTGATGGCGCTGAGCAGGCCGATCCGCGCCGGCGAGGAGATCGTCATCACGCTGACCCTCGCCGACGGGCGGACCGTCGAGTTCACCGCTGTCGCAAAGCCGTTCGCCGGGGCGCAGGAGAGCTACGCCCCGAGCCACGGGTGAGCGCTGACCGGCCGGCGGTGAGCCGCCGCCGGCTGCTCACCGGCGGTGCCCTCGTCGCCGGCGGCGCGCTCGCCGCCGGCAGCGCCGTCGCGGCCGCCACCGGCGGCCGGCCCGGCGCCGGGCCGGTTCCCGTCGCCCAGTACGGCACCGACGTCGAGCCCTTCCACGGCGAGCGGCAGGCCGGCGTCGCCACCATCGCCCAGGCGTACGCGTCGTTCGTGGCGTTCACGCTGCGGCCCGGCGCCGACCGGGAGACGCTGGCGCGGATGCTGCGTCTGCTCAGCGACGACGCGGCCCGGCTGACCCGCGGCGAGCCGGCGCTCGCCGACACCGAGGCGGAGCTGGCGCTGCTGCCGGCCCGGCTGACCGTGACCTTCGGCTTCGGCCCGGGGTTCTACACCGCGGCCGGGCGTGACGACCGGCGCCCGGAGTCGGTGGCGCCGCTGCCCGCGTTCGCGATCGACCGGTTGGAACCGGCCTGGTCGGGCGGGGACCTGCTGCTGCAGATCTGCGCCGACGACGCGATGACCGTCGCCCACGCCCAGCGGGTCCTGGTCAAGGACGCCCGCCCCTTCGCCACCGTGCGCTGGGTGCAGCAGGGTTTCCGCCGGGGGCGCGGCATCACCGACCCCACGCAGACCCAGCACAACCTCTTCGGCCAGCTCGACGGCACGGCCAACCCGGCCGCCGGCACCCCGGCCTTCGACACCGCCGTCTGGCGGACCGAGCCCGAACCCTGGCTGTACGGCAGCACCACCCTGGTGCTGCGGCGCATCCGGATGGACCTGGAGGGGTGGGACCTGCTGGGGCGCACCGAACGGGAGCTGGTCGTCGGACGGCGGCTCGACACCGGCGCGCCGCTGACCGGCACGAGCGAACACGACGAGCCGGACTTCGCCGCCCGGCACGCCAACGGGCTGACCGTCATCCCCGACTTCGCGCACCTGACCCGGGCCCGGGTCGGCGAGGACAACCAGAAGATCCTGCGCCGCACCTACAACTACGACGCCGCCCCCGCCGCCGACGGGACCGCCGACAGCGGGCTGATCTTCGCCTCGTACCAGGCGGACATCGCCCGGCAGTTCCTGCCGATCCAGCAGCGCCTGGCCGAGGCGGACCTGCTCAACGAGTGGACAGTGCCGATCGGCTCCGCGGTCTTCGCCATCGCGCCCGGTTGCCGAACCGGCGACTGGATCGGCCGGCAACTGCTCGAATAGTCACCGGTGGCAGGTGCTGCCGCTGTCGTTCGTTCCGGGCCGCACCGGTCCCGGCTGGTGTCCGTCACTGATCCGGAAGGCTCCGCCATGACCGCCGTACCGTCCTCGCTCCCCGCCAGCGGGCGGGCCGTCGCCGGCCGCGCCGCCCGGCTCGTCGCGGCCGCCCTCGCCGCCGCGCTGCTGCTGGTGGCGCCCGCGGCTCCGGCCTGGGCACACAACTCGCTGAAGTCCGCCACCCCGGCCGCCGGCACGACGCTGACCGGCGCGCCGCAGGAGGTGGTGCTGGAGTTCATGTCGAGCCTCAACCCGCAGTACACGACGGTGACGGTCACCGGCCCGGACCAGCAGCAGGTCGGCACCGCGCCGGAGGTGGCGGGAGCGCGGGCCACGGTGGCGCTCGGCGACACCCTGACCAACGGGGCCTACACCGTCGCGTACCGGGTCGTCTCCAGCGACGGGCATCCGGTGCAGGGCTCGTACGCCTTCACCCTGGCCGTCCCCGGGGCCGCTGCGCCGCCGGCCACCTCGGCGCAGCCGACGACGGCGCCGACGCCGGAAGCGGAGCTGACGGCCGACTCGACCGGCGTCAGCGGCGTGACGATCGCCGCCATCGTGATCGCCCTGCTGCTGCTCGCCTCGGCCATCGTCTTCTTCTGGATCCGCAGCCGCCGCACCCCCTGACGGGCGCGTCGGCGGCGCTGGTGTCAGCTCCTGCTGCCGACCGCGCGAGGGCTTGCCGGGGTGACAGAGCGGTACCGCGGCGGGGCCGGGTGGGCGTACGCTCCGCCGGTCGGCGACGACCCGGGGGGAGCGTGTGACATGTCCGTTCAGGTGCGACCGGCCACCAGCGCCGACGACGCGGCGCTGGTGGTGCTGGACCGGACCTCGTGGAGTACCGAGTCGGGATTCCCGTCGGTCTTCGCCAGGGAGCAGGCGGCCTTCTTCTCCGATCGCAATCCGCCCGGGTCGTTCCTGGTCGCCGAGTTGGACGGCGTGCTCGTCGGCTACGTGAAGGTGGAGTTGAAGTACCCGCCGTTGCCGGAGGCGGCCCATGTCTTCGGCATTCGCGGGCTGGTGGTGGCGCGGCGGGCCCGCCGGGCCGGCGTCGCCTCGGCGCTGCTGGTCGCCGCGGAGGATTACGCCCGGTCGCGGGGCGGCCGCAAACTCAGCCTGAACGTCCTCGGCGGCAACGTCACCGCCCAGCGTCTCTACGCCCGGCACGGGTACGTCCTCGAGGGCCGCCACCGGGCGGAGTTCGTCATCGACGGCGGGTACGTGGACGACCTGACGTTGGCGAAGGAGATCGCCCCGCTCGGCTGATCGTCAACTTATGGTTGACGGCACGGGACCGTCAACCTATGGTTGACGCATGACGAATCCACAGCTGAATCCCCAGGTCCGACTCGACGACCTGATCGAAGGGATCAAGAAAACCCACCCCGACAGCCTCGACCAGCTCGCGGGCGCCGTGCTCGTCGCGGACTACCTCGGCGACATCGCCGACCACCTGATCGGCCACTTCGTCGACCAGGCCCGCCGCTCCGGTGCCTCCTGGACCGAGATCGGCCGCAGCATGGGAGTCAGCAAGCAGGCCGCCCAGAAGCGCTTCGTCGCCAAGCCGGGCGAGCAGCCCGACCTGGATCCCCGGGAGGGATTCCAGCGGTTCACGCCCCGGGCCCGCAACGTGGTGGTGGCCGCCCAGGAGGAGGCCCGCACAGCCGGCAACCCGCAGATCGGCGTACCGCACCTGATCCTCGGGCTGCTCGCCGAACCCGACGGGCTCGCCGCCCACCTCGTCGCCGAGCAGCAGGTGACGCTCGCCGACATCCGCGCCGCCGCCACTGCCGCGCTGCCCGCCGCCGCCGACGAGGTGCCCGCCCTGATCCCGTACGACGCCCCGGCCAAGAAGGCGCTGGAGCTGACCTTCCGCGAGGCGCTGCGGCTGGGACACAACTACATCGGCACCGAGCACGTCCTGCTGGCGCTGCTGGAATTCGAACAGGGCGACGGAGTGCTGACCGGCCTGGGGCTGGACAAGGCCAGGGCCGAGAGCCGGCTCACGCAACTGCTGGCCGAGATCTCCGTCGCGCCGGACTGACACCTTCGGCATAGAGGGCGACGAGTTCATCCATGGGATCCATGCTAGAGCGCCCGGTCGCCGTACGGCCCGCGCCGCCGGGCGGCGTGGGGTGACCACCCTCAACGGAGCCCGGGCCGGCCCGGCGGTAACCGTCGCGAGACGGCGGACGGGCCGGCCCGGTGCAGCCGGATGATCAGTCGCGGTCGAGGATGGCGCCGAGGATCCAGGTGACAACGCTGACGAAGAGCGCGCCGAGCACCGCCGGCCAGAAACCGTCCACGTGGAACGGCAGGTCGAGCCGCTCGCCGATCCAACTGGTCAGCATCAGCAGCAGACCGTTGACGACCAGCGCGATCAGACCGAGCGTGAGCAGATAGAGCCCACAGCCGACGAACTTGATGATCGGCTGCAGGACGGCGTTGACGAGACCGAAGATGATCGCGATGCCGATGACCGTCACGACGGTCTCACCGGTCGTCTGCGCACTCAGGTCGATGCCGGGGATGATGAGGGTGGCCAGCCAGAACGCCACCGCGGTCGAGCCGAGCCGGATCAGTAGACCTTTGAGAAAACCCATGGCGGGATGCTCCCATGATCGGCGACAGCGGAAAACCCGCCGCCGCCGCACCGAACCCGCTAGGCCTGCACCGCCGGGCGGTAGACCGTCCCCGCCGACGCCCGTCCCGTCACCGTCGGGGCGGGACGGGTCGGCGCCCCGACAAGCTGCGTCTCGATCGGGGTGATGGTGAGCATCGCCCAGCGCAGCGTCCGCCGGTTCACCACCGCGACCATGTCCGGGCGCATCCTGGTCAGCCACTCCGCCGCCTCGCCGAGCCCGAGCGCCGCCCCGGCCAGCGACGCCTCATCCGCCCGCAGCGGCTGCAGCAGCACCACATCGGCCCGGGAGAGGCCGTCGCTGTCGGCGTGGGTCAGCTGCTCCCGCACCACCAGGGTCGCCTGCCATCCCGGGCCGGTCCCCGGCCCGACCGGGCCCTGGTTGTTCTCGGCCGGTCCGCAGTCACTGACGATCAGCGTCGGCTGCCACGACGTGCCGTCGACCTCGCCCAGCTGACGGCCCGGCGGCACCATCGGGATCACCTGGCCGGGCATGGTCGCCCCCCGGATGAAGGGCTCCCAGGCGTGCGGCCGGTAGGTCTGGACCAGCACCCGCGCACCGAGCGCCATCGCCCGCAGGGCCATCAACTGCGCCGCGCGCACACCACCGACGAGCGTCATCCGCGTCGGCTCCGGACGGAACAGCCGCAGCGTCATCGGTGCGCCCTGCCGGTTGCGCCCCACCATCAGACCGGTCAGGCCGAGCGGCAGCGCCAGCCGGTTCACGTCGGCGGCGGCGAGCGTCAGGTTCTGGCCCCCGCCGCCCAGGGGGAGGGTGGCGGCGAGTCCGTCGAGCTGCTCGCCGTCGATCCGGCGTACCTCGGTGCCCTCGGCCTTGGCGGCCTGCCGCAGTGCCTGCGCGGCGAGGTTCAGCTCCGCCGCGGCCGGGGCGGCCAGCCGTACGGTCATGCCGATCGGCAGCATCTCGTCCCTGCCGGTGCCCCACGGGCCGGCGCTGATCGCGACAGTGGTCGTGGTCGCCGGCAACGCCAGGAACCGGGCCACCAGGCGGGCGTCCTGCCCGGCCTCGCTGCCCGGCCAGCGGCGCAGCCGGAAGACCGCCTGCGCCTGCCCGCCGACCCGCAGCGCCTGCCAGGACTCCTGGACCGGCTCGCTCTCGCCGTGCAGGGCCAGTTCGGCCAGCACCCGGGTCGCCGCCGCGTCGCCGAGGAGCTGGGCCGGCGTCTCGTCCAGCCGCCGCCGGACCTTGCGCACCGCGCTGGAGAGCGCGCGCCGCAGGTCCTCGGTCGACCACCCTTCGGTACGCGAGACGCGCACCGCCAGCAGCACCCGAGCCTGGGCGAGCAGCCGCCCGTCGGTGAGCTGGCGGTACGAGGTGCCGGCCGGGCCGTTGCCGGTGGCGAGCACCGGCGCGGGGGCGGCGGTGAGCAGCAGCTGGAGCCGGATCGGCGGGTTCTCGGGGTTGGCCGGCGGCAGCAGGGTGGCCAGCGGCGGCAGGTTCTGCGCCTGTTCACCGAGGAGCCCGGCGCGGTCGCCGACCTCCAGCACGGCGGTCAGGCCGTACCCGTCGCTGATCATCGCGGCGTTCTCGCCCGCCAGCTCCGCGGCGACCGTGGTCGTCCCGGGGCAGACCAGCTCGGCGAAGGCGGCCGGCGGCGCGCCCGCCGGCAGCGCCTTGCGCCGGGTCGCGTACCGCAGGCCGACGCCGGCCCACTCGAAGAGCCAGCGCTTGCGTACCGGGGCCCAGGTCAGCGCCAGCAGCAGGACCGCGACGACGGCGCCCACCACGATGCCGACGACGCCCTGGGTCGCCGCAGCCACGGCCACCAGCGCGGCGACCTGGGTCGCGACCACCTGGCCGACCCGCAGGCCGCCCGTCGAGGAGTCCTGTCTCGATCCCGACCGCGGGCGGTCGCCCAACGTCATCGTCACGCCTTGCCTCCCCTTGGCCGACTCGGAGCGCCCCCCGCAGTCATTCAGCGCCGCCTATCGTATGGGCCGGACCGGACGGAGAGGGACCCGATGTCGTCGCGGCAGGACCAACTGCACTCGTACCAGTTCATGATCCAGCGGGTGGTCGCCGCTCTCGTGCTCCGTGACACCGACCCGGCCCGCTCACCGATGCGGCGGCTGGCCGGTACGGCGCTCGCAAGTGTACTGATCGCCGCGATCGGCGTGGGAGCGATGGCCGTCTACGGCGCGCTGACCGGCAGCGGCCGTAGCGACTGGCGGGAAGCCGGCGGCGTGATCGTCGAAAAGGAGACCGGAGCCCGCTACGTCTATCGCGACGGCACGCTCCATCCGGTACGCAACTACACCTCCGGTCTGCTGCTGGTGCAGGGCGGCGGTGCGACGGTGCCGGTCTCCCGCTCGGCGCTGGCCGGGGTGCCCCGCGGCGGGCCGCTGGGCATCACCGACGCGCCGGACTCGCTGCCCGCGCCCGGGCAGCTCGCCGGCGCGCCCTGGACTGTCTGCTCCACGGCGTCGGAGGGCGCACCGCCGCGCTCGGCGCTGCTGGTCGGCCGGGCGCCCGAGGGCGGACGCGTCCTCGGCGACGACGCGATCCTGGCCCGGCACCCCGACGGGGGTCTGCACCTGATCTGGCACCAGCGCCGCTACCTGCTCCGGGACGCCGCCGTCGCCCTGGCGGCGCTGGCGGCGACCCCGTCCCAGGCGGTCCCGGTGGCCCCGGCGCTGCTGAACGCGCTGCCGGCCGGCGCCGACCTGGGCCGGATCACGATCGAGGGGGCCGGCCGGCCCTCGCCCCACCTGTCGGGCGCGCGGGTCGGCGACGTCTTCGTCGCCACGGTTCCCGGCGGCGGCCGGCAGTACGCGGTGGCGGTGCGGACCGGGCTGGCCCCGATCACCGAACTTCAGGCCAGCCTGCTGCTCAGCGGCGGCACGAACCGGCAGGTAACGGCGGCGGAGATCGCCCAGGGACAGCTCGTGGCCCTCCAGGTGCCCGACCTGGTGCCCGGCGGCCCGACCGCGCCGCCGCCGGGCAAGCCGCAGCTGGTCGCGGTGGCGGCCGACACGATCTGCGGCGTCATCACCGACGACAGCGGGGTCGGGCAGGTGCGCTACGGCGTGGCGCCGGTGGAGACCGGCGGCGGCCGGCCCGGCGGTGGCGCCGAACTCGTCGACCACATCGCGATCGCGCCGGGACAGGGCGCCGTGGTGGAGGCGGTCGCCGCGCCCGGCGCCGCCGGTGGTGGCCTGATGGTCGTGACCGACCTGGGCGCGCGGCATGCGGTCGCCGACCGGCAGGTGCTCGACTGGCTCGGGTACGCGGGCGTGGCTCCGACGCGGATCCCGGCCGCGGTGGTCGCGCTGGTGCCCGCCGGGGTGCCGCTCGACCCGGCCGCCGCGGAGCAGCCCGCGCAATCCTGACGAAGCCCGTTGTCCACAGGCGACGTGGACGGGGTGGCGCCTGCGTGATCACTGCCGATACGGTCGGTGACGAATTGACGTAGGCGAGTGTCCTCGGCGCGTACGCCCCCGGCCGGGGCGAGCGCGCCGGTGATCCTCCGAATCAGGAACGAGGTGACCACGGGTGGCCAGAACCCAGGCGGAAGCCGCGGTGATGCAGCAGACCGCCGCGAAGTTCGAGCAGGTCAACGAGACGTTGCAGTCGACGCTCAGCGGCTTGCTGCGCGAGCTGGAGGTGCTGCAGAGCGCCTGGCAGGGCGCCGGCGGGCGCTCCTTCGCGCAGGTCAAGCAGCAGTGGGCCCAGGACCAGGCGGCGATCCAGCGCAACCTGCAGGCGACCGCCGAGGCGATCCGCTCCGCCGGCGGCCAGTACACCGCCTCCGACACCGCCGCGGCCGACCGGATGGCCCGGACCAACCGCGGCGGCATCAACCTGCCGCTCTGACCGGCCCACCAGGAGGAGATCGCAATGAACGACGGCACGCTCGTCATCAACTTCGGCGCCCTGCAGCAGGCCGGCGCCGACATCCAGAAAGCGCTCAACACGATGGACTCCCAGCTGCGCCAGCTGGAGCAGGACGCCGCCCCGCTGGTGGCGACCTGGGAGGGCGAGGCTCAGCAGGCCTACGCCCAGCGCCAGGCGAAGTGGCAGGCCGCCTCGGAAAACCTCAAGGCGATGCTGCGCGACATCAAGCTCGCCATGGACGAGTCCTCCGCCGAATACCTGGCGACCGAGCGTCGCAACACCCAGCTCTTCCAGTAAAAGCGGTCAGGGCCGGGCGGCGCCGGCCCGCCAGCGCCGCCGCCGGCCGCGGGGGAGCACCACCGCCGCCAGCAGCAGGGTTGCTGCCACACCGCCACCCACCGCCGCCACCCGCCAGGACCGGTCAGTGGCCGCCGCGCGTCGCACCTGCGCGGCGGCCACCGCCGTATCGGCGACGGACGCAACCGGGTCAGGCTGCGCCGCCGGCCGCACCTGCGCGGTCTCGGTGACGGCCCGGTACGGGTTCAGCACCCCGGCGCCGTAGCCGTCGCGCGGGGCACCCGGAGCCGGATCGGCGGTCCCGATGATCCGTGCGGCCACCTCGGCCGCGGTCAGCCCCGGGTGGTACTGCCGCACCAGCGCCGCCGTGGCGGCGACGAAGGGAGCCGCGAAGCTCGTGCCCGAGTCGACCCGGTGCCCGCCACCCGGCGCCGTGGCGTGCACTTCGACGCCGGGCGCGACCACGTCGACGTACGGCCCGGCCTGTGAGAACGAGGCCCGCGCTCCGGTCTCGTCGATCGCCCCGACACCGATCACCCCGTCGTACGCCGCCGGGTACGGCGTCGGGGCGCCCTCCTGCTGCCGGTTGCCGGCGACCGCCACGACCACCACGTCCCGGGAGTGCGCGTACGCGATTGCCGCGCGGACCGCCGGCTCGTCGCGGTGCAGGACCAGCGAGAGGTTCAGCACCCCGGCGTCGCTGTCGACCGCCCAGCGGATCGCCCGCGCCAAGCCGGCCGGGTCGACCCGCCGGCCCGGGGTGTCCCCGTCGACTTCGCGCTGCTCGCTGACCCGTACCGGCAGGATCCGGGCTTGCGGTGCGAGGCCGGTGAAGCCCGTGCCGGGCGCCGTTGCCGCGGCGATGATGCCGGCCACAGCGGTGCCGTGCCCGACGCAGTCGGTGCTCCCGTCGCCGCCGTCGAGGAGGTCAGCCCCGGCCAGGACCCGGCCGCGCAGCTGCGGATGGCCGCGGTCGACCCCGGAGTCCAGTACTGCCACGACCACGCCGTCGCCGGTGGCCAGCGGCGCGATCCGCTGGGGCGCGTACCGTTGCTGGGGCCAGGGCGTGCCGGGGAATGGTGCCGCCGCGGGAGGGGCATCGGCGCAGGCCGGGGCCCGGAGCGCGGCCGCGGCGGGGACGGCGCCGGCGATCGGGGTGGCGAGCGCCGTGCTCGCGAGCAGGGCGGTCCCCAGCAGTCGGATCCGGCGGCAGGGCATCGACGTCCTCCGTGGTGTGGCGGGCTCCGGAGCGGATGCTAGCGCCGGTACGCCATCCGTCAACCGGCACACCTGGCCTGCGATTGTGATCATGCGTCAACCTTGTAGGTTGTACGCGACAGCTGTATCTGCTCGCCGGGTGAGGAGGTGGCCGTGACCGCATGGGAGCCGGCCACCTCGGTCGAAGTTGCGCTGCGTGACGCCTTGCGGGCGCAGGATCAGGATCTCTACTTCCGGGTGCTCTCCCGCGCCGACCTGCTGCTGCCTGTCGCCGCGCCCCCGGTGCCCGGCGCCACCGGGGCCGGCTGGGGGACCTGGGTCACCGGCGGCCGTACCCACGTGCTCGCCTTCACCTCGCCCGCCGCGCTCGCCGCCTGCCTCGGCCAGGCCGCCGGCAACACCCGCTGGTCCTCCTACGCGGAGCTGGCCGGCGACTGGCCCGATCCGCAGTGGTGGCTCGCGGTCAACCCCGGCCTGCCGATCGAGGGATACCTCCCGGCCTGGTTCGTCCAGCAGCTCGTGCGCGGTGAGAGCAAGGTCCCCGGGCGCACGCTCGGCGCCCGTTCCCGGCTGGAGCGGGTCGAGCAGATGGCCCGGGTTCGCGCCAACGCCGGCCCGGGCGGCCGTGAATCGGGCAGCCGGGAACGGTCGAGCGCCGCCGAGCCCACCGCCACGCCCGCGGCCGACACCCCCGCCGCACCGCCGGTCGTCATCGACCCGCGCACCGGCCTGCCCCGCCGGTCCGCCGCCGCGGGCACCGAAGCCGGACCTTTCCGGTACGGCCAGACCCCGCCCCGCCCGGCGACCGCGCAGCCCGCCCCAGCGACCGAGCAGCCCGCTCCGGCGGACGCGCCGCAGCAGCCCGTCGCCTCCGCTGCGGTCTTCTGGCCCGACCTCGCCCCGCCGGCCGCCGTACCGCCGCCCCGCGTCGCCGCACCTGCGCCGCCGCCCCCGGCTGCCGCACCCGTGCCGCCGCCTCCGGCTGCGACCCAGGTGCCGCCGGCCGCTGCCGAGGAGCGCGTGCCGCGCCTGGCGGGCGCCTTCCGGCCACGCGGCACCGACCCGGCGGCCCAGGCCCGGTCCTTCGCCGCGCCGCAGGCCACGCCGAACCGGCCCAGCTCCGAGGAGACCGGCTGGCTCGACGCATCCCGCGACCGCAACCCCGTGCCGCCGTCGGACTCGCCGCGGGTCGCCGGCTTCTTCGACCGGGTGGCCCCGGCCGCCGACGGTGGACCCGAGCCGGTGCGCGAAGCGCCTGCACCTGCCCCGGCCGAGCCGTTGCCGCCGACCCCGACCCCGACCCCGCCGGCCCCGCCGCAGCGCGGTGTCCGGCCCGCGCTGGGAACGTCGCCGGAACCGGACGAACCGGAGCTGCTGGTCAACGATCTCGCCGTGGTGCCGCCCTTCGCCTCCACGCCGGCCGAACCCCGCCCGATCGTCATCGACGGGACCTTCGTCGAACAGCCGCTGCCGAGCACCGCCGGTCCCCAGTGGTACGAGCCGCTGCCGCCGGTCGTGCCGTCGTACGTGCACGCCGAGCCGCAGTCCGCCGAGACGCCCACCACGAGCCCGGCGGCACCCGGGCCCGCGCCGACCCCAGCCTGGGCAGCCGAGCCGCCGGTGGACGAGGCGCCGGCGGTGGAGCCCACGGTGACCTCTGCCTGGGCAGCCGAGCCGTCGGTGGACGCGGCGCCGGCGGAGAGCCCCGCCTGGGCCGCCGAGTCCCCGGTGGATGTCGCACCCGAGGTGGAACCGGCAACTGCCGCCGAGCAGACCCCGGCCGCGTCGGCCGGTGGGCCGGTGCTGACCGGGGCCGGGCTCCCGTTGCCCGAGGGCTTCAGCCCCGCCAACAGCGTCGAGGAGGATCTGCTCGCCGCGGTGCAGGACGGCAGCACCGACACGTTCTGCTCGACGCTGCTGCTGGCGCGGGTGCTGCTGCCCCTGCGGCCGGGCTCCGCGGTCGGCGCCCTGCCCGGTGAGGACGGCTTCATCTGGCCGACCGAGGAGCTCGACGGCGGCCCGGCGGTGGTCGTCTACACCTCGGTGGAACGCCTCGCCGACCACCGGTTGCTGACGATCGAGACGGTGCCGGTCAAGTTCGTGCAGCTCATCCGGAACTGGGCCGACCAGAGCTGGTCCTTCGTTGTCAACCCCGGCACCCCGATCGGCGCGACGCTGCCGGGAGCGCAGGTCGTCACCCTCGCAGGCTGGGCCGCCGAGGTGGGGCTCGGCGCCGAGGCCGACCCCGAACCGGCGCCCGTTGCGGTCCCGGTGCCGGCCGCCGCGTCCGGGTACGACAGCACCGACGACCCGGCCCGGCCGCTGATGCAGAAGGTGATCGCCCCCAGCCAGCTCGGCTACTACCTCGAGCGCGGCTACGACCGGGTCGGTGGTTTCGTGCACCGCACCGCGGAGGTCGCCCACCTGAACACCCCGGCCAAGCTCTACCACGCGTTGGGCCTCAACCATCCCGGCTCGCCCTTCTCCCCGGACGCGACGGAGGTCTACGTCCTGCGCTGGCGTGCCTACCGCCCCAGCCTCTACCGGATCCCGTACGGCGGTCAGGGCGAGGCGGCGATGAGGGCGATGGAGGGCTGGGTCATCGAACGCCCGCCGTTCCGGGGCAACGGCTTCGCTCCCGGCGAGGGGAGCGAGGTGGTGGCCGAGTTCAAGGTGGACAGTGCCCGGCTGCCCCACGGGGCGCGGCTGCTGCGCATCGACGCCGACGGCACCGAGCGCGGCGTCGCCACCTTCGACGCCGACCGGCTCCTCTGGCAACAGGACGGGCAACCGTGATCTACGACGGCTACCTGGCCCGCTGGCGTGACGCGGACTATCCGGCCAGCCCGGACGGCGACGACGTGCGCCTCTACCGCGACAACCCGGCCGAAGGCTTCACCGAGGTCGCGCCGCAGCGGTACGTGCGAGTGGTCCCGGCCGCCGAGGTCGGCGCCATCGTCTACGTCCGCACCGCCTGCACCTGGCAGGGGCAGCCCTTCGTGGTCCTCGCCGAACACGGTGACTGGCTGCGGCTGGAGTACACCGGCGGACGCTGGCCGGTGGCCGAGGCGCTCGGGCTGGAGGTCTTCGAGTACGGCGTCTACCAGGGCTGGGCGCCGGCCGCCGAGGTCGCCGACCTGCGCCAGGTCCGAGTCTGAACACCCCGCGCCGGCCCTGAGATCTGAGCGTGCGGCACTGGCCCGAGTCCTGAGCCGCCCCTGCGCCGGGGTTGAACGCCGCTCACCGCCCCCAAGGGCTGCGCACCCGGCGACCGCCTCAGGACTTCGCCCAGCGCAGCACCTCGCCGAGCACCACGTCCGGGGCCTCCAGATGCGGGAAGTGCCCCACCCCGTCGAGGAGCCGCCACTCGTACGGGGCGATGACGTACCGGCCGGAGCCCTGCGCGGTCCGCGGCAGGACCGCGGTGTCGCACTCGCCGTGCAGTTGCAGGGTGGGCGTGACCAGCGGCTGCTGCATCAGCCGCACGAACCGGTAGCCGTGCAACCGCAGCACCGAACGGAACGCCCAGCGATAGCCCTCCAGCGCGCAGAAGGCCGCCTGCGGGATCCGCAGCGCCTCCCGGCAGTGCTGCGCGTACGCCTCGAAGTCGTCGGTGCCGGCCCACCGCGGCCCGGCCCAGCGCCGCAGGAGTTCGCCGACGGCGGCGCTGCCGTCGCGGGTCAGCACATGCTCGTAGCGCGGCACCTGGAACTTCAGGGCCGGGGTGGAGGCGGTGAACTGCCCGCGCGGATCGGCGAAGAGCGCCGCGCGCAGCCGCAGCGGGTGCGGGGCGCCCAGCACCACGAGCCGCCGTACCAGTGAGGGGTGGAAGGTGGCGGCAGCCCAGCCGATCATGCCGCCGAGGCCGGTGCCGACGATTGTCGCCGACCGTTCACCGAGGCTGCGGATCAGTCCGGCGACGTCGGCGGCGAGGGTGTAGCCGTCGTACCCGCGGGGTGGCTTGTCGCTGGCGCCGTAGCCGCGCAGGTCGACGGCGACCGCCCGGAAGCCGGCCTCGGCGACCGCCGGGAGCAGTTCGTGCCAGGCCCACCAGTACTCCGGGAAGCCGTGCAGGAAGAGCACCATCGGCCCGGTGCCGGCCTCCACGACGTGGAAGCGGCTGCCGTTGGCGCCGACAAATCGGTGCGTCCACGGCCCCGGGGTCAGGACGACCGACTCGTCCACGATGCGGCCACGCTGCTCGCTCATGTTGCACAGCGTAGGGGGCGCTGTCCGGCCCGGTGTCGTGCGGCGCTGGCGGCGGTGGTGGCGCGGGGCTGCTCAGCCGACGTTGGCGAACTTCACCAGCCGTACGTGCCGGCCCGGACCGCAGTAGATGCGCAGCGGATTCGGCTCGACCAGCGCCCGGATGCGGGTGCCCTCGACCAGGGTCCAGCCCTGATCGCTGTAGAGCGCGTACGCCTCGCCGTCGTCGGTGACCAGGCCGTAGCAGGGGCCGGTGCCGCCCGTGGTGACAGTGCCGCCGACCCAGCCCGGGCTGGTGACGTCGGTGGGGTTCTTGGGCGGGCTGCTCGGCCGGGGCAGGCCCGGCGGTGGGGTGGTGGAGGGCGGCCGGCCCGCGGAGGAGACCGGGCCGTTGCCGGGGCCGGCCACCGACGGGGCAGGAGCCGGGCCGGACGTGCCCGGGGTGGCGGCGGCCGGCGGGGAGTCCTCGCGCACGATGCTTCCCCTCTCCTGGGTGGCGCAGCCGCTGCCGAGGGCAACCAGCAGCGCGCCGGTCACGGCGGCCAGCAGGTACCGCCGTCGACTGGGCGCCCTGCCGGCGGCACCGGCCCGCACGAGTGTTCCCGTCATGCCGGTTGGACGCGGCGCCACCGTCATCGGTTCCCGGGGCGGACGCGCCGGTGCCCCGGGTGTGAACACCCGGGGCACCGGATCATGCGATCGCCTCGTCCGTGATCAGAAGATCCGGACCTTGATCGAGGTGCCCTTCTCCTCCAGTACGCGGATCTTGACGCCGGCCGCGGGGAGCTTGACCCCGTGGTTCGGCAGTTCCTCGTAGAAGTACTTCTTGGTGTCGTCGAAGAGCGGCTGCGCGTCCTGACCGCGGATGTACTGCGGCTTGCCGTTGATGTGCAGGGTGAACGAGTCCGCCTTGCGCAGGCTGAACGGAGCGTCGTACACCTGCACCCGGGCGCGCCACGGGTTGCCGGTCAGGTTGTAGATCGGCCGCGGCCGCGAGTCGATGTAGAGGTTGCGGCCCTGGCCCGGGTGGGCGTTGGTGTTGTTGTCGGCCTGCGACGTGTCCCAGTAGGAGATCAGCAGACCCTCCTGGTACGCGTAGTGGTCCACCCAGTCCGGCTTGTTGGTGCCCTGGTAGCCGAAGAAGTACGGGCCGGTCTTGAGGTACTTGTCGTAGCTGACGTACGACCGGTGGCCCGCGATGTAGTAGTGGTCGTACAGATCGGTGGCGCTGGCGCCGACGACCGAGAACCCGTCGAGGGCCCAGTCGGTGGTGCCCTCCGCGCCGTCGGTGAAGAGGGTCGCGCCGTCCGCGGTGACGGTGATGTCGTCGCCGAAGAAGCCCGGCTCGGTCAGTCCGCCGTCGGTGCGGTAGTGGAACCGGAAGAGCACCGGAGCGCCCGCGTACGCGTCGAGCGACACGTTCAGGTCGGCCCAGCCGTCGGTGTAGCCGTCGATGGCCGGGGTGCCGCTGCCGTCCCGGCTGAACGGCTCGCCGTTGACCGTGCCGTCCAGCGCCGTCCAGCTCTGCCCGCCGTTGGCCGACGCCTCCAGGTAGAGGTAGTCGTAGTCCTCCTCGATGGCGTAACGCGCCTTCATCGACAGCGCCGCCGAGGACTTGCCGGTCAGGTCGAAGGTGCGGGTCATCGTGGTGTCCAGGTCGTCACCGCTGCCCGAGAAGTACTGCGCCTGCCCGGCGTACGGCTCGCCGAGGTCGACGGTGACCTCCTTCTGCGGCAGCACCACCACCACACCCTGCGGTTTGGCGCTGTTGTACTCCTGTGGGCCGAGGGTCATGGTCCGCCGCTGTCCGGCGACCACCACCTCGTAGTCCAGCCAGCCGAGCATCAGCTTGTTCCACGCGCCCAGGTCGCCCGGCCGGGTGCCGATGCCCTGGTCGTTCTTGCCGGAGAGACGGCTCTGCGCCATCAGGCTCCAGTGCTCGACGCTGTTGTCGCCGCCGCCGGAGGTGTCGTAGTCGTCCGGCAGGCCCAGGTCGTGGGCGTACTCGTGCACGAAGACGCTCAGACCGCCGTTCTCCGGCTGCATCGTGTAGTCGCCGATCCAGAAGCCGGTGTTGCCGATCTGGGTGCCGCCGAGCGGGTTGTTCCCCGGGCCGGTGCGGCCGATGTCGGAGGAGAAGGCGTACCAGCGGTGGCTCCAGATGGCGTCCTCGCCCTGCCACGGGTCACCGTCGGCCTGGTCGCCGCCGGCGTGCACGATCTGGAAGTGGTCGATGTAACCGTCGGACTCGTTGAAGTTGCCGTCGCCGTCGAAGTCGTACCGGTCCCACTGGTCCATCGCCTGCAGGTCCGTGGCGATCTGCGCGTCCGTACGGCCCTGGGCCTTCTGGTCGGCGACCCACTGGTTGGCGGCGTCGCTGACGAGCTCCCAGACGTTGCTGCAGACGCTGCCGCCGCAGGGGTAGCCGTTCGAGCGGCCGTAGCGCGCCTCGTTGTACTTGACCTTCACCCAGTCGGTGACGGTGCCGTCGACGCTGTACCGGCCGGAGGACTGGGTCTCGAAGTAGGTCTTGACCGACTCGACGCCCTCGCCCTCACCGAAGTAGAGCTGGCGGTAGTGCTCGGCCGAGTAGTCGGCCTGCCAGACCGTGGAGTTGTCGACCCGCCGGTCCGGGGCGGGAATCTCGTTGCGCAGCGGTCCGTCGAAACGGGCCGGTCCTTCGGTGTTCGGGTCGGTGTCCTGGTCCGGGTAGTCCGGGTGCCGGTCGTTGCCGAACTCGGCCAGGATCACGAAAATCTGGTCGGTCGCCTCCCGGCCCAGCTCCACGTACTGGTCCTGGGTCTTGGTGGCGCCGGACTTGCGCTTGCCGCCCTGGCCCTTGCCCGGGGAGTGGCCGGTGGTCTTGCCGACCTTGGCGACCGTGCTCTTGCCGCGCTTCTGGGCGGTCAGGTCGCCGTTGACGACCGCGCTGACCGCCTGCTCCCGCAGCTCGCGCCGCTTCTCCTCCAACGGGTTGGGGAGATCGTGAACGGCGACCGCCTCGGGGGCGTCGGCCTGGGGTGTGCCTGCCGTAGGGGCCGCGACGACGGCGGGGGCCAGTGAAACCCCGACTCCCGTCGCGAGCGACACGGTGAGCAGCCCCACCATGAGTTTGCGCACCTCTGGGTACCTCCGGTTCGAGGGTTGCCGGAGTCGCCCGTTCGAGACGGGCGCGACTTCGGCCGTCCGGATAGAAGAGGCCGAATAGTGGTATCGGCCAATGTGAACCTAGGCACTCCTGCCCCGGTTGGGAAGATGTGGCGGTCGATTCATTGCAGAAATCTGCGCCCGGAGCGCTCCGGCGTCACAACTGCGGCCGGCGTGCGCCCGGCGAGGGCGGCGGCACGCGAAGGGGGCGGCGCCGGTCGGCACCGCCCCCAGGTCGTACTCGCGCCGTCAGTCCTCGTCGGACTTGCCGCCGCCCATCCCGGAGGCGATCAGATCCATCACCGAGGAGTCCTGCAGCGTCGTGACGTCCCCGAGGGTGCGGTGCTCCGCGACGTCCCGCAGCAGCCGCCGCATGATCTTGCCCGAGCGGGTCTTCGGCAACTCCGGCACCAGCATGATCTGCCGCGGCTTGGCGATCGGCCCGAGCGTACGGGCCACGTGGTCGCGCAGTTCGCTGATGAGCGCCTCGCCCGCCGCGCCGTCGGTGTCGACCGTCCCGCGTGGAATGGTGAACGCCACGATCGCCTGTCCGGTGGTCGGATCGGTCGCGCCGACCACCGCCGCCTCGGCGACCGAGGGGTGCGACACCAGCGCCGACTCGACCTCGGTGGTGGAGATGTTGTGCCCGGAGACCAGCATGACGTCGTCGACCCGGCCGAGCAGCCAGATGTGGCCGTCGGCGTCCTTCTTCGCGCCGTCGCCGGCGAAGTACATCCCCTCGAACCGCGACCAGTACGTGTCCACGAAGCGGGCGTCGTCACCCCAGATGGTGCGCAGCATCGACGGCCACGGCTCCCGCAGCACCAGGTAGCCGCCGCCGCCGTTGGGCACCGACTGCCCCTGGTCGTCCACCACGTCGGCGACGATTCCCGGCAGCGGCGTCATGGCGCTGCCCGGCTTGGCGGCGGTGACCCCCGGCAGCGGCGAGATCATCATCGACCCGGTCTCGGTCTGCCACCAGGTGTCGACAACCGGCAGCGCACCGTGCCCGACGTGCTCCCGGTACCACATCCAGGCCTCCGGGTTGATCGGCTCGCCGACGCTGCCGAGCAGCCGCAGCGACGACAGGTCGTAGCCGGCCGGGATGTCGTCGCCCCACTTCATCATGGTGCGGATCAGCGTGGGCGCGGTGTAGAGGATCGACACCTGGTACTTGTCGACGATCTCCCAGAAGCGGCCCTTGTGCGGGGTGTCCGGGGTGCCCTCGTACATGACCTGGGTGGCGCCGTTGGCGAGCGGGCCGTACACGATGTACGAGTGCCCGGTCACCCAGCCGATGTCGGCCGTGCACCAGTAGACGTCGGTGGCCGGCTTCAGGTCGAAGACAGCGTGCGCCGTGTACGCCGTCTGGGTCAGGTAACCACCGCTGGTGTGCAGGATCCCCTTCGGCTTCGCCGTCGTGCCGCTGGTGTAGAGGATGAAGAGCGGGTGCTCGGCGTCGAAGGGCTGCGCGGTGTGCTCCGGCGAGGCGGTCTCCACCGTCTCGTGCCACCAGTGGTCGGTCCCGGCGAAGGAGACGTCCTGGCCGGTACGGCGCACCACCAGCACGTGCTCCACCGACGGCGAGCGCTTCACCGCCTCGTCGACCGTCGGCTTGAGGGCCGAGGGCTTGCCCCGGCGGTAGCCGCCGTCGGCGGTGATCACGACCTTGGCGCTGGCGTCGGCGATCCGGCTGGCGAGCGCGTCGGCGGAGAAGCCGCCGAAGACGACGCTGTGGGTGGCGCCGATGCGGGCGCAGGCCAGCATCGCCACCGCCGCCTCCGGGATCATCGGCAGGTAGATCGCGACCCGGTCGCCGGCGGTGACGCCGAGATCGGTCAGCGCGTTCGCGGCCTGGCAGGTGAGCCGGTGCAGGTCGGCGTAGGTGAGCGTGCGGGTGTCACCGGGCTCGCCCTCCCAGTGGATCGCGACCCGGTCGCCGAGGCCCGCCTCGACGTGCCGGTCCAGGCAGTTGTACGCGACGTTGAGCCGGCCGCCGACGAACCACTTCGCGAAGGGCGCGCCCGACCAGTCGAGCACCTGGTCCCACTCCGTGGCCCAGTCCAGCCGCCGCGCCTGCTGCTCCCAGAACGCGAGGCGGTCCGCGGCGGCGGCGTCGTACGCCTCGGCGGTGACGTTGGCGTTCGCGGCGAACTCGGCGGGTGGCGGGAACTCGCGGGTCTCCCGCAGCAGGTTTTCGAACGCCTCACTCATACCGCGGCCTCCCGGTGGTGGCTGATCATGGCAACTCCTCGTATCCGCACGTGATCTGCGTCTCGTTACCTGGGCCAGAGGTTAACCGGGGTGCCGCGGCCTGGCGACCGTGGCGTCGCGCCGTACGCGCCGAGCGGCCGTTGCGGCGCGCTCACCGGCCGCGGTGTCGCCGGTCGCGGATCGGACGGCTGCCGCCCGCCGCGCCCCGGCGGCTCGCTAGCGTGACAGGCGTGACCACGGATCCGCTCGCCCCGTTGCTCAAACTCGCAGACATCGCCGCCGCCGTCGAGGCGGCCCGCGACCAGGTCGACCAGGCGCTGCGCCACCGCGCGCTGCGCCGCAACGGCGGGCAGGTCGCCGCCGAGGTCGGGCTGCGCAGCGCGATCGCCAGCGCCGCCCTCGAGGGAGCGGCGTACGAGCGGGAGGCCGTCCGGGCCGGCACCGTCACCGACCCCGTCGTGCAGGGGGCGCTGCGGGTGGCCGGGGCGCTGCCGGGGCTGAGCGACCTCTGGCCGAAGGCGCCCCGGCAGGCGCTGGCGCGGTTGCACGTGCTCGCCGCCCGCGACGTCGTACCCGCCGCGGAGCTGGGGCGGCCGGTCACCGATCCGCTCGTCGCGGCCCGGCTGGAGACCCTCGCCGGTCTGGTCGCCGGCGGGTCCGCGACCTCGCCGCTGGTGCTCGCGGCCGTCGTGCACGGCGAACTGCTGGCGCTGCGTCCCTTCGCCGGGCCGTCGGCGGTGGTCGCGCGGGCGGCGGCCCGGCTCACCCTGCTCTCCTCCGGGCTGGACCCGCGGGGCCTGGTCGGCGTGGACATCGGCCACCTGGAGCGCCAGCCCGAGTACGTCGGCGCGGCCCGGGCGTTCGCCACCGGCACCCCGGACGGCATCCGTTCCTGGCTGCGCCACTACACGGCGGCGGTCGAGGTCGCCGCCGCCCAGCTCGTCGAGATCGGCGACGAGGTCCTCGCCGGGGTGTGACCGCTTCGGGCCGGCGCCGCGTGCACCGGTCGTGCCGGCGCGGACAGTCGATGGTCGCGCCGGCACGGGCCGGTCAGGCGGTCGCGGTGACGCGGGCCGGT
>NZ_JBLLDT010000001.1:415621-603627 GCF_049523535.1 Melissospora conviva
GGTCAGGCGGTCGCGGCGGCGCGGGCCGGTCAGGCGGTCGCGGCGGCGCGGGCCGGTCAGGCGGTCGCGGCGGCGCGGGCCGGTCAGGCGGTCGCGGCGGCGCGGGCGCGCTGACGGCGGCCGTACCAGGCGATCCCGACGACGACGCCGACGCCGACACCGAGGGCGGCGGCGGCCACCGGAACTGCGGGCCGGTCGCGCAGCCGGCGGCCGAGCGGAATGGGGTGGCGGAACTCCAGCACCGGCCAGCCGTTCTCGGTGGCGAGCTTGCGCAGCCCGCGGTCCGGGTTGACCGCCGTCGGGTGGCCGACGCACTCCAGCAGCGGCCGGTCGGTGATCGAGTCGGAGTAGGCGTACGAGTCGGCCAGGTCGTAGCCGCGCGCGGTGGCGAGCTCGGCGACACCCTCGACCTTCGCCGCTCCGGCGGCGTAGAACTCGATCTCCCCGCTGTAGCGGCCCTGGTCGTCCACGGCCATCCGGGTGGCGATGACGCCGGAGACGCCGAGCAGTTCGCCGATGGGGCGGACCATCTCCTCGCCGGAGGCGGAGACGAGCACGACGTCGCGGCCGGCGGCGCGGTGCTCCTCGATGAGGGCGGCCGCCTCGGCGTAGACGTACGGGTTGATCAGCTCGTGCAGTGTCTCGGCGACGATCTGCCGGACCTGCTCCACCGGCCAGCCCTTGCAGAGCGCGGCGAGGTAGTCCCGCGTCTTGGTCATGGTCTGTTCGTCCGTGCCGCCCAGCCGGAACATCAGCTGCGCGTACGCGGACTTGACCACGTCCCGGCGGGTGATCAGGCCATCACGGTAGAACGGCCGACCGAACGCCAAGGCGCTCGACTTGGCGATGACGGTCTTGTCCAGATCGAAAAAAGCGGCGCTTCGGCCCACGGTCGGGAAGTGTAGTCGGCCGATGCCCGGTCGGCGCGCAGCCTGCCCCGTGACGTGCCTTTCGCGGCATTTGGGCAGCTAGATGAGGGCCGGCGCGTCCCAGTGCGGTTACTCTCCGCTGCGGATCTTTCGCAGCTGGTGAAGTTCTGCCTCTCGACTGCCGCCGACAGCTGCGGCATGCTGTGCGTACGACACGGCACTGCCGTGACGCCTCGGTCTCGGCAGCCGCCCGACCCCCTCGTGGCTGCCGGGTGCGGTTCGGTTCACCCCCCCCGGAGCCGAACCCCGGCGACCCCCGTCCCCGTGACGGGGGTCGCTGTCGTTGCCGGCCGCATCGCCCGGCCATAACAGATCGAATCCCGCGTACGGGCGCTGTCCACAGCCCGCCGTCCCGTCCACAGCGGAGCAGATCGCCCCGTCCCCGAACGGCTTACCGGCGGCACGGTCAGGCGGTCACAGGTGCCGATCCCCTTGGAGGCCGCGATGCCGCCCCGTACCTCAGTCGCGCCGGATCCGCCGCTGCCGCTGGTGCTGACCGGTGACGGCGAGCTCCTCGACGAGCTGCTGCGCCTGGCTGCCGCCGGCGGCAGCCAGGTCGAGGTCGCCGCCGACCCGGCCGCCGCCCGGCCCCGCTGGAAAGCCGCCCCACTGGTGATCGTCGGCACCGACCAGGGCCAGGCGTGCCTGCGGGCGCGACTGCCCCGCCGGTCACGGGTCGTCCTGGTCGGGCTCGCCGGCACCGCCGACCCCGGCTGGGATGTCGCGGCGCTGATCGGCGCCGAACACGTCGCGGTCCTGCCCACCGCCGAACCGTGGTTGATCGACCGCTTCGCCGAGACCCTCGTCGAGGACCCCCGGCCCGGCAGCGTCGTGGCGGTGCTCGGCGGCCGGGGCGGGGCCGGCGCCAGCGTGCTCGCCGGCGGCCTCGCGATCACCGCCACCCGCTCGCGGCTGCGCACCCTGCTCGTCGACGGCGATCCCCTCGGCGGCGGTCTCGACCTGGTCCTCGGCTGGGAGCAGCTCGACGGGCTGCGCTGGCCCGCCCTCACCGGCGCGAACGGGCGGATCGACACCTCGTCGCTGGTGGCGGCCCTGCCGGGACACGGCGACCTGGTGATGCTCTCGTGGGATCGGGGCGACCCGCTCGGGCTGCCGGCCGAGGCGATGGCCGCCACCCTGGAGGCCGGCCGCCGAGGCCGGGACCTGGTGGTGGTGGACCTGCCGCGGCAGCTCGACGACGCCGCCCAGATCGCCCTGCAGGCCGCCGACCAGACCTACCTGGTGGTCCCCGCCGAGCTGCGGGCCGTCGCCGCGGCGGCCCGGGTCGCCGCCACCGTCACCCCGCACTGCCCCCGGCTGTCGCTGGTCGTGCGCGGCCCGGCGCCCGGCGGCCTCAAAGCCGCCGAGGTGGCGAAGGCGCTCGACCTGCCGCTGGCCGGGACGCTGCGCCCCGAACCGGGCCTGTGCCGGGCGCTTGAACGCGGCGAAGCCCCCACCGCCGACGGCCGCGGACCACTCGCCACGCTCTGCCGCCGGCTGATCTCCGAGACCCGCGACGCCGTCCTGGCCGGTGCCGCGTGACCGGGCGCGGCGTGCCGGCACGCGGCAGACATGAGCTTGCCGTCCGGGTCCGCGAACGGTTCGCCGCCGAAGGCGCTCCGGTCACCGCCGCGGCCGTCGTCTCCGCGGTACGCGCCGACCCGGCCACCGCGGTACTCGGCGACACCGCGCTGCTGCGCACCGCCGACCGGGTCCGCGACGACCTGCTCGGGGTGGGCCCGCTGGCGCCGCTGCTGACCGATCCCTCTGTCAGCGACGTGCTGGTCAACGGCGCACGGGTCTGGGTCGACCGAGGGGACGGGCTGCGTCAGGTCGCACTCGACCTCGGCGGCCCCGACGACGTACGCCGTCTCGCCCAGCGCCTCGCCGCCGCCAGCGGCCGCCGGCTCGACGACGGCTGCCCGTACGTCGACGCGCAGCTGCCCGACGGCACCCGGCTGCACGCGGTGCTGCCGCCGGTGGCGACCGCCGGTCCCTACCTCTCCCTGCGGACCTTCCGTCAACGTCCCTTCACGCTGGCGGAGCTGGTCGGCTCCGGCATGGTGGCGCCATCGGTGGCGCCGCTGCTGTCGGCGGTGGTGGCGGCCCGGCTGGCCTACCTGGTCACCGGCGGCACCGGCTCGGGCAAGACGACCCTGCTCAACACGCTGCTCGGCCTGGTCCCGCGTACCGAGCGGATCATCCTGGTCGAGGACGCCGCCGAGCTGCGCCCGGCCCACCCGCACGTGCTGGGTCTGCAGGCCCGGACCTCCAACGTGGAGCAGGCCGGCACGATCGGGCTCAGCGACCTGGTCCGGCAGGCGCTGCGGATGCGTCCCGACCGGCTCGTCGTCGGGGAGTGCCGCGGCGCAGAGGTGGTGGATCTGCTCGCCGCCCTGAACACCGGTCACGAGGGCGGCGCGGGCACCCTGCACGCCAACACCCCGGCCGACGTGCCGGCCCGGCTGGAGGCGCTCGGTCTCCTCGGTGGCCTGCCCCGCCCGGCGCTGCACGCCCAGATCACCGCCGCGTTGCAGGTCGTCCTCCAGGTCCGGCGCTCTCCCGCCGGACGACGACTCGAATCGGTCTGCCTGCTGCTGCCGCAGGGCACCGAACGGCTGGTAACCGTCGTTCCCGCCTGGACCCGCGAGCGCGGCGCCGGACCGGCCGCGGGTGCCCTGATCCGGCTGCTCGACCAGCGCGACGTGCCGGTGCCCGACGTCCTGCACGGCGACACCGCACCCCCGCCGGTACCGCCGCCGGCCGGCCACCACACCGAGCCCACACGAGAGCCGGCGCCCGGCCATCACACCGAGTCCGTACGGCAGCCGGCTCCCGGCCACCAGGCCGAGCCCGCGCGGGAGCCGCTGCCCGACCGGTTCGCCGCGCCGGGGCCACGGCACTCCCGGGCCGCGAGGGAGCGCCGGTGACCGGCGGCTGGAGCGCGGCGGCCTGCCTGGCGCTCGCGGCGCTGGCCGTCGGCTGGCCGCGCCGGCTACCGGGCACCCGCCGCCGCCTGCTGATGCGCACCGGCCGTACCGCGCCCACGATCGACCTGCGGGCGGTCGCCGCGCACCTACGGGAGCGGCTGCTGCGACAGCCGCGTCGCAGCGCCGCGCTCGCCGGCCTGGTTGCCGCGCTGGTCGGTCTCCTGCTCTCCGGGTTGGTGGCCGCGGTCGCCGCGGCGGCCTATGGTGCGCTGGCCACCCGGGCGCTGCTCAGCCGCCGGGCCGCAGGGGAGGAGCGCGAACGCCGCCGTCGGCAGCTCGACGATCTCTGTGCCCTCGCCGCGGACCTGCGCGCCGGCCTGCCCGGCACCGGGCCGTTCGCGGAATCCGGGTCGCCGCCCGCCGATCGCCTCGCCGGGTTGACCCGGTCGGCGGTCCGGCTCGCCGAGCGCACCGGCGCGCCCCTGGCCGAGCTGGTCGAGCGGATCGAGGCCGACGCCCGCGCGGCCGACCGGGGCGCGGCGGCGGCAGCGGCCCAGGCTGCCGGAGCCCGCGCCACCGCCGGGCTGCTCGCTGTGCTGCCCGTCGGTGGGATCGCCCTCGGCTACACCATCGGTGCCGACCCGCTGCACGTCCTGCTGCACACCCCGCTCGGGGCTGCCTGCGCCCTCGGAGCGGTCCTGCTGCAACTCGCCGGGCTGGCCTGGACCGCCCGGCTCAGTAGCGCGCGGGCCTGGGCCGGGTGATGGCCTCGCTGCTGGCCGCCGGTTGCCTGCTCGCCGCCGCACTGGTGGCCGGACTCCGGCCCCGCCCCCGTCGCCTGGCCCGGCTGCGCCGAAGCGGCCCACCACCACAGTCGCGCCTGCGACGCGATCCGATCCGGGGCGCGGCGGTCCTCGCCGGGCTGGCGGCGGCGATCACCGTCGGCGGCTGGGCCGCGCCGCTGGCCGGTCTCGCCGTCGCCGTCACCGCCGACCGGGCCCTGCGCCGGCTCGAACCACCGGCGGTACGCCGGCGGCGGCAACGCGAGAGCGCCGACCTTCCGCTCGCCGCGGACCTGCTCGCCGCAGCGCTGCGCGGCGGCACCCCCGTGGACCGGGCCGTGGAGGCCGTCGCCGAGGCGCTCGGCGGCCCGCTGGCCGAGCGGCTCACCCGGGTCGGCCGCACGCTGCGCCTCGGTGGCGACCCACCCGAGGCCTGGGCGCACCTGGCGCCGGTCGAGGGGGCGCAGCGGCTGATCGTCGCCGCGGTCCGCTCCTCGGCCAGCGGTGCGGCCCTCGCCGGCGGGCTGACCCGGCTCGCCGACGACCTGCGGGCCGACCGCGCGCTCGCCGCCGAAGCCTCGGCCCGGCGCGCGGGCGTGCTCATCGTGCTGCCGCTCGGGCTCTGCTTCCTGCCCGCCTTCATTCTCGCCGGCCTCGTGCCGGTGGTCGTCGCCGTCCTCGGCGACGTGCTCTGAGCCGACCCGCTCCGAGCCGCTCCGAACCCGTCCGCCGCCGGGACCGCCTGGCGGCACCGCAGAAAGGAAGAGGTCATGCGCAAACTCCTCGCACACCTGCGCGCCCGGCTCCGTGGAGACGCCGGCATGAACACCGCCGAGTACGCCGTCGGCACCCTGGCCGCCGTCGCGTTCGCCGGCATCCTGCTCAAGGTGCTGACCTCCGGCAGTGTCCAGAAGGCACTGACCTCGGTGATCGACCGGGCGCTCTCGTGAGGCGGCGCCGGCGGGCCGGCCACGACCGGCGATCGGGTATCGCGGCCACCACCGGTGACCGCGGCTCCTTCACCGCCGAACTCGCGGCCGGCCTGCCGGCGCTGATGCTGCTCCTGCTCGCCGGGCTCACCGCCGTCGGCGCGGTCACCACCAAAGCCCAGTGCCAGGACGCCGCCCGCGACGCCGCACTCGCCACCGCCCGAGGCGCGGACGGCACCTCGGCAGGCCGGCGCAACGCGCCCGCCGGTGCAGCGATCACCGTCAACCTAGACGGCGAATACGCGCACGCGACCGTGCGTGCCCCCGTCCGGGTCCTCGGCGCCCGCCTGCCTGCCCTGACCGTCGAGGCCGATGCCACCGCCGCGGTCGAACCGGGCGAACCAGGGGCATCGCCATGACGGCATCACGGGGATCAGGTCAAGGCAGTGATCAGGGCGTATCAACGACCGGGAGGTCACGGCGGCGGCGACTGCGGACGAGGTCGGGCACGGACCGGGGCAGCGCATCGCTGTGGCTGCTGGCCCTCGGGCTGGCACTCTTCGCCGCCTCCGGCGCGGGGGCGGCGGTCGGCGCGGCGCAGGTGGCGAGTCAACGCGCACAGATCGCAGCCGACCTCGGCGCCCTGGCGGGGGCCGCCAGGGCTGTCGAGGGCGCTGAGGCCGCCTGCGCCCGCGCGGCCGAGCTTGCCGCCCGCAACGACGGGCAGATCACCGGATGTGTGCTGGAGGGCTTCACACTCCAGATCACCGTTGAGGTCGCGGCGACCGGCCTGCCCGGCTGGGAACGCAGCGCCAAAGCCTCAGCCCGAGCCGGACCGATACAAGGCTGAGTCGGATCCTCCTGGTCGAGGGTGAAATTTGGCGCTTCAACCCTTCTTGGCAGCGGACACGTCGACGCAGACGATGCCCTTGTTGCCGTCCTGGTCAGCGATCACGGTGAGCGAGGGCGCGTTGCTGTCATCGACGACGGTCCCGCCCGCGGCGAGGGCGGCGGCGATCCGTTGCTCGGCCACCTCGGGCGCCACATAGACCTCGATGTGGAACCGCTGACGCGGGGTCTCGTGCTCGTCGGCGTCCCCGAACCAGAGGTTCGGTACCCGTCCCGTGGCGTCCCTGATCTCGTCGCCGGGAGACCCGCGTCCCTGGGACTCGGCGCTCCCGGTCAAAAGGGCGGCCCACACTGGTGCGATGGTCGCGGAGCGCGCCGTGTCGAGGCCGAGCTCGATGTCGCTGACCGAGGCCGGGTCGGCTGCGACCTTGTGGTCGGCGGCGACCTCGGTGATCCGGCGAGCGAGGTCGACGTCCTGCTGGGTCACCCATGCGACGACATGCTCGGTGCCCTCGTCGTCGCGGAAGACAGCGTCGTCGCTGATCAACTTGAAGTCGACGTATCCGTTGCCGATCGACACGCGCGGGTGGTGTCCGACCGCGTCGCCGGCCTCGCCCACCGCGGCGACGAATCGTGCGCCGGTGCCGAAGTCGTCGACCAGGTAGCGGGCATGCAGTCCCTGGGCCAGCTTGCGCCAATCAGCCAGGTTGGCCTCGGCGATCTGTTCGCCCTTCAGCATGTCCATGGACAGGACTCTATGGCCGATTCGGCCCGCAGCGCCAGCGTAAGGCGGCGGCTCCCCACGCTGGGGAAGCGGAAGTAGTTGGCGATTCAGGCGTCTACGCCGCGATGGCGGGCAGGTCCGGGAGGGGCAGGCTGCCCTGCCCGCCCCCGGACCTATCGCGTCAGCGGCTCTGCAGCGCGTCCAGGCCGACGGCCATCGCCATCACCACGCGCCGGTCCAGACCGGGGTGGTTGATGTTGACGACGTAGCGGTCGCGCAGGCCCCACTTCTTCTCCACCGAGAAGGCGACCTGGCCGTCCAGCACGAAATCGAAGTGGTACGGCAGCCAGGAGAGCGAGTTGACGAAACGGCGCAGCAGCGCGATCGGGAAGCTGCGCTCCTGGCCCGTCATCGGCCCCACGCCGGGCTGCTCGACGATCCACGTCGAACGCAGCAGCGACGCCTTGAAATCCTTGCGGAACAGGCCGATCGGCGCACCGTTGGCGTCGGTCACGTCGTACGTCGCGCCCAGGTCCATGACCTGCCGGGCCTTGAAGCCCAGCACCGGCACCTGCTTGGTGTCATCGGTGTAGAGCGTCACCTGCTCCTTGAAAGCCATCCGCTTCTGCTGCGCGAACGCGAGCATCGGCCCTTCCGAGCCGTCCGGCGCGGCCGCGTGCACCTGGTACTGGTTGACCATCAGGCGGAGCCGCTGACGGATGAGCAACTGCCGCTGTGCCTGCAAGAACTGAAGGTCCATCTGACTTCCCCTGTCGAGCCGACGCGACCAACTCCGGCCGCACGGCGGAGTGTGGCACACCGATGCGATACCGGCAGACCGCACAAACGCGGCCCACACCGCGCTCACCCGCCGGGCTCACCCGCTCGGCACCGTCCACAAACGAACCCGGCCGATCCGGCTCACCCACCCTGACCAGGACGGCACCGCAGGCAGCGCGGCTCAGGACTGCGGGGACGGCTCCGGGGGCAGATTCGCCAGCACCACGTCGAGCACGCGTACGGCATCGTTCTTGGCCAGTGGATTGTTGCCGTTGCCGCACTTGGGCGACTGCACACAGGACGGACAGCCCGCTTCGCAGCCGCAGGCCGAAATCGCCTCCCGGGTGGCCCGCAGCCACTGCGCCGCCACCGCGTACGCCCGCTCGGCGAAACCCGCACCGCCAGGGTGTCCGTCGTAGACGAAGACCGTCGGCGCACCGGTGTCGGGGTGCACGGCGGTGGAGAGCCCGCCGATGTCCCAGCGGTCACAGGTCGCGACCAGCGGCAGCAGGCCGATCGCCGCGTGCTCGGCGGCGTGCAGCGCCCCCGGCACCTCGGCCGGCTCCACCCCGGCCGCCGCCAGCGCCTGCGGTGAGACGGTGAACCAGACCGCCATCGTGCGCAGCTCGCGGGCCGGCAGGTCCAGTGGCCGGGTGTCGATCACCTCGCCGGTGGCGATGCGCCGCCGCTGGTAGGAGACCACCTGGCTGGTGACGTCCACCTCGCCGAGGAACATGCCGACCGGCCCGGCGTCGGTGTAGGAGCGCACCGAGAGCACCGTCAGAGAGGTGACGTCGCGGGCGTGGGTCGACCAGTCCGGTTCGGCCGGGTGCACCAGCGCGCAGCCGTCGGCCAGGTCCAGGGAGTCCACCACGTACGAGACGCCCTGGTGCAGGTGGACCGCGCCGGGATGCACCAGGAAGTGCGCGGAGCCGCCGTCGACCGTGCCGAGCAGCCGCCCGGTGGCCGCCTCGACGACGCAGACCGGGGCGCCGTCCTGGCCGCGCAGATCCACCTCCGGGCGGCGCGGATCACGCCAGTACCAGCCGGTGGGGCGTGCGCGCAGGGCGCCGGCGGCGACCAGTTCGTCGACCGCCGCCCGGGCGCCCGGCCCGAAGAGCTCCAGGTCGGCGGGGGTCAGCGGCGCCTCGGCCGCCGCGCAGGCCAGCTGCGGCCCCAGGACGTACGGGTTGCCCGGGTCCAGGACCGTCGCCTCGACCGGCCGGCCGAAGAGCGCCTCCGGGTGGTGCACCAGATAGGTGTCGAGCGGGTCGTCGCGGGCCACCAGCACCGCCAGCGCCTCCTGCCCCGAACGGCCCGCCCGGCCGGCCTGCTGCCAGAGCGAGGCCCGGGTGCCGGGATAGCCGCAGATCAGCACCGCGTCCAGCCCGACCAGGTCTACGCCGAGCTCCAGCGCGTTGGTCGAGGCCAGCCCGAGCAGCTCCCCGTCGAGCAGCGCCCGTTCCAGCGCCCGTCGCTCCTCGGGCAGGTAGCCGCCCCGGTACGCCGCGACCCGCCGCCCCAGCCCCGGCACCGCCTCGTCCAGTGACCGGCGGGCGCTGGTGGCGACCACCTCGGCGCCGCGGCGGGACCGGACGAACGCCAGGGTGCGTACCCCGGCGGTGATCGAGTCGGCGAGCAGGTCGGCGGTCTCGCGCAGGGCGGAGCGGCGGGTCGGCGTGAGGTCGGCGGGATTGTCGGTGTCGGGCGGCAGCAGCGGCGGTTCCCAGAGCGCGAAGGTCACCCCGCCGCGCGGGGAGGTGTCCTCGGTGACGGCTGCCACCGGATGACCGGTGAGGCGTTCGGCGGTCGCGGCCGGATCGCCGGAGGTCGCCGAGGCGAGCACGAAGACCGGTCCGGTCCGGCGGTGCGGGCCGGACGGCTGGCTGGGCACGCGGGCCGGGCGGGCGTACCGCTCGCACTGGCGGCGCAGCCGCCGCAGCACGTGCGCCACGTGCGAGCCGAATACCCCCCGGTACGTGTGGCACTCGTCGACGATGACGAAGGAGAGCCGGCGCAGGAAGGCGGTCCACTGCGCGTTGCCGGGCAGGATGCCGTGGTGCAGCATGTCCGGGTTGGTGAGCACGAACCGGGAGTGGCGCCGGATCCAGTCCCGTTCGGCGCGGGGGGTGTCCCCGTCGTAGCAGGCGGGGCGGATGCCCTCCAGCTCCAGCTCGGCGAGCGCCCGCGCCTGGTCGGCGGCGAGCGCCTTGGTCGGTGCGAGGTAGAGCACGGTGGCGCGCGGGTCGGCCAGCAGGGTGGCCAGGGCCGGCAGCAGGTAGGCCATCGACTTGCCGGAGGCGGTGCCGGTGGCGATCACCACGTGCCGTCCGGAGAAGGCCAGCTCGGCCGCTTCGGCCTGGTGCTTCCACGGGGCCTCGACGCCGCGCCGGCCCAGGGCGGCGCGCAGCTCGGCGGGCACCCAGCCCGGCCAGTCGGTGGTGATCCCGGCGCGGGCCGGCACCCGTTCGATGTGGGTGATGGGGTCTTCGGAGCTGCGCCGGCGCATCATCGCCAGCAGCCGGTCACCGCTGCCGGCGACCTCCGGCGGATCAGCGCCGGGGCCGCTCGATACGGTGACGGAGGAGCTCACGTACTGCACTCTTGCACTTTCCCTGGGCTATCTGACAGTCGACCTGGGGTATGAGGAGGGTCGCAGCCGAACCCGGCACGGTGTTCGGGTAGGTGGTTAGATGCCCAGAAGCGTTTCCGGGCTGGTGAGGAGAACTGATGGAGCTGTCGCTGGCGACCCGCACGGCCGAGGACCATACGGTGCTTGCTGTCGGTGGCGAGGTGGACGTCTACACCGCGCCCCGCCTGCGGGAACGGCTGATCGAGCTGATCGACGCGGGGGCCCGCAAGGTGATCGTCGACCTCGGTGGGGTCGACTTCCTCGACTCCACGGGTCTGGGTGTGCTGGTGGGGGCGCTCAAGCGGCTCCGTGCGGTCAGCGGCACCTTCGCGCTGGTCTGTGACAAGGAGCCCCTGCTCAAGATCTTCCGGATCACCGCGCTGGACCAGGTCTTCCCGCTGTACCGAAGCGTCGACGAGGCGATCGCCGCCGACTCCGGCTCGGGAGCATGATGCCCACGGTTCGGCTTGCCTTCTCGCCGGCTCCGGTGCACGTGCGTACCGCCCGTCTGGTCGGCGTGGCGGTGGCCCGCCGGGCCGGGGTGGCCGAGGATCTGCTCGACGAGGTGCGCCTGGCCATCGGTGAGGCCTGCACCCGTGCTGTCACCCTGCACCGCCAGTACGGCCTCAGCGACCTGGTCGAGGTGGAGATGACCGACGCGCCCGGCTACGCGGTGCGGGTGATCGACCGGGCGCCGATCGAGGCCGGCCTGGGCCTGACGACGTTGCCGCCGGACGAGCTGGCCGATGAGGCGCTCACCGACGAGGCGCTCACCACCGGCGTGGGTTTCGCGCTGCTCGCCGGTTTCGTCGAGAACCTTCAGGTCCGCCCGGTGGACGAGGGGATCGGCACCGAGGTCCGGATGGACTGGCCGGTCCGCCGCTGAACCGACCGGCCGGCCCGCCGTTGACGCCGCCCGTCCGCTGCCGAAGTGGCCCTGCCGGTCCGCAGCGGACCGGTGGCGTGCCTTGTCTTTGCAGGTCCCGGCCCATGATCGACTCTGCTCTATATCACAATCTTCGCGTTGACGCAGCGACGAGGATCATTGAGGCGCGCCTTCCCGACAGTGTGACCTCCGCCACGTTCTGCCGCTAAAGTACCCGGGGTTATCAGCGAGTTTCGGACCGTGATCATCTTTGTAAAAAGATCACGGCCCGGGGTGACGCTCGCGATCCGCCTTGCTCAGCCGGCCGGTCCCCGTGACCGGCCGGCGCGAACCTCGGTACAGGAGGACATGGAATGCCCGGGACTCTCGCCGCTGACGGCGGTGCACTGTCCCTTACCGGAGCGAACCTGTCGTACGTCATCATCGCCGCGGTCATCGCGTTGGTGGCGCTCGGCTTCGCAGCCGCCTTGACCAGGACGGTACTGGCGGCCGGTAAGGGCACCAAGAAGATGCAGGAGATCTCCGGTGCGGTCCAGGAAGGCGCCTCGGCCTATCTGATGCGCCAGTTCCGGACCCTCGGGATCTTCGTGGTGATCGCCGTGATCGTGCTCTTCCTGCTGCCGGTCCACGAGACCGACAGCAACGAGACACTGGTCAAACTCGGCCGGTCGATCTTCTTCATCGTCGGCGCCGGGTTCAGCGCCTTCATCGGTGGCGCCGGCATGGCCCTGGCCACCCGGGCGAACGTTCGCGTCGCCGCCGCGGCGCGCGAGCGGGAGGGCGGCCGGGAGACCGCCATGAAGATCGCCTTCCGGACCGGCGGCGTGGTCGGGTTCCTCACCGTCGGCCTGGGCCTGTTCGGCGCGGCGCTGGTCGTCATCCTCTTCCGCGGCGACGCCCCCACCGTCCTGGAGGGCTTCGGCTTCGGCGCGGCCCTGCTGGCGATGTTCATGCGGGTCGGCGGCGGGATCTTCACCAAGGCCGCCGACGTCGGCGCCGACCTGGTCGGCAAGGTCGAGAAGGGCATCCCCGAGGACGACCCCCGCAACGCCGCGACCATCGCCGACAACGTCGGCGACAACGTCGGCGACTGCGCCGGCATGGCCGCCGACCTCTTCGAGTCGTACGCCGTGACCCTGGTCGCCGCGCTGATCCTGGGCCGGGCCGCGTTCGGCGAGGACGGGCTGGTCTTCCCGCTCATCGTCTCCGGCATCGGCGTGATCGTGGCGATCGTCGGCGTCTTCATCACCCGGCTGCGGGCCAGTGACCGCAACGGCCTGACCGCCATCAACCGCGCCTTCTACACCTCCGCCGTGCTCTCGGCGGTGCTGGTGGCGATCGCCAGCTGGGCGTACCTGCCGGGCGACTTCGCCGGCTTCACCGATGGACTGACCGGAGTCGACGCCGACCCGCGGCTGGTCGCCATCGGCGCGGTGGTCATCGGCATCGTGCTGGCCGGCGCCATCCAGGCGCTGACCGGGTACTTCACCGAGACCCAGCGCCGCCCCGTGCAGCTGATCGGCAAGAGCTCCGAGACCGGGGCCGCGACCGTGGTCCTGGCCGGCATCAGCGTCGGCCTGGAATCGGCCGTCTACTCGGCGCTGCTGATCGCCGCCGGCGTCTTCGGCGCCTTCCTGCTCGGCGGCGGATCGATCACCCTTTCGCTCTTCGCGGTGGCGCTGGCCGGTGTCGGCCTGCTCACCACCGTCGGCGTGATCGTGGCGATGGACACCTTCGGGCCGATCTCCGACAACGCCCAGGGCATCGCCGAGATGTCCGGTGACATCGACGAGAACGGCGCGCGCATCCTGACCGAGCTCGACGCCGTCGGCAACACCACCAAGGCGATCACCAAGGGCATCGCGATCGCCACGGCGGTGCTCGCCGCGACCGCGCTCTTCGGCTCGTACACCGACACGCTGCGCACCGCGTACGCCAACGCGGGCGTCGGTGACGTCGGCAACGAGATCCTCAACGCGCTCAACGTCGCCGACCCGCGCAACCTGGTCGGCCTGATCATCGGTGCGGCGGTCGTCTTCTTCTTCTCCGGCCTGGCGATCAACGCCGTCTCCCGGTCGGCCGGCGCGGTGGTAATGGAGGTGCGGCGGCAGTTCCGGGAGTTCCCCGGGATCATGGATTACAGCCAGCGCCCGGAGTACGGCAAGGTCGTGGACATCTGCACCCGCGACGCCCAGCGGGAACTGATCACACCCGGTCTGCTCGCCGTCCTGGCGCCCATCGCGGTCGGCTTCGGTCTCGGCCCGGGCGCGCTCGCGGCGTACCTGGCGGGGGCGATCGGCACCGGCACCCTGATGGCGGTCTTCCTCGCCAACTCCGGCGGCGCGTGGGACAACGCCAAGAAGCTCGTCGAGGACGGCGCCCACGGCGGCAAGGGCTCCGAGGCGCACGCGGCCACGGTCATCGGCGACACCGTCGGCGACCCGTTCAAGGACACCGCCGGCCCGGCCATCAACCCGCTGATCAAGGTGATGAACCTGGTGTCGCTGCTGATCGCCCCGGCCGTGGTCGCCGCCTACATCGGCACGGACAGCAACACCGCGATGCGGGTGGCGATCGCGCTCGGTGCGGTAGCGGTGATCGCCGGTGCGGTGATCTTCAGCAAGCGCCGCTCCGAGACGCTCGCCCAGGACAACGATCCGGACGCCGGACCGGGCAGCCGGGAGGGCAGCGCGCAGTCGCTGGTCGTCTGATCCGCGTGCTCACCCCGGCCGGCACGCGACGTGCCGGCCGGGGGAGCCCGCGACGGCGGGATGTCGCTTCCCCGCACAGGCCGTACGCTGCTCGCATGTGTACCCGCCAGTGGGCCGCCGCCCGGAAACTCACGGTGGTCCTGGCCACGCTGGTCCTGCTGATGGCCGGCTGCGGCGCCGACCCCAGCGCCCGGGTCTGGGCGGCGTCGGTCTGCAAGGCGCTGACCCCGTGGCGGACCACCATCGCCACCCTGACCAGCAGCACCGAGCAGCAGATGCGGGCCCAGACCACCCCCGCGCAGGCCCAGGAGAACCTGGTACGCCTCTTCGCCGGCGCCGAGCAGGCCAGTGAGACCGCCCGCAGCCGGGTCGCCGACGCAGGCGTTCCGGACGTGGAGCAGGGCGAGGAGATCTCCGCGGCCTTCGTGGCGGCCCTCGCCGGCATGCGCGACGCGTACGGCAAGGCCCGCCGCACCATCGACGAGCTGGACACCGGCGACGACGAGGCCTTCTACGCGGGCGTCGACACCGCGGTCCAGGTCCTCAACGCCGAGTACGACGCCAG
Source organism: Melissospora conviva (assembly GCF_049523535.1). Lineage (NCBI taxonomy): Bacteria > Bacillati > Actinomycetota > Actinomycetes > Micromonosporales > Micromonosporaceae > Melissospora > Melissospora conviva. Next base: position 430,339 of record NZ_JBLLDT010000001.1, read on the forward strand.
CGGCCTGGACACCGGCGGACTCAACTCCGAGGAGCTCCAGGAGGCCTTCGACGAGGTCCCGGAGTGTCGCTGAGCGCGGCTGATCCCGCGCCGCGGCCGGCCGCCACGCCGGTGCGGCAGCTCTCGCTCTTCGGCGCCGAGGCGGCCGACCCGGCCGTCGGTGACCTCGCCGGGCTGCTCGCCGGGCCGGGCCGGATCACCCGGATGGGCGGCACCGCCCGGATCAGCGTGCCGGTCGCCGACGCCTGGCGGGTGCACGTGCTCGTCGCCGAACTGACCCGGCGGGCGCTGCCGGCGGCCTGGGAGCCCGGGTACACGGTCCGCACCGCCTACACCAGTGTCCTGACGCCGCTCGCCGCCGCGTGGCTGCGGGCCGGTGTGCAGACACCACCGGCCCGGCTGCACCTCGACGGCCGCCGGCTGCGGCTCTGGTTAGCCGCCGCCGGACGTCCCGACGAGGGCGGCTACCTGCTCGGCCTCGACCCGGGCGCCCCGCACTCCTGGCCGCTGGTGGGCGCCGCGCTCGCCGCCGCCGGCCTGCCCGCCACACTCACCGCGCCCGCCACACTCACCGCGCCTACCGAGCCGCCTGCCGAGTCCGGTCCGCCCGTTGCGTTCGCGCCGCTCACCGCGCCCGCCGCGCCGGCGTACCGGATCTCCGGGCGGCGGCGGCTGGCGCGGCTCGCCGAGCTGACCGGCGAGGCGCCGCCGGCCGTGCCCGCAGGGATCTGGCCCGGAAACTGAGGTTGTCGATCCCGGCCGGTTTGAGAAGTGTCCGATCGGAGACAGGTGAGACAGGCTCGGGACGGCGAAAAGCGCCCGCCGCGAGCCTTTGGCATCCATCGATACGCGCAGTGCGCCGCGTACCCGGTGGCTCGCGGTGTACGGTGACGCCGTGCCGGCATGACCACCGGGTGTGGCGTCGGCGCTACCGACGAACGTGTGACGCCGGGCTGATCAACTGCCCGGGAATCCCGGAGTTCGGGCAGCGCGTTACGTTGGAGATCGCAGCGCCGGGGGAGGCGGACGTGGCCCAGTGCCACCGCTCCGACCGCCTCGCCGGCCACCACCGAACCGAGCGGGGAGAGACGTGCCGAGCAACACCAAGAGCACCCGTCTGGTCATCGTCGAGTCACCGGCGAAGGCCAAGACGATCTCGGGGTACCTCGGCCCGGGATACGTCGTCGAGGCCAGCTTCGGGCATGTGCGCGACCTGCCCCGCAAGGCCGACGACGTCCCCGCCAAGTACAAGAAGGAGCCGTGGGCGCGGCTCGGCGTCGACGTCGACAACGGCTTCACGCCGTTCTACGTCATCTCTCCGGACCGCAAGCAGCAGATCAACAAGCTGATCAAGCTGGCCAAGGAGGTGGACGAGGTCTTCCTCGCCACCGATGAGGACCGCGAGGGCGAGGCGATCGCCTGGCACCTGCTGGAGACCCTCAAGCCCAAGGTGCCGGTCCGGCGGATGGTCTTCCACGAGATCACCAAGCCGGCCATCCAGGCGGCGGTCGCCAACCCGCGCGAGATCGACCGGGACCTGGTCGACGCCCAGGAGGCCCGCCGCATCCTCGACCGCCTCTACGGCTACGAGGTCTCCCCGGTGCTGTGGAAGAAGGTCCGCACCGGGCTCTCCGCCGGCCGGGTGCAGTCGGTCGCCACCCGGGTCGTGGTCGAGCGGGAACGGCTGCGGATGGCGTTCCGCAGCGCCGACTACTGGGACATCCAGGCCAGCCTCGCCATCGCCGGCAAGGCCGAGGGGCCGCGCAGCTTCCACGCCACCCTGGTCGCGCTCGGCGGCGACCGGATCGCCACCGGCAAGGACTTCGACCCCAACACCGGACGCGTCAAGCCCGGCGCCTCGGTGGTGCACCTCGATGGTGACGGCGCCCGCGGGCTCGCCGCCCGCCTCGACGGGCAGCCCTTCACCGTCACCCGGGTGGAGGAGAAGCCGTACCGGCGCCGGCCGTACGCGCCGTTCATCACCTCCACGCTCCAGCAGGAGGCGGCCCGCAAGCTGCGCCTCTCCTCGCAGCAGACGATGCGCGTGGCGCAGCGGCTCTACGAGAACGGCTACATCACCTATATGCGTACCGACTCGGTGAACCTCTCCGAGACGGCCATCGCCGCGGCCCGCCGCCAGATCGCCGAGCTCTACGGCGAGCGTTCGGTGCCACCGGAGCCGCGCCGCTACACCGGCAAGGTCAAGAACGCGCAGGAGGCGCACGAGGCGATCCGCCCCGCCGGCGACAACTTCCGCACCCCGGGTGAGGTCGCGAACGAGCTCTCCGGCGAGGAGTTCCGCCTCTACGAGCTGATCTGGCGGCGCACCATCGCCTCGCAGATGACCGACGCGGTCGGTTCCAGCGTCTCGGTGCGCATCCGCGCCGTCTCCACCGCCGGGGAGGAGGCCGACTTCGGCGCCACCGGCAAGACCATCACCGACCCGGGCTTCCTGCGGGCGTACGTGGAGTCCTCGGACGACGAGAACGCCGAGGCCGAGGATGCCGAGCGGCGGCTGCCGAACCTGGTCCGCGACCAGGCGCTGACCGCCGACGAGCTGACCGCCCAGGAGCACAGCACCCAGCCGCCGAGCCGCTACACCGAGGCTTCGCTGGTCAAGACGCTGGAGGAGCTGGGCATCGGCCGCCCCTCCACCTACGCGTCGATCATGCAGACCATCCAGGACCGCGGGTACGTCACCAAGCGCGGCCAGGCCCTGATCCCCTCCTTCCTGGCGTTCGCCGTGGTGGGGCTGATGGAGCGGCACTACCCGCGGCTGATCGACTACAACTTCACCGCCTCGATGGAGAACGAGCTGGACGAGATCGCCTCCGGCGACCACGCCTCGATCGACTTCCTGACGGCCTTCTACTTCGGCGCGTCCACCGGCGCCGGCGACCAGGACATCGCCCGTTCGGGTGGGCTGCGCAAAATGGTCACCGAGAACCTCGGCGACATCGACGCGCGCAGCATCAACTCGATCCCGCTCTTCACCGAGGACGACGGCCGCGAGGTGGTGGTCCGGGTCGGCCGTTACGGCCCGTACCTTCAGCGCGGCGCCGACCACGTCGAGGGCGAGGAGGGCCCGGCGGGTGACCGGGCGCCGATCCCCGAAGGGCTGGCCCCCGACGAGCTGACCCCGGAGAAGGTGCACGAGCTCTTCCTCGGCGGTGGCGGCGAGCGCAAGCTCGGCGAGGACCCGGCGACGGGCGAGCCGATCCTGCTCAAGTCCGGCCGCTACGGCCCGTACGTCGCAAGCGGTGAGCGCAAGTCGTCGCTGCTGCGTTCCCAGTCGCCGGAGACGCTCTCCTTCGAGGAGGCGCTGCGCCTGCTGACCCTGCCCCGGCTGGTCGGCACGGACCCCGACGGCAACGAGATCCTCGCCAACAACGGCCGCTACGGCCCGTACGTCAAGCGTGGCGACGACTTCCGCTCCCTGGAGTCGGAAGAGAAGATGTTCACCGTCTCGCTGGAGGAGGCGCTGGCGCTGCTGGCCGCGCCGAAGACCCGCCAGCGCCGGGCGGCGGCCCCGCCGCTGCGGGAGATGGGCGTCGACCCGCTGACCGAGAAGCCGCTGGTCATCAAGGACGGCCGCTTCGGCCCGTACGTCACCGACGGCGAGACGAACGCGTCGCTGCGCCGCAGCCAGACGCCGGAGGCGCTGACGCTGGAGGAGGCCTCCGAGATGCTCGCCGAGAAGCGGGCGAAGGGGCCGGCCCCGAAGAAGAAGGTCGCCAAGAAGACCGCCGCGAAGAAGACGACGGCGAAGAAGACGACCGCGAAGAAGACCACGGCGAAGAAGACCGCGGCCACCGCCGACTCCGATGCGGACACCCCACCGCGCAAGGCGGCGGCGAAGAAGGCCGCCCCGAAGAAGGCCGCTGCCGCGAAGGCGACCCCCGCCGCGGAGTGATCAGCCAACACCGACGCCGCTGACCGGCCCTCCGCCGGCAGCGGCGTCGCTGTCTGTCCGGACCCGGACCGCGCCACCCGGCCGCCGCTGACGCTGACCGGCGCGGAAACCCTGATCCGGCTCAGGCTCCGAGTACCTGCTCGGTGTAGTCGTTGGCGAAGACCCGCTGCGGGTCGAGGGTGTCGCGGACCCGCAGGAAGTCGTCGAAGCGCGGGTAGACCGCGCTCAGCGACGCCGCGTCGCGGTAGTGCAGTTTGCCCCAGTGCGGCCGTCCTTCGAGTCCGGCGGCGACCTTCTCGAAAGCCCGGAAGTACGGCTCGTACGGCGCCCCGGCGTACTGGTGGATCGCCACGTACGCCGATTCGCGTCCGTGGCCGTGGGAGAGCCAGATGTCGTCGGCGGCGGCGAAGCGCACCTCGACGGGGAAGAGCACCTTGAACGGCAGCCCGTCGATGATGCGCCGCAGCGCGGACAGCGCCTCGCCGAGCGCGGCGCGGGGCAGGGCGTACTCCATTTCCACGAAGCGCACCCGGCGTGCGGTGCAGAAGACCCGGTCGGAGCGGGCGGTGTAGCTGCGCTCGGTCAGCGCCCGGGCGGAGATCCGGCTGATCGACGGCGCCAGCGCGGGTACCTGCCGGCCGAGGCGGCAGGCGCCGGCGAAGACGGTGTTGGAGAGGAAGTCGTCGTCGAGCCAGCCGCGCAGCCGGTGCAGGGGTTTGTCGCTGACCGGTACCCGGTTGTTGGTCTTGACCTGGGCCCGGTCGGTGTAGGGGAACCAGTAGAACTCGAAGTGGTCGTTGCCGGTGATCAGGTCGGAGAGCCCGGCCAGCACCTCGGGCAGCGCGGCGGGGCGTTCGTGGGCGCGCAGCACGAAGGCCTCGTCGCAGCGCAGGGTCACCGCGACGACGACGCCGACGGCACCGAGCCCGACCCGGGCGGCGGCGAAGACCTCGGGGTGTTCGTCGGCCGAGCAGGTGATCACCTCGCCGGTGCCGGTGACCAGGGTGATCGCCTCGACGAAGGTGGCGAGGCAGCCGTACCGGGCGCCGGTGCCGTGGGTGCCGGTGGCGAGTGCGCCGGAGATGGTCTGGGCGTCGATGTCGCCGAGGTTGGGCAGGGCGAGCCCGGCGGTGGCGAGCAGTTCGTTGAGCGCGCGCAGGGTCATGCCCGCGGGCACGGTGACCAGGCGGGCGTCCCGGTCGACGCGGCTCGGGGTGGCCAGCGCGTTCAGTTCCATCCGCAGCTGGTCGGTGCGGGCGATGCCGGTGAAGGAGTGTCCACTGCCGACGGGTTTGACGCGGGTGCCGGCGGCGGCGGCCTCGGTGACGGCGGCGACGACCTGCGGCACGCTGATCGGACGCGACACCGACGAGCGGGCGCGCTGATTGCCGGCCCAGTTCTGCCAGACATTGTCGGTTGTCGTGATTCCGGCCATCCGCGTTCTCCCTCGAATCTGAACAGTATTCATATCAGGATCCGTTGTTGCAGGTAAATACCACAATCGGTGGTTAATCGTTGAGAACGGTGACGGCGCGAACCCGCGACGTGCAGATATGTTGATCCGTCGAAGGGGGTGGCGACCGCATGTCCACATCAACCGCCACGACCGGGCCACTGCGCCGGGTCCCGGTCCAGGGTAGAAGCGTCGCACGGGTCCAGCGCATGTTGGACGCCTGCGCCGAACTCGTGGACGAGGTCGGGTACGAAGGGCTGACCACCACACTGCTCGCCGAGCGCGCCGAAGTCGCGATCGGATCCGTGTACCAGTTCTTTCCGGACAAGCGGGCAATTGTCCAGGCGTTGACGCTGCGCACGATGGAGGCGTATCTCCAGCGGCTCAACGAGCGCTTCGCCGGTGACGATCTGACGAACTGGTGGGACGGGGTCGACGCCGCGATCGACGAGTACATCACCATGCACCGAACGGTCCCCGGTTTTCGTACGCTGCACTTCGGCGACGTGGTGGACCTGTACCTGCTCGACGAGAACCGGGACAACAACGGCGTCATCGCCGACCAGCTCGCCCGGGTCCTGGTCGACCGGTTCGGCATCGCCGACGTGCCGCAGCTGCGGTTCACCCTCGAGATCGCCGTCGAGGCCGCAGACGCGCTCATCCGGCTCGCCTTCCACCGCAAGCCCACCGGCGACGACCGGGTCCTGGCCGAGGCGAAGGCCCTGGTCCGGGAGTACCTGCACCGCCAGGTCGGGATCCTGGCGAACGCAGGCTGACCCGGCGCCGCCGCGACGGCCGGCGGCGTCAGAGAAACACCTTGCCCTCGCCCCGGTAGGTCGGCGCCGTGCCGGCCGTCCGGTCCTCGTCGACCAGGTGCAGCTCGTTGGCGTGCTCGCAGAGCTCGCCGGCCTTGGCATGGCGGAACCAGACCCGGTCGCCGATTCGCAGCGAATCGGCGACCGCGCCGGTCAGCGGGGTCTGCACCTCGCCGGCTCCCTCGGTGCCGAGCAGCTTCAGCCCCGCCGGCAGCCACGGCATCGGCAGCCGGCTCGACTCGGCGGGACCGGAGGCGATCCAGCCGCCGCCGAGGACCGTGGCGATCCCCGGCGCCGGCCGTCGCACCACCGGACAGGCGAAGAAGGCAGCCGGGCTGGGCCGCCAGGCCCGGTAGCCGTCGAAGAGCGTCGGCCCGTAGAGCCCGGACCCGGCTGTCACCTCGGTGACTGCCGGGTCGGCGCTGGTCGCCGCGAGGCTGCCGGTGCCGCCGCCGTTGACGAACTCCAGCTCGGCGTGCTCGCGGACCGCGGCCACCGCCGCCCCGCGCCGGGCCAGCAGTTCCCGGTACGACCGGCGCTGCATCAGCCGCAGCGCCGCCCCGCGCAGCGCCTGCCCCGGCGGCGCGTCACCCAGTCCGGCGATCTGCGCCTCGTACGCCATCACCCCCACCAGCGTGAAACCCGGCCGTCCGGCGATGCGGGCGGCGAGCGCCCCGGCCGCGGCGGCGGTGTGCACCGGCGAGCGGCGGACCCCGACGTGCACCCGGGCGCCCAGCGGCCGCCAGGAGGCGTCCAGGTCCAGGCAGATCCGCAGTGGCGGCCGGTGGGCGGGCGCGACGACCGCGTCGACGAGGTCGAGCTGCGCCGGGTCGTCGACCATCAGGGTGACCGCCGCGGCCAGCCGCGGGTCACCGGCCAGCTCGGCCAGGGCCTGCCGGTCGGCTGTCGGATACGCGACCACGGCGTCGTCGGTCACGCCGCAGCTCACCAGCCAGTTCGCCTCGGCGAGGGTGAAGGCGAGCACACCGGCCCACTGCGGGCGGGCCAGCACCCGGCTGAGCAGCTCCCGGCAGCGCACCGACTTGCTCGCCACGCGTACCGGCTTGCCGCCGGCCAGCTCGCCGAGCGCGGCGGCGTTGGCGTCGAAGGCGGCGAGGTCGACCGCCGCGAAGGGCGGGTCGAGCGTCGCGGTCGCCCGGTCGAGCCGGCCGCGGAGATCATCTCGTGTGGTGGGCACCTGGGTACGCTAACGCCGCGCGCCCTCCCCGGGGAACAGCTGCACCCTCGGCCGACTGCCCGTTGCGTCACCGTCGGCACCCCGTGTCCGTTCCGGCCCGCCCGGGTACGCCAGGCGTGGCCACCGCTGCGCCGGCGCGCTGTGGTCTCGCCGACCCGGGGCGCACGTCGAGGGCCGGGTCACGAGGGCTCGCCGACTAGAGTGGGCACCCGGAATCCCCGGTGACGGGCCGGCACGGAGGTAAGCGCCATCGAGACCAATCAGAGCGAGTCGGCCGGGCAGGTGACCGGCGAGGCCGCCCCCGTCTCCCCGAGCGGATACGCCGCGATCCGGGCAGTGCTGCGCATCCGGCCGTTCCGCCGGCTCTGGCTCGTGCTCAGCGCCGCCTCCTTCGGCGACTGGCTCGGCCTGCTCGCCACGTCGATCTTCGCCGCTTCGCTGGTGGAGGGGAGCACCGCGCAGGGCGCCGCGTTCGGTGGCACCATCGCCATCCGGCTGCTGCCCGCGCTGCTCCTCGGCCCCGTCGCGGGGGTGCTCGCCGACCGCTTCGACCGGCGGCACGCCATGGTCATCTGCGACCTGCTGCGGTTCGTGCTCTTCGCGAGCATCCCCATGGTGGCGATCTTCGGCGCCAGTGGCGCGGTCGCCGTCGCCTGGGCGGCGATCGCGACCTTCCTGATCGAGACGATCACCATGATCTGGATCCCGGCCAAGGAGGCCGCGGTCCCGAACCTGATTCCGCGTTCCCGGCTGGAGACCGCCAACCAGCTCAGCCTGATCACCACGTACGGCATCACGCCGATCGCCGCGGCCGGCGGACTGGCGATCCTCACTGTCGTGGTCGACACCCTCTCCGGCCCGACCCCGTCGACCTGGGCCAACCCGGCGATGCTGGCGCTCTTCCTCAACGCGCTCTCCCGGCTGGCGACCGCCCTGGTCGTCTGGTTCGGGATCAAGGAGATCAGCGGACGGGTGGTCCGCGGCGACCACCAGGAACAGAGCATGGTCCGCCTCTTCGTCGACGGCTGGCGCTTCATCGGCCGTACGCCGCTGGTGCGCGGGCTGGTGCTCGGCATCTTCGGCGCCTTCGCCGCCGGCGGTGTCGTCGTCGGCGTGGCGAAGTTCTTCGCACTCTCCCTCGGCGCCGGCGAGGCCGCCTTCTACATGCTCTTCGGCGCTGTCTTCCTCGGCCTGGCCATCGGTGTCGGCGTCGGACCGGCGCTGGTACGCGAGCTGTCCCGGCGCCGCTGGTTCGGCATGAGCATCGTGCTGGCCGCCGCGTCGGTGATGGGGCTCTCCGCCGCCCCCCACCTGGCGTTGGCGATCTTCGGGGCGATCCTGGTCGGCGCGGGCGCCGGCATGGCCTTCCTGGCCGGCACCACGCTGCTCGGCGGCGAGGTCGCCGACGACGTACGGGGCCGGGTCTTCGCGGTGGTGCAGATCGGCGCCCGGCTGGTGCTGATGCTCGCCATCTCGCTGAGCAGCCTGCTGGTCGGCATCGGCGGCTCCCGGGAGCTGCGCATCGCCGACCTGGGCATCTCGGTCTCCTCCACCCGGCTGCTGCTGCTGGTCGCCGGCGCGGCGGGCATCGTCGCCGGCATCAGCGCCTTCCGGCAGATGGACGACAAGCCGGGCGTGCCGGTGCTGGCCGACCTCTGGGGTTCCATGCGGGGCCGGCCGCTCGCCGCAGCCGAGCCCTTCGCCTCCGCCGGGCTCTTCGTCGTCTTCGAGGGCGGAGTGGGCGCCGGCAAGTCGACCCACGTGCAGGCGCTCGCCGACGCGCTGCGGCAGGACGGCCGCGAGGTCGTCATCACCGGCGACCCCGGCGCGGTCCCCGAGACCGAGGCCGAGGGCATCCTCTCCGAGGTGGCGCCGGCGCCGGTCACCCCGCGCGCCGACGTCCTGCTGCACGCCGCACGCCGCGCCCAGCACGTGGCGACGGTTGTCCGGCCCGCCCTGCGACGCGGCGCGGTGGTGCTCAGCGACTGCTACGTCGACTCGTCGCTGGCGTACGAGCAGGCCGCCCGGCGGCTTCCGGTCGATCAGCTCTCGTGGCTGTCGGCCTGGGCCACCGGTGGTCTCAAGCCGGACCTGGTGGTGCTGCTGGACGTCAACCCGGCCGTGGCGCTGGCCCGGCTGAGCCCGGAGCGCGCCGACGAGGTGGAGGAGTCGCCGGAGTTCGCCGAGCGGCTGCGCTTCGCCTACCTGGATCTGGCCGCCGAGGACCCCGCCCGCTACCTGGTGCTCGACGCCGCGCGTCCGGCCGAGGAGACCTTCGACTCGATCCTGGCCCGCATCGAGCCGATGGTCCGCGACCCCGCCAGCGTCGTACGCCCGGAGCCGGCCCGGCAGCCCGACGTGAGCGTCGAGCCGGAGTTGTCGGACGCGGAGCTGATCGGCGCGGCGAACGGTGAGCCGGAACGGCGGCCCTGATGTCCGAGGTCTTCGCCGATCTCGTCGGCCAGGACGACGCGGTGGAGGTCCTGCGCCGGGCGGCGGAGTCCGCGCGGCGGCTGCTCGCCGCCGGGGACGCTCCGGCCGGCGAGGGGGGCGGAATGACCCACGCCTGGATCTTCACCGGTCCGCCCGGCTCGGGCCGGTCGGTGGCGGCCCGGGCGTTCGCCGCGGCGCTGCAGTGCGCGCGCGGAACGGGCTGCGGTGACTGCCCCGCCTGCCGGACCACCCTCGGCGGCACCCACGCCGATGTCCGGCTGGTCGTCCCCGAAGGGCTCTCGATCAGTGTCGGCGAGATGCGCGCGCTGGTGCTGCGGGCGGCGAGCACCCCGTCGGGCGGACGCTGGCAGGTGGTGATCATCGAGGATGCGGACCGGCTCACCGAGGCGGCCGGCAACGCGCTGCTGAAGGCGATCGAGGAGCCGGCCCCGCGGACGGTCTTCATGCTCTGCACGCCCTCGACCCACCCGGACGACATCTCGGTCACCATCCGCTCCCGCTGCCGGGTGGTGTCGCTGCGGCAGCCCTCCGCCGAGGCGGTGGCGACGGTGCTGACGCGCCGCGACGGCATCGACCCGCAGACGGCGGCCTGGGCGGCGGCCGCCTCCCAGGGACACGTCGGGCGGGCCCGGCGGCTGGCCCGCGACCCGCAGGCGCGCGCCCGCCGGGACGCGGTGCTCGCGCTGCCCCGGAAACTGACCGGTGTCGGCGCGGCCTTCGACGCCGCGGCGGCGCTGATCGAGGCGGCCGAGGCGGAGGCAGCGGCGTCGGTGCTGGAGTCGGACGCGGCCGAGAAGGCGGCGTTGCAGACCGCGCTCGGCGGCGGCGGGACCGGGCGCGGTGCGGCCGGGGCGCTGCGCGGCGCCGCCGGGCAGATCAAGGACCTGGAGAAGCGGCAGAAGTCGCGGGCCACCCGGGCCCAGCGCGACGCCCTGGACCGGGCGCTGGTGGACCTGGCCGCCTTCTACCGTGACGTGCTCGCGTCCGCGATGGGCGCCCCGGTCGCCCCGGTGCACGCCGACACCGCCGAGCTCGCCGCCGGCGCCGCCCGCAAGTGGGGCCCCGAGGGGACGCTGCGGCGGCTGGAGGCGATCCTGGAGTGCCGGACGGCGATCAACGCCAACGTCAAGCCCCGCATCGCTGTCGAGTCGATGATGCTCGCCCTCTGGAAGGGCTGAGCCCGGGAATCGAATGGCCCCGATCGATTCGATCTTGGACCAGGGGTTTTCTTCTCCGCTGCCGGGCCGGTACGGTTCCCGTGCCGACCGAGATGCCGCAGCGCGACGGCGGCGGCACGATACGTGACTGGCGCGCGGGAGGAGCCTGCGATGGGGCGGGGAGAGCTCGACGAAGCCTGGATCGAGGAGGCGATCCGTCGATACCGGCGGATCGAATCGCTCCAGGCCGAGTTCGATCAGGCCGTCTCCACCGTGGAGGTGACCGTCAGTTCGCCCGACGGGCTCGTCGAGGTGGTCGTCACCGCCGACGGCACGATCACCGACGTCCGCTTCTGCCGACCACTGCAGGGGCGCGGCCCCCGGGAGATCGCCGCGTCGGTGCAGGCGGCCGTCACCGCCGCCGCCGACGCCGCCCGCTGGGCACGGGAAAAGCTGCACACCGAAACGTTCGAGACCTATCGGCCGTTGGCAGAGGCATGATGGAGAGTCTGCACCGGCTCGCCGCCCGGCTGGACCGGGCCGCGGCCACCGTCGCCGCCATCTCGTACGCCGTTCCCGGCGCCGACCCGCCGCATCCGGCGTTCGGCGCGGACGCCAACGGCCGTGCGGGTGAACTGGGGCGGGCCCTGCACCGCCAGTGGCGCCAGGCCAGCGACGCCCGGGCCCGCGAGGCCGCCGAGGCCGCCGCCCGGCTCGCCGCCACCGCCGACGCGGTACGCGCCGCCGCCGGGAACTACGCCGACATCGACGAACTGGCCCTGCACCGCCAGCGCCGGGAGACCTGATGGACGAACTCGACCGGCTCGCCGCGCCGGTGCGCGACCTGCTCGGCCGCGTCGACGTGCTGATCGCCGCCGCCGGCGCCCCGGACCACCACCCGCTCTGGCCGGCGCTGCGCCGGATGCGGATGCTCCCCGGGGACGCGTACGCCGCCTTCGCCGCGCTGCGCCCGGAGCCGCTGATCGCCGCCGCAGACGAGGTGCGGCGGTTGACCCGCGGCTACGACCAGGCGGGCCTCGAAATCGCCGACGGCGGCTGGGACGGCGCCGCCGGCAACACCTTCGCGGGCGTACGCACCGCGCTCGCCACCCACCTCGACGGCGGTCCGGAGAGTCTGGTGGGGCGGATGGAGGCAACCGCCGGGTACGCCGGCGCGCTCGCCGACTGGGTGCAGAGCAGCCGCGGCACGCTGGCGCGTACCTGTGTGGAGCTGCTCGGCTCGGCGGAGGCGGTCACCGTCTGCGGCGCCGACCCGGCGGTGGCCGACCGGGGCGTGGCGCTCGCCGCGGCCGAGATCGGCGCACGGGTGCTCGGCGCGCTCAACGTGGCGTACGACGGGGCGGAGACGCTGCTGCGGCAGTGGGGCCCGCACCTGGCCGAGTCGTTCTACCGGCCGCCGGTGGAGATGCCGGTCGACTGGGAAGCGACCACGAGGGTCCAACCGTGAGCCGGCGGCACCCGCCGGCGGTGAGGTGACCAGATGGGGATGCTCTGCGCCGTCAGCTTCAACCGGTACGGCCGGCTCTACTACTTCGACCCCGGTGAGCTGCGCCCCGGCGTCGGCGACCGGGTACTGGTGCCCACCGACGAGGGCCCCGAGGTCGCCGAGTGTGTCTGGGCGGCGCAGTGGGTCACCGAGGAGACCGGCGGGTTCCCACGGCTCGTCGGGCTCGCCGGCGACGAGGACCTGCACCGCGACGAGCGGCGCCGCCGGCGCAAAGCCGACGCGAAGGTGGCGGCGAAGCGGCTGATCCGGGCGCACGAGCTGCCGATGAAGGTCGTCGGCGTCGACCAGGTCCACGCCGCCGCCGGCAGCGACGAGCGGATCACCGTCTACTTCACCGCCCCGCACCGGGTCGACTTCCGGGCCCTGGTACGCGACCTCGGCGCGACCCTGCGCTGCCGGGTGGAGCTGCGCCAGCTCTCCGAACGCGACTCGGCGCGCGTGCAGGGCGGCATCGGCTCCTGCGGACGCGACCTCTGCTGCGCCACCTTCCTCACCGACTTCGAGCCGGTGACCGTACGGATGGCCAAGGACCAGGAGCTGCCACCGAACCCGATGCGGATCTCCGGGGCGTGCGGGCGGCTGATGTGCTGCCTGAAGTACGAGCACCCGCTCTACGCCGGCGCCGCCGAGACGTACCCGCGCAACGGGGAACGCGTGAACACCCCCGACGGGGAGGCGCGGGTCGTGTCCCGGCACCCGCCGAGCGAGACGGTGACGGTGCGCCGCCTGTCCGACGGTGAGGTCAGCCGCTGTTCGCTCGCCGACGTCTGCGGCTCCCGGCGGGCGTACCGCGGCCGGGGCGGCGCGACCGCGGACCCGGAGAGCGCGACGGCGGACCCGGACGTCAGCGCAGGGTGATCGGCGGCTCGGCGAGGCGTACGGGCAGGGGTTGTTCCGGCACCAGCCACGGGTCGGACGGGGCGCCGTCGGGGCGGGCCAGCCAGCGGCGGGAGATCCGGTCCACGGCGATCGGGTAGACCGTCAGCGAGCCGTCGGGGTCGATGCGCAGCCGCAGGAAGCCCTTGGCGTCCTCGATGCCCTGTCCGGCGAAGAGCTCGTTGAGGTTCACCCCGAAGGCGCTGGCGACCAGCAGGTACGCCGCGGCCAGCTCGGCGGAGAGCAGCCCGGCGACCGGGGTGTAGAAGAGCACGGCGACAACCGCCGGCAGCGGCCACACCCAGGAATCCAGGGGCAGTTGCAGCCAGAGCCAGGTGCCGGCCGCGCCGAGCGCCAACTGGGCCGTCCCGTGCGCGACGCCGAGAATCCAGTGCCGGGAGTGCCGTTTGCCGCTCGCGGTCGGCGGCTGCGCGAAGCCGATCGCCGCGGCCAGCATCAGCAGCGCCATCGCCACCAGCGGCACACTGAAGAGCCGCTGCGCGGTGGCGTCGGCCCGGTTCGTCACCGCCCCGGCGGCGGCGAGCATGAAGAGCACCTGCAAGGTGCCGAGCAGCCAGGTGAAGCCCGGGTTGCGCAGCGGCAGCCGCCCGAAGATCCCGAGGCCGTACCGGCGGGAAGTCGCCTTGTCCGGGTAGCGGGCGGCCAGGTCGTACGCCTCGGTGGGGCTGGACCGGCGGGCGAGCGTGTCACGCGGCGGCACCTCGAGTCGCTCCGGGAGCTGGTGGGTGGGGTAGAGGTACGCCCCGCCGCCGCCGAACGTGATCAGCTCCCGCTGCGCGCCGCTGTAGCGGCTGTAGTGGTGCAGATCCCCAGAGATCATCAGCCGCACCTGCGCGCCGGTCGGGGCGAGCACCGTACGGATGAAGTAGTCGATCGAGTCGTACGCCTCGGGGTGGTCGACGGACTTCACCCAGGACGGCTCCGGCACCACGAGGATCACCCGCGACTGCGGGCCGAGACCCGCCGCGACCTGCTCGAAGTAGGTCAGCTGCGGATCGTCGAGGTACGAACCGGACTGGTCGTCGAGCCCCAGCAGCCACCAGTCCGCCGGCAGCGACACCGCGAAGTACGAGCGGGTCTGCCCGGTCCGCCAGCCACCGAAGCTGCGCTCGCGGGTCCGCACGAACATCCGCAGGAAAGCGGTCAGCCCGTCGTACCAGTCGTGGTTGCCGGGGACCGCGAAGAGCGTCGGCTCGCACCCGTCGGGCGGCGGATGCGGCAGCGCCGCCTGGTACGGCCCCTTGCAGCGGTCCTCGTACGCCTGCTGCCCGGCGACCGGATAGACCTGGTCACCCCCCATCACCAGGGTCTGCGCCCGCGGCAGCCGGTGCCCGTCGACCTCCAGCTCCGCCCGCCCCAGCAGATACGCCACCGAGTACGTCGCGTCGAACCCGTCCCCCAGGTCGGCGACATAGTCCAGCCAGAGCCCACCGTCCGGCCCCACCTGCTGCGGTACGTCCGCGCGCAGCGAGTTCTGCAACTCCCGTTTGTCCAGGTACGCCCCGAAGAGCATGGCGAGCAGCGTACGGATCCCGGTGCTGATCAGCAGACCCGGATTGAGCCAGCGCACCGCCTTGCGCGGCGTGAAGCCCAGCTCGTGCGGGCTGGTGTCGCGCGGGCGCGTACGGCGGCGGGGGGTGTCGGTGGCCGGGCGGGGCGGGTCAACGGTCACCGGCCGGAGCATAGCCGTCGATCACCGCGGGCGGGTGGTGGCGCATGCTCGCCGCGGGCCTGTGCCCGGTGCCGGGGCCGGGCGTGGGCGCCGTCCCCGTCGGCGGGATACCCGGGAGCTTGGCGAGGGCGCGGTGTCGTACACTGAGCGGCGTTGCCGCCTTAGCTCAGTCGGCTAGAGCGACGCACTCGTAATGCGTAGGTCGACGGTTCGATTCCGTCAGGCGGCTCGGTACAGAAGCCCAGGTCAACGACCTGGGCTTCACCGTTTTCCGAGATCGACAACGCCGCCGCCGGACGTGCCAGTCCGCAAATAGTCCGCATCCCGCGCCGCTACCGCTTCGTCCAGGAGGTCGGCGACGGAGTCCAGGTCGTCACCGAAGAGGCCCGCGTACACGTCCAGCGTCATCGACGCCGAGGCGTGCCGAGCATCCGCTGTACGGCCTTGACGTTGGCACCCGCCGCCACGGCGAGGCTCGCTGCGGTGTGCCGGAGGTCGTGCGGGGTGAGGCCGGCCTCGACGCACCCGAGTGGCGGTGGGACGCAGTGGGAAGCTTGCTCGTGCTGGGTGCCCTCGGCACGGGTATCGCCTACGTCCTGAACTACCGGATCATCCAGGACGAAGGACCAACCGCCGCGTCGGTCGTCACGTACCTACTGCCGATCGTCGCCGTGATCCTCGGATGGGCCGTCCTGAACGAAGCGGTCACCGTGGCGATCATTGCCGGTGTCGTCCTGGTCCTCAGCGGCATCATCCTCAGCAAGCGAACCAGGCGGGACAGGCGACCGCACGAAGTTGCCGAACAGTCCTCTTAAGAATCAAGGCGGCCCGCATGCGGGCCGCGCCGGACGCGCTCGGCCTGCTGGCGGAGCAAGCGCCGGCATCGGCCGGCGCGCCGGCAGGATTAAGGGCATGCCTCCGGCGGGGGCCAGACGACTCCGAGATGGAGTTGCCGAACGGTTGCGGTTCGTGGGTGGTGGGATGGCAGGCAGGAGACTGTCTGCTGCGCGAGCCCGGCTTACGCTCCATCACCCCGTGACCTTCGCTTGTCCGCATCCTGGATCGCGTGTCGGACGGCCAGGCGGATCACCCAGTAGGAGACGACCAGCGCCAGCAAGGGGGAGAGAACAACCACGATCGAAGCATCCATGATCATGGACGATAGACAGCCATTGCCGCTGCCGCTACAGCCGTTCGTACAGCCAGGACCACCGGCTCACGCCTACGCCACCCGACAACGACGGCCGGGCTGACCAGGTGCGCAGCCACCCGACCAGCCTTCCGCGATCTTCTTCTAATCCCGAGACCGCCAACTTGCCGTGCATCTAGTCCGCATGAGGTCGACGGGCGGTGGGGGAGTGGTGAGAGATGCCGAGAGGCGTTTCCGCTGGTAGAAGCGCACATGCGCAGGTCGCCGGATCGCCCATCTTGATCTCGTAATCGTAGGTCGACGGTTCGATTCCGTCAGGCGGCTCCATGGAAAGAGCTGGCCTGGGGTCACTTGGCGGTGAGCTTGTCGACGTCTGGGGCGTAGACGGTCATCCAGTGCGGGTGTAGCCGGTAGAAGACCACTTCGTTGTCCCAATCGAAGGCGTCGTCGCCGTCGCCGTAGAAGTCCTTCAAGTAGTTGAGCAGGTCTGGCCAGTCCGCGGCAGCCTCACTGTCCTGAGGGTTGAGGATCTCGACCGTACCGTGCGTGAAAACGCCCAAGTCCTCGCCACGCATGTGCGCGACGCTGGCGGCCGGCCGGGCGGCGAGGTGGCGGGCCTTGGCGGCGCTGGGCGCCGTCCCGAAATGCCATCTGCCGTGTAGAAAATGCCCGTCCACGCCGCTGATCCGCGGCTCGCCCTTCGCCGTTACGGTGGAAAGGGCAAGGGTGCACATGCCGGTGAGTACCTGGGTGAGCTGCTCCGCGGTCAGGGTGCGCTCATTGATGATTGAGCGAAGATGCGAGGTGGAGCGGGACAGAGAGGAGTCCAGGAGACTCTGGAGCTCTTTGAGATCTTCCGGCGTTTCGCGCATCGAGGTCCTTGTCTATTCGTAAGGTCGGTTCACGTCCACCACCGACGCCGACCGGTGAAACCATGTTCGATCAAAAACCTGACACCTTGTGTCGTACTTCTTTTCTCAGCAGCGATTAATCACGCGGGGCGTCATCCCATACAAGGCGGCAGCACAGTCGCAGCTCAACGCCCTGGGTCGGGCGGACGGCAGCTACCCTGAGCCGATGATCGAGCAAGATCGGCAACGCGTTCCCATGCCCGTCGTCGCCGCCGCCATGATCGCCACCTTGGCAGTCGTGCTCGCGGCGTCGCTGATATTTGCCAGCATCGAGGGGATCGTTGTCGGGTTGCTGGTCGTTGCTCTCTTCCTGGCGTTGGCTTACGGCCTGTGGCGTGGCAGCAGGCACGCTCTGTTCTGGACCACCGTGATCGTCAACATCATCTTTGTGATCGGTGTCCTCGGGCTCCGGTTTGATCCGTGGGGCGCACTGCCGCAGACCGTTGGCGCGTTACTCGTCTTCGGCCTGGTGCGGTGGCCCGCATCGTCCCGGCGGTGGTTTCGCGACCTGCCGGCGGCAAAGGGTCAAGAGGGCGCCGGGCTGCTCCCGGAAGCGCGCCGGGCGGGATGATGCCCAAGCAGGCTCCGCTGGCGGCCATCAGCCCGGGCGAACATGAAATCCCGTCGGAAGATCGCCCACTCGCCGGTCCAGTCCGCAAGGTCGTGTACCCACCTGTCGGGGTGCTGCCGGGCTTTCGCCGACCACTTCGCGGCGTTGCGTACGGCGAAGTCGTCCAGCACGTCAGGGCCGGTCGCTTCCCACACGGGAAACTGCGACAGCCACTCCTCCGCCTGCCCGCCGGTGTGGCCGCTGCCGATCAGCCACTGGACGAGTAGCGCCAGCTCAACCCACGGGGCCGCCCTCGTCGCCCACGCCCAGTCGACGATCCGTAAACCGTCCGCGGTCACGATCATGTTGGTCGGGTTGAGGTCGCTGTGGACCAGCACCGTGCCGTCCATCGCCGGATGCGACCAGCCAAGTCGGGCCGCTGGGGTGAACCACGGCTCGCCCAGGGCAGAGGTCTCCTGAAGCCCTTTCAGTGCCGCCGTCAACAGGTCGAGGTCGGCCGCGCCGGGTGAGAGGTCGGGGTGGGGGCCGTTCAGCAGTTCGGCCCCCATCACCAGCCAGCCGGTTGTCTCGAAATGCCACCGGACCACGGGCGCGGTGTCGGTGACCTTGGCCGCAGCAAGCGTTGCCGCCAGCTCGTAGCGCAGTGACTGGGCACCCGTGGACGCGGCCTTCACGAAAGCCGCGGCGTCGGGCCCGGTGACTGTCGCGGCGATCTCCGCGTGGTTACCGGACGGTGCCGGTACTACGGCGAAAGGTCGGCCGACGCGGTCCGCGATTCCGTCGACCACGGCGTCCGGCAGGGCAGTCCAGTCACTCCGCATCGGCACACCTCTCCTGTCACTCCCTGCCAGGCTGCGGCGGGTTCGGCGGCTGCTGCGGCGAGTGTGGCGCCGGTGATATCCATGGGGCCGATGTCCTCGGCCTGGTCGGCGGTCGGCCAGTGGGAACTCATCGTCTCCCAGATTTTGCGCCCGTACAGCGCGGTGCCTGTCGCCCCCGTCCAGCGAGGCTGGACAGTCATCGACTGCCCGAGCAGGACATTCGCTCTCAGGGGGCGGCGAAGCTATCGCGCTGCCGGTATCGTCCGCGGTCACGCTCTTGAAATTTACGGAAGCGGGTACCGGTGTCGTCCGAGGTCTTGTTCTTCTCCGGGGCTGCGGTTGTGCTGTTGGCGGTTGCCGTGATGCTTGGCCGGATGCTGGCCAAGCGGCGTCGTTGGAGACTTCTGCCCCTGGTGGTAACCCTTGCCGCGTCGGTGCTGGTGCTGACGGTGATCACGGGTCCGCTCGGCGTACGGTCGCTGGCGGTTCTGCTTGCCGCTTCGCTCTGGGGGGCCGTCCTGCTGGCCACCGTCTTCCTGGTACGGCGCTCCCACTCACGCCTTGCCATCATGGTCGGCGGGATAGGCGCAGTCATCGCGATGCAAGCGGCGATGGTCGCGTTCGTGGTGACGAGGTTCAGCGCGACGGAGGCCCCCCGGGAGTACGCGCTGCTGTGGCTGCCCGCCGCAATGACTGGCGCGGTAAGGAATCTGGGCGAGCCGGGCAGCGGAGTCGAAACACCGCTGTGGGTTCGAATCTCCCAGGACGCCGGCCCGTTGCCGTTGTCGGTGGTCTTGTTGTCGGGTTTTGCCGTGGCCTATGCGGCACGTCGGCGCTCCGTCGCCCGCGCTGCCGGCGTTCAGGGCTGACCTGAGGTTCCGGGCCACCGGCAGGTGAGCGGTCCGCATCCTTCGCCATCTGGTCCGGCTTCGCAGCGCCTCCGCCGGCGTGCGGGATGGGTGGTAGCTGTTACCGGTGGTCGGTTCGTTCCTCGCCGGTCGTGTCGGCGAGGGACGTCGGTTTGATCACTCTCAGTGGTGGGAGCCGCGGTCGATGATTGCTGCCTCGATGCGCAGCCCTATCCCGGTCAGGACGAGGAAGCCCGCGAACAGATGCGGTCCCATATGGTCGGAGTCCGACATCATGGAGAGCAGGGATATCAGGACGCCGGCGGTCAGTAGCACGGTGCCGGACAGACGCCGGTTGCCCACCTGTTTCGCTTGGAGTTGATCCACGGCGGAACCGTACCAACGCCGTGACCAGCAAACCACCCCTCGCGTACCGCCCCTGGCCAGCGCAGCAAGTCCGGGTTGGACCGGCTGCAACTGTCTTCGCATTGATGCAGGTTGACCTCTCCGTGGCGCAGGTGTGAGGGTGGCCGGATGGGGACTGTCATCCGCAACATCACGTTCGACTGCGCTGACCCGTACGAGTTGGCGCACTTCTGGGCCAGGGTTTTCGACTGCGTGGTCGACCCGCAGTTCACGCCGGAGGACGAGGAAGTGGCGATCGACCCGCCGGGCAACACGATGTGGTTCCAGCGGGTGCCGGAGCCAAAGAGCGTCAAGAACCGGGTGCACGTCTGCCTGCAGCCTGAGGTGCTGCGTGATCAGGAGATCGAGCGGATTCGCGCCCTGGGTGCGTCCGTCGTCGAAGATCGGCGCAACCCGGATGGCACTGGCTGGATGGTGCTGGCCGACCCGGAGGGCAACGAGTTCTGCGTGCTGCGCAGCGCCGCCGAACGCCAGGCAATCGAATAGCACTCTTGTGATGCGGAGTCGGGCTGCCCGGTCGATGCTGCCGATTCAGTCATTCATCTCGGCTAGCCGGCAGCGGCCGGGTCGTGGGCGTCCATGAACTCGGTCAGGCAGGCGGAGATCCGTTCGGGCTGCTCGAACGGCAGGGAATGCGTGCCCTCACAAGCCTCGATCTGGATGTCGGGGACGTGTGCCCGGGCGTAGTCCACGGCTGCCTCCGCGTTGGTCACCGTGCTCTGCCGGGCCATCGCGGAGCCTGCCACCGCTGCCAGGCCCAGCACGCCGGCGGTCAAGGCCCACCGGCGGAGCAAGCGCCTGCGTACGTTTGTGCGGTCCGGCTCGCCCTCGCTCATGGTTGCCCCGATCCGCTCACTCACTTCCCGACCGGCCAAAGGTGTGCTTCGAGAGTAATCGCGGTCAATGCCGGACGCGCCGGCGAAACGACGGGCCAGGAGGACGGCACGTTGAGGATGTTCTCGTCAAGCCGTTCGTGATCGAGTCGCCTCCTGGCGCCACGGGTCTTTGCTGGTAGGGCCCACGATCGCGGGCACGTCGCCCGCACCGGGCAGCCTGTCGTGCGGGAGCCGCGGTTGGTCGGCTACTGATGGCCGACGTCGGCACCTGGCCTGGTTTCGCTCGCGGCGACCGCAGAGTCGGTGCCCGAGCCGCCCGTACGCCGCAGCCTCACGTACGCGATCACGCCGACCACCAGGAGGGCCAGCCAGAACGGCATCAGCAGCGGCGCGAGTTCCTGCCAGATGGGCCACACCGTCTCGGTGAGCCCGGCGAGGCGCATGCCCTGCCAGGTGAGGGCGACGCCCGGCAGCAGGCCGACCGTCACCAGCGCGCGCACCAGCACCGGTACGGGCCGGCGCCACCGCCCCACCAGGCCGAACAGTGCCGCACCGGCGGCGGCGCCCAGGAGGGTGCCAATGAGCGTGGCGGCGAGGAACTTGTCCGGTGCGGCCGACATGATGTTCAGCCTCGACCCGCTCGCCTCGTGGGTGAGCGTGGCGACCACGCCGTCCGACTCGGCTCGCCGGCCGTCGCACGTATCGTCCGTTAGGACGTCGAGGTCCTGCCAGCCGAGCGACGTGGCGTTGCGCTGGAACTCGTCAGAGAGCGCGCACTCCGGGCCGTTGCCGTACTGGAAGGTGACACGCGCCGATCCGTAATCGTCCGGGGCCAGGAAGACGCCGTACCGGTAGGCGCGCGCGACCACCACGCTGCCGGTCGGCTCGGCCCCGGGGAACAGCTCCGCCGCCATGGCCTGCGCCCGGTCTTCGCTGAGCGGTACGGCGCCGCGACCGCCATACCAGGAGCCGAGGCTCAGGCCGGCCGTGCCAAAGAGCAGCGCGCCGAGCAGCAGCACCGCAATGCTCCGCAGCCGATTGCGCACCGCGCCTCCCTCGTCATGTTGCAGCAGCGTAACCGTCAAGATCTGAATCCGGTGCCCCCAGTACGCACATGTTCTGCGACGACAGCAGGTGGAGGATGCGCTCCTCAAGCCGATCGCGATCGAGTCGGCGTGTCGGCGTCGGCCCGCCCAGCCACGGGTTCGTCAGCGGCATGCATCGTCCTCGATCATGCGCGCACCCTATCCAGGCGCGCGGCTGCCACGTACGGTCGGGCCATGTTGGAGTCGCAGCGGGAGGCCGTGCCGGGCAACGACGGTGGCGAGCTCGATACCGCTCTCGCGTTCCTGACCTTCGCGCGATCCTGCGTGCTGAAGAAGGTTGCCGGTCTGGGTGAGGAGCAGTTGCGGCGGCGGCTGGTCGTCTCCGACACCACGCTGCTTGGGCTGGTGCAGCACCTGACCGACGCGGAGCGGTACTGGTTCGGCTACACCTTCGCCGGCGACGCGCGCTACGCGGATCTCGACTTCGACATGGTGGTCGCGCCGGAGCGGTCAGCCGAGGAGGTCATCGCCGACTACCGGGCGGCGATCGCCGAGAGCGACGCCCATCTCCTTGCCGCCGCCGGCCCCGACGCGCTCACCGCCCAGCCGGTCGCCGACGAGCCGCGTACGTTGCGCTGGGTGCTCGCCCACATGACCGGCGAGACCGTCCGGCATGCCGGTCACGCCGACATCCTGCGGGAACTGGTCGACGGCGCCACCGGCCGGTGAACCGCCCTCATTGACAGCCACGGCTCTCCGGCCCTCGATGCCGGACACTAGTTGACAAGTCTGCGCCCGCTCTTCGCCCAGCGCCGGGCGGGCGTCCAGGAGCGGCTGGCGCACCTGGAGCGGATGCGTGCCGAATCCATCGCCGACGATCGGGGGGCACGGCTGCGGCTCTCCACGCTCGACAACGGCGTCGCGCACCTGCGTACCGAACTCGCCTGGCTCGACGCTGTCGAAAAGGAGTTCACGTGAGCGCCTTCGCCGAGGTGCATCCACCCGCGACTACCCCGGCGGGTGGTCCGCTGGTGCTGCTGCACGGCGGCAACGTCGCGAACTGGATGTGGGAGCCGCAGCTGCCCGCCTTCGCGGACCGGCTGGTGCTCACCCCCGATATGCCGGGCTTCGGCGAGCGTACGGGTGAGGGGTGGCGGGGCCTCGACGCGATGGCCGACGACGTGGTGGCGCGGGTGACCGACCACGGGGTCGACGGTCCCTTCGATCTCGCCGGGCTTTCGCTGGGTGCCCTGGTGGCGCTGCGGGTGCTGGCGCGCCACCCCGACCGGGTGCGCTCGGCGTTCGTCACCGGAGCGCCGGTCGAACCCGCAGGTGCCGGGGTGCGTCTGATCTGCCGGCTGCAACTGGCCTTCTGGCAGGCGCCCTGGTTCTGGCGGGCGCAAGCCGCAGCGTTCGGAATCCCGCAGGACTCACGCTCGCGTTACATCGCGCACGGGCTCTCCGTACGCGCCGAAACCGCGTCCGCGATGAATGCGGAGGTGCTCGCGGGTGGGATTCCGGCGAACCTGAACCGCTACCGCGGCCCGCTGCTCGTGATCGCCGGGGAGAAGGACCAAGCGCTGGTGCGCAACTCCCTGCGGCTCATCGCGTCCGCCGCACCGCAGGCGCAACTGCGGCTCGCGCCGGGCCTGCATCACATCTGGAGTGCCGAGGATCCCGACCTGTTCAACGAGGTCCTGCGCTCCTGGCTGCACGGGACAACGGATCCGCGCCTGCTGCGGCTCGCCGGCGCCTGAACGCAGTCGGCCCCGATGGAGCCGGCGGCTCACAGCGTCAGCTTGTAGCCGATGTGGGTGGGTTCGAAGCCGAGGGACTCGTAGAACCGATGCGCGTCGGCGCGGGTGCGGTCGGTGGTGAGCTGCACCAGCCCGCAACCGCAGCGGCGGGCCTCGTCGATCGCCCAGCGGAACAGCTCCGTACCGAGTCCGCTGCCCCGCTCGGAGCCGGCGACCCGTACGGCCTCGACCAGCGCGCGGATGGTGGCGCGGCGGGACAGGCCGGGCAGGATCGTCAGTTGCAGGGTGCCGACGACGCGGCCGTTGCGTTCGGCGACGACGAGCTTCTGGTGCGGGTCGGCGTCGATCACGGCGAACGCCGCCAGGTACGGCGCCAGGTCGTCCGGGGACTCCCGGGTCGCGCCGAGCACGTCGTCGGCGAGCATCGCCACGATCGCGGAAACGTCGCCCGCGGTGGCCGGTCGGATCGTCAGGTCTGACATTCGTACCTCCCCGGACACCCTGCCATGACGACTTCTGGCCGGGGCGCACCCGTTTTCACAGAGATAGTCGAACCGATTGACTTTCGATAGGTTCCTCCTGATAGTCGATATATGTTGACTGAGCGTCGAGCGGTAGCCGCTCTCCGTGTCTTTCTCGTGGTGCTCTTCGGCGTACTGGTGGTGCTCCAGACCATGTCGCTGCCGGGGCAGTTCGCGCACATGGCCAAGGAGTCGCCGGAGCAGGCGTACCTGCGGTGGCCGGCGACGGCCGTGGCGGTTTTCCTGGTGCTCTGCGTCCAGGTGGTGATCGTCTCCACCTGGAAGCTGCTCACCCGGGTCCGCCAGGACAGCATCTTCAGCGAGGAGTCGCTGCGCTGGGTGGACGTGATCGTCTGGGCGATCGGCGCCGCCTGGCTGGTGCTGCTCGGCGTCTTTCTCTACGTCGGCTTCACCGCAGGCGACCCCGGTCTGCCGCTGCTGCTCTTCCTGCTGGTCGTCGGGGTGAGCGTGCTCGGGCTGCTGATGGTGGTCATGCGCGCGCTGCTGCGGCAGGCCACCACGCTGCGTACCGACATGGAAGCGGTGATCTGATGCCGATCGTCGTCCGCATCGACGTGCAGCTGGCCAAGCGCAAGATGAGCGTCGGCGAGTTCGCCGAACGGGTCGGCCTCACCCCGGCCAACGTCGCCGTCCTCAAGAACGGCCGCGCCAAGGCCGTCCGCTTCAGCACCCTGGAGGCGATGTGCCGGGTCCTCGACTGCCAACCCGGCGACCTCCTCGAATACGTCGAGGAATGAAGGAGCCTCCGACGGCATGTGCATGTCGGCGTGCGCCGAAACGCCGTCAGCGCTCCCGCCATTGTGGCCATTCGGGGAGGCTCTCCGAGGTGAGCGCGTCGAGCACGATCTGCTCCACCTCGGCGGGCGTCAGTGGAGCGTCACCCGCTGCCGGCATGCCATCTGGCGTCGGCATGCCGAGCGGAGTGCCCGCGTACGTGAACCGGGTCGGCTCGAAGACCATGACACCAGTCGGGGGAGTTCCGGCGCTCATCACGCAGACCGATCCCCAAGGTCGGTTGACGGTCACCGACTGACGACCTTCCTGGTGCATCTCGCGAATCCACCGCCTGACCGTTTCGCGGTCGTACACGGTGGTGGTGTCTTTGGTGGTGACCGTACGGCGAAGCCACCCCTGACGTCTGCGCACCGTGCGCTCCGCGAAGTCGACCGGCTCCGGGTTGTACTCGTCCACTTCTTCTCCCCACGACGGTCTGCTGGGCAAGAACCTAGGCGGACCACGCAACTCTGGCCGGCTCCGTAGAGCGTCCTTCGGCGATGAACTGGGTCATGGCGCTCGCGCGTACCGAACCTTGGCGTCGTCGGACGGGATGAGTGCCTACCGGTGGCTGCTGTGCTGTGTCGGCTTTGCGGCCTCCACCGGTCGGGTCCTGGCGTTCGTCGCCTGCACCACCCCGGCCGCGAGGAGCAGCACAGCGGCGGTGAGGCAGAGCAGCCGTACGACGGTGGCCCACGGCAGGTCGTGGCCCGGCAGGAACGGGGTCACGACGTACCCGATGAGTCCCACGGTGCCGACGACGGACCAGAACACCGCGGGGCGGGTGGGGACCGCCGGTGGGGCGCCGTGCCAGGCGCGCAGGAGCCGGCGTCGCCCGATCACCAGGGCGACCGTGAGCGTCGCCAGCGCGCCGACGGCACTGCTGGGAATGTCGGACACCGTCCACCAGGGGACGGCGTGGATCCGGTCCCAGTCGACGCCGAAAACGGTGCGCAACCACCCGTTGGTGTGGGTGAGGAAATCCCAGCCGAGGTGGCTGGCGGCCCCGAGCAGCGCGGACCCTCCGGTGACGTACCAGCGGTGGCGCACGGTGCCGAGCACCCCGTAATCGCGTAGCGCGAGCGGACCGAGGTGGGGCAGGTGAGCGGCGACGGTGGCGACCGTGCCGCGGATCAGCCACGCGCCGAACAGGGCCACCGGCAGACACCACCACAGCAGCGCGGGGAGGTTGTGACTGTTCCAGTCCGGGCCGACCCCGAGGAAGATGTAGCGGATGTCCGGGGCGACCGTCCCGGTCGTCAGCGCGACACCGTCGAACCATCGCGGACGCCAGAGCTTGAG
Organism: Melissospora conviva; assembly: GCF_049523535.1. Classification (NCBI taxonomy): domain Bacteria; kingdom Bacillati; phylum Actinomycetota; class Actinomycetes; order Micromonosporales; family Micromonosporaceae; genus Melissospora; species Melissospora conviva. Next base: position 456,410 of record NZ_JBLLDT010000001.1, read on the forward strand.
GGGAAGTACGACCCCTGCGTGCGAGGGAAAGGTGGCCGGCATCAGCACGCTCCTGTGCTTTTCACGTGTTCTCCCCACGCCGGTCCACCGGACAAGCACCTAGGTTGAGGTAACAAGCCCCCAAGGTCAACCAGGTACACCAGTTCGTCGGATTCGGCACGGGCCCCAGTCAGTACAGTTGAGGTATCGGCGCGTCATCCGTCGGATCAGGCGTCAACCCCGGGAGGGGTCATGGCCGTTATCGAGATCGACAAGCTGGTCAAGACGTTCGGCGCCTTCCGGGCGCTCGACGGGCTCGACCTGCGGGTGGAGGCCGGTCAGGTGCACGGCTTCCTCGGCCCGAACGGCTCGGGGAAGTCCACCACCATCCGGATCCTGCTCGGCCTGCTGCGCCGCGACTCAGGCGACGTGCGGGTCTTCGGCGCCGACCCGTGGCGCGACGCCGTACGCCTGCACCGGCGGCTCGCGTACGTGCCGGGGGACGTCAACCTCTGGCCGAACCTCACCGGCGGGGAGTCGATCGACCTGCTCGGCCGGTTGCGTGGCGGCCTCAACCCGCGCCGCCGCGACGAGCTGCTGGAGCTCTTCGGTCTCGATCCGACCCGCCAGTTCCGCACCTACTCCAAGGGCAACCGGCAGAAGGTCGCCGTGGTCGCCGCCTTCGCCTCCGATGTCGAGCTCTACATCCTCGACGAGCCGACCTCCGGCTTCGACCCGCTAGTCAAGGCCGCGTTCGAGGAGGAGGTGCGGCGGATCAGGGCCGCGGGCGGCACGGTGCTCCTCTCCAGCCACGTGCTCGCCGAGGTCGAGGCGCTCTGCGACCGGGTCAGCATCATCCGCGACGGGCACACCGTCGTCACCGGCAGCCTCACCGAGCTGCGCCACCTCACCCGTACGACGATCGGGGTCGAGACCGCCCGACCGCTGACCGGGCTGGAGGCGCTGCCCGGTGTACACGCCGTACGGGAGGTCGAGGGGCGGACCCGCCTGGAGGTCGAACCGGACCACTTCGACGCGCTGCTCGCGCACCTGGCCGGGTTCGGCGTCCACGCGCTGACCAGCGCACCCCCCACCCTGGAGGAGCTGTTCCTGCGCTACTACGGCAACCAGGTCGGCTCGCGCGACCGGGACGGCTCCGGCCCGAGTGGCCTGGACGGCTCAGCCGACGCGGTGGAACTGCGATGAACGCCTTCGCCGGCACCGGGATGCTGACCCGGATCGTGCTGCGCCGTGACCGCGTCCGGCTCGGGCTCTGGCTGCTCGGTGTGCCGCTGCTCGGGTACGCGCTGGCCGTCAGCGTCTTCGGCATCTACCCCGACGAGGCGGCCCGGCGCGGGTACGCCGTGACGTCGGCGTCGAGCCTGGTGGCCCGGGCCTTCAACGGCCCGATCGGCGGAGCCGAGATGGGCGCGGTGGTGGTCGCCGAGACGTACGCGACGGCGGCGGTGATCGTCGCCCTGCTGAGCACCTTCGCGGTCGTACGCCACACCCGCCAGAACGAGGAAACCGGCAGGGCGGAGCTGCTCGGTTCCTCAGTGGTCGGCCGGTACGCGCTGCTCACCTCCGCGCTGCTGGTCGTCGTCGGGGTGAACGTCGTGGCCACGGTGCTGCTCGCGGTCGCCCTGATCGCCACCGGCCTGCCGGTCACCGGCTGCATCGCCGCCGCGGCGGCGATCGGCGGGGTCGGGCTCGCCTTCACCGCAGTGGCGGCCGTAACCGCCCAGCTCACCGTCACCTCCCGTGGCGCCAACGCGCTCGCCGCCGCCGCCGTCGGGATCGCCTTCCTCGTCCGCGCCGCCGGGGACGTCTTCGGCGACGCCTCCCCGGACGGCACCCGGCTGGAGAGCGCCTGGCCGTCCTGGGTATCCCCGCTCGGCTGGGGAAACCAGGTACGGGCCTTCGCCGGCGAACGGTGGTGGACCCTCGCCCTGCCGGTGGTGCTGCTGGTCGTCGCGGCGGGATGCGCGTACGCGCTGGCACAGCGGCGGGACGTCGGCGCGGGGCTGATTGCCAGCCGGCGCGGACCGGGCCAGGCCGCCGGCTGGCTGCGCGGCCCGGCCGGGCTGGCCTGGCGGATGCAGCGCGGCACCCTGCTCGGCTGGACGGTCGGGACGGCCGTGTTCGGTTTCTGCCTGGGCGTGGCCGCCGACGAGTTCCAGGCCATGATCTCCGACAACCCGGCCGCCGCCGACGTCATCGCCGCGATGGGCGGCGGTGGCCGGCTGGTCGACACCTACCTCGCCGCCGTGCTGGGGCTCTTCGCGCTGGCCTTCGGGGCGTACGTGGTGCAGGCCCTGCTGCGGATCCGCGCCGACGAGTCCGAGGGCGTCCTCGAAGCGGTGCTCGCCACCGCGGTCGGTCGCAGCCGCTGGCTCGGCACCCACCTCGCCGCCGCGGCGCTCGGGGCGCTGGCGCTGCTGCTGGTCGCCGGGGCCACCACCGGCCTCGGCTACGGGGTTGTCGCCGGGGACATACCGGGTCGGGTGCTCGCCCTGGCCGGGGCCGCCACGGTCTGGCTTCCGGCGCTGCTCGTGGTGGCCGGGGTGGTGATCGCGCTCTTCGGGCTGCTGCCGCGCTGGTCGGTCGGGCTGTCCTGGGCGGCGCTGCTGACGTTCCTGCTGCTCGGGCAGATCGGCACCCTACTGGAACTGCCGCAGCTCGCGCTCGACGTCTCGCCTTTCACCCACGTCCCGGCGGTGCCCGCCGCCGATGCGGACCTGGTGCCGCTGATCTTCCTGCTGGCGGTGGCGGGACTGCTGCTCTCTGCCGGCGCGGCGGCCTTCCGCCACCGCGACGTGCCGAACTGACCGTACGGCCGCAGCCTTCAGCCTTCCCGCCACTGCGGCCACCCGGGCAGGTGATCCGCGGTGAGTGCCTCGATCATGAGTTGCTCCACCTGGGCCGGGGTCAGCGGGGCGACATCCGGCACGACCATGCCCGCCGGGCTGCCCGCGTAGAGCAGCCGCGTACCGCTCTCCACCATGACGCCCGCCGGTGGGCGTCCCATGCTGATCGCGAAGACCGATCCCCAGGGCCGGTTGACGGTGACCGTCTGACTCGTTCCCTCGTGCATGTGCCGTATCCAGCGGGCGACCGTCTCGTGGTCGTCCAGACTGATGATGTCGTGGGTCATGACGGTCCTGCGGAGGATGCCCCGGCGCCGGCTCGCCACCCGTTGCGCGATGTGCTGCGCTGCCGGCCCGGTCTCCGGAACCGGGGCGCCGAAGGCGCCGAAGCGGTCGCTCATCTCCCCACCCTGCCAGAACCTGATCACCGTTGAAAAGGTCGCGCAGGCCGTCATCGGGCGTCGGCGAACGCCTCGATGCGGTCGAGGTCCGCAGGTTGCAGGCCGCGGTTCGGTCTGGGGGGCGATCAGCAGCGCGCGTCCGTCGCGGGTCAGTTCGTCGCGGAGCGGGCCGGGCTCCGGCAGTACCTCGTCGTCGGTCCAGATCAGCCTGCGGCCCTCGGCCAGTACGGCGCGGGCCGCGGCGAGCTTCAGCGGCCTGCAGGCCGGCCCGCGCGGCATGGGGTTCGCCGAGATCGCCCGCCCCAGCGGGGGCAGCCGCCACAGGCCGTTGCGACCGGCTTGCACCAGTTGTGGGCCGGCGGGCCTCCGGAGCCGACCATGCCCACTACGCTGGCCGGGATCAGCCGCCGGGGGAAGGGCCACACATGATCGTCAAGCGCTCGGCCGGGTGCCGCCGGTGAGTCGCGCCGGTCACCGGGCACGGCTCCTGGCCGGTGTACGCCGACGGCGCCGTCCCCTGATCATTCTGGGCGTCGTGGCGCTCCTGCTCAGCAGCATTCCCTGGCTCTGGACGACGACCTCCGCCCGCGGTCACCTCTACGACGAGGCCGCCGCCCCCAGCGCCGACGTCGTCATCGTCCTCGGCACCCGGGTCGGCAAGGACGGCCGGCCCTCCGTACGGCTCGCGGGCCGGCTGGAGACGGCTGCCGCGCTGGTCAACAGCGGCCGGGCGCGGGTGGTGCTGGTCTCCGGGGACGGCGGCGGGCGTTCCGGCGACGAGATCGCGGCGATGACCGCGTACCTGACCGGGGAACTGGGGGTCGATCCGCGACGGGTGGTGGCCGACCCGTACGGGCTCGACACCTACGACACCTGCGCGCGGGCCCGGGACGTCTACGGCGTGACCCGGGCGCTGATCGTGACGCAGTCCTACCACCTGGCGCGGGCGGTGACGCTCTGCCGCCACCTCGGCGTCGACACCGACGGCGTACGCGCCCGCTGCGACGACTGCAGTGCCCTGCTGCTGACCCACCAGAGCCTGCGCGACTACCTGGCCAGCGGTAAGGCCGCCTGGGACGCGCTGCGCCGCCGGCCCCCGGAGGTGGTCTCGCCGGCGAGCCCGGCGGTACACGACGCCCTCAACGAAAGCTGATCGCAAGAACCCCTCGTGCACCTGGCCGGCGTCGAATCTTTTCGACTCCAGGCGGCTGACACTCAGGAGCAGCGATGACCCCACCATCCGACCGCCTCGTCGAAATCATTGATCGGACCGAGGCTCTCCTTTTCAGCTTCGACGGCCCGATCTGCCGCCTCTTCACGGACAGCTCCGCGCCGCGTGTCACGGCGCACGTTCGTCAACTGATCGCCGACCAGGGCGTCGAGGTTCCGGACGATCTGCGCGACCAGGACGACCCGGTGGAACTCTTCCGGGCAGTCGCCGCTCACGCCCCCCAGATCGCCGATTCGGTCGGTACGGCCCTTGCTGAGGCGGAGGTGCAGCGGGCGCAGATTGCCGAGACCACCCTCGGCCTCTTCGATGTTGTCCGCGAGTGTCAGGCGAGCGGGCGCACCCTCGCGATCGTCAGCAACACCTCCAGCGCGGCGATCGGCACCTACCTGGCACGCCGTGATCGCACCCGGCACTTCGCCGCCGTGATCGGCCGGGATGAACGGCCGGAGTTGTCGAAACCGAGCCCGGTGCCGGTCGTACGGGCGTTGCGGTCGCTGGATGTCGGACCCGGTGCTGCTGTTCTGGTCGGTGATTCCCCGGCCGACGTCGAAGCCGCCCACGCCGCCGGCATCGCCTGTATCGGATTCGCCGACGAGCCTGGCAGCGCCGAACGACTGCTCGCTGCCGGCGCCGACGCGATCGTCACTGACCTGACCGATTTCGCGAAGGTCCTCTCGGCCACCCGCAAACCCCGAACCCGGTTGCGGTGGATCAAGTGGGACGACGATCGGCTCATCGTCGTGCCGGCGTCCGTTCTCACCAGGTGGGGCGGAATGTCGGCGCATGCGGGTGGGGGGCCAGAGTGGCGCAGCCGGGGCGACTACGGGCGAGCCTGCCAGGTCGACGGCGTCGGGGTTTTGGAGGTCGGTGACGGGCAGGCGCTCGTCCTCGGCGACGAGCCCGTGTCGATGACGTTTCTGCCGGATCAGCGGCTCTTCGTCGGGTGGGGAGGGGGTTCGGAGGACGACGCCATCCGGCTCATCCCCGAAGCCGTCGCGGCAGCAGACTGGGAGGACGCGGGCACGTGGACGACCAGCGGCCCGGCCTGGATGTTCAACTGTGCCTTCGCGGGCGAGGAAATGGAGCAGGACGCGCACCTCGCCGTCGAGTTGGCGGCCGGCACCTACCTGATCCGTACCGCCTATGTCGAGACCGGAAAGAGAGAAGACCTGACGCTGGTGCACCTGGTCGAACGGCCACCGGCGACACCGAAAACCCCTGTCCCGACCTGCGGTTGACGGCTACCTTGGCGGCATCGACGCCAGCTGAGGAGCCCGTACGTGGATCTGCCGCGCATCTTCACCATCCGCGAGTCGCGTCACCGCATCCACAACCCGATCGACGAGCCGAAGCTCGACCTGCTCGGCCGGGTGATTCCGCTGGATGCCGGCACCAGCCTCCTCGACCTGGCCTGCGGCAGCGGTGAGATGCTCTGCCGCTGGGCCCGCGACCACGGCGTCATCGGCACCGGGGTGGACCTCAGCAGCGTCTTCACCGCCTCCGCCCGGGACCGCGCCGCCGAGTTCGGGGTGACCGACCGGGTCACCTTCGTGCAGGCCGACGCCGCCGGGTACGTCGCCGACACCCCCGTCGACATCACCGCCTGCATCGGCGCCACCTGGATCGGCGGCGGCCTCGACGGCACCATCGAACTACTCGAGCGCAGCCTGCGCCCCGGCGGCCTGCTGCTGGTCGGCGAACCCTTCTGGCGCAGGGACCCGCCCGACCAGGAGACGATCGAGGCCTGCCACGCGACGACGAAAGCTGACTTCCGCGACCTGCCCGGCCTGGTCGCCCACTTCGGGGAGCTGGGCTGGGACCTGGTGCAGATGGTCCTCGCCGACCAGGACAGCTGGGACCGGTACGTCGCCGCCCAGTGGTTCAACATCCGCGAATGGCTCGACGTCAACCCCGGCGACGAGATGGCCGGCCAGATGCGCGACGAGCTGCACACCGCCCCGGTGACGTATGTCCGCTACGAGCGGGAGTACCTGGGCTGGGGAGTCTTCGTCCTGAAGAAGCGCTGACCCGCGTCTCGATCCGGTCTTTTTCGCGTGACGGATCGACCAGTCCTGTTGACCCGGCCGAGGCGTCTTCGCTTCCGTGTCTTTAGTGACCGACGACGGGATCGGAGCGCGGCGATGCAACCTCCCACGTACCCGGTGATGCCGGCGCCCGCACCGGCGCCGCCGCCGGATCGGAAACCCGGGTGGGGTACGGCCGTGGTACTGGGCGTCGCCGTCGCCGTCGTCGTCGCGCTGGTCGCGGCGGTCCTGGTCACCTGGCGCGCGGTGGCGCCGGTGAAGGAGCCCGTGCAGGAGCCCGCCGCGATCCCGGCGACCAGGAGCGCTGAGGTCTTCGTCGACCTCCCGTCGGAGCTCAGCCCACCGGCCCGGGTGGTGGATCTGCCGGCCGACCGCGGTGTGGGCTGGGGCGCCCTGATCTACCACCGGGATGTCACTTCCGGCGTCGACCTCGATGCGGGCACGTCCGAGGAGGTCGACGTCTTCCTGGTGACCGGCTCGGGCGAGCAGTTCCGGGTGGGGCGCACCAGCGCGGGCGGGGAGTCGCTCGACCTGTCGCTTTCGCCGGACGGGCGCTGGCTGGCCAGCAGACCGGACGGCCAGTGGCGGGTACGCGACCTCTCCGGCACGGCCGAGCACGGGTTGCCTGCCGGCGCCGAGTTCGTGTTCTGGTCCACCCACGCCGGGTCGTTGCTGCTGATGCAGAAGCAGTCGGGCAGCCACAGCTACGCGGTCATGACGCTGCCGGACGGCGTGGTGCGGCCGCTCGGTGTCCCGGTGCGCCAACTCGTGCTTCCGGTCGCCCTCGTCGACGGACGCGAGCTGGCGCTGGTGGAGTCGGCGCCGTACACCGGCGGGGAGCCGTCGCCGGCGTTCACCCTCGCTCTCCTCGACGTGGTGACCGGCGGCATGCGGTCTCTGCGCCTGTTCGCCGAAGGCGAGTTGCGCTCCGGTGAGGTGCCGGGCCCCGTCGTGCCGCTCATTCAGGCGGGCGGCGACCCCGCCACCATCTGGATCCAGGTCGGCCGCCCGGAAGGGCTGGCTCTGCAGCCGCCCCTGTCGATCCTGGGAGTCGAGGTGGGGTCGGGCGCTCGCACCGGCCGAATCGAGCTGCCGCTGTCGGAGGGAAGCTTCCTGACGGTGCTCGTCGACGGTGTCGTCCTGAAGGGACAGAGCGACGGTGGCACGGAGCTGAAGGTGCTCGACTTGAGGACCGGTACGCGCCGCACCGTGACCACCATCCAGGGCACGGTCGTCCTGGTCGTCCCCGGGACCCGCTACTGACCGCCGGGACGTCGTCGCGCTCCACAGTGGCTGCGCCGGGCCCCGGAATCGGCCATGATGCCCCCATGTCCACCGAAGACATCTATCTGGCCGGTGAGCCCTCGGCCGGGACACGCGGCGAGGATCCGGCCGGCTGGCTCGTCGCCGTACAGGAGCGGTCGTTCCGCCGGGCCTCGGCGGCGACGGTGGCCGCCTATCCGGCGGCGGCCCGGATGACCGGTGCCGAGCTGGTGGCGTACCTCTCCTCCGGGCGGCACGCGGTGCTCGCCACCACCCGGCCGGACGGCCGCCCACATGCGGTCCCCTCCGGCCTCCTCCTCCACGACCGGGCGGTGTGGCTGCCGCTCGGCGGTGGCGCCGTACGCAGGAGGAACGTGGCCGCGAATCCGTGGGCGTCGGTGGTGATGGCCGAGGGGACCGGCGCCGCTCACCGCCTGGTGATCTGCGAAGGCCCCGCCGGGCTGGTGGAGCGGCCCGACGAAGGGCTCCTGGCGGCGGCACGGCGTCAGCCCCGCGACATGTCCTGGGCGACCTGGTGGATCCGCATGACCCCGGAGAAGGTCTTCAGTTACGACGGCGGGAAGGACGGGTGACCGGCGAGGTTTCCGGTCGCCATCCGACGTGCCTGGCGGGGTGAAAAGGTCAGGCGTGCTGGGCGATCTGGATGAGGTTGCCGCAGGTGTCGTCGAGCACCGCCGTGGTCACCGGGCCCATTTCGATCGGTTCCTGGGTGAAGCGTACGCCGAGCGCGCTGAGCCGCTCGTGCTCCTTGCGTACGTCGGCGACGGCGAAGGAGGTGCACGGGATCCCGTCGGCGACCAGGGCGGTCTTGAACGGCTGCACGGCTGGGTGGCCGTCGGGCTCGAGGAGCAGCTCCACGCCGTCGGGGTCGTCGGGGGAGGCCACGGTGATCCAGCGCGGGCCGTCCGGGGCGAGCGGCATGTCGTTCTTCTTCACGAAGCCGAGCACGTCGGTGTAGAAGGCCAGGGCCTTGGCCTGGTCGTCGACGAAGACGCTGGTCAGGATGATCTTCATTGTTCCTCCTGGGTTCCGGGTTTGAGCCATCGGTCGGTGAGGTGCTCAAGGGGTGCGGTGTTCAGGTGGTGGAACTTGTAGCGGCCGTCGCGCCGGCTCTGGACCAGGCCGGCGTTTTCGAGGAGCTCCAGGTGCTGGGAGATCGCCTGGCGGGACGAGTGGAGCTGGTGCTTCATGATCAGCCGGTTGCAGAGCTCGAAGAGGGTCTGGCCGTCGTGGTCGGCCAGCTCGTCGAGGATCGCGCGCCGGGTCGGATCGGCGAGCGCCTTGAAGACGTCTGCCACCGCCGCAGTATAGGCAAGTAAACTCTTGCCTATCAATCCCGCCGCGCCCGGGACAACCGCATCGCGGGGGTGAATCGGACTCCGTCGGCGGGGACGCCTTCCTGCTCCTGGCCGTCGGCGTCGCGGTAGTGCCAGGTGAAGCGCAGGCCACGGGCGGTACTGATGTCGGGACCGTCCATGAGCTGAAAGTGCAGGTGCGGCTCGGTGGAGTTGCCCGAGTTGCCGCACTCGGCCAGCGGCTGCCCGGCCGTCACCCGGTCGCCGACTGTCACCTTCAGCGAGTCGCGTCGCAGGTGGGCGAAGACGGCGTGCACGCCGTCGCCGAGATCGAGGACGAGGTGGTTGCCGAGCAGGTGCCGGGGCAGGCCGAGGGAGCGTACGAAGCCCTCCGCCACCAGGTAGAGCACCCCGGGCAGCGACGTACGGGAGAGGTGATCGCGCGCTCCGTCATGGACGGCCACGACCCGCGCGTCGGCCGGCGCGCGCAGCGGCGCCCCGAACGCGGGGTACGCCTCCGGGCGGCGAGCCGGTGGCCAGAACCAGACGGGTTCGGGTGCGCCGGGACCGACAAGGTCGATCGCGTACGTCTGCGCGAGGCGGTGGGTGTGGCTCGGCACCTTGGTAGCGGGCCCGTTGAGGGCTTTCCAGGAACCCTGCGCGGGTACGTCCACCGCCACCGGCGGCCGCTCCTCGCGGGGTGGGCGCTGCGCCCGGGTGCCGAGTTGCAGCAGCAGGACGCTGGTGACCACCAGGGCGACGCCGACGAACCAGAGCGGTCCGAGGCCGCGCCAGTTGACAAGGATGCAGGCAGCGCCCGCGACGAGCAGCGCTCCGTGGTACCGGGCAAGGGACTTGACCATGAATCGCCTCCTGAGAGTATCGACGGCGACGGATCAGGGCCGGTAGAGGCGCTCCAGGTACGCCGGGCCGTAGTGCCGCTCCAGGTCGGCCAGGGGTATGTCGGCGGCGTCGGTGAGTTTGGCGAGCTGCGCCCGTGACGGCAGAACGTCCGGCTGCCAGGTCTGCGGATCCCAGAGCTGCGAACGCATGAACGCCTTCGCGCAGTGGCTGAAGATCTCGTCGATCTCCACCACGAGCGCGAACTGCGGCCGGTGTCCCTTGACGACCATCTCCTCGAAGAAGGGCGCGTCGCGGACCAGCCGGGCCCGGCCGTTGATCCGCAGCGTGTCGGTGCGCCCCGGAATCAGATAGATCAGCCCGACGTGCGGGTTGTCGAGGATGTTGTGGAATCCGTCGGCGCGACGGTTGCCGGGGCGCTCCGGGATGGCGATGGTGCGCTCGTCGAGCACCACGGTGAAACCCGCCGGGTCGCCCTTCGGGGAGACGTCGCAGTTGCCGTCGGCGTCAGCGGTGGCGACCAGGCAGAACGGCGAGGCGGCCAGCCACTGCCGGTCCACCTCGTGCAGCGTACGGCGGGCCTTGTTCGCCACCCGTGGGGTCGGCGGGCCGAGCAGCGCGCGCAACTCGTCGTGGGAGGTGATCGTCGTCGGCTCGTCCACCACGGTCACGGTCGGTCCCCTTCGATTGGCCGGCCTCGATTCTAGGCAGCAATCCGGCCGTCTCATCGTCGACAATGACGCATCTCTCCCGCCCGGGCCGGTGTCCCGCCCCGGTGTCCCGTGCGGTGCCGGTCCCGCCTCCGGCCGCCGTGACCAGGGCCGACGCCCGTGAGCAGGGTGAACGGTACGCTGACGGGCGCCGCAGGACCTCGGAGGAAAACAGCATGAGCCAGTCCCGGATCATCCCGCCCTCACCGGACGTACGCGCGCAGGCCGCCGCCCGGCTGGCGGCGCTCGCCACCCCGCCCGGTGCGCTGGGGCGCCTCGGTGAGGTCGGGGTCTGGCTCGCCGCAACCCAGGGGCAGGTGCCGCCGGCGCCGGTGGAGCGGATCCGGCTGGTCATCTTCGCCGGGGACCACGGGGTAGCCGCGCACGGCGTCTCGGCGTTCCCGCCGGCCATCACCGGCGCGATGGTCCGGACCTTCCTGGCCGGCAAGGCCGGGGTCTCGGCGCTCGCCGCCACGCACGGCGTCACCGTACGGGTCCTCGACCTCGGCGTCGACGAGGACTTCACCGACCTCCCCGCCGATGTCCGCGCTGCCCTGACCGCGCACAAGGTGCGGCGCTCCAGCGGCGCGATCCACCTGACCGACGCGCTAACCGCCGAGGAGACCGCCGCGGCGCTCGCCGTCGGCGAGACCGTCGCCCGCGAGGAGATCGCCGCCGGGGCGCAGCTGCTGATCAGCGGCGACATGGGCATCGGCAACACCACCCCGGCCGCCGCGCTGGTCGCCGCCGGGCTCGGCCTGCCCGCCGCCGAGGTCGTCGGCCGGGGCACCGGCGTCGACGACGCCGGGCTGGCCCACAAGACGGCGGTGATCGACGCCGCGCTCTCCCGCGCCGGGGCCCGCACCGACGACCCGGTGCAGACGCTCGCCGCACTCGGCAGCGCCGACCTGGCCGCCACCACCGGCTACCTGCTCACCGCGGCGCGGGCCGGCGTGCCGGTGCTGCTCGACGGCCTGATGAGCGTCGCCTGCGCGCTCACCGCCGACCGGATCGCCCCCGGTGCCGCCGCCTGGTACGCCGCCGGGCACCGCTCCACCGAACCCGCCCAGTCGATGGCGCTGGCGAAGCTCGGCCTCGAACCACTGCTCGACCTGGGTCTGCGCCTCGGCGAGGGCAGCGGCGCGGTCGCCGCCGTGCCGGTGCTGCGCAGCGCGGGGGCGCTCCTGCGCGACGTCGCTCTCCTCGCCGACCTCGGCGCCTGACGGCGGTGCTGCCGGACCCGTGGCGGCTCGCGGCCGGCACGCTCACCGCGATCCCAGTCCCCCCGCCGGGCCGCGTCGACCGTAGGGTCGCACGCCGGGCGATGCTCCTCGCGCCGCTGGCGGTGCTGCCGCTGGGGGCGCTCGTCGCGGCCGTCGGGATCGCCGGGTATTACCTGACGCTGCCGCCGGCCGTGGTGGCGGTGCTGGCGATCGGCGCGCTCGCGGCCGGCAGCCGGGCCTTCCACCTCGACGGCCTCTCCGACACCGTCGACGGGCTGACCGCCTCCTACGACCGGGAACGCTCGCTGGCGGTGATGAAGACCGGCACCGCCGGCCCCGCCGGGGTGGTCGCGCTGATCGTGGTGCTCGGCCTCCAGGCAACCGCCCTGACCGCGCTCTTCGATTCGGTACGCGGCGTCGTCCTCGCCGCCGCGGCGGTCTGCGTCTCCCGCTGCGCGCTGGCGCTCTGCTGCGCCCGCGGCCTGCGCCCCGCCCGTCCCGACGGCCTGGGTGTGACGTACGCGCAGACAGTGCCCCGCATCGCCGCCGCCGCGCTCTGGATGGCCGCCGCGGTACTGCTCGCGGCGCTCGGCTGGTGGGCGGGGCTTGACTGGTGGCGGGGAGCGCTCGCCGTGGGCTGCGCCGTGCTGGTGCTGCTTGCGCTGCTGGCCCGCACCAATCGTCGCTTCGGCGGTGTGACCGGGGACGTCTTCGGCGCCGCGGTGGAGATCGCGCTGGCCACGCTCCTCATCGCGCTCGTCTGACCGGCCGCGGCGCGCGTCAGAGCACGAGGACGCGGCCGGCGATAACCAGGTGCACCTCGTCGCAGGCGCCGGCCAGCCGCTGGTTGACAGTGCCGAGCAGGTCCCGGAAGAGCCGCCCCGACCGGTGCGCGGGGACCACCCCGAGCCCGACCTCGTTGGTCACCAGGACAACGTCGGGCACCTGCGCCAGGGCGGTGACCGCCGCGTCCAGCAGGTCGTCGACGACGGCGCCGACCTCGTCGGCGGGACGCTCCCAGAGGCCGCGCTCGTCGAGCACTCCGGTCAGCCAGGTCCCCAGACAGTCGACCAGCACCGGGCCGCCGGCCGCCGCGAAGACGGCCGGCAGATCACGGGTCTCCAGAGTCGTCCAACTCGCCGGGCGGCGGTCGCGGTGCGCGGCCAGCCGCAGCGCCCAGTCCGGGTCGGGATCCTCGGCGGCGCTCGGGCCGGCCGCGACGTAGGTGACCTGCTCCCGCCCGGCGAGCAGCGATTCGGCATGCCGGGACTTGCCCGACCGCACCCCACCGGTGACCAGCACCCTCACGACACCCTCCCCACGCGGGCGGTGTGCCGGCGGGTCGTGGGCAGCGCAGCGGTGTGCCGGCACATCGCGGGCAGCGCGGCGGCCATCAGTTCAGCTTCCAGCTGTGGCGTACGTGGCAGTCGTCGTTGTCCCACCACTGCAGGTCGACCCGCTCGGCGCGGCACCGCGCGGGGACGAGACCGCCGACGGCCGCGCGTACGGTCACGGGGTCGACGGTGGGCGAGCGGCGGTCCAGGGTGAGGTGCGGGACGGGCTGGGGGAACGCGCCGCCGTAGGGCGGGCACTGCGGGAAGGCCGCCACCAGCCGTGCGGTCAGCTGAGCGAAGGGCTCCACCGGCTCCGGCCGCAGATAGATCAACCCGTCGGGGAACTCGCCGAACTCCGCGAGCGTGAAGTCGAACGCCGGGACCGCGTCGAGGACCTGCGCGACCCGCTCCAGTTCCGCCTCGGTGGGCGCCGGCAGCCACGGCCCGAGCAGGGTGATGTGGGAGTTGACGAACGCCGGATCAGCCGAGAGGAACGACGCGTCGTAGAAGGCGGTCCGCTCGCGTACGAAAGGGTCGAGGGCGGGCACCGGCACGACCAGCACACTGTGCCCCATCAGCCGACCTCGGCCATCGCGCTGCCCACCGGTTTCCGTGCCCTGCATGTCGCCGTCAGCCTACGGCAGGGCTGGTGCCCCGCCGCAGGCCGCGCCGGGTTCAGCGGGTGCCGACGGCCAGTTCGGTGTTCACCTGGCGCACCTGCGCCGGCAGCGTGAACAGGTCGATGAGCACGCCGATCAGCAGGCCGCCGAAGGTGAAGAGGTAGAGCAGCCCGCGGCCGGTCTTGCCCAGGTAGAACTGGTGGACACCGAGGACGCCGAGAAAGAGCCAGAGCAGGTAGGCGACGCCGGTCGACTTCTGGTTCGCGGGAATCGGCTGCGACACGTCGTACTCCTGGGGGTGTGCGGCGGCGGTGGGGCCGCCGTCTTCGTTGCTGGTGCCGGCCTGGGGTGGCCGTCCAGCAGGACGGTAGCGAACGCGATCAACAACACGGCCGGCCGCCGACGGGCACGGGGAGCGGCCGGCACCCGGCGGCACGGAGCGGCCGGCGCCCCGGCGGCACTTTTGCGGAATACGCCCCTTCGGTGGCAGCTGCGGTGTTTGCCGGGCAGGGCAATGGGTACGGCGCTGCCAGTTGAACCGGCCGGCGCGCTGACGCCGCAGGTCAGGCGGCGAGAACCGGCGATGGGAGATCGCGATGGAGAGTCGAGTCAAACTGCTGGGCCACCCCGTGCATCCGATGCTGGTGATGTTCCCCGTGGCGCTGCTCATCACCGGCACCGCCTTCGACCTGGTCGACGCCTTCGGCGGTTCGGCGGTCTTCGGCGAGATCGCCTTCTGGAACATCACCATCGGCATCATCGTCGGCCTGGTCGCCGCCGCGGTCGGCTCGTTGGATCTCGCGTCGATCCCGCGGCGTACCCGGGCCAAGCGGGTCGGCCTGCTGCACGCCTCGATCAACGTCGCGGTGCTGCTGCTCTTCGCCGCGGTCTGGGCGCTGCGCGTCGCCGAGGATGGCTACAGCGCGGGCGGGGCGCTCGTCGCCATCGAGGTGGTGGCGCTCGCGGGCCTCGGGGTCAGCGGCTGGCTCGGCGGTGAACTCGTCGACCGGCTCGGCGTCGGCGTGGACAACAACGCCAACGTCGACGCGCCGAGTTCCCTGCGCGGGCCGGTGCCGGCGGCCACCGAACGCGAAGGGCGGCCGCTGGACCGCGACCGCGGCCGGCGCACCGGCGGGGCAGCGGGGAACATCGCCGTCTCCGGTGACCCGGCGGCCGACCGGGAGATGCACCGCCCCGACGTCGCCACCCCCGACGGACACGACCGGCCCCGCGCCGGCGAAGCCCACCCCGACATCGTCACCGGCGACGGTTGGGCGCGGCGCCGTGACCGCGCCCGGGAGGCGGCCGCCGACGGCGGTGACGGGCACCAGCCGACCGGCGACGGGCAGCGCAGTGCGGCCGGGGATGACCGGCGCACCGACAGCGCAGACGAGGTACGGCGTGGCGCGACCGGCATCGCCGGGCACCGCCGCGGCGGCGGCGACGGCACCCGCAACCCCCGCCGGGACTGAGGACCGCACGCATGCCGGAGGCGACCAGAACGGCCGGCGAGCGGCAGACCAGAACGGCCGGCGAGCGGCAGCCGGGGGTGGCCGGGGCTGTCGGCGAACGGCTGCCCGGGGTCGGCCGGATCGCCGTGCTGCGCGCCAACGCCCTCGGTGACTTCGTCTTCGCGTTGCCCGCGCTGGCGGCCCTGCGCGCCGCCTACCCGGACGCCGAACTGGTGCTGCTCGCCGCCCCCTGGCACGCGAAGCTACTGGCCGGCCGGCCGTCCCCGGTGGACCGGGTGCTGGTGATCCCGCCCGCGCAGGGCATCCGCGCCCCCGACCCCGGCGAACCGCAGCCCGCACCCGAGGCGATGCGGCGCTTCGTCGAGGAGACCCGCGCCGAAGGTTTCGACCTGGCGATCCAGTTGCACGGCGGCGGGAAGAACTCCAACCCGATCGTGACCGCCCTCGGGGCGCGGCTGACCGCCGGGCTGCGCGCCGAGGACGCCCCGCCGCTGGACCGCTGGCTGCGTTACGTCTACTACCAGCCGGAGGTATTCCGCTATCTGGAGGTCGCCGGGCTCGTCGGCGCCGCCCCCACCACCGTCCTGCCGTCGCTGACGGTCACCGACGCCGACCGGGCACAGGCGACCGAGGTGCTCGGTGCGCCGACCCGGCCCCGGGTGGCGCTGCACCCGGGGGCGACGGACACCCGGCGGCGCTGGCCGGCCGGGAACTTCGCCGCCGTCGCCCGGGCGCTCGCCGCCGACGGCTTCGAGGTGCTGGTCACCGGCACCCCCGCCGAAGCCGAGACCGTCGACCGGGTGATCGACGCCGCCGCCGGCGCGGCCCGGCCGGTCGTCGGCACGCTCGACCTGGGCGGGCTGATCGGCGCGTACGACCAGTGCGAGCTGGTGATCTCCAACGACACCGGGCCGCTGCACGTGGCAGCCGCGGTCGGCACCCCCACGGTCGGCGTCTACTGGATCGGCAACCTGCTCAACGGGGCGACGCCGTTGCGCGGCGCACACCGCCCGATCGCCTCCTGGACGGTGCACTGCCCGGTCTGCGGCATCGACTGCACCCGCGGCATCTACCCGGCGCGCCCCGGCGACGGCGAGTGCTCCCACCGGGACTCGTTCGTCGGCGACGTACCGGTGGCGGAGGTGCTGGAGGCGGCGCGGGAGCTGCTGCGGCCGCCGTCCTGAGCGGTGAGCAGCACCTCGTACACCTCCACTTCCCGCTCGGTGACCGTCGTCGGCGACTCCAGGTGGTACGCGCCGCTGGGCAGCACCCCGGCACCGCCGTAGCGCTCCAGCACGGCGAGCTGGGCGGCGACGTCCTCGCCCTGGTGCCGGGGCTGCACCCGCCGCCAGAAGTCGAAGCCGCCGCAGTCGAGCAGCCGCTGCCGGTCGTAGAGGACACACCCCCCGACCCAGGCGACCTTGTACGCCTGCCACGCCTCCGCCGGCAGTCCCAGGCCGGCGGTGATGTGCAGCAGGTTCGCGGCCGGATGGATCAGCGAACGGTCCCACTGCGGCGTGCCGGGGCGGACCCGTTCCGGCGTCGGCGGCCCGTCCCACGGCTCGTAGTGGCGGTGGGTCTGCGGGCGTACGTCGTCGACGTAGGAGAGGCCGTGCACGGCGTTGCCGACGAAGCCGCAGTCGAGTGAGTCCAGGGCGGTCAGCAGCCGGCGCAGTGTGCCCGGCTCCAGCCAGACGTCGTCGTCGAGGCAGAGCACCCGGCGGGCCGCGGAGTGGTCCAGCAGCCAGGCCCGGTGCTCGGCGAGCCCACGGCGCGGCAGGTGCCGGGTGAGCAGGACTGGATGCCCGCGGTGGCGCAGCGCGCGGACCATCGTGGCGGCCACCGGGTGGGCCCAGGACGCGGCGGCGTCGGACTGGTCGCTGACCACCACCCCGAAGTCACCAGCGGCCTCCTGCGCGGCCAGCCCGGAAAGGGTCACGGCAAGTTCGGTGGGACGGTTGCGGGTCGGGATGAGCACGTCGAGCTCACGGCCGGTGCGGAACTGCCCGGCCTCGCCCGGATCCAGCGGCCGGTTCACGGTTCCCGGACTCGGTGGTCACGCCCGGCCGCGTCCGCGGGTGCGGTGCCGGCGACGGGATCGGCCGCAACAGGATCGGCCGTGGCGGGATCGGCCGTGGCGGACGCACGGTCCGGGGCCGGGCCGCGGTCGGGGGCCGGGCCGCGGTCGTGGGCGCGGATCCGGTCGATGATCGCCGAGGTGGAGCGGTCCGGGACGTACCCGAGGGTGTGGACCTCGCCGCCGAGGCGGCGCACCAGCGGCGCCTCCGGCACCATCTCCGGCGGGTAGTCGCCGCCCTTGACGTAGACGTCGGGCCGGACCGCCTCGATCAGCGCCGACGGCGAGTCCTCCTCGAAGACCACCACATGGTCCACACAGGAGAGCGCGGCGAGGACCGCCACCCGGTCCTGCACCGGGTTGACCGGCCGGTCCGGGCCCTTGAGCCGCCGTACGCTGTCGTCGGCGTTGACCGCCACCACCAGCACGTCGCCGAGGTGTGCGGCCTGCTCCAGGTAGCGCACGTGCCCCGGGTGCAGCACGTCGAAGCAGCCGTTGGTGAAGACCACCGAGCGGCCCGCGTCCCGGTGCCGTCCGATCAGGTCGAGCAGCTCCGCGGCCTCGGCGACGATGTCGCCGCGTGTGGCCGGCTCCTCGCCGCCCAGGGCCGCCAGCAGGTCGTCGCGGTGGCAGACGCAGGTGCCGGTGGCGGTGACGGTGCTGGTGGCGGCGAGCTGGGCGAGCTGCGCGGCCGTCGGCAGCGGCGCCTGCGCGGTCAGCGCCAGCGTCATCGCCGCCAGGTAGGCGTCACCGGCGCCGACGGCGTGGCTGGCCGGCACCGGCGTGCTGTGGCTGCGCCGCTGCGCCCCGTCGGCACCGCCGACGATCGCGCCGTCGGTGTCCAGGGTGATCGCCACGACCGCGGCGCCGGTGCGTTCCCGCAGCTCCGCGAGGCGGGCGCCGGCCAGCACCGCGCGGTCCGTGCCGGCGCCGGGGGCGGTGCTGACGGTCAGCCCGGCCCCGGTGACGCTGCGCCCGTCGCTGGTCAGCTCCACCCGGTCCGCGCCGGCCGCCGGCTCACCACCGGTGGGCGCCGCGCCCGGATCGTCGGCCGGCGTCGCGACACCGGTCGGGTCGGCCGCGGTGGAGAGCAGCCGGGTCGCCTCGGCGAAGCTCGGTGTCACCACCGTCGGCGCCAGTCCCCGCCAGAGCGCCAGGTCGTGGGCGTCCAGCGCCACGACGCCGAACCGGTCGCGGTGGCGCACCAGCCAGTCCCGTACGGGACCGGGGAGCGCGCCCAGGCCGTAGTCGCAGACGACCAGGGGCGGTGGCGTGCCGTCACCGGCCCGGCGCAGCTCCTCGGTCGTCTCGGCGAGGGTGCCGAGCAGTTCCTCGACGGCCTCGCCGGTGAGCGGATCGTCGGCGCCGCCGGAGTCCTCGCGGAGCAGAATCTGCCCGGCGGCGAGGATCCGCCGCTTCACCGCCGTGTGCCGGCCCGGCAGGCTCACCGTCCGGTCCTGCACGCCGGCGCGTCCCAGACAGTCGTGCAGTTCGTCGGCGGGGGCGTCCGCGCCGACCGGGGAGACCAGGGTCGCCGCACCGCCGAGGGCGGCCAGGTTCACCGCCGTGTTCGCCGCGCCGCCGGCCGCGCAGCTGCGCCGCCGCAGGGTCAGCACCGGCGCGGGCGCCTCCCGGCAGAGCCGGTCCGGGTCGGCGAAACGCCACTCGTCGAGCATCGCGTCCCCGAGCACCAGCACCGGACGTCCGGCCCAGCTGTGGACCACCGACGCGAGCCGCCGTCGATCCGCTCCCGCTGCCGTCATGCGGCGCGGATCCCCCTGTCGGTCCTGCTCAAACCTGCCGCGTACGGCTCCGCGCGGCGTTTGGTGGGGCCGGCTGCGGGAAGCAGGAAGAGGAGCTTTCCCGGGAGAACCGGGGCAACCACCCCCACAGGAAAGGAAACGATGACCATGACGAAGAGTCTGCAAGGCAAGCGGATCGCGTTCCTCGCCACCGACGGGGTCGAGGAGGTGGAGCTCACCGAACCCGCCAAGGCCGTCCGCGCAGCCGGCGGTGAGGTGGACCTGGTGGCGTTGCGGCCGGGCAGCATCCAGGCCTTCAACCACCTCGACAAGAGCAGCACGTACGACGTGGACGTCACCGTCGGCGACGCCGACCCGCAGCGCTACGACGGGCTGGTGCTCCCCGGTGGCGTCGCCAACCCCGACGAGCTGCGCGGTGATCCGGCCGCGGTCCGGTTCGTGCGCTCGTTCTTCGACGCGGGCAAGCCGGTCGGCGTGATCTGCCACGGCCCCTGGACGCTGATCGAGGCCGGGGTGGTGCAGGGACGGACCATCACCTCCTGGCCGAGCCTGCGCACCGACCTGACCAACGCTGGGGCGAACTGGATCGACGCCGAGGTGCACGTCGACAACGGGCTGGTCAGCAGCCGCAAGCCGGACGACATCCCGGCCTTCAACGCCAAGATCGTGGAGGAGTTCGCCGAGGGCGTGCACCGCGGGCAGCGCGAGCAGCAGCGCACGCCGGTCAGCGCCCAGCAGTAGGCAGCAACCGGCCCGCGTCGAAAGGCCGGGCCGTCGCCGTCAACTCGACGCCGCCGGGACTGGTGCCCGGCGGCGTCGGCGGTTGCGGCCAATACCGCCAAAGCTCAGCGGCGGGCGGCGGCCCAGGCCGAGCATGGCGGGGTGGAGGCAACCTTTCCCGCACTGAGCCGGCGTCAACTCTGGCTGCTGATGGCCGGTCTCATCACCGGCATGCTGCTCGCCGCGCTCGACCAGACCATCGTCGGCACCGCGCTGCCCACCATCGTCGGTGAGCTCGGCGGCATCAACCACTACTCGTGGGTGGTCACGGCGTACCTGCTCGCCTCGACCGCCTCGACGCCGCTCTACGGCAAGATGGCCGACCTGGTCGGGCGGCGGCCGGTCTTCCTCTTCTCGATCGGGGTCTTCCTCGCCGGCTCGCTGCTGGCCGGAATGGCGCAGGACATGACCCAGCTCATCGCCACCCGCGGCCTGCAGGGGCTCGGCGCGGGCGGGCTGATGACCCTCGCCTTCACGATCATCTCCGATGTGGTCTCCCCCCGGGAACGCGGCCGCTACCAGGGGGTATTCGGCGCGGTCTTCGGTGTCTCCGCGGTCGCCGGGCCACTGGTCGGCGGCTACTTCGCCGAGACCAACTGGCGCTGGATCTTCTATGTGAACGTGCCGCTGGGCATCGCCGCGATCGTGGTCTGCTACCACGTGCTGCGGCTCGTGCCGTTCCAGCGCCGCCCGCACCAGCTCGACTGGCTCGGGGCGTTGCTGCTGGTGGCCGGGGTCAGCACGCTGCTGCTCGCGCTGAGCTGGGGCGGATCCGAGTACGCCTGGGGCTCACCGGTGATCGTCGGGCTCTTCGCCGCCGGCGTGCTGCTCGGCGCGCTCTTCCTGCTCCAGGAGTCGCGTACGGGTGAACCGATCCTGCCGCTGCGGCTCTTCCGTGGGCGCACTTTCGCCCTGGCCAACATCGCCGGCTTCGTCCTCGGCCTGGTGATGTTCGGGTCGATCATCTACATCCCGCTCTACCTGCAGATCGTCAAGGGGGCCTCGCCGACCCGCAGCGGCTTCCTGCTGCTGCCGATGATGTTCGGGGTGATCGTCACCTCGGTGCTCACCGGCCGGGCGATGAGCCGGATCGGCCGGTACAAGTGGTTTCCGGTGGCGGGCACGGCGATCCTCACCGTCGGGTTGCTGCTGCTGACCCGGCTGCAGGTCCAGACCTCGCTCTGGCTGGCCTTCGGCTATCTGACGGTGCTCGGCATCGGGCTGGGGCTCTGCATGCAGTCGCTGGTGCTCGCCGTGCAGAACGCCATCACCGCCCGGAACATGGGCGCCGGCACCGCCGCGGCCACCTTCTTCCGGTCCCTCGGCGGGGCGTTCGGGGTGGCGATTCTCGGCGCGGTGCTCACGGCCCGGCTCACCGACGGACTCGCCGCGCGGCTGCCCGCGGTCATCGCCCAGCTGCCGCCGGAGCAGGCGGCGGCGGTCGCCGCCAGCGGCGGAGCCGGGATCTCGGTCAACGAACCTGCGGTGATCGTCGGACTCCCCGCGCCGCTGCGCGACGCCATCCGGGGTGCCTTCGTCGACGCCCTGCACAACGTCTTCCTCGCCACCGCCGCGGTCGCCGTGGTCGCCGTCCTGGTCACCCTCGCCCTGCCCGACCGCAGGCTGCGCGGCCCGGGCCCGCAGCTGCCCGCCGACGACGCGGAGGCCGCCGCCCTCCAGGCCCGTACCGAGGGGAGCGCCTGATGCCTGCCCGCCGCCCGATGAGCGGGCGGCGCGGGCTCACTTCAGGACGACGTTGCCGGACTTCTCGAAGGCGGCCAGGTCGGCCAGGGTTTCGATCACCGAGGGGGAGAGCGGGGCCGGGAACTCGTCCGGGGCGCAGAAGCGGGCGTCGGTGGTCTCGTCGGTGACGGTCGCCAGCGTCCCCGACCAGCGGTCGACCCGGAACGCGACGCTGAAGAGCTGGTACGTGTGGCCGTACATGTTGGTGTGGGTACGTTCCGGGCCGGTGTACATGGCCACGGGGGTGACCGCCTCGGCGTGCAGGCCGGTCTCCTCCCGTACCTCCCGGATCACGCAGTCGGAGATCGACTCGCCCAGCTCCATCGCGCCCGCCGGCAGCGCCCAGTGCCCGTTGTCGGAGCGCTGGATCAGCAGCAACCGGCCCGCCTCGTCGCGGACCACGCCCCGTGCGCCGACGAAGAGCAGTACGCGGTCCCCGGCGAGTGCCCGCAGTTGACCGACGTAGGACTCTTCCCAGGAAATGCTCACCGCACCACCTTAGGAGTGCCGGGGCGCCGGCGGGTGGGCTCTGCTGACCGGGGCGGCGCAGAAATCCTCTCCGCAAGCCGCCGCATCAGGTGTATGCGTTTGTATACTTTGCCCATGATGGTCGACCCGTACCGGTTCTCCTGCGCCAGCTACGAGGCGCTCGATCGGGCCGGTGTGGGCTGGCAGGCCGCCCTGCACGTGCTCACCGCGGCCCGGCCGCGGATCGTCCGCCACGTCGGTGCGGTGCTGCACATCGTCGGCGCGGTGCCGGACGGGCGGCTGCTGGCGGTGGCGCTCATCGAGGAGGCCGACGACGAGTACGTCGTGGCCGGGGCGCGGTGGCTCGACGAGGACGAGGCGCAGCCACTGCACAAGCTGATGGAGAGGGACGGACGATGAGTCGAGCAGATGACATCAAGGCGGCCCAGGAGTCGCTCAACAGCCAGGACTGGTCCGGCGCGGTGGTCGACAACACCCCGCCGGCGACGAAGGTGACGATGTCCGCCCGGTATTCGAGCGACATCGCCCAGCGGGTGCTGGAGGACGCGCAGGCGCGCGGTCTCAAGCCGGGCGCGATCCTGCGGGAGATCGTGGAGGCCCACTACGCCGCGCTCGACGCCGCCGGCGACGAGCCGATCACCGTACGGCCCGCCGACGTCGTACGCGCGCTGACCCAGGTTGCCCGGCGAAAGAGTCCCGCCGCTGCGTAGGGGGTTGCCCGACATCCTTCGGCATCGACGCTCGTCGCGCCGGGGGTTCCCCTGGTGTGACCTGGGCCACTAGGTTGGCGACATGCGCAGCACGATGATGGACACTCCGCTGCTGATCTCCCGCCTGCTGGAGCACGGGGCCACCGTGCACGGCAGCGCCGAGGTCGTCACCGCCGGCGGCGCCGAGCCCCGCCGCACGACGTACGCGCAGGTGGGGCGGGATGCCGCCCGGCTGGCGCACGCCCTGCGCGACCTCGGGGTCACCGGCGACCAGCGGGTGGCGACCTTCATGTGGAACAACGCCGAGCACCTCGTCGCCTACTTCGCGGTGCCCGGCATGGGCGCGGTGCTGCACACCCTGAACATCCGGCTCTTCCCCGACCAGCTCACCTACATCGCCAACCACGCCGAGGACCACGTGGTGCTGGTCGACCACACCCTGCTGCCGCTGCTGGCGAAGGTGCTGCCGCAGCTGACGACCGTGCGGCACGTCGTGGTCAACGGCCCCGCCGACCTGGCCGCGCTGCGGCACTCCGCCGGTGACCGGGTCACCGTGCACGCCTGGGACGAACTGCTCGCCGGCCGGCCCGAGACGTACGACTGGCCGGAACTCGACGAGCGCGACGCCGCAGCCCTCTGCTACACCTCGGGAACGACCGGCAACCCGAAGGGCGTGGCCTACTCGCACCGTTCGCTCTGGCTGCACGCGCTGCAGGTCTGCATGCCGGAGGGCTTCGGGCTCGGCGCCACCGATCGGACGCTCGCGGTGGTGCCGATGTTCCACGCCATGTCCTGGGGGCTGCCGTACGCGTCGTTCATGGCCGGCTCCTCGCTGATCATGCCGGACCGGTTCCTGCAGGCCGAGCCGCTGGCCGCGATGATCGCGGGCGAGCGGGCGACGATCGCCGGGGCGGTGCCGACGATCTGGACGGACCTGCTCACCTACCTGGACGCCCATCCCACGGACACCTCCTCGCTGCGGGAGGTGATCGTCGGCGGCTCGGCCTGCCCGCCGGCGCTGATGCACGCCTTCCTGGAGCGGCACGACATCCGCGTCATCCACGCCTGGGGGATGACGGAGACCTCGCCGCTGGGTTCGGTCGCCCGGCCACCGGCCGGCGTCGACGGCGAGCAGGAGTGGCGCTACCGCTACACGCAAGGGCGGGTGCCGGCCGGGGTGGCGGCCCGCATCGTCGGCGCGAGCGGCGAGGTGCTCCCCGCCGACGGCGCCTCCGTGGGGGAGCTGGAGGTCCGCGGGCCGTGGGTCACCGGGCGCTACCTCGGCGAGGAGACGCCCGGGGAGGAGAAGTTCCGCGACGGCTGGCTACGCACCGGCGACGTCGGCGCCCTCTCCGCCGACGGCTTCATCACCCTCACCGACCGGGCCAAGGACGTCATCAAGTCCGGCGGGGAGTGGATCTCCTCGGTGGAGCTGGAGAACGCGCTGATGGCCCACCCGGCGGTGCTGGAGGCCTGCGTGGTCGGGGTGCCCGACGAACGCTGGGGTGAGCGCCCGCTGGCGACGGTGGTCCTCCAGGAGGGGGCGAGCGCCACCCCGGCGCAGCTGCACGAGTTCCTCGCCGGGACGCTGGCGCGCTGGCAGCTGCCGGAGCGCTGGGCGTTCATCGAGGCGGTGCCGAAGACCAGCGTCGGCAAGTTCGACAAGAAGGTCGTCCGTCAGCGCTACGCCGAGGGCGACCTGCGCGCCGAGCAGCTGACCTGACCGCGACCGTCAGCCGGGGCCGCCGGTCCAGCCGGGGCCGCCGGGCGCGGCCCCACGGCTGTCAGCTGTCGCTGGTGGTGATCAGGACCTTGCCGGTGACGCCGTCCTGCACCGCCTGCTGCGCCTCGGCGGCCCGCTCCAGCGGGTAGCGGTGCAGCGGCAGACCCGCCTCCGGACCGACCCGCAGCCCGCCCTGCGCCGCGGCCGCGCCGACGTCGTCGATCGCCCGCGCCTTCGCCAGGCCCGGCGTGTTGTACGTGAAGACGAACTGCCAGCGGGCGTTGCGCACCATCATCGGCCGGATCGGCACCGTCAGCACGTCGCCGCCGGTGTCGGCGTAGACGGCGACCGTGCCGTCCTGCCCGATCAGCTGCGCGTCCAGCCCGGCGTTCTGCGCCGCCGCCACCTCCACGATCACGTCCACCCCGTCCGGCGCGATCTTGCGGACCTCGCCGGCCACGTCCTGCTCGCGGTAGTTGATCACCATGCCGGCGCCGGCGTCCGCCGCCAGCCGCGCCTTCTCCGGGCTGCTCACCGTCGCCATCACCCGGGCGCCCGACCAGGCCGCGAGCTGGATCGCCGCGTTGCCGACCGCGCCCGCCCCGCCATGCACCAGCACCGTGCGGCCGGCCAGCGCCCCCGGACGCAGCTGATCCGGCATGGTCTCGCCGACGGTGAGGCAGCGGTGCGCGGTCAGGAACGGGATGCCCAGGCTCGCCCCCAGCTCGAACGGTGCGGAGCCGAGCCGTACGGCCTGGCGCACCGGCACGACCGTGTACTCCGCGGCGGTACCCCAGGGACGCTGCCAGGCGGCGTCCCAGAGCCAGACCGGTTCGCCGACCAGCGCCTGGTCGACCCCGGCGCCGACCGCCTCGATCACCCCGGCGCCGTCCTGCCCCGGGGTCTGCCAGCCGGCCGGCAGCGGCCAGCTCTGCCGGGCCTTCCAGTCGGACGGGTTGACACCGGAGACCGCCAGGCGCACCAGCACCTCACCGGGGCCGGCCTCGGGAACCGGACGCTCCACCAGGCGCAGCACGGAGGCGTCCCCGCTGCGCTCGTAGACGATCGCCCTCATCTGCGTCTCCTCGCCGTCGGCGCTGTCGAGCCTTCCCCCACAGCTTGCCGGATCATCGCGCACGGACGCGGAGATTCCCGGGTCGGGCGCGGGGAGCTTCCCGTCAGGCGGCCGGGCCGGTGGCGAGTCGCTGCTGCGGCAGGTCGGGGAGCACCAGCGGGAACTCGGTCGGCAGGACAGTACGCGCGGCGCGGCCGATCGGGTCCAGCAGCTCGTCGATCCGCTCCACGTCGGCGGCGTCGAGCCCCCGCCACGGGTGTGCGGCGGCCCGGTCGGTGGCGTCCTCGATCGCCTGGAACTCGGCGCGGCCGCGGTCGGTGGGGGTCCCGTCGGCGGTGAGCCAGCCGCGCGCGATGGCCCGTTCCCGGCCGGCCGCCCACTCCTCGTCGGTCCAGCCGCGTGCGGGCTGGAGGAATTCGCGGCGCTGGTCGAGGGCGGCCCGCCAGGCGAGCACCTCCACCGGGTGGACCCCGGCGGCGACCAGTGCCGCCACGTGTCCGTCGCCGCGCTGTTCGCGCAGGGTGGTGGCGGCCTGCCAGAGCCGGGCCAGCGGTGACTCGTTGCGCGGCAGTGCGGCGTTCGCCGACCCGAGCACCCGCCCGGCCAGCTCCAACCGGTCCACCGCTGCCTCCAGCACGTCGGCCGCCTCGGCGATCCGGTCCTGGGGCTGGTCGTACGTCAGCTCGGCCAGCGCCTGCACGGCGCCGATGAGCCGGGCCCGCAGCACCTCCTGCGGGGTCGCCATCTCCCAGACGTGCGGCAGCGCCCGGGTCACCATCTGCGGGGCGAAACCGAAGAAGGCGGCGATCACCGGGGCGGCGTCGACCGCGCCCAGTGGCGCTGCCCGGCTCGCGAAGTAGCCCCGCCAGTAGCCGCGCAGCCCTGCCGCCCGGAAGGAGTCCAGGGCGCGGGGGTGGAAGTAGCAGACCGCGTGGATGGGCTCGAAGTGCGCCCACATCAGGCGGGCGATACGGCCGGAGTCGTCGTTCACGCGCACCATCCAGAGCTCGGGGGCCAACCCGGTCCGGCAGCGGGCGACGTACGCCCGCTGCGGACCGTCACCGGGTGATCACCCTACCGGTGATGCCAGGTTTCGGGTAACCCGTCTGCCCTGTTCAGCTCGCCGGCTGGGCGTCGAGCACGTCCACCACGAAGCGCAGGTCGCCGGGGATACCGCCGCCGCTGCTCTCGTACGCCATTGCGTAGGGGATGTCGAGCTGCACCCGGCTGCCGACGGTGGCCCCGACCAGGCCCTTGTCCCAGCCCTCGATGACCTGACCGGCGCCCACGGTGAAGTCGAAGGGCTCCGAACCGTTCCAGGAGGCGTCGAACTCCTCGCCACCGGCGTAGGTGACGCCGACGTAGTTGACGACGATGTGGTCGCCGGCGGCGACCTCGGCGCCGGTGCCGGTGATCAAGGTGGTCACCTTCAGGTCGTCGAGCTTGCCCTCGCCCCCGGTCGGCGCCGGACGCACGGCCAGCGCCGGATCGGCGCCTTCCGGCAGCGGCACCCAGGACTGCGCGCTCGCCGGTGCGTCCGCAGCGGGGCTCTCGTCCTCGCCGCCGGAGGTGTTCCAGAGCAGCACCGCAGCGGCAACGAGCAGTACGAGGACGACCGCCCCGCTCGTGAGCGCGGCGACCCGCTGCTGGCGGTGCTTCTTCTGGGCGGCGAGCCACGCCTGGCGCTTGGCGGCCTTCGCGGCGGCCCGCTTCTCGATCTTGGTCATCGGCCGCTGCTTCGGCGACCGGTTCCGCACCTGCTCGCTCACTGTCGTCGACTCCTGTGAAGTATCGGCCGGCGGGCAGCCGGCCCTCGGGGGGACCTCGGCAGAGATTACGTCGGCCGACTATGCGCCCGCTGAGAGCAAGCTTGGAGCATCGGCGGGCCGGATTCCAGGCCGCTCAGGCCGATTTGCGAGTGGTCTTCTTCGCTGCCGGCTTCTTTGCGGCGGGTTTCTTCGGGGCGGGCTTGGCGGTGGTGTCGCTCTTCGTGCTTCCCGGGCCGGCCGCCTTCTTCGCCGCGGCCTTGCCGCTCTTCTTCGCCGCGGGCTCGCCGGCCTTCTTGGCTGCCGTCTTCGTGTCCTTCTCAGCGGCTTTGGTGGCTTTCTTGGCCGGGGCTTTCGCCGCCTTCGCTGCCTTGGCCGATCTCGCCGACGAGATCGGGGTCGGCTCCCCGCCTCCGCCGACGCGACCCTCTCCGCCGCCACCGCCTGAGCGGCCACCCCCGCCGGCGGCGGTCTCGCCGCGGGCGGTGCGGGCCCGGTCGACCGAGGCGCGCAGCGCGGCCATCAGGTCCACCGCCGCGGCCGGAGCCTCCTCGGCCTCCTCCGGTGCGACGATCTCCCGCCCCTCGACCTTGGCGTCGATGACCTCCTGCAGCGCGGCCCGGTAGTCGTCGGTGTAGGCGTCCGGCTCGAACTGCCCGGTCATCGAGTCGATCAGCGAGCTCGCCATCGCCAGCTCCGGTGCGCGTACCGAGATGTCCTCGTCGAGGAAGCCGAAGTCGGGCTGGCGGATCTCGTCGGGCCAGAGCATGGTGTTGAGCACCAGGACGCCTTCGCGGACCCGCAGGGTGGCGAGCTGTTCGCGCTGGCGCAGCGCCACCTTGACGATCGCCACCCGCTCCGAGTCGTTGAGGGCGTCACGCAGCAGGACGTACGGCTTGGTGGCGGTCCCCTCGGGCTCGAGGTAGTAGGCCTTGTTGTAGAGGATCGGGTCGACCTGCTCGGCGGGGACGAACTCGAGCACGTCGATGGCGTGCGAGGTGGTCAGCGGCAGGTCGGCGAAGTCCTCGTCGGTGAGGATCACCATTTCGCCGCCGCCGATGTCGTAGCCCTTGGCGATGTCGTCGTAGCTGACTTCTTCGCCGCAGATCTGACAGGTGCGCTTGTAGCGGATCCGGCCGCCGTCGTCCCGGTGCACCTGGTGAAAGCGAATGTCTTTCTCTTCCGTGGCGGAGTAGAGCTTCACGCCAATGGAAACGAGGCCGAACGACACGGCACCCTTCCAGATCGTGCGCATTTCCCCCGCTCCCTCCACCGGCTCTGAACAGGATGTCATCCCATCGAAGCCGACGCGAGGTGTTCGGCGTCGATCTATAGTCGAGCAATGTCCGGCACGCCGCTTCGGCCGATGCTCGCCGTGGCCGCCGGACTGCCGGAGGGGCCCCAGTGGGCGTACGAATTCAAGTGGGACGGTATTCGCGCGCTCGCCGATATCCGCGGCGGACGGCAGCGTCTTTACGCCCGTTCCGGCACGGAGATAACGGTCGCCTACCCGGAATTGGCGCCGCTGGCGCAGCAGGTCGGTGACGCGCTGCTCGACGGTGAGGTGGTGCGGCTCGGGGAGAGCGGGCAGCCGTCGTTCACCGCGTTGGCCGAGCGGATGCACGTGCGCAACCCCCACCGCGCCGCGCAACTCGCGGCGTCGGTGCCGGTGACGTACATGATTTTCGACGTGATGCGGCTCGACGGCGCCGACCTGACCGGACGGCCGTACCGGTCGCGGCGGGAGGCGCTCGAAGCGCTGGGGCTCGGCGGCGCGCGGTGGGCGGTGCCGCCGGTCTTCGCCGACGGAGTCGCCACCTACGAGGCGGCGGGGGAGAACGGCCTGGAGGGGGTCGTCGCCAAGCGGTGGGAGTCGCTTTACCGGCCGGGGGTGCGTTCGCCGGACTGGGTGAAGGTCAAGCTGGAGGTCACCGGGGACTTCGTGGTGGGCGGCTGGCGTCCGGGCGCGCGTCGCATCGGCGGGCTGCTGGTGGGCGTACCGGGGCCCCGGGGGTTGATTTTCCGGGGTCGCGTCGGCGGGGGCATCGGCGCGGCGATCGAGCGGCAGCTCCTGGCCGAGCTGGAGCCGCGTCGGACGCCGGAGTCACCGTTCGCCGAAGGTCTGCCCCGGGAGGATGCGCGCGGGGCGATCTGGGTAAGGCCGCAGGTGGTGGTGGAGGTGAAGTACAGCCAGCGCACCCCGGACGGGCGGCTGCGTTTTCCCCGGCTGTTGCGGTTGCGCCCCGACAAACCACCGGAGGAGGTCTCCGATGCCGGCTGAGAAGATCCGCGTCGAGGTGCAGGGGCGTTCGCTGGACCTCTCCAACCTGGACAAGGTGCTCTTCCCGGAGGCGGGCTTCACCAAGGGCGAGGTGATCGACTACTACACCCGGATCGCCCCGGTGCTCCTGCCGCACCTGCGCGACCGCGCCCTGACCCGGATCCGCTTCCCCAACGGCGTCGACGACAAGTCGTTCTTCGAGAAGAACGCCCCCGCCGCGACCCCCGACTGGGTACGCGTGGAAACTCTCCCCGCGCCGGGCTCGTCCAAGGCCCGGGAAACCGTGGATTATGTGGTCGCCGACGACCTGCCGACACTGGTCTGGCTGGCGAACCTGGCGGCGCTGGAGCTGCACACCCCGCAGTGGCGCGTCGGCGCGGAGCCGGACCTGATGGTGGTCGACCTGGACCCGGGCGCCCCGGCGGCGCTGCCGCAGTGCGCGCAGGTGGCGCTGCTGATGCGCGACCGGCTCGCCGCCGACGGACTCGACAGCTTCCCGAAGACCTCCGGCAAGAAGGGCATGCAGTTGTGCTGCCCGATCGCCGGAAAGCAGTCCGCCGACGTGGTCAGCGACTACGCTCACCGGATCGCCGCCGAGCTGGAGCGGGAGTCGCCGAAGACGATCGTGTCGAAGATGGCCAAGAAGCTGCGCCCCGGCAAGGTCTTCATCGACTGGAGCCAGAACAACGCCGCCAAGACCACGGTCGCGCCCTACTCGCTGCGGGCCCAGGCGCTGCCATCGGTCTCCACCCCGCTGACCTGGGACGAGGTCACCGATTTCGCCTCGGGCTCCGTGCGCCGGTTCAGCCCCGCCGAGGTCCTGGAGCGCGTCGACACGTACGGCGACCTGCTCGCCCCGCTGCTCAAGGGTGGCCCGAAGCTGCCGGTCTGAGCACTGCCTGCGCCGGCTTCTTCGGTGTGTCGTCTCGCTGGAAGCCATGTGCGGAAAGTTCGGCACATCATCGGCGTAGGTTCCACTACACCGCTGATGTGGCGGCATCCTCGGTCCGTGTTCTCCACATTGCTGTCCACAGGGTTTTCCACAGGGTGAGGCTGGGGGTGGTGAGGGGCGGCGGACAGGTCGAGCATCGGTGGGGTGGATGGGGGAAAGCTCGCCAGACGGCTCGGGTTGCTGCTGCGGCTGGAACGGCAGCGGCTCAGCCTGAGCCAGGCGGCGGTCGCGCAGCGGGCAGGTGTCGCACAGCAGGCGGTGTCGCGATTCGAGTCCGGCGGCACGGCCGCCACCTGTGCGGTGGTGGAGCGGCTCTTCGAGGCGATCGGGTGCCAGTTGCGGTTGGAGACCGAGCCCATCGACGCCGACCTGGACGGTGCGATGGAGCGCGCCGTAGATGACCGGGAAAGGGCTGCCGTATCTGCTTGACGGTCAGTTGGCGGCGGCGCTGCAGGGGGTTCCGGTCCGGCCGCGCTGTCTCGAGCTGGCTGTTGCCGAGGCGGACCTGGACCGACTCGCGGAGTGGGTTCTGGCGGCACCGAACTGGCTGCGCTGGTCCGAGCGGTGGCACGACTTCAGCAACCACGACATCGACCCCCGGCGCCCCGGCGAGCTGCGCTGGGGCACGCCGAGTGGAGAGATCCGTTTCCGGCTGTTACCGGTGCTCCCCGTCGGCCTGCGAATGTCACACAGCGGCCGGCGGGTGCGGGTGCGTCCCCTCCTCGAGCTGGGAGGCGATGATCCACAACTCGCAAGGATCATCGCCCGGGCCCGCGCCCGCACCGCAGTTGGATGATCCCCGCCCATAGCGCGGCGGGGGACCATCTGTCATGGAGTTGGCTACAGCATTGATGGTGTGCCGACCACACGCATGATGTTCCAGACTCTTTGAGAGTCACTTCCAGGGACGCCACGCTGTGCGGCGCCACCGGCAAGGCCGAGCCATGCGTCGACTCGGCCTTGCCGGGCGGGACGCAGCCCGACACGTGGGTCAGGTGATCGAGAGTGGGAACCAGCCGGCCCAACCGCTGGAGGAGTCCCACCAGGTGCTGTAGACGAGGCTGTCGGAGCCGACCGTGAAGAGGTCGATGTGATCGGCGTACCGCTGGATGGCCGCGACCTGGCCGCCGGGCTTGCCGACGCCGCCGGAGACGTTGAACCAGCCGGCCCAGCCGGTGGTGTCGTGCCACCAGGTGCTGTAGATGCGGTTGTCGGTGCCGATGGTGAACAGGTCCAGGTGGTTGGAGAAGCGGGCGATCGCCGTCACCGGGGAACCCGCCGAGGCGACGCCGCCGGAAACCTGGAACCAGTCCGCCCAGCCGCCGCGCAGGTTCCACCAGGTGGAGATGATCCGGCCGTCGGCGGCGGTGGTGAAGAGGTCGAGCTGGTCGGGGTGGCGGGCCACCACCGTTACGGTCGAGTCGGGGCGGCAGGTGGTCCGGCGGCCGATCGCGAACCAGGGCGACCAGCCGGAGCGTTCGTCCCACCAGCAGGACCAGACCCGGTTGTCGGTGCCGACGGTGAAGAGGTCCAGGTGCGAGCGGTACCGGGCGATCGCCGTCACGGTCGCCCCGTTCGCGGCGACGCCGCCGGAGACGTGGAACCAGTTGGCCCAGCCGGTGCGGACGTTCCACCAGGTCGCCATGGTCCGCCCGCGGGCGTCCGTGGTGAACAGGTCCAGGTGGTCGTCGTACCGGGACACCACGTTGACCGTCGAGCCGGGCCGGCAGACCAGGTCGCCGATGCGGAACCACGACGACCAGCCGGACGCCGCATCCCACCAGCAGGACCAGACCCGGTTGTCGGTGCCGACGGTGAACAGATCCAGATGCCCGGCGTACCGGGAAATCGATGTGACCGGCGAACCGGCGCCACCGGGTGAGGCGTAACCACCGGAGACGTGGAACCAGCCGGCCCAGCCGCTGCCCGGAGACCACCAGTCGCTCATGGTCCGCCCGTTGCTCGCCACCGCGAAAACGTCCAGGTGCTCCGGGTAACGGGCCACCACGCTGATCGGCGTACGGGCCCGCGCGGGCAGGGTCGAGAGCGGACCGATCCGGTTCCAGATCACCTGCCGGCAGACCCGGCAGAACGGTACGCCCAGCGCCTGCATCTTGCAGGAGTGCTCCGGCCGGTACGCCCCGCAGTGGTAGTAGTGCGCCCCCTCGAAGAGCCCCACCGTGCCGGCCGGGACCGGGCTGGGCCGGTTGTCGACCGTGGCGCAGTCCGGGTTGCTCATGGTCGGCAGCGCCGTCGCGGCCGCCACCGCCCAGCCCCACTTCAGGGAGGCACGGTTGGTGTTGACGGTGACGTTCGGCTCGCCCGGCTCGGTAGCGGGGTGATGGTCGTGGCCCGTCTCGTCGCCGCCCGCGTAATAGGCGTACTCGTCGGCCAGCCCGAACGCGGTGTGGCCCAGCTCGTGGATGGCGATCTCCGTCGCGCCACCGGCCAGCGAGTACGTGCCGACCGAGCCGCCGGCACCGCCGTACACCGTGGAGTTCACCACCACGATCGCCACCGTGAACTGCGGCACCTGCGCCGCCGCGACCTGCAGTGCAGTGGTGGCGTTGACCAGCAGCAGCCGGCGGATGCCGTTGCCGCCGAAGGTTGCGTCGAAATACGTACGGACGCTCGCGCCCGTGCCGCCCGCCGAGGCCGGATCGTCGGCGCCGCTGTCGGTGGAGGCCACGTTCACCCGGATCACGTTGATCGCCGGTGCCAGCTCGTCGAAGGGCGGAGTTGCCCGCAGCGCCGCCACGAAGTCGTCGGCCGCGGTGTTGAAAGCCGGCTGCTGCGCGTTGGTGAACCCCTCGGCGAGCAGCACGATGTTGAAGGCACGATCCCGGGGAGCCGCGCCGAAGACCTGAGTGTTGCCAAGCACGGTGCCGTCCGCAGTGGTCATGACCGGGACCTCCCGTCGTCCCGGTCCAGCGGGAAGCTGGCGATCTCGATGACGGCCGGCCCCGCGCCGACCCGCCACTCCGCGCCGGTCTCCCCGGCCTGCGGCCTTTCCCCGGTCCATGGCCGCTCGGCGGCCGCGCCGGCCGGCGGCTCCTCGGTGGCACGCGGGGCGGCACCCGGCACCCGGATCAGGCTCACGTGGTCGGCCTCCGGCGGCGCCGGTACGACCACGGTGAACGCGCCCTTCGCCTCCGGCAGTGTGACCCGCACGATCGGCGCCCCCGGCTCCTCCGGGAAGACCTCCGCGCTGGCCGTCATCGCCTCCGGCAGCCGTACGCGACTCAACGTCTCGTTGGCGGCGCCGCGCACCTCCACGTAATGGCCGGGCCGGTGCTCGCCGGCCAGGTCGAACCCGGTCACGGCGACGTTCACGCTCTGTTGACTTACGAGTCGGACGGCATCACCTTCGTACTCGAAGATCATGCGCACCGCCGGCGGTCCGGACGATGCCTCTGAGCTGCTCATTTGAGCCTCCTCGCGGGTTGGTGTGGTGCGAACGGTCCGCTCCGCACTCTCACGCGACAATCGATTTCCCGACACTTTCCGTAGTCAGTCACGCAGAGTCCGCTCACCAAGACCGGTTTGGTGCGGGTGTCCGGACGGTGCGAAGGCCGACGCCGACGCCAGCAGTCACGCGCCCGGCATGCTGGCCGCCGCGGCGGGAGGGTTGTCCGGGGACAGGCCAAGGGCTTGCGAAGACGCTCACACCATCAGCGAACAACACCACGGCCGGGCAGGGCCCGGACGGCGGGCTCGTCGGGCGGTGGAGTGAGCGGGTGCTCAGTCGACCGTGGGCAGTTTCGGGCCGAGGACGTCGTCGGCGTCGACGATGGTGTACGCGTACCCCTGCTCGGCGAGGAAGCGCTGGCGGTGGGCGGCGTACTCGGTGTCGATGGTGTCGCGGGAGACCACCGTGTAGAAGTGGGCCTGGCGCTGGTCGGCCTTCGGGCGCAGCACCCGGCCGAGGCGCTGGGCCTCCTCCTGGCGGGAGCCGAAGGTGCCCGACACCTGGATCGCCACCGCCGCCTCCGGCAGGTCGATGGAGAAGTTGCCGACCTTGGAGATGACCAGGGTGCGGACCTCGCCGGAGCGGAACGCGTCGAAGAGCCGCTCGCGGGCCTTGTTGGTGGTCGAACCCTGCACGATCGGCACGTCCAGGTACTCGCCCAGCTCGTGCAGCTGGTCGAGGAAACCGCCGATCACCAGCACCTGATCGTCGGGGTGCCGGTCGATCAGGGCCTTCACCACCGGCAGCTTCGTGCGCGCGGTCGCCGAGAGCCGGTAACGCTCCTCAGGCTCGGCCGTCGCGTACGCCATCCGCTCCGCGTCGGTGAGGGTCACGCGCACCTCGACACACTCGGCCGGGGCGATCCAGCCCTGCGCCTCGATGTCCTTCCACGGCGCGTCGTACCGCTTCGGGCCGATCAGCGAGAAGACGTCGCCCTCGCGGCCGTCCTCGCGTACCAGGGTGGCGGTCAGGCCGAGGCGGCGGCGGGCCTGCAGGTCCGCGGTGAAGCGGAAGATCGGCGCGGGCAGCAGGTGTACCTCGTCGTAGATGACCAGGCCCCAGTCCCGCGCGCCGAAAAGGTCCAGGTGGGTGAACGCGCCGCCGCGCCGCGCGGTCAGCACCTGGTACGTGGCGATGGTGACCGGGCGGATCTCCTTGCGCTCACCGGAGTACTCGCCGATCTCGTCCTCGGTCAGCGAGGTGCGCGCCACCAGTTCACGCTTCCACTGCCGGCCGGCGACGGTGTTCGTGACCAGGATCAGCGTCGTCGCCTTCGCCTGCGCCATCGCCGCCGCGCCGACCATCGTCTTGCCCGCCCCGCACGGCAGCACCACCACGCCCGAGCCGCCCGCCCAGAACGAATCAGCGGCCTCCCGCTGGTACGACCGCAGCGTCCACGGCTTGCCGCCGTTCTTGCCCGCCTCGGCCAGCTCGATCGGGTGTGCCTCACCGTCGACGTACCCGGCCAGGTCCTCCGCCGGCCAGCCCAGCTTCAGCAGTGCCTGCTTGAGCCGGCCCCGCTCCGAGGCGTGCACCGCGATCGTGTCGTCGTCGATCTTGCCGCCGAGCATTCCGGCGAGCTTCTTGCTCTTGGCGACCTCGATCAGCACCATCCGGTCCAGGCCGCGCAGGACCAGCCCGTGCACCGGATCGTTGGCCAGCTGCAGCCGGCCGTACCGGTCCATCGTCTCGGCGATGTCCACCAGCAGCGCGTGCGGCACCGGATAGCGGGAGAACTTGATCAGCGCGTCGACGACGCCCTCGGCGTCGTGCCCGGCCGCCCGGGCGTTCCACAACCCCAACGGCGTCAACCGGTACGTGTGCACGTGCTCCGGCGAGCGCTCCAGCTCCGCGAACGGGGCGATCGCCATCCGGCACGCCTGCGCCTGCGGGTGATCCACCTCCAGCAGCAGGGTCTTGTCCGACTGCACGATCAACGGCCCATCGTTCACGCCGGCCTCCCTCTCCAACTGCACACCACGACAACACTGCACACCACGACAACACTGCACACCGCGACAACACTGCACACCGCGACAACACTGCGCACCACGACAACACTGCACACCACGACAACACTGCGCACGGACGACCAACCAGTGTTGCACGCCCGGCGCCCGCCACTGGCCCGGTGCGGCTACCGGCAATCCCGGCGCAGTGACGTTCGCGGATGCGCCGCGGGGCTGACCTGGCCGTTCTGTGGCATCGTGTAGGTCTGACGCGGAACGGGGGGCGATCTTGGCCGAACGGGACACGACGATCACCGAGCTGCCGGAGCCCCGGCGACCGGCGCCGGTCGAGGCCGTCACGCCCACAGCCACCCCGCACCACCCCGGCCCAACCCGAACCAGCTCACCCCGAACCAGCTCGCCCCACGCCGGCTCGTCCCACGTCGGCTCACCTCATGCCGCGGGGGCGGAGCCGGAGGTCTCCGGGCTGACCGTGCTGGCGTACGGCATCGGTGGTCTCGGGCTCGCTGGCCGGTTCCTGCATCTCTGGCTGGTGCAGCAGAAAGGGCTCGTCGTGTCGGCCGGCGAGGTGCTCGGCATCACCTTCGCCGTGCTCCTCGGTGTCTCCGTGATCGGCACCGTCCGCCGCGCCCAGCGCCGGTGACCGCGCTACACCCCGGTCACCGGTCCGGGACGGCGGTGGTGATCCGGCTCAGGGCGAAGGTG
This sequence comes from Melissospora conviva, assembly GCF_049523535.1. Lineage (NCBI taxonomy): Bacteria > Bacillati > Actinomycetota > Actinomycetes > Micromonosporales > Micromonosporaceae > Melissospora > Melissospora conviva. The sequence continues at coordinate 493,235 of NZ_JBLLDT010000001.1, forward strand.
TGCAGCATCTCGGTGCGCTCGTCCTCGGCGCGCAGGTAGCCCGCCCCGATCGAGACCGGCCGGACCAGCCGGGACGCGGTCGCGCCGTGCGCGTCGACGTACCCGACCCAGACCAGGGCCTTGTCGCGGATCGCCTGCTGGAGCACGGCGAGCGCCTCGGAATGGTTCGTCGGGGCACCGGCGGGCAGATCCGTGTCCCCGGTGCGCTTCGGGGTGATCTTTTCCTTCGCCCGGCGGGCGGCCTGGGTGACCGCGTCGCCGCGGCGGATCTGCTCCACCGCGCCGAGCAGCCGCGGTCTGCTCAGCCGCGGTGCGGCCAGCGGGTCGACGACCCGGCCAGCCACCGGGCCGCGCGCCGGTGCCCGGCGGGCCTTCGGCCGGACCAGCACCGCTGCCCCGCCGGCGTCCTCCTGCACGGGCGCATACCCGGCCTCGCGCAGCCCGGTCAGCATCCGGTGCAGCTGCAGGGGAGTCACCAGCACCGTCGGCGCCAGCCGGCGCAGCGCCAGCGACTCCAGTCGCCGGTCGGCGAGGACCTCGGTCAGCAGCGCCTCGTCGTCGCTGCGCACGTACGCCCCGGCCGAACCGACCCGCAGCCCACCGTGGCGGCGGGCCATGTCGTCGATGAGGTACGTCAGCCCCTGCGGGATCGGGGTGCGGGACCGGCGGGCGAAGAGCTCGTGCAGGTCCTGGGCGGTGTACCCGGTGTCCAGCGCCCGCCGCACACTCGCCGTCGTCACCCGGTGCACGCTCGCCCCGCCGGCGGACTCCCGTTCGGCGATGGTCTCCAACTCGGCGGCGAGGTCCGGCTCCGGCGGCCCGGGCACCACCACGCTCAGGTCGGCCTGGATCAGGAAGTGGTCGACCGGCGCGGGCAGGAGCGCGTCCAGCGCCTGTAGCGACCCGGCCTCGCCCTCGTCGAAGAAGCCGCGGCCGAGCGGGTCCTCCCGCGGCTCGGTGTCGGCGGCAGCGACCTCCTCGGCCAGCAGCAGCCGCCCGTACGAGGTCAGCGCCCCCAGGCCGGTCAGTCCCAGCGTCGCCGCCTCGGCCAGCACCTCCCGGTGCATCGCCGCACGGTGCCGGCTGCGGCGCGGGGCCGCCCACTCCACCCGGCGCAGCACCTCCTCCGCGCTCGCAGCGCCGCCAGGCTCCAACTCGGCCAGCACCGTCAACACGGTACGGCGGGCCGACGGCGCCCCGGCGCGCTCCACCTCCGGCGACAGCGGAGTGATCAGCCGGTCCCGCTCATCCCGGCGGCCGACCAGTCCCGCCTGGCGGGGCATGACGAGCCACGCCCGGATGAGCTGGTCCCAGCGGCGGGCCATCGACAGGCCCCGCCACAGCTCGTAACCCGCGGTCGGCATCACCTGCAGTTCCGGGCCGCCGCGGGTGACCATCGCCTGGTGCAGTTCGACCTCGGCGACGAGCCCGGCCGCCTGGCAGATCTCCAGCAGCAGCGCGGCGGCGCCCTCGTCCAGGCCGGTGTCGCGGGCCAGCCGCCGCAGGTCGCGGATGCCGATCCCGCCGGAGCGCAGCACCGCGGGCGGGTCGGTGGCGAGGTTCTCCAGCACCGCCTCGGCGTGCCGTACCGCCTCCATCACCTGGCCGGCGCCGGCGGAGTCGACCACCTTCGGTTCCCGGGCGGGCGAGAGCACCGGCGGCGGGGCCGGCTCGAGCGGCCCGAGGGGCCCGGTGTCGCGGCGCAGCAGCAGCCCCAGCTCGCGGGGAAGTTCCACCAGCGTGCCGCCGTTCTCGCCGGCGCCGATCGCGACGAGCAGGCCGTGGTCGACGAGCCAGCGCACCGGGGAACCGGTGGGGCTGCCGCCGTTGGTCAGGTCGGCGGGCAGGTCCGCCTCGGAGCCGGCGGGGACCGCGCGCAGGGCGGCGGTGGGCAGGGTGCCGACCGGCGGCCCGGCGGCGAGCCGGTCCAGGATCGCCCGCGCCGAGGGTGCCGCGGCGAGCAGGGTACGGCGCAGCCGGGGCGCGTCGGCGCAGAGCGCACCGGCGGTGGCGTCCAGGTCGGCGGCGGGCCGCCCCAGCCCCGCCGGGTACGGGCCGCAGACCTCGTCGGCGCCGGGAGCCACCCGCAGCTCGCCGTCGGGGCCGGGCACCAGCAGCAGGGCCCGCAGCCGCTCCAGCGCCGCCCGCACCGTCGCCGATTCGATCCGGTACGGCTTGCCGGTGGCGATCTCCAGCACCGCCCGGACCGAGGTGGTGTGGGTGCGCGGGTCCCGGGTGAGCCGGACCGCGTCGAGCACCAGCAGGTGGAACTGGTCGAGCCGGTCCAGGGCGCGCGCCACCGAGGCGCGGGACTGGGCGCGCAGCGCGAGCGCGGCGAAGTCGGCGGGGACCGGTACGACCAGGTCCGGCCGCAGCCGCAGCAGGTCGGCCAGCGACTCGTCGGGCAGCGTTCGGAGGTGGTCCGCGAGTGAGGTGCTCATCGTCTTTCCACGCTATCCGGCCCGGGCGCGTTCCGGCCCCGGGTGTCCGGGTCGGATCCGTCCGGCGGACTGGGATGATCTCGTACGATTCCCGGCGCCGGGGCCCGGTTCGATCCGGTTAGCCTGGGGATGCCAGCAGCCTCCACAGGGCTGACGACAACGCGGTCTTCGAACGAAGCAGAGGTTCTCACGTGCCTACCGGGCGAGTGAAGTGGTACGACGCGGCCAAGGGATACGGGTTCGTCACCAGCGACGAGGGCGGGGATGTCTTCCTGCCCAAGGGCGCGTTGCCGGCCGGGGTGGCCGAGGTGAAGGCCGGCCAGCGGGTCGACTTCGGCGTGGTGGACAGCCGTCGTGGCGCGCAGGCGCTGGGGGTGAAGCTGCTCGAGGCGCCCCCGTCGGTCGCCGCCGCCCGCCGCCGCCCCGCCGAGGAGCTCGTGCCGACGGTCGAAGACCTGATCAAGGTGCTGGAGAACGTGCGACCGCTGCTGGAGAAGGGCCGCTACCCCGACCGCAAGAAGGGGCAGATGATCGCTCAGGCGTTCCGCAAGATCGCCGAGGAGTTCGAGAGCTGAGGGGTCAGCCCGGCCGCCGCAGCCCGGCCCAGTAGCGCCTCCACCGCCGCGTACCCCTCGTCACCGAGCGCGGCGGTGAAGTCGTTGACGTAGAGGCCGATGTGGCGGTCGACCACCTCCAGCTCCATCTCCTGCGCGTGCGCCAGGACGTACTCGCGGCTCGCCGCCGGGTCGGCCCAGGCCTGCCGGACCGACTCACGGACCCATTCGGTCGCGGCGGCCGGGTCGACCGTGCCGCGGCGGGCCAGGATCGCGCCGAGCGGGATTGGCAGCCCGGTGTCGCGTTCCCACCACTCGCCGAGGTCGACCAGGGAGGTCAGCCCGTACCGCTGGTAGGTGAAGCGCGCCTCGTGGATGACCAGTCCGGCGTCGTACCGGCCGGCTGCCACCGCGGGCATGATCTCGTGGAACGGCACCACCTCGATGCGCGCCGGCGGCCGTTTCGCCGACCAGAGCCGGAAGAGCAGGTACGCGGTGGTCCGGTCGCCGGGGACGGCCACGGTCGCGCCGCTGAGGTCCTCGCGGTCGCCGCGGCCCAGCAGCAGCGGGCCGCAACCCCGGCCGAGCGCCCCGCCGCAGGGCAGCAGGTGGTACTTGTCCAGCAGCCAGGGCAGCGCCGCGTAGCTGACCTTCACCAGGTCGAAGGCGCCCCGCTCGGCGGCGGTGTTGGTCACGTCGACATCGGCGTAGGTGACCTCCACCGGTGGTGCGCCGGGCACCCGGCCGTGCACCAGCGCGTCGAAGACGAAGGTGTCGTTGGGACAGGGCGAGATCGCGAGGGAGAGCGCCACGGCAATACCGTAACCCCGCCGCGAGGACCGCCTCAGCGCAGTGCCGCCGCGGCGGCGGGCTCAGCGCAGTGCCGACGCGGCGGTGGTGAGGGCGGCGAGCGCCTCGGTGAGCCGCCACGCGCCGCGGTCGCGCGGCCCGATCGGGTTGGAGACGGTCCGCAGTTCGGCGAAGGGGACCCCGGCGAGCCGGGCGGCGACGGCCACGCCGTACCCCTCCATCGCCTCGGCGAGGGCGGCCGGGTGCCGCTCGGCGAGCCGTTGGGCGGAATCAGCGGTGCCGGTGACGGTGCTGACGGTGAGCACCTCGCCGAGGCGGGCGCCGGGCAGGGCCGCCCGCAGCGCGGCGAGCAGAGCCGGGTCGGCGTCGACCGCGATGTCACCGCCGAGCGCCTCGGCGGACATGCCCAGTTCGGTGACGGGCAGGAAACCCTGCGGGGACTCCGCGCCCAGGTCGGCGACGACGCTGCGGAGCGCGAGGACGGTCTCGGCGACCGCGGCCCGGCCGGTGAAGCCACCGGCGACCCCGGCGCTCACCACCGCCCGGTACGGCCGGCCGTCCGCCTCGGCCCGGGTCAGCAGCCGGGCGGTCGCGGCGGCGGCGAGGGCCGGTCCGACGCCGACGGCGGCGACGGTCACCTGGTCGCCGGTCAGCCCGGCCCGGACAGCCGCCGCCTCGGCGGGCACAGCGGTGATCACCAGCAGTTGGCTCATCAGATGGATTCTGGCTTGTCCTGCCCGGGCGGGACGGCACCGGGTCGCGCACCGCCCACCGGTGAGGGCCGGTAGATGTGGAAGGCCGGCTCGTCGTCGTCGAGCGCGGATTGCCCGGTTGTGGCGGGGGAGACCGGCGCCGCGGCGCGGGCGGCGTCGACGTCCCGGTCCTGGTCCGCGCTGGTGTCGCGGTCGCGGTCCGGGCTGGTGTCGTGGTCCCGGGTCGCGCTGGTGTCTCGGGCTGCGGCGGCCTCGCGCTCGCTCTCCGCGGCCTCGCGTTCCTGCTCCGCCCACTCCTCGTCGGTCAGCGCCGAGCCGCGCAGGGTCTGCCCGCGCAGCGTCACGGTGACCATCACGCAGCGGATCGCCGCCAGCGCGGCCACGCCGGCCGCCACCCCGACCCCGACGCGCCCGCTGACCGGGAGCAGTCCGAGTGCCCCGCCGGCGACGAAGGCGAGCATCAGCACCGTCTCGGAGTGGGCGAAAGAACTGGCCCGCAGGCGTTCCGGCAGCCGTTCGGCGATCGAGGCGTCCACGGCGAGCTTCGCCAGCCCGCTGACCAGGGCGGTGACCAGACAGAACGCGGCGACCGCCGGCAGCGAGAAGCGCACGGTGGCGAGCGCGCCGAGCAGCGTCGCCAGGATCATGCCGCCGGCCTGCAGGGCGGTGGGGCGGCGGATGCGCAGCCGGGTGCCGACGGCGGTGGCGAGGAAGGTCCCGGCGCCCAGGCCCGCGCCGACCACGCCGAGCGCGGCCTGCGCGCCGATGTCCCGCCCCGCCACCACCGGGGCGAGGTCACCGGCCTTCACGGCGAAGGCGAGAAAGAGCAGCAGGAAGCCGTAGCTGCCACGGGCCACGGCCGCGCCGACGAGGGTGGCGATCACCAGCCGTCCCTGCGGCCGGCCGCGGCCCAGCGGGCGCTCGCCACCGCGGCGCAGCAGGCTGCGCAGCGGATGGGGCACCGACTCCGGCGGGTCCGAGTCGGCACGGGGCGGCAGCCGCAGGGCGATCACCATGCCGACCACGAAGACCACCGCGGCGACGCGTACCGGCCATTGGGGGCCGAACCAGAACGCGGCCAGGCCGATCGGCGCGACGAGCGCTCCCGCGACGGTGCCGTAGAGGCTGGCGCGGGCGTTGACCTGGGAGAGCCCCAGCCCTTCGGGGAGCAGCCGGGGCACGGCCGCCGAGCGGGCCACCCCGTACGCGCGGGAGAGCGCCAGCACCCCGAAGGCCGCCGGATAGAGCCAGAGGTTGTCGAGGTTGCCGGAGATCGCCCAGGCCAGGAAGGCCCGGCCGAGCATGGTGACGGCCAGCGCGTACCGGCGGCCGTGGCGGAACCGGTCCAGCAGCGGCCCCACCACCGGCGCCAGCAGCGCGAAGGGCACCATCGTCACCAGCAGGTAGAGGGCGACCTTGCTGCGGGCCTCGCCGAGCGGGACGCTGAAGAAGATCGTGCTCGCCAGGCCGATGGCGATCAGGGTGTCGCCGGCGCAGGAGAGCGCGTGCAGATCGAAGAGGCGGACCATCCCGGCGTCGCCGCCGGCACCCCGGGTCCGGGCCTGCCCGGCGCCCCGGGTGACCCACCGGCCACTGCGGAGCGTGCCGCGCAGGAAGAGCCGCCCGGCCCGCAGACCGGTGCCGACGGTGCGTCCCAGCCATGATCGTCGGGACCCGGAGGAAGGCGCCATGGGGCTATCCTCACCCATCCGCACCACCTGTCGCGCCCTTCGACGCCAACACGTGTGGGAGTGCGTGGCGGCTGCGGATCGGCATAGGGAACAATGAACCGGTGACCAGGACTGCCGTTCGCGCCGCCCGTCTCGATCAGGTCTGTGCCGCCGCTGTCGAGGTGGCGCGCGCCGGCATCGGCGACGTCGACCCCGGCGACGTCGGCGAATACCTGCAGCCCGTCGCCGAAGGCGACCGTCTCGTCACCCATCTCTTCGAGTGCCGGATGGCCGGCTACCGGGGCTGGCGCTGGGGTGTGACCGTCACCCGGGTGCCCCGCAGCCGCGCCGTCACCGTCTGCGAGACGGTCCTGCTGCCCGGCCCCGACGCCCTGCTCGCCCCCGGCTGGGTGCCGTGGCACGAGCGGCTCAAGCCCGGTGACCTGGGCCCCGGCGACCTGCTCCCCACCCACGCCGAGGACGAGCGACTCGTCCCCGGGTACGTCCTCTCCGACGACCCGGCGGTCGAGGAGGTCTCCTGGGAGCTCGGGCTGGGCCGGCCGCGGGTCCTCTCCCGGGAGGGGCGCGCCGAAGCCGCCCAGCGCTGGTACGACGGGGACCACGGCCCCCACGCGGCGATCTCGGCAGCCGCTCCCGCCGCCGCCCGCTGCGGCACCTGCGGCTTCTATCTGCCCCTGGCCGGGGCGATGCGGCGGGCCTTCGGTGTCTGTGCGAACTTCTACGCCCCCGACGATGGCCGGGCCGTCAGCGCAGATCACGGCTGCGGCGCGCACTCCGAGGCGCTCGTCGAGTCGGCCGACACCGGCGCGGACGAGCTGCCGACGATCTACGACGACAGTGAGATCGAGTCCGTCCCGGTCAACCCGGCAGCCGGTTCGGTCCACACCGACGAGCCCGCCGAGCCGTACGGCCACTCCTGACCGGCCGCGCGGGCCGTACGGGGCTCTCTTCTGACCGGCCCCACACCGCCGGGCGGCTCGAAGATCGGCGGCGTCGGGCGGACTGGTTGGTCAATCAGCGGCGGCGTAATGAGAATCACGGCGACCCGCTAGGCCATTTCACACAGCGTTGACATTCCTGTTACTTGCCGTCGCCGGACCGGCGTGGAGACTTGAGCGAGTGGGTCTTCCCGAACCGAGATCGTGGTGGTCAGGATGCGCGGCGTCGGCGCCGGTTTGCGTCATGGCGCAGCATGACCGCCAGGCCCGGGAAACCGATCAGGAAGCCGGCAAGGCAGATCCAGAGCCAGTTCTCGTGACCCTGCGCGACCAGCCAGTCGCGCGAGGCGAACAGGACGAGACCGGCGATCGCCCACAGCACGAGCCCGGCGACGGCGAAGGGCACCATCGGTGGGTCGAGCGGCTCCGGCCGCGGCGCTTGCTCTTTCTGCACAGCGTGATGTTACTCGACCTTGCTTTTGCTGCCGGGTGTTGATCTGTAAGTATGCGCCGTCAACCCCCTGATCACTGCGAGGATCCGATGAGCCTAGCGCCGCCCGAGGCGGGCACCGACGCCCCCGAAGCTCCCACCCCCAAGAACAGTTTTGACCGCTTCTTCGAGATCACCAAGCGCGGCTCGACGATGAGCCGGGAAGTCCGCGGCGGTCTCGCCACCTTCTTCACGATGGCCTACATCGTGGTGCTGAACCCGCTCATCCTCGGCAGCGGTGTCGACGGTGACGGCGTCTCGCTCTCCATCCCCGCCATCGCTGCCGCGACCGCCCTGATCGCCGGTCTGATGACGATCCTGATGGGCGTCGTCGGCCGGTTCCCGCTCGCGCTCGCCGCGGGTCTCGGCGTCAACGCGATGGTCGCCTACGAGATCGCGCCGAACATGACCTGGGCCGACGCGATGGGCCTGATCGTCATCGAGGGTGTGCTGATCACCATCCTGGTGCTCACCGGCCTGCGTACGGCGGTCTTCAAGTCCGTCCCGACGCAGCTCAAGACCGCCATCGGCGTCGGTATCGGTCTCTTCCTCGCCCTGATCGGCCTCGCTGACGCCGGCTTCGTCAAGGCCGGCGCGGGCACGGTCACCACGCTGAGCGACACCGGCAGCATCGCCACCTGGCCGCTGCTGGTCTTCGTGCTCGGCCTGATCCTCACCGTGATCCTGGTCGCCCGCAAGGTCAAGGGCGCGATCCTGATCGGCATCTTCTCCACCACCGTGCTGGCGATCATCGTCGAGGCGATCGCCAAGGTCGGCTCCGGCGCGGAGAACCCGGGCGGCTGGGCGCTGAACGTGCCGAAGCTGCCCGCGCTGGGCGAGGTCGTCGGCATGCCCGACCTGTCGCTGCTGGGCAACTTCAACGTGCTCAACTCGTGGAGCCGGGCCGGCTGGCTGGTCGTGCTGATGTTCGTCTTCACGCTGCTGATCACCGACTTCTTCGACACGATGGGGACGATGGTCGCCGTCGGTCAGGAAGGCGGCATGCTCGACGAGAACGGCACGCCGCCGCGGAGCAAGGAGATCCTGCTCGTCGACTCGATCGCGGCCGCCGCCGGTGGCATGGGTGGCGTCTCCAGCAACACCTCGTTCATCGAGAGCGCGGCCGGTGTCGGTGAGGGCGCCCGGACCGGTGTGGCGAACCTGGTCACCGGTTTCCTCTTCCTGCTGGCGATGTTCCTCGCCCCGTTGACCGCGATCGTGCCCTTCGAGGCCGCCTCGACGGCGCTGGTGGTCGTCGGCTTCCTGATGATGCTCGGCGTGAAGTCGATCGACTGGGACGACTACGAGATCGGCATCCCGGCGTTCCTGACGATCATCATCATGCCGTTCACCTACTCGATCTCGAACGGCATCGGCGTCGGCATCATCAGCTACGTGGCGATCAAGATGGCCAAGGGCAAGTTCCGGGACGTGCACGCGCTGCTCTACGGCGTCGCGGTGCTCTTCTGCCTCTACTTCGCCCGCGGGCCGATCGAGAGCCTCTTCAGCTGACGAACTCCCGGGGTCGACGGCCGCCACGGCCGCTCTGATCCGTACGGCCGAGACGGGCCGGGACCAGCGCACGCTGGACCCGGCCCGTTCTTCTTTCGCACCGCAGGGCCGGGTGAGCGTGGTCATATCCCATGTCGTTAGCCATGCTTATTAGTTAGGCTGGACGACGTGACGGAACGGACGACCGCGGTCGAGCAGGTGACGTCCGCGCAGCTGGCGAGCCGGGTGCGCAGCGCGCTCACCCGCCTCAGCCGGCGGATCCGGCAGGCCCGTCCGGTCGGCGACCTGACCATGACGCAGCTGTCGGCACTGACCAGCCTCCAGCTGGCCGGCGCGCTGACGCCGCGCGAACTTGCCGACACGGAACGGGTCCGACCGCCCACGATGACCAGGATCATCGCGAAGCTGGAGGAGCGCGGCCTCGTCGGCCGCTCGCCCCATCCGACCGACGGCCGGCAGGTCATCCTCGCCCCGACACCGGGGGCGGAGGAGGTCCTCGACCGGTTCCAGCGCGCACGCGACAACTGGCTCGCCGAACGCCTCGCCGAGCTCACCGCCGCCGAGCGCGAGACGCTGCGGGACGCCGCGGAGATCCTGCACCGGGTGGTCGACGCCGACCGACGGTGACTCCGACCGGGTCCGTCACGTCGCCCGAGACGACCGTACGACCCGAGGAGGCGCACCCCGAGGTGCAGGCAAAGTTCAAGACCATCTTCCAGTCCCTGACGGTTCGCAACTACCGACTCTTCGCCACCGGACAGCTGATCAAGATGATCGGCGTCTGGATGATGTTCATCGCGCAGGACTGGCTGGTACTCGAACTCACCGACAACTCCGCGAGCGCGCTCGGTATCGTCACCGCCCTGCAGTTCACCCCGGTGCTGCTGCTCAGCCTCTTCTCCGGACGGCTCGCCGACCGGTACGACAAGCGGATCCTGCTGCTGATCGCGAACATCTTCTGGACCGTCCTGGCCATCGGCATGAGCGTGCTGGTCGTCACCGACCTGGTCCAGCTCTGGCACGTCTTCGGCTTCGCGGTGCTGCTCGGTGTCGCCAACGCCGTCGAGACCCCGGTCCGGCAGTCGTTCGTCTCCGAGATGGTCGGCACGTCGCTGCTGCCCAACGCGCTCTCGCTCAACTCGGCCACCTTCAACACCGCCCGCATCGTCGGGCCGGCGCTGGCCGGTGTCGCGATCGCGCTCTTCGGCCTCGGCCCGGTCTTCGTGGTCAGTGCGGTCAGTTCGATCGCGCCGCTGCTGAACCTGGTGCGGATGCGCCCGGCGGAGCTGTACCGGGCCGAGCAGGTCGCCGGGGCCGAGAAGGACGCGGCGAAGATCATGGATGGCCTGCGCTACGTCTGGCGCCGGGGCGACCTGCTGCTGCCGATGGCGCTGATGCTGGTGGTCGGGATGACGCTGTTCAACTTCCAGATCACCCTCGCCGCGCTGGCCAAGACCGTCTTCAACACCGGTGCGGCGTCCTTCGGTCTCTTCACCACCTCGCTCGCCACCGGCTCACTGATCGGCGCACTGGCCAGCGGCAGCCGTCGTGGCCGCCCCTCAGCCTGGATCGTGCTCGGCTCCGCGGTCGCCTGCTCCTCCTTCGCCATCCTGGCCGGGCTCGCGCCGGCGTACTGGCTGGTGGTGGCGCTGCTCCTGCCGACCGGATTCTTCATGATCTACTTCGCGCAGGCGGCCAACCAACGGGTCCAGCTCGGTGTCGACGCCGCCTTCCGCGGCCGGGTCATGTCGCTCTGGGTGCTGGTCTTCGTCGGCACCAACCCGGTGGGCGCCCCGGTCGTCGGCTGGGTCGCCGAGCACTTCGGCGCCGGCTCGGCCATCTGGGGCGGCGGACTGGTCTCGCTGCTCACCGCCGCCGCCGCCCTGGCCTGGCAACTGCACCGCACCGGATCGCGGCTGCGGCTGCGGCTGGTGCCGCGTCCCCGCTTCTACGTCGTCCCATCCGGGGGCTGACCCGCCGGCGGGGGCATCGTCGGCCGGCAACGCCGCGTTGCAGCTGCCCCGCGGGGGCCGGTTTATCCAGTGGGATGGATGTTCCCGCGGCGTCGGCCAAACCGGTAGCGGCGCCCTGCGGCGGCATCTAGCGTCGGATCCGTGGACTTCCTGCAAGGGCTGGGGCTGGCCCTCGCGCTGCTCACGCTGGCGTGCCTGCCGGCGGTGCTCGTGCTGATCGTCTGCGCCGACGAGCTGACCGACCGGATCGTCTGCGGCTACGGGGCCTGGCGGAAGCGGCGCGCCGAACGGCGTACGATCGCCCGCCTGGACCGGGCCATCGAGGTGGAGTCCTTCGCCCGGGACCTTGACCTGCGCGAGTTCGACCGCCCGGACCGGCGCTGCATCGAGCAGATCGCCGCGGACCTGTGGCGGCTCGGCGGGCAGCGCCTGGGCACCGGCCGCTCGGCGGTCTGGCAGAGCGCGGTGCTGCGCGCCTACGATGACCGGCTCAAACTCGCCAGCCACTGCCTCGGGGTGGCCGAGCATCTCGACGATCTGAGCGGAGTCGACCTGGTGATCGAACGGATCCGTGTCGAGGGGGAGCTCCAGGCGGCCGGCCTCGCGCTGCCCGCGGCCCGCGGCGAACAGCACCCCCGCTACCGGTGAGACTCTTCGTCGCGCTCTACCCGCCGCCGCCGGTACGCGAACACCTGACGGCGCAGGTGTCCCGGCTCGTCGTCGGCACCGCCACGGCAGCCGGGCTCAACGTGCGGCTCGCGGACCCGGAGAACCTGCACCTCACCCTGGCCTTCCTCGGCGAGGTCGACGACGCCCGGCAGCCCGACGTGGAGGCGGCGCTGGCGCAGGCCGTAGCCGACCGCCGCCGCTGGGCACCGAGTATCCCGATGGTCCAGGTCGGCGGCGGTGGACGGTTCGGCCGCGGGCCCGCCACGGTGCTCTGGGCCGGGCTGCGTGGCGACGTGGAAGGGCTGAACGTGCTCAGCCGGCTGGTCCGCGTCCAGCTGCGCCAGGGCAGGCTGCCCTTCGACGACAAGCCGTTCCGGCCGCACCTGACAATCGCCCGCCCCGGTGACCGGATCGACGCCGAAGGGCTCGCCGCCGACCAGGCGGCACTCGACAACTACGAGGGACCGCTCTGGCCGGTCACCACGATGTCACTGGTGAGCAGCCGGCTCGGTCCGCACCCCCGCCACGACCGGCTGGCCAGCTGGTCGCTCTGACCCGAGGTCGCGGGAAGGTCAGGAGGACTCGCGGGCCGCCGGGCCGCTGCCGAAGAGGACGTCGTCCCAGCTGGGCAGCCGCTTGCGCGGACGCCCTTCGGTCTCGGGGCTCTCGCCGGCGGGTGGTGCCGTACGGCGGGGCCGCAGCACCGCCAGCGACGGCACGGCGGGGATCTCCTTCGGCTGATCGGCGTCCTCGTCGAAGGCGGAACCCTGGCCGCCGCCGAGCAGCGCCGCGGCGCCGCCCATCGCCGGACGCGGCCGGGGCGTCTCCTGGCCGGCGGCGGCGGTGGCGTCGAGGCTGCGCCCGCTGCTGGACAGCGGCCGGTCGAGGGAGGCGAGCAGGGCGTCGCGGCCGGCGCGGATCGGGTCGCGGCCGGCGCGTACCGGATCGCGACCGGGACGCGGCTGGTCGGAGGCGGCGGTGGGCAGCCCGTGTCCACTGCGGCCCGATTCCCCGCGCGACGGGGCCGGCAGGGTGTGGCCGTGCCGCTCCGGGCCGGGCTCCTGGCCGAGCAGCGGCGCGGGGCGCTCGGCGCAGAGGTACTGCGCCATGTCGTCGTGCGGGGTGACGACCTGCCGGCTCTTGTCGAGGTCCCAGACCGCCTGCGCGGTGGCCTTGCCCGACGGCCAGGTGGCGATGATGCGCCAGGTCCCGTCGTCGCGGCGGTACGCGTCCCAGGAGATCTTCTCGGTGTCGATGCCGTGCTGACCGAGACGGTTGTCGACCACCTCGGCGAGCGGCGCGCCCTTCTCGGAGGTCTTCAGGCGGGTCCGGCGGGCGTGCTGGGCGAGCATCGCCCGCTCCTGCAGGACCGGGCCGGCGTAGCGCAGCACCCGGTCGACCGGCACACCGGCGATGCGGGCCACGTCGTCGGCCGACTCGCCGGAGCGGATCCGGGCCTGGATGTCGCGGGGCGAGAGTGACGGGGCGGGATCGCTCGCCGACGCGGGCACCTGGACCGGGTGGCTGCCCGGTTCGGAGTGCATCGCCGTGGAGATCCGCTCGTCGATGGGGAGGGCGAGGAGCCGTCCCACCTCGTCGGCGAGAACCAGCGCCTGGCCGTCCTCGGAGAGGGCGACGAAGCGTACTGGGCGCATGTCGTTGCCTCCGTCCCGCGTCGCTGGCCGCACGCCGCGAGTCGGGTCACCCGGGCGCCTTCTGCGAACACGGTACGCCCATCGGCCGTCCGGCGCGTGGATGCCACGCCCGCATTTCCGGGGTTGAGCTGGGTTGATCGATCACATCGGCCGGTCCCGCGGCACTGCCCCGGGACCGGCCGGCGCGCGTCTGCTACAGCTGTGTGATCACGTGGTCGATGCTCGCGGTGAGCGCCTCGACGTCGGCGGGGTCGATCGCCGGGTAGAGGGCGACCCGCAACTGGTTGCGGCCGAGCTTGCGGTACGGCTCGGTGTCCAGGATGCCGTTGGCGCGCAGCGCCTTGGCGATCGCGGTGGCGTCGACATCCTCGGCGAAGTCGATGGTGGCGACCACGTTGGAGCGCAGCCCCGGGTCGGTCACGAACGGCGTCGCCACATCGGAGCGCTCGGCCCAGCCGTAGATGATGCCGGCGCTCTCGGCGGTGCGCTTGGCGGCCCAGGCGAGCCCGCCCTGGGAGTTCATCCAGTCGGTCTGCTCGGCGGCCAGGAAGATGGTCGCCAGCGCCGGAGTGTTGTAGGTCTGCTCCAGCCGGGAGTTGTCGATGGCGGTGACCAGGTCGAGGAAGCCCGGGATGTAGCGGCCGGACTCCTTGATCTCGGTGGCCCGGGCCAGCGCGGCCGGGGACATCAGGGCCAGCCAGAGGCCGCCGTCGGAGGCGAAGCACTTCTGCGGGGCGAAGTAGTAGACGTCGCTCTCGGCCACGTCGACGTCCAGGCCGCCGGCGGCGGAGGTGGCGTCGACCAGCAGCAGCGCGCCGGGGTCGGCGCCGGCGACCCGCTTGACCGGGACCGCGACACCGGTGGAGGTCTCGTTCTGCGGCAGGGCGTAGGCGTCCACACCGGCCTCGGCGATCAGCGCGGGGGCGCTGCCGGGCTCGGCCTTGCGGATCGTCGGCTCACCGAGGAAGGGGGCCTGCGCGACCGACTTGGCGAACTTGGCGCCGAACTCGCCGAAGCTGGCGAACTGCGCCCGGTCGCGGATCAGGCCGAAGGTCGCGACCTCCCAGAAGGCCGTGGTGCCACCGTTGCCGAGCACCACCTCGTACCCCTCGGGCAGGGAGAAGAACTCGGCGAGGCCGCGGCGCAGCCGGGCGACCTGGTCGCGCACGGTCTTCTGCCGGTGCGAGGTGCCGAGGAAGTCGCTCGCGACGTCGGCGAGCGCGGAGACCGCCGCCGGCTGGATCTTCGAGGGGCCACAGCCGAATCGGCCGTCGACCGGCTTGAGCTCGTCGGGAATCCGGATTGTCGTTGGGTCAGCCACGGTACGAAGATCCTTCCGGGTGGTCCGTGCGGCACGGCGGGCGAAGATCGAGACAGCGTCGCCGTGGCCCCCAGTTTCGCACCCGCAGCACCCCGCGGGGTTGTCGGAGGCCACCGGATCGGTGAGTCCTCGCACACATCCGCCGCCACGCTCGCGAACGCACGAGCCCCCGCCCGGTGAAGCCGGACGGGGGGTCGGTGCTGCGGTGGAGGCCCTACTGGCCGTGCGGGATGGCCTCCCAGCCCTCGACCTCCTGCGGCTTGCGGGTCGCCGGGCCGACGTAGCGCGCCGACGGGCGGATCAGCCGCTGCAGGCGCTTCTGCTCCATGATGTGGGCGCTCCAGCCGCCCATCCGGGCGCAGGTGAACATCGAGGTGAACATGTGCGCCGGCACCTCGGCGAAGTCGAGCACCACGGCCGACCAGAACTCGACGTTGGTGGCGAGCACCCGGTCGGGCTTGCGGGCGTGCAGCTCCGCCAGCGCCGCCTTCTCCAGCGCCTCGGCGATCTCGTACCGCGGGGCGCCCAGTTCCTTGGCGGTGCGCCGCAGCACGCGCGCCCGCGGGTCCTCGGCCCGGTAGACCCGGTGACCGAAGCCCATCAGCCGCTCGCCGCGGTCCAGCACGCCCTTGACGTACCCCTCGGCGTCGCCGCTGCGCTCGACCGCCTCGATCATGTGCAGCACCCGCGACGGCGCGCCGCCGTGCAGCGGGCCGGAGAGGGCGCCGATGCCCGACGAGATGCAGGCCGCGGCGTCCGCGCCGGTGGAGGCGACCACGCGGGTGGTGAAGGTGGAGGCGTTCATGCCGTGCTCGGCGGCGGAGATGAAGTACGCGTCGACTGCCTTGACGTGCCGCGGGTCCGGCTCACCGCGCCAGCGCTTCATGAAGCGCTCCACGATCGTGGAGGCCTTGTCGATCTCCTTCTGCGGCACGGCCGGCAGCCCGAGGCCGCGGGCCGACTGGGCGACGAAGGAGAGCGCCGTCACCGAGACCCGGGCGAGGTCGGCGCGGGCCTGCTCGTCGCTGATGTCCAGCAGCTGCTCCAGCCCCCAGTACGGCGCCAGCATCGCCACCGCCGACTGCACGTCCACCCGGATGTCACCGGAGTGCACCGGTACCGGGAACGGCTCCGCCGGCGGCAGACCCGGGCCGAAACGGCCGTCGACCAGCAGCGCCCAGACGTTGCCGAAGGAGACCTGGCCGATCAGGTCCTCGATGTCCACGCCGCGATAGCGCAGCGAACCGCCTTCCTTGTCGGGCTCGGCGATCTGAGTCTCGAAGGCGATGACGCCTTCCAGTCCCGGCTTGAAATCGGCCATCTCGTCTTCTCCTGGGTCTCGGTCAGTCCGCGCACCGGCGCCACGGTTCTGGTAGGCCGGGCACCGCAGGCGACCATCAGGGATGTGTATTCGTCACATCTTGCCTGTTGGGTGACGGATGGCGCGACCCACCATCAATGTGCCGTCGGCGACAACCCCTGCGCGTGCGCGGCGACAACCCTGCGCGTGCGCGGCGACGGGCCCCTGCGCTTGCGGTGCGGCGGTCGCGGCGCACACTGGCACGGTTACCGGCAGGGTGCGACGAGGAGCTGTGCGGTGGAGGATGTGACGGCCCCGGCCGGAATGCGCCGGGACTACCCCGGCGACCGGCCTTTCTCCGAGACGGAGCTGGCCCCGGACTGGGTGAGCCAGTTCCGGCTCTGGTTCGCCGACGCGGTCGCGTACGGGCTGCCGGAGCCGAACGCCATGGTCTTCTCCACCGCCGACCCGGCCGGCCGGCCGAGCAGCCGTACGGTGCTGCTCAAGGGGTACGACGCGCGCGGCTTCGTCTGCTACACCAACTACCACTCCCGCAAGGGCGCCGAGGCGCTGAGCAACCCGTACGCCGCCCTGGTCTTTCCGTGGTTCGCGATGCACCGGCAGGTGGTGGTGACCGGGAACGTGGCGCCGGTGGACCGGGCCGAGACCGAGGCGTACTTCGCCGCCCGGCCGCGGGATTCGCAGCTCGGCGCGTGGGCGAGCGCCCAGTCGCAGGTGGTGCCCGACCGCGCGGCACTGGACGAGAGCTTCGTGGCGGCCGGTGAACGCTTCGGCGCGGGCGAGGTGCCGGCGCCGCCGCACTGGGGTGGGCTGCGGATCGCGCCGCAGACGGTGGAGTTCTGGCAGGGCCGGTCGAGCCGGCTGCACGACCGGCTGCGGTTCCGCCGCGCCGACGGTGGCGCCTGGGTCGTCGAGCGGCTCGCGCCGTGACGAAGACGCCCCGCCGCCCGGGCCGGGCCTGGGCCATCGACGTGCGGCCGCTGCGGGTGCCGGCGTACCGGCGGCTCTGGCTCGGCACCAGCATCTCGATGTTCGGGTTCCACTTCACCGCGGTGGCGGTGCCGGTGGAGCTCTACGCGCTGACCCGGGACTCGTTCTGGGTCGGGATGCTCGGCATCGCCGGCTTCGTGCCGCTGCTGATCTTCGGCCTCTGGGGCGGTGCGATCGCCGACGCGCTCGACCGGCGGCGGCTGCTGCTGGTCAGCTCCGCACTGGCCTGGCTGGCGACGTGTGGCTTCTTCGTCCAGGCGGTGCTGCAGCTGCGCAGTCCGTGGCTGCTGCTGGTGCTGACGGCGCTGCAGTCGGCGGCTTTCGCGGTGAGTTCGCCGACCCGGACCGCGGTCGTGCCCCGGCTGGTCCCGACCTCGCTGGTGCCGGCGGCGAACACCCTGAACTTCACCTCCATCCAGGCCGCGATGGTCCTCGGCCCGCTCACCGTCGGCGTGATCTTCGCCGCGCTGCCGCACGAGACGGCCCTGGCTGTCGCGTACGGGGTCGACGCCCTGCTCTTCGCGGTGTCGCTCTGGGCGGTGTACCGACTGCCGTCGATGCCACGGGTGGGCGCCGACGAGGAGGCGCCGCGGCGGGTGGCGGGGCTGCGTGGCGTCGCCGACGGGCTGCGCTACCTGGCCGCCGCGCCGGTGCTGCTGCTCTCCTTCGCCATCGACCTGATCGCCATGGTGCTCGCCATGCCGCGGGCGCTCTTCCCGGAGATCGCCGAGGGGCGCTTCGGCGGCGGCACCGCGATCGGCTGGCTCTACGCCGCGATCTCGATCGGTTCGGTGCTCGGCGGCCTCACCTCGGGCTGGATCGGCCGGATCAGGCGGCAGGGGCTCGGACTGACGATCGCGGTGGTCGCCTGGGGGCTGGCCGTCGCGGCGGCCGGCCTGGCCGGCTCGCTCTGGCTGATGGTGCTGCTGCTCGCGGTGGCCGGCGCCGCCGACCTGGTCAGCGCGGTGCTGCGCCAGTCGATCCTGCTCGTCTACGCGCCGGACCGGATGCGGGGCCGGCTGCAGGGCGTGAACTCGGTCGTCATCGCCGGCGGCCCGCGCCTGGGCGACCTGCGGGCCGGCGCGATGGGCGCGATGTACGGCGGCATGATCGCCTGGGTGGCCGGCGGTCTGCTCGCCGCGGTGCTCGCCATGCTGCTGGTGGCGTTCTTCCCGGTGCTGCTGCGCTACCGCAGCCCCGACGCCGACGCCGACGCAGAAGGCGGAGCCGATACCGATGCCAGGGCCGACGCCGGAGCCGATCCGGTTGCCGGGGGTGATCCGGCGGCCGGGGTTCCGGGCGTGCAGACCGGTCCGGCCGCGGCCGGCAAGGGGTCGGCGGTGACGCCGTGACCACCGGTACGGGGTGGTAACCGATATGGTCGCGGGCATGCAGACCGCCACGCAGCCCGGCTTCTCCGGCGAACAGTGGACGATCGCGGCCGACGGGCACGAGGCGATCGTCGTCGAGGTCGGCGGCGGGATCCGCGAGTACGCCTCGCACGGTGTCGCGCACCTCGACGGGTACGGCCCGCACGAGGTCTGCCCCAGCTCCGCCGGGCAGGTCCTGGCCCCCTGGCCGAACCGGATCCGCGACGGGCGGTACCCCTTCGCCGGCCGCTCGCACCAGCTCGGACTGACCGAGGCGGCCCGGCGCAACGCGATGCACGGGCTGGTCCGCTGGGTGCGCTGGCGCCTGGTGGAGCGCACCGCCGAGGCGGTCACTGTGGAGCACGACCTGGTGCCGCAGCCCGGCTACCCGTGGCCGCTGCGGTTGCGGACGACCTGGACGGTCGGGGCCGACGGGCTGCGCGCCGTGCACGAGGCGACGAACGTCGGCACCCAGGAGTGCCCCTTCGGGCTGGCTACCCACCCGTACCTGCGGTTGCCGCAGGTGACGGTGGACGATGTGGAGCTGCGGGTGCCGGCCCGCAGCCAACTGCTGACCGACGCGCGCAACCTGCCGGTGGCCCTGCGCCGGGTCGACGGCGGCGAGCACGACTTCAGCCAGGCCCGCCGCATCGGCGCCGCCCAGCTGGACATGACCTTCGGTGACCTGATCCCCGACGACGACGGCTTCTCCCGGGTGACGCTGGCCGGCGGTGACCGGCGGTTGACCGTCTGGGCGGGGCCCGAGTTCCGCTGGTGGCAGATCTTCACCGGCGACACCCTCGGCCCCGTCCGGCAGCGCCGCTCGGTGGCGGTGGAGCCGATGACCTGCCCGCCGGACGCCTTCCGGTCCGGGCGCGACCTGGTCGTGCTGGCACCGGGCCAGACCTGGCGGGGCAGCTGGGGAATCAACCCCTCCTGACGGCGGGAGCCGGGGAGGACAGGACGGGGGAAGCACAGGTGGAGTTCGCGGAGGTGCTCCGGCGACGCCGGATGGTGCGCAACTACGACCCGGACCGGCCGGTGCCGCCCGAGGTGGTGCGCCGGATCCTGGAGCACGCGATCCGGGCGCCCTCGGCCGGGTTCTCGCAGGGCTGGGGGTTCCTGGTGCTGGAGGAGCAGGCCGACCGGGACCGCTTCTGGGCCGCCGCGAGCCCGCCCGGCGGGACCGGCCGCGGCCGGTGGCTCGCCGGCATGCGCAAGGCGCCGCTGATCGTGGTGCCGCACGCCAACCGTTCGGCCTACCTCGACCGGTACGCCGAGCCGGACAAGGGCTGGGCCGACAAGGACGCCGACCGGTGGCCGGTGCCGTACTGGCACATCGACACCGGGTTCGCGGCGCTGCTGATGCTGCTCACGGCGGTCGACGAAGGGCTCGGTGCGTGCTTCTTCGGCATTCCGGCCGAGCGCACCCAGGCGTACCGGGAGGCGTTCGGGGTGCCGACGGAGTACATGCCGATCGGGGCGCTGACGGTCGGCTACCCGGCCGCGGATCACCGCTCGGCGTCGCTCAAGCGGGGACGGCGACCCGTGGAGCAGGTGGTACGGCGGGGCCGGTGGAGCTGACCATGGCGGTACGACGCCGGCCGGTGTCCGACGGGGACACCGCGCCGAGGCGTAACCATGCGATGTCGTCAGCGCTGGCTAGGCTGGCACGGTCATCGGCGCCCGGAACTTGTACGCCGGTGGGCTCGGCACGCCGCGGCGCGGACACTGCCGGCGGCGCGGAGCGGGATGGGAGCGAGTTGTTGTGATCTTCAAAGCGGTCCGGGACGGACGTCCGTACCCGCCACACAATTTCACGCTCAAGCAGTGGGCGGAGATACCGCCGCGCCCGCTGCGGCTGGACCAGCTGGTCACCACGAAGCGGGAGCTGGCGCTCGACCGGCTGCTGGCCGAGGACTCCACCTTCTACGGCGATCTCTTCCCGCATGTCGTGCAGTGGCAGGGCGTCCTCTACCTCGAGGACGGGCTGCACCGGGCGCTGCGGGCGGCGCTGCAGCAGCGCAACCAGATCCACGCCCGTGTCCTGGTGCTCGACGGCGCCGGCGGCTGACCGGGCCGGGCGACCGGCTGGGCCCGGTGGTCGGCTGGGCGGCCCGGCGTCCGGCTGGGCGGAGCGACCGTGCGAGCGGAGCGACCGGACGGGCGGGACGGGGGACCGGTTACAGTGACGGCCATGAGCTCCGCGGCCTCGCTTGACCTGCTGGACATCGACCACTGCCTCAGCGCGGAGGAGCGTCAGATCCGCGCAGTGGTCCGGCAACTGGTGGACCAGCGGGTCCGCCCCGAGGTGGCCGGCTGGTACGAGCAGGGCCGGGTCCCGGTGCGCGAGCTCGCCGCCGAGTTCGGCAAACTGGGGCTGCTCGGGATGCACCTGACCGGTTACGGCTGCGCCGGGGCCTCCGCGGTGGCGTACGGACTGGCCTGCCTGGAACTGGAGGCCGGTGACTCGGGGCTGCGCTCGCTCGTGTCGGTGCAGGGCTCGCTGGCGATGTACGCCATCTGGCGCTACGGCAGCGAGGAGCAGAAGCAGCAGTGGCTGCCGCCCATGGCCGCCGGGGAGGCGATTGGCTGCTTCGGCCTGACCGAACCTGATCACGGCTCCGATCCGGCGTCGATGGCGACCCGGGCCCGGCGTGACGGCAGTGACTGGGTGCTGCACGGCAGCAAGATGTGGATCACCAACGCGCCGGTCGCGGACGTCGCAGTCATCTGGGCGCGGACCGACGAGGGGGTGCGCGGCTTCGTGGTGCCGATGGACACCCCCGGGGTGAGCGCGCCGGAGATCACCCGCAAGATGTCGCTGCGGGCCTCGGTGACCGGCGAGATCGTCCTGGACGACGTGCGGCTGCCGGCCTCGGCGCAGCTGCCCGGGGCAACCGGCCTCAGGGCCCCGCTGAGCTGCCTGACCGAAGCGCGCTACGGCATCGTCTGGGGCGCGCTGGGCGCGGCCCGCGACTGCCTGGAGACCGCGCTGGCGTACGCGATCGGCCGGGAACAGTTCGGCCGGCCCCTGGCGGGCTTCCAGCTCACCCAGGCCAAGCTCGCCGACATGGTGGTGGAGCTGCAGAAGGGCCAGCTGCTGGCGCTGCATCTGGGGCGGACGGCGGAGCGCGGCGCGCTCCGCCCGGAACAGGTCAGCGTCGGCAAGCTCAACAATGTCCGGGAGGCGCTGGCGATCGCCCGGCAGTGCCGCACGATCATGGGCGCGAACGGTATCTCCGGGGAGTATCCGGTGATGCGCCACGCCAACAACCTGGAGAGCGTGCTCACCTACGAGGGCACCGCCGAGATCCATCAGCTCGTCATCGGGCAGCGTCTCACCGGGATCTCCGCCTTCGCCTGAGCGGGCCGGCGGAGCCGGGCGACGGGGGTACGCGAGACACCTTCGCGGACTCCGGTCGCGGCTGTCGCACCGGGGGCTTACCGTCTGACGCAAGACACTTGGGTCTGGACAGGACGGTGAGGGCGATGTCGCAAAATGACGATGTCACGCAGCCCGGAGATTCCCCCGCTGCCGGTGGTGACGCCGACCCCGGCAGCACCAGAGCCGGCAGCACTGACGCCGGCAGCATTGACGGCGGCCGTGCCGCCGACCCCGGCAGCACCGTGGCAGGCGGCACTGACGCCGCCGGCGCCGATGTCGCGTCGGCCGAGGCCGGCAGTTCGGGCGTACGGGGATATCTCGTGGTGGCCGGGCTGCTCGCGATCGCGCTGCTGGCGGTCGTCGGGCTGCGTCAGGCCGACCTCTGGCCGAGCTGGCGCAACCCCTTCGCGCAGCAGGAGACCGACCGCAGCCAGCCGGTGCTGCTGGAGTCGATCCAGGACCTGAGCCGGTACGTCGCCGCCGAGGGGAACTTCCAGGTCGTCATCGACCTGCAGTCCGACCGGGAGTACGTGCCGGAGTTCCTGCTCAACGAGCGGACCCTCTTCGTCGGAGCGGGCAGCGTCGAGGCGTACGTCGACTTCGCCCAGATCGCCGAGGGCGCGATCGTGGAGTCCGCCGACGGCAGGACGGTCGAGATCAGGTTGCCGGCCCCGCAGCTCGGCGAGGCGAACCTGGACATGGAGAAGAGCTACGTCTTCGCCGAGAAGCGCGGGCTGCTCAACCGTCTCGGCGACGTCTTCGACAACGACCCCAACCGCCAGCAGCGGGTCTATCAGCTGGCCGAGGAGCGGATCACCGCCGCGGCCCGGGAGACCGGGCTGACGCTGCGGGCCGAGGAGAACACCCGCAAGATGCTGGAGGGGCTGCTCCGCTCGCTCGGCTACGAGCAGATCACCATCACGTACGCCGCCCCGTAGGCCGCGGCCGCCGCCGGGCCGGATCACCGGCCCGGCGCAGCGGCCGCACGGCGTCACCGGTCAGGCGTGGTTCTCGTTCGGCATCAGGATCCAGAGCACCAGGTAGACGATCACCTGGGTGCCCGGTAGCAGCAACGAGGCCACGAAGAGCAGGCGGACTAGGCCGACAGAGAGGCCGAAGCGCTGGGCGAGGCCGGCGCAGACGCCGGCGAGCATGCGACCGTTCCGGGGGCGGGACAGCGTGCGTTTCATGATCATCTCCACTCTGCGGCGGGTGCCGCATCGATACCTCAACGGTAGGTGGCGCCGGGGTGCGCGCCCTCCGCCTGCGGAGGGATTCCGGTGTCGTGGACCCGTAGGTACATACCCCGAAGACGGCCTGGGACGCCGATCCGCCGGCCTCCGGGTCACGCCGCACGCCCGGCCCCGGCCCACAACGGCGCGGGCGGCGTATTCGCGCGGGTCCTGCGTACTTGCCGGACGGGACAGGCATCGATCAGTAGGGTCGGCGATGACGCGGACTGACTGGAGGCGGTGATGACGTCCGGCGTGCTCTCCCTCTGGACGCGACGCGACTCGCTGCGCATCCTCGTCAAGCGGGACCTGGCGGTGAAATACCAGCAGTCGGTGCTCGGCTATCTCTGGTCGCTGATCGAGCCACTGGCCATGGGCGGCATCTACTACTTCGTCTTCGGCGTGCTCTACTCCCGCGACACCAACCGGCACCTCGGTGAGGCGGCCGGGTCGTACCCGCTCTTTCTGATCACCGGCATCTTCGCCTGGATGTGGACCAACGCGGCGATCAGCGAGGCGGCGAAAGCCCTCACCAGCCAGGCCCGGCTGATCACCACACTGAACGTGCCGCGGGAGATCTTTCCGGTCGGGCGGGTGGCGGCCCGCTTCGCCGAGTACGTCGCCGGCCTGCCGGTGCTGGCGGCCATCGCCCTGGCGTACGCCCTCGGCGGCAAGATCAGCCCCGGCTGGTCGCTGCTGGTGCTGCCGCTGGCGATCACCCTGCAGGCGATGCTGCTGATCGGCCTGTCACTGCTGCTGTCGGCGCTGAACGTGCTGATGCGCGACATCGAGCGCTTCATCCGCCTGCTGACCCGGCTGCTCTTCTACGCCACCCCGATCATCTATCCGTACAGCCTGGTGCGGGAGTCCTCGGCGCCCGGCTGGCTGAAGTTCGCCTACGAGCTCAACCCGCTCGTCGGCATCTTCCAGCTGCACCACTCGATCTGGTATCCGGACGAGTTCCCCGACACCCGGCTGCTGCTGATCACGGTGCTGGGCAGCGTCGGCGCCCTGCTGCTCGGCTGGTGGGTATTCCGTCGGCTGGAGCCGGCCGTACTGAAGGAGCTGTAGTGCCGGAGGCGATCATCAGCGCGGAGCGGCTCGGCATCCGTTTCGTGCGCAACCGGCGGCGGCAGCTGCGGCTGCGGGAGATGTTTATCCACCGCGGCGGGCGCACGGTGCGCCCCACCCAGTTCTGGCCGCTGCGGGATCTGAGCTTCGAGGTCTTCCCCGGGGACACGGTCGGGGTGATCGGGCGCAACGGCACCGGCAAGAGCACCCTGCTGCGGTTGATCGCCAAGGTGCTGATTCCCGACGAGGGCCGCATCCGCGTACGGGCCGACGTGGCGCCGCTGCTGGAGCTCTCGGCGGGTTTCTCCAACGATCTGACCGGACGGGAGAACCTGCATCTGGTCGGTGCGCTGCACGGACTCGGCACGCGGCAGCTGCGCCGTGACTTCGACGAGATCGTCGCGTTCGCGGGGGAGCAGGTCGAGCGGGCCATCGACACCCCCGTGCGGCATTATTCCTCCGGAATGAAAGTCCGGCTCGGCTTCGCGATCATCTCCCGGCTGCCGCACCCGATCCTGTTGATGGACGAGGTGACGGCGGTGGGGGACGCGGAGTTCCGGGCCAAGTGCTACACGACGATTGACCGACTGCTCGCGGAGGGGCGCACCCTGGTGCTGGTGTCACACAACGAGAACGACCTGACCCGGTTCTGCAAACGGGGCCTCTTCCTGGACGCCGGCCGGCTGCGGGTCGACGGCACCGTGCAGGAGGCGCTCGACGCCTACCAGGCGGTGCCCCGGTGACCCTTGCCGTCGTGATCGCCGGCGATGCCCGGGACGACCGGTTGCCGGCGGAGCGCATCGCCGGGCAGTGGCGCCAGGCCGGCGCCGCGGAGGTCCGCGTCGTCGCCGACCTCGCGGAGCTGGCGGAACTGGCCGCGGCGGCGGAGCGGCCGCTGGTGGTCAGCGGCGCGGACCTGGTCGCGCACACCGCGGTCCTGCGGCATCTGCTCACCGCCCCGATGGGGCCGACCGGCGCGCTGGTGCTGACCGATGCGCCCGCCGCGGGTCAGGCCGTCGTCCGGGAGGAGCGCGGGCAGGTGGTCCGCGCGGGCGCGGTGGCCGACGCCGAGGCGACCGGGGTCTTCGGTGGCGCGCTGAAGGTCGGCGTGGCCGACCTGCCGGCGCTGGCCCGCGCGGCCGCCGAAGCCGGGCACGCCCACCGGCCCGGCCACGCCCAGCAGGCGGGCCAGTCCAACTGGCCCGACCCGGCCGGCCGGGAGCCGGTTGACGAGCTTCTCGTCCGGTTCGCCGCGGCTGGCGCCCCGATCTTCGCCCAGCGGGTACGGCTGCTCGTCGCGCACCGGGTCACCGACGCGGCACAGCTCGCCGCCGCCGAGGCCGAGGTGGCGGCCGTCGACTCCGACCGGGCCGAGCTGCGCCTGTCGGTCAAGGAACGCGACGACCTCTTCACCACGTACTGCGTCAGCACCTGGTCGCCGCAGGTGGCCAAGCTGGCGGCCCGGATCGGGCTGGGGCCGACCGCGGTGACGATGATCTCGGTGTTCTTCGCGGTGGCCGCGGCCGGGCTCTTCGCCGTCTCCGGCGCGCTGACCAGCGGGGCACGCCTGGCGCTGGTCGCCGGTGGCGTGCTGCTCTACCTCGGTTTCGTGCTCGACTGCGTCGACGGGCAACTGGCCCGCTACACCCGCAACTTCAGCGCCTGGGGCGGCTGGCTGGACACGATGGCCGACCGGGCGAAGGAGTACCTGGTCTACGCCGGGCTCGGAATCGGGGTGGAGCTGGCCGGGCTCGGGCCGGGCTGGGCGCTGGCCATCGCGGCGATGACGCTGCAGACGGTGCGGCACATGACCGACACCTGGTACGGGGTGCTGCACGACGAGGCGGCACGACGTCCCGCCCCGGACGCCGCCACCGGTGGGCTCGGCGGCCGGCTCAGTCAGGCCTCCAACCGCGTGCAGGCCGACACCGGCTCGGCGATGTACTGGATCAAGCGGACTGTCGTCTTCCCGATCGGCGAGCGCTGGGCCTTGATCGCGGTGACGGCGGCGCTGTTCAATCCGCTGGTCAGCCTGGTGGCGGTGCTGGCCTGGGGTGCGCTGGCCTTCGCGTACACGATGGGGCTGCGGACGCTGCGGGCCCGGTCGATGCGGGTCGCGGTGATGTCCACCGTGGATGCCCGGCTGCACCGCGACGACGGTCCGCTGCTGCGCCGGCTGCCCGGGTTCGGCGCTCCGCTGCCGGTTGCCGTGCTCGCCGCGCTGGCGGCTGGAGGGCTGCTGCTGTCGGCGCTGACCGGGGCCGGGGCGACGGCGGTGGCGGTCGGGTCGGTGCTGGTGCTGCTGCTGGTGCTCGCCGCCGCGGCCGCCGGGGGGCGCCCGCATACCGGCGCGCTGGACTGGCTGGTGCCGGCGGCGCTGCGTGCCGCGGAGTATCTGCTGGTGATTGCGGTGGGGGTGGCCGGGGACGTGCCCGCGCCGTTGATTTTCGCCCTGCTCTTCGTGCTCGCCCTGCGGCACTACGACCTGACGGCGCGGCTGGAGAAGCGGCAGGCGGCGCCGCCGTTGCACGACGCCGGGCTCGGCGGGGACGGCCGGGCGATCCTGCTGGTTGCCGCGCTCTTGGCCGGAATCACCACCTACGCCGTTGCTACACTCTCCGTGTATTTGCTGTCACTCTTTGTGGTCAGCGTGATTCTGACGTGGGCCGTTTCCCCGCGCCGCGCGCCACGTCCGCAGGCCGCCGCCGCTGACAGCGTCAAGGGGGTGCAGACACCCGGCTGACCCGAGGGGACGGAAGAGATGACGCTGATCAGCTTCGTCGTCCCCGCCTACCGGGTGCAGGGTTACCTGCGCGAATGCCTCGACTCCATCTGCGGTCAGCCCGGCGCCGATATCGAGGTCATCGGCGTCGACGACTGCTCACCGGACAGCAGCGGCGAGATCCTCGCCGAGTACGCCCGGCGCGATTCGCGCGTACGGGTCGTCTCGCTGCCCGCCAACAGCGGCCTCGGCGCGGCCCGCAACGCCGGGCTCGCCGAGGCCCGCGGCGAGTACGTCTGGTTCGTCGACGGCGACGACTGGCTCGCCGAAGGATGCCTGCGGCCGGTGGCCGAGCGGCTCGCGGCGGTCCGTCCCGACGTGCTGATCGTCGACCACGTCCGGGTCGACTGGCGGGGCGCCGCCGGCCGCAGCGCCATGTCCGAGGTGCTCACCGACAGCCCCGGAACGCGGGTCTTCGCACTGCGCGAACGCCCCGAGGTGATCCGCCTGCTGCACACCGCCTGGAACAAGGTCGTGCGCCGCGACATTCTCACCGACCTCGGCATCGGCTTCGCCGACGGCTGGTACGAGGACGTCTCCTTCACCTACCCGCTGCTGATGTCCGCCGAGCGCATCAGCGTGCTGGACCGGGTCTGCGTCAACTACCGGCAGCGGCTCAGCGGCGCGATCACCGGCACCCCCAGCGCCCGGCACTTCGAGATCTTCGAGCACTGGCAGCGGGTGCACGACCACCTCGAGGGACTCGGGGCCGCCGGCGAGCCGCTGCGGCCGTACCTCTTCGAGCGGATGATCTGGCACTACCTGATCGTGCTCGGCAACGGCCGGCGCGTGCCGGCGGCGCTGCGGCGCGCCTTCTTCGAGCGGATCGTCGCCGACTACCGGCGCCGGCTGCCGCCCGGCGGCTACCCGGTCGCCTCCCGCGCCGACCAGCTCAAGCACAGGCTGGTCGCCGCCGGTCAGTGGCACACCTTCGCCGCCCTGCGGGTCGCCGGCCGCGCCGGCCGCGGCCTGCCCCGGACCCGCGAGATCGCCCGGCGCGGCCGGACCCTGCTGCTGCGCGAGTACTACCGCGCCCAGCTCCGGCTCCCGATCGAGCCGGACCTGGCGATCTTCAGCGCCTACTGGTACCGCGGTTACGCCTGCAACCCGGCCGCCATCCACGCCAAGCTGCGCGAACTCGCCCCCGGCGTCCGCGGCCTCTGGGTCGTCCGCCGCGACCTCGCCGGCGGGCTGCCCGGCGACGTCGACCACGTAGTGGCCGGCACCCCCGCCTACTACCGGGCGCTGGCCCGCGCCCGCTGGCTGGTGAACAACGTGAACTTCCCGGACTGGGTGGTGAAGCGGGCCGGCAGCGTGCACGTGCAGACCCACCACGGCAGTCCCGTCAAGGTGATGGGGCTGGACCAGCAGCGCTACCCGGCCGGCGCCCCCGGGATGAACTTCGACCGGATGCTGCGGCGGGTGCAGCGCTGGGACTACAGCATCAGCTCCAACACCTTCTCCAGCCAGATGTGGGAGCGGGCCTACCCCGGCCACTACGCCCACCTCGAGGTCGGCTACCCGCGCAACGACCGCCTGGTCAACGCCACCGCCGCCGACGTCGCCGCCGCGCGGCGGCGGGTCGGCGCCGCGCCCGGCGACCGGGTGGTGCTCTACCTGCCCACCCACCGCGAGTACCACCGCGGCTACCGCCCGCCGTTCGACCCGCGCCGGCTGCTCGCCGCGATCGGCCCGCGGGCGCGGCTGCTGATCCGCGGGCACTACCTCGAAGAAGCCGACCTCCTCGCCGCGGCGCCCCGCACGCCCGGGCTGCGTGACGTCGGGGCGCACCCGGACGTCGTCGAGCTCTACCTCGCCGCCGACGTGCTGGTCACCGACTACTCCTCCGCGATGTTCGACTACGCCCTGCTCGACCGGCCGATCGTCGTCTACGCCCCCGACTGGGAGATCTACCGGCTGGCACGCGGGGTCTACTTCGACCTGCTGGCCGAACCGCCGGGCGCGGTGGCGATCACCTTCGACGACCTGGTGGCACTCTTCGCGCGGGACGAAATCGACAGCCCGGCGGCGGCCGCCGCCCGCCAGGAGTTCCGCCGCCGGTTCTGCCACCTCGACGACGGCCGCGCCGCCGAACGGGTGGTACGCCAGGTCTTCCTCACCGAACCGGCCTGAGGTGTGCACATCGGCGGGGAGCCCGGCATGTCAACCCGATCACCGATAGATTCGACCCATGCTCGGCCTTCCCGCACGAATAACCGCCTGCCTCTTCGACCTGGACGGCGTTCTCACCCAGACGGCGCAGGTGCACCGGGTCGCCTGGGCACAGACCTTCGACTCGTACCTGCGTGATCAGGCCGTGGCTGGCGGGGGCGAGTTCCTCGCCTTCGACCCGGCCTCGGACTACAACCGGTACGTCGACGGGCGCCCCCGCGCCGACGGGGTCCGCACCTTCCTGGCCTCCCGCGGCATCGTGCTTCCCGACGGGGAGCCGGACGACCCGCCGACGGCCGAGACCGTCAACGGGCTGGGCAACCGCAAGAACGTGGTGCTGCTGCAGCGGCTGCGTACCGACGGGGTGGAGGTATTTCCCGGCTCGGTCGACTACCTGCGCGCCGTCGCCCGCGCCGGACTGCCCCGGGCTGTCGTCTCGGCCAGCGCCAACGCCGAAGAGGTACTCGCCGCGGCCGGTCTGACCGAGCTGCTCGACGCCCGCGTCGACGGGGTCGTCGCCCGGGCCGAAGGGCTGCGCGGCAAGCCGTACCCGGACACCTTCCTGGCCGGGGCGGCCCGGCTCGGCGTCCCGCCCGGGCAGGCCGCCGTCTTCGAGGACGCCATCGCCGGCGTCGAAGCCGGCCGGGCCGGCGGATTCGGCTACGTGGTCGGAGTCGACCGGGTGGGCCAGGGACCGGAGCTGCTCGCGGCCGGCGCCGACATCGTCGTGGCCGACCTGGCTGAGCTGATGGAACAGGAGACCGCGGCATGATCCGTGAACGGGCTTTTCCAGTCGACCCCTGGTGCATCCGGGAGACCCGGCTCGACCTGGACGTGCTGGCCCAGTCCGAGTCGATCTTCGCCCTCTCGAACGGTCACGTCGGGCTCCGCGGCAACCTCGACGAGGGGGAGCCGCACGGCCTGCCCGGCACCTACCTCAACTCCTTCTACGAGCTGCGGCCGCTGCCGTACGCGGAGGCCGGCTACGGCTTCCCCGAGTCCGGCCAGACGATCGTCAACGTCACCAACGGCAAGCTGATCCGGCTGCTCGTCGACGACGAACCGCTGGACGTGCGCTACGGCGAGCTGCTGGAGCACGAACGTCAGCTCGACCTCCGTGACGGGCTGCTCAAACGGCAGCTGCACTGGCGCTCTCCGGCCGGTCGGGACGTACGGGTGCGCACCACCCGGCTCGTCTCCTTCACCCAGCGTTCGGTCGCCGCGATCCACTACGAGGTGGAGGCGGTCGACGACGTCGTCCGCATCACGCTCCAGTCCGAGCTGGTCGCCAACGAGGCGCTGCCGCCACAGAGCCGCGACCCGCGGGTGGCCGCGGTGCTGGAGTCGCCCCTGCAGGCCGAGGAGCGGCTGCTCAAGGAGAGCGGCGGCCTGCTGATGCACCAGACCAAGGTCAGCGGACTGCGGGTCGCCGCCGCGATGGACCACCAGGTCGAGGGCCCGGACCGCACCACAATCGCCACCGAGGGGTACGAGGACTGGCTGCGCACCACCGTCGGCTGTGTGCTCAAACCCGGCGAGAAGCTCACCGTGATCAAGTACTTTGCGTACGGCTGGTCCAGCCGGCGCTCGCTGCCGGCGCTGCGCGACCAGGTCGACGCCGCGCTGGACGCCGCGCTGCTCACCGGCTGGGACGGGCTGCTGCGTGAGCAGCGGGAGTACCTGGACGAGTTCTGGGAGACCTCCGACGTGCACGTCGACGGCGACCCCGAGGTGCAGCAGGCGGTCCGCTTCGGGCTCTTCCACGTGCTCCAGGCCGGTATCCGCGCCGAACGCCGGCCGATCGCCGCCAAGGGGCTCACCGGGCCCGGCTACGACGGGCACTCCTTCTGGGACACCGAGACGTTCGTGCTGCCGGTGCTGACCTACACCCGGCCCGCGGCGGTGGCCGACGCGCTCTACTGGCGCTACTCCACCCTTGACTCGGCCCGCGACCGGGCCCGCACGCTCAACCACGCCGGCGCGGCCTTCCCGTGGCGGACGATCAACGGCCAGGAGTCCTCGGCGTACTGGCCGGCCGGCACCGCCTCGTTCCACATCGCCGCCGACATCGCCGACGCCGTACGGCGCTACGTCCAGGCGACCGGTGACGAGCAGTTCGAGCGGGAGGTCGGGCTGGAGCTGCTGGTGGAGACGGCCCGGCTCTGGATCTCGCTGGGCCATCACGACCGGCACGGGGTGTTCCACATCGACGGGGTGACCGGCCCCGACGAGTACACCGCGGTCAAGAACGACAACGTCTACACGAATCTGATGGCGCAGCGGAACCTGCTCGTCGCCGCCGACGCGGCCACCCGCCACCAGACCTACGCCGAGCAGCTCGGGGTCACCGACCACGAGACCGCCACCTGGCGGGACGCGGCGATGGACATGAACGTCCCCTTCGACGACGAGCTGAGCGTGCACCAGCAGGTTGAGGGCTACACCCGCCTGCAGGAGTGGGACTTCAAGAACACCCCGCAGGAGAAGTACCCGCTGCTGCTGCACTTCCCCTATTTCGACCTCTACCGCCGGCAGGCGATCAAGCAGGCCGATCTGGTGCTGGCGATGCACTGGCGGGGCGATGCCTTCGACGCCGACCAGAAGCTGCGCAACTTCCTCTACTACGAGCGGCGGACGGTGCGCGACTCGTCCCTGTCGGCGTGCACCCAGGCCGTCATCGCCGCCGAGGTGGGCTTCCTGGAGCTGGCGCACGACTATCTGCGCGAGGCCGCGCTGATGGACCTGCACGACCTGGCGGAGAACACCCGCGACGGCGTGCACATCGCTTCGCTGGCCGGGGCGTGGATCGCGCTGGTCGCCGGCTTCGGCGGCTTCCGCGACCACGAGCCGATTCCGGACTTCGCGCCCCGGCTACCGGGGCGGATCACCCGCCTCGAGTTCTCGGTGCTCTGGCGGGGGCTGCGGCTGCGGGTGCGGATCACGGCCGAGGAGGCGACGTACAACCTGGTCGGGGCCGACGACGATGCGTCGCTGGAGATCCGCCATCACGGTGAGAAGGTGGTGGTGACCGGCGGTCAGCCGGTCACCTGCGCGCTGCCGGAGATCCCGACGCCGCCGGTCGCCCCGCGACAGCCACCGGGCCGGGCGCCGCTGCGCCGCAACTACAGCCCGGACTTCTGACGCCCTGATCCAGCCGACAGCCCGCACGGGCTGGTGAGAGGCCCGGATCCGCGGAGTCGTTCACGTCAGGTCCCGCCGAAGGGGGGCGATCACGGCGAGAATCGCCGCAGCGGCCGCGTACGCCACGAGGACCGAGGCGCCAAGCACGGGCGAGGCCACCGTTGCAGGTGCCAGCGCGGTCTGGCTCGCGATCGCGTCGGTGAGGAAGTCGAAACTCGTCAGTGACGCCGTTGCGCCGCCTGGCAGGAACGGGTAGATGGCATTGATGCCGGGGATCAGCATCAGGATGTACTCCGCGAACATGAAGTAGCCGAGCACGATTCCGATTGCGACGAGCGGCGAACGCGCCAACGCGCCGATTCCGACACCGAGCAGCATGTAGGCGGCAGCGGCGAGACTGAGCTGGATGAGTGCTGGCGTCAGATCCGCAGGGTCGACGCCCAGCGGCACACCGCGCATCCAGGACGCGACGATCAGGGCGAGCAGGGCCGATAGCGAGACGATAGTGCCGTAGACGATGCCCAGCACCGTGTAAACGGTGAGCTTGGCCGTGAGTACTCGACCCCGTCGAGGGACGACGAGGAACGTCGTCCCGATCGTGCGGTGCCGGTACTCGCTCGTGATCGCGACGGTCCCGATCAGTGCGGGAACGAAGAGAAGGACCGTACCGATGCCGAGCACGAACCCCACGCCTTCGGGCGTGTCGATGTCCGGCATGGGGGGCTGGGCGTTCTGCGGTCCGGTGAGCGCAAGGAGAAGGGTCAATCCGCCTCCGCACGCGAGCGCGATGAGTGTCGACCACAGCGGTACGCCCGTGGCGCGCAGTCGCGCGACTTCTCCGTGAATGACGTTCATGAGAGGGGCCCTTTCTGTGTCAGGCGCAGGAAGGCTTCCTCGAGGGGCGCGTCTTTCGTCACGAGTTGTTCGAGTGCACCCGTCCAGACGGTGCGGCCGTGGTCGATGAGGATGACGTCGTCGATCGTGTGCTCGATCTCATGGAGCACATGGCTGGAGAGCAGTACTGCGCCGCCGGCATCTGCGAACCTGCGCAGGAACGTCCGAAGCCAGGCGATTCCGCCCGGGTCGAGGCCGTTCGATGGCTCATCCAGCACGAGGATGTCGGGGTCGCCGAGCATTGCGGTCGCCAGCGCGAGGCGCTGGCGCATCCCGGTGGAGAATGTGCCGATCCGGCGATCGGCGTACGACTGTGCCTCTACGAGCGATAACACGGTGTCGACCCGCGACCGGGCCATCCCCCCGAGTGCCGCGTACGTGCGAAGGTGAGCGCGTGCCGTCATGCGCGGATGGGCCGACGCGATGTCCAGCACAGCGCCCACCCTTTTCGCAGGCGCAGGCAGGTGCGCATAGGGCAGACCGGCAATGTGCGCCTCACCGTTGTCCGGGCGGACCAGGCCGAGCAGTGCGCGCATCAGCGTGGATTTCCCCGCCCCGTTGGGGCCGAGAAACCCGACGACGCGCCCGAACTCGGCTCGCAAAGCCACATCTTCCAGCGCGACGACTGCCCCGAACCGCTTCGAAAGGCCCCTGACCTCGATCGCAGCGCTCACGGGTGCACGCCTGATCGGAGATCTGCCGCAATCGACTCTGCATCGTCGGTACTCAGAAGGATCTCGTCGAACCCGACCGTGGCTCGGTCAACGGCGATCCGGAGCAGCGGGTGCCCGCGCTTCATCGAGACCAGGCGCCGCACTCCTGAAGGGTGCCTGAACGTCCCCAGCTTGCGGAAGCCGGAGACGACGAGACCGGATCTCACCCCGAGCATCTCTGAGGTCCACCCCTGTCCGGTTGATACATCTCGGATCGCCGACTTCGGTATCAGCAGCTGCGGCAGGCCCGTCATCGTCGCCTCCCATCCGGGGAACTGCACGTGCACCCCCGTTCGGTCGCAGGTGACGGTCGTCATCGTGCTCTCCTTGATCGTTAGAATGGAATCGTACTGGGAACATTATCAGGCTGAGAATGGTTGGGGGTCAAGGTGTCGGACAAGCTCGCTCTGGCGGATGTCGTGCTGCACCCGGTCCGGTTGCGAATCATCCAGCAGCTGGGCGGGCGCAACCGCACGACGGCACAGTTGCGCGAGGCGCTCCCGGATATCCCGCAGGCCACGCTCTATCGCCATGTGGCCGCGCTCCTCGACGCCGGGGTCGTCGCGGTGGTCGATGAGCGCCGGTCCCGAGGCGCCATCGAGCGAACCTTGGCGCTGGGGGATCGAATGGCCGCCGTCGACCACGCCGAGCTTCTCGCCATGAGCGGTGCTCAACTCCGCACCGCCTTCCTGACCTTCCTGGGTGACGTCACACGTGACTTCGACCGCTTCCTCGGTGCAGAGTCGGCCCAGTCGCGTGAGTTGGTCGGATTCGCGCGAACGCCCCTCTACGTGAACACGGAAGACCTCGCCACGATCCAAGCAGGCCTCGCCGACCTGCTCGCCCCCTATCTGGCGGAACGAGAGGACGGCCGACAACGCGTCAACCTCGCCACGATCCTCCTTCCCGACCTCTGAATAAATGAAGCAGGACCGGGTTGAGCCTCACGACGAGAACGACGGTAAAGGAGCCAAGATGCCAACGACGAAGCACATCCTTGTCTACTCAGACTCGCTGACCTGGGGCATCATCCCGACGACCCGGCAGCGACTCCCTTTCGAGGAGCGCTGGCCCGGAGTTCTGCACGCCGCGCTCAACGCCGGAGAGAATGGGCGCATCCGGCTTACGGAAGACTGTCTCAACGGGCGTCGCACCGCCTTCGACGACCCTTACAAGCCCGGGCGGAACGCGCTCAGCGGGGTCCAACAGGTCATCGAAGCGCAATCCCCGCTCGACATCGTGATTCTCTTGCTCGGCACCAACGACTTCCAGTCCATGCACCAGCACAAGCCCTGGCACTCCGTGACTGGCATTGCAGCGCTCATCAATGCGATCAGGACAGCGCCGGTCGAGCCCGGAATGCCGGTCCCGCCGATTCTCGTCATCGCGCCCCCGCAATTGGACAACCCTCGAGGGCCGATCGGCCCCAAGTTCGAGGGCGGGGATGTGGCCTCCCGAGGTCTCGCGCAGGCGATTCGCCAGGTCAGCGGAGATGCCGGCTGCGCTTTCTTTGACTCGAACACCGTCACCACCAGCAGTACACACGACGGTGTACATCTCGACGCCGATCAGCACCATGCATTGGGAGTCGCACTCGCTCCGGTCGTCGCCAAACTACTGGCAGACGGCGCAACTGACTGAAGCTCCTCAGCCGGCACCGCGGGCGCTAAACGCCTAGAACTGGGACTTCTGACCCGTACGCCGTGCTCCCGGCCGGGAGCACGGCGATGGCCGGCGCGCGGCCGTTACGCCGGTGCCGGCCAGGTGGTCAGCGGGTGCCGTCGGTAGAAGGGCGGCCGGCCCGGTCGTGGGGCGCCACGGCCCGCGGGTCGTCGGCGGTCCGCGCCTTCGCTGCCTCGTCGGCCCAGTCGCTCTCGCCGCTCTTCTTCCGCTTGTGCTCGCTGCCGGCCGCCTTCGGCCTGTTCTGATCCTTACGCCCCATCACACACCTCCCGCTGCTCGACCTGCCCGCCACCGGAACCCCGCTCCATGCCGTACGCGGGACTGCCCTGACCCAGGGCTGCCCGGCGTCAGGTGGGTGCGGCGTACCCGGCGCCGGCTGCGGCAAACGACCGGGCGGTCCGGCGGGGAGCGGGCGGTCCGGCGGGCGGTGGCCCGGCGGAACGGTGGCCCGGTGGTCAGGTGGGGTGGCGGCCGGGAGTGGTGAGTCCGACGGGTGCGGGGGTGGCGGCGGCCGGAGCGGGTATGCGGGCACGGACCCGTGGCCGGGCCGCGGGCGACGTCGAGGCAGGGGAGGCCCGATGCAGGCGCAGCGCCGCGAAACCATGATCCCGAGCGCCGGAACACAGCTGCCGGCCGACCTGTCAGTGCCGCCGGGCAGCAGCGAGGTGGTGCTCTTCGCGCACGGCAGCGGCAGCTCCCGGCGCAGCCCGCGCAACACCGAGGTGGCCCGGCAGCTCAACGAGGCGGCCCTGGCGACGGTCCTGGTCGACCTGCTCACCGGAGACGAGGACGAGCCCGAGGCGATCCACGGCGACCTGCGCTTCGACATCAGCCTGCTCACCGACCGGTTGATCGACATCGTCGACTGGGTGCGCGCCGACCCGCAACTCGGGAAACTGCCGATCGGACTCTTCGGCGCCAGCACCGGCGCTGCCGCGGCGCTCTCCGCCGCGGCGGCCCGCCCTGACGCGGTCCGCGCGGTCGTCTCCCGGGGCGGCCGCCCCGACCTCGCCGGCCCGGCGCTGGCCGACGTGCAGGCCCCGACGCTGCTGCTCGTCGGAGGCCGGGACGAGCAGGTACGCGAACTCAACGAGCGGGCGCTGGACGCGCTGCCGCCCAGCGCGCAGTTGCGGGTGGTACCCGGCGCGACGCACCTGTTCGAGGAGCCGGGGGCGTTGACACAGGTCGCCGACCAGGCCAAGAGCTGGTTTGCGGCGAACCGGTGAGCGGCGTGCGGATCGGCATCCTCGGCGCGGGCCGGCTGGGGGAGGCGCTGGCCCGGCACTGCATCTCGGCCGGGCACCAGGTGGTGATCGCCAACTCCCGTGAGTCGGGGACGCTGGCCCCGCTGGCGCGCCGGCTGGGGCGGTCGCTGCACCCGGCCACGGCCGTCGAGGCCGTCGAGGCCGGCGAGCTGGTCCTGCTCGCCGTCCCGTTCGGCCGCTACTGCGAACTGCCGGCCGGGCTGCTGACCGGAAAACCGGTGGTGGACGCGACGAACTACCGGCCGCGGGTGGACGGGCCGTACCCGGAGCTGGACCTGGACTGGACCACCTCCAGCGAGCTGATCCGGGCGCAGCTGCGCGGCGCGAAGGTGATCAAGGCGTTCAACACGATGCGGGCGGATCAGGTGCGCGACTACGGGCACGAGGCGGGCGCGCTCGAGCGGTACGGCATGCCGCTGGCCGGCGACGACGACCTGGCGAAACGGCGGGTCGAGGATCTGATCGAGCAGTTCGGCTTCGATCCGGTCGACACCGGGGACCTGGCCAACGGGGGCCGGCGGATGCAGCCGGGCGGGGTCGCGTACGGGGTGGTTCTGCCCGGGTCGCAGCTGCGCAGCCGGCTCGGGCCGCCGGTCTACGACCGCCGGGTACGGGCGGCGATGGTTCAGGCCGGTTCCGGGGGCGGCTGACCGGCCGGTGGCAGCTCCCGGGGTTCGTCGGCGGTCCGGCGTCGTTCGGTCGCCACAGCGTCGATCACCCGGTACGTCACCGCGACGATCGGCACCGCCACGAAGGCGCCGGCGATCCCGGCGGCGAGGGTGCCGGTGGTGACCGCCACCAGGATCACCACCGGGTGGAGGCGGACCTGGCGCTTCATCACCAGCGGTTCCAGCAGGTTCCCCTCCAGCTGCTGCACGGCGATCACCGCGAGCGCGGTGAGCAGCGCGGCGGTGGGTCCCTTGGCGGCGAGCGCCACCAGCACGGCGACAATGCCGGCGACGGTGGCCCCGACGATCGGCACGAAGCCGCCGAGGAAGGTGATCAGGGCCAGCGGCAGGGCCAGTGGCACCCGGAGCAGGACCAGGGCGAGGCCGATGCCGAGCGCGTCGACGCCGGCGATGAAGACCGTACCCCGGGTGTACGAGGAGAGGGTGTGCCAGCCGACCCGGCCGGCCCGGGCCCAGAGGGTCCGGCGTTCGGCCGCCACCCGGTCCAGCGTCCACCGCCACATCTGCCGGCCGTCCTTGAGCAGGAAGAAGAGGAGCACGAGGCCGAGCAGGATCGCCCCGGTCACCTGCAGGGCGGTCTGGGCGCCGGCGACGGGGTCGGGGGTGGCGCGTCCGGCGGCGTCGAGGGCCTGCCGGGTCCACCGGTCGAGTTGTTCGCCGCTGACCGGCAGCGAGCCGGTCAGGAAGTCGCGGGTGCGGTCGAGACCGCCGTCGAGTTCGTCGGAGAGGCGCCCGAACTCGCTGGCGGTCAGGGTCCAGACCAGCAGCCCGGCACCGGCGAGGCCGCCGATCAGTGTCAACAGCGAGATCAGCGAGGCCAGGACCGGGCGAAAGCCGAGCCGCCCCAGGGCGGTGCGGAGCGGGTCGAGCAGCGCGGCGAGGAAGAGGGTGGCGGCGAGCGCGATCGCCAGCGGCGCGAGCCGGACGGCGAGGCGGGCGAGGAGATAGAGGGCGGCGGCGACGACGAGCAGGCAGGCGCTCCACACCACGGCGTCCCGGACCAGCCAGGGCAGCCGTTCCCAGCTCTGCCGCGGGCTCGCGCCCGGATCGTCCGACATGTCAGAAATGTAACCCTAGTGGCGCGCGGGTACCGGCCACCTGCCCAGGTGTCCGGTACCCGCCGGCGTCAGCGCACCTTCGACTTCATCTTCTCCATCACGCTGCGCCCGTTCGGCGACGGCGTGCCGTACCGCCGTGGGTTTCGCGGCCGGCTGCACTCGCCGAGGAGCTGCACTGCTCGGAGCGGAGCGTCAAGCGGGCGACCGCGGCTCTGCTGCGCAAGCTGCGGGTCGCCAGCCGGACGGAGGCGGCGGCGCTCGCGGGACACGCGGGTCTGCTGACCGAGGGGTGATGCGATCGATACCCCTTAGGGGTACGATTCCCGGGAGAAGGAGGTCGCCACATGACGACTGCTCAGTACACGGTCCAGGGAATGACCTGCGGCCACTGCGTCAACGCCGTCGATGCCGAGGTCCGCCGGATCCCCGGTGTCACCGACGTCGCCGTCGACCTGGCGTCGGGGACGGTGACCGTCACCAGCGACGCGCCCCTGGCCCGGGAGGCCGTCCGGGAAGCGGTCGACGAGGCCGGTTACGAACTGGCCTGATCCTCCCCGGTCCGCGGCGCGTCGCAGCGCCGCGGACCGCCACACCGTGGGAGCCTGGACCGTCGTGGCGCTGCGGACTTGCGCTTCGGTGTTTCACTGGGACACCGGCCGGGCATGGTGCGGGTCATAGATCCGAAGGGAGTTCGACAATGGAAATCGGCGGCTTCTTCACTGCCATCATCATCGGTCTGATCATTGGTGCGCTCGGGCGGTTGGTGGTGCCGGGCAAGCAGTCAATTCCGATCTGGCTGACGCTGCTCATCGGTATCGTCGCCGCGCTGCTCGGCACCGTCGTCGCCGGTCTGCTCGGTGTGGACGACACCCGGGGCATCGACTGGATCGAGCTGCTGATCCAGGTCGTCTTCGCCGCCATCGGTGTGGCCCTCGCCGCCGGCGCGTACGGCCGGCGACGCGTTCGCTGACACTTTCCCGCAGACAGCCGACGCCCCACGGTGGACTCCCCGTGGGGCGTCGTCGTGTCCGGGGCGGGCTGCCGCACGGGCTGCGCATCCGGTCCGGTCGCGCTATGTTGGTGTGCATGTCCGCCGCAGTGTCCCGTTCCGTCCCGGATTCCCGGGTCGTGCGGCACACCCTGCGCGCCGCCGCGGCGGACTCCTGGTCGGTGACCCTGCGTTCCCTGCGGGTGCTGACCGGGGTCGCGGTGACCTTCCTGCTGCTGCTCTTCGGCCCGGCCACTGCGGCGACCGCCACCGGTCAGCCGGGCCCCCAGGCGACCATCGCCCAGGCGGCTGACAGCCGGCCCGCCACGGGCGGGGCTCCCGCAGTCGACGAAGCCCACAGCGCCGACGCCTCGTTCCCCGGCAGCGCCGCTCCGCGGCCCGCTGACGGCGGCGAGACCGCCGCCCCGCAGCGCCCCCGGCCGGCCACCGCTGACGAGAACGCCGAGAGCCGCGGTCGCCCCGCCCTCGGCGAGCGCGCCCCGCCCCGTCGCTGACCGCGTCCTGCCTGGTCGCCACCGCATGTCGCGTGGCAACTGACCGCACCTGCCTGGTCTGACCGCACCCCGCCTGGTCGCTCGACTGCCGTCGGCATCGAGACCGGCGGCGGCAGTCCCGGCCCCGCCCCGACCGGGCGTCCCGTTGAGCCAACTGTCCGCGCTGCCTGCTCACCCTTAGGTACCGGTGATGGAAATCTTCCTCTCGCAAGTCCTGCCCGAAGCCCCCCGCGCCGCCGTCATCTGGCTGCTGCTGCTCGCTGTCGTCATCGCCGCCGCCGCGGCCATCGGCACCGATCGCGGCCGTAGCTGGTTCGACGGCGACGGCCGGATCCGCCGCGCCGCCCTGCCCGACGCCCCGCCGGCAGCCGCCACCGAACGCCAGGAGCTGACCCGGTACGCCGACGAGGTGACCGTCGCCGCCGACCGTGCCGGCACAGCCGCCCGCCGCTGGCGGGACCAGTGGTCGGCCGCGGCCGAGGAGGCCGCCACGGCCTGGGTGGCGTACGAGATGGCCGAGGCGCAGCTGCGGCGCCTCGATGCCACCACGGCGCTGCCCGCACCGCGGACCCCGCGCACCCCCGCCGAGTACGCCGAGCGGGAGCGGCACCTGCACCGGTCGGCGCTGGCCGCGTACTGGCGCGGTGATCTGACGGTGGCCGAGCTCAGCGACGTCTTCGCCCACCGCGACGGCTGGGATCCGCGGCTGCACCCGGTGCATCAGGAGGTGTACCTGGCCCGGCGGGTACGCGACAGCCGGGCGGCCCGGCACCGGGCTGCCGTCGACCGGGAGCAGGCGGCCTGGCAGGAGGCGGAGGCGGCGGCCGTTGCGGCACGCAGCCTGCGGCAGGAAGCGATGGAGGCCCTGGCGCGGCTCACCGCCGCCGGCGGCCGGGCCCCCGAGGAATCGGCGGAGCTGTTGCCGTGGAGCACCGAACCAGTCGGGCAGCCGGCGGCCCGCTTCGTGTGACGGGTCCGCCCGGCTGCCCGGTGCGGTGCGTGGTTCTCGCGACTGTCGTCAGTGCCCGCGCGGCGTGAGGCCGAGCGCGGCGCAGGACTCCTCGTACATGCGGACCACCTCGTGGCGGACCTGGACCCGCTCGGTGATCTCGGTGGCGAAGGGGACCCGGACCGGGACCTCTGCGCCATCCACTGTGGCCGTGAAGTCGATGCCGGTGGTGTCACACCCGGTCATCCGGGCCGCCGAGGCCTGCGGCTGACCGCCGAGCGCCCGGCAGATCAGCAGGTTGTCCTCGGCGTGGTCGCCGTTCATGTGCTTCGTGATCGCCGCCACCGCGGCGTCGTCGAGGGTGAAGCTCATGCCTGCGCCTCGGGCTTCGGCGCGGCCGGCACCAGCTCGGCCAGCTCGGCGAAGACGGCCGTGTTGTGCGCGTACGCCACGACGACCTCGTCGATCAGCGCCTGCTTGGCCGGGCCGTCCAGCGGCAGGGCGTCGAGCTTGGCCCGGTACTCCTTCTTGTACGTCGGGATCGCCGGGATCTCGTCGAACTCGTAGAACTTCGCGCCCACCCCGTCGACGAGGCCGAACGTCCTGTTCACCACGCGGCCGATCATCACGCCGCCGGAGAGGTCGCCGATGTAGCGGGTGTAGTGGTGGGCGATGTACGCCGTCGCCGAGGTGGCGCAGGTTTCGCGGATGCGCGCGGCGTACGCGGCGGTCGCCGGGATCGGCGAGATCTTCTCCGCCCAGTCCGGACCGACCAGGAAGGTCAGGTCGGCCTCGAGGGTCGCCAGCCGGTGCAGGGCGTCGTCGACGAAGGGAGCTGCCATCGGGTCCTCGCGCATCGCCTCGGCGGCGGTCTCCAGCGCGGCGTAGATGAAGTAGTGCTGCACGGCCAGCGCCACGTAGCCCTCCAGCGGCAGGACGCCGTCGAGCAGCGCGGTGACGAACCGCTCCGACTCGGCAACGCCGTGCACCTGCTTGGTGGCTTCCCGGACCTGGACGGAGAAGGAGGCTTCGGTCGTGTTCATCGGCTTTCCTCAGGTGTTGGAATCAAGCGGGTCGTTCGGGCCGGACGGTGGGGAACCACCAGCGGCAGGCCGTTGCGCGGGTGGGCGATGACCTCGATGTCGTGCCCGTACGTCTCACTCAGACAGTCGCTGGTCAGGACCGCGTCCGGGGTGCCGGCGGCGCGTACCCGGCCTTTGGCGATCAGAGTGACAGTGTCGGCGTAGGCCCCGGCCAGGGCAAGGTCGTGCAGCACCACCACGACGGCGTCGCCGGCTTCGGCGCGTTCCCGGGCCACCTGCATGACCAGCTCCTGGTGGTGCAGGTCGAGCGCGGCGGTCGGTTCGTCGAGCAGCATCACGGTCGCACGCTGGGCGAGCACCCGGGCCAGCGCCACGCGGGCCTGCTCCCCACCGGAGAGGGCGGTGAAGGGCCGCTCGGCGAACTGGGCCACGTCGGTACGGCGCAGCGCGTCGGCGACGATCTCGTCGTCGCCGGCCGACTCGGGCAGCCCGCTCCACGGCGCCCGGCCCATCTGGGCCACCTCGTTCACCGAGAACGGGAAGCTGATCATGGCCCGCTGGGTGAGCATCGACCGGCGCAGCGCCAGCTCCGTGGAGCTCCACTGCGACCAGGGGGCGCCGTCGAGTTCGATCTCGCCGCCGGACGGGGCGACGTCGCCGCAGATCGCGGCGAGCAGGGTGGACTTGCCGGCGCCGTTCGGGCCGACCAGGGCGTGCACCTCGCCGGTGCGCACCGTCAGGTCGATCCCGTCGAGCACCCGGCGTCCGCCGAGTTCGACCCGCAGGTCGCGTACCTCGATGGCGACGCTGCCCGCGGGCCGGGGCACCGGCACCCGGGGACGGCCCCAGCCGAAGACGGGGCGCAGCCGGCGGCTGATGCGGCTCATCCCCAGCCTCCGGCGCGGGTACGGGTGCGGCGCAGCAGCCAGAAGAAGGCGGGTCCGCCGACGGCGGCGGTGAGCACGCCGAGCGGCATCTCCTGGTAGTCGACCAGGGTGCGGGCGGCCAGATCGGCGGCGATGACCAGCAGCGCGCCGCCGATGGCGCTGGCGGGCAGCAGCACCCGGTGGGCCGGGCCGGCGACCATGCGGATCAGGTGCGGCACGACCAGGCCGACGAAGCTGATGATGCCGGTGAAGGCGACGGCCGCCGCGCCGAGCAGGGCGGTCATCACGATCATCTGGATGCGCAGCTTCTCGACGTTGACGCCGAGGTGCTGCGCGGAGCGTTCGCCGAGGGCGAGCAGGTCGAGCTTGCGGCTGTTGGCGAAGGCGAAGGTCAGCCCGATCGCCAGGCAGGGCAGGGTGATCCAGACCGCGGTCCAGTTCGCCTGGGCCAGACTGCCGAGGTTCCAGAAGGCGATCGCCGAGACGCCGGAGTCGTCGGCGAGGAACATCAGCAGCCCGATCAGGGCGCCGCCGATGGCGTTGACGCCGACACCGGTGAGCACCAGCGTGACGACCTCGGTCCTGCCGTTGGCCCGGGAGATCAGATAGACGGCGAAGGTGGTGATCAGGCCGGCCACGAAGGCGCCCGCGGCGACGGTCCAGCTGCCCCAGGCGGTCAGTCCGGTCACGATGACCAGGGCCGCGCCGACCGCGGCGCCGGCGGAGACGCCGATGACCCCGGGCTCGGCGAGCGGGTTGCCGAAGATGCCCTGCATCACCGCGCCGGCGCAGCCCAGGGCGGCACCGATGATGGCGGCGAGCACGACGCGCGGAAAGCGGACCTGCCACAGGGCGCTCTCGCCGTGCGCGACGGAGGGGAGTGGGCCGACATCGAGCCCGAGCCGGTGCAGCACCGAGCCGATCACCTCGGCCGGGGAGATCTGCACCTGGCCGGTGCCGGCGGCCACCAGCACGACGGCGAGCAGGCCGACGCTGAGCCCGGCGATCAGCACCGGCCCCCGCGCGCTGCGGACAGTGCCGGAAACGGTGGTCACGCGGCGCCCTGGCAGCGGTGTACGGCGTCGGCCAGGGCCTGCACCGCCTTGCCGGTGCGGGTGCCGAAGTTGAGCAGCAGCCCGTCGGCCATGTCGACGATCCGCCGGTTCTGCCCGGCCGGGGTCTGGGCGACGCCGGGCATCTTGAGCAGGCCGTCGATGCCGCCGACCGATTCAAGTCCCTTGGTCATCACCAGCAGCACGTCCGGGGCGGCGGTGATCAGGCCTTCGCTGGTCATCGGCCGGAAGCCGTCAAGCCCCAGTTCGCTGCCGGTGTCGATGCCGCCGA
Source organism: Melissospora conviva (assembly GCF_049523535.1). Lineage (NCBI taxonomy): Bacteria > Bacillati > Actinomycetota > Actinomycetes > Micromonosporales > Micromonosporaceae > Melissospora > Melissospora conviva. The sequence goes on from NZ_JBLLDT010000001.1 coordinate 537,497, forward strand.
TCGCCTCGATCATCGCGTCCGAGCCGATGCCGTCGCCGCCAATGAGGTAGACACCGGCGGTCCCGCGCAGATAGAGGAAGGCGATCCGGGGCGAGTCCGCCGGGGCGTCCTTGCCCGCCGCGTCGATCTCGCTCTGCACACGTGCGATGAGCTGTTCGCCGGCGTCGGCGACGCCGAGCGCGGCGGCGACCGCGCGGATGTTGACCGGTACGGCGTCCAGGGTCTGCTCGTCATCGATCATGACGACCGGGATGCCGGAGCGGCGGAGCTGGTTGAGCACCTCGGCCGGGCCGATGCTGGCGTCGGCGAGGATGACGCTGGGGTTGAGCGCCAGGACCGACTCGGTGGAGAGGTCGTGGCTGCCCGGAGTGACCACCGGCAGGTGCTCGGCGGCGGCGAAGGTGGTGGCGGTGTCCCGGCCGACGACCTTGTCGCCGAGGCCGAGACTGAAGACGATCTCGGCGATCGAGCCGTAGAGGTTGACCGGCAGGATCCGGCTCGCGTCGGTGACGGTGACGGTCGCGCCGTCCGCGCCGGTGACCGTCACCGGCAGCACGGGCTGCGGGGCGGGGCTCAGCGGCTCCGGATCCATCGAGGCGACGGTGGCGGTGACCGGGCCGCAGGAGGCGCCGCCGGAAGCGGACGCCGGGCCGGGGCCGCGATCGGTGCAGCCGGTGACGCCGCCGGCGACCAGGAGCAGCGCCGTGGCGGCGAGGGCGAGACGCTTCACTTGGCGGCCCTGCGGCGGAGCAGCTTGGTGATGATCAGCAGGAGGGCGATCGCGCCGACGCCGATCAGGGCCATCGTCCAGAGCTGGCTGTTGTCGCCGGCGGAGCTGACCCGGCTCACCTCGACGCTGTCGTTGCCGGCGGCCTGGGCCGCGGCGGCGTCCAGGTCGGCCTCGTTGTCCGGGGCGACGCTGCCGGCGGTGGTCCCGGGGGCCTGCCCGCCGGTCGTGCCGTTCTGTCCACCTGTGGTGCCGCTCTGTCCGCCGGCCGTGCCGGTCTGCCCACCGGTGGTGCCGCTCTGTCCGCCGGTGGCACCGCCGGTGCTGCCCGACTGCCCGGAGGCGAAGGTGACGGGTACCTTCACGTCCTGGCTGCGGTCGGATCCGCGGGTGTGGTCGGCGCGGGTGGAGACCACGCACCTGCGTACCGTGCAGTCGACGTCACCGATCTTGGCGGTGACCTGGACCTGGGCGCTGAAGCTGCCGCCGGGACCGTACGGGATGACCAGATCCTGTGCGTACGAGGGCGGGTCGTTGGAGATCCAGGTGGAGGCGCCGGTGCTACCGGTCATGTCCACTCCGCCACCGCAAGGGCTGGCGACCTGGCCAGCGCCGTTGTCGACGCAGTAGGCGACGTAGATGCCCTTGCTGGTGTCGAAGCCTGCGCCGGTGACGGTGACCGTCTCGCCGGAGCGGCTGATGTTGCCGGCCTTGGAGACCGTCAGGGTCTGTCCCGCACTGCCCCGGCCAACCGTGTTCGCCTGCGCGGCGGTGGCGGTCACGCCGATCGCACCGATCGTCAGCACGGCGCCGGTGAGGGCGGCGGCGATGGTGCGGCGGGTGCGCGCCCGGTACGGGGTCACGGTGCGCGGCGAAGACATGGATCCCCCTGAGATACGTGGATCAGATTGGATGTAAAGGTCAAGATAGGTTCGCCTAACCTAAGGGAACCGTCATCCCGGAAGCAAGAGCCGGTTGGCCTGGTTTCTTGAACATCACATCTGATGGGATTCTTGGTTAGGTTGGCCTAACCTAAGTCCGACCTCCGGGCGTCTCGGCTGACCGCCGCAGACCCCGTCAACGATGTGGAGGACCGCAAGCATGATCCTTTCGAAGGCCGGTGTCCGGCGCGGCCGGACCGGGCGCTGGCTGGCCGTCGTCGCGCTCGGCGCGGCGACCGCGCTCGTCGCCACCCCCGCGGCCGCCGCCGAGGCCGAACTGAACGCCGGCAGCCTGAGCTGGGGCTTCAAGGAGTCGTTCCGCAACTACGTGAAGCGCGGCGACGGCAACCCGCCGATCGCGGCGTCCCAGGGCGCCACCATCAACGCCGACGGCACCTTCAGCTTCTCCTTCGCGGAGGGCACCTACGACGCCGTCACCGGCGCGGCGTCCGTGGAGTACGACGGCAAGATCGCGTTCTCGTACCCCGGACACGGCATGAACATCACGATCGCCAACCCGACGATCGTGCTCGGCAACGGAACGGGCACGCTCAAGGCCGACGTCGCCCTCAACCCGGGCGGCGCCGACGGGTTCGTCGCCACCCAGGCCGACCTCGCGGTGCTCACCACCACGGGCAACGTCGCCGTCGACGGTGCGGTCGTCACCGGCACCAACCTGCCGGCCGCCATCACCGCCGCCGGCGCCGCCGCCATGGACGGCTTCTACGCCGCTGGCGAAGCGCTCGACCCGGTCTCGTTCGCCTTCACCAGCGACGACTCCGTGCCGGCAACCCCGAAGGTCAACATCTCGAAGACCACCGGGCTGAGCCTCGACGAGCCCACCAGCATCACCGTCACCGGCTCGGGCTTCGACCCGAACGCCGCCGGCGGGCAGGGCATCTACGTCGGCTTCGGGCCCAAGACGGAGAACTTCCACACCAACTCCGCCATCCTCGGTGCGGCGAAGTGGCTGAAGGCGAACCCGGCCTCCTACCAGGAGCCGCTCAACGCCGACGGCACCTTCAGCACCACCCTCTCCCTCAGCGCGGTCTACACCACCCGCGGCGGCGAGGCTGTCGACTGCACGCAGGTCCAGTGCTACGTGATGACCTTCGCGGCGCACGGTTCGACCGACCGCAGCCAGGACACGTTCGCGCCGGTCACCTTCGCCGCCGTCCCGGCGCCCGAGGGTGGCAGCGCCAGCCAGCAGATCAGCGCGACCGTCCTCGGCGGCCCGCTGACCCTGGGCGTGGCCGGTTCCTCGGTCGCCCTGCCGGCCGCCGGCATCGGCTCGGTCACCACCGGTGCGCTCAACAGCGCCACCGTCGCCGACCTGCGTGGCACCAACGCCGGCTGGAACCTGGTCGGCCAGGTGGGTGACTTCGTCTCCGCCGACGGTGGCGTCATCGCCGCCGACAACCTCGGCTGGACCCCGAACGCCACCGGCGCCGACGGCAGCGTCGTCACCCCGGGTGCCGCCGCCACCCCCGGCAGCGGCCTGGGCAGCGCCCGTACGCTCTGCAGCTCCGCCGCCGGAGCCAGCGCCGGTACCTTCACCTGCGGCGCCGACCTGGCCCTCGGCATCCCGTCGACCGCCTCGGCGGGCGACTACACCGCGACCCTGACGCTCACCCTTTCCTGAGCCCACGGTCAACCGGTGGGGTGGGGCCTTTCCGGCCCTGCCCCACCGCACCGTTTTTCCGTCCTTCCCGAAAGCCCGGACATGACTCTCCGCGCCACCCTGCACCGGACCCTCGCCGCGCTCGCGACCACCGCCGCGCTGCTGGTCACCGCCGTTCCCGCCGGGGCCGCTCCCGCGCCTTCGCCGACGCCGGACGCCGCCCCGGCCGGTGCCGCGCCGGCAGCGGACGGCGGGTTCCGCTGGGCGGTCCAGCCCTCCAGCAAGGAGGGTCCGACCGGGCGCAACTACTTCGTCTACGACCTCGCCCCCGGTGACCGGATCACCGACTACGTCGGCATCAGCAACCTCGGCACCGAACCGATGACCTTCAGCGTCTACGGCACCGACGCCTTCACCACCGACGACGGCTCCTTCGCGCTGCTGCCGGCGAGCGACAAGCCGACCGACGTCGGCTCCTGGATCAAATTCGCGCAGGGGCGCTACACCGTGCAGCCCGGCCAGCGGCTCGACATCCCGTTCCGGCTGACCGTGCCGGCCAACGCCACGCCGGGTGACCACGCCGGTGGCGTCATCGGCGCGCTCGCCCAGATCGAGACCGACGCCGCCGGTCAGCGGATCAACGTGGACCGGCGCATCGCCGCCCGGGTCTACCTGCGGGTCGCCGGGGAACTCAACCCCGCCGTCGCGGTCGAGTCGGTCGACCTGCGCTACGACAACCCGCTCAACCCGGTCGGCGGCGGCGAGGCCGTCATCGTCTACCAGGTCCGCAACACCGGAAACGTCCGCCTCGGCGGCACCGGCACGGTCACCATCACCGGCCCGTTCGGCTGGGAGCTGGCCCGGACCACCCCGGGCGAACTGCCCGAGCTGCTGCCGGGCGCCACCATCACCGTCACCGAACGGATCACCGGCGTGCTGCCCGCGATGCGACTCACCGCCGAGGTCGAGCTCGACCCCCGCGCCGGCGATCAGCGGCTGGAGCCGGTGACACGCGCCAGCGGAGTCTGGGCCCCGCCGTGGGTGCTGGTGGGGCTGGTGCTGATCGGCGTCGGATACCTCGTGCTGCGCCGGATCCGCAACCAGCAGACGGCCGCTGAGAAGACGTCGGCCGCCCCGCAGCTCGCGGAGAAGACGTCGGCCGCCGAAGCCGCGGCGAAGACCGCCCCCGCGGCCGAAGGCACGCCGGGCGGCACGACGGCAGCCACGCCGGACACCGACGGTGGCGCCGAATCGCCGGAGCAGCGGTGATGCGCGCCCGTGCCGCCCTGGCCGCCGCCGGGCTCGCGCTGCTCACCGCCTTGGCGGGCGCCGCGCCGGCGGTCGCCGCCGAACCGGCGCTGACCGTCGCCCAAGAGAGCGTGCGCGCCGGTGACAAGCTGAGCTTCGCGCTGCGCGGCTGGCCGGCCGGGACCGTGCACGCCGAGCTCTGTGGCAACGAGGCGGCGCGCGGCTCGACCGACTGCGCCACGAGCGCCGCCGTGCAGTTCTACGTGCCCGCCACGGGCAAGGCCAGCGGCCGGCTGACCGTCGTCGCGCCGCCGGTCGCCTGCCCCTGCGTGCTGCGGGTCACGACGCTGGGGGCGGCGCCGACGACGCGTACGGCTCCGGTGGCGCTCAAGGGTGTCAAGGTCGAGGCCGCGGTCGAGACCGTGGCGCCGGCCCGGCTGCGGGTGGCCGACCTGGCGGTCGTCTCCACCGGTGGCCGCGCCGCACTGCTGGGCTGGTCCGACGAGATGGTGGTCCGGGTCGCGCTGCGCAACGAGGGGACCGTGGCGGTCACCGACGCGACCATGCACCTGCTCACCGGCCGTCCCGGCCGGGCTGGGGAGGTGGTGCCGGCGCCGCAGCTCGGTGTCATCGCCCCCGGGCAGACGCGGGAGTACCTGATCCGGGTGCCGGTCGGGGCGCCGGTCTTCGGCGCCTACGAACTCAGTGGCGAGGTGCGAACCGCGGGCGGGAAGGCGGCCTTCGTCGCCGAGGCGGAGAGTTACCCTTGGGCGCTGGTGGCGCTGCCCGGGCTGCTGTTGCTGCTGGCCCTGCTCCGGGTCGTCCTGCGCCGCCGCCCGGCCACCGCCGGCCCGGAGGCCACCCCCGCCGCCTAGGTCAGTAGGGCAGCTTCCGCCCCAGGTGGCGGGCGTACGCCCGGTGGGCGGTCAGGATGGCGTCCAGCCACCGGACGAGCATTTCGTCGGCGCGTACGACGCGGGTCGTGCGGACCTCGAAGGCTTCCCGGTCGTACGTTCCGTGTGCGGGGCGAATGCGGTGCCCGCCGTACGAAACGGACGAAGCCGCCCGGCGGAGTCCTCGCCGGGCGGCTTCGTGGGCGTACGTGGTGTCGCTACAGCAGCGACACGTGGACGTGATCCGTATGGTCCGAGGTGCCGCTGTATCCCGCCCAGCCGGTACTCGGGAACCAGATATTTCGGTGCCAGATGATGTAGTAGATGCCGAGTCGATCGGCATTTCTGATCAGGAATGCCGTCAGATTGTTCCCGTACAACATTTGATCTTGGGTGTAGGCCGGACTGAAGCCGCTGCTCTGCAGGGAGAAGTCACAGGCGCGGCCCTTCGGATGCTCCCAGATGTCGCCGGTGCGGAAGCAGCCGGTGAAGCGGGTGAAGCCCGCCTTGCGGGCCTCCTTGTACATGTGCAGCGTCCGGGGCGTCAGGCAGCCGGAGGTGGTGGGGTCGCCCTGCGTGCAGCCCTCCGGTGCCCAGCTGCCGTCGGAGTTGCGGCCGGGCGCCATGGCAGCCCGCGGGGAGGTCGCCGCGACCAGGCCGTTGCCGGGGAGGCGGCTGCCGCCGACCAGGCTGAGGGCCTTTTCGGTCTCCTCCCGCTGCTTGCGCATGGTCTTGGCTTGCTTTTCCTGCTCCGCGACCTCGGCGTCAATCTCGGCCTTGGCCTGGGCGGCCTCGTCGCGGGCGGCGTTCAGCTCGCCGATCTTGTCGTTGTTGATCATGTTCAGCTCTTCGAGCGTGGTGACCCGTTCGAGGAACGATCCGCTCGACGAGCTCTCCAGCAGTACGGCGACCGTGCTGATCCGGCCACTGCGATACGACTCGATCGCGATCTGTTCGACCTGCGGACGCAGCTTCTCGACCCGGGCGTTCGCCTGGTCAAGTCTCAGCTCGAGCCGCAGCTGGCGCTTCTTGGACTTCTCCAGTTTCTTCTCTGCCTGGAGGTAGCCGCGGGTGACCGTTTCGAGCGCGTCGCCGAGCAGTACGGAGTCGTCATTGGCGTGACCGTGCCCGGAGGGGGTGTCCGGGTCGGCCGCCGCGACCCCGGCGGGGCCGACGACGACGATCGCAGCGGTGAGAGCAGCTACGGCGCCGGTCAGCCAACGGCGTAGGGGTGCCGTCACGTGTTGTCCTTCCTGTGGCCGCCGCCCGGGTTAGCTGACGGGTTCGGGAGGGAAGCTCTCCCTACCGCCGGAGCGGATTCACCCCAAGAATATGGTTCCCCGGGTCGCGTGGGCGATTAGGCGGTGATACCGCAGGCGCTGGTGCGCGCCGACGACGGTGATCGGCAGCGAGATTACCGGAGGCGAGCCGGGCCAGCCACTTCGGTACGTACGGAAATCGTTGCGTCACAACGGGTTTCGGAAATGGCCCGGCAATTGACGGGGATCTGTCGGCGGCGGGGCGATCTTCGTCACGTCGGTCGATTCTCGCCGCGGCGGCGCCGGACTCCCGGTGCGCCGTCGAGACCGCCCCCCGGCTGCCGTGCAGCCGGTCGGCGACATGCCGTGCCGCTAGCAGTCCACCCGGCGCAGAATGTCTCACCATCAGGGGATGAGAACTCAGCAGACTCTGCGGACCAGGCTGGTGGAGTCCCCGACGTCGTACGGCGGCCGGCGGCGCGCCGAGCGCGCGGCCTGGCTGCGCCGGACATTTCCGGACCTGGCCGAGATGACAGTGCTGGACATCGGCGGGCGGGTGGAGAGCTGGACCGGTGCCGACGTGCGCCCGGCCCGGGTGCACGTGGTCAATCTGGAGCCGCCGCGCACGCAGATCCCCGACTGGGTCGAGGTCGACCACGCCGACGCCTGCGAGCTGCCGCCGGAGATCCGGTCCCGCCGCTACGACCTGGTCTTCAGCAACAGCGTGCTGGAGCATGTCGGCGGCCACGAGCGGCGTCGGCGGATGGCCGAGGCGGTCCGGGAGCTGGCGCCGCGGTACTGGGTGCAGACCCCGTACCGGTACTTCCCGATCGAGCCGCACTGGATCGCGCCGGGGATGCAGTTTCTGCCGGTGGCGGCCCGGGCGGCGCTGGCGCGGCGCTGGCCGCTGTCGCACACCCCGGCGCAGGGCTGGCAGGACTCGATGGCCCAGGTGCTCGCCACCGAGCTGATCGGCCGCGCCGAGCTGCGTTTCCTCTTCCCGGAGGCGGAGATCCGCGCCGAGCGGCTGCTGGGGCTGTCGAAGTCCCTGATCGCCGTGCGGACCGGGTGACGCCGACCGGTGGCCGGGCTGCCGCCGGATGACCGCGCCGCACGGGTGGCGGGTGTGGCCCGCGCCTCCACCGGTGGATCTTGTGCAACCGAGGTGAACGCATGTTTACTCGGTCGATGGTGAACGTCTGTTCACCACTGTCGCGTACGCGCGGCAGCCGCTCCACCGGCTGGAACCACCGTGACAGTGCCGCCCACCCGCAGCCCCAACGTCATCCTCGTCGCGCTCGCCTCCTGCGGCGTGCTGGTCTCGATCACCCAGACCATCGTCGTGCCGTTGCTGCCGCAACTGCCCGGGCTGACCGGCAGCAGCGCCAGCAACGTGAGCTGGCTGGTCACCGCCACACTGCTCACCGGCGCGGTCTGCACCCCGCTGCTCGGCCGCGCCGGAGACATGTACGGCAAACGCCGGGTCCTGCTGCTGGCGCTCGGGGCGATGGTGGCCGGCTCGCTGCTCTGTGCCCTCAGCACCAACCTGCCGGTGCTCATCGCCGGGCGGGCGCTGCAGGGCGCCTCGATCGCGCTGGTGCCGCTGGGCATCAGCATCCTGCGCGACGAACTGCCCCCGGAGCGCGTCACCTCGGCCATCGGCTTCATGAGCGCCACCCTCGGTCTCGGCGGCGCGCTCGGCATCCCCGCGGCCACCCTGGTCGTGCAGTACGCCGACTGGCACACCATGTTCTGGGTCTGTGCAGCGCTGAGCGTGCTCATCATGGTCGTGGTGATCCGCGTCGTGCCAGAGTCGCCGATCCGCACCAACGGGCGCTTCGACACCGTCGGCGCGCTCGGGCTCACCGTCTTTCTGCTCTGCGTACTGGTGCCGATCTCCAAGGGTGGGGTCTGGGGCTGGACCGCCCCGGTCACCCTCGCCATGTTCGCCGTCGCCGCGGTCGTCGCGCCGATCTGGACCATCCACCAGCTGCGGATCCGCCAGCCGATGGTGGACCTGCGGGTCTCCGCCCGGCCCGCTGTGCTCTTCACCAACCTGACCGCGATCCTGGTCGGCTTCGCCTTCTACGCCAACGGCCTGACCACCGCCCAGCTCGTCCAGGAGCCGACGGTCACCGGGTACGGCCTCGGCGCCTCGATCGTGGTGGCCGGGCTCTGCATGCTCCCCGGCGGCATCGTCTTCGTCCTGCTCTCGCCGGTCTCGGCGCGCATCTCCGCCACCCGCGGCCCCCGGTTCACCCTCGCCCTCGGCGCCGTGATCCTGATCGTCGGCTACGCCCTGCGCATGGTCACCAACACCAGTCTCGTCGGCATCACCATCGGCGCCACCGTCATCGCCGTCGGCACCGCGGCGGCCTACTCCGCGCTGCCCGCACTGATCATGCATGCTGTGCCGGTGAGTGAGACCGCCGCGGCAAACGGCCTGAACACCCTGATGCGCTCCATGGGGCAGGCGGTCTGCAGCGCCGTCGTGGCCACCGTCCTGGCGAGCATGATCGCCACCACCGGCGGGCACACCGGTCCGACACTCGGCGCGTACCTGACGGTCTTCGCCATCGCCGGGGCCTGCTCGATCGCCGCCCTGGGCTGCACCCTGCTGATCCCGGTGGACCGCCGCGACCCCGGCGCCGCGCCCGCCGCCCCGGCACTGGCCGGCAGCGCGGCATGACCAGCCCCGACACCAGCCGGGCCGCGATCCTGCGCGCCGCCCGGCGCGCCTTCGCCCGGCAGCCGTACGACGCGGTGACGTTGCGCGGCATCGCCGCGGAGGTCGGCGTCAGCGCCTCCCTGATCGTCAAGCACTTCGGCGGCAAGGAGGAGCTCTTCTGGGCGGTCGCCGACTTCGCCGACGCCGCGGCCGACCTGCTGGACGCGCCGAACTCCCGGCTCGGCCGGCACACGGTGCTGACCGTCCTGCGGTGGCGGCGCGAGCTCAACTCCGACCTGCTGGTGCGGGTCGTCTTCGCCGCCGGGGTCGGCGAGGAGCGCGTACTGCTGCGGGAACGGTTCCAGGAGCAGATCGTGCGGGCATTCGCGGCCCGGCTGACCGGCGCGCAGACGCCGCTGCGTGCCGAACTGCTCGCCGCGCACCTGCTCGGGCTCGGCGCCGCGATGGCCGTCAACCTGGGCGGCCCGGCCGCGACCGGGGACCCGGAACGCATCGCCGATCTATACGCTCCCTCGTTGCAGTCTCTGATCGACGGCGAGGCCGCGACGGGCGAGTGAGCCGCAGCGCTAGGGGGACGACGATGAGCGACGTGGTGGTCGGTGGCGGAATCGTCGGCCTGGCGGTGGCCCGGCAGCTGCTGATCCAGCGCCCCGGCAGCACCGTCACCGTGGTGGAGAAGGAGCCGGCCGTCGGACGGCACCAGACCGGGCACAACAGCGGGGTGGTGCACGCCGGCGTCTACTACCCGCCGGGCTCGCTCAAGGCCGCCCTCTGCCGGCGCGGGGTAGCGCTGCTGCGCGAGTACACCGCCGAGCACGGCATCGCCTACCGGGAACTGGGCAAACTCATCGTCGCCCTCGACGCCGACGAGGAGAAGCGCCTCGGCGACCTGCACGAGAGGGCTGCCGCCAACGGCGTACCCGGGATCGAACTGCTCGGCCCCAGCGGCATGCGCGACCTCGAACCGCACGTGCACGGCCGCGCCGCGCTGCACTCGCCGCAGACCGCGGTCGTCGACTTCGGCGCGGTCGCCCGCAGCCTCGCCGACGACGTCGTACGCCGTGGCGGGCAGGTCCGGCTCGGCACGGCCGTACGCGGCATCCGCCAGAGCGGCGACAAGGTGCGGCTGGGCACCTCCGGCGGTGAGATCGTCGCCGACCGGGTGGTGCTCTGCGCCGGGCTGCACGTCGACCGGCTGGCGGTGCTGGCCGGCGGCGACCCGGCCCCGCGGATCGTGCCGTTCCGCGGCGAGTACTACCGGCTCACCCCGCAGCGGGCCGACCTTGTCCGCGGACTGGTCTATCCGGTGCCGGACCCGCGCTACCCGTTCCTCGGGGTGCACCTGACCCGCCGCGTCGACGACACCGTCGACGTCGGACCCAACGCGCTGCTCGCGCTCGCCCGCGAGGGCTACCGGCACCACGACCTGCACCTGCCCGAACTGCTCGGCACGCTGACCTACCCGGGTTTCGTGCGGATGGCACGGCGGCACTGGCGTACCGGGGTGAGCGAGCTGGCCGGTTCGCTGGTGAAGTCGCGCTTCGCGGCGGCGGCCCGCCGCTACGTGCCCCAGTTGAGCGCCGCCGACCTGCTGCCGGCCCCCGCCGGCGTACGCGCGCAGGCCGTCGACCGGGACGGCAGCCTCGTCGACGACTTCCGGATCGAGTTCAGCCGGCGGGTGGTGGCCATCCGCAACGCCCCGTCGCCCGCTGCCACCTCCTCCCTGGCGATCGCCGAGCACATCGTGGCGCGCCTGGAGTGAGGATGAGCCGCGGGCGCCGCGGCACGGTCCGGCGAGAATGTCGTAGCGCTGCGCCAGAGTGTGACGATGATTGATCCCACGTGGCCGCCACAGCCCGCCCCCGGAGCTCTGCGGCCCGAAGGTCTGCGGCCCGAAGGTCTGCGGCCCGAAGCTCTGCGGCGGTTGCACGATGCGATGGCCGCCCGCGTGGCGAACGGCGAGCTGCCGGGCCTGGTCACGCTCCTGGCCCGCGACGACGACGTGCAGGTCGACGCGATCGGCACGTACGGCTTCGACGATCCACGGCCGATGCGGCGCGACACCCCCTTCCGGCTCGCCTCGCTCACCAAACCGGTGCTCGCCGCGCTCACCCTGCGGCTGGCCCAGGAGGGCCTCTTCGAGCTGGCCGAGCCGGTCGACCGGCTCCTGCCGGAGCTCGCCGGTCGCCGGGTGCTGGCCGACCCCGGCGGGCCGCTGCACGACACGGTGGCAGCCCGTCGCCCGATCACCGTCGAGGAGCTGCTGACCTTCCGGCTGGGGATCGGGATCTCGCCGGAGATGCTCACGAGCCGGCCGCCGATCCTGGCCGCCGCCGAGGAGCTGCACCTGGTCCTCGCCGACCCCGACCCGCGGACGCCACATCCGCCCGACGAGTGGATGCGGCACTTCGCCACCCTGCCGCTGCTGACGCAGCCCGGCGAGCGGTGGCACTACAACGTCGGTTCGTTGCCGCTGGGTGTCCTGCTCGCCCGGGCCGCCGGTGCGCCGCTGGCCGAGGTGCTGCGGGATCGGCTCCTGGCGCCGCTCGGGATGACGCGGACCGGCTTCTGGACCGACCCGGCGCAGGCCGCGCTGCTGCCGCCGCCCTACATGACCGACGAGGAGACCGGCCGGTTGGCGCAGCGCCGGGTCTCCCCGCCGCAGGAGTGGAGCCGGCCGCCGGTTTTCCCGTCCGCCGCGGCGGGGCTCCTCTCCACCGTGGACGACTACCTGGTGTTCGCCCGGATGCTGATGAACGGGGGTGCACACGAGGGACAGCAGGTGCTCACCGCCGAATCGGTCGCGGCGATGACCCGCAACCATCTCACTCCCGGCCAGGTGACCGGCGCCGGGATGCTGCTCGACGGCCAGGGCTGGGGGTACGGCGTGGCGGTCGCCGTCAGCCCCGACGAGGTCTCGCCCGTGCCCGGCAGGTACGGCTGGAGCGGCGGCTACGGCACCGCCTGGTTCAACCACCCGCAGCACCGGCTGATCGCGATCGCACTGAGCCAGACGACTGATTTCCTCTTCAACGGCGCGTTGACGGACTTCTCCCGCCTCGCCGTCGCCACCGCCTAGGTCAGGATCCCGGGGTCCGGCCTGCAGGTTTCCGGCAATCGCCGCCGATCCACCCGATCTTCGTCGTCGCCCCCGGTGCACCCGGATACCGTTGACCCGAGCGTTCGTGCGGGAAGGCGGGTCGGTGGGCGATTACGGCGGCAGGCTGGTGCTGGTGCTCGTCCTGGTGCTGCTGAACGCGGTCTTCGCCGGCAGTGAGATGGCGCTGGTGTCGCTGCGTGAGGCGCAGCTGCGGCGACTGGAGCGCACCTCGCGCGGGGGCCGGGTGCTGGCGCGACTGGCCCGGGACCCGAACCGCTACCTGGCCACCATCCAGATCGGGATCACCCTCGCCGGGTTCCTCGCCTCGGCCGCCGCGGCGGTCTCCCTGGCCCAGCCGCTGGTCGAGCCGCTGGGGTTCCTCGGCGGCGCCGCCGACGCGGTGGCGATCGTCCTGGTCACCATCGTGTTGACCTTCTTCACCCTGGTCGTCGGTGAGCTGGCCCCGAAACGGATCGCCATGCAGCGCGCGGAGAGCTGGGCGCTGGCCGCCGCCCGGCCGCTGGACTGGCTCTCCACGATCTCCCGGCCGGCGGTCTGGCTGCTCGGCGTCTCGACGGACCTGCTGGTACGCCTCTTCGGCGTCGACCCGAAGGCGCGCCGGCAGGAGGTGAGCGCCGAAGAGCTGCGGGACATGGTCGCCTCCCAGCGGAGTCTCACCGCCGAACACCGCATGATCATCAGCGGTGCCTTCGAGGTTGCCGACCGGATTCTGCGCGAGATCCTGGTGCCGCGCGGGGACGTGGTGACCCTCGACGCCGACCTGCCAGCGGCGCAGGGCCTGCGGGAGCTGGGCCGGTCGGGAAAGAGCCGGACACCGGTCGTCGAGCCGGGTGGCGGGCTCGACGACGTGCTCGGCATGGTGCACCTGCGGGACCTCATCGACGTCGGCGGCACCGTACGCGATCATGTCCGGCCGGTGATGTTCCTGCCCGAGACGCTGCGGGCGACCGACGCGATCCGGCAGATGCGCCAGGAGCGCCAGCAGTTCGCCCTGGTCGTCGACGAGCGCGGCGAGATGGACGGGATCATCACGATGGAGGACCTGGTCGAGGAGGTCGTCGGCGAGATCTACGACGAGACCGACCGGGACGCCCAGACCGCCGTGCGGGAAGCCGACGGGGCTCTCGTCCTGCCGGGCCGCTATCCGATCCACGACCTGCCCGACGTCGGTGTGCACCTGGAGGAGCTCGACGACGGCGACTACACCACCGTCGCGGGGCTGGTCATCTCCCGGCTCGGCCACATTCCCAAGTCCCCCGGTGAGGTCGTCGACCTGCCGGGCTTCACCGCCCAGGTCGTCGAGGTGACCGGGCACGCCGTGACGAAGGTCCGGCTCCGCGCCAAGCGGGAGGCCCCGGACGAGGGCGGGCAGCAGGGCTGACCGGTCACATCGCCGCGACGGGCGCCGGCCGGCGTCGGTGCCGGGCGCGGCGCAGCTCGTCGGCACCCCAGACGATCGGCGGATAGAGCAGCAGCAACGCCAGCATCCACGGCTTCGGCAGCGCCGTGCCGAAGAGCTGCTGCAGCGGCGCCCAGCTGATGATGACCGCCGCGAAGACGATCTCGAACAGGAACCCCCAGAGCAGCATCCGGTTGCTGAAGAGACCGACCGCGCGTACGGAGGCCCGGTCGGTGCGGGCCGCGAAGGCCGTACCGATCTGGCAGGCGACGATGCCGAGGAAGGTCATGGTGGTCGCCTGCCGGTAGGCGTCGTGCAGCGGCGTGCCCTCGCCGGTCGGCGCGCCCCAGGTCCAGCCCGCGTCCAGCAGGACGAGGAAGAATCCGCCCATCACCAGGACGGAGGAGATCAGCCCGAGGAAGACCCAGGCACGGAAGAGCAGCGCCCGGGTAATGATCTTGTCGGTGCGCCGGCGGGGCGGACGTTCCATCAGACCCGGCTCGGCCTGCTCCCGGCCCAGGGCGAGCGCGGGCAACGTCTCGGTGCCGAGGTCGATGGCGAGGATCTGCATCACGGTCAGCGGCAGCGGCACCGCCCCGGCCGAGAGCGCGAAGATCAGGAAGGGAATCACCTCGGGTGTGGCGTGGGCGAAGATGTAGAGGATGAACTTGCGGACGTTGTCGTAGACACGGCGTCCCGCCCCGACCGCGGTGACGATGGTGGCGAAGTTGTCGTCGGTGAGGATCATCGTGCCGGCCTCGCGGGTGACGTCGGTGCCGGCGATCCCCATCGCGATCCCGATGTCGGCCTTACGCAGTGCGGGCGCGTCGTTGACCCCGTCGCCGGTCATCGCCACCACCTGGCCGTCGGCCTGCAGCGCGTCGGCGATGCGCAGCTTCACCTCCGGGGAGGCCCGCGCGAAGAGCACCTCCCGCTCCTCGGCGAGCAGCCGCCGCAGCTCGGCGTCGGAGAGTCCGGTCAGCTCCTCGCCGGTGACGATCCGCGGCTCGCCCCGCACGATGCCGACCTGCCGGGCGATCGCGGTCGCGGTCAGGCCGTGGTCCCCGGTCACCATCAGGATCCGGATGCCGGCCGTGTGGCACTTCGCCACCGCCTCCGGCACCTCCGGCCGGGCCGGGTCGATCATCGCGATGAAGCCGAGCAGGGTCAGGTCACGCTCGGCGTCGTCCCGGTCCGCCGGCATGCCGGTGAGGCGCCGCCGCGCCACCGCGAGCACCCGCCGCCCCTGCTCCGCCTCGGCGCGCACGGCCGCCTCGAACCCCGTCCGGTACGCCTCGTCCAGCGGCCGGTCGTCGCCGTCGTCGCCGATGACGTACGCGCAGCGCCGTAGCACCTCCTCCGGGGCGCCCTTGGTGTGCAGCCAGAGCTGCTCGTCGCCCGGTGGCCCGGAACCCTCCTCGGGCTGGGCGTCGACGGTCGACATCAGCCGCAGTTTCGGGTCGAAGTGGAACTGCGCGCGCCGACGGGGCCGCTCCGGGCCCGGATAGAGCCCGCGATCCGCCCCGTAGCGCAGCAGCGCCACCTCGGTCGGGTCGCCGATGCAGTCGCCGTCGTTCAGTTCGGCGTTGTTGCACGCCACCACCGCCACCAGCAGCCGGCGCAGCACCGCGTCCGGTGCAGCGTCGGGCGGTGGCAGCGGATCCAGCAGCCGGTCACCGGCGCGGGCGGCGACCACGTGCATCCGGTTCTCGGTGACGGTGCCGGTCTTGTCGGTGCAGATCACGGTGGTGGAGCCGAGCGTCTCGACCGCGCTGAGGCGCTTGACCACCGCGCCCTGCCGGGCCAGCCCCCGGACGCCGACGGCCAGCGCCAGGGTGATGATCGGCAGCAGTCCTTCGGGAACGTTGGCGACCAGCAGGCCGATGGCGAAGGCGAAAGCCTCGGAGACCTCCATCCCGGCGGCGAAGACCCCGATCGGGAAGAAGAGCGCCCCGGCGGCGACGGCGACGGCGGCGATCACCCACGCCACCCGCCGTACCTGCCGTTCGAGCGGGCTCTCGTCGCGTCCGACCCGCTGGGACAGCTCGGCGATGCGTCCCAGTTCGGTCCGCATCCCGGTGGCGTAGACCAGCGCCCGGGCGTCGTCGGCCAGGCAGGAGGTGCCGCTGAAGACCAGCGTGCCCGCCTCGGTGAGCACCGCCGTCCGTTCGGAGCTGTCGGCGGCGCGGTAGACCGGCTGCGACTCCCCGGTCAGCGCCGAGAGGTCCACCTCGACCGCGCCTTCGATCAGCCGGGCGTCGGCCGGCACCCGGTCGCCCTCGCTGATCTCCACCACGTCACCGGGGACGAGTTCGCTGCCGGCGATCTCCCGCCACTGGCCGTCGCGCCGGGCCTTGACCTGCTGCGGCAGGTACTTCGTCAGCGCCTCGACGGCCCGTTCGGCCTGGCGCTCCTGCGCCGAGGCGAAGACCGCGTTCAGGGCGATCACCAGCAGGATCGCCACGCTGAGCACGGTGGTCCCGGCGATCCAGGCCAGCCCGGCCGCGACCCAGAGCAGCAACGCCAGCGGATGCACCAGCTGACGCCCGAGCTCACGCCAGTAGCTCGCCTTCTGTTCACGGCGCAGCTCGTTCGGGCCGTACCGTTGCAGGCGGCGCTGGGCCTCCTCGCTACTGAGCCCCTCGGGGCCGGACTCCAGCGCCGCCGCCAGCTCCGCGAGAGGCGCCTGCGGGTCTGGTCCTTCGCGCGTCGTCGTCGCCGGGTTGCTCGCCACCCTGTCAGATTCCAGCAATACCGGCCCGAAATGGGGCCGATCGCGACAGAAGGTCAGCGGCGGACCCGGTATCGCACGTGGGTGACCGCCGGCGAGGCGATCACCTCGACCGGCTCCAGCCGCGGATCGCCCACGTCGTCGAAGAGCCGCTCACCCGAGCCCAGCACCACCGGCGCCAGATGCAGGTACAGCTCGTCGAGGAGCCCGGCGCGCAGGAACTGCGCGGCCGTCGACGCCCCGCCGGCCACCATCACATCGCTCTCCCCGGCGGCCTCGCGGGCCTGCGCCAGCGCCGCCGCCGGCCCCTCGGTGACGAAGATGAACTCCGTCCCGCCCGCCATCGGCAGCGGCGGCCGCGGATGGTGGGTGAGCACGAAGACCGGGGCGTGGTACGGCGGATCCGCCCCCCACCAGCCCGTCCAGGCCTCGTCCCACGGGCCGGGGCCGCCGCCGAACATGCGCCGCCCCATCACGTACGCGCCGACGCCGCGCATCAACTCCGCCGCCACGTCGGAGTCGACGCTCTCCACACCGCCCGCGAGTCCCTGCTGGGCGCGCCAGCCGGCGGTGCCGAAGACCCACTCGTGCAGCCGCATGCCGCCCTCGCCGAGCGGATTCTCCAGGCTCTGGTTCGGCCCCGCCACGAAGCCGTCGAGCGAGATCGACAGCTGACATCTGACCCGGCTCATGCCACGCCCTCCTCGGTGAAGACGGTGCGCAGCGCGATGGCGTGCGCGCCGGGGTGCGTACCGTCGTGCAGCGTCGCGCCGGGCACGCGTACGGTGTCGGTCCTGGTCTCGGTCATCGTGGTCGGCCTCCGGTCGTCGGCGTCGCCCAGGCGGGTGGCGCGGGTCAGCAGGTACTGCTGTTCGGGTGCGCTGGTGGTCAGCCGCATGGCGGTCAGATACTCCGCGCGGGCCGCCTCGTGCTCGCC
Organism: Melissospora conviva; assembly: GCF_049523535.1. Classification (NCBI taxonomy): domain Bacteria; kingdom Bacillati; phylum Actinomycetota; class Actinomycetes; order Micromonosporales; family Micromonosporaceae; genus Melissospora; species Melissospora conviva. Next base: position 555,063 of record NZ_JBLLDT010000001.1, read on the forward strand.
GGCCAGCTCCAGCAGGTGGGCCCGGACCGCCGCGAGGCGGTGGTGCCGGGCGGTGCGCGCGTCGTGGCGCAGCGGTTCCAGCAGGGCCAGGCCGGCGTGCGGCCCGTCGGCCATGGCGACGGCGGCGGCCCGGTTGAGCGTCACCATCGGGTTCGGCGCGAGGTGGTCGAGGAGCCGGTAGAGCGCCACGATCTGTCGCCAGTCGGTCTCGGCGTAGCCGGGCGCCTCCGCGTGCACCGCCGCGATCGCGGCCTGGAGCTGGTACGGCCCCGGCGGCGACTGCGCCAGCGCCGCGCTGACCAGCGTGATCCCCTCGGCGCAGGCGGCCCGGTCCCAGCGGCTGCGGTCCTGTTCGGCGAGGGGGATGAGGGCGCCGCGAGGTCCGGTGCGGGCGAGCCGGTGCGCGTCGGTGAGGAGCATCAGCGCCAGCAGCCCGGCTACCTCCCCGTCGTCGGGTAGGAGCCGGTGCAGTTGCCGGGTGAGCCGGATCGCCTCCCCGGTCAGCTCGGCGCGTTGCAGCTGCGGGCCACCGGAGGCCGCGTACCCCTCGTTGAAGATCAGGTAGAGGACGTGCAGCACGGCGGCGAGCCGGGCGTCGCGGTCGGCCGGCGTCGGCGCGGCGAAGCGCTCGCCGGCGAGACGCTGCTTGGCGCGGCGGATCCGCTGGCTCATGGTCGCCTCGGGGGTCAGGAAGGCGTGCGCGATCTGCGCGGTGCTCAGCCCGCCGACCGCCCGCAGGGTCAGCGCCACCTGCGCCGACGGCGCGAGCGCCGGATGGCAGCAGAGGAAGAGCAGCAGCAGGCTGTCGTCGGCGTCGCCGGGTGCCCGTTCGTCGGCCGCCGGGGCCGTGTCCCGTACGCACTCAGCCCGTTCCCGTTCCCGCCGGGCCGACTCGCTGCGCCAGGCGTCGGTGAGCCGCCGGGTCGCCACCGCCAGCAACCAGCCACGCGGGTTGCCCGGTACGCCCTGCGCGGGCCACTGCACGGCGGCGGCGAGCAGCGCCTCCTGCACGGCGTCCTCGCAGGACTCGAACTGGCCGTACCGGCGGACGAGCGTGCCGAGGACCAGCGGCGCGAGACTGCGCAGCTGGTCCTCGGCAGCACGGGAGAGCACCTCTCACATCTCCGTGCCGGAGTCGTCGAGGATCGCGCGGACCTCCATCGATCCGCCGTGGCGCAGGTCCGGCCAGCGGGCGGCGATCTCGGTGGCGCGTTCGAGGCTGTCGCAGTCCACGGCGAGATAGCCCATGAACTGTTCCTTGCTCTCCAGGAACGGCCCGTCGGTGACGGCGGGACGCTCGGCGCCGGGCCGCAGCGTCCGGGCCTGGGTGACGTCGGCGAGCGCCTGCCCGCCGATCAGTTCACCCGACTCGGTCAGCTCCTTCATGATCGTGTCGACCTCGCCGAAGAGCGCCGTGCGCTCGGACTCGGTGAGGTCGGCGACGAACCCCGGCCGGTTGTAGATCAGCAGCATGTACTTCAACGTCAGCTCCTCGCTCGGTACGCGGCCCGGTGCGCGCGTCCCCGGTGAAGGGTCGGAGCCGACGACGCGATGCCGACACCGGAACCGGAATCGGGTCAGGAAATTCTGCGTCCGATTCCGGCCCGTCGATGCCAGGCCGCGCCGGTACGTCCGCAGGTGGTGCGATTGGCCCGCCGCCGCCCGGGGTATTGAGGGGTCGTAGCCGCACCACCGACACCAGGAGGCCGTCATGGGCATGGACGACAAGATCGGCAACAAGTCCGAAGAGACCGCCGGCAAGTTGAAGGAAGGCGCTGGTCGGCTCACCGACAACGAGCAGCTCGAGGCCGAGGGTCGCGCCGACCAGAGCAAGTCGAACCTCAAGCAGGCCGGCGAGAAGATCAAGGACGCTTTCAAGAAGTGAGCACCCCGGAGCTCCGGGCTCCGATACGACGACCACCGCGATACTCGCGGTGGTCGTCGCTTTTGGGCGTTCAGGCGCCGGGCAGCTCCTGGGCGATCTCCCAGATGTTGCCGGCCGGGTCGGCGGTACGGGTCAGTCGCTGCCGAGCCGGCCCGCGAGGGTGCCGTGCAGCCGGGCACTGGGCTGGTTCAACCCGATGATCTCCACGGTCTTGCCGCGGGAGGCGTACTTGGTGGTGACCGCGTCGAGTGCGGCGACCGAGGAGGCGTCCCAGATGTGGGCGCGGGTCAGGTCGATGATCACCCGGTCGGGGTCGCCCGGGTAGTCGAACTGGTGGACCAGGTCGTTGCTGGAGGCGAAGAAGAGTTCGCCCTGCACGGAGTAGATGCGGGTGCCGCCGTCGGGGTCGAGCACGCTGGTCACCTCGACCAGGTGCGCCACCCGCCGGGCGAAGATGACCATCGCGGTCAGCACGCCGATCACCACGCCGATCGCGAGGTTGCCGGTGGCGACCACGGCGGCGACCGTGACGACCATGACGACCGTCTCGCCGACCGGCATCCGCCGCAGCGTCGCCGGGGCGATCGAGTGCCAGTCGAACGTCGACACCGACACCATGATCATGACGGCGACCAGGGCGGCCATCGGGATCAGGGCGACGATGTCGCCGAGCGCCACCACCAGGAACAGCAGGAAGACGCCGGCGGTGAAGGTCGAGAGCCGGGTCCGGGCACCGGACACCTTCACGTTGATCATCGTCTGGCCGATCATCGCGCAGCCGCCCATGCCGCCGAAGAAGCCGGTGACGATGTTCGCCACGCCCTGCCCCCACGACTCCCGCGTCTTGTTCGAGGGAGTGTCGGTGATGTCGTCGACGAGCTTCGCCGTCATCAGCGACTCCATCAGCCCGACCAGGGCGATGCCGAGCGCGTACGGGGCGATCAGCTTGAGGGTGTCCAGGGTGTACGGCACGTCCGGCAGGCCGAACATCGGCAGGCTCTCCGGCAGCGCGCCCTCGTCGCCGACGGTCGGTACGGCCAGCCCGGCGGCGACCGTCACCGCGGTGAGCACGACGATCGCGACCAGCGGCGCGGGCACGGCGGCCGTCAGCCGGGGCAGCCCGACGATGATCGCCAGCGCGACGGCGACCATCGGGTAGACCAGCCACGGCACGCCGATCAGGTGCGGGAGCTGGGCCATGAAGACCAGGATCGCCAGTGAGTTGACGAAGCCGACCATGACGCTGCGCGGGATGAAGCGCATCAGCTTCGCCACCCCGACCAGCGCCAGCACGATCTGGATCAGTCCGCCCAGGATCACCGCGGCGACCAGAAAACCGAGTCCGTGCTCCTTGGCCAGCGGCGCCACGACCAGCGCGATCGCCCCGGTGGCCGCCGAGATCATGGCGGGCCGGCCGCCGCAGAAGGCGATCACCACCGCCATCGTGAACGAGGCGAAGAGCCCGACCTGCGGATCCACCCCGGCCAGGATGGAGAACGAGATCGCCTCGGGGATCAGCGCCAGTGCGACGACCAGGCCGGCGAGCACCTCGGTCCGGAAGACCTTGGGGGAGGCCAGCCAGGGCGGCCGGGGCAGACGCGACGCGACAGCCTGGGACGACGACATGCCACCATCTCCACTCGTGGTGCGCCGGCGTGGGCGCGAAGGTGCCGGGTGCGTGACGTGGTCCCCCGGACCGCGCGCGACTCTACTGCGGTGTCGCGGCGTACGCCGATCGATCGTGTCGGGGGTCACCGGCGGCCGGGCCGGGGTGAAAGGGACACGTGACCCGCCGGGTGCGGATGATGGAGGGACGCGGCGCCGGCTCGACAGGGAGGCATACCCCTAGGGGTATGCTGTTCAGGTCGGGGTCGCCCCGGGTACGGATGTGACCCGTCAGGCAGTGCCGGTGGCGCGCCACCGGCGGACGCTTGTCAGGTGGACCGGCCACGGACGTGACGGAGGAGCGGCATGAAGACGATCATTGTCGGCGGTGTGGCCGGCGGGATGTCCGCGGCGACCCGGTTGCGCCGGCTGATGCCCGACGCCGAGATCGTGGTCCTCGAACGCGGGGAGCACGTCTCCTACGCCAACTGCGGCCTGCCGTACCACCTCGGTGGCGTCATCGCCGACCGCGAGGAGCTGCTGCTGCAGACCCCGCAGAGCCTGCACACCCGCTTCGGCCTCGACGTGCGGGTACGCAGCGAGGTGCTGCGCATCGACCGCGACCGGCACACCGTCCGGGTCCGCGACCGCGACGGCCGGGAGTACGACGAGTCCTACGACCGGCTGGTGCTCAGCCCCGGTGCCGCCCCCGTCGTGCCCGACCTGCCCGGCGTCGAGCGGGCGATGACCCTGCGTACGGTCACCGACGTCGACCGGATCGTCGCCGCCCTCGACGCCCGGCCACGCACCGCCGTCGTCGTCGGCGGTGGCTTCATCGGCCTGGAGGCCGCCGAAAACCTCGTGCACCGCGGACTTGACGTCACCGTCGTCGAGCGCGACGCGCAGGTGATGGCCCCGCTCGACGCGGAGATGGTGGCCCCGGTCCACGACGAGCTGCGCCGGCACGGGATCGCGCTGCGGCTCGGCGCCGCACTGGCCAAAATCGGCCCGGATCAGGTGGAGCTCGCCGACGGCGAGACGCTCCCCGCCGACCTGGTGCTGCTCGCCATCGGCGTACGTCCGGAGACGGCGCTGGCCCGCGACGCCGGACTGGCGATCGGCGAGCGCGGGGGCATCACCGTCGACGCCGCCATGCGTACCAGCGACCCCGACATCCACGCCGTCGGCGACGCGGTGGAGAAGCCCGACGCGATCGGCGCCGCCGCCGCCCTGATCCCGCTGGCCAACACCGCCAACCGCCAGGGCCGCCTCGCCGCCGACGCCATCGCCGGCCTGCCCGTACGCCTCGGCGGGCGCATCGGCACCGGCATCGTGCAGGTCTTCGGGCTGACCGTTGCCACCACCGGCTGGAACGAGAAGCGGCTGCGCGCCGCCGGGCGGGCGTACCAGGCGGTGCACACCCACGGCGCCTCGCACGCCGGCTACTACCCCGGTGCCGAGCAGCTCTCGCTGAAGGTGCTCTACGACCCGGCCGACGGGCGGATCCTCGGCGCCCAGGCCGTCGGCGGCGACGGCGTCGACAAGCGCATCGACGTGCTCGCCACCGCCATCCGCGGCGGCCTGACCGCCCCGGAGCTGGCCGACCTGGAACTCGCCTACGCCCCGCCCTACGGCTCCGCGAAGGACCCGGTCAACATCGTCGGGTACGTCGCCGGCAACCGGCTCGCCGGCACCGAGGAGGCCGTGCAGTGGCACGAGCTGGCGGAGGTGGTCGCCGCCGGAGCCACCGTCGTGGACGTCCGCAGCCCGCAGGAGTACGCCGCCGGCACCGTCCCCGGCGCGCTGAACCTGCCCCTGGACGAGCTGCGGCAGCGGATGGCCGAGCTACCCGCCGGCGACCTGGTGCTCTACTGCCAGTCCGGTCAGCGCTCGCACACCGCCGCGTCGCTGATTCGCCCCGGCCGCGACACCCGGGTGCTGAACCTCGACGGCGGCTACCGCACCTGGCACGCCGGCACCGGCTCCTGACGCCGCAGGTTGCCGTCGCTCCGACCTTTCGGGCGCGAGCTTATTCCGATGGCCCGTTTGCCTGATCACGAATACGTCGACCTAGTTCGTCGTAGATTTCCTTGGCGCTTGCGCCGTTATTGCCAGCTTGGATCATCTTGGCATCTTCGAGTTGATCCCGTACCCTCCGCCGCAAAACACCCTCGTTCAAATTGGCGTTCTCAAGCCTAATTTGGTCTGCGAGGCTCACCAGATTCTTTGGAAGAAAATCGAAGCGGCTTATGTCGGTCAAGATGGGGAGACTGATCCAGAGCTCCTTATCGATGGCCGCGCGGAGTGGTCCTAGTCTCAGGTACTGACTGAGAAAGTCTGGCGAGATGGCTGGACTGTCGGGGGCCTTTCTGCCCAGTCGTCTTCGGAGCTCTGTTTGTAGTGAAAACGCTACACGGTCAAGGGTGAGCCACCAGTGGTGATACCCAAGAGGTGACACGGTGGCATTTTTCCTGCATTGAATAACGCCGACTGTGTTTTCTACGTCGTGCGATACCAAGCGATGAACGTTTAGGAAATCCCATTCGTCTGACTGTTTCCCGCTGCGGCGCTTTTCGTGACTCTCAAACCAAATCTCCTGCACCGCTTGACGCAAGTCCGCTGGTGCATCGTCGACCAGTTCTGTCAGATTCCGAGACTCAATGCCAAAGTTTTCGTTCAGGTAAAGTTTGACGTCGTCCTCAGGGTGGCGATCGCCGCGGAACTGTTCGACCCACGAGATGAACTGGGCACTCGATCGCCCGGAAAGGATGTACATGCGCTGGATGAAGGGCACGTCGTTCCGCCACTTGTGGTGGCCGGTTCTAGAAAACGCAATGCATTTGTTTAAATGCCGCTCCACTTCCTCGATGACGCCATCTGTGACGTAAAGCCTTAGGCCTGCGTCCTTGATCGCACGCATGAGCGCTGAATATCGGCGGTCGGCAGGATCTTCTACTAAGGTTTCGGCGACGAGCGGAAGGATCGCTGAGGCGTCTAGCCATATCTCACCGGATGAAAACATCTTCAAAAGACTCTTTTGTACGTCGGGCGTTTGTCGCAAGAAGGCGAACATTGTGTAGGCGTCGGCTACCCGGTTCAGGTACTTCCTGACTATTCCAGTCGGCCGATCGAGAATCTCTACGACAGCGGAAGCGATCTGTTTCTTGTTGAGTACATTCCCGGTCTTCTTGTCAGTTTCGTCTAGGGCTACGTCGATTTCGTCGACGTCAATCTGGTGAGGATGTCCACTCTTGGTTGCTTCGACGAAGGCCTCTCCACGCCTCAATAGGACTGTCTCGAGGGCAGCCCGCAACTGGATGCCGATTGTCTTTTGCTTTTCCGGGCTAACCCCTTCCAGAAGTTCCGGAGGGAGGGTGTTTAACAAGTGCGCCTCTAGTTCTGCCTCAAATAGGAGATACTCCGACACCTTTGCCTGGAGCTTCTGGCGCTCTGGATGGGAAAGGCAGTACTTTTTCTCTTTTGAGTGAAAATGAACTGGGCCGCCCTTTCGGGATAGCCTCCGGAGGGCGGAGTCAGCCTGCTGAGACGCCTGTAACTGGTGACTCGCGGGAAGATACGCTAGTATTCGGCGATTTACTTCCTCGCCTGATAGCAGGTTGTCGAGGTCCGAGTCGTGCAGAGCGGCCATGACCAGCGACTCAAAGCAGGTCTTCGTGTAGCTCTTACTGTCTTTTTGGTCGCGTTCATCCAATGCGAGGTGAAGGAGTCCGACTCGGGCTTCCTCGTTCGTAAGTGCCGGCGCCACGCTGGTGCGAAGTCGTCGTTCCACTAGGAGAGGTTCGACGATTCGTTGGATGATTTCTTGCGACGCCGTTTCCCTTTGGGGGTGAGAAAGTTCCCGTTCGAGGAACCAGTTCTTGTCCCGGATATCGAGGAATATTCTTCTGTCTTTCCTCGTCTTGCGAATCAGGTCATCTGCATCCGGGCCAATCGTTCGATTTGTGACATAAATCAATTCCTCTGTTTCGGGAAACGTTTCCGACAGTCTTCGCAAGGTGGCGTTGATTTTCGCGTTCCAGTCACTGGAAAGTGAATACTGGATCACGATGTTTGCGTCTTCTGTCGGTTGATAAAGGATGCCATCCCTTCCGCCGTCGCCGCGTTGGGCGGCCATTGTCCTTAGGCTTGGGTATTCAACTGCCAAGAATTCGGCAGCGAAGCGCTCAAAGAACTGCCAGTCAGCTGAAGGAATCTGATCAAGGGCGAGGCTCAGTCGATCATTGGGCACGAGTACATGCTAGGCGGCACAGTCCTAGTTGGCGAGTATCCGCTCAGGTCAGTTGACGTGGACATAGGCCTCGGGTCAGTAGGACGTTCACACCGTGGGCGCTGCTCCTCGCGTTTGCGCGAAAGTTCCGTGGATGTTGCCAGCTTGAAACAGGGAGACTGTCCGCGCGGAACGGGAAGGATCAACTGGTGGAGGCGCAGGAGCCTTCGCCCAACACAGTGTTTGTTTCCTGGGCCGGCGGGTAGGCGCAGCGTCCGCGCAGCGACCCCTTCCGGGAGGCCCGAATGAGCACCAGGACCGACAGCATGCCCGTCACCCAGGCCGTCCACGACCTCGGCTCCGCACTCTGGTTCGGGGGCGCGACCATGGGCGTGATCGGGGTCAACTCCGCCGGCCGGGACCTGGAGCAGGGTGTCGACCGCATCCGGGTTGCCAGCTCCGCCTGGCGGCGCTTCGGCCTGCTCGAATGGGCCGGCATCGGGGCCACCCTCATCGCCGGGGCGCAGCTGACCCGCTCCAGCCGGCGCCGCATCGGGCTGCAACAGGGCTACGGCACGGTCGGCGGCGTCAAGGCCGGGCTCGCCGTGGCGGGGGCACTCGCCACCGGGTACGCCGCCTACTGCGGGATGCGCATCGGCGCGGAGGCCGAACGGGCCCGCCGCGAGGAGGAGCCGATCGAGGTCACCGACGCGACCACCCCGAACTCGCGGACCCCGGCGCGGATCGCCAAGTGGCAGCGGCGTCAGCGCATCGCCCAGTACGCCGTGCCGCTGCTCGCGGGGGCGAACATCGCGGCCGGGTCGAAGCTGGTGCAGTCGTACCGGCCGATCGAGAGCAGCAAGGGCGTACTGAAGCGGATCATCCCCGGGCTCTGATCGGCGTCCGGCTCTGATCAGCGTCCGGCTCTGATCGGCATCCGGGCTCTGATCAGCATCCGTGCGGGACGACCGGCTGCGGTCCTGAGCAGTCGCCGGCGTTGCCGACCGGGCCGGGCCGGCGGGCTTGTCGTGGGCGCGGCCCGGTCAGTAGCGTTCCGGCGTGCCGATTCCCGCTGCCTCCGGGCCGACCCTCTACGCCACCAGCGACCTGCATGTGCGGCACGCCGACAACCGGCGGCTGGTGGAGGAGGCGCTGCGTCCCACCGGTGAGAGGGACTGGCTGATCGTCGCCGGGGACATCGGGGATCGCTTCGCCGAGGTGGAGGAGATCCTCGCCCTGCTCGCCGGGCGGTTCGCCAAGGTGATCTGGGCGCCTGGCAACCACGAGCTCTGGACGGTCGGCGCGGACCCGGTCCGGCTGCGCGGCACCGACCGCTACGACGCGCTGGTGGCGATGTGCCGGGCGCTGGGGGTGGTCACGCCGGAGGACGAGTATCCGGTCTGGACCGGGCGCGGCGGGCCGGTGCGGATCGCGCCGCTCTTCGTCGGCTACGACTACTCCTTCCGGGTGCCGGGGGTCGCCGACCGGGACGAGGCGATCGCGCTCGCGTACGAGCACGGGGTGATCTGCACCGACGAGGCACTGCTGCATCCGGACCCGTTCCCCAGCCGGCAGGAGTGGTGCTGGGACCGGGTGGCGCGTACCGAGCAGCGGCTGGCCGCCTGCGATCCGGAGGTGCCGCTGCTGCTGGTGAACCACTATCCGCTGGTCCGCGAGCCCACGGATGTGCTCCGGTATCCCGACTTCGCCCTCTGGTGCGGCACCGAGCGCACCGCCGACTGGCACCGGCGTTTCCCGGTCGCGCTGGTCGTCTACGGCCACCTGCACATTCCCCGGACCACCTGGTACGACGGGGTGCGCTTCCAGGAGGTCTCCCTCGGTTACCCGCGTGAGTGGCGCCGGCGCAGCCACCAGCCGCGAATCCTGCACGACGTCCTGGCCCCGCCGCTCGCAGCGAGCTGACGGCCGCGCGGGTCGGGTGGGGTCAGCGCTGGGCGTCGGCGGCTTCCTCTTCGAGGATCTGGCGGAACGCCCGGGCCGCGGGCGACGCCGCGCTCGCGAGCCGCTGGGCGGTGAAGACGGTCCGGCGGGGTGCGCCGGGTAGTTCCAGCAGGCGGCAGCCCGGCGTACGGCCGGCCCAGACCAGGTCGGGGATGAGGGCGACGGCGTTGCCGGACTCGACGAGGCGGATGTGCGCCTGCAGGTCGGCGGTCTCGTAGCGGACGTCCGGCTCGAAGCCGGCACTGCGGCAGAGCTGCTCGGCCCAGTGCCGGGAGGCCGCACCCCGGGGCTCCATCACCCACGCCGCGTCGCGGGCGTCGGCCAGCGACGCCATCGGTCGGGCGGCGACCTCCTCGGCGGGCAGGGCCAGCCGGATCGCGTCGCTTGTCAGGTCACGCCGGTCCAGGCCCGGGTGGTGCGGGGCGGCGTGCGCCGGATACTGCTCGGCGATCACCATGTCGAAGTCGCGCGCCCACGTCTCCCGCAGCGCCTCCTCCGGCTCCCGCTGCACCATCTCCACCCGTACGGCGGGGTAGCGGGCGGCCATGGTGCGCAGGGTGCCCGGCATCAGCGCCAGGGCCGCCGACTGGAAGACCGCCACCCGCACCCGGCCGCTGACCTGGGTCAGCGAGTCCTGCAGGGCGGCTTCGGCGCGTTCGAGGGTGTCGAGCACCTCGGCGGCGGAGGCGACCAGCAGCTCCGCCTGCGGGGTGAGTTGCAGCCGCCGCCCGGACTTGCGCAGCAGCGGCAGACCCACCTCCTTCTCCAGCTGACTGAGCTGCTGGGAGACCGCCGACGGGGTGTAGTTGAGCGCGTCGGCGACGGCGGCGACGGTGCCGCGTACGGCGAGCTCCCGCAGCAGCAGCAGACGGCGAACCTCGAGCACGGCGCCCACCCCCTTCACCTCGTCCGGGCAGCGCTCAAGGGTAGCCATGCTCGTGGCCGTCACCGTCGGTCACCGGCATGGAAGCCATGGCACCCCGTCGCGGACCGGGACCGACGGCCGCCGCCGGCCCCGCCGCCTGGCCTTGGTGTTTCATTAGCGGAACTTAAGGACAACCGTCATGAAGCGTCGCTTTTCCTAATCCATGATCACGGGGAGACTTGTCGCTATCCGCCTGAGAAGGGGCAACCTGAGAAGGGGCAACCAGGATGAGCGAGCTCTCCACCGACTCCGACGTGCCACCGGCTCCCGAGGGCAGCGGTGACGATCTCGCGGGGGAGACCGTCGCCCTGGTCCGGCGCTGGCTGGCGCAGGCGCGGACGTACCCGACGGATCCGGCCGCGGCGCGCCTGGCCGACCTGCTGCGCGACCCGGATGGGCTGGCGTTCGCCGTGGGTTTCGTCGACCGGGTGGTCCGCCCCGAGGACCTGCGGGTCAGCGCAAACGCGCTCGCCGAGCTCGCCCCCGGCGTACCGGGGTTCCTGCCGTTGCCGTTGCGGGCGGCCGTGCGGGCCGGTGGGGTGCTCGGGCCCGTCATGCCGCAGGTGGTGGTGCCGATCGCCCGGCGGGTGCTGCGCCGCATGGTCGGGCACCTGATCGTCGACGCCACCGACCGCCGCCTCGGCAAGGCGATCGGCCGGCTGCGCGCCAGTGGCGTACGGCTCAACGTCAACCTGCTCGGTGAGGCGGTGCTCGGCCGGGCCGAGGCCCGTCGGCGGGTCGCCGAGACCGAGCGGCTGCTGCGCCGCGACGACGTCGACTACGTCTCCATCAAGGTCTCGGCGAGCGTCGCCCCGCACAACCCGTGGGCCTTCGACGAGGCGGTCGCCGACATCGCCGCCGAGCTGACCCCGCTCTTCGCGGCCGCCGCCACCGCGGCCACGCCGAAGTTCATCAACCTCGACATGGAGGAGTACAAGGACCTCGACCTGACCATCGCGGTCTTCACCGAACTGCTCGACCGCCCCGAGTTCGAGGCGCTGGAAGCCGGCATCGTGCTCCAGGCGTACCTGCCCGACGCTCTCGGCGCGATGATCCGCCTGCAGGAATGGTCGGCGCGGCGGCGCGAACGCGGCGGCGCCGGCATCAAGGTACGCCTGGTCAAGGGCGCGAACCTGCCGATGGAGCAGGTCGAGGCGTCCCTGCACGGCTGGCCGCTGGCGACCTGGGGCCGCAAGCAGGACTCCGACACCAACTACAAGCGCGTCCTGCACTACGCGCTGCACCCCGAGCGGGTCGCCAACGTCCGCATCGGACTCGCCAGCCACAACCTCTTCGACGTCGCGTACGCCTGGCTGCTCGCCGGCGAGCGCGGAGTCCGCGACCACATCGAGTTCGAGATGCTGCTCGGCATGGCCCAGGGGCAGGCCGAGGCGGTACGACGGGACGTCGGCGGACTGCTGCTCTACACGCCGGTGGTGAACCCGCAGCAGTTCGACGTGGCGATCGCGTACCTGATCCGCCGCCTCGAAGAGGGGGCCAGCCGGGAGAACTTCATGTCGGCGGTCTTCGAACTCGACTCCGACCCGGCGCTCTTCGCCCGTGAGGAGGAGCGTTTCCGCGCCTCGCTCGCCGCCGTCGACGAGGTGGTTCCCCCGCCACACCGGGTCCCCGACCGGTACGCCGCCGTGGAGCGGCCCCGCTTCGGGCACTTCACCAACACCCCCGACACCGACCCGGCCGTACCGGCGAACCGGGCCTGGGCGCGGGACATCCTCGGCCGGGTTCCGGACTCCCGGCTCGGCGTCGACGCGATCGGGGCCGCCCGGATCGACGACGCCGACCGCCTCGACGCGCTGCTGTCGGCGACCGCCACGGCGGCCCAGGCCTGGGGTACGCGCAGCGGCTCCGACCGGGCCGAGGTGCTGCACGCCATCGGCGACGCCCTCGAAGCCCGGCGCGGCGAGCTGATCGAGGTGATGGCCGCCGAGGCCGGAAAGACCATCGACCAGGCCGACCCGGAGGTCTCCGAGGCCGTCGACTTCGCCCACTACTACGCCGAACTCGCCCGCGAACTCGACCGCGTCGACGGCGCCCGGTTCACCCCGGAGCGGCTGACCCTGGTCACCCCGCCGTGGAACTTCCCGGTGGCGATCCCCGCCGGGTCGGTGCTCGCCGCGCTCGCCGCCGGCTCGGCGGTCGTCCTCAAGCCCGCCGGGCCCGCCGAACGCTGCGGCGCCGTCGTCGCCGAGATCATCCGGGGGGTGCTGCCCGATCCCGACCTGCTCACCCTCGTCCAGGTGCAGGAGTCGTCCCTCGGTGCGGAGCTGATCGGCCACCCGCTGGTCGACCGGGTGATCCTCACCGGCGCGTACGAGACGGCCGAGCTGTTCCGGTCGTTCCGCGCGGACCTGCCGCTGCTGGCGGAGACGAGCGGCAAGAACGCCGTCATCGTCACCCCCAGCGCCGACCTGGACCTGGCGGTCAAGGACGTCGTCGCCTCCGCGTTCGGCCACGCCGGGCAGAAGTGCTCCGCCGCCTCGCTGGTCGTCCTCGTCGGCGCGGTCGCGTCGTCGCGCCGCTTCCGCGATCAGCTCATCGACGCGGTCTCCTCGCTGACCGTCGGCTACCCGGCCGACCCGCGTACGCAGATGGGGCCGGTCATCGAACCCGCGACCGGCAAGCTCCTGACCGGGCTGACCGAGCTCGGCCCCGGGGAGAGCTGGCTGCTGGAGCCGAAGCAGCTCGACGACTCCGGACGGCTCTGGAGCCCCGGTGTCCGCGACGGTGTCCAGCGCGGGTCGGCGTTCCACCGTACCGAGTACTTCGGACCGATCCTCGGCATCATGACCGCCCGCGACCTCGGCGAAGCGATCGAGATCGTCAACGACGTCGACTACGGGCTCACCTCCGGCCTGCACTCGCTGGAGTCCACCGAGATCCGGCAGTGGCTGGCGACCGTCCAGGCCGGCAACCTCTACGTCAACCGGGGCATCACCGGCGCCATCGTGCGCCGCCAGCCCTTCGGCGGCTGGAAGAAGTCCGCCGTCGGACCCGGCACCAAGGCCGGCGGCCCGCACTACCTGACCGGCCTGGGCCGCTGGGAAACCGCGCCGTCAACCGCCTCGGCCGAGGTCACCAACCCTGCCGTACGGCGCCTGCTCGACGCCGCCCGCAGCGCGCTGACCCCCGACGAGTGCGATGTCGTCGAACGCGCCCTCCGCAGCGACGCCGCCGCCTGGGAGCAGACCTTCGGGCTCGCCGCCGACGTCTCCGGCCTGCCGGTCGAACGCAACGTGCTCCGCTACCGGCCGATGCCGGTCACCGTCCGCTGCGGCGTACGCGGATCCCAGGCCGACCTGCTGCGGGTGGTCGCCGCGGGCGCGCTGGCGGGGGCGCCGATGGTGGTCTCCACCGCGGCCGCGCTCGTTGGCCCGATCCGGCAGGCGGTGGCCGCGGTCGCGCAGCGCTTCGTGGAGGACGAGACGAGCTGGCTGCACCGGGCCGAGGCGATGGAGAGCGGCCGGATCCGGCTGATCGGGGAGTCCCCGGCCCGGCTGGCCGAGGTGATCGGACGCCGCCCGGACCTGGCGGTCTGGGCGCAGCCGGTGACCGAAGCGGGACGGGTGGAGCTGCTCTGCTTCCTGCGGGAGCAGGCGGTCAGCGTCACCGCACACCGCTTCGGCACCCCCGACCACCTCTCCGACGACCTGCTCTGACGGAGCAACTTCGGGGAAACTGCTGCACGTACGTCCGAGGCGGCAACTTCGGGGAAACCGCGACGGGGAAGAGGTGTAAGGGGAGCCCGACAGCGAGGAGCGCCGACGCCGAGGGTGGCACCGTTGATGGTGGCGGACCGGCCGTCGATCGTCGAGATCAAATCCGATGCGACAGTCCTATGCGGATGATTGAATTCTTCGTCTCAGCCCGAATCTGGTGTCCGGGCTGGCCTGAGGAGGACCAATCAGAGTGATTACGCATCGGCCGCGTCCCGGCCTGATCGGCGGTTTGGCGCTGACGCTCGCCGTCACCGCCCTCACCGCCCTGGCAACCGGCAACGCCGCGAATGCTGCACCCCACTACGAGTCGGCAGAGCCGGTCCAGGTCGGATGGACGGACTCTGCCACGCCGGAGCAGTCCTACGACTCGGAGGGCCGGAACCTGCCGCTCGGCACCTCGGTCGACGAGTCCGGGCAGAGTCACACCTCACGTGTCTACGCCACCTTCGACCTCGCCCCGTTCAAGGGCGACAAGATCTACGGCGGCACCGTATACATCCAGGAGACGGGCGTCGCCGACTGCTCGAAGCGGGCGATCGAGATCTGGCGTACGAAGGCGATCAGCAAGACGCCGACCTGGAACCGTTCACCGAAGCCGCTGGCGAAGGTGGACGAGATTCTCACCGCCGGGGTGTGCCCCAACGCCACCATCACGTTCGACGTCGGTTCGGCCGTACGGGACGCGGTGCAGGGCAAGGAGAAGAGCATCACGTTCGAAATCCGCGTTCCCGCGCAGTACGAGGCGGACCCGACGTACGCACGTCAGATCTACTGGTTCCGCCACGTGCAGCTGACCGTGCAGCACAACTCCGTACCGAAGATCGACAGCGGCGCCATGTTCAACAGCGGCTTCGCCTGCGACCGCCAGGAGCCGTACCGGCACCTGGGTCGTTTCGCCCCGCTGCTGCAGGCAGTCGGTACCGACGCTGACCAGTTCGACCAGAACAACCTGCGCACCGAGTTCGGGATCTGGCCCACGAATGACGAAAGCGCACGGACTCTCCTCTCCGCCGAACATGGCCGTTCCGGCCGGGCGAACGGCGTGACCATCCCCGAGGGCACGCTCGTCGACGGCCAGACGTACGCGTGGCAGGCGCGAGTGGGCGACGGCACCGACGTTTCCAAGTGGTCGAAGACGTGCTTCTTCACCTACGACGGGTCCGCCCCGCCGGAGCCGACGGTGACCTCGGCGAACTATCCGCCCGAGGGTGGCCGGGCGCCGCTGGGCGAGTTGGGCGTCTTCACCTTCTCCGGCAACGGCAACCCCGACATCGCGGGCTTCCAGTACGCCTGGAGCAGCCTCCCCGCCAACGGCTGTGAATACAGCGGAACCGTGGGCGAGCTCGTCTGCACGGATCCCTTCGAATGGCCGAACGCGGTCCGGGCTGACGCTCCGGGTGGCTCGGCGACCGTGACCCTGAACCCGCCCGGCTCGGCGTGGCGGCAGCTGTACGTACGCGCGCTCGATGCCGCCGGCAACGTGTCCCGGACGGTGACCTACGAGACGTTCATCCCGTCGAGCTCACCCGAGATCCGGCTGGAGAGCGGAACGCCCAGGTGGGGCCAGGAGGTGCAGCTCAAGCTGACCCCCGCGAACGGGTTGACCGATGTCCGCGAATACCAGATCACGGTCGATCGCGAAACGGTGACCTGGCCCGCGGAGGCGGACGGCACCGCGACCTTCACCTTCACCGCCGACAACATCTACGGGCCTACGGTCACCGTGCGCAGTGTCAGCGGAAACGGATTCGTCTCGGAGGCGACGGGGTGGTCGGTGTTCTTCTACCAGTGGCCCACGATCGAGTCGGATCTCTACCACTCTCCGCCTGATGCGGGTCCGGTTGGCGGTGTCGGCGTCGAGGCATCGTTCACCTTCTCCCCGCCGCCGGGCGGGACGGACATCGTGGCCTACGAGTACTTCTTCTACTACCAGGACGCTGACCAGGTCCAGGGCCCGACCCAGGTGAGCGCCGGCGCCGACGGCACGGCGACCATCACCTGGGCGCCGGAGCACAGCGGGTGGGTCGACCTGTTCGTCCACGCGATCCGCGCCGACGGGTCGACCAGCGACGCCAACTCCAACTACTACTTCGAGGTGGCGTAAACCGCCTAGCCGTCAGGCGACGCGTACCGGCCCGGCCCTCACGATCTGTGGGTGCCGGGCCGGCCGCCTCCTCAGACGGTGGCGTCGACCGGGACGGGCGCCTCGTGCTCGGCGCGCTCCACCCGCCCGTGCACCAGGTGGTAGAGCCCGGTGGAGACCACCACGACCCCGGCGAGCACCAGGTACATCTGGTTGTAGCCGAGCTGGTTGAGCAGCACGCCGAGCAGGACCGGTCCGAGACCGATGCCCAGGTCGAGCATGAAGAAGTGCGTCGAGATGGCCAGGCCCATGCGCGGCATCGGCACGCGGGAGACGGCGATCGACTGCAGCGCCGACATCAGGGTGCCGAAGCCCAGGCCCATGAACGCGCCGGCGAGGACCAGGACCACGTTGGTGGTGGCGAGCCCGAGCATGACGAGGCTGACGGCGAAGGCCGCGATCGAGATGTAGACGACGAGGTTGTCGCCGCGCCGGTCCTGCAGCGGGCCCATGATCAGCCGGGCGGCGAAGAGCGTGATCGCGTACGCCAGGAAGAAGAGGCTGGCGCCGGTGGCGAGGCCGCGCTCGTCGGCGTACGAGTTCAGGAAGGTCAGGACGCCGGCGTAGCAGACGGCCAGGACGAGCATGAACGACGCCACCGGTACGACGTCGCGGTGCAGCATGTCCGACGGGTGGAAGCGGCGCAGCCGGGCGCGGTGCTCGGGGCTGGGCGTCTTGTCCGGTGCCCGCAGGAAGAGCGCCGCGGCCATCGCGAGGACCGCCGCCGTGGCGGTGGCGGTGAAGAGCCAGATGTAGCCGGGGCCGTGCACGAGCATCAGGGCCAGCGACGGGCCGATCGCGGTCGCCAGGGTCATGCTCAGGGTGAAGTAGCCGGTCCCCTCGGCCCGCCGGGACCTCGGAATGATCGACTGGGCCAGCGTCATCACGGCCGTGCTGCCGATCGCGAAGGCGGCGCCGTGGATCGCCCGTACGACCAGCAGCAGGGCGACGGAGTCGATGCCGTCGATCACCAGGTAGCTCAGCGACGTCAGCACGAAGACCACGAGGGCGATGCCGAGCATGCGGCGCCGGCCGAAGAGTTCCACCAGGTTGCCGGCGAAGAGCCGGGAGATCGTCGCGCCGATGACGAAGATGCTGGAGGCCAGGCCGCCGAGGGTGTCCGAGGCGCTGAAGCGCTCGACGGCGTAGAGCGCCATCGTCGTCATCAGCATGTAGAAGACGAACGCGAGGAAGAAGTTCACAATCCAGGCGAAAACGAGATCTCTGGTCCAGATCCGTTCCTTGGCCCCGCTGTACGTCACGCGTGTGTTCCTTTGCTGTGCTGGAAGAGTGGGTGGTGCACTCATGGCCCCTGGCCAGGCGCTTCTTCAATGCTTCCACGCAGCGGGCCCATCTCCCGGCTATGAACTCCCTCACTTTTGCTGGCATGCGCCCGATTTGACTGCTGCGACGCCATGCGCTCTTACGGCGTCTTCTGGCGTCGGGCCTCCTGCGCGCGGGCCACTCACCTGTGATCGCCCATTGCAGTGATCGATGCTCCCCGTTGCAGCCACTGGTCGACTGGCCTGATCACGGAGGTGCGCCGACGAGACTCACGCCCGGCCTTCCAGCGGTCCACATGGGACTCCGCGTAGGACTCTGATGGCGTACGGTGTGCCTTCCCCCGCCGCACCCACTGCCTTCGGGCGCCGGCTGATGGGGGTGACAGCACACGGGGGAGGACTGGTGGCCCAGTTCGCCATGGGCGATTTCGAGGCGTCGACCGAGCGGTTCGTGAAGTCCTGGACAGCGGGCATCTCTGAACAGGCTGCGAAGGCGCAGGCCCTGTCGGAGCGAGTAGCGGCGATGTCGTCGACCGCGGAGGGTGCGCAGGGCGCTGTCCAGGTGACCGTGGCGTCGTCCGGTGTGATGACCGACCTGCAGCTCGACAGCCGGGTGCTGCACTGGCGGGCCGATGAGATCGCCGCCGAGGTGCTGCGGGTGATGCGCCAGGCGCAGAGTCTGTTGGCCGAGCAGGTCGCCGAGGCCGCGGCGGAGACCGTCGGCGCCGAATCCGAGACCGCCCGCGCCGTCGTCGGCAGCTATGAGTCGCGCTTCCCGGATACATCCGAGGAGGACGAGCCCGGGTATGGCAGCTGGGGACACAGTGGGCGCTGAGGCAGGCGGGTTCGAGGTCACCGCGACTGCGCTGACGGGTCACGCCCGCTCGCTCGACCGGATCGCCGCGTCGATCGGCACCGCCCACGGCGCCGCGGCGCACGTGCAGATGGGAGCCGGTGCTTACGGGCAACTGCCGGCCTGTCAGGCGATACCCTTCCTGCTGGACTTCCTGCAGTTGCCGGCGGTGGATGCCCTCACGGCGGCGCAGGAGGCGTTGCAGAGTGCCGCCGGCGCACTCGAAGTCACCGCCGACTCGTACCGGCGTGCCGACGAAACGGCCGCCGAGGCGTTCGGGCAGATGCACCGATGAGCGTCGAGGTGGCGAACCCGCTGATCGCGGCCCGGCAGGACACCACCACCGCGTACGCCGGCTTCGGTCTCGGCGAGAGCATCGTCGACCTGCGCAACGGCATCCAGAGCGGGTCGTGGATCGACTCCACCATCGGCGGTGTGGGCACGTCGATGGAGGTGCTCTCCACCTGTCTGGATCCGATCGGCTCGGTCGTCTCCTGGGGAGTCGCCTGGCTGATCGAGCACGTCAAGCCCCTCTCCGACGCACTCGACTGGCTGGCGGGGGATCCGGACCAGATCACCGCGTACGCGCAGACCTGGCGCAACGTCTCCGCCCATGTCACCGCGCAGGTCGCCGACCTCTCCGCGGCCGTTCGGGACGAGATCGCCACCTGGACCGGGCCCGCCTCCGAGGCGTACCGCCGCTACAACGAGCGGCACCAGCAGCACCTCACCGAGCTCGCGGACGCCGCCGGTCTGATCGGGACCGTTGTTGAGGGCGCGGGCCTGCTCGTGGCCCTGGTGCGGGAGCTGGTCCGGGACCTGATCGCCGACTTCGTCTCGGTCCTCGCCGTGCGGCTGTGGCAGTGGCTCGCCGAGGCCGGGCTCACTCTGGGCCTGGCGACACCCCTGGTTGTGGCGCAGGTGTCCAGCCTGGTCGCCAAGTGGGCAGCGAAGATTGCCGGACTCCTCGCGGCCCTGGCCCGCAGCGTCGCGCGGCTGCGGCCGATCCTGTCGAAACTCGGCGAACTGCTCGACACCCTGCGGGCGGCGCTGAAGGGACTGCGCCGTACCCCCGGCGGCGCCACCGCACCCGACATGACGGCCCCCCGCCAAGCGGCCCCGACCCAGAACAACGGGGCAGATGCCGCCACGGTCGGTGAGGGCGGCGCCACCCGTGCAGACCACGGCGGGGGCGGTACGAGCGCTGCCGGTGGTGGGCGCCACAGCGCTGCTGCCGGTGGCGGGCAAACGCCGTCTTTCGGTGGGTCCGAGGGGCCGACCGGTGGCGGCCCGGCGCAGGACGGCCACAGTGGCAAGTCACCCGCAGCCGAGGAGGCCCCTGACGGCGGCCCCGACACCCCGGGCCCCGAGCCGACGGTGGCGCCGTCCGTGAGCGATCATGCCAGCGACGCCGAGTTGCGGCTGCTCGGCAGGGAGGTGCACAGCATGGTCGAGCTCGACCCCGGCAATCACGTCAACGACGCGTATGACGTCACCTTCACCGACGGCACGCACGGCGTCTACAAGCCGAATGTGCCAGAGAACGAGTTCGTCCAGGGCCGCTCCAGCATTCCGGAGAACCAACTGGCAGCCAGGGAAGTCGCCGCGTCCCGCCTCAATGAGGATCTGGGCTTCGACCTGGTGCCGACGACGGCGCGCTGGGACGGTCCACACGGGGCCGGCTCGATGCAGGAGTTTGTGGAGAACGCGAGCCAGGGCCTTCCTCCGGGGTGGTACACGATCCGAGAACGCGAGCAGATGGCGGTGCTCGACTACATCAGCGGCAACACCGACCGGCACATGGGCAACTACCTCACCGGCCCCGACGGCCGCCTGGTCGCCATCGACCACGGCTACTCGTTCCCGGAGTCCAACGCCGAACTGCTGCGCTCGGAATTCGTACAGCAGCAGAAGAACCAGCCGCTCAGCCCGGAGACGATGGCCCGGATCCACGCCACCGACCCGGACCGGATGGCCGAACGGTTGCGGGCGTCCGGCCTGGGCGAGAAGGCGGTCGACGGCGCGATGGACCGCTTAAACGAGATACGCAGCCGAGGAATGATCACTGGCGAGGCGTGGAACGCGTTCCGTCCGCCGAGCCTGTGGTGAGTTGGAAACCGCGGATAGCCAGGAGGCAGACATGACCGAGCAGACGCCGACGCGGGTGGCGGTGTACTCGTTCGCCCAGCACACCAATCGGCGGGTGGCCGAGTTCACCTGGCAACCGGGCCAGGCGGTGACGCTGAACATCCTCGACCCGAACTGGTCGGCGCTGGCGAAGGACTTCTACGACAACGGCGTTCCGCTCGGCGCGGGGCGGGTCCTGCCGGCCGCCGGCGCGGAGTTCATGCGCGCTCTCCTGCAGCGCTTCCGGATGAGCTACTACAGGTTCGTGGACGAGAGCGACTCCGCGCCGGTCGCGTAGCGACTCAGCCTGAGGAGTGCCGGGTCAGTACAGGGCCTGCAGCCGGGTGTGCAGGTGGGTGCGCTCCGGGTCGGTCCCGGCCAGCTCGATCGCCCGCCGGTACGCCGCGGCGGCCTCCGCGTACCGGCCGAGCCGGGCGAGCAGCTCCGCCCGGGCGACCGCGTACGGGCCGTAGTCGCGCAGCAGTGGCTCCTCGGCGAGCGTGTCGAGCCGGGCCAGTCCCACTGCCGGTCCGTCGCGCATCGCCACCGCCACGGCCTGGTTCACCGCCACCACCGGCGAGGGTGTGATCGCCATCAGGACGTCGTAGAGGGCGACGATCTGTGGCCAGTCGGTGCTCGTGACGTCGGAAGCCTCGTCGTGCAGGGCGGCGATGGCGGCCTGCACCCCGTACGGGCCGGGTGGTCCGCCGGTGAGCGCGACCGGCACCAGCGCGCAGCCCTCGTCGATCATGTCCCGGTCCCAGCGGTGGCGGTCCTGTTCGTGGAGGAGGACGAGTTCGCCGTCGGCGCCGGTGCGGGCGTCGCGGCGGGCGTGGGTGAGCAGCATCAGGGCCAGCAGTCCGGCGACCTCCCGTTCGGCGGGGAGGAGCCGGCGCAGGATCCGGCCGAGCCGCAGCGCCTCTTCGGCCAGGTCCAGCCGTTGCAGTTGCGGGCCGGAACTGGCCGAGTAGCCCTCGGTGAAGACCGAGTAGACGACCTGGAGCACGCCGGGCAGCCGCTGCGGCAGTTCGTCGCGCCCCGGTACCCGGAACGGGATGCGGGCGGTGCGGATCTTGTTCTTGGCCCGGACGATCCGCTTCGCCATCGTGGCGGTGGGGACGAGGAAGGCGCGCGCCACCTCCGGGGTGGTCAGTCCGGCCAGGCAGCGCAGGGTCAGCGCCACCCGATCGTCGGCGGCGAGCGCCGGATGGGCGCAGGTGAAGAAGAGCTGCAACCGCTCGTCGGGCAGATCGTCGCCACCGGCGTCGGCGGCCGGGGCGGGGCCGGCCCGCTGCGACTCGACCGCGAGCAACGCCAGCCGGTCGGCGTACGTGCGGTCGCGGCGCAGCCGGTCGACGGCCCGCCGCCGGGCCGTGGTCATCAGCCAGGCGCCGGGTCGCGACGGTACGCCGTCGACCGGCCAGCGGGCCAGCGCCGCCTCGATCGCCTCGGCGGCGGCGTCCTCGGCCAGGTCCAGGTCGCCGAAGCGGTGCACCAGGGCGGCGAGCAGCCGGCCGCGCTCCTCGCGGAACGCGGCCGCCACCGAGAGCGTCACCGACCCGTCGGTGGGCTGCTCGTCCATGGATCAGAAATCGGCGACCGGCCGGACGACGACCGCCCCGGCACCCCGCGCGCCCGGGCAGCGGGTGGCCCAGTGCAGGGCCGCGTCCAGGTCGGGTACGTCGATGACGTAGTAGCCGCCGAGCACCTCCCGGCTCTCGGCGAACGGGCCGTCGGTGATCGTCGGCTCGCCGGCGTCGTTGACGCGTACGGTCGTGGCGGTCGTGAAGTCGGCGAGCGAGTGCGCGGAAACCATGATTCCGGCGTCCTGCACCGCCTTGTCGAAGACCTGCCAGTCCTCGAAGGAGGTCGAGCATTCCGCGCCGCCGTCGGTGCTGGTGATCAAAAGCATGTACTTCATGTTCGGCTCCCGTGGTGTTCGTGGTGGCGTGCCGACGGCGTCTCTCGCCGTCCGTGATGACGACGAACGGGACCGGGCCGGATGGACACCTCCGGAGAAGTATCTGCCGCAACGCATCGAAAGTGCTTGCGGCCGGTCCGGCGCGCCACTAACGTACAACCACATGGTTGTACAAACGACGACCGAGGCGGATGCGGACCGCGTCTTCCACGCCCTGTCGGACGCCACCCGCCGCGACATCATCGCCCGGGTGATCCGCCACGAGGAGTCGGTAACCGGGCTCGCCGCGCACTATCCGATGAGCTTCGCGGCAGTGCAGAAACACGTGGCGGTGCTCGAACGCGCATCGCTGGTCACCAAGCAACGACGAGGAAGGGAGCAGATCGTGCGGGCCGACATGTCGGCGATTCGCCGGGCGAGCCGCCTCCTGGACGCGTACGAAGAAATCTGGCGGCACCGGGTCGCCCAGATGGAGAGCATCCTGGCCGAGGAAGGGACCACCGAACCGTGACAGTGATCAGTACGCAGAAGGACCCGGAGACGTTGACCTTCACGCTCGTCGCCGAGTTCGACGCCGACGTCGAGCGGGTCTGGCAGTTGTGGGCCGACCCCCGCAAGCTGGAGCGCTGGTGGGGCCCGCCGACCTGGCCCTCCACCTTCGACCGGTACGAGTTCGAGGTCGGCGGCGCCGTCCGCTACCACATGACCGGCCCGGACGGGGAGAAGGCGCGGGGCTGGTGGACGATCACCGCCATCGAGGCGCCGCACCGGCTCGCCTTTGACGACGGCTTCGCCGACGAGAGCGGTGAACCGGTCGACCCCAAGGACCTGACCCACGGGGTCGTCGTGATCGAGCCGTACGGCGACCGCACCCGGATGACGGTGACCTCGACGTTCCTCAGCCTGGAGCAGATGGAGCAGATGGCGGCCATGGGCATGGAGGAGGGCCTGCGTCTGGCGATGGGCCAGATGGACGCGGTGCTCGCCGAGAAGACCCCCGCCTGACGTTGGTGTCCGGTGCGGGCGGCTCCGACGAGGGGCCGCCCGCAACCTGTGGCGACCGCGCCGTGCCGGTCGTCGCCGAGGAGCGGCGTCCGAAGAGGAGCAGGAGGATCAGCCGAGGGCGCGTTCCTCGGCGTCCGCCGCGGAGCGCGCGGTAGGGATCGCCACGTCGGGCAGGTCGCCCAGAGGGCGCAGGGCGGTCACGGCGGCGTACCCGTCGGCCAGCCAGGCCAGGTCGGAACCGGGCACGGGCCGCGCATGGCTGGCCTCGATGACCGTACGCGCGAAGCCCTCCCCGCTCTCGGTGACAGTCACCTGCACCTGGCCGAACGGGGCGAGGGTGGCCCGGCGCAGCCCGGCGACCTGCTCGGCCGGCAGGTCGGGCACGTTGAGGTTGAGCACCGTCGCCGGTGCCGCGTCGAGCAGCCAGGGCAGCAGCTGCCCCGCCAGCTCGGCGGCGGTCGACCAGTGGCGGGACTCGTCGTCGACGGAGTCGAGCACGGCGATGGCGGCGCCGCCGCTGCCCGCGCTCGCCACCGCCGGGGAGAGCACGTCCAGCGAGACGGCCAGGGCGTGGGCGCCGTGCTGCGCCGCGGTCAGCGCCGCCCCGACCGTGCCGGAGTGCAGGACCGCGTGCCCCGCGTTGGCACCCCGGTTGATGCCCGACAGCACCAGGTCCGGCGGCGGGCCGAACACCCCGAGCGTGGCCAGGAGGGCGATGTAGGCCGGGGAGGCTGCCACGCCGTACGCGGGCACCTCGGCCAGCCCGGCCAACTCCGTGGCGGTGTAGACGACCCGCCCGTCGTCGGTCACCGCGGTCAGGGCGGCGCTCATCCCGCTCGCCTCCGACTGCGGCGCCGCGACCACCACGTCGTGGCCCTGTTCGTACGCGGCCCGGGCCAGCCGGCGGATGCCGGGGGCGTGCACACCGTCGTCGTTGGTCACCAGGATCCGCGCCGGACGGTCACCGGTCATCGTCGCCGCCCGAGGTGTCGTCGACGGGTTCCAGCCGGACCCGGCCGGCGAGTTCCCGTACGGCCTCGGCCCGGCCGGTGCCGAGCCCGTGCCGGGTGACGTTCATCGCCCCGGCGGCGGCGCCGATGCGGATCGCCTCCCGCAGGTCACCACCGCGGGCCAGCACCGCGGCGACACCGGCGGTCATCGAGTCACCGGCGCCCCGATGATCGGCCAGCTCCAACGGCGGCGAGTGCACCTGCAGGGCCGTGCCGTCGTCGAGGAGGGCGAGGGCAGGGTCTCCGGCTCGGCTGATCAGCACCGATTTCGCGCCCTGCTCCTGCAGGCGCCGACCGGCGTCCAGGAGCGTCGCGACGCTGTCGTCGTCGGCGTAACCGTCGTCGATGAGCTCCTCGTGGCTGACCTTGAGCACCGCCACCCCGCCCTCCAGCACCGCCGTCAGGTGGGCGCCGGAAAGGTCCGCCACGACCGTCCCGCCGTTGGCGCCCAGGTCCGCAGCGAGACGTCGGTAGATGTCCGGGTCCACCACGTCCGGATGGGCGGGGCCACTGAGGATGCTGACCGGCGCCCGCAGCCCCTCGGTCAGGGTCACCGTGTAGAGCTCGTCGATGTCGTGGCGGATCATCGGCGACCCCGGGTTCTCGGCGATCTCCGCCCGGGTGCCGTCGCGCCGGTCGTGCACGTACCAGCCGGTGCCGGATTCCCGCTCCACCACCCGTACCGTCACACCCTCCTCGGCGAAGAGTTTGCGCAGCGTGTCACCGACCTCGCCGCCGAGGGCCACACAGAGGGTGACGGGCGTGCCGAGTGCGGCGATCATGCGGCTCTGCCACACGCCCTGCCCGCCGGGGTGCAGGTGCAGTTCGAGCGTGTCGGCCTGCTGTTCGATGGTCACGGTCAAGATCGGGGCGGGGGCAAAGACCATCACCTGTTCATCCATTGCCCCCTACTGCCCCGAGGCCGCCGGGCCAATCCATGACGCTGCGGGATTCCGGGGGTGGGCTGCGCCTCACCCGTGCAGCGTGATCTCGATCCGGAACGGGTGCGGCCAGTTGAGATTGTCGCGGCGGCAGCGCCACGGCCCGGCGCTGCGGACGGAGTAGCCCTCGGCGAGCGTCTGGACCAGCGTCGTGAGGGTCGCCGTCGCAATCCGTGAGCCCAGGCAGAATCTCGGACCCGCACCGAAGGGCAGGTACGCCCCCGGGGCGTGCGGACGGTCGGTCTTCCACCGCGCGGGGCAGAACTGCTCCGGGTCCTGCTCCCACAGTTGCGGATCGTGGTGCAGGCCGGCGATGTCCATCAGGACGGTGCTCCCCGGCGCGACCGGGTGCCCGCCGAGGTTCACGCCGGTGGCGGCGGTGCGGTTGAGCATCTCCATGACGGGGGTGTGGCGCAGCACCTCGCGCACGAAGTCCTCCGCCGCGACGCCCTCGCGCAGCGCCGAGCGGGTCGCGGCGTCGCAGTCGGCGTAGGCGAGCAGCGTCCAGCAGACGGCGGAGCCGGTGGTCATCATCGCGCTGTCCAGGCAGATGGCGAGGGTCTGCGCGATGTCCAGGTCGCTGAGCGCGCCGGAGTCGTCGGCCAGCAGCGAGTCGAGCAGGTCGGGCGGGGCGGACGCGTCGGCAACGGCGCGGCGCCGCGCGACGGCTGCCAGCAGCCCTTCGATGACCTGGTCGAACTGCTTGCGCAGGCGGTAGCGGCCCCAGGCGGTGAGCCCGTTGATGCTGCGCTGACGGCGGTGGGAGGTGGCCAGCAGCAGCGGACCGAGCTCCGGGCGGGCGCAGTCGCGCAACAGGTACGGCCACTGGACGGCCGCCGTGGCGTCCACGACGGGACCGACGGACCGGTAGCGGGCCCCGCCGGCGAACTCCTCGCGCCACCCTCGGGCGAGCTGTGGTGCCGCCTTCGCGCAAGCGGCGGCGTCGAGGTGATCCCAGATGAGTCGCCGGGCGAGCCGCCACCGGTCGGGGTGGTCGAGCTGGATCGAGTCCCGGGTGCTCTCCACCAGGGCGGGCGCCAGGGGGAACTCGTCCTCGGTACGCAGGATGTGCCGGATCGCCTCGGGTGCGCGCACGTGGGTCTGGTCGGCGGTCAGGGTGTAGACCGGTCCGTAGCGTTCGGCGCAGGCGTCCAGGTAGGCGCGGGGATCGCGACGTGGATCGCCGGACGGGCCGCCGTCATCGAGAACGCCGGGGGCGCGGCGGGCATCGGTGGACACGGGATCTCCCGTTCGTCGTTCCGGGCAGTGAAAGGCGCCCCCGGATGCGGGATCCGGAGGCGCCGTCACAGGTCAGTCTCGATCAGACCGGGTACATGCGGATGTAGTAGCCCTTGGTGGTGCGGGCAGCGCGACGGGCGCGCAGAACGTTGATGAGCTTCGACATGCCTACCTCCCCAATCTTTGAAGATCGTTGATGCGGCGATGCTACGCCGCTCCCCCCGAATGTGAAAGATGTCGATCAATCTGGCGGCCGGCGAGTAGCAGCGCCGCCCGGGTTGAGGTCCGCTGACAATTGCCGCCCGGGGGATCGGGGACGCGACGTACGGTGTTGGTCTGGACTGCGAGGACGCGAACAGCGCCGGTGGGGGCGCGGAGGAGGAACCCGATGCGGACGATCCAGAAGGTCCGCCACCGCCAGGCCGGCGTCAACGGCCTGGAGATCTTCTTCCGCGAGGCGGGGCGTCCCGATCGGCCGGCGGTACTGCTGCTGCACGGCTTCCCGAGTTCGTCGCACACGTTCCGGGAGCTCATGCCCACCCTGGCCGACGTCGCGTACGTGATCGCGCCCGATCTTCCCGGCTTCGGAATGTCGTCGTCGCCGACCGTCGACGAGTACGACTACACCTTCGAGAACTTCTCCTGCGTGGTGGAGGAGCTCCTGGACCAGCTCGGGGTCGAGAGCTTCTTCGTCTACCTGCACGACTTCGGCGCACCGGTGGGATACCACCTCGCCACCCGCTACCCGGACCGCATCCGGGGCCTCATCGTGCAGAGCGGCAACGCGCACGCCGAAGGCCTCGGCGAGCAGTGGGACAGCGCCAGGGCGTACTGGGCCGACCCGAGCGACGACACCCGCGCGGCGCTGCCGCAGTGGTTGAACTTCGCCGGCACCCGGGACCAGTACCTCGCCGGGCTGCCCGAGCACCTGCGCACGCTGCACCCGCCCGAGTCGTGGCATCTCGACTGGGAGCGGATGCGCCGGCCCGGCAACGTCGACGCGCAGTTCGCGCTCTTCGGCGACTACGCCGGCCACGTCGCCCGCTTCGATGAGATCGCCGGGTACCACCGCGCCCACCAGCCGCCGGCGCTCGTGCTGTGGGGACGGCACGATGCGTACTTCGATGTCGGCGAGGTGCTCGCCTACCACCGGGTCCTGGAGCGGATGGACGCGCACATCTACGACGGCGGGCACTTCCTGCTGGAGACGCACGCGGCCGAGTGCGCCGAACTCATGCGAGCGTTCGTGCGCGACAACGCCTGAGGTGCTGCGGAGTCCGAACGAGACGGGATTGCGGCAGCCCGGTGTTCAGCGGTGGATGAGTTCCGGAGCGGCGGTGTCCAGCGGCACGGCGGCGCCGGGCACCAGACCCAGCTGCCGGACCGCGTGCTGGGCGGTCATCGCGGTGATCTCGCCGGGTCGGGCCGGATCGGGCACCGCTGCCGCGTCCCTGCAGGCCAGGATCTCCGGATGCCCGGGCACTCAGGTGACCTTCTTCAGCGCGCACGGCATCAGCGCCCTGCTGCGAACGCGGCACGTCGCCACCGCCGCGGACGTGGGGCTGACCCTGCGCGCGGCCGCTCCGTGCGTCACCTACCTGCTGGCTGCCGCCGGCGTTCGGTTGAATCTCGACCTGCCGGCAGCCGAGGCGAATCACTGATCCCTGAGCTGCCTGCCGTCGCGACCCGCGATCCGCGCGGGCCCGACCGGTCATCGACCGGCCGGATCCGGTACGCCATTGAGATGCTTGCTGATCCGCAGCAGCACCTGGTCCGGCGGCCCGGTGACGAAGGCGGCGGTGTCGGCCAGCGCGGCGATCAACGGCAGCCCGCGGCCGCCGACGGTGAGCGGGTCGGGAAGTCCGGCGTCGAGCCGCCTGCTGTCGGGCGTACGGCCGCGGTTGCCGACCTCGAGCAGGCAGGCGTCGTCGTCGATGACGATCGTGATGTCGACGCTGCTGTCGCGGTCGGCGTGGATCACCGCGTTGGCGCAGGCCTCGGTGATCAGCACGGCGAGGTCGCCGCGGGACGCCTCGGGGGCGTTGGTCAGGCTCAGCAGTGTGGTGAGCACCTGGCGGGCCCGGGTCACCGAGGAGGACTCGGAGGGGAGGGACAGCGTCATTGTTACGCGCATTGCGCAGTTCCTCCTCGGCCCGGGGTGAGGCGCACGACTACGGTGTCACACGTGCAGGTGAACTGCTCGGCTGCGATCAGCACTACCCGAGGTCACCGCGACGAAACGGTGACCGCGTCGGCGAGGACGGGCGCTGCGCTCCGTCAGCAGTGCAAATAGGGTGAGCGGGAATTTCCGGCGTGGGGAGAATGCTGTGGAGCTGTTGATGTCGGTCCGGCCGGGCCGGGGCTGCACCGTGCTCGAGGTGAGCGGTGAGCTGGACATGGCGACGTCCCCGCAGCTGCGCCAGGCACTGCAAGGGTTGGTTGACGCCGGTGACCGCCAGGTGGTGGTGGAGCTGGCCGGGGTGGGCTTCATGGACTCCAGCGCCCTGGGTGCGCTGGTGGAGATGTACAAGGCGCTGCGTGCGGCCGGTGGCCGGTTGTCGCTGGCCGCGGTGCAGGCGCCGGTGCGAAATGTGCTGACGGTCACGTCGGTCGATCGGGTCATCCACGTCTACGACAGCGTGCAGGCCGCTGAGGCCGACGTGCCCTCCGCCGACGACGCGACAATCGGGTAGTCAAGCGGGCAGGGCGGTGCTGGCGCGGGCCCGGTCGGCGCCGGCGCTGCTGTGCCGCTGCTCGCCGTGCCCGTTGTGCCAGTCGAGGATGAACAGGGTGGCGTCATCGGCCAGCTTCGGTCCGCTGACATCGAGCACCGCATCGGCCAGCGCCCGGACCGCTTCGCGCGGGTGCAGATCGGCGATCGATCGCAGCATGGCCGGCAGGTCCAGGCTGGCGGCGTGGCGTTCCCCCACACCGTCGGTCACCACCACCAGCCGGTCACCGGGGCGTAGCGCGACCTCGCCGGCGTGGAAGTCGGCCTCGGTGAACATGCCCAACGGGAAGTTCGCCGGCAGCGTCAGCGCCCGGCTTTCCCCGTCGCGGACCAGCAGCGGCGGCACATGCCCGGCGTTGAGCAGCGCGCACACCCCGGTGCGCAGGTCGAGCCGGCCGAGGATCGCGGTGAGATAACTGCCGGGTACGGCGGAGTGTGCGGCCAGGTCGGCGTTCGACTCGTCGGCCTGCTCCACCAGATCGACGCCGCGGCGGCGGCTGTTGCGCAGGCTGCCGACCCCCAGGGTCGCCGTCAAGGCGCTGGCCACCCCGTGGCCCATCGCGTCGGTGACGCTGAAGTGCAGCTCGTCCCGGGCGATGCTGTAGTCGAAGGTGTCGCCGCCGATGCTCGCCGCGGGTTCGAGCCAGCCGGAGAGGGTGAAGGAGCTTCCTTCACAGGTGAACGAACTGGGCAGCAGCCGGCGCTGGATCTCTCCGGAGAGCGTGAACGGGGTCGTGCGCTGCCCCCACTCGAAAAGGTCGGTGTAGCGGCGGTTGGCGATCACCACGTACGCGAGCACGTGCGCCGTGCGGGCGATCTCCTCCAGCGTCGGCGGCGCGGGCTCCGCCGGCAGGATCATCTCCAGCAGGCCGATCGCCTCACCGCGGTCGGTCACCGGTGCCAGCACCGTCCAACTGTCGGCGTTCGCGATGACCTGCACCCGCTGGGTGCGGAGCGCCTGCTCGGCGTGACCGCCGTCGAAAGGCAGCACCAGGGCCGCCTCGTCGCCGTCCCGGCGTCCCTCGCCGGTGCCGTCGAGCGGCACGTGGGCCATCCGGACCAGCGCCCGGCCGCTGAGGTCCGCGATCAGGAAGGCGATGCTGCGTGCCCCCAGCGCCGCCCCCAGCTCCCGGGTGACCGCTTCGACCGCCTCGACCGGAGCGGCGTTCTCCGCCGCCTCCAACATCTTGGCCATGATCCACCCTCTGTCGCTCTCCACGGCCGGAGCCTACGAGACCCGGCGGCTCATCGCCGTGTCGCGTGAAGCGAGCCGTCAGCCATCACCTCTGACTCGGCGCGGAGATTTCCCGGAACAGGGCTTCGCCATGCCTCCCCGGCGACGACCTGTCGTCTCCGTCACGATCTGGCGGGCACCGGTTTGGCCGCTCCTGGGTCGCCCGTATCGAGGCGCACGGGACTCCGGGTAGGACTCATGAGTCCTGTCGTGATGATCAGGCGATCAGCCAGCAGCGGTCCGGTCGATTCGCCCCTCCCGGGCCTGCCGGCCACAGGATCCAGGAGGACGAGTCTCTCCTAGCCGGCGTCACCCGTGGGGTGCGGCAGAGCGGGACGGACCTCCGCCGGCCGGTCGACGGTGGCGTGGCGGCTTTCCGTGCGGGCTGCCCGGAGCTGGTGGAAGCCGGCGGCGATGAGGCCCAGGCCGAGCGCGACCATGAGGCTGACGACCGGCCAGTGCAGTGTCTCGGGGACGAGGCGGGCCACGAACCAGGAGTCGCGGCCGGGGTCGGTGTATTTGAGGATGGCCGGGACAAGGCCTTGGGCGATCAGCGGTATCCAGCAGATTGTGAAGCAGACGTAGACGGCGGCGCGGCGGGCCGGGGATGCGTTTGCGATGCCGAGGCGGCGCTCGCCGAGGTCCACCCCGCCGAGGGAGGCGCTGATCTGGTTCCAGTCGACGTCGCCGGTGAGGTTGTTCTTGCGGGAGGTGGCGGCCCGCATGGTGGCGAGCAGGTCGGGGCCGGTGGCTTCCAGGCGCTTGGCGGCGAGGTCGCCCAGGAGCCAGGTGAGCAGGACGCCGGTGGCCAGGCCGACGACGGCGCCGGCCCAGGCGGGGCCGTAGCGGACGGTGAGGAAGGCGGGGGCGGCGGTGGCGGCGACCAGCACCAGCATGAGCAGCACCTGGGTGAAGTCGGTGCCGTTCTCCAGGAGGTTGCCGCTGCGTTTGTGCGGGTCGGTCATCGGCACAGGGCGCAGTACGGAGATCAGGACGATGACGCCGGCGCCGCCACCGAGCAGGGCCGGCACCAGGGCTGCCAGCCACGGCCA
Organism: Melissospora conviva; assembly: GCF_049523535.1. Classification (NCBI taxonomy): domain Bacteria; kingdom Bacillati; phylum Actinomycetota; class Actinomycetes; order Micromonosporales; family Micromonosporaceae; genus Melissospora; species Melissospora conviva. Next base: position 586,944 of record NZ_JBLLDT010000001.1, read on the forward strand.
GGCCCACGTCTGGTCGCTGAGCAGGGTGGGCACGACGCTGCCGAGCAGCACCACCGGGGTGGTCAGCAGCAGCCAGGCGAGCTGACGGCCGCGGACGTCCTTGCGGGCGGCGCCGGGGGTGAGCACGGTCTGCCAGATCACCGTGCCGTCCTCGCCGTAGAGGTTGGCGGAGATCGCGGCGGCCCAGATGCCGAACGCGACACCGATGAACGGCACGAAGATCGGCAGGTCGACCAGGAGCGGCAGCAGACAGAACGCCAGCGCGTAGACGAGCGAGAAGACCAGGTAGTGGAAGCGCATCAGGTCGCGGGAGGCGGTGCGCAGCTCACGACCGGCGACGGCGCGTACCCCGCCGCCCCGGACCTTACGGGCCGCGGTGCGGCCGCGGGCCGGGCGGCCGCTGGCGGTGCGGTGGCGCAGCCGGCGTGCCAGCAGCGCCGACCAGCCGAGCAGGGCCGCCGCGCTGAGCACGGCGAGACCGGCCGGCGCGGCGACGGCGAGCAGCCAGTCACCGCGGCCTGCGGCCTCCACCGCCACGATGGCCCAGCCGGACGGGAGACGACGCACCCAGTCCGCCAGGTTGTCGGGGAAGCCGGCCGTGAGGGCGTACTCGATGGTGGGTTTGAGCACCCAGCCGGTGTGCGTGAGCGCCAGGATCCCGGCGCTGATCACCGCGGCCAGGACCGCGCCGATCTTGGTACGCATCAGCGTGCCGAGCGCCGCGGTGACGAACCGGGACGCGAGCACCACGAACAGCAGCTGAAGGAGGACCACCGGCACCGCGATCGCGACGGCGGCGCCGCCGACCGGCAGGGCGGCGACGATCAGCGCGGTGAAGGCCACCAGGCTGACCGCCGGGGCGACGCCGACGAACGCGACGGCGAGCAGACCGGTGGTGAGCCGGCGCGGCGGGATCGGCAGCAGCGCCAGGTGCTCCGGGCGCAGCGTCTCGTCACCGCCGCCGAAGAGCACCGGACCGAAGAGCCAGCCGATCGTCCAGATCGCGAACGCCGCCCCGACCAGGTCCAGCGGCAGGCCGTCGACCGGCCAGTCGCGCAGCGCGAGCCAGATCGTGCCACCGGCGAGGACCAGGCCCAGCACCCCGCCGCCGATCATGTCGGCGGCGCGCTGCCCGGTCATCGAGTGCCGCAGGACGGCCAGCTTCATCCGGATCAGGACGCCAACCACGACAGCTCCCCCGCGCTCACCGGCTGGCCGCCGACCAGATCCACGAACCGGTCCTCCAACGTGCTGCCGCCGCGTACCTCATCCAGCGGCCCGGAGGCGACCACCCGGCCGCCGGCCACGACCGCGACGTGGTCGCAGAGCTGCTCGACGACCGGCATGACGTGACTGGAGAAGACCACCGACCCGCCGGCGGCGACGAACCGCTGCAGGATCGCTTTGATCGTCGCCGCCGAGACCGGATCGACGGCCTCCAACGGCTCGTCGAGCACCAGCAGCCGCGGCGCGTGCAGCAGCGCGGTGGCCAGGCCGATCTTCTTGCGCATGCCGGTCGAGTATTCGAGGACCAGGGTGGCCTCGGCCCGGTCGAGCTCGAGAACCTCCAGCAACTCCTGGCTGCGGGTGGCGACCGCCTCGGGTTCCATGCCGCGCAGCAGTCCCAGATAGTGCAGCACCTCCCGCCCGGTGAGCCGCTCCGGCAGGCCCAGCCCGTCCGGCAGGACACCGATCAGCTCCTTGGCGCGGACCGGGTCCGACCAGACGTCGACACCGAAGATCTCCGCCCGGCCGGCGTCGGGACGCAGCAACCCCACCGCCATCGACAGCGACGTCGTCTTGCCCGCGCCGTTCGGACCGACCAGCCCGAAGAACGAGCCGCCCGGAACCTCCAGGTCCACCTGATCGACGGCACGCTTGTCACCGAACGCCTTCGACAATCCGATGAGCCGCAGCGCCGGTGCGGGGGAGTGGGCGGTCACTGTGCCTCCGGGAGCTCAGGCTGAAGGGCCGGCAAGGTTGTGAACCGATGGGCATCGATCAACAATGCCCCTATTATGGGCCTCCGCTCCCTGGCGGTCCGGCCACGAGCCCACCGCGGACCTCGACGCGCTTCAACGAGGCGTTCATGGGTGGGCGATGCTGGGTACCGGGACACCTGCGTGGTTCGTCAATTCCGTGCGTAGCTGTGGAGGAAGCATGTCATCGCATGGCGGATCGATTCAGGACGACCGACTCAGGGTGCTTCAGTTGAACGTGTTCGGCCGCAGTGGTCCATGGCCGGAGCGACGCGAGGCGCTCCGCAATGGTCTACGGAGACTGAACCCGGACCTGCTGGCGCTTGAGGAAACCATCGTCACGGACGACTACGACCAGGTTGAGGATCTATTAGGTCCAGGGTATTCGGTGTGGCACCAGAGCGGCCGGGCTGACGATGGCACCGGCATATCGCTGGTCAGCCGATGGCCGGTGCAGCAGGTGCGGGAAATCGGTCTTGATGTAACCGAAAGAGCCGCTCGCTTCCCGGGTGCAGCGTTGATTGCCCGTGTCGAAGCTCCGGCGCCGATCGGGTCCGTACTGTTCGTCAATCAGAAGCCGACCTGGCAGCGCGGCTACGAACATGAGCGGGAGTTGCAGGCCGTGGCGACGGCGCAAGAGATCGAGAAGCTGGCACAGGACGACGATGTGCATGTAGTGGTGGCGGGAGACTTTGACGCAGTTCCAGATGCGGCGAGCGTGCGGTTCTGGACCGGTCGGCAGTCGTTGCGGCAGTGCAGCGTCATGTACCGAGACGCTTGGGAGGCGATCCACGGAGCTGAGGGGGGCCACACCTTCAGCCCCAGCAATCCACTGGTTGCCGGCGGCGACATGCCACTGGAGCTGGGCCGGCGGATCGACTATGTCCTCGTCCGCGCTGTCGACCACGGTCCCACCCTGCGGATCGTCGACTGCCAGCTCGCGTTCGCCGAACCGGTCGGGTCGGTGTGGGCCAGCGACCACTTCGGCGTGTTGGCTGACCTCGCGCCGCACCCGTGCCGGGACCGAGGCTGACCGGACCCGACACGGGTACGGCGCGGGCGCGGCAAGGTCACCTGCGGCCGCGAAGGATCCACGTCCGTAACGCGGGTCACCCAGGCCGACCGCCGGTCGCATCCCTCCGCCGGTATCCACAGGCCGTTGACCTGCGGCCTCTTGTTTTCGACCTATGCGTGCCGGTCGCTTCGTGGCCTTGCTGCGATCGCTCGCCGAAGATCAGCTGGAGCGGCGTAACCGCCGGCCAGCGCGAAGCCGTATTGACCGGCCGCGCCGAGCCCGGTGCGGGCGAGGCGTTCGTGGAAGGGGTCCACCGCTACGCCGCGTTGCTGCAGGTGGCGGCGAGTTCGGGGAAGGCGTCCTCCCAGCATTGGCGGAGCTGGGGTGGCAGCCAGAGGGTGGGCCAGAGCCGCCGGAGAAGGTCGGCATCGAGCCAGGTGTTCAGGTCCTCGATCGTGCTGGCTTCGGTGAGCACCACCTTGTACATGCTGGCCGGGCGGGCGGGCCGGTCCAGGTCGTACTCGGGGTGCCCGGACCAGCCGAGATGACGCGGAAGCGTCACGCTACCTTCGGTCGGACCGTGCAGCGCGGCAAGGGTTTCGGCCACCAGGTAGGGCCTACGGTCACCGTAGGGCCGGTAGTCCGCCGGCGGCTGGGGTGATGTCCGGCGCCGGCTCATGTTGGTCGCCCGCCGGACTTCCGGTCGTAGCGCCTGACGGATCGTCTCCCGGCTGTACCCGGTGACCCGCTGCAGATCCACCGGCCGCCAGCCGGCCGCATGAAACGCCCGCAGCTGCTCGTCCCGCTCGGTCAACGCGGCCGCCCGCGTCGCCTCGTACCTGGAGACAACCGCCTGCAGCTCATCCTCGGAGAACCGACCCATGCCCGTCAGCCTACTACGCTAGGCCCAGCACGCTTGGCTTTCTGCCAGTGACGCGGACGGGCGCGGTGCGGTACGCGACGGCTGATCCCGACGGTGACCTGGTCCCGGGCCGCCGGGAGGCCCTCTTCGCGGCGCCCGCCTTCGTCGAGGTGCCCCGGGAGTTCGCCACACCCGTGGCCTCGCCGACGACGCTTCGGATGATCACTTCGATACCAAGGGTGCCGAGCACGTCCCTGGCGAGCCGGCCAGGGACGGAGTCGATATCCGCCGCAGTCGAGTAACTCCACTCAGCCTTTTTCATCGTGCGTAGCGGTTGGTTTCGACGTGGTGGAGGACGAGGATGGTCTGCACGATCGGGGTGGCTCGGCGTGGGCAGCAGGGCAGCTTGGGCCGGAAGCGGCGCCGTTTGAACGGGGTGCGCACGTCGCGGCGGTTCCGCCGGGAACCGCGGGAGGGCGGTGACGTGGTAGGGGACATGCAGTGGCTGAACGAGCCGGCGGAGTGGTCGGACGCGCAGGGAACGGTCCGCGCCGTCACCGGCGACAAGACTGACTTCTGGCGGGAGACGTTCTACGGATTCATCCATGACGACGGGCACTTCTACGGCCGGGAGGTGACTGGGGACTTCACCGCCCAGGTGACCCTCACCGGTGACTACGACACGCTGTACGACCAGTCGGGGCTCATGCTGCGCGTGGACGAGCGAAACTGGGTGAAGGCGGGAATAGAGTTCACCGATGGCGCGGTGCACCTGAGCACCGTGGTGACCAGGGACTTCTCCGACTGGTCAATGGTGCCTGTGCCCGATTTCGACGGCTCTCTGACCCTCCGGCTCACCCGCCACGGCGAGGCCGTGCGGGTGCAGCAGTACCTGGCCGACGGCGGCTGGCGGTTACTTCGACTCGCCCACCTCGACATGCCCGCCACGGTTCGAGTGGGCGTGATGTGTTGCTCGCCCCAACGGGCCGGCTTCGTTGCGACCTTCAGCGGCTTCACGGTCTCCCCGCCGGTCTCCCGGGAGCTGCATTGAGTCCGGATCCGCTGACGGTGGCCGGAAAGGCACCTGCTGCAGGTGTCTTCGGCGGATCTGCAGGCGCTGGGGGAGACGGCGGCACTGCCGGGGCCCGGTTGGCCGCACCTGATCAGCCGGCAGTGGAGTGGGCCACTCCCTGCCTCCCCGGGTGGCCGCGCAGATCGCTAGACTGGCCCCTCGCGCCCCCGTAGCTCAGGGGATAGAGCATCGGTTTCCTAAACCGTGTGTCGCAGGTTCGAATCCTGCCGGGGGCACCAGTCCAGTGCTCGGTCGTGGTCGTCAGTCTGGAGCGCGGCCGTCACGTATGACGACAACCAGATCGCCTGCTGTGGAGGTCCCCCTGCGGCAGGGCTGGGACGACAGCGGCGGTTTGGTTGATCGATTCGTGGCGAGGCGGCGAATACGGTGAGCGGATGTCGTCGCCTCGAAGTCCAGCGCCGGTCGTGAAGTCGTACGAAGTCACCTTCTTCGTCCTCTACCGGGAGATCATTCTCCGGGACCCGTGGTGTGACGCCGGTGACGACGGCGAGGCGTACCGGGATGCGCAGGGGCAGGTCGCCGGCGCATCGACGTACCAGGTCAGCGTGCGGCCGTTGGTTACGTCCCAACCGACGAAGCTCGAGCTACGGACCTGGGACGCCGAACCGGAATCCCCCGAGGGTTCGTGGGACGGGTGCCGGCAGCTCGAACTGCACATGCCCACCGGGGAACTCTTCGTCGAGGTGCACACTGTCCCCGCAATGGTGACGACGGAGCTTCCGGGAGGGCCGGGGGTGTACGGGGTCCGCGTGTACCGGGGCAGGTATGACGGCGTCGAGAAGTTCCTCATCGACATGTGGTGGCGGGCCGTGTTGCCGCCCGCCGACGACGATGAGGACTTCTACGGCGATTCGTGGAGCTGACAGGGCTGCTCGGCGACAAACGCCGCCCAGTTCTCGCCCGGCGACGGCTCGGAGATCATCTTCCGGGTCGACTCGACACCCCGGACCAGGTACGGGTGGACCTCGGCACGCAGCGCCACCAGGGCCGGAGCATCGTCGGGCCGGCGGGCCTGATTTCCATGTATGTCCTCTGCCGGCGCTGACGTCCGTGGGCAGAAGGTCGAGGGCGGTCAGCCGTACAGGGCAGTGAACTGTTCCGGTGGCCGGCGTTGACCCTAGCCAGCGGTACCCGGCCGGGCTAGGCGGATCGTTCGCTCGGATTCTCCGACGGGGAATCGCTGTGGTGTCTCATCGCGGCGGCCCGGCCGGGGGTGTAGCCGTACTCCTGGGCGAAGGCGGCGATGAAGGCGGACGGGCTGGCGTAGCCGACGCGGCGGGCGACCTCGCCGACCGGCCGGGTCTCCAGCAGCGCCAGTGACGCGCGCAGCCGCAGCCGGGTCCGCCAGCGCGAGTACGACATGCCGAACTCGCGGGTGAAGTCGCGTTGCAGGGTCTTGACGCTGACGTGCAGCCGGTCGGCCCATTCGGCGAGGCTGGTGGGGTCGCCGGGGTCCTGGGCCAGGGCCGTCGCGACCGCGGCCGCCGCGCCGGGTCCGCCCCGCCGGCGGCCGGTCTGCTGCGGGCGCGGGCCGAGGCCGGCCATGATGCGGCCGCGGGCGGCGAGCGCGTCCTGTTCGTCGTAGCCGGGGAGGGCGAGGGCGAGGACCAGCCGGGCCGCTTCGGTGTCGATGCCGGCGGTGCCGGACCGCAGGCCGGCGAGGGCCGCGGGGATCTCGCGCAGGCAGATCCGGTAGACGCTCTGCCGGTCGACAGCGTGCACCTCGTGGGTGACCGCCCGCTGGGCCCAGAAGACCTCGTCGGTGCCGACGAGGGTGATGCGCCCGTCGTGGTGGGCGGCGAGCAGGCCGTCGGGTGACCAGTAGAGCTGGTGGAGGAAGTCCTGCCGGCCCTCGTTGAAGACCAGCCGGGTCGCCGCCCGGTAGCGCAGCACGAGGATGCCGTCGGGGCGGCCGAGGCCGTAGCCGAACTCCTCGCAGCTGACCGGATCGGCCGCGATCGGCTCCGCGACCACCCCGCTGTGACCTCTGACCGACACGACCTGACCTCTCAGCGACATTTCCTCAGCCAAAGTAAGGCTAACCTAAGCTTCGCAGCCCACCGGGGTTGCCACCTCTCGACGCCCCTTGAAGGAACCTGGTCAATGTCCGTACGACAGCACTGGCGCCTCGCCGCCGCCGCAGCCCTGGCGCTCGCCGTGGTGACCGGCTGCGGAACCGACGGCGGCGACACCGCCGCGAAGTCCGACGGCGCCACCCGCGTCTTCTCGGCCGACAACGGCGAGATCACCATCCCCGCAGATCCCAAGCGGGTCGTCGCCACCGGCTACGCCGTCCCGGTCCTCATCGAGGCCGAGGCCGCCCTGGTGGGGATCTCCACCTGGAAGCGCGGCCTGCCGATGATGACCGAGCAGCAGCGCGCCACCTACGACGGCCTGCCCAAGGTCGCCGGTGAGGTCGCCGCCGAGACGAACTACGAGGCGATCGCCGGCGCCAAGCCGGACCTCATCGTGATCGGCGTGCCGAAGCCGGTCCTCGCCGAGATCGACATCGCCCGCCTCGAGAGCATCGCACCCGTTGTCGCGATCGGCCCGGCGGGCCCCGCCTCCTGGCGGGAGCAGTCCCGCCTGCAGGCCGACGCCGCCGGTCGCGCCGGGAACTTCCAGGCCGCCAAGGACGCGTACGACACGAAGGCGCAGGAGCTCAAGGGCAAGTACGGCGAGGTGCTCGCCGGGCTGAAGTTCGGGCACCTGGGCGCCTACGGCGAGGTCTCCAAGGGCACCTTCCACCGCGAGTTCGCCGGATCCTGGGGCACCAACATCGCCCAGGACATCGGCGTGACCTACCCCGGTGAGGTCAAGGAGAAGGGCGGCGGCGCGCTCGACGTCACCGAGTACCCCTCGATCGAGGAGCTGCCGGAGAGCTTCGCCGACGTCGACGCCATCACCTACACCGTCGAGCTCGACGGCAAGGCGGGCGAGTCGGTGCAGCAGGTGCTCGACTCCGCACTGTGGAAGAACCTGCCGGCGGTCAAGGCCGACAAGGTGTTCGGGCTGCAGTACACCGAGGCGGCCACGTACGGCTCCGCGCTGCGGACCCTCGACGCGATCGACGCCGCGCTGGCGCCGCTGCTCGACCGATGACGATGATCGAACGCCGCGACCCGGAGTCCCGGGTCGCGGCCCATCATCGTGACGGCGACGGCATCGTGCGGGTCGGGTACCCGATCGAGGTGCGCCGGGTGCAGGTGGTGGCCCGACGGCAGCTGACCCCGCGGATGCTGCGGCTGACCCTCGGCGGCCCGGCGCTGGCCGGGTTCCACACCTACCAGGCCGACGACCACATCAAGATCGTCTTCCCTGATCCGGACGGCACGCGCCGCGACCCCGTCCCGGACGGGCAGGGCATGCTCGACTGGCCCTCACCGCCGCCGGTCACCCGCAAGTACACCGTCCGCCGGTACGACCGCGCCGAAGGCACGCTCGACCTGGACTTCGTACTGCACGACGGAGGGCTCGCCTCGACGTGGGCGGCCACCGCGGCGGTCGGCGACGAGGTCACCATCGCCGGCCCGCCCGGGGCGAAGGCATTCCCGCACCACTACGACCACTACCTCTTCGCCGTCGACAACACCGCCCTGCCGGCGGTCGCCCGATGGCTGGAGGAGTCCCCGGCCGACGTCTCGGCCCAGGTCGTGATCGAGATCGACGACGAGGCCGAAGCGGCGTACCCGCTGGCGGCGCGCGACGGGATCACCGTCACCTGGCTGCGGCGCGAGGACGGTGGCCCGACGCTCGCCGAGACCGTGCAGGCGCTGACCCTGCCGGCCGGGCGGACGTTCCTCTTCGCCGCCGGCGAGGCGACCGACATCAAGCCGTTGCGGGCCTGGAGCCGGGACCGCCTCGACGCACTGATCACCGGTTACTGGAAGCGCGGGATCGCCGGGCTTGAAGACTGACCTGTCCCGCCGGCTCCCCCTCCTGCTCGTGTCCGCCGTGCTCTTCGTGGCCGCGGCGGGCGCGAGCATGATGGTGGGAGCCCGCACCGTACCGGCCGCCGAGGTCTGGCGGGCCTTCGCCGACTTCACCGGCAGCACCGACCAGCTCGTCGTACGCGACCTGCGGCTGCCCCGCACGATCCTCGGTGTCTGCGTCGGCGCCGCCCTCGGCGCGGCCGGGGTGCTGATCCAGTCGCTGACCCGCAACCCGCTCGCCGAACCCGGCATCCTCGGGGTGACCGCCGGCGCCGGATTCATGATCAACGTGGGGGTGCTGGCGGGGGTGACCGCCTCGCAGGGCGGGCAGCTTCTGCTGGCCGTGGCCGGCGCCGCCATCGCCACGCTCGTCGTCTACGCCGTCGGGCGGACCTCACCGCTGCGGCTGGTCCTCGCCGGGGTCGCACTCAGCTCCGTCCTGATGGGAATCTCCCTCGGCCTGCGGCTGACCTTCCCCGACGTCTTCGACCGGCACCGGTTCTGGTCGGTGGGGGCGCTGGCCGGCTCCGAGCAGACACCGCTGGTGGTGCCCGCCCTGGTCACCGTCGCCGCGCTGCTCGCCGCGATGGCCGCGACCGGGCCGCTGAACGCCCTCGTCCTCGGCGAGAACGTCGCCCACGCCCTCGGCGCCCACGTGGCCCGGACCCGGGTGATCGTCCTGGCGCTCGTCACCCTGCTCGCCGGCGTCGCCACCGCCGTCGCCGGCCCGATCGTCTTCGTCGGCCTGATGGTGCCGCACCTGGCCCGCCGCCTCGCCGGCGGCTCGATCCCCTGGACGATGGCGTACGCGATGCTGCTCGGACCGGTCCTGCTGCTCGCCGCCGACGTCGGCGCCCGGGTCCTGCTCCCCACCGGAGAGGTCCCCGTCTCCGTCGTCACGGCCTTCCTCGGCGCCCCGGTGCTCATCTGGGCGGTCCGCCGGTACGGGGCGGCGACACTGTGAACGGCACTCTGACCTTGCGGGCCGGGCCCGCCGTGATCCACGTCGAGCGGCGTACGGTCGTCGTCTCCGCGGCGCTCGTCGTCGTCGCGGCGGTGCTCGCCCTGGTGGCGCTCGGCCGCGGACAGGAGTGGGCCGGCCCGGGCGAGGTGCTCGCCGCCCTCGCCGGGTACGGCGACTCGGCCTTCGTGATCCGCCAGTGGCGGCTGCCGCGGGTGGTCGCCGCCCTGGTCTTCGGCGCCGCGCTGGGGCTCGCCGGCGCGGTCTTCCAGAACCTGACCCGCAACGCGCTGGGCAGCCCCGACGTCATCGGCCTCGACGCGGGCGCGTACACCGGGGTGCTGGTGGCGGTGACGGTGCTCAACGGCACCGCCGGGCAGCTTGCCGCCGGCTCGGTGGCGGGCGGACTGCTCGCCGCCGTCGTCATCTACCTGCTGTCGCTGGACTCCGGCCTCAGCGGCATGCGGCTCGTCGTCATCGGCATCGCCGTCAACGCCATGCTCACCGCGGTGAACTCCTGGATCGTGCTCCGCGCCGAACTCGACGTGGCGATCGCCGCGACCGGCTGGAACGCCGGCTCCCTCAACGGCGTCGACTGGTCGGAACTGCGGCTGCCCTTCGCCGTCCTCGTCGGGTTCGTGCTGCTGCTCATGCTGATCTCGCACGCCATGCACCAGGCGGCGCTCGGCGACGAGATCGCCGCCACCAGTGGCGTCGGGCTGGGACGGCTGCGGCTGCTGATGGTGCTCGCCGGGGTCGGCTGCACCGCCACCGTGACCGCCGTCGCCGGGCCGATCGTCTTCATCGCCCTCGCCGCCCCGCAGATCGGCCGGCGGCTCGCCCGGGCCGGCGGCGTGCCGCTGGTGCCGGCGGCGCTGACCGGCGCGGTGCTGCTGCTCGCCGCGGACCTCGTCGCACAGCTGCTGCTGCAGCCGGTCGCGCTGCCCGTCGGGGTTGTCACCACGGCGATCGGCGGCTGTTATCTCATCTGGCTGCTCGGCATGGAGGTGAAACGACGGTGACCAGTCGTCTGACCGCGGAGGACCTGAAGCTCGGCTACGGCGAGCGGGTGGTGTCGAGCCGGGTGAGCCTGGAAATCCCCGACGGCGCGTTCACCGCCATCGTCGGTCCGAACGCGTGCGGGAAGTCCACTCTGCTGAAAGCCTTCGTCCGGCTGCTGACACCCACGTCGGGAACCGTCCGCCTCGACGGGCGGGACGTAGGCAGCCACCGGCCGAAGCAGTTCGCCCGGCAGGTCGGCTTCCTGCCGCAGGGGCTGATCGCGCCGGAGAACATCACCGTCCGCCGGCTCGTCGCCCGGGGCCGTTACCCGCACCAGTCCCTGCTCGGCACCGGGACCGCCGCCGACGAGGAGGCCGTACGCACTGCCATGGCGGTCGCCGGGGTGACCGAGCTGGCCGAGCGGCCCGTGGAGGAGCTCTCGGGCGGGCAGCGGCAACGGGTCTGGATCGCGATGGTGCTGGCGCAGGAGACGCCGTACCTGCTGCTCGACGAGCCGACCACGTTCCTGGACATCACCCACCAGTACGAGCTGCTGGCGCTCTTCGCCCGGCTGCGCGACGAGGGCCGTACGGTCGTGGCCGTGCTGCACGACATCAACCAGGCCTGCCGGTTCGCCGATCACATCGTGGCGATGAAGGCCGGCCGGATCGTCGCCCAGGGGGCGCCGAAAGAGGTCGTCGACGCCGAGCTGATGGAGGAGGTCTTCGGCCTGCCGAGCCTGGTGATGCCGAACCCGGCCACCGGCACCCCGATGGTGGTGCCGACGGTCTGAACCCGGCCGGGTCCGGCTGCCGCGGGTCAGCCCTTGATATCGCGGGGGTCGCGGCTGCGGGGGTAGGTGTTCTTCTCCCCGATGGTGCCGTCTTCCTTCTTGATGACGTGCTCGACACCGCGGTCCTTGGCCATGTCCCGGCCGGCGGCGACCGCGTCGGCCTTGGTGTCGTGGGTGCTGCTCGCCCGTTCGTTGCCCTCCGGGCGGTCCTTCCACTGGCCGTCCTCGTGGTACGTCTCGACATCACCCTTGGTCATGATCGTGTCCCTCCTGGTCGGCATGGTCGGTCACGAATATGTGCCCGGGCCCGGAGCGGACAAACGTGCGCGGATAGGGTGCGGGAATGGGCACTTACCGGGGCAGCGCGCAGCTGGAGACCGCCGACGATTCGGAGTGGCAGGTCCGGGACATGACCGTCCGGATCCGCACCGACCGGGCCACCGGCGTCGTCAGCTGGGAGGGTCGGCTGGAGCTGGCCGACGCGGACGTACGCACGGCGCTCGGTGAGTCCGCCGAGGCGGTCCTGCGGCTGCCGGACGGCGCGGGCGCAACTGTGCGCGTGCAGGCCGACGGCACCTTCACCGGCACCGCCATCTGAGTTCGGCGAAGCGCCCCCGGGTGAGCAACCACCCGGGGGCGCGACGCGTCATCCGTGGCAGTGCGGACGGACCCCGACCACCGTGTACGGCGTGGTCGGCTCCGGTGGGGTGGTGAAGCGGGCGTTGGGCAGGTAGAGCCGCCCCAGCGCCTTGGCGACCGTCGTCGGCACGTCGAAGTTCGGGTCGGTGATGGTGCAGCTCAGCGTCCCGGTGGTGCCGCTGGGGTTGAGCCGCACCACAGCGACCTGGTTGAGCCGGTTCTGCACCACGTAGAGGGTGCGCCCCACGGTCAGCAGCCCGTCCCCGTTGGTGAAGGTGTGCCCGGGTACGTCGACGACGGCGCTCGTCCCCGTCGCCGGGTCAACCCGGTAGAGCGTGCCGGTGTTGGACTGCACCACGATCAGGGCGGAGCGGTCCGGCGTACGCGCGATGCCGTTGAGGTTGATCCCCGTGCCGACCTGGGTGAACGCGCCGGTCAGCGGGATCGTGGTGACGCTCTCGGCCGGCGGGAGCGCGCCGCCGCGGCCCAGCGGAACCCGGTAGAGCACCGGGTTGTACGAGTCGGTGAAGTAGGCGGCCCGCCCGGTGAGGACGACGTCGTTGACGAACGTCGTGCCGGTGCCGAGCTGATAGCGGGCGAGAAGCTTCCCGCTGCGGGCGTCGATCACCCGGGCGTCGCCGGTGGTGCCGCCGGAGACGAAGAGCCGGCCCTGCGGGTCGACCTTCAGCCCGACTGACGGGGTACCGGTGGGCGGGCTGAGTTCCCGGCCACGGCCGGTGATGAGGTCGGCGCGGTAGATGGCGCCGGTGGCACGGGAGCCGAAGTAGGCGTAGCGGCCGGCGGTGGTGATCCCCTCGGGCTGGAAACCGTCGGGTAGGGCGATGACCGCAGGCCGCGCCGGCCCGCGGTGGGCCTGGGCGGGGGCCGCGGCGACCGTGGCGACGAGCCCGGCGGTCAGGGTTGCGGTCATGGTGGCGGCGAGCGCGCCGATGAGGCGTCGGTTCACTGTGCTCCTTCCGGTGCGGCTGGCCGGGGCGACGCCGGATGCGCGCGGGGCCGGGCCTGCCGGGATGGTGGGGCCAGGATCGTCCTCACTCTATGGCTGCTCGTCTTCCCGCGCCGGATGCGACGCCGCGTGACGCGTGCATGCCGCGGCGCGGCGCCCGTGGTTGCCGCTGACGGGCGGATCCGGGGCGTAACGTGACGATGACCGTACGGTGACTCTCGGGCCGGCTCGCGCGGAGGCTGACATGCCGATCAACTGGGGTGCGGAGATCGTCGGGCAGTTGGAGTTCTACTGGGAGGCGCACCTGCGGCCCCGGTTGGAAGGACTCACCGACGACGAGTACTTCTGGGAGCCGGTGCCGGGTTGCTGGAGCGTACGGCCAGGGCCGGAGGGTTCCAGCCTCGACTGGGAGTACCCCGAGCCGGTGCCCCCGCCGTTCACCACCATCGCCTGGCGGCTCGTGCACATCGGCGGCACCCTGTACGCCAGGGCGAACGCGTTCTTCGGTGACGGGACCGGATCCGCCGGCGCGGACGTCTGCGACCGGAGTCAACGGCCCACCGACGCCGACATGTTCGATCGGCGGCACCTGCCTAGCGAGGTGCCCGGCGGCGCCGCCGCCGGGATCGCTCTGCTGGAGGAGGGCTACCGGCGCTGGCACGACGGCGTCGCCGCCCTCGACGAGCAGGCGCTGGCCCGCCCACTCGGCCCCAAGGGGGTCAATTACGCCGACTACTCGATGGCCGCGCTGGTCCTGCACCTCAACCGCGAGGTCATGCACCACGGTGGCGAGATCGGCGTACTGCGTGATCTGTACCGGGCCGAGCACGGCGACTCCTGACCGGCTGATCAGTGCCGGGGCGTCGGATCGGCCCGGCGCCCGAGTGCCGGATCGGCCCGGCATCCGAGAGAGCGGAGTGCCCGGTAATCGCCGCTGAGTGCCGTTTGCGGCCTCGCCGGCCATGAGGTTTTGACACCGGATGTCCGGATTTTTTCGGGGCGGTTCCGGGGTCGGTCCGGAATCGCTTCGGGGGTCGGGGTGGTTGTGTATGGCGTACGGCCGAGGAACGCGACCCCCGGCCCGGCGGTGAGCCGGTTGGTGTGTGTGCCGGGGTGTGTGTCCCCCTTTCTCGGCCGTTCTTCATTCTTTTCGGTGAGTGCCCGCGGGCGCCTGTCGTGCTGAGTCGCGGCTCAGGTGTTGCGGGTTTTTTTCCCCTTGTTTCGAGCGTGGAGGAGTTCCCCTGATGAAGAACATTTTCCGTGGTATTGGTGTGGGTGTCGCGGGTGTGGCGTTCGCTTCTGGTGTGGTTGCGGGTCCGGCGGTTCCGGTGTTCGCGCAGGCGGCTGAGGTGGCGCAGCCGAGTACCGTGGCCGTGGCGCAGGTGCGGGCCGGTCCGGATCACGCTGCCCTGGCGACGAGTGTGCAGGGTAAGCAGTCGCGTATCGATCTGTCTGCGGAGCAGCAGGAGAATGCGAAGGCGATCGTGGCGGCGACGAAGGATTCGGGTATGAACGAGCGGGCTGCGGTGATCGCGGTGGCTACTGCGATGCAGGAGTCGAAGTTGGAGAACCTGGGTCATCTGGGTGCGGCCAACGATCATGATTCGCAGGGTCTGTTCCAGCAGCGTCCGTCCAGTGGTTGGGGCACGGTGGAGCAGATTCGGGATCCGCAGTACTCGACGACTGCGTTCCTTGATTCCCTTGACGAGGTTGAGGGCTGGGAGCAGATGCCGTTGACCGACGCGGCGCAGAAGGTGCAGGTGTCGGCGTACCCGGACGCGTACGCGCAGTGGGAGACCCAGGCCGCCGAACTGGTCGCCCAGCACTGGTGAGCGGCGCGGACCTGGCCGGCAACAGCGCCGATGACAGAAAGCGCACCGACAACAGCAGAGCACGAGAAACGAAGGCCGGGTGCCCTGTGGTACCCGGCCTTCGTCGTGCCCGGCGAACGGATGCCCCCTGGTCGGCGGGGAGGGGCCGGTTCCCGTGCGCGGTTCGCTGAGGCAACCGCTATGTTGTGCACGTAGAGGCCCGGACCGGAGTGGAGCAGGCCAGCTTTGATCCATTTACCTGCCCCGCACCGGGGGCCGCTGAGCGCGTTGAGCCTGCGGCTCGCCGCGGCCCTCGGGCTGGTCCTCGTCGTGGTCGGCGTCGTCTACGTCGACCGTGGCGGCTACCGGGACGTCGACGAGAACGGCCTGAACCTGATCGACTGCTTCTACTACGCCGTCGTGACCCTCTCGACCACCGGCTACGGCGACATCACGCCGTTGAGCGACAGCGCCCGCCTGGTCAACATCCTGATCATCACCCCTGCCCGGGTGCTGTTCCTGATCATCCTGGTCGGTACCACGCTGGAGGTCCTGACCGAGCAGTACCGGACCGGCCGTCGCCTGAACCGGTGGAGGAGAAGCGTGAAGGACCACGTCATCATCTGCGGCTACGGCACCAAGGGCCGCAGCGCCATCTCCGCTCTGCTGGAGAACGGCATGGACAAGAGCCGGATCGTGGTGGTGGAGCGCAGCGCCGCCTGCGTGCGCCAGGCAACCTCGGCCGGCCTGGTCGCCATCGAAGGCTCGGCGACCCGCTCGGCCGTGCTCGAGGAGGCGCATGTCCGCTCGGCCCGCGCGGTCATCATCGCCACCGACAGCGACGACGCCTCGGTCCTGGTCGCGCTCACCGTCCGCCAGCTAACCGCCGGCCAGGTACGCATCATCGCCAGTGTCCGGGAGGCGGAGAACGCCCCGCTGCTCAAGCAGTCCGGCGCGCACCACGTTGTCGTCTCCTCCGCCAACGCCGGCCGGCTGCTCGGCCTCTCGACCTCGGCGCCGCCGCTGATCGACGTGGTGGAGGACCTGCTGACGCCGGGCCGCGGCATGGCGCTGGCGATGCGCTCGGCCGAACGCGACGAGGTCGGCAAGTCACCGCGGGACCTTGACTGCGTGGTCATCGCCCTGGTCCGCCGCGGCAAGATCGTCACGCTCTCCGACCGGGGCGGCAAGGCGGTCGAGACCGGGGACATGCTGGTCCTGATCCGCGACGACCGCAACGGCAACCCGCACCCGATGCCGCAGGCCCCCCGCCCGCCGCGTACGCCCGACCGTCCCGCCCCGCCGATGGACCGGCCGGTCGCGCCCAGCGACCGCCCTGCCCGGCCGAGCGACCGGCCGGTCCCGCCCGGGGACCGCCCGGCCCGGCCCGGCGACCACCCTGCCCCGCCCGACTGACCGCGCCGGTCCACACATCGGCGATGGTGTGTGGACCACGTCGGTGTTGTAGGTGTCTCTTCGAGAATGGCTTCCGGGCTGACGGCCGGACGCAACCACGACGCGGGACGGAAACAGCAGAGCGGGGCGGGGCGCGGCAGCGACCCCGCCCCCACGGCGGGGCGGGGGAGGGCGTCCCCAACGGCCACGTGGCCCCGGCCGGGAGCAGCCCGGC
>NZ_JBLLDT010000001.1:603637-1037239 GCF_049523535.1 Melissospora conviva
CGAGCGGGCCTGGCGGCGGGCGGCCCCCCCCCACCCCCGCCGGGGCCCGCCCCCCCGCGCCCGGGGGGGGGCCTCCGTCCCCCCCGGCCCGCTCTGCGTGGCGTGGCAGGACTACACGATCGTCCAGGTGTCCCCGGCGGTGAGCAGCCCGGCGAGCTGCTCCTCCGGCGTGCCCGAGGCCTTGGCGACCGCGGCGTCGACCTGCTCGCGTACCACCCGGTCGTACGACGGGCGGGCGACCTTGCGGAAGACGCCGATCGGGGTGTTGCGCAGGTCCAGACCGGGCAGCCGGCTCAGCGCGAAGGCGTACGCCGGGTCGGTGACGTTCGCGTCGTGCACGACGATCTCGTCGGCGGCGACCGAGGCGGTCTCCCGGACCTCCAGCCCGAAGGCGCCCGGCGGGTGGACCACGCAGAACTGGCCGTCCGAACCGAAGGTGATCGGCTGACCGTGCTCCAGCCGGATCAGGTAGTCGTCGCGGGTGTCGGAGTTCTTGAGCTGCTCGAACGCGCCATCGTTGAAGATGTTGCAGTTCTGGTAGATCTCCACGAACGCCGAACCCTCGTGCTCGGCCGCCTGGCGCAGCACCGACTGCAGGTGCTTGCGGTCGGAGTCGATGGTGCGGGCGACGAAGCTCGCCTCCGCGCCCAGCGCCAGCGACAGCGGGTTGAACGGCGCGTCCGCCGAGCCGACCGGCGTCGACTTGGTGACCTTGCCGACCTCGGAGGTGGGCGAGTACTGGCCCTTGGTCAGACCGTAGATCCGGTTGTTGAAGAGCAGGATCTTGAGGTTGACGTTGCGGCGCAGCGCGTGGATCAGGTGGTTGCCGCCGATCGAGAGCGCGTCGCCGTCACCGGTGACCACCCAGACCGACAGGTCCGGCCGGGAGACCGACAGGCCGGTCGCGATCGCCGGGGCGCGCCCGTGGATCGAGTGCATCCCGTACGTGTTCATGTAGTACGGGAAGCGCGACGAGCAGCCGATGCCGGAGACGAAGACCGTCCGCTCGCGCGGGATGTTCAGCTCCGGCATGAAGCCCTGGATGGCGGCGAGGATGGCGTAGTCACCGCAGCCGGGGCACCAGCGCACCTCCTGGTCGGACTTGAAGTCCTTGGCGGTGAGCTTGAGGGCGACAGGCTCAGACATTCTTCAAGACCTCTTCCAGCATCGTCTCCAGCTCCGTGGCGGTGAAGGGCAGACCGCGGACCTGGTTGTAGCTGATCGCGTCGACCAGGTAGCGGGCCCGGATCACCTGCGCGAGCTGGCCGAGGTTCATCTCCGGGATGACGACCCGGTCGTAGCTGCGCAGCACCTGACCGAGGTTCGCCGGCATCGGGTTGATGTGGCGCAGGTGCGCCTGCGCGATCGGCAGACCACGCTGACGCAGCGCCCGGCAGGCCGCGCCGATCGGGCCGTACGTCGAGCCCCAGCCGAGCACCAGCACGTTCGCGTTGCCGTCGGGATCCTCGACCTCGACGTCCGGCACCGGGATCGACTCGATCCGCGCCGCCCGGGTACGGACCATGAAGTCGTGGTTCGTCGGGTCGTACGAGATGTCGCCGGTCTTGTCGGCCTTCTCCAGACCACCGATGCGGTGCTCCAGACCCGGCGTGCCGGGGATCGCCCACGGGCGGGCCAGCGTCTCCGGGTCCCGCAGGTACGGCAGGAAGACGCCGTTCTCACCGTTGGGCTCGGTGGCGAACTCGACCTGCAGGTCGGGCAGCGAGTCGACCTCGGGCAGCAGCCACGGCTCGGAGCCGTTGGCGACGTAGTTGTCCGAGAGCAGGATGACCGGGGTGCGGTAGGTCAACGCGATGCGCGCCGCCTCGATCGCCGCGTGGAAGCAGTCCGAGGGGGACTGCGCCGCGATCACCGCGACCGGGGCCTCACCGTGGCGCCCGTTGAGCGACATGTTGAGGTCGGCCTGCTCGGTCTTGGTGGGCAGACCGGTCGAGGGGCCGGCCCGCTGCACGTCGACGATGACCAGCGGCAGCTCCAGCGCCACCGCCAGCGAGATCGTCTCGCTCTTGAGCGCCACACCGGGACCGCTGGTGGTGGTAACGCCGAGCGCGCCACCGTACGAGGCGCCCAGCGCCGCACCGACCGCGGCGATCTCGTCCTCGGCCTGCATCGTGGTGATGTTGAAGCGCTTGTGCTTGCTCAGCTCGTGCAGGATGTCCGACGCCGGGGTGATCGGGTAGGCGCCGAGGAAGACCGGCAGCTTGGCGCGGACACCCGCCGCCACCAGGCCCAGCGACAGCGCCGCGTTGCCGGTGATGTTGCGGTAGGTGCCCGGCTTCATCTTGGCGGGCTTGACCTCGTAGCGGACCGCGAAGTCCTCGGTCGTCTCGCCGAAGTTCCAGCCGGCCCGGAAGGCGGCGATGTTCGCCGCGGCCAGCTCCGGCCGGGCGGCGAACTTGCGCTCCAGGAAGCGCAGCGTCGACTCGTACGGCCGCGAGTACATCCAGGAGAGCAGGCCGAGGGCGAACATGTTCTTGGCCCGCTCGGCATCCTTCTTGGGCATGCCGTGGTCGGCGAGCGCGCCGACGGTCATCGAGGTCAGCGCCACCGGGTGCAGGGCGTACCCGTCGAGCGAGCCGTCCTCGATCGGGTTGCTGGCGTAACCGACCTTGGCCAGGTTGCGCTTGGTGAACTCGTCGGTGTTGACGATGATCTCCGCGCCGGGCGGCAGGTCGGCCAGGTTGGCCTTGAGCGCCGCCGGGTTCATCGCCACCAGCACGTGCGGCGAGTCGCCGGGGGTGAGGATGTCGTAGTCGGCGAAGTGCACCTGGAAGCTGGAGACGCCCGGGAGCGTTCCGGCAGGTGCGCGGATCTCGGCGGGGAAGTTCGGCAACGTCGAGATGTCGTTGCCGAGCTGTGCCGTCTCCGAGGTGAAGCGATCGCCGGTGAGCTGCATACCGTCGCCGGAGTCACCGGCGAATCGGATGACCACCCGATCAAGTTGACGGACCTGCTTGGTCACAGTCGCACCTCACTCTGCGTGGTCACGCCACGCGACATGAACCTGTTGGTGACCTCACCTAGCCCGGTCACAGGACCTCCTTGGCGCCACGCGGGTGCCGTCCCGACGGGGATGCTGCCGGGTTCGGTCCGCCTTGCCTCTTTGAGGAGAGCCTACGTCGAAGGCAGTGCCGGACTTCACTACAGGTCCATCCTTTGGCACAACCACCGGCGCGGCTTTGTCATAGCTCGTACCGCCCTGTGCCCGCAGTCGTAATCCAGATCACGCCTCGATCGCCGCCGGCGGGGTGGGACGAGCCTCGATCCCGGTGCCCGCCGGAGGCCGGCGACGCCGCAGGAGCATCAGCACTACCAGTGCCACGACCGCCGCCGTCACGCCCGCCGCGATCAGCAGGAGCGCGACGTCGGGTGCGCGGCCGGCGTTGTCGGTCTCCGCCGGCACTGCCGCGCCCGGCAGCACTCCCTGTGACCCGGTGGGGGCCGGATCGGCGCCCGGGGTGGCCGCGGCGGCGGCCGCGGAGATGCGGAAACTCATCTGTACCTGCCGGGGTGGGTTGTGCCGGCCGGTGAGGATGCCGACCACGCCACCGGAGAGCGGCGCGGCGCGCTGGGCCTCGACGGTGGCGTCCATCGGCAGGTGCAGCGCGGCGCTGCCGCCGGCGGGGATGACGCCCAGGTCGCAGCGGGTGTGCAGCTCCTCGACGGCGGTGCAGCCCGCGGGCAGTTCGGGCACGCTCAGCCCGTCGGGCAGGAGGATCTCGACGACGCCGTCGCCGTCGACCTCGCCGAGGTTGGCCAGTCGCACGTTCAGCCCCGCGCTGAGGCCGGTGACGTCGAAGGTGACCTCGTCGGCCTTCAGCGCCAGGTCCGCAGCCGGGGGTCCGCTCGGCAGGAGGATCGCGAAGCCCTCCTCGTCGCTGACCACGGATCGGTCCCCGGTGGCGGTCTCCACCCGGACGCTGCCGTTGAGCGGCAGTTGCCGCCAGGCCTGGCCGTCGACGCGCAGCGAGAGGGTGGCGCCGAAGGCGCTCCCGGCGCGGGTCTGCCAGGGAGTGCAGGCGTAGCTGCCGTCACCGGCGGGGGAGCAGCCGGGGGTGCCGTCATCGCTGACCCCGGCGGGCAGGGTGTAGATCAGCCGGATCCGCTCGTTCACCGAGCCGGTGTTGGTGACGGTGATCGCCAGGCTCGCCGGCCGGCTCGGCTGGTTCCAGTAGTCGGGGCCGAGTTCGACGTCGCCGGTGGTGACGACCACCCCGCGCCGGGGTGCGCCGGGCCGGTCGGGTTCGGCCTGGCCCGGCGGCTGTGGGCCGGGCGGCGGCAGGACCGTCCAGGAGGTCGACGGCGCGGGCCGGGGAGTACTCGGCGCCGTGGAGGGGGTGCTTGCCGACGGGGTGGGCGCCGGCGTGGTCGGCGGCGGGGGCTCGGAGGGAGTCGGTTCCGGGGTCGGCGACTCCGGCGGCTCGGGGATGCCCGGGTCGCTGGGATCGGGTGCCGACTCCGGCGGGTCGTCCGGCTCCGCCGGGTCCAGGGTCAGCAAGGGCTCTTCACTGCCGGTATCCACCGGGGCAGGTTCGAGCGCGCCCGCGTGGACCAGGGTCTCGGAGACGGTGTCCTGCTGCGCGGTCAGGCCGAGCACGGCCACGGCCAGCAGCAGCGGAACCGCCGGCAGGAGCAGCCGGCGGGCGAGGTCCCGGCTGCGGCGCGCACCACCGGACCGGGAATCGGCCACTGCCATCTCTCCTCCGCAGCACCGGCGGTTAGCCGGCGAAGAACCCTCAGGGGACGGTCCATTATTCGGTCGATGGGGACATTCGCCGCCACCTGGGATCGGAAACAAGTTCGTAACGTATCCCGCCGGTGGACGGAGCGACCCCGGCGGGCCGGGACGGCGGTACGCTGCCAGCCATGAGCGGCTACCTCGGGTCGTACGCGACGCTCGGGCTCCTGCTCGTGGTCGCAGTCCTCTTCTTCGTCCTGGCCTTTGGGGCCAACCGGGTGCTGCGCCCGGCCACCCCGGCGGAACCGGTCGGCAAGCGAACCAGCTACGAGTGCGGACTGGACCCGGTCGGCGCCGACTGGGCGCAGATGCAGATCCGCTACTACGTCTACGCCTACCTGTACCTGCTCTTCGCCGTCGAGTCGGTCTTCCTCTTCCCCTGGGCGGTGGTCTTCGACCGTCCCGGCTTCGGGCTGGTGACCGTCGCCGAGATGGGGATCTTCGTCGGTGTGCTCGCGCTGGGCATCCTCTACGCCTGGCGCAAGAACGTGCTCCGCTGGAGCTGACCTCTCACGGGGTCAGGCCAGGCCGCGGCGGGCCACCGACGGGGGGCGGTCGCCGCGGATCGCGGCGACCATGTCCAGCACCCGGCGGGTCGGCCGGACCTGGTGCGCCCGGAACACCCGGGCCCCGAGCCAGGCCGATACCGCCGTGGCCGCCAGCGTCCCCTCCAGCCGTTCGTCGACCGGCAGGTCCAGCGCCTCGCCGATGAAGTCCTTGTTGGAGAGCGCCACCAGCACCGGCCAGCCGGTGCCGGTCATCTCGTCCAGCCGCCGGGTGACCTCCAGCGAGTGCCGGGTGTTCTTGCCGAAGTCGTGTGCCGGGTCGATCAGGATCCCGTCCGGGCGTACGCCGAGACCGACGGCGCGGTCGGCGAGCGCGGTGACGGTCGTCAGCACGTCGGCGAGGACGTCGTCGAAGGCGGCCCGGTGCGGCCGGGTCCGCGGCGAGAGCCCGCCGGCGTGCGAACAGACCAGGCCCGCGCCGGTCTCGGCCGCCACCACAGCGAGCTGCGGGTCGGCCCCCGCCCAGGTGTCGTTGAGCAGGTCGGCGCCGGCGGCGACCGCCTCGGTCGCCACCGCCGCGCGCCAGGTGTCGATCGAGATCACCACCGCGGGGAACTCGCGTCGCACCGCGGCGATGGTGGCGACCGTACGGCGGATCTCCTCCGCCACGTCGACCTCGGCGCCCGGCCCGGCCTTGACCCCGCCGATGTCGATGATGTCGGCGCCCTCGTCGACGGCCCGTTCCACGGCGCGCAGCGCGCTGTCGGCGGCGAAGGTGGCGCCGCGGTCGAAGAACGAGTCCGGCGTGCGGTTGACGATCGCCATCACCGCGTGTTCGCCGGGGGCGAAGGTACGCCCGCCCAACCGCAGCGTCCGACTCATCTACGCCTCCTCACCCCGGGGTCCCGCGTCCGGGTGACGCTAACGGACGCGGGGTGGCGGGGTCGCCGGGGCCATCGCCGCATGCCACGATCTGTTCATGGGTCAGCTTCTGCTCGTACTCGTCGTGGCGGTGATCGTCGCCGCGGTGGTCCTCGGTGTCACCGTACTGGTGACCGGACGCGATCCCGGCCTGGTTCCGGCGGAGCCGGACGGGCAGGCGCGGCCACTGCCGGGTCACCGCCCGCTGCGTGAGGCGGACATCCCGGAGCTTCGTTTCGACACCGCCATGCGCGGGTACCGGATGGCCCAGGTCGACCAGGTGCTGCGCCGGGTCGCCTACGACATCGGTTACAAGACCGAGCTGATCGGCGTGCTCGAGGCGGAGGTCGCGGCGTTGCGGGAAGGGCGCGTCACCGATGCCGACCAGCTGCGCCGGGCCCGCGAGAGCTCCGGCGGCCACGGACCCGAGGAGCCGGGTACGCCCGCCGCTGTCCCGTCCGGCGTCACCGCGCCCGGCCCCGCTGTCCCGTCCGGCGTCACCCCGCCTGGCCCCGCGGCCCCGGACGCCGTGACCGCGCCGCCCACCGTGCCGACCCTTGGCGACGGGCAGACCCAGGAGCCGGCCCCCGGCACCCGGTACGCCGCCGATCCCGCCGACGCCCTGCGCAACCCCCGCGGGCCGGAGTCGCAGTGACCTCCTCCGGACAGCCCGACGGACCCCACATCGGCGAGGTGACCGCGACGGTCATCGTCGACGCCCCCGCCGCACGGGTCTTCGCCGCGCTCAGCGACTGGGAGCAGCAGTCGGCCTGGATTCCGCGGACCCAGGTGCGGGTGGTCGAGGGCGACGGCGGGGAAGGCAGCCGCATCGAGGCGGTGACCGTCGTCGGACCGCTCAAGCTGCGCGACGAGATGCGGGTGACCCGGCTCGACGCCCCGTACGAGATCGCGGTCATGCACTTCGGGCAGGTGCTCACCGGGCCGGGCGTGATGCGCTGCACGCCGATGGGTCCCGACCGGACCCAGGTGGTCTGGCACGAGTGGTTCCAGCTGCCACGCAACGTCGCGGTCGGTCGGTTCGCCTGGCCGGTGGCGCTCTGGCCCGGCTCGAAGATCACCCTGACCCGGGCGTTGAAGCGCTTCGCGCGCCTGGTGGAGCAGGGCCGGCTGCCCTGATCGGCGTGCCCTAACGTTGGTGGACGTGACGGACCTGCTGATCGGCCCCGACGGCCGGGCGCGCTGCGCCTGGGGCGCCGGCACGGCCGACTACACCGCGTACCACGACCAGGAGTGGGGGCGGCCGGTCCGCGGGGACGACGCCCTCTTCGAACGGGTCACCCTGGAGGCCTTCCAGTCAGGGCTCTCCTGGCTGACGATCCTGCGCAAACGTCCGGCGTTCCGGCGTGCCTTCGACGACTTCGTCATCGCCCGCGTCGCCGCCTACGGTCCCGCCGACGTGCAGCGGCTGCTCGCCGACGCCGGGATCGTCCGCAACCGCGCCAAGATCGAGGCGGCGATCGCCAACGCCCGCGCCGCCCTGGAGCTGCCCGGCGGGCTCGGCGCGCTGCTCTGGTCGTACGCGCCGCCGCCGCGGCCGCGGCCCCGCGCCTGGGCCGAGGTGCCCGCGCTGACGCCGGAGTCGACGGCGCTGGCCAAGGAGCTCAAGCGGCGGGGTTTCCGGTTCGTCGGCCCGACCACGGCGTACGCGCTGATGCAGGCCACCGGCATGGTGGACGATCATCTGAGCGGCTGCCACGTCGGGCCGGCGGGCGGGCGTGATGGGATGGACGGCATGGACGACAGCAGTGAGGTGCGGGAAGCGTGAGTGAGCGGAATCCGGTACGGCGACCGGTGGCGGTGACGGCATGAGCGCCTGGGCGGTGTTCCTCGCGGAGCAGCAGCACGAGACGGAGCGGCTCATCCACCACGACACCCTTGAGGTGTCCGCGCCCGCGGACGGGGCGCCGGCCGCCGGGGAGCAGGTGCTGGTGCTCGCCGGGGAGCCGGCGCAGGTGGTCGCGCTGGGCCGGGTGCGGGACACCGGGCGGCCCGGCAGGCCGCTGGAGGTCCGCTACACCCGGCAGTTCTTCGACGAGCCCCTGCCCGCCGACGGCCTGCCCGCCCTGGACCCGGTGGCCGCCGGTCCGGCTGCCGCGTTGCTCGCGCCGGTGGCCGACGAGGTCGTCGCGGCGGTCGTGAGCCGGCTCGGACCGGACCCGGACCGGCAGAACTGGCTGGTCAGCGTGCACCTGCCGATCGAGGCGGCGAGCCGGGCCGAGGCGGTACGGATCTTCTGGTCGTACGTGCAGGAGCTCGGCCCGCGGGAGCTGCCGGCGTTCGTCTCACCGAGCCACGACGAGCTCGCCATGCAGGCGTTCGTGCTCGGCGCCGAGGCCAACCAGGACCCCGAGGAGGACGACGAGGAGCAGTGAACGCCCGCGGGCGTTTCACCGCCTCGAGAACGGCTACCCCCCGGGCCGGGCTGCTGGTGCGGGTAGGGGGAGCCGATGAGGTTCGACGGCAAAATCGCGTTCGTCGCCGGCGGCGCGTCGGGGATGGGCGAGGCGACCGTACGACGGCTCGCCGCCGAGGGGGCACGCGTCGTCGTCGGTGACTCCGACCCCGACCGGGCGGCGGCGATCGCCGCCGACGTGCCCGGCGGCCACGCGGTGACCATCGACGTCGGGGACGCCGTGTCGGTGGAGCAGGCACTGGCCGCGGCGATGGAGCACCACGGCCGCCTCGACGTGATCTACAACGGTGTCGAGATCGACGGTGAACAGCAGATGCTGCACCTGACCGACGTGGAGAACTGGAACGAGGTGCGCCGGGTCAACGGCGACGGCTGCTTCCACATGCTCAAGTTCGGCATCGAGGCGCTGCTGCGCGGCGAGGGCGGCGTGATCGTCAGCACCTCGTCGACGACGGGGATGGCCGGGCAGGAGAACATCTCGCCGTACACGTTCACGAAGGCCGGGACGGAGGGGCTGACCCGCGCCGCGGCGATCGAGTACGCCCGGCACAACATCCGGGTCAACGCGGTCGCCCCGACGCTGGTGATGACGTCGCTGCTGGCCGATTTCATCGCCGACGCCGACGACCCGGAGGAGATGCGGCGGCGGCTGGAGACGTTCAACCCGATGCCCGGGGTGCCCGCACCTGAGGACGTCGCAGCGGCGGTTGCCTTTCTCGCCTCCGACGATGCCCGTTGGATCACCGGGCACACCCTCCCGGTCGACGGCGGCTACCTGGCCCGCTGAGCCGCCCGGAGGCCGTGCCGGCTGCGACACCTCCGGCCGGGTCACATCGGCGCGCCGCTCAGCGGCCCCGGAAGGCCGGCCGCTGCTTCGCCGTGAACGCCTCGGTCGCCGTCCGGTGGTCCTCGGTACGTCCGCAGTCGTGCTGCACCTGCGCCTCGACGGCGAGCGCCTCGTCGAGCGAGCCGGACATGGCCGCGGCGAGTTCCCGTTTGATTCCGCCGTAGGCGACGGTGGGTCCGGCGGCGAGGCGGGCGGCGAGTTCCTGGGCGTCGGGCAGCACGGCGTCGTCGTCGGCGCTGAGCCGGGTGAGCAGGCCGAGCCGCTGGGCCTCGTCGGCGCGTACCGGGGTGCCGAGCATCAGCAGCTCCAGGGCCTTGGCGTGGCCGACCAGCCGGGGCAGGGTCCAGGAGACGCCGGTGTCGGCGCCGAGCCCGACCTTGGCGAAGGCCATCGCGAAGACGGTGCCGGGGCCGCCGATGCGCAGGTCGGCGAGGAAGGCGAGGCCGGCGCCGGCCCCGGCGGCGGTGCCGCGGACGGCGGCGATCACCGGCTTGGGGAGGCCGGCGAGCGCCCGCACGATCGGGTTGTAGTGCTCACCGACGGTGGCGAGCGGGGTGTCGGTGCCGCTGCCGAGGACGGCGACGTGCTCGCGGAGGTCCTGCCCGGCGCAGAAGTTGCCACCGGCGCCGGTGAGGACCACGGCCCGGCAGGCCGGGTCGGCCGTCAGCTCGTCCAGGGTCTCGCGCAGCGCCACCTTCAGGTCGACGTCGAGCGAGTTGAGCGCCCTGGGCCGGTTGAGGGTCAGCGTGACGACGCCTTCGGTGCGGTCGACGAGCAGCGGATCGCTCACGTGGTACGCCCTTTCGCTCGTTTGCCGGTGCGGGTGCTCAGACCCAGGCAATGCTCGACGTAGCGGTCGGCGGCCGGCCGCAGGCGGGCGGCGTGCCGGTCGAAGAAGTTCGCGGCGGTGACACCGGGCCAGCGGTCCGGCAGAAGCGCCGGCGGCAGCTGCGGGTCGCTGAAGAGAAAGGTGCGCCAGGCGTGGACGAGACGGAACCGCGCCGCGTACGCGTCCCGGTCGGAGCTGCGGCTGGTCACCTCGCCGAGCAGCGCGCGCTGCTCGGCGACGAACTGCTCGTACGCGCGGCCGAGCGCGGCGAGGTCCCAGGCGCGCCGGACCAGCCCCATCGCGGCGGGGGTGCCGCCGGTGTGGGTGGCGTTGAAGCGTTCGTAGTGCACGCCGGCGTCGGTGAGCAGGTTGTCGATCTGCTCGCCGGGGCGGGGCGCCACCCAGGTCTGCTCGTCGAGGCGTCCGTAGCCGAGGAAGGCGAGGTGGTCCCAGAGGCGCTGCCGGTCCCGGCGGACCTGCGGCCCGGTCAGCACGATCAGGTCGAAGCGCCCGTCCCAGCTGATCTTTCCGGTGCGGTAGATGCGGGCGGCGGCCTCGTCGAGGCGGCGGGCGGCGCGTGGGGTGATCGTGTAGCCGGGTCCGCCGGGCAACCGCAGCGGGGCGAGCCAGCCTTGTCGCACCATTCGGGACACGGCGGTGCGCACCGCCGGCGGCGCGATGTCGAGCGGCGTCAGCAGCTTCACCAGCGCGGCGACGGGCGCCCGGCCGCCCCGGGAGCGGAGGTGATCGCCGTAAAGGTCGAAGAGTGCCGACCGTGCCTGCATGACCGCATATTGTGACAGGTCTTCCCGAGATAAGCTAGATGGTGTTACATCAATGCGGGTCCGGTTTGGGTCCGGCGGTGTTCATCAGGGAAAATCATTAATCAGCGCCGTGCACAAGCCGCACGGCGGTTGCTGAAGTGGCTGTGGGGCAACCCACCGACCCTGGTGAAGGTCTGAGGGGAGACAACATGGCGGCGATGAAGCCGCGGACGGGCGACGGTCCGCTGGAGGTCACCAAGGAGGGCCGGGGCATCGTCATGCGGGTTCCGCTGGAGGGTGGTGGCCGACTCGTCGTCGAGATGACTCCCGACGAGGCCAACGCGCTCGGTGACGCGCTGAAGGCGGCCGCCGGCTGACGGCAACGGGTACAGGCGGCTGCGCCTGACTTGCTACCGGCCCTGGGTCCCGGTGACCCAGGGCCGGTACTTCCTGTAGAGCGCGCTGCCCCCCACCGCGCAATTCGAAACATGTGGAGGTAGGCGTGCTCGCCATCAGACTCGTGACGGACCCCGCCGAGCGGGATCCGCTCGTCCTGCCGGTGCGCCCCGCAGGCGACGCGCAGGAGCATCCCGAGCTGGTCGCGGTGGCCCGGCCACCCGCCACCGAGCTGGCCGACGAGGCCACGGCACTGCTGTCGATGGCGCGGTTGACCGGCGAGGCCGGCGAGACCCACCTGACGCTGCGCCCCGGGCGCGCGCCGAGCCGGCTGGTCCTGCTCGGTGTCGGCGACGGCGGCGACGGCGATTGGCGGCGCGCCGGAGCCGCGCTCGCCCGCGCCACCGCACATGAGACATGTATCACTATGTTGATGCCGGTCGATGTCACCTCGGAGGCGCTCGGCGCGCTCGCCGAAGGGCTCTGGCTGGCGTCGTACCGTTTCCGGATGCCCCCGACGGCGCAGCGCCCCGCCGACGGTGACGACGAGGCCGACGGGCCGGCCGAGGTCGTGCTCGTCGTGGCCGACCCGCAACAGCACCAGGCGGCCCTGGAACGCGCCCGGATCACCGCCGAGACCACCCGGCTGGCCCGCGACCTGACCAACATGCCGTCCTCGGTCAAGTGCCCGCAGTGGTTCGTCGAGCGGATCCGCCCCGAGGCCGAGCGGGCCGGACTGACCGTCACCGTCCGCGAACCCGGGCAGCTGGCAGCCGAGGGATTCGGCGGCATCCTCGCCGTCGGCGGCGGCTCCGCCCGCGGCCCGCGGCTGCTGGAGCTGAGCTGGGCGCCGGAGAACGCCACCACCCACGTCGTCCTCGTCGGCAAGGGCATCACCTTCGACACCGGCGGCATCTCCATCAAGCCGCGCGAGGCGATGGTGCTGATGCGCAAGGACATGGCCGGCGCCGCCGCCGTCGTCGCCGCCACCCTCGGCGCCGCCGCGATGAAACTGCCGGTACGGATCACCACGCTCGCCCCGCTCGCCGAGAACATGGTCAGCGGCACGGCCTTCCGCCCCGGTGACGTGGTGCGCCACTACGGGGGCATCACCAGCGAGACCACCAACTCCGACGCCGAGGGACGGCTGGTGCTCGCCGACGCGCTGGCGTACGCCGTCAGCGAGCTGCGGCCGGACCTGGTGGTGGACCTGGCGACCCTGACCGGCGCCAACGCCGTCGCGCTCGGCAAGCACACCGGCGCCCTCTACAGCGACGACGACACCCTCGCGGCAGGTTTCCTCGCCGCTGCCGACGCCGCCGGCGAGCGGGCCTGGCGGCTGCCGCTGCCCGCCGACTACGTGCCCTACCTGCGCAGCGACATCGCCGACCTCTACAGCGCCCCCGTTCAGGGTGCGGGCTCGGTGACCGCCGCGCTCTTCCTGCGCGAGTTCCTCGGCGACCTGCGGGAGCGCTGGCTGCACGTGGACATGTCCGCGCCCTCCTGGGCCTACGGCGACCAGCACGAGCTGGTCTCCGGCGCCACCGGCTGGGGCGTGCGGTCGCTGCTGCGCTGGCTGCCCGACCTCGCCTGAGCCCGCCGGCCGGCGTCAGGTCAGCACTTGACGGCGGTGAGCAGGCCCGCGCCGAGCGGCAGCAGCGCCGGCACCCAGTCGTCGGACTCCCGCAGCGCCTTCAGCGTTTCGCGGATCGTCAGGGTGCGCACGTCCCGGGCCGACGGGTCGACGACCCGGCCGTCGGCCAGGGCACCGTGGACCGCCAGCACCCCGCCCTGGCGCAGCAGCCGCAGCGCGGCCTCCACACAGACGGCGAACTCGGTGGCGTCGGCGTCGACGAAGACCAGGTCGTACGCGCCGTCGGCGAGCCGGGGCAGGACGTCCAATGCGCGGCCGGTGATGATCCGGGTGCGTCCCGGCGGGATGCCCGCCTCGGTGAAGATGCGGCGGGCGATGCGCTGGTGCTCGGACTCGACGTCGATCGTGGTGAGCACCCCTTCGGGTCGCATGCCGCGCAGCAGCCAGAGCCCGCTCACCCCGATGCCGGTGCCGATCTCCACGACCGCCCGGGCGCTGCCCGCGGCGGCGAGCAGCCGCAGCATCGCCCCGGTGCCCGGACTCACCGCGGTCAGCCCGACCTCGTGACTGAGGTTGCGGGCCGTCCGCAGAACAAGATCCTCTGGCACGTACGTCTCGGCGTACTGTGACGCCGGGGCGTTGGACGCGCCGAAGGAGCTGGCGGCCGTCGTGATGGGGCACCTCCGGAGGACGGGAAGTGGCGCGGAGTGAGCATGCGGGTATGAGCCTAGAGGCGGTGCTGCGCTGCCGCAGCCGCGAGATGGTCAGGAGTGGAGCGCCCCTCGGGGGAAGAGCTGACCGCTTCCTTGCGTGACGTGTCATCCTGGATGGACCCGGAACTGGACATCGCGGCAGGATCGACGTGAGCCGCGCGAGCTCCCCGGCCAGATTCGACGGGACGCAGGGAGGCACCGCACGTGACCGACGGCTGGAACCAGCGCCGGCCCGGCTCGGCGTACCCGCCGGCAGGGCCGCCGCCGCCGGGGTCGTACCGGCCCGGGGGCGACGCCTCACCCTGGTGGTCCGCCGAGGCGCCGCGCGACCCGTGGCGGGACCCGTACTCCCCGGCCGCCGTGGTGATCGACACCGTGCCGCCGCCGGGCACCCGTGACCCCGAGCCGGTCGTCGACCCGGACGCCCCGCGGCCGCGCGGCACCGGCCCGTACCTGCTGGTCTCGCTGGTGACGGCGCTGCTGGCCGGGCTGATCGGCGGCGCGCTCGGCTACACGCTGGCGGTCCGTGACGGCGCCGCCGGGTTCCCCCTCGGCACCGCCCCGGCCACCGTGCCGAGCGCGGTCACCCGCCCCGCCGACTCGCTGGCCGGGGTCGCCGAACGGGTCCTGCCCAGCGTGGTGACGATCAAGGTCCGTACCTCCGGCGGGGGCAGCGTCGGCTCCGGCTTCGTCGCCAGCAGCGACGGCTACTTGATCACCAACGACCACGTCGTCGCCAACGCCTCGGGACCGCTGACGGTCACCTTCCACGACGGCACCAGCGCCGCCGGTACGGTCGTCGGGCAGGAACCGGAGTCCGACATCGCGGTGGTGAAGGTCTCCCGCACCGGACTGACGCCGGTGGAGTTCGGCGACTCGGACGCGCTGGCCGTCGGCGACCCGGTGCTGGCCTTCGGCGCGCCGCTGTCGCTGTCGAACACCGTCACCGCCGGCATCATCAGCGCCGTCGACCGGACCATCGAGTCCGGCGAACGGGGCGGCCAGGGCTACTACGCGGCGATCCAGACCGACGCCGCGGTCAACCAGGGCAACTCCGGCGGACCACTGGTCGACGCCGCCGGCCGCGTCATCGGGGTGAACACCGCGATCAGTTCGCTCGCCGCGGACCGGGAACAGGCGGGCAACATCGGCCTCGCCTTCGCGGTGCCGATCAACCAGACCCGCCGGATCACCCAGGACATCATCGCCACCGGCAAGGCCCGCCGGACGGTGATCGGGGCCCAGGTCGGCGATGCCGGCTCCGGTGGGGGCGTACGGCTCAGCCGGGTCGACGGGGCCGGCCCGGCGGCAGGCGCGGGGCTGCGCGCCGGTGACGTGGTGCTGCGCTTCGCCGACCGGCCGATCGAGGAGCCGGGTGACCTGATCGCCCTGGTCCGCAAGCACGCCCCCGGTTCGGTGGTGACGGTGGAGTACCGCCGCGGCGCGGAGCGGCGCACCGCAGCGGTCACTTTGGCAGCGGACGTGAATTAACCCGATCGCCCCTGCCGTGGCCCCCTGGACGTTGCGTACGCTGGGCAACGTCGGTGATGAGGAGGACCTCGGCGGTGTTCAACAATCTGGGCTGGCCGGAGACGCTCTCGCTCCTGCTTCTCGCGCTGCTGATCTTCGGGGACCGGTTGCCGAAGGTGATCGGCGACGGGTTGCGGATGGTGCGCAAGCTACGGCAGATGGCGACCGAGGCCACCGGCGACCTGAGCCGTGAGCTCGGCACCGACATCAAGCTCGAGGACATGCACCCCAAGGCGTTCATCCGCAAGCACGTCCTGAGCGAGGAGGACGAGCAGGCGCTGCGCAAGCCGCTGGAGGGCGTCTATCAGAACCTGCGCAGCGACGTGCAGGGCGTCCGCGACGAGGTGCAGCAGGTGACCTCCGCGGCGGACCTGCGCCAGCGCGGTGCCCCGGCCACGACCACGCCGGCGACCGCGGCGGGCAGGCCCGCCGGGTTCGACCTCGACGCGACCTGACCCTCGGCGCCCGCATCGCCACCTGAGACCACGCTCACCCGCGACTGGGACAGCGACGGCCCCCACCAACTGGTGGGGGCCGTCGCCATGGGGTGTCAGGGGGTCAGCGACCGCTGGGCTTGAGGCCGAGCGGCTTGCCGACCAGCGACTCGCGCCGTACGGCGAGCCGGTCGGCGATCTGGTTGAGGGCCACGGCGGCCGGGGCGCTCGGGTCGGCCACGACGACCGGGCGGCCGTTGTCGCCGGCCTCGCGGACCCGGGTGTCGAGCGGGATCTGGCCCAGCAGCGGCACCTGCGCGCCGATGGTGCGGGTCAGCGACTCGGCGACGCTCTGGCCACCGCCGGCGCCGAAGACCTCCATCCGGGTGCCGTCGGGCAGCTCGAGCCAGGACATGTTCTCGATGACGCCGACGACCCGCTGGTGGGTCTGCAGGGCGATCGCCCCGGCCCGCTCGGCGACCTCGGCGGCAGCGGCCTGCGGGGTGGTGACGACCAGGATCTCGGCGTTGGGCAGCAGCTGCGCCACGGAGATCGCCACGTCGCCGGTGCCCGGGGGCAGGTCCAGCAGGAGCACGTCCAGGTCGCCCCAGTAGACGTCGGCGAGGAACTGCTGCAGGGCGCGGTGCAGCATCGGCCCGCGCCAGACCACCGCGGCGTTGCCGGAGGTGAACATGCCGATGGAGATGACCTTCACGCCGTTCGCCTGCGGCGGCATGATCATGTCTTCGACCCGGGTCGGGCGGTCTTCCGCGCCGAGCATCCGGGGAACGGAGTGGCCGTAGATGTCGGCGTCGACGACCCCGACGGCCAGGCCACGGGCGGCCAGCGCGGCGGCGAGGTTGACGGTGACGCTGGACTTGCCGACGCCGCCCTTGCCGCTGGCGACCGCGTAGACGCGGGTGCGGGAACCGGGCTGGGCGAAGGGGATGACCGGCTCCGCGCCGCCGCCGCCACGCAGCTTCGTCTGCAGCTCCTGGCGCTGCTCCTGCGTCATGGAGCCGAAGTCGATCTCGACACCGGTGACCCCGGGCACCGCGCTCACCGCGGCGGTGATGTCGGCGCGCAGCTTGTCCTTGAGCGGACAGCCGGGCACGGTGAGGAGCAGTTCGACGCGGACCACGCCGTCGTCGCCGACCACGGCCGACTGGACCATGCCCAGTTCGGTGATCGGGCGGTGGATCTCGGGATCTTCGACGGTGGCCAAGGCGGCCATGACGGCATCCTCGACGGTGCTGGCAGGTGCAGACATGTACGCCATGCTACGTCGCGGGCGTCGGCCGTCGACCGCTGCCGTCAGCTCTCGCCGAGCGGATCGCCGATCTCGCCGCGTCGTTCCGGCGGCACCCGCTCCCACTGCCGCTGCTCGAGTCGTTGCCGGCGCTCGTTCGCCGCGTCCAGCTCCTCGGCCATCCGGGCCAGCTCCGAGCGGAGGAAGTCGCGGGTGGCGACCTCGCCCATGGCGATCCGCAGCGCCGCGATCTCCCGGGCCAGGTACTCGGTGTCGGCCTTCTGCATCGCCGCCCGGCGCCGGTCCTCCTCCATGGCCAGCCGGTCCCGGTCGGCCTGCCGGTTCTGCGCCAGCAGGATCAGCGGGGCCGCGTACGAGGCCTGCAGCGACAGCATCAGCGTCAGGAAGGTGAAGGTGTACGGGTCGAAGCGCCAGGACGCCGGGGTGAGGGTGTTCCAGATGAACCAGAAGAGGATGAAGATCGTCATGTAGACGATGAAGGCGGCCGTGCCCATGCCGCGGGCGATCCCCTCGGACCAGCGGCCGAAGGTCTCGGGGTCGAGCCGGGGCAGCCGGACGCGGCGGAGCTCTCGCGGCTGGTCCAGCCGTGGCGCGCGTCTCGGGTCAGCCATGCCGTCTTCCTGCCGCGGGAACCTCTTCGTCGAAATGCTCGTTGGCGATCGCGTCGCGTTCGCGCCAGTGCAGCGGCAGTGAGTGGTCCAGGACGTCGTCGACGGTGACGGCGCCGACCAGCCGCCCGGCGGCATCGATCACGGGCATCGCCACAAGATCGTATGTCGCCATCCGCCGGGTGATCTCCGGCAGGGGGGTGCTCGGCTGCAGCGGATCGATGTCGTTGACCACCAGCCCGCCGAGCAGGTCGGCCGGCGGCTCGCGCAGCAGTTGCTGGAAGTGCACCATGCCGAGGTAGCGGCCGGTCGGGGTGGCCATCGGCGGCCGGGCGACGAAGACCTGTGCGGCGACGGCGGGGGAGAGCTGCGGTTCGCGGATGCGGGCCAGCGCCTCGGCGACCGTCGCGTCCGGCGCCATGATCACCGGCTCGGAGGTCATCACGCTGCCGGCGGTGCCGGGGGTGTACTTCAGCAGCTGCCGCACCGGGTCGGCCTCGTCGGGCTCCATCAGGTCCAGCAACACGTCCTGCTCCGGCGGGGGGAGCTCGTTGAGCAGGTCCGCCGCGTCGTCGGGGTCCATCTCCTCCAGCACGTCGGCGGCGCGTTCCCGGCCCAGCGCGGTGAGGATCTCGACCTGATCGCTCTCGGGCAGCTCCTCCAGCACGTCGGCGAGCCGGGAGTCGTCGAGCGCGGCGGCGACCTCGTTGCGGCGCGAGTCCGGCAGGTCCTGGAGCGCGTTGGCCAGGTCGGCGGGGCGCAGGTCGGCGAGGACGGCGAGCAGACCCCCCACTCCCTGGGCCTCCGGCAGCCCGGTGAGGCCGCGTACCTGCAGCCACTCCACCTGGCTGACCTGCCCGCGACGGCTCAGCCGCCCGGTGTGCTCCCGCACCGCCACCCGCGACAGCGACCACTCGCCGCCGCGGCCGCACTCCATCGCCACGTCGACGACCACCGCGGCCTGACCGTCCGGGTCGATCGTCACGTGCCGGTCCAGCAGGGTCTCCAGCACCAGCAGCTCGGAGGGGCGCTTCTCGAACCGGCGCAGGTTGAGCGTGCCGGTGCCGAGCACCACCGCTTCGGCGTCGATGGAGGTGACCCGGTTGATGGAGAGGAAGATCCGCCGGCGCATCGGCATCTCCGCGACCAGCCCGACCACCTCCGGGGGCTGGCGGCCCACCCGGATCCGCGCCACCGCGTCCCGGACGCGCCCCACCTGGTCGCCGTTCGGATCGAAGACGGCGACTCCGGCGAGTCGGGCGATGTAGACGCGGTTGGCTGTGCTCACGGACACCAGCCTAAGCGCCTAGGGTTTATCAACATGTCGACCTTGTCCTACGAGATTGTGGACGTCTTCACCGACCGGCCGTTCACGGGGAACCCGCTCGCGGTGGTCTTCGGCGCGCAGACGCTGGACAGAACGCAGATGCAGCTGCTCGCCCGGGAGTTCAACCTGTCGGAGACGGTCTTCGTCCTGCCGCCGACGCAGGCCGGGGCCACCTACCGGGCCCGGATCTTCACCACCCTCACCGAGCTGCCGTTCGCCGGGCATCCGAGCATCGGGGCGGCGGTGACCGCCGTACGCCGCGGCATGCACCCGGCGGGCCGGCTCACCCAGGAGTGCGCCGCTGGTCTGCTCCCGCTCGAGGTCGACCGCGACCAGGCCCGTCTCACCGGCGCCGCGCCCACCCTCGGGCCGGAACTGGACGCGGAGCCGCTGCTGCAGATGGTCGGTCTGGACCCGGCCGACCACGCCGGCCCGCCCTGCCGGGTGGCCGGCTGCGGACTGGAGTTCCCCTATCTGCCGGTGCACCCCGACGCCGTGGCGCGGGCCCGGCTGGACCCGCTGACCGCCGCACGCCATGGCATCGAGCACCTCAGCGTCTTCTCCTGGGATGCGCAGAGCCAAACCGCCCACGCCCGGGTCTTCGTGCCCGGGGCGGGGATCGACGAGGACCCGGCGACCGGATCGGCGGCGCTGGGGCTCGGTGTCTGGCTCGTCGCCACCGGCCTGCTGCCGGGGGAGGGGACCTCGGCGTACTCGATCCGGCAGGGCCTGGAGCTCGGCCGGCCCTCCGAACTCACCTGCACCGTCACTGCCCGTGACGACATGGCTGTGGCGAGCAGCGTCAGCGGCCATGTGGTGCCGATCGCCCGCGGTGAGATCGACGTACCGCCCTTCGTCGGCTGACCTTTGCGCCGGCGTGGGGCAGGATGGACGCTGTGACGGAGACGATGGAGTCGCCACTGGTGGCCGAGGCGATCAAGAAGGCCGCGGTGGCGTGGGTCAGCATCGACGACGGCCCGGCGTACGCGCTCTGGTGCCTGCCGGTGGAGGGCGCGCTCTATGTCGTCAGCGGGCCCGGTGAGCAGTCCGCCCCGGGCCTTGCCGAGGCGCAGACGGCAGCGGTGACGCTCCGTGGTGACCACGGCGGCCGCATCGTGACCTGGCCAGCGGCGGTGACGCGGGTGGAGCCCGACGGCGAGCAGTGGCAGGAGATCGCGCATCAGGTGGCGGCGAAGCGGCTCAACGCCCGCGGCAGCATCAGCGACCTGGCCCAGCGGTGGGCTCGGGAGTGCGTGCTGACCCGGCTGGCGCCGTTGGGCCTGCCGACTGCCGGGGAATCACTGCCGGACGGCTCGCTGGCCGCCGCGCCCCGCCCGACGCCGGCGGCACGGCGGACGGCCAAGCCGTTCCGGCTGCACCGGGTCCGTCGCCGCTGACCGGCGCCCCGGTGTCGATCATCCCGACCACCTCGCCGAGGCTGGTCAGGGTCGGTCCGTGCCATCCCGGTTCACTGTCGTAGACCAGATGCCAGGCCAGGTCCGGGGCGGCCAGCCGGACCGCCGTCATTCCGATGCCGCGCGCGCCGCTGAGCTCCCGGCTGCCCCCGTCGCCGACGTAGAGGCACTGCGCGGCCGGCACCCCCAGCGCCGCACAGGCGGTGAGATAGAGCAACGGGTCCGGCTTGCAGCGCCCCACCTCGACGGAGAAGACCCGGGTGTCGAGCAGCGGCGCCACCGGCAGGTCCGCCAGCAGGCCGGGCACCTCGTGGGTGCAGTCGCTGATCACGCCGGTCTGCAGGCCGCGGGCGCGCAGCGCGCGCAGCGTCGTCACCGCGTCGGCGCGCAGCCGGGTGTCGTCGCGGACCGCCGCCCGCCGGGCCCGCACGGCGGCGTGCAGCGCCGCCTCCGATGGGCGTACGCCCGTTCGGTCGCAGACCCAGCGCAGACAGTCGGCGGCGTTCCCGAGCCGGCCGCTGGCGCGCAGGAAGTAGGACTCGTCCAGAGCGGTGGCGAGTGAGTCCGGGGTGCAGCCGAGCAGATCGGCGACCGCACGGTGCCGCGCCCCGCGGGCCACGGCGTGGGTGAGCGTGCCGAAGAAGTCGAAGAGGACCGCGCGGTAGGCGGGCATCGTTGAACGCCTTTCCGAAAGGGTGAGGGCGGGATGGACGCGGCCCGGAGGTTCGATCAGCTTAGATGCGATGTCGCCTGTGCGTGGTCCCGTGCCCACTCTCGGTGAGGGTGCGCGGCCGTACGCCGGTTGCCGCCGCGCGGGGCGGAGGTGGCATTTGCGGTAAACCGCCGCTGCGTGAACCGCGGCCGTGGCCTGATGGAGGGGGCAGCGGCAGAGCGGCGAGGGGCGGTGCGGATGGCCGGAGGCGAGCGCCCGGCGGCCGAGGCGACGGCGGAGCCCGCCGGCGGCGCCGACGTGGTGCTCAGCCCGCTGGCGGAGTTCCCGCCGTTGAGCGAGGAGGAGCTGGCGCTGCTACGCGGCATCGGCGCGCACTGGGACGGCGCCGCGGCCCCTTCCGGCCTGCCGGTCGACCCCACCCTGGGCCGGTACCGGCACCCGCCCGCACCGGGCCGGTTCGGCCGGCTCGCCCCGGTGCGGATGTTCCACCCGCAGCGCCCCGGCGAACTGGTCGCCGCGCCGCCCGCCGCCGAGGACGCGTCCCGGCTGGGACGTTGGCTGACCCCGGTCCGGCGCACGGTCCTCGGACCGCCGCTGAGCAGCGCCGCTGTCGTCTACGAGCGGATGCGCAAGCTCGTCGCGTTGCCGGTGCTCTCCTCCGATCTGCTCTCCTCGGTGGCGTACGGGCCGGAGGCGATGTTCGCGGTCCTGGTGCTCGGCGGTACGGCGGCGCTCGGCCTCTCGCTGCCCATCGCCGCCGCGCTGATCGTGCTGATGATCGCGATCGGGGTGTCGTACCGGCAGACCATCGCCGCCTATCCGCACGGTGCCGGGTCGTACCTGGTGGCGAGCGACAACCTCGGCCCGCGCTCGGGGCTGGCGGCGGCCGCCGGGCTGATGATGGACTACATCCTGACCGTCTCGGTCTCGGTGGCCGCCGCCGTCCACGCGCTCGTGTCGCTGCTGCCGGGGTTGGCGCCGCTGACGGTGCCGATCGGTGTGCTGGTGATCCTGGTGCTGCTCGGCGGGAACCTGCGCGGCGTGCGCTCCTCGGGCCGGCTCTTCGCGCTGCCGACGTACCTCTTCCTGCTGGCCCTGGTCGCGCTCCTGGCCGTCGGCCTGGCGCAGGCCGGGGCGCGCGGCTTCACCCCGCTGCCACCGCCGCCGGTGCCAGCGGCCGAAGGGGTCGGTCTGCTGCTGGTGTTGCGGGCCTTCTCCTCCGGGGCGGTCTCGATGACCGGGGTGGAGGCGGTCTCCAACGCGGTCCCGGTCTTCCGCCGTCCGGAGTGGCGCAACGCCCGCACCACGCTGACCTGGATGATCGCCATGCTGGTGGTCTTCTTCATCGGGCTGGTGCTGCTGAGTCACCTCAACGGAATCGTCCCGACCGCCGACGAGACGATGATCTCCCAGTTGGCCCGGCACGTGTTCCCGAGCGGTCCCTGGCGGGGGCTGATCCTCGCCGCGACCGCGCTGATCCTGGCGCTGGCGGCGAACACCGCC
Source organism: Melissospora conviva (assembly GCF_049523535.1). Taxonomy (NCBI): domain Bacteria; kingdom Bacillati; phylum Actinomycetota; class Actinomycetes; order Micromonosporales; family Micromonosporaceae; genus Melissospora; species Melissospora conviva. The sequence goes on from NZ_JBLLDT010000001.1 coordinate 626,161, forward strand.
TTCAGCGACTTCCCCCGCCTGCTCTTCTTCGTCGCCCGGGACGGGTACGCGCCGCGGCGCTTCCTGCACATGGGGGACCGGCTCGCCTTCGGCAACGGGCTGATGGCGATCGCCGTGCCCGCCGCGGTCATCTTCGTGGTCTTCGGCGGGCAGACCCAGAAGCTGGTCCCGCTCTACGCCGTCGGGGTCTTCCTGGCCTTCACCCTCTCCCAGACAGGGATGGCGGTGCACTGGTGGCGTCACCGCGGCCGGCACTGGCGAAAGAAGCTCGGCATCAACGCGTTCGGGGCCGGGCTCGCCGGGGTCGTGCTGCTGATCGCGGCGGTGACGAAGTTCGGCGAGGGCGCCTGGGTGGTGGTGCTGACGGTGCCGCTGCTGATGCTGCTGGCGTCGCGGATCCGCGCGCACTACGACGTGGTGCGCCAGGAGCTGGCGCTGCGCCCACCCGCCGGCGACGCCGGCCCGATCACCGTCGGCCCCGCCGCCGCGCCGGCGGTGGACGACGGCGGCGGTGAGGCCGAGGAGCTGCCCCAGCAGGTACGTCACCTGGTGGTGGTGCCGGTGGCCCGGCTGAATCTCGCCTCGCTGCGGGCGCTGGCGTACGCCGCCTCGCTGCGCCAGCCGATCTTCGCCGTGCACCTGAGCCCGGAGGAGGCCGAGGCGCAGCGGTTCCGGCAGCAGTGGCAGGTCTGGGGCGACCATGTGCGGCTGGAGACGATCGTCTCGCCGTACCGGGCGATCGTGGCGCCGCTGGCGCAGTACCTGGCCGCACTGCACGCGGCCCGGCCGGATCTGGCGCTGACGGTGATCCTGCCGGAGGTGATCGTGCGGCGCCGCTGGCACCAGTTGCTGCACAGCCGTACCGAGCACCGGCTGCGGCAGGCGCTGCGGGAGCTGCCCGGTGTGGTGGTGACGACGGTGCCGGTGCACCTGTCGCGGTGACCGGCGGTTCCTGCCCGGTTTTGTCGGTGCGCGTACCTAGCCTGAACCGATGGCACACGACTTCCAGCTCACCGTTGATTCCGCGCAGCCGCACGACCAGGCCGACTGGTGGGCCGAGACCCTCGGCTGGCAGGTCGAGCCCTCCGACAAGGCATTCATCCAGCGGATGGTCGACGAGGGCCAGGCCTCGCCCGAGGACACCACCCGCCACCGCGGGGTCCTGGTCTGGGCGGCCGGCGCCGCCCTGCGGCATCCGGACAACGGCCGGCGGATCCTGTTCCAGCAGGTGCCGGAGGGCAAGACGGTGAAGAACCGGCTCCACCTGGACATCGAGGTCGGCGCCGAGCAGGTCGAGTCGGTCGCCGCCGAGCTGACCCGCCGCGGCGCGACCTTCCTGCACAACGGCCGGCAGGGTCCCTTCTCCTGGATCACCATGGCCGACCCGGAGGGAAACGAGTTCTGCATCTGCTGAGGCAGCCGCCCCGGGGGCTCAGCTCAGGCCGACGGCCTTGCTGCTGGCTTCCCAGAGCCGCGCGGCCAGCTGCGGGTCGGCGGCCTTGGGCAGCGGCCGGCGCCGTCTGCGGTTGGCGTAGTAGGCCCCGTCGACCAGTTGCCGCGCGTCGGTCTCCGCCAGCCAGAGCAGCGTGTCGGCGCCCTGTTCCGGCGTACGCAGCAGCGGCGCGATCCGCATGCCCCAGGCCACCAGCCGGCTGTCGGCGGCGAACCGGGTCCGCACCACCCCGGGGTGGAAGCAGTAGGACTCCACCTCCGGCCAGCGGCGGGCCGCCTCGGCGGTGAAGAGGATGTTCGCCTGCTTGCTGGTGCCGTACGCCCGCAGCGACCGGTACCGCCGCAGTGGCGCGTTGAAGTCGTCCGGGTCCAGGGCTCCGCTGCGGTGCGCGCCGGAGGCGGTGTTGACGATGCGCCCCACCCGGTCTTGCAGCAGGTTGCTCAGCAGGAACGGCGCCAGGTGGTTGGCCTGGATGGAGAGTTCGAAGCCGTCGATCGTGGTGACGGGGGTGAGCACGATCGCCCCGGCGTTGTTGGCGAGCACGTCGATGTGGTCGTAGCCGGCGCGGAGCTTCTCCGCCAGCCGGCGCACGTCGTCCAGGACGGCGAAGTCGGCGCGGAACAGCTCCGGTTTCACCCCGCCGGCCTCGTGCACCTGCTCACCGGCGGCCCGCAGCCGCGCCGGGTCCCGGCCGACCAGTGCGAGCCGGTCACCGCGCCGGGCCAGGGCGGTCGCCGCGGCGAGCCCGATCCCGGAGCTCGCGCCGGTGACAACGACCAGCCGCCGGAGTGCCGGCTCCGTCACGCCTTCATCTACGCCCGTCATGGCCTGAGGCTAGCGCGTCGGGGGGATCGCGACGGAGGCCGCCGCCGCGGCTGCGCCACTGTGGCCCGGCCCAGTTGCCGCTCCTGGCCGGTCGCCGCTCCCGTCGGCTCAGGCCACAGTGGAAGCCGGTGGTCTCCTCGCGCCGTCAGTACCCCGTGCTCGGCTGATTGACGGCGAAGACGACAAGGACGACGAAGAAGGCGACGATGAGCAGGCCGAGGGCCGTGGCGATCCAGCCGACGATGATTCCGGCGAGCGCCATCCCGTCCCCGCCCTCGCCCCGTTCGCGGATCTGCTTACGGCTGACGTGACCGAGGATGGCACCGACGACGCCGATCAGTCCGCCGACTCCATAGCAGGTCAGGAAGAGGATCGCGGAGATCGAGACGACCATCGACCCGATCGCCATGCCGTTGGTGGGAGCCGGCACCGGATATCCGGGGTAACCGAAGCCGTACGGCCCGGGCTGGGGGGAGCCGTACGGACCCGGCTGCGGGTAGCCGTACGGAGCCGGCTGGGCGGGGACGACGTACGGGTCGGCCGGGTTCGCGTACGGGTTGGCCGGGTTGGCGTACGGGTTCGCGCTCACCTGTTGCGGCACCACGGCCGTGGGAGGCTCACCGCCGAACGGCTGGGGTTCGGCGCTGACCGGCCGGGCGGGGTCCGCGTACGGGTCGACGCTGACCGGCTGGACCGGGTTCGTGTACGGGTCCGCGCCGAAGGTGGGTGCCGGCGCGGAGCTGACCGGCTCCGGGGCGGGGAAGGCGTCCGGGGTCGGCGGCGGGTTGGCCGAGGGGTCCTGCCACGCAGGCTGCGGATTGGTCATCGTCGCTCCAACATCGTTTCGAGGGCGGCAACAGGGTAGCGGTGACGCTCGACCGCGGCGGAGCCGCGACGTGCGGGGTCGCCGCTGGGCACGTTCACGGCGCGAAGGCGAGGTCCCCCAGGGCGCTGAAGATGATCAGGCCGATGCCGGCAGCGATCCAGCCGATGATGATCCCGGCGATCGCCAGCCCGTCCCCCTCCTCGTCCCGTTCGCGGATCTGCCGGCGGCTGACGTGGCCGAGGATGGCGCCGGCCATGCCCACCAACCCGCCGATGCCCAGGCAGGTCAGCAGGAAGAACCCGCCGACCGAGAGGATGAGGGAGCTGATCGCCAGGCCGTTGGTCGGTGTCGTCTCCGGGGGAGGCCCGGGCTGGGCATAGCCGTACGGGCCGGGCCAGACGGCCGGCGGCGCCCAGGGGGCAGGCGCTGCCCAGGGGGCAGGTGGCGCGGAGGAGGCCGGTGGCGCCGAGACGGCCGGTGGCGCCGAAGGGACCGGTGGCGCGGAGGGGACCGGTGGCGCGGAGGGGGCCGGTGATTCGGCGGGCGGTTGTGGATTGGTCATCATCGCTCCAACATCATGATCAGCGGCCGGAACAGGGTAGCGGCCTAGATCGACATTGGGTGGCCCCGAGGCGAAGCGGTGGGATCCGGATTTGTCGGCGGAGCCGGCTCCGGTGAGGACCGCCCTTCGCCGGCAACGGCGACGCAGGTCGCAACTGGACGTCGGAGAGTGGTCATGCCTGTGCGTCGCGTTGCCGCGGTGCCGGTGCGCAGGGCAGGATCGCGGCCATGACAGTCGAGGCGGGGGCGGAACGAACCGACGACGCGGTGCCGCTCACCGAAGTGGTCACCATGCGGCTCGAGGGGCGCGTCGCGCTCGTGACGGGGGCCGGCAGCCCGGACGGGATCGGCTACGCCACCGCGCGTCGCCTGGTCGAGCTGGGGGCGCGGGTGGCCATCGTCTCCACCACCCGCCGCATCCACGAACGGGCCACCGAACTCGGCGCGACCGGTTTCGTCGCCGACCTCACCGACGAGGCGGAGGTCGGGGCGCTTGCCGACGCTGTCGTCGACCACCTCGGCGACGTGGAAGTGCTGGTCAACAACGCCGGCCTGGCGAGCCGGGCAAGTCCGGAGGTGCTGCGTCCGGTGGCGGAGCTGACGTACGACGAGTGGCGGGCCGAGATCGACCGCAACCTGAGCACCGCGTTTCTCTGCAGCCGCGCGTTCATCGGCGGGATGGCCGAGCGCGGCTGGGGGCGCATCGTCAACCTGGCCGCCACCACCGGACCGGTCAACGCCTTCCCGACCGAGGCGGCGTACGCCGCGGCGAAGGCCGGGGTGGTGGGGCTGACCCGCGCGCTGGCGATGGAGATGATCGCCGACGGCGTCACCGTCAACGCCGTCGCGCCCGGCACGATCTACACGGCCGCGTCGACCGTCGCCGAGCTGCGCAAGGGCATGGGTACGCCGGTGGGACGGCCGGGCACACCGGACGAGGTGGCCGCCGCGGTGGCATTCCTCTGCGCGCCAGCCGCCTCGTACATCACCGGTCAGCTGCTGGTCGTCGACGGCGGCAACAGCGTCCGGGAGGCGCAGTTCCGCTGAGGCAGGGTGCCCCGCCGACGTCCGGTGGTGCCGGACGTCGGCGGGATGCGGGCCGGCTCGCGGGTGCCGGTCAGTAGGTGCCGGGCTGGCCTTCGGAGACGGCCCAGCCGATCAGGCCGATGTAGCCGCAGCAGGCGAGGAGAGCGAGGCCGGTGAAGACGTAGCCGAGGATCATGCCCCACTTGGCCAGCGGCTCTCCCTCCTCGCCGCTCTCCCGGACCTGCTTGAGGGCGATGTGCCCCATGACGATGCCGGCCACGGGGAAGACGAACGCGAAGACCAGGGCGAGGATCGCGAGGACGTTGGTCTTGTTGCCCGGCGGGGGCGCGCCGTAGCCGTAGCCGTACGGCGGCTGGCCGCCGGCAGGCTGCTGGCCGTACTGGGCGCCGCCCCACTGCTCCTGCCCCGGCTGCCCCGGCTGCCCCGGCTGGCCCGGCTGTCCTGGCTGCCCCGGCTGCGGCCACTGGCCCTGCTGCGGCCACTGCCCCTGGCCGTACGCGGGTGGCTGCTGCTGCTCGCCGTAGGGCTGCTGGCCGGGTGTCGCCCACTGGTCCGGCGCGCCGGAGCGGGGCGCGTTCGGGTCCTGCGGGTCGTGGCTTGGTGGCTGGGTCATGCGACTGCCGTCCTCATGCTCAATGGCGACCGGATCGCCCCGTTGATCGGATGCTGGCTACATCCTGCCTGGGGCGGATCCATGATCACAGACCCTCGTCGGCGAGTCCGCCGACCAGGACGGGCAACGACCCTCGTCAGTCGTCATCTTCGATCTGCGCCGCCCGCGTCGGTCCGGGCACTTCGCCGGCGCGCGGGCGGGTGGCGGACCCGTTCGTGCGGCTTGTCATGCGCCTTTCGTGCGGCTTGTCGTGCGGTGTCAGGCCGGTTGATTACGGCAGGGGCTTGCCTGCGGGTGCCGCAGCGGTGAACCTTTTCACAGGGAATGCATGGACTGCCCGGGTTGGCTCGCGTCGTATGCCGGCCGGATACTTACCGCGCCACCAGTTACTCGTGAGTACGCCACCCCCTGAACCCTCCGGAGGCTCTGAACATGGCCCGACTCGCCCAGACCCCAGGGCTGACCGACGTCCAGCGGTCGATCCTCGAGACCGTCCGGGAGTTCGCCGACAAGGAAATCATCCCGCACGCGCAGCAGCTGGAGAAGGCTGACGAGTACCCGGCCGACATCCTCGCCGGCATGAAGGAGATGGGCCTGTTCGGCCTGACCATCGACGAGCAGTACGGCGGCCTCGGCGAGTCGCTGCTGACGTACGCGCTGGTGGTCGAGGAGCTCTCGCGGGGCTGGATGTCGGTCTCCGGGATCGTCAACACCCACTTCATCGTGGCGTACCTGATCTCCAAGCACGGCTCTGAGGAGCAGAAGCAGCGGCTGCTGCCGAAGATGGCCACCGGCGACGTCCGGGGCGCCTTCTCGATGTCGGAGCCGGAGTGCGGTTCCGACGTCTCGGCGATCAAGTCGAAGGCGGTCAGGGACGGCGACGACTACGTCCTCAACGGCCAGAAGATGTGGCTGACCAACGGGGCGTACTCCTCGGTGGTGGCGACCCTGGTCAAGACCGACACCGGCGCCGACTCGGTCTACGGCAACATGAGCACCTTCCTGCTGGAGAAGGAGCCGGGCTTCGGCGAGACCGCCCCGGGCCTGACCATCCCCGGCAAGATCGAAAAGATGGGTTACAAGGGCGTCGAGACCACCGAGATGATTCTCGACGGGGTTCGGGTGCCCGACAGCGCCGTCCTCGGCGGCGGCGACAAGGTCGGCCGCGGCTTCTACCAGATGATGGACGGCATCGAGGTCGGCCGCGTCAACGTGGCCGCCCGCGCCTGCGGCATCTCGATCCGCGCCTTCGAGCTGGCCATCGCCTACGCCCAGCAGCGGCAGACCTTCGGCTCGCCGCTGGCCAAGCACCAGGCCATCGCCTTCAAGATCGCCGAGATGGGTACGAAGATCGAGGCGGCGCACGCCCTGATGGTCAACGCCGCGCGCCTCAAGGACGCCGGGCAGCGCAACGACGTCGAGGCCGGCATGGCGAAGCTGATCGCCTCCGAGTACTGCGCCGAGGTCGTCCAGGAGTCGTTCCGCATCCACGGCGGCTACGGCTACTCCAAGGAGTACGAGATCGAGCGGCTCATGCGTGAGGCGCCGTTCCTGCTCATCGGCGAGGGCACCTCGGAGATCCAGAAGACGATCATCTCCCGGGGCCTGCTCAAGGAGTACAAGCTCTGACCTCTCCCCGGAGAGGACGACCTGCAACGTAGGCGGGGCGGTGCGACAGCACCGCCCCGCCTTGGCGCTTGTCTGTCTTCCACGCCGTCATGATCGTTAGTTGATTTCCAGTGTTTTTCCCCTGTCAGAACACTGGAAATGAACTAACGATCTTCGTGTGGCGGCCGGCGCCGATCTTCGGGTGGCGGCCGGCGCAGGGTGCGTCCGGATCAGGGGTGCGGGCTTGTGGCGCTGGTTTACCGGCGGGGGGTGGGGCCGGTGAGGGCGGCGACGGCGCGTTCGACGGCGAGGCAGCGGTCTTCGACGTAGTCGATGCCGGCTTCCTCGGCGATTCGGCGGGCCTGCGGGGAGACGATGCCGAGCTGGAGCCAGACCGCCGGCGCGCCGATCTCCACCGCCTGCCGGACCACGTCGAGGGCGTCGTCCGCGGGGCGGAAGACGTTGACCAGGTCGACCGGGAACGGGATGTCGGCCAGCGAGCGGTAGACCCGCTCGCCGAAGAGTTCGTCGGCGCTGGGGTTGACCGGGACGATCCGCCAGCCGTACCGCTGCATCTGCAGCGGGACGCTGTGTGCGGGCTTGCCCGGGTCGCGGGAGGCGCCGACCACGGCGATCACGGCGGAGTCGGCGAGGAGTTCGGCGATGCTGCGCATCGTGCGACTGTAGCGCCGCCGCCCGGTCAGCAGACCGTAGCGCCGCCGTCCGGTCAGGAGGCCGCCGGTCCGGTCAGGAGGCCGCAGCGCCGCTGTCCAGTCAGTACGGAGTAGACCCGCCGTCCGGTCAGAGCAGGGTGAGCTGCTCGGCGGCTGGGGTCTGCGGCAGGTCGCGGTTCGGGTTGCCCTCGGCGCGGTGCAGTCCGTGCCGGCGGGCGGCCATCCGCACCCGGGCGGTGACTTCCCGCTGGTACGCCTGCGGCAGGTACGACCCGCTGCGGAACAGCTCGCGGTAGCGGGGAACGAGATGGGGGAAGGTCTTGGCGAGCCACTGGGCATACCACTCGCGGGCGCCGGGGCGCAGGTGCAGCGGCAGCGGCGTCAGGCTGGTCGCCCCGGCTGCGGCGATCGCCGAGACGGTGGCGTCGATCGCCTCGTCGGTGTCGGTGAGGCCGGGCAGGACCGGCGCCATCAGCACGCCGACAGAGAACCCGGCGTCGGTGAAGGCCCGGACCGCGTCGAGCCGTCGTCGTGGGCTCGGGGTGCCGGGTTCGACGGCCCGCCACAGTGCTTCGTCGACGAACCCGATCGAGAAGGAGATGCCGACCGGGGTGACCTCGGCGGCCCGGCGCAGCAGGGGCAGGTCGCGCAGGATCAGCGTGCCCTTGGTGAGGATGGAGAAGGGGTTGGCGAAGTCGGTGAGCGCACCGATGATCTGCGGCATCAGCTTGTAGCGCCCTTCGGCGCGCTGGTAGCAGTCGACGTTGGTGCCCATGGCGATGTGCTGCCGCTGCCATCGCGGCGCCGCCAGCTCCCGGCGCAGCAGCTCCCCGGCGTTGACCTTGACGATCACCCGCTGGTCGAAGTCGACCCCGGCGTCCATGTCGAGATAGGTGTGGGTGTTGCGCGCGAAGCAGTAGACGCAGGCGTGGGAGCAGCCGCGGTACGGGTTGATGGTGTATTCGAAGGGCACCCGGGAGGTGCCGGGGACCCGGTTGACGATCGACTTCGCCTGGATCTCGTAGAAGGTCATCCCGGCGAACTCGGGGGTGTCGAATGTCCTGGTGACCGCAGCGGGCAGCGCCAGTGGCAGGGGTGGAGCCACTGGCGCTGCCCCCGGCGAGGGCGTCCCGTCCGGGGGAGCGGCGAGGCTGTCCCAACGCATGCCTAATTCGAACACACGTTCCAATGGATGGCAAGCGCCCGGTCGACATCGCGCCGGACATGCCGCGGCCCCGGCCGAGTGGTCGACCGGGGCCGCGGCGGTGCCTCAGGACTCGGTGGCCGAGACCTTCTGCCGGACCTCGTCCATGTCCAGGGCCTGGACCTGTTCGATGAGGTTCTCCAGCGCGGACTCCGGCAGCGCACCCGGCTGGGCGAAGACGATGATGCCGTCGCGGATGGCCATGATGGTCGGAATCGACCGGATGTCGAACTGCGCGGCGATGGCCTGCTGCGCCTCGGTGTCGACCTTGCCGAAGACGATGTCGGCGTGCTTCTCGGAGGAGCGCTCGTAGACCGGGGCGAACTGCCTGCACGGACCGCACCATTCGGCCCAGAAGTCCACCAGCACGATGCCCTCCTGGCCGGTCACCTCTTGGAAGTTGCCGGTGGTCAGTTCCACGGTTGCCATGTGTCCACTCCGCTCGGCTCGAGTATCTGTGCTCGTTGAAACTCCGGATGGCCCTGCGGAAATTCCCTGCGTGGTGACCCTGAAACCGCGGGTGGGTTGCCCGGGCATGCGTTTGCACTCTGCAAATGCGTCACTGAGCGTGACTCGGGGAGCGCTCATCCGCGCGGCCGCCCTGCCGGCGCCGAGCCTCGCTCAAACCCCCCCACCACCGGCCATTACCCGCCGTCAGCAGGGCCTACGCTGGGTCAGGTCACGAATTGGCAAATGTGATCCCGATCTCTTTGGGAACTCTTTCGGTAACTACTGCGCGTACGGCAGAATCTAGCCATCAAAGCGTGGGCGGCGGGTGCCGGGGAGGGCCCCGCCGCTCATTGCGTCCGCCGATGATTTTGGCGAATCCCGCGTGAGTGTCTGCTCCGGCGTGGCTGTGAAATTTCCCGCGATGCCCGCCCTGGCTCCTCAAGTTACCCATCGGTACGGCATGCTGATCCCTACTCCGTCGCCGTCTGTCGAAGGGCACAACGATGCAGTTCGGTCGCTACTACGAGGAGTTCGAGGTCGGCGCGGTCTACCGGCACTGGCCGGGCAAGACCGTCACCGAGTACGACGACCACCTCTTCTGCCTGCTCACCATGAACCACCACCCGCTGCACATCGACTCGCACTACGCCGAGACGAACACGCAGTTCAAGAAGAACGTGGTGGTCGGCAACTACATCTACTCGATCCTGCTGGGGATGTCCGTGCCGGACGTCAGCGGCAAGGCCATCGCCAACCTGGAGATCGAGTCGCTGCGCCACGTGCACCCGACCTTCCACGGCGACACCATCTACGGCGAGACGACCGTGCTGGACAAGCGCGAGTCCGCCTCGAAGCCCGACCGGGGCGTCGTGGCCGTGGAGACCCGCGGTTACAACCAGGACGGCACGCTGGTCTGCGTCTTCCGCCGCAAGGTGATGGTCCCCAAGAAGGAGTACGCCGTCGCCAACGCCCCCGAGGGCGTCGACCCCGAGCGTCCGAGCTTCCCCGACCCGCGCTGACCGCACCCGCGCTGACCGCACCCGCGCTGGCCCGGGCCGTGCTGACCCGACCCGCGCAGCCGGGCCGCGAAGCCGACCCGCGCTGACCTGGACCGCGTGCGGTCGACCGTACGAGCGGTGAACCGCCCCCGTCCATTCCGGCGGGGGCGGTTCGTTTTGCCACCTTTCGTCATATGCTGACGCCGGAGGTACCGATGAGTCACTCCGCTGCCGGTGGGCCCGAACGCCCCGGTCGTCGTGGCACCTCGCTCGGTACGGCGCTCTATTCGGCCGCCGAGTGGCGGCTGCTCGCCCGCCTGCCCGGAAGGGTCATGGTGGTCAGCGCGACACGCCGGGTCGCCGAGCCGGTCGCGCCGGGCCTGGCCGGCCTGGAGGGCATCGCCGCCGGTCGCGCCTCCGACAGTGACCTGGTCCGCGCCGTCGTCGCCGCCGTCTACGCCGAGGCCGAGGTCGCATCGGAGACGTACGCGCAGGTCAACACGGTCGACAAGGTGTTCGCCGAGTGTGCTCGTGCGGTCGAGGTGCTGACGGGTCGGGCCGATCCGGCAGATTCGGCGGCGTACCGGCAGTGGGTCCAGTCGGTGGCTGCGCGGGTCTGCCGGGCGGCGCGGCCGGAGGCGGCCGACGGCGGGGCCGACCCGGACGATCAGCGTTTCCTGGCGCAGCTCGGTGCGGCCCTGGGGCTCTGCCCGTAGCCGTCGGCGCGGGCCGTACCCTCTGCAGAACGTGACGGATGAGCAGCTGGACGTGGGTGTCGGGCCGTGGCCGGGCGAGCCGCCGACGGATCCCCGCTACGACCCGGAGCTGCTCGCCAACGGCGACCGGCGCAACGTGGTGGACCGGTACCGCTACTGGCGGCGGGAGGCGGTGGTCGCCGACCTGGACCACCGCCGGCACGGCTTCCACGTCGCGATCGAGAACTGGCAGCACGACTTCAACATCGGCACGGTGGTGCGCAACGCCAACGCCTTCCTCGCCGCCGAGGTGCACATCGTCGGCCGCCGCCGCTGGAACCGGCGCGGCGCGATGGTGACCGACCGCTACCAGCACGTACGCCATCACGAGACGATCGCCGACTTCGTCGCCTGGGCCCAGCGGGAGGAGCTGCCGATCGTCGGGATCGACAACCTGCCCGGCTCGCGGCCGATGGAGACGACGGTGCTGCCCCGGCGCTGTGTGCTGCTCTTCGGCCAGGAGGGCCCGGGGCTCTCCGACGCGGCACGGGCGGCCTGCGATCAGCTCTTCTCGATCGCCCAGTACGGCTCGACCCGATCGATCAACGCCGGTGTCGCCAGCGGGATCGCCATGCACGCCTGGATCCGGGAACACGCCGGCCCGCCGCCCGCGCAGTGATCCAGGGGGCCGCTGCCCGCCGTCTCGCCGGCCGCGGCGCCGGTGGCAGTGCGGGCCGCCTTGACCCGGAGGCGCCGGCCGCCGTGCCGGTCGCTGTCCACTGTGGCCAACGCCATCGCCGTGGGCCCGGATGCGACACGCAAGACACTCGGGGTTTGGGGCCGCATGAGATAGCCTCTCAGCGAGCGCGCGGTTGCTCCTCGCGATCGGACACCAGCGGGTGTTCGCCGGGCGGAGCTGCCCGTGCTCGGATGTGGAGCGAGACGTCCGATCCTCCAGAAGGCTGCAAATGCCGGACGGAATAGCGGATTTCGCCGCTCGGCATTCATACTGGAAGATGTCGTCAGTAGGTTCAGGCGCTGCGGTGACACCACCGGCGCCGCGCGGAGAGGAGGACCCCGATGGTCAAGAAGGTCCTCACGTGGCTGGGACTCGCCTTTCTGATCTTCTTCATCGCCTACAACCCCAACTCCGCGGCGGACGTCTTCAAGTCCCTCGGCGGCGGCATCATGGACGTCGCCGTGGGATTCGGTGACTTCTTCACCAATCTCGTCGCCTGACCGGACCGATGGGATATCCGCCCGAGCCGCCGGAGCCCAGCGACGACGAAGGTCGCCGCCGGGAACGCGACACCGAGCCCATCGCCCGTGACCGACCCGGTCAGGGCGGCGGCGACGATCCAAGCTCGCCGTACGGACGCGACAGTAGCGGCTATCCGACCGCCGGCGGCGGCGATGGCTACCCCGACGAGCCGGTCGAGCGCACCACCTGGGTCTACGACCAGCAAACCGACTTCATCTCCGAAGAGGAGCTCGCCGGCCTGCGGGCCGAGGCGGGCACCCCGCTGGCGACCCGCCGGGTTCTGCCGCTGGAGGACGAGCCGAGCACGCTCGTCGCCCGCTATCTCTTTCCGACCGAGCGCTATCGCGGGGAGTGGAAGCGGCACTGGATCCACCTGACCACCCCGATCCTGGTCGGGGTGATCGCCACCTTCGTGCTCGGCTACCTCTCCGGGTTCCTGGCCGGCCGCGACAGCGGGGCGCTCACCACCGCCGCGGTCCTGCTCTGGTTCGGGATCATGGGCTGGGTGGCCTGGAAGATCGCCGACTGGTGGTACGACCGCTTCATCCTGACGAACAAACGGGTGATGGTGGTCAACGGCATCATCACCCGCAAGGTCGCGATGATGCCGCTGACCCGCGTCACCGACATGAAGTACGAGCAGTCGCCGACCGGCCGGGCACTAAACTACGGCACCTTCGTGCTGGAGTCCGCCGGCCAGGAGCAGGCGCTGCGGGAGGTCAAGAATCTCCCCAATCCGAACGAGCTCTACCTGCGCGTCGTCGAAGAAATGTACGAGCCGCAGGCCGTCGAGGCCCGGCTGGGCAAGGAAGCCGACGAGGCCAAGAGCGACGACGGGGCGTGAGCAGCTAGCGTCGGGTGATGCCCCCCGACACGTACTCCCCGGCGGGTGCCGGCGGCGCCGGCCCGCGCATCGACCTGCACGCGCACTCCACCGCCAGCGACGGCACCTGCACCCCGGCCGAGCTGGTCCGGGCCGCAGCCGACGCCGGGCTGGACGTGGTCGCGATCACCGACCACGACACCACCGACGGCTGGGAGCCGGCGCTGCGGGCGTTGCCACCGGGCCTGACCCTGGTACGCGGCGCGGAGCTCTCCTGCCGCTGGTCCGACGGCGGCCGGCCGATCTCACTGCACCTGCTGGCGTACCTCTTCGACCCGGCGGACCCGGCGTTGTGCGCGGAGCTGGCGCGGGTGCGGGCGTCGCGGGAGCTGCGCGGTGAGCGGATCGTGGAGCTGCTGCGCGCCGATGGCATCGCCGTGGAGTGGGCCGAGATCCTCGCCAGTGCGGCCGGCGGCACTGTCGGCCGGCCGCACATCGCCGCCGCGCTCATCCGGGCCGGGCTGGTGACCAGTACCACCGAGGCGTTCGAGGCGCGCTGGCTCGGCGAGCGCTACCGGCTGCCGAAGGAGGACATTGACGTCTTCCGCGCCGTCGAGCTGGTGCGGGCCGCCGGGGGCGTACCGGTCTTCGCCCACCCGAAGGCCACCCGCCGGGGGCCGGTCGTCCCCGACTCGTTGATCGTCGAGCTGGCCGAGGTGGGCCTGGTGGGGGTGGAGGCCGACCACGAGGACCACTCGCCCGCCGAGCGGGAACACGTGCGGTCCCTGGCCGACCGGCTGGGCCTGGTGGTGACCGGTTCGTCGGACTTCCACGGCACCCACAAGACGGTACGACTCGGCGCGCACACCACCAGCCTCAAGGCGTACGAGCGGATCGTCGCCGCGGCGCGGGGGGGTGACGCCGGTCGTCGGGGGGTGACGCCGGTCGCTTCGGGCCGAACCCGTTAGACGCGGCAGATGGCGTGACTACCGTTGATCACGTGGACATGAAACTGTTTGTCGAGGCCTTCGTGACGTTGATCGTCATCACCGACCCCCCGGGCATGATGCCGATCTTCCTCGCGTTGACCGGATCGTTCTCCGCCCGGGAACGGAACCGGGCGGCCTGGCAGGCGGTGGCGCTCGCGCTCGGGGTGATCGTGCTCTTCGCGGTCGCGGGGCAGACGATCCTGAACTACCTGCACGTCGACCTGCCGGCGCTGCAGGCCGCCGGCGGGCTGCTGCTGATCCTGGTGGCGCTGGAGCTGATGACCGGCAAGACCGACGACCCGAACCAGCAGGCGACCTCCAACATCGCGCTGGTGCCGCTGGGCACCCCGTTGCTGGCCGGTCCCGGCGCGATCGTGGCGATCATGCTCTTCGTGCAGCGGGCCGACGGCACGGCCGACTATCTCACCATCGCCGCCGCGCTGCTCGCGGTGATGCTCTCGGTCTGGCTGGTGCTGCGCTTCTCCGGCGGCATCGTCAAGATCCTGCGGCCGGGCGGCATCGAGGTGCTCACCCGCATCGCCGGCCTGCTGCTGGCCGCGATCGCGGTCCAGCTCATCGCCGACGCCATCGCCGCCTTCGTCACCGCGTACCTGAACCCGGTCTGAGTCGGGAATGTCGGGGCCGGGTGGCAGTATCACGGGCATGGACGGGGAGAGGGAGCCGGGCCCAGCGCGCCGGGCCGCCGCACCACAACCGCGCACGGGTGGCCAGCCGCACACAGGCGGGCGAGCGCGTGCGGGCGGGCAGTCGCGGGCGGCCGCGCCGGAGCAGCTCGGTTTCGACGGGATGCCGGAGCGGCTCTTCGTCTGCACCCCCAGCAAGCTCGGCACGTACGCCGACTGCCCGCGCCGCTACCGCTACTCCTACCTCGATCGGCCGGCCCCGCCGAAGGGCCCGCCGTGGGCACACAACTCGCTCGGTTCCAGCGTGCACAACGCGCTGCGCGCCTGGTATGCCCTGCCGCCGCAGCGCCGCCGTCCGGAGGCCGTCGTCGGCCTGCTCAAGGGGAGCTGGGTCACCGAGGGCTACCGCGACGACGCGCAGGAGCGGGCAGCTTTCGACCGGGCGCTGAGCTGGCTGGAGTCCTACCTGGCGGAGCTGGACCCGGCGGCCGAGCCGATCGGCGTGGAGCGTGTCGTCGCGGTCAAGACCGGGGTGCTGGCCTTCAACGGCCGGGCCGACCGGATCGACTCCCGGCCCGGTGAGAACGGGCCGGAGCTGGTGATCGTCGACTACAAGACCGGGCGCAGCGGCCTGGACGCCGACGACGCGCGCGGCTCGCAGGCGCTGGCGCTCTACGCCTACGCCGCCGAGCGGGTCTTCCGCCGTCCCTGCCGGCGGGTGGAGCTGCACCACCTGCCGACCGGCACGGTCGCCGCCCACGAGCACACCCCCGAGTCGCTGCAGCGGCAGGTGACCCGGGCCGAGCAGACCGCCCGCGACATCGTCGCCGCCGAACGGGAACTCGCCGACGGCGTCGCGCCGGACGCGGCTTTCCCGGCCACCCCGAGCAACCGCTGCGGCTGGTGCGACTACCGGCGCAACTGCCCGGAGGGGTCCGGTGTCCCCGGGCAGGACCCGTGGGCGGCCGTGGAGCGGGCCGCGGCGGCCTGAGCCGCCACCGCTCAGACCGCGATCGTCTCCGCCGTCAGCTTGGCCTGCGGCCGCGTCTCTCGTGCCGGTTCCTCTTGCGCGGGCTTCTCCCCGGCGGCGGTGTGCCGGGCGGCGCGTTCCATCGCCGACCGGTAGACATCACCGGCGATCAGACTGTGCGGGATCGCGCGCAGCGCCAGTCGCAGCATGCGCGCGTTCAGGTCGCCGTAGAGCGCCGTGGTCGGCAGGCCGAGCGTGCCGTAGAGGCGCTGCGCCCACGACGGCAGCAGGGCGTACGCGGTCGAGGCGACGCCGAGGTACGCCCAGCGCGCCGGGCCGAGGTTCAGGCTCCAGCGCAGCGGCGCGTTCAGCTTGCCGGGCGCCGGCGGCGCGGTCAGGAAGAACGCGGTCCGTGCCGCGTCGGGGGTCATCCGCAGCTCGGGACGGATCTGCGCGTAGTAGTCGGCGATTTCGGCGGCGCTGCCCGGGACGGTCTGCGGGTCGAGCCCGACCAGGGCGGCGGCCCGGCGCTGCTCGGCGTAGTAGCCGTCGATCTCCGCCGGGGTGAGCCGCTTGCCGGCCCGCGTGACGGTGGTCAGGAACGACTCGACCTCGGTGACGTGCACCCAGCGCAGCAGCTCCGGGGAGTCGATGCGGAACTCCGTACCGGTGAAGGGGTCTCGGGCGCGCATGCGGGCGTGCATCTGACGCAGGCGCCGCCCGGCGGTCTGCGCCTGCCCGGTGGTGCCGTAGATGACGGTTGCCACGTAGTCGCTGGTGCGCGCCAGCCGCCCCCACGGGTCCTGCTGGTAGCTGCTGTTCTGCGCCACGCCCGCCATCGCCCGGGGGTGCAGCGCCTGCAGGTAGAGCGAGCGGAGCCCGGCGAGCAGCAGGATGGGTTCGCCGTGCAGTTTCCAGGTGACCGAGCCGGGGCCGAACAGACCGAGATCCTCGTCCATTGCCCAAGAGTGCCACGCGCCGCTGCGCACGGCATTCACCGCGGGCTTTCAGGTACGGCCCGTACGCTGGCCGCCGCTGAAGTGATCGACCTGGTGGAGGTGTGGATTGTTCCGCGAGTTGCTCGGCCTGCCGGCCCACCCGCTGATGGTGCACGCCGCGGTGGTCTTCGTGCCGCTGCTGGCGTTGCTGGCCGTTGTCTACACCGCGGTGCCGCGGTGGCGTACGCGTACCGGCTGGGCGGTGGCGATCCTGGCGGTCGTCGCCCCGGTCAGCGCCCTGATCGCGAAGCTCTCCGGCGAGGAACTGGAACGGGTGCTGATCGACAGCGGCTACCCGCCGGAGATCCTCAACGAGGTGAGCCGGCACGCCGATCAGGGCGACACGACCTTCTGGCTGGCGTTGGCGCTCGCGCTGGTCATGGCGGTGGTGCTGGTCCTGGCCAGTGGTCGGCTCCGGGGTGTGCGCCTGCCGGGCTGGTTCACCCCGCTCGCGGCGCTGGTGGTGGCGGTGCTCGGCGCGGTCACCGTCTACTACGTCTTCCTGACCGGTGACAGCGGCGCCCAGGCGGTCTGGCGGGGAGTGCTCTGACCCGGCAGGCGGGCGCTGTCGTCGCGGGGGCGGGGCGTCCGTCTCAGAAGATGATCCGGGCGCAGAGCAGGAACATCAGCACCATGCAGATGGCCCCGGCGAGCATCCCGACGCCGTAGGTGACGGTCCGGGCGTCCTGCTCGGCCTCGTCCAGCGCGGCGGCGTCCTGGGGTGGCAGCGGCCGGGGCGGCTGGGCGCGCAGGTGCAGCGGCGGCCGCCAGCCGGGCGGCGGACGCAGGTTCCGCGGCGGTCCGGCGTAACCGGCAGCCGGTGGGGTGGCCGGCGGGTCACCGAGCCCGCACGAGCCGAAGCCGGTGCCACCGTGAGAGCTCACGGCGGTGCCGCCGCGCCCGTTGGTGCCAGGCCCGGGGGCCGCGGGCGGCCGCGCCCAGAACGCCTCTTCGTGCCGGGCGTGGACCCGGGACCCGTCGCGAAGAGCAGAGGGTTGACTCGCCCTGGCAGGGCCGCCGTGTTCGCCCGCGTCACTGCGCCCGCCGGAGCCCGAGCCCTCACCACCACCAGAGCCCTCACCACCACCGATGCCGCCGCCACCGATGCCGGAGCCCGGGCCGGCGTCGTCCGGGCCGTCGGGGCGGCGCCAGGGGGTGTCGTCGGCGGACAGATCACGGGGGGTCGTCACGCCGTCTGACGCTACCAACACCCGGGTAGGCTTGTCGGTCGTGAGCAGGCTTGAGCAGCCGTCGGAACGTACCGACGACGACCGCACCGTTGAACTCGTCGACGAGGTGGCGGTCATCCCCGACCAGACCGCCGACGACACCGACCGTGGCTGGGGCGAGTACGCCGACAGCAACGACGACCGTCTCCTCGCCGACCGCCCCCCACACTGGGGCTGATCCGCCCGCTGGGCTGATCACCGGCAAGGGTGGATCACTCGCCACCGGCGGGGGTGCATCACTCGCGCCATCGCCATCGCCATCGCCATCGCCATCGCCCGCGCTGGGGCTGGTCGTCCGCGCTCATTCGCGTACGACGATCGCGAAGCGGCTCCCCTCGGGCTGGGCGATCGTCGCCTGCGCCTGGGCCGGTTTCAGGGCCAGATAGAGCGCGGAGCCGATCTCGCCGGCGTCGCCGGTGAGCACGTCCAGCACCAGGGCCCGGCCGGCGAGCAGCAGCGGCTCTCCGCCGGGCTTCTGTACGCCCGCCGGTGGCACGGCCAGCAGATCGACCCGGGCACCCGGGCGTACGGCGGTGAGCGCGGCGGGGTCGGCGAGGCGGACCGGCACGCCGACCGTGCCGGCCGGCAGCGTCAGGGTTGCCGACGGCGACACCGATGGCGACGGGCCGTCGGTGGAGGCGGTGACCGGCGCGCAGGGGCTGACCGGTTCGGCGGACCAGAGGATCGCGGCGGCGACCGCGAGCAGGGCCCCGACCGCGGCGAGGCGCAGCATGGTCGCCCGGCGCAGCCAGTGGGGTGGCCACCGGGCCGGCCGCAGATCCTCTTCCGCGGCCGCTCGTTGCCGTGCCCGGGTCCGCATCGCGCCTCCCTCGCCTCGCCGCGCCGGGTGGCGCGGGCGATCGGCAGGAGACTAGGCGCGGCCTCCGGGCGGAGGCAGGCAACGACCGGCGGCCCTGTGGACAACCCTCAGGCTGTGGACAACCAGCCCGCGCGGCGACGGCCGTAAGACGGGCGGCCGCGCAGACCGTCAGTCGACGCAAGGTTGTCAGGCGGGCACGGCCGTTCAGACCGCGCAGGCTGTGAGGCGACGACTGCCGTCAGGCGGCGGAGGCGGCCGGCTTGGCGGTCGAGGTGCTGCCGGCGGAGGAGCCGGAGTCGCTGCTGCTCGAGGAGCCGGCGGAGCCGGACTTGCCGGAGTCGGACTTGGCCGAGTCGCCCTTGGCCGAGTCGCCCTTGGCGGAGTCGCCCTTGGCGACGGTGCTCGGCGGGGAGGATTCCTTGCCACCGTTGCGGGAGTCCGTGCGATAGAAGCCGGAGCCCTTGAAGACGATGCCGACCGAGTTGAAGACCTTGCGGAGCCGACCCTGGCACGCCGGGCACTCGGTCAGCGGGTCGTCGGCGAACGACTGCACCGCCTCGAGCTGGTTTCCGCACTCGGTGCAGGCGTACTGGTAGGTAGGCACGATCTCCTCCGATGGGCGGGCCGTATTGGCACTCGACGCATTCGAGTGCCAATGGTGCGGCATGAGGGCGCGATTCGTCCAGCCGACGGGCACGCGACACCCGTCACGCCGCTGCCCGGATTGTCCCAACAGGCGCATCATGCCGGAAACGGCACGAGCCCGTCGCCCGGGGTGACCGCCGCCCGCACCGGCCGGTCGTGCGGTTCGGCCGGCACCCGCGGCAGCAGCTCGCCGTCGTGCAGCAGCGCCACCACACACGTGCCGGCGCCGACCCGCGCCAGCGCCCGGTCGTAGGAGCCGCCCCCGCGACCCAGCCGCAGGCCCCGCCGGTCCACCGCCAGCGCCGGCACGATCACCAGCTCGGCGTCGGCCACCGCCGTGCGCCCGAGCCTCGGCCCCGGCGGCTCGCGCAGCCCCCGACCGGCCGCCACCAGGGGTTGCGCGCCGTCGTACACGGCCCAGTCCAGGTCCAGGTCGTCGCAGAGCACCGGCAGGAGCAGTTGCGCCGAGGGTGCCGCCGCGGCGAGCACCGCCGGCAGCGACGGCCCGCCCGGTTCGCTGCCCACCGGCACGTACGCGCTGATCCGCGCCGGCCGCAGCCGGGTCAGCAGCGCCGTCAGTGTGGCCTGGACCCGGGCGGCGGCCCGTTCCCGCTCCGCCGGGGTCAGCCGCCGACGGCGCGCGAGCAGTTCCGCGCGAAGGTCACGCTTGGTGAGCCGGTCCGCCTGCGCCGCGTCCGAAAAATCCATCACGCAACACCTTCTCCGGTAACGCGGGGATCGCGTCGGGCTGTGTCAGCATCCAAGCATTCGACGCGGAACCTCCGGGGGGAAGTGTGACGCTGCGCGGGCGACTGACCGCCGCCTTCCTCGCGGTGGTGCTCGGCCCGGTGCTGCTCGGCGCCTTCTTCGTCGCCGGGACCATGTCGCAGGTCGGGCACCAGCGTGCGGTGGAGCGCCTGGAACTCGCCGCCAACGCCGCGCGGACATCGGTGGGGGCGCTCTGCCGTCAGCTGCACGGGGCGGCCGACACGATCGCGGTCACCGCCGACCCGGCGCACCGGGCCGCCGCCGTCCGGCAGCTCGTCGGCCGCGGGGTCGCTGCCGCGATCGCCATCACCGACCCGGCCGGCCGGCCCGTCCTCACCAGCCCCGAGCAGCCCGTGCCGCAGTGGCTGGACTGCGCCGCGACCGGCCCGGCCACCGGCGGCGCGCAGGCGCTCGGGGTCCGCGTCGAGCTGCGGGACGGCACCGGGACGGTGACCGGGTCCGTCATCGCGCTCCAGCCGGTCGACCCCGGCTTCGTCGCCCGCCTCTCCGGAGTCACCGGCGCCGCGGTCACCCTGCTCACCGACACCGCCGGACCGCCGACCGCCGCCCAGACCACCGAGGCGGACGACGGCCGCGACGAGGTCCTCGCCACCGCCGCCGGGCTGCGCGGCGACGGCATCGCCGAGGCCGGCAACGGCCGCTACGTACGGCGGGTCGGCCCCGACGCCGAGCAGCCGCTGCCGCTGGTGCTCTCCGTGCCCGGCGACGCCGCCCAGGGCCGTTCCGCGGTGCTCATCGGCGCGGTGCTGCTCGCCGCCCTGCTGGCGGTCCTCGCCGCCCGGGCGCTCGCCCGCTCCACCACCCGGCCCCTCGACGACCTGGCGTACGCGGTGGAGCTCGTCGCCCAGGGCGACCTGACCGCGCGGGTCCCGGTCTCCAGTGGCGACGAGATCGGGCGGCTGGCGGCGACCTTCAACCGGATGACCCGGGAAACCCAGTCGTACGTGCAGGCGCTGACCGGCAGCCGCGACCAGCTGCGCGGCCATCTGGCGGTCCTGGGCGACATGCTCGCCAGCACCCACGACCTGCCCGGCATCCTGCGGGTGATCCTGCGCAGCGCGCTCGCCGCCACCGGCGCGCAGGCCGGCCTGGTGCTGCTGGTCGACCCCGGCAGCGGCACCCTCGTCGGCCAGTGCGGCGAAGGGTTGCAGGGGCGCTGGCCGCATCCGGCGGACCCCACCGAAGCGCAGGCGTCCCTGCGGGACCCGCGCGCCATCCGGGTGCCGATCGGTGTCGGCGTGATCGGCCGGGTCGCGGCCACCGGCGAACCCCGGCGCGGCCGGGTCGGCCCGGACCGGCCGTTGTCGCGCCAGGAACCGGCCTGCGAGACGTACGTGGCGGTGCCCTTCACCGCGCCGGGGGTGGCGACCGGGTTCGTCGCGCCCGCGCCGCGCAGCGCCTCCGGCGCGTTGGCGCCGAAGCCGACGGTGCTCGGGGTGCTGGTCCTCTACGACCGGCTCGGCTCCGACGAGTTCGCCGACGAGGACCTGCACACGCTGGGCACCTTCGCCGGGCACGCCGCCGTGGCGGTGGAGAACGTCCGGGTGCACGAGGAGGTGCAGCGGCTGTCGCTGACCGACCCGCTGACCGGGCTCTGGAACTACCGCTACCTGAAGGAGTCGCTGCACCGGGAGGTGGAGCGGGCCAGCCGCTTCGGCCGGATGCTCAGCGTCCTGGTGCTCGACCTCGACCGTTTCAAGGAGGTCAACGACACGTACGGGCACGCCGCCGGCGACGTGGTGCTGGCGGCCTTCGCCGGCCGGGTCCGCGGCGAGATCCGCGAGGTGGACCTGGCGTTCCGGCAGGGCGGTGAGGAGTTCGTGGTGCTGCTGCCCGAGACCGACGCCCCCGGCGCGGCCGTCGTCGCCGAACGGCTGGGCGCAGCGATCCGCGACACGCCGATCCCGGTGCAGCCGCACAGCGTCGGCGGGGTCACCCCGGCCGGCCCGGCGCTGATCGCGGTGACCGTCTCGATCGGCATCGCCGTCTTCCCCGACCACGCCGGCACCGGCCAGGAGGTCCTCGACGCCGCCGACGACGCGCTCTACGCCGCCAAGTCCGCCGGGCGGGACACGTACCGGATGGCGGTGCGGGCGCCGCGCGCCGACGGGCCGGTGCCGCCGACGGCGCCGGCGGGCCCGGGGACCGGCAGGCCGGAGCCGGTGGCGCCGCGCGCCGTGGAGGAGACGGCCGCCACCTCGAGTGGCGCGTCTTCGGTCCCACGACCGCCGCGATCCGGCCGTGGCGGATAGTCTCGCGACATGTCGGATCAACCAGAGACTGAAGTGACAGTGCACGCCGGAGCCACCACCGGGTCGACGCGGGCGGTCAAGGCGGTCATCCCGGCCGCAGGTCTGGCGACCCGATTCCTGCCGGCCACAAAGGCGGTGCCGAAGGAGTTGCTGCCGGTCGTGGACCGCCCGGTGCTCCAGTACATCGTCGAGGAGGCCACCGCCGCGGGAATCCGCGACGTCCTGCTGATCACCGGCCGGGGCAAGACCTCGATGGTCGACCACTTCGACCGCCGCCCCGACCTGGAGGCGCGGCTGGAGGAGAAGGGCGACGACGCGCGGCTCGCCGCCGTCCGCGGGCCGAGCGAACTCGCCGACATCTTCACCTGCCGCCAGCACGAGCAGCTCGGACTGGGGCACGCCGTGGGCTGCGCGCAGTCGCATGTGGGCGACGAGCCCTTCGCGGTGCTGCTCGGCGACGAGTTCGTCAAGCCCAGTGAGCCGCTGCTGCCGGCGATGCTGGAGCTGCAGGCGCGTACCGGCGGGGTGGTTCTCGCCTTCTTCGAGGTGCCGCCGGCGGAGACCAAGCGTTACGGCATCGCCTCGGTCGCGCCGACCGACGGCGAGTTCGCCGACCTCGGCGACGTGGTCGAGGTGACCGGCCTGGTCGAGAAGCCCGCGCCCGAGGAAGCCCCGAGCAACCTGGCGGTCCTCGGCCGTTACGTCCTGCCGGGCCGGATCTTCGAGGCGATCGCGCGGACCGAACCGGGCGCCGGTGGCGAGATCCAGCTGACCGATGCGATGGAGCTGCTGCGCGCCGAGGGCGTGCCGGTCCACGCGATCGTCTACCGCGGCACCCGCTACGACACCGGCATGCCGCTGGGCTACCTGCAGACCGTGGTGCAGATCGCCGCCGAGCGGGACGACCTGGGCGCCGAGTTCCGTGCCTGGCTGGCGGAGTTCGTCGCGTCCGACTCGCCCGGTGGGGCCCAATAGATGACAGCGACGGCCGACGCGGAGGCGGCCGCCAACGAGCTCACGCCGCTCGCCGACTACATCGGCAACGTGCTGCGCAGGTTGCGCGCGCTGCCCCCGCTCGACCTGGACCTGACCCAGGCGTACGGCAATGTCCTCGCCGAGGACGTGGTGGCGCCGCACGCCTTCCCGGCGTTCGACCAGGCCGCCGTCGACGGCTACGCGGCCCGCTGGGAGGACCTGACCACCGGCCGCCCCGGCGGCTCCGGCCGCGGCGTGCGGCTCAACGTCGTCGGTGACCTGGGCGCCTCCAGCTGGCGGCCGGTGCGGCTGACCCCCGGTAGCTGCTTCTCCGTGGCGGCCGGGGCGCCGCTGCCGCTCGGCGCCGACGTGGTGGTGCCGGTGGAGTGGACCGACCAGGGCATGGCCGCCGTGGAGATCTTCCAGGTGCCCAAGCGCGGGTACGGCGTACGCCGCGCCGGCGAGGAACTGCCCGTCGGCACGCTCCTGGCCCCGGCCGGCACGTACGTCTCCCCGGCGTTGGTGGCGGTGCTCGCCGCCACCGGCATCGGGCACGTCGCGGTGCGCGCCTGCCCGCGGGTGGTCGTCGTCGCCACCGGCGACGAGCTGGTCGACGTGGGCCGGGGCAGCCAGCCCGGCCAGGTGGTCGACGCCAACTCCCACGCCCTCACCGCGGCGGCGGCCGAGGTGGGGGCGCTGGCGTACCGGATCGGCATCTGCGACGACGACCCCGAGGGGCTGCGGGGGCTCCTCGAGGATCAGACGTTGCGCGCCGACCTGATCCTCACCACCGGCGGCACCGGCACCGGCCCCGGCGACATGGTGCGGCGCATCCTGTCACGCCGCGAGGGCAACCGCGCCGGTCCGGTAACATTCACCGACGTCGCGCTCTATCCCGGCGCGACGCTGGGCTTCGGTACGGTCGGCGCTGAGGAGGTGCCCGTGGTCTGCCTGCCGGGTGACCCGGGCGCGGCGCTGATCGGCTTCGAGGTGCTCGCCCGGCCCGTGATCCAGCTGCTCGCCGGCGCCGAGCCGTTCCGTCCCAGCGTGCGCGCGCACCTGCTGGAGACGATCACCTCCCCGGCGGGGCTGCGCGAGTTCCGCCCGGCGCACGTCGCCGAACGGCGTGGCGGCGGCTACACCGTCCAGCCGCTGCGCGGCGGGCCCTTCACCCTCTCCGGGCTGGCCGAGGCGAACGGGCTGCTGGTGCTGGGGGAGCGGGTCACCACCGCCGCCGCCGGCTCGACCGTGGACGTGCTGCTGCTGGACCGGCGCCGGTGAACTCCCTGGGCTGGCCGGTGGTGCTGACCGACGGGGTGGTGCGGCTGCGGCCGTACAAGCGCTCCGACGCGTACGACTGGACCGAGGTGCGGATCGCCAACGAGTCGTGGCTGGCCCCGTGGGAGCCGACCCCGCCCGGTTCGTGGCGGGAGTGCAACACCCCGTCGGTGTTCCGGCAGGTCCACCGGGAGCAGCGCCGCGCCGTCCGCAAGGGCGAGGCGATGCCGTTCGCGGTCTGCCTGCTGGAGCAGGGACGGGAACGCTACGTCGGGCACCTCAACCTGGGCAACATCGTCGGGCGGGCGTTCTGCTCCGCGTACGCCGGTTACTGGCTGGACGCGCGGGCCGCCGGGCACGGGGTGATGCCGACGGCGCTGGCGCTGGCGGTGGATCACGCGTTCCGGGTGGCGGGTCTGCATCGGATAGAGGTCAACATCCGGCCGGAGAACATGCCGTCGCGGCGGGTGGTGGAGAAGCTCGGCTTCCGCGAGGAGGCGTACCACCAGCGCTACCTGTTCATCAACGGCGGCTGGCGCGACCACATCGGATACGCGCTCACCAGCGAGGACGTCGAGGCCGAGGGCGGCCTGCTGGCCCGCTGGCACCGCCGCGCCGCACTGCGCTGACCGGCGGTTGTGGAGCGCGCTCCGTCCAACGTGACGCATCTGACCTGAGGGTCATCGCGGCGCGCCGTGCCGTTTTGCTGGTTCCCTCACCGTAACCTCGGGTAACGGTAAGGCCTGGCTGCCGTGCGCCGGCTGCAGGATCCACGCTCCGGAGAGCTTCCGGACGAACTCCCTGCGGCAGGCGGACGGCTTTTCGAACACGGTGATGGGAGGGGTGAGGGTGCCGACCTCGGTGCTCCTCGCCGTCCTCGCCGCAGCCGGACTGCTCGCACTGGCGCCGGCACTGGTTCGCCGGTACGACGCTACCGAGCGGTTGGTCGCGGAGCGGGCGCAGTCGACGGCGCGGGTGCTGCAACGCCCCCGCCGCCGTCGTACTGTGCCCGGAAAAAAGCCGATCAATCCACCCCGGTCGCTCACAATCACCCTGCGGACCGAAGCGGCCGGCGCGGCCACCCCCATCTCCGCGCCACCGGCCCGTCGCCGGGCCCGGCTGCGCCCGGTGTCGAAGTCTGCGCGCCCCCGACGCCGCCCACCGCAGCGCCGGCACAGCGCCGCGGTCTACCGCCGGCGCCGCATCCTCGCCGCCCTGGTGCTGCTGAACCTCGTCGAACTGGTCGGGGTGCTCGTCGCCGGACCGGGCTTCTGGGTCAGCGTCGGCGTCACCATGACCATGCTCGTCGCGTACGTCTTCCGGCTGCGCAACATGGCCCTGGCCGACCAGCGCCGCCGCCGCGCCGAAGCCCGCGAAGCCGCCTGGCTCGCCACCCGCCAAGCCGAGGTACGCCGTGAGCAGGCCCGCCGGGCCGCCGCGCGCCGTGAGGCCCAGCGGCGGCTGGCCGCCCAGCGCGAATCGGTACGCCGGGCCGCGATGGGGCTGGACCGGCCCGCCGACCTGCCGGCGGCTGCCAACGGAGGTGGGTCGGTGTCGTACCGGCGCCGCGGTGGCGGGCTGCGAGGGCGGGCGTACGAGGCGGGGCCGGGGTCGCACACCGCGTGATTCCGGCTGCTTTCGTGCCGGCTGGGCGGTTCGTGGTCGTCGCGGGGGTGATTCGCTTGGGCGGCGCGGGACCTGTTAGTCTGATCGCCGATCGGCCCGCGGTTCGCGGGCCTACCGCTGCCGGGTGATTCACCCGGCGGGGGGCTGTGGCGCAGTCCGGTAGCGCACCTCGTTCGCATCGAGGGGGTCAGGGGTTCGAATCCCCTCAGCTCCACCCATTGCAAAGGCCGTTTCCGCTCGTCGGAGACGGCCTTTTTCGATCTTGCGACAGCGAAGTGCGGTAGCTGAGGCGAGGTGTTCGGCGCGCCGGTGTCGAGTGCAGCGACCCGGCAGCACGGCCGCACCGGCGTGCTCGGCGTGCTCGGCGAGCGCCAGAGCGCCAGAGCGGCCCCGGTGCAGATACGGCACCCCTCCGGCCGCGCGAGACGGCTGGGCTGCCACCGGTGTGGGAGGACCTCAGCGAGCAGGTCGACGGCTCGTGCAGGAGCGCCACACGGTTGGTCACCGATACCTCGAAGCTGGCGGCGAGGCGGGTGAGAGTGTCGCCGTTGCCCAGGTGGGATAGGGCCGTCGGCAGGCATGGCCGACGCCAAATGCACCTACCTGGTAGCCACAGCATCGACTAGGCTCGAACGTAGGGGAAAACGACCCGAACAGCCAATCTAACCTGACCTGGTCGGCGGCCCGCGTGCGCCCACTCTGACCGGCAGACTGCCGCAGTGAACATCGACCACAACGCCGTATTCGCAGCTATATCTACATTCGCGGCGGTTGCAGGAACAGGTGCCAGCTTCCTCGCCTGGAAGGCGGCGCGATCAGCCAGCGAAGCGGCACGCGCCTCAGCCAGCGTGGCGTCAGACTCCGAGCGCGACCGGCGTTGGTCCTCCCTGCTGCCGCAGTTCAAGTTCACCTGTTCTAGGCGGGCGGACAACATGAGCGCGAAGTTGCGAATTCGTCTGGACGGCCCGTACACGCTCGAACGCCTCAACCGAGTCACCGTCACGATCCGCGATGACCGGCCCAACCGTGAAAATTTTTTGCTGGCCGGCGGGCCTACAGCGGAGCAAATTGCCGCCCAAGTGTGGGGGCCTTATCGGTTCAACACCAACGTGGAGAACGTCGAGAAGCCGTATGGCCGACGAGTTGCGTTCCCTGAGGGGGTGGCGGTCGGTGAGGACCTCGTGTGCTCTCTAGAAGAGACGCTACTTCCGGCTTGGAGTGAGAGCCGGACCCCTGACTGGTGGCGTGATGAATACTTTGGCAAGCCGATTCGTCTGATCATCGAGTGCGAACACGAAGGTCTGCCGCCGTGGCGGATTCCGGCTGAGGTGCCGGTGATCTCGGAAGATCATCGGAGTACGCCGGGCACAACTGACCCAAGATGAGCGAAGAGAAGCTCTAAGGCGACGAGCGTCGAGCCCGTGACGGGCCGGTGGATTGAGCCCTTGGTGATCTGCAGGCGCCATTGGCGGCTGCAGTCGCTGGCGCAACCAACACCCGGTCCTAATACCGCATTTGCCGCCGGCTCGAAATCCGCCACCCGGATCAGCCGTGCAGAGCGGCATGACGGGTACTAAATTCGGCGACGAGGACCTGCAGACTGGGCTAGAGCCGCCTGGATCATTGACCGCGCCTCCCGTTCGGCTCTCGCCTGCCCTGTATCATCCCCTTCAGGACGCTCAATCCACCGTTGTGTGTTTGAGGACCAACTGCCACCCTCGTCGCGCCGCCATAGCTCAAGACGCACGTCGTCCGGTCGGTGAATAAATCGCTCTACCGTCACGTGGTACTTGTCGTTGTGGCTGCCGATCGTGTACACGCGACCCCCATTGATGCACTCTTGTTATTGCTGCAGGAAAACCGGTTACGCTCCGACTTTGGCCAGCCGAAGCGATGTGCCTCTGAAGCTAGGAACTGCTGCACTGGTGAGGCGTCCGGTCAACCGGAGACATCATTGCGACGTCGTACCAGCTTCGCCATAGCGACGACCCTCGGTCGCCCCTGCACCGAAAAGCCCAGTCCGTGTCGGAAGATCTCCGGAATCCAGTATTGGTCGCCCTCCCGGAACACGACGCCATTGGTGTCCAGCAGTCGGGCCTCCTCATTGCTAAGGTCGACCGACTCAAGTCGAAACGGTACCTTTTTTCGGGCTACATCAAGATCCCTAAGCCGATCGAGTAGGTCTCGCACAGGCGGGTTTTCCAGTCGGATTGCCTCGATTTTTTGCTCGCTGCATTTCGGTAGGGCATTGCGCATGGCGGTAGGAGCGAGAACCCGATCTGCCCAGCGTGAGTCAGCCCCTGCCGATTCTTTGGCCGCCTCGGCGAGGAACGCGACGATGTCCCGAGCCTGGATCTGGCCACGGAAGTCGGAGAGCGCGGCGAAGAACCACACCTCCGACCTGGCCTCCTTCGACTTAGCGCTGCCCATCTTTTCGCCCCAGATGGCCGACATTCGACGGGAGAGTTCGGCTTCCGCAGCGGTTCGGACGTCCTCGCCGGAAACGTTGGGCAAGCTCTTGCCTCGCTGACACACCCACGCGGCCAGTCGCAGCGCCTCTTCAGTGTTCCACCGTAGGGCGTATTTCTCGTATCGCTTCTCGAACTGTCCGGGGTTCTGGCGGATGGCTGCCAAGGCCAGGTCCCTCCGGACGAACACCACTAGCCCTAGCGGCCGGCCACGTAGGGTACGTAGCCACTCCGGACAACCCACCAGAAGCGCCTGGAGCGCGTCCTGTTCGCGACTCTTCTCCGCGAACGATGGGAAAAGGTCCTCCAAACCGTCAAGTATGAAGACGACCGACCGGGTGCGAGCGAGGTTCGTCAGTATCTCCTCGGCATCCTCAGGGCTAGCCTCCAGACCTATCGACAGGGCGAAACAGGTGAGCCACACCCGCCGCCAGCCCACCTGGGTCAGTTCCCGGGCCAGTGCCTCCTCGATTAGGTCCCGGATTGCTTGCCGGCTTACCGGATCCCGGCCGGTCAGGTCATGCGCAGCCGTCGCCCGCCGTCGATCGATTAACTCGGCCGATTCGTCGTGCAGGTTTGTGGAGGCTAGGACCGGCACGGTTGGTACGGTCAGCGACGCATTGTGCACCCCCGCGTCCCTAATAAAGGACGCCCAGTCGGGGCGTTGGCACACCTGCATGAAAGTGAACGTCTTGCCTGCGCCCTTGCCGC
Organism: Melissospora conviva; assembly: GCF_049523535.1. Classification (NCBI taxonomy): domain Bacteria; kingdom Bacillati; phylum Actinomycetota; class Actinomycetes; order Micromonosporales; family Micromonosporaceae; genus Melissospora; species Melissospora conviva. Next base: position 655,593 of record NZ_JBLLDT010000001.1, read on the forward strand.
CGATCACGATCTCTACTGGAAGTTCCGTCCGGTGTGCCTCGGCTAGATTGCGTAGCGCATCGGTAGTGAGGAACTCAGTTTCCGCAGAGCCCTCGGCGTAGATCATGGCATCGGCGACGTCGGCCAGGTTTCGCCGCTTGTCTTCGACCGACGTCGGTTCCATCTTGGCTGGCATGGGGACCGTCGCAGCCACGGGAGGCAGCGCCTCGACCAAGGGATCGACGACATCGGCCAGACGCAAACGAGCGATCAGTGCCATCACCTCGTCCCAAGTGGCTGGCAGGTTCAGCAGGCCGGGCTCGAAGCGGCTCGTCATGATCGGAATGGCCGCGTCTGCCGCCGGGAGATCGCCGTCGTCTGGGTCAGCGGACCGACCAGAGACCTCGAGCGCGCCGTCCCGGAGTTCGGCCACCACGTCAGAGAGGCGGTCACCGTGCTCGGCTGCGTGGAACTGCGTCAGCAGCAGCGCACAGTCCGGGTCGTCTGGTCGATTGGCAGGAGCGCGGCGTGCGAGTTCGTTCAGGATTTGACGCGTGCCCCGAACCGACTGGTCGCTGATGGTGGTGACGAAGACTCGTAGCACCCGGGGGTCGAGCAACAAAGGAGCGCTTAGCTCGCTCGATCCTGCCCGCAGGTCAACGAGAACCACGTCGGCACCGATGGCGAAACCGAGCTTGGCCAGGGCCTCTGTGAGTACGTATGGGTCGCGATCAGTGGTGAGCAGGTCTATCGGTTCGATGTGCGGGGGACCGACCCGCAGGTGGCCGCGTCGGGCAGGCATGACCACGATGCCGTCGAACTCCTGATTGGCCAGGAACTTGCGGCCCAAACTGACGGCTTCGGCGTACTCTGCGTCGGTCGCACCGTGCGCCAATGCGAGGAAGTCCTCATAAGCGAAGTCAATGCGTGTCGAGTCGGCCACCATCCAGGTGATTCCCGGCGCTTCGAGGTCGGCGTCGACTAGCAGCACCTTTCGGCCGAGTTCGGCCAGACGCCTAGCCGCGGCGACGCAGTGGAGGGTGCGGCCGACCCCGCCCTTGAACGAATGAAAGGCGACGATGGAAACATCATGTGGCAGAGTCGGGTGCGGTGCGGGGAGGGCTTCGGCCAGTTCAGAGACCACGCGGCGATCGCTCCAGCGTGGCCGGCGCTCCGCTGGCAAAACCTCTCCAACGGCCTCAATCTCGATGGAGAGCGGTCGTTGGGGCCCGTCCGGGTTGGTGTCATCGAGTAAAAGTACGCCACGGTGAGGCTCAATGGTTAGCGGCCCGAGCGCGCTTCGCAGCCAGGTCCAGACCACGTCTACCGAGACCGTCGGATCGACGACAAAGCGAGCACTATCCCAGTACGCGTCCACCTCTTGTAGCCAGGAGGGCCAGCCTCCGTCGCGAGCGAGATCGGCGAAATACTGGTTGACATCCAACCAGGTGAAGAGGTGGTCGGGGTGGGTGAGTGGGTGGACGTCACGCCTATCGTTCAACGCCCGATCCTTTCAGCACAGAGTTGTCCGAGCGTTGACAAGCCTGCCACAGTTTGCTTTTCGTCCTCAGGATCAAGCTCGGCGCCGTATCGCCATGCCTCGTGCAGCTCCCGAGCGGTGACCGGTGGATGGCTGAATCCTCCCTTGGCGGGACGGCGGCAGTTCACAAGATCCTGATAGGCCGAGGCACTCAGCTTGAGATTTTTTGCCAACTGCCTCAGGTCGTGCGTAACCAGCTCCTGCTGTTGGGCTGTGGAACGTCCGTTCCGAGCCTTAAGCGCCAAAGCCTTCAACCCACACTCTACAGAGTAGAAGCGTATGAGGTGACTCACCGGCGCCGGGACCGTTCCGGCAACGTCGCGAAGTCGTACGTAACTGTTGGTCAGTTCGCGGAGGGAGACAGTCAGCGGCACGGCCGGATCCTATCGACGATCCTCGCGTGTGGAAAGTGAACCGGTATATCGTTCGATTTGCGACCGTGCGTTCACTAGCTTGGTCAGGGGGTCGGCCGGCGTTCCAGCCCTGGAGATGTTCCTCGCCTATCAGCCCACAGCCGAGCTGCTGCGGCGAGTTGCCGACCGCGCGATGGGTTGTGGCGCAGGAGTTGGGAGAGCCGGAGCCTCGCCTGCTGCCTGGTTCCTCGGTCAAATGCATCGGGGTGTTCTGCCCATGGGTGTTTTGCCGGGACTGTGCCCACACGGTTGCTGTCCGGGTTACGTGCGGTGCGTACTCTCTGGACGGCCACGGTCGGTGGCTCTTTGGTGCACCCCGCGCTACGAGGAGGGCTGCCATGGATATGCCAAAGCTGACCTTCGCGCAGCGGTTGAAGCTCTACCGGCAGCGGTCAGGAAGGAGTCACGCTGGCAGCGGGGCGCCGGGCGCGAGGTCGCCGGACGTGATCCGGTTGCGCAGTAGGTCGGCGAGCTGCCGGAAGACTGCCCGATCCGCGCTGGGGTCGATCACAAATGCGACGCTACATGTCCTACGTGGATGGCACCGTGGCGGTGACATGGGCATCCTCTGTTCGGCGGTGTGGCTCTCGGTTGCAGTCTGGTCCGGATTTGCCCTTTCCGCTGGCCCGAATTTTGAGGCAGGGCGATTGTGTGAAATCACGTAGAGGTGTGGTCGGGTGTACGGTCCGAAGTTGCACCTCGCCGCAGGGTGGGCGAGCCGCTGCCGGTCCTGTCGTGGAGGAGTGTCCCCATGCCGCCTGTTTCGGATGGTCGATTCGGTGCTGAGCTGCGGAGGCTTCGCATGGCGGCGGGGCTGTCACTGCGGCAGCTCGCCCCGATCGTGCTCTCCAGCCGGGGGCACCTTCACGACCTGGAGTCGGGGCGGCGCCACCCGACCGTCGACTTGGCCGGTCGGCTCGATGACGCGCTCGAAACCAACGGTCTCTTGTCCGGCATGCTGCACCCGTCACCCGCGGCAGGCGACCCGGAGCGGTTGGCCTACGTTGCCCAACACCCCCGTCGCATTGATCCCGCGACGCTGCGCACTTTGAGTGAGTTGCTCGCCGCCCATCGCCGGCTTGAAGACAGTCTCGGCTCCACCCCGTTGCTGCCGACGATCCGTACCCAGTTGGACCTGGTGACCACGTTGGTTGCCGAGAGTGCGGGAGGGCTCCGGCCGCAGGTGGCGGACCTCGCCGCGCAGTGGGCGCAGTTCGGTGGATGGCTGTTTGCGGCCAGCGACCGGCGGCGCCTGGCCAATCAGTGGTACGGCACTGCGCTGGAGTGGGCTACGGAAGCCGGCAACGTCGACATGGTTGCCACGGCGCTCAGTATGCGTGGTCATCTGGCCTGGTCGGAGCGGCGGGTAGACCCGATGATCGGGCTTTCCTCAGCGGCGGCTCGACAGCCGGCCAGCCCGGGAGTGCGAGCGATAGCCATTCAGCAGCAGGCCCGGGGTCATGCTCTGATCGGCGAGGCGAGCGTGGTCACCGGCCTGCTCGATCAGGCCGCGGAACTGAATGAGGCGGCCAGCCAGGCCCCGGACCGGGAACCGCCGTGGACCTACTTTCACTCTGCCGCCTATCTGGCGATGCAGAGTGGACTCGCCTACCGACTTCTCGGCCGCAACGCGCAGGCGATCGAATACCTGCGTCTTGGACTGGCCGGTCTGCCAAGGGAGTCATCCGGTGCCGCGTGGACCGGCCCCTACCTGCTGCGTCTCGCGGCGGCGCTCGCGGACGATGGAGATGTCGGCGAGGCGTTCGACGTCTATGAGCGGGTCCTCTGCCTTGGACAGGCCACCCGCACGGTCAACCTCGTAGAACAAGCTGAGGCTGGTGTCCGCGCGTTGTCCGCACGTAGATAGCGGACACCACGAGTCTCGACCGTAACCGCCCGATCGTCGACTGTTGATTTCGGGCATGGCTCGTAGGAAAAGCACTTTCCGGCCGTGAAGTCGCGCCCTTCGTTCGGCGCGACGGTGGCCGGCATTTTCAAGACACCGCCACCGCGCCCTCCAGAAGGAGAAACAGGTGGACGGCGTTGAGCTGAGCTGCGGCACCAGGCGGGGTAGTGCTTCACCTTCGCTGGCGCGACAGCTGGTGGCACCGAGACGGATGCCTGGTCGATGAGGCGCGTCTCGTACGAGGAGTACCTGATCGCCGTCGCTTTGACCCTCGCCCGGCGGCATCGGCCGGTGTGGTCGTGGCGGAGGTGGCGGCGGATTTGCCGCTGCGGCACAGACCTTCCCTGTCAGGCCCGTCATCGCATTCCGATCAATCGTGGCCACTGGCCGGGGGAGGAGGCACAGTGAACGACGACCAGGAGCAGGAGATTCTGGCCGTACATCTTCGGGGTCTCGACGGGTTGTGTGTGGGTTGCCGGGTGTGGTGGGCGCGGTTGGTGCCGTACCCGTGTTGGCAGGTGGAGTGGGCGACCAGCCGGCAGGCGCGGATGACGGTGGGCCGGTTTCTGGAGGGTGTGCGGTGACCGCGCATGGTCCGGTTGTTCCGGTGTGGAGTTGCGCGGGTTGCAATGCGCCGTGGCCGTGTGCGACTCGGCGGCGGGAGTTGCTGGCCGAGTACGACCGGGCTCCGACGTCTTTGGCGATCTATCTGGCGGCGCAGTTCGTCGACGCGTCGCAGGACCTGACTGCCGTCCCCGCGGGCCGGCTGTATCACCGCTTTCTCGGGTGGGTGCGGTGAGTGTGCTGCGCCGCGATGACGTCAAGTTCCACTACAGCGACGGGTCGCACCGGTGGATCCCGCCGGACCCCCACTATGACCAGCGGGCCTGGGAGGAGCAGGTCCACCGGCACAAGCAGGAACACCTCCGCAACGCACAACCCGAGGTACGCGTCCAGCGCCTCGCCTGAGGGACCGGACTGCCGGCGATCCGCACGAGCCGGAAACGCGCCCTCATGGCACGGTGGAAACCCCGACGGGCCGCCACCGTGCCGGTCGTCGCCGCGCACCCGCCGGCGTCAGTCGAAGAGCCGGTCGAGCGCTTCCTGTTCGAGGTCGCACCAGCGCTGGACGTCCTTCTGCGCCTTGGCGATCTCCTTTTCGTCGAGGTGGTGGGCGCCCTCCTCGCGGATGCACGCGATGCTGAACGGTGCGCCGACCGACGGCGAGGTCTTGTCCAGCGCCTCCAGCACCCGGACCATGCCCACCACGCCGTACTCGACGGGGCGCGTGGTCATCCGGAAGTGGGACAGCAGCGCGCCGGCCTGCTGGGCCATGGCCGCGCCGGAGCCGATGGCGTGGAAGCCCACGTCCTCGTAGCGGCCGATGAGCCCGTTGGGGTTGATCTCCACGATCCACGGCCCGCCCTGGCTGTAGCCGGCCGCGAGCAGGTACGCCGACACCCCGCCGCCGTCGCCCTCGCCGGGCACATCCGGGATGTAGTTCTCGTAGTGCTTCTTGAAGACGGGCAGGACGCGCTCCTGCAACTCGTCGCCGATGTCGGGTGCTTCGAGGATGGCGGTGGCCGATTCCTGGAGGAGAGGGCGCAGGTCGTTGAGTACTCCCCGCGCGCCGCTGCCACCCCAGGCGGCGCAGTCGCCCAGCGGGTGCAGCTTATCGGCGGGGAAGCTCAGACCGCGGTTGCTGTCGGTGATCTGGGAGTCCGCACCGATCACCACCCCGTCGCTGCAGACAACGGCGAGTACGACGGTCATGGGTCCTCCTGGGGCAGGGGTGCGGGGGCTGGGCGGGAGGTACCCGGCATCCCGCTCGCCTACACCCTGGCAGGTGTCGGCCCGGTCACTGCCCCGGACGAGAATCCCCTCCGGAGGACCCCGACTACGACCAGCGGGCCGGGGTGCGGGGATCGCCTGCGGTCACTTCGGTGGGGACGCTGCCATCGCCGTACGCAGGGCTGGTGAGCGCAGTCCGAGCGCGGCCGCGGCCAGCAGGAACACCGCGCAGACCACCAGGACGACGCTCGCGCTGAAGAGGTCGTTCAGGGCGCCCAGGGTGTTAATGGTGATCAGCAGCGGCAGGCTCTGCACCAGAACGAGCACCGACTGCACCCGCGCCACGTGTGTCGACGGGGCGCCGCCCAGGATCAGCGGGCCGACGTGTGTGCTGAAGACGCCCGACCCGACCCCGATCACCGCAGCAGCCGCCACGGCGGGGACGGCGCCGGGCAGGAACGCCAGCGCGACGATCGCGGCTGCCGCGAGCGCAAGCCCTCCAGCGGCCGCTAGTCCCGGCCGGGAGAAGGTTCCGGTGGCGGTGACCGTGAGGGCCACGGCGACGATTCCCAGCGCGACCGCCCCGGCAAGGAGACCCCCCGTGCCGGCGTTCCAGCCGCGCTGCTGCGCGAGCAGAGGAACCAGCAGCCCGGACACCGGAAGCAGGAACCCCGCGGCCATGGCGATGAGACCCAGCGTCGATCGCAGCAGCGGATCGGACCACGCCACCCGCAGACCGTCGGCGGAGCGGCGCAGCGCGTTTCCGCCCGCAGGCGGCGGCGTGGGCGTGGCGGAAGAGCGCGGGCGCAACCCGATGAGGATGGCCGCCATGACCACGAAGGTGCCGGCGTTCATGAACGCCGCCGCGGCGAGCCCGGCGGTGGCCACGACGAGACCGCCGGCCGAGGCGCCCGCGAACGTGGCGAGCTGCCCGATGGCCTGCCGGGCCGACATGGCCCGAGCCAGACCGGCCCCGGGCACCAGCCGCCGCGGCATCGATCCCGAACTGGGCAGGTAGAACGCGTCCACGGCGCCGATGACCAGAGCGGCCGTGAGCAGCAGGTACGGCTGAACGCCGAGCACCAGGACGGCGCCGCCCAGCAGTAACGTTGCGGCGATCATGGTGAAATCCGAGGTGATCATGACCCGCCAGGCCCCGATGCGGTCGGCCAACGCCCCGCCGGCCAGCAGGAACACGACCCGCGGCAGGGTGATCGCGGTGAGCACCGCACCGGCGAAGAACCCACCCCACCCGGCCGCCATCCAGATCATGGCGAACGCCATGATCTGCGAGCCCAGCAATGACAGGCTGACGCCGACCAGCCAGATCCAGTACTCCCGGGGAATGCCCGTTCGCGGCTGCGTTGCCTTGTCCTCATAGGAAACGGTCATGCTCTCCCGGCCCGCCTCTCGTGGCGTCTGTGAACCGGCACAGCTTTGGCCCTCGACCAGATCGAGGGTCAAGCCGGACCGGATCAGCGAAGACCTCGTCGAAGGTCATCGGGGCCAGCGACAGATGAGAACGCCTGACCTTCCGATACCGCGTCGAACAGCCGACACTGAGCCGATGAACCCGGACTCTGCCCTCGAGCTCGCCTTCGACGTAGCAGGATGGCCCCCGCTCAAAAATGAGGCCAAGTCCATGCTGGCCGCCGGCCACAAGCACCATGGAAGTGTCCGAGCCCTGCTGGGGGCAGCCGCTGCAGCGTCACGGCAAGTCGGCTGGACGATGGTCAGCGCCGACATTGCGCTTGATGTAGTTGTTCGAGCGCCGGCAGGCCGTCCTCCTGGAGACGCAACCAACTATCTCGGTGGAATCGGCGACGTTCTCCAGGACAAGAGCCGGCCGACCAACATGGACCTCTCCCATCTCGGAGCGCTCAAGGAGGTCGCACTCTACGTAGACGACCGCCAAATCCGCCGAGTGACGTACAGCGTCGAGCTTGCCGCGAACGCTTCCTACTCTGTCCGCGTTTCAATCCTGGAGGGCCTATGACCAACTTGCGTCGGGACCACCTGTGATGGTTTGGCGGGGTCGAGGTCCGGGTGACGCCTTCTGCGTCAGCCTCACCAGTCCCGCCACTGGTCTGTCAGTTCGTGCCGGGGGATCCCACGTCGAGCGGTGAGTGCATCCACGTCGACACCGGCCTCAGCCAGGACATCGTCGATGTACTCGCAGAGCTCTTCGCGTACGGTCGTTTCGATGCACCCGTGCTCAGCATCGATGGCGTTCAGAGCAGATACGACTCGTTCAACCGATGCGAACGCCTGCTCATCGGTCATCCCGCGCAACCACCGCGCATCCGCCTCGTACTGGTCCAGAGCGGCGTCGACAGCATCGATGAACGACTCGGGCCAGAGGTGCAGGGCGTAGGCCTGTGCTTCGTTGAGTGTCCCTGCCGCTACTGCGGCCTTCTGCTGCTGGACCTTATCGCGCCACTCTTCGGTGGGCCGAGTGATCATTACGGGAGCATACCGAGGATCGGGGGTAGGCAGGGACAGCCAGCCGAGGCATTCTTCGGCTTTATACCACTGGCTCCTCGTTCCCGACGAGCCAGTCGAACTGTCCCTCATGGATGCCTTGATCGGCGACCTTTGGATGGCAATACGCAGGACGCCCGGGTGATAGCACGTGTCGGAGAAATAGCGCCGGTCATCCCCATTGGGGCCCGGACAAGAGACCGGTTGATTCGATCGGTGGTAGGCCGTCGTCGAGACCACGGAGCCGTAGGTAGATGTCGCGCATCGCCGACTTGTCCGGGATGTGTTGGGTGCCCGCCGCCCGTTGCAGGATCGTCAACGTGCTGACCAGCCTGATCGATCCGACTGCATGCCCCTGTACGCGAAGCCGTTGCAGTCGACGGATCTCAGAGGTGGCGATGCGCGCCCCTGACCCATCATCGATGAGCACGGTCATCGTCTCGCCTGCTTCGGCGGCGACAACGGCATGCGCCACCACCATGATCTCACCCAGGTCCTTGAGACGCCGCAGCCGATCTTGCATGGGTTGTTGAGTGATTCTGTGGACGGCTGCCGCCAGTTCGGGTGTTTCGTCGTCGGGGAGAACATCGATCCAGCGTGGCGTCAGTTTACGCCAAACTGTGGCGGCAGGGCGGAAACGCAAATCCTCTCGAGACTTGCGCATTACTTCGTCCTGCACCGTCTCTGGGACGCTGAGCGGTCCGAGGACACCGATGAGGAGCCGCTCTCTGTTGATTGAAAGGAAGTTTAGGCTGGGCCCGGCGTCGATGATTGGCCGCAGAGTCATCGCGGTGCTATTCCGCCGGTAGGCTCCTCAGGTTCATCTGGCGCGCCGAGGTCGGCGTCCAAGGTGGCCCAATCCACCGGTACGTCAGGCAGGTCGGCAGGGTCGGCCCAGGCGACCGGCCGCTCGACTGGCGTAATGCCGGCCTCCTGCAGCTCCGTTTCCACGATCTCCACAGAGCTGCCACGCAGGGTGGCGATGGCCTGGGCTGGCAGCACTCCCTCCGCGTATCCCTTCGTCGCGCGGGCCAGTAGCTTTTGAGGTGCCCTGCGCCTGTTGGAATCGGCTTGCATCGCCTGGTATTGGTCGATCCAGCCGAAGCGGACAGCCAGCTGAGGAGTGGACAATGCCCTCCAATTCGACTTTGTCCGGTTGTCGATGTATCCGGCCTTTTGGAGTGCGATGGCGGCGAGGGCCGGCGAAACCACGAACCGTTGGACGACCGCAGAAAGAGTGGACTCGGTTATCTGCCCTCTGTCGCTGAGGAATTCCCGCAGTCCGTCCAGTGGCAGGAGGAGGTGCCGGGCGAAGGCATCGGCGCGGATCTCGGCAGGAGATCGATCGCTCCAGTTGCTCGCGTCGGCATCTGCCCAGTCGCCGAACTGAATGTGGCCGAGTTCGTGAGCGAGGGTGCTGCGTTGTCGCATCGGGTGCTGGGTCCGTGCGACACCGATGAACATCGTATTGCGCTCAGGATCCCGCATCGTCAGGCCATGCTCGTCCGGCCCGATGTCGAGTACAGCCACGTCGATTCCGGTGGTCTGCTCGATGATCGCAATCAGGTCACCCAGAGGCTGTACGCCCAAGCGGTGTTCCTGCCGGAATCGGATGGCGGCAGCGCATCCCTCGGTTTCTGCGCTCACTGTGTTCCGCCTATAGGTCAGATCGCGGTAGGAATCGCCTGCTCAGCGAGGTAATCATCTAGTTCGAGGAAGTGCAGCAGCGCTTGGCGCATGCCATCCATTTCCGAGCCGTTGGTTGCGCGAGCCGCGCACTGAGCCCGGTTGGCCACCGTCTGCGTCCCGGTGAGTTGAGCCACCGTGCGCCCGGTCGCCCATGCGATCACCACCAGCTCCGGCATCTTCGCCGCGCGGTCGCCAGAGATGATCCGTGACAACGTGGGCTGGGAGATGCCTGTCCTGTCCGCCAAGGCTCGCTGGCTAAGTCCTGCGTCCACGCGCGCGCGCTCGATGAGCTTTCCCGTGTTTCCCTTGATCATGATCTACTCCCCAGCGGTGAATCATGATTACGCTGCTTGATTCAGCCTACACGCTGGCCGCCCTGCTGGCGAGGCCCGCCGCGACGCGAGGCGCTGGCCAACTATCGGTGCGGCAGGCCCACCCGATGCGCGTGAGGGTGCAGAGGGATGCCCACTACCAGTTCCGAGCCTTCTGTCTGGCCGTCGCGTGATGGCTATCGATGGTGGACGGGCTGCTCATTCCGTGGTTATATGAACGCGGCGTTCATATCAATGGCCCGGGAGGCACCTCATGAGCGGTACATCAACCACGGGTCGCGTCGCTCTGGTGACAGGCGGTAGCGGTGGCATCGGCGCGGCCGTCGTCGAGCGTCTGATCGCCGACGGCTACCAGGTCGCCGTGCACTACGCGGGCAACCGGACCAAGGCTGATGCCCTCGTGGAGAAGATCACCGTGGGCGGCGGCTCCGCGATCGCCGTCGGCGGGGACGTCGCCGACGAGCAGGCCATGCAGGCCGCGTTCGACCAGACGGAGGCCGCGTTCGGCGGTATCGACGTCGTCGTCAACACGGCGGGCATCATGCTGCTCTCGCCGATCGCCACACTGAACCTCGAAGACCTCGACCGGATGCACCGCACCAACATCCGTGGCACGTTCGTCGTCCTGCAGCAGGCCGCGAACCGTGTCCGCGCGGGCGGAGCGATCATCAATTTCTCGACCTCCGTCACCCGGACGAAGTTTCCCTCGTACGGCGCGTACGCCGCGTCGAAGGCCGCCATCGAGACAATGACGCTGATCCTCGCCCGCGAACTGCGCGGCAAGGACATCACCGTCAACGCCGTCGCCCCCGGTCCGACCGCGACCCCGCTCTTCCTCGACGGCAAGGACGAGCAGACGATCGAGAACCTCGCCAAGGCCGCACCGCTGGAACGCCTGGGCACCCCCGATGACGTCGCCGAGACCGTCGCCTTCCTCGCCGGCCCCGCCCGCTGGGTCAACGGCCAGGTCATCTTCACCAACGGCGGGCTCGCCTGAGGGTGCACGACCTCGCTTCAAGAACCGGAACCGAAGAGAGCACCACCATGACCGGCAATTCCCTGCCCGCCGCCAATCCCGGCGCCACCGCACCACGTCGCGGACGCGGTCGGCGTCCCGCCGATGAGGTGCGTGCCGACGTGCTGCGCACCGTCGGCGACATCCTGTTGCGTGAAGGGCTCGCCGATTTCACCTTCGAACGCGTCGCGCGCGAGTCAGGCGTGAGCAAGGCGACGCTCTACAAGTGGTGGCCATCTGTCGGGGTACTCGCGCTGGAGGGATACTTCGACGCCGTCGAGGACACCCTCGCCTTCCCCGACACCGGCGACATCCGAGCCGACATCACGACGCAACTGCATCACTTCGTCGAGCTGATGACCACGACCCCGGCCGGTCCACTGCTGATCCAGATGATCGGGCAGTCTCAGACAGACCCCAACCTCGCAGCCGAATACCGTCGCCTGTATTCGTCAGGTCGACGCCGGCTCGCCGTCGACCGCTTCCGCCACGCCCAAGAGCTCGGGCAGATCCGTCCCGAAGTGGACGTGCGGGTGCTCGTCGACCAGCTGTGGGGAGCCGTCTACCACCGGCTCCTCGTCCCCGACGAGCCCGTCGACCTGTCCTTCGCGGACGCCTTGATCGGCAACCTCTTCGACGGCATCACGCAGCGCTAGCGTACGGCGGTCGGTCAGTCCGATGTGGCTTCGGCGTGGGGTGTGGCGGGGGTCGGCGGGGCGGCGGCGCGTGCTTCCAGTTGCCGGAACTCGGCGCTCATGACCGTCCGTAGTGTCGTCAGGAGGACGACGAGGCAGAGGATTGTGCCGCCCCAGAACACCACCCTGACACCGAACAGTTCGGCGGCCACTCCGGCAGCCAGTGCTCCCAGGGGCATCGAACCCCAGCTGGTCAGCCGGCTCACGCCGCTGTAGCGGCCCAGCATCTCGTCGGGTACGACCAGGGCGCGCAGCGACACGTAGGTGACGTTCCAGACTCCCGTGCCGGCGCCGCCGAGGAAGGTGGTCGCCGCGACCAGCGCGGGGGAGGTGGCCAGCGCGGGCCCCGCCAGGAGGAGGGCGAAGCCTGCCATCGCCAGGGTGAGGGTGATTCTGCGACCCAGCCGACGGGTGAGCACGGGCGCGGCGGCCGCCCCGGCGACACCGCCGACGCCGAGGGCGCCCAGGAGCAGCCCGTACGCGGAAGGGCTGAGGCCCATCGGGCCGGGGGCGACGGCGTAGACGACGATGACCGCCGTCCAGGCCGCCCAGCAGGCGGCGGCGACGCTGGAGGCCAGCAGGAAGGTGCGGAGGATGCGCTCCCGCCAGACGTACCGGACGCCTTCGGCGATGTCGGCGCGGAAGTTCGCCGGCCTGGCGGTGTCGGGCGCGCGGTTGCTCCGGTAGCTGCCCGTCATCACCATCAGCGCGACCAGCGTGGCCGCGTAGCCCAGGCCGCCGGCGCCGAGCGCCACGGCCAGGCCGGCGGCGGCGAGCAGGCCGCCCAGGGGCGGGCCGGCGAACTCGTTGGCGACCGACTCCGTGGCGGTGAGCTTGGCGAAGGCGGACTCCATCCGGTTGCGCGGCACCACCATCGGGATGATGGTCATCCGGGTCGTGTCGGCGAACACCTCGGCGGTGCCGAGGACCAGCGCGCCCGCGTACAGGCCGGCGAGCGGCAGCGCGCCCAGCAGCAGACCGCCGACGAGAGCGGTGAGAGCGACGACGCGTACGGCCGCCATGAGCATGATGAGGTGGCGGCGGTCGACGCGGTCGGCGAGCGCCCCGGCGGGCAGGGAGAAGAGCAGCCACGGCAACGTGTTGGCCAGGGTGGTGCCCGCGACCAGAGCTGGGGAGTCGGTGAGGGAGAGCGCCACCAGCGGCAGGGTCAGTTTGACCACGCCGTCGGCCAGGTTGGTGGCCGCGGTGCCGGCCCACAGAGCGCCGAAGTTACGCCCCCGGACAGTCGACGCAACTGCCTGCGGATTGTCGGTACGCATCGATGAAGACTGTCATGCTCCTCCGACAAGCCGGTCCGCTCGTCGTGAGTTATGTGACCGGGTCGCCGGGCGGGCCTCCCTCTGGCGCTGCCGCCTCCGCTGGCCGGCGGCGCTTCTTGCGGCCGAGGACGAACCCGTACACGAGCGTCAGGACGAAGGTCAGGCACCCACCGAACATCTCGGCCAGCACGAATATGAAACCGCGCAGGTCAAGGCCACGACCGCCGGCGAAAGCGGGATCGTACGGCGGCGGAATGAGCCGGTGGAAGAACATGCCCCCGAAGCAGAAGATCAGCGCGGACGCGAGGACGCCGCCGACCACAAAGAGTTGCAGGGACTGGCCCCTGACGCCCCGCCTGCCGATCATCGTGGCGACCAGGATTACGCCGACCGGTCCGCACAGGACGAGAACGACAGAACCGATGAGCGACGCCGTTTCGTAGGTCACCGGCGGATGCTACGTGGCCGTGGTTCCTGAGATGTCCGCCCGGCAGATGCCGTCGGTCAGCTCGCTGCCAGCTTTACGTGGTCTCAAGGTCTGGGCCGAAACCCACATGGACGAGGTCCTCGCCAGTCGCGCCAGGCACGACAGCGGCACCGGCTGACAAGCCAGGCCGGGGCCGAGCAAGCTCAGAGCTCCAGTACGCCCACCGTCTGGTCGTCGCTGCGCTCGCCCGTGGGCTGGAAACCCAGCTTGAGGTAGAACTCCTCCGGGCCGCCCGGACGGGGCTCCCAGGTGACGTACGCCCGCTTGCCGCCCCGGGCGCGGATCTCGTCGCAGAGCGCCTGGACGGCGAACCGCCCGTACCCCTTGCCCTGGGCGTCGGCGGCGATGTTCAGCCGCCAGATCCCGGAGCGGATGTCGTCGGTGTCGTCGTCGGGACCCCAGGGGATGTCGAGGAAACCCATCACGAAGCCGACCGGCTGCTCCCCGTCGAGGATCAGTCGCGGCCAGGCGTACTCGGAGTGCACGTACGCCTCGGCCAGCGACTTGACCACCGGCTCGACCAGGTCCTCCTGGTCGGAGCGTACGGAGATCGCGATGGCCGCTTCAAGGTTCCCGGGGGTGATCCGCTCCAGCCGCATGCGGCGGACCCTAACGGGCGCGGACCATCGAGGCCATCGAATTCCCCATTGGCTGCGGCGACACCGGAGGATCAGGGCCGGAGGGTCGTTTCGGCGTCACAGCGGCCCGAAGACGTCTCGCGGGTCGGCGCGCAGATCCAGTGATTCGAGGACTGTCAGCAGCGCACGTTCCTCGTACCGGAAATGGCTCTCCATGATCGCGGAGATGCCGTCCAGGTGCCGTTCGAGAGCGGCCGGGGAGGCGGCCTGCGCGACCGCCTTCTCCAGACCCCCGAGCAGGTACGCGATCATCGAGTGGTCCTGCTCCAGCCGGCGCAGCGTCTCGCGGAGCTCGGGGTGGGCGGCGGCGATGGCGGGAAAGAGTTCCCGGTCCTCGCCCTCGTGGTGCGCGGTCAGCGCGGCGCAGAAGCCGTGACAGAAGAGCAGCAGGTCACGGGTGGCCGATTGGGCATCCTGCTGGCCGGCCAGCGCGTCCCGGGTCGCCTCAAGGGCGGCGCGTAGTCGCTGGTGGACGGTGCGCAGTTCGGGACTCCAGGCCGTCAGCCTGGCCTTTTCGCCCTCAGACACGAGAGGGCGAAGGGAACGACGTCATCATCGTCGTGCTCCTTCGAAATCCGGCGCCTCCATGCCTGACACGGACTGCCACCGGCACGCGACGCTCGGGCCACCGTACCCCGGGTTGCGGTGGCCGTGCACCATCTGCTGATGACCATCAGTCCCGACCGTGCTCCCGCCACCCCCGTCCCGCGCCGCAAGGAGTACGTCGCCGCGGTGGTGGTCGCCGTGGTGGGCCTGCTGGTCTCCGCGGTGCTGCTGGGCCTGGTCAAATCCGGAGCCGAACTGGGACAGCCGCTCACTGCCGGTGAACCGGTCACCGTCCACATCAGCGCGTCGGAGGAGACAGTGGTCTGGGCCAAGTACCACGGCGGTCCGCTCCCCGAGATCGAGTGCAGCCTCTCGCCTGAGCCGCAGAGCAGTCGGCAACTCCGTCCCGCGATGGAGGGCCTCGGCGTCGCCATCGACGTCGACGGCCAGCGCTGGGTCGCCCAGAGGCTGATCTCCGCTGACCCCGCCGGCAGTTACGACGTCACCTGCCTGACCTCCGGGCGGCACCCCGCGACGCTCTCGATCGGGGAACTGCCCCGGTTCCACAGCGACCGCGACAGATTCCTGCTGCAGGTGGGGGCGCTCGGCACCGCCGGGATCACCGTGGTCGCCGTCGGGCTGCTCCTGCTTATCCCCGCACTCCGGCGCCGGTCACGGCGGGCCCACCTCGAGCGGGAGCCGGCCGGGTCGCAGCAGTAGAACGCGCGGCCGAATCACCTGCTCCCTCGGCCTCCGGCGGCTCGCTGGCCGTCTGCATCGATGGTATGAATGCACGGTGTCGTCGCCGAACGTAGACCCGATGGGTAACCTCCGTGCTCTGGTCGAGGGGGCGCTGCCGGCCCGGATGCCCGGAGCCCGCATCGCCGCCGAGGCGGATGAGCTCATCCTCCCGATGCCCGGCGGCCGGGCCCGGGTCGCGCTCGCCCCGCTGCTGCAGCGCTGCCTCGACGAGCCGCGGCAGATCTGGCCCGACCTGGTGACCGAGTGGCTGGCCGCGGTGCGCAGCCAGCTGCCCGACGAGGTCTCCGCGGAGCTCGGCCCGGCCGACCTGGAGCAGCTGCGGCTGCGCCTGACCCCGGCCACCGCGACGACCAGCCCCGACTTCATGACCATCCCGTACGGCGAGCACTTCACCGCCGTGCTGGTGCTCAACCGGCCCGACCGGCTGGACGTTGTCACCGTCGCGCAGGTCGCCCAGCTGGGTCAGGACCTCGAAGACCTGGTCCGGATCGCCGCCCGGCAGACGGTCCAGCACGAGCTGCTCGCCCTCGACGTACGCGATCACGACCTGCCCTCCGGTGGCGCGGTGCGGCTGCTCGCCTCGGACGGCAATCCCTTCGTCACGACCGCGCTCATGTCGCTCAAGCGGTTCCTGCCCGAGGGCAGTGACAACGGCGCGCTCGTCGCCGCACCGCAGTACAGCGCGATGATGGTGTACCCGGTGCGGGCCCAGGTGCCGGAGCAGGCCGTGGCGTTGCACAACCTGACCCGGTCGATGTTCGCGGCCGCCTCCGACCCGTGCACCGAGGACATCTTCTGGTGGTACGACGGCGAGTTCCAGCCGGTGCGGATCCTGACCGACCCGGCCGACGGGACCGTGCAGGTGCGGGTGCCCGAGTCGATGGCCCCGGTCGTCGCCCGCCTCGGCGGCCCGCACTGACCTAAGTGGTGAGAAGCTTGTCCAGCTTTTCCGCGCGCAGCGCCTGCTCTCGCTGCTCGGTGAGGAACCCCAGCGCCTCGGCGCGTCCGCCCTGGTGCCATCGCGCCAGCAGCCGCTCGTAGAAGGCGGCGTCCTCCCGCAGTTGCCGGGCGCCCTTGGCCGAGGAGCGGCCCGCCAGGTCGTGGTATTTCGCGACGAGTTCGGTGGCGGGCTCGACCGGTGAGCCGCTGTCGTTGACGAGCCGCCACCCAGGCACCTGGTACCAGTGCTTGCGGCGGTCGGCCGGGTCCCGCGCGAAGTCCCGTTCGGCGGCCTCGGCGAGGCGGTCGGCCGGCCAGCTGTCGATCTCTTCGAGGCCGGGGCCGAGGACGAACTGCCGGGTCTCGGCGGGCGCGGTCTCGGCGAGCAGATCGATCATCGGCGGCCCGGCGGTGACCTCGTCCATCCGGATGCCGTAGGTCATGGTCCAACCGGAGAAAGGCAGCACCAGGGGCTGCACGCCGGCGTGCAGCCAGCCGGCCGGGCGGCTGGGCGAACCGCTGTAGCCGACCCAGGCGGGAGCCCAGCCCAGCGGCTCCCGCATCAGGACGGTGCCGGCACCGGTGCCGCGGATCGACCATTCGCCGGGCAGTTCCGGCCGCAGGTCGGCAAGGATCTGCCGCCACCGGCGTGCTTTCTGGGCAGCGGACATGCGTACCTCCCGGTCGGGTCGGAGCCGGTCAGTCCGTGCTGAGCGGACGCTGCGTCGGGCGCAACTCCTCAGGACGGTTCGGCAGGTTGAGCGCCTCGGTCACCCGGGTCGCCCACCCCGGCGCGATGCCGGTCTTCAGGCCGGTCTTGAGATCGTAGGCGTGCGCGACCTCCCATTCGGCCTTGTCGTCGGCCGAGGGCTGGTACTGCCGCTCGAGGATGACGTCCGGGCGGAACTCCTGGTCCTTTACCCGTGATGTCTCCACGCCGTCGGCGTCGAAACCGACCTCGGAGCGGAGCCGGAACCCGGTCTCGGGCGGCAGCATCGTGGCGGCCTCATTGGTGACGGAGTTGTCGAGGTGGCGGTGGGCCTCGGTTCCCATCGCGGTCCGCTCGACGACGAGGTCGGCCACCTCCTCGCGCATGCCGCCTTCGATCATCTTTTCGCGCTGGCGCTGGTAGCCCTCCTGCGCGAGGATCGAATCCCGGTTCGTGTCGACATGGTCCCAGGCCTCGTCCGAGAGCTCCTGGAGTCGTTGCCGGACCCGGACCCGGGCGGCTTCGATCTGCTCCAACGTCTGCGGGTCGTCCTTCTTCAATGTCGCATCGTTCTGCGGCAGCGGCGGCGGGGAATCCGTCTCCGGAGTCTGCGGGGACTCACCGTCTCTGGGGTTCGTGCCGGCGGGCTCGCCGTTTCGCGGCGTCGCACCGGCGGGGCCGCTGTTACGCGACGCCGAGTTGCCCGGACGCCCCGCCGTGGCCGCCTGGGTGATCGTCTGGTGGCTCTCGGAGATGCTGGCCGAACTGCCGCCCTGACCGGTGCGCTGACGGGGTACGCCGCCGTCGCTGCCGTCACCGCCCTGGCCGCCGTCACCGCCGCGAGGTCCCCGGGGTCTCGTCACGTAGTCCCCTGCCTCAGCCGTTCACGAGCTTGGAGAGGTTGGTGAGGCTGGTGACGAGCCCCATCGTGTAGCTCATGATCCGTCCCGCCCACTTGAGGACCGCGGCGGCGATCTGCGCGGCGATGACCGGGATGGTCACCACGAAGATCGCCTCGGCCGCCCAGACGATGACGCGGGCGACCAGATCGGCGATCAGGTCACGGACGATGTCGCGGGTGAAGGCGACGAGGTTGCCGGCCGCTTCGGTGGCGGCCGCCATCGCCGCCGACGCCCCGCCGAGACCGGCGATCGCGGCCGTGTTGTTCTGCATCAGCGACTGGTACGCCGCAGCTGCCTGTCCCTGCCAGTCGGGCAGATCGCCGGCGAGATGGTTCTGCAGGTTGACCGCCATCTGCTCCAGATGACCGGCCATGTTGCTCCAGGTCATCGCGTGCGAGGCGACGACGTCCGGCATGCCGGTCAGCCAGTCGAGGGCTTCCCGCAGCGGCTCGAAATGCTCCATCGCCCAGCCGAGGCCGTTGGCGAGCAGGGCACTGAACGGGTCCAGGACCGTCGCGGCGACGTCCAGCCCGAAAGCCGCCCCGGCGAGGAGGTCGTCCACCCAGCCTTCGCTGTGGATCGCGGCGACCAGGCCTTCGACGCCGTCGCCCAGCGACGAGCCCGTCCACGCCTGGCGGGTCGACTGCACACCGGCGATCAGCGAGGCGTCGGTCATGGGGTCAGCCGATTACTGATCTGGCCCATCGCGCTCGCGGTGTCACCGTCCACGCCGTCATAGCTGTCGGCGGTCTCGCGCAGCCGCTCCGCCACCAGCCGCAGGTTCTCGTCGAGATAGGCGACGAGTTCGTCGTGGCGCTGGTGACGGGTCTCCAGGATCCCGGAGATCCAGCCGCAGAGCTGGCCGTACGCCTGGTCGTTCTGGCTGATGTGGGTGCTCGCGTTGCGCACGGCGTCGAAGCCGGAGCGCAGCGCCTCGATCTGTGCGGCGTGGGCGCGGATCTGCTCGGTGTCGGCCGCCCAGCCGTTGCCGCCGCTCACGGGCCCTGCCAGCCGTGGCTGCGGGTCGGCGGCGGGGCGTCCGGCCCGGGACCGGGATCGGGCCGCAGCTGCCGGCCCACCCGCTCGGCGATCTCCCGGGACGCCGTCGACTCCGTGCCCAGGGTCTCCGTGATGATCTGCTGCGACAGTTCGGCCAGCTGCGCCCTGGCCAGCCGGATCGTGTCCATGATCGTCTGGGCGGTCAGTTCGGGCTGGACCCGTTGCACCTGCCGCCCCAGGCGAAGGTCGAGCAGCGCGCCGGTGGAGTCGACGGTGACCTCGGCGAGTCCGTTGTCGGAGACCAGGGTGACCCGCAACTGCTGGAGGCGGTCGCTCATCACCTTGGTGTCGGCCGCGAGCTTGTCGATGCGGCCATGCCAGGCCCGCATGCGGTCCATGGCGCCATCCGGGTCAAGCACTCCGCCTGGCCCCGGTATCCCAGTCTCCATGTTCCTCCCCGCGAACCGGCCGAGTCATCGACGGCAATCATCAACTGCGCGGACCTGGTGGATTGTAGACGGTTGATGGAGGGCCGCGACGCCCCGCTGTTCTGCGGCGGGGCCGCTCGGTGACGTCAGGTGTCGGTGGCGAGCCGGGCGTGCAGGTGCTCGTCGTAGCGGCGGCCGTCGCCGTAGCGGTGCGACTCGCGCAGGGTGCCTTCCAGGGGGTAACCGGCCCGGAGGGCCACCCGGCAGGAGGCGGGGTTGGCGACCGCGTGGCAGAGCTCGATGCGGTGCAGCCCGCGGCTGCCGAAGCCCCAGGCCGTCAGGGTGCTGACCGCCATCGAGGCGATGCCCCGGCCGCGAGCCGCCGCGGCGGTCCAGTAGCCGATCGTCGCGTTGCCCTGGAAGATCTGGTTCAGCGAGACCGCGCCGAGCAGCGTCCCGTCGCCGGCGTCGGTGACGGCCAGCGACATCCGGGTGCCGCTGCTCCAGTCGGCGCGGTAGCGGATCCAGGTGACCGCCTGCGCGTGGTCGCCGACCCCCTGCGAGTTCCACTGCTCGATCGCCGGGTCGGCCAGCGCCGCCAGCACCTCGGGCGCGTCCGCGATCCGCCAGGGACGCAGCAGCAGACCGGGCGCGGTCAGTTCGAGATCGTCCACGGCGGGCAGTTTGCCACGCCGACCGGCGGAAACGGGCGCGGGTGGGTGGACCTGCGACAGGTTCACCCACCCGCGTCCTCGTCGGTCAGGCCGGGTTCGCCGGGCGCCACATCCGGTAGAAGGGAACGTGGCTGACGTGGATGACGAACGGATCCATGTCGGTGTAGCCGTGGCGGCGGTAGAGGCTCACGTTCTGCGCGTTGGTCGCCTCCAGGTAGGCGGCCACCCCCTCGGCGTCGAGCCGCCGGTGGGTGTGGTTCATCAGCGCGGTGCCGATGCCCTTGCCCCAGTGCTCCGGGAGCACGGCGAGGAACGCCAGGTGCCAGTGCGCCTCGGTGGGGTGGTTGGCGTCGAATACCTCGTCGAGCTGCTGGAACTGGGGCAGGAACTCGCCCGCGGCCGCGGCGAGGAGCTTCTCGTACTCGGGCAGGTCACCCTCGCCGGTGCGGTCGAACCAGACGGCGGCGGCCGTGCCGTCGCCGGTGACGTGCACCTGGCCCGCGCCCTCGGCGGCGTAGCGGGCGAGCAGCCCGAAGTAACCGGCCATCACCCGCAGGCGCTGCTGCTCGTCGGGGACCAGGTAGTGGTTGGCGCCCAGGTGGTCGAAGGAGCGGGAAATCAGCTCCCCGATCCGGGTGAGGTCGGCGTCGGAGCCGACCTGGCGGATGTCGGTGCTCATCGGGTGACCTCCAGGGCCTCGCGGCCCGCCTCGTCGGTGGTGGTGTGCGCGGTGCCGGCGGCGACGGCGCTGGCCGGGCCGAGCCCGATCCCGCCGTAGACCTCCGGGCGGGTACGGCGCAGCGTCACACCCCAGCCGAGACCGAGGCAGAAGACCAGCAGGTAGACAGTCGGCACCAGCCAGGCCGGCCCGCTCCACCCGTCCACTCCGTAGAGCACGGGCAGGTTGCTGGTGGTCAGGTAGACCAGCAGCAGCAGGATCGGCATCGCGATGCCGGGGGCGATGCGGCGCCGCCAGAGGGTCTCGCCGTGCGGGTGACGGGTGAAGTAGACGATCACCGAGATGCTGGTGATCGCCACCAGCAGCAGCACACCGAAGCCGCCGCTGGTGCCGCCCCAGAAGAAGAGCTGGACCAGCGGGTCCCACCCGGCGGCCGCGTACACGGTGATCACCAGCAGTCCGAGGGCGGACTGGGCGAGGGAGGCGTTGCGGGGCGCGCCGGCGGCGGTGCGGCCGAAGACGCGCGGCAGGACCCCTTCCCGGCCGAGGGAGAACATGTAGCGCGACACCAGGTTGTGGAAGGCGATCATCGCGGCGAGCAGGCTGGTGAGGAAGAGGGCGTACCCGAGGTCGGTCGACCAGGTCCCGAGCTGCCCGGCGGCCAGGTTGAAGAAGAGGTCCGGGCCTTCTTCCCCGGCCCGGACGAAGACGTCGCTGCCGGCGGCGGAGTAGATCACGGTCGCCGCGAAGACGTAGATCGTGCCGACCACGGAGATCGTCGCGTAGGTGGCGACGGAGACGTTGCGGCGGGCGTCGCGGGCCTCTTCGGCGTACGCGGCGGCCTGCTCGAGTCCGGCGAAGGCGGTGAAGCCGATCGCGATCAGCGCGCCGGCGCCCGGTCCCCAGAGGTTGTCAACCGCGAGCGGGCTGAGGGAGAACGCGAAGCCGGGGGTGGTGGCGATGGCGATCGCATAGACCAGCACGGCCACGGTCTCGCCGATGACCAGCACCGCGAGGACCTTCTCGCTGATGCCGATGTCGAAGATGCCCAGTACGCCCACGATCAGCCAGCAGAGCAGGCCGAGCAGCCACCACTGGACCTCGATGCCGAACCAGTGCGAGAACATCGGCGCGCCGATGGCGCCCACACCGCCGTAGGAGGCGACCTGGAAGCAGTTGTAGGTGACCAGCGCTACCAGTGCGACGCCGACCGCGACCGGCCGGCCGAGGCTCTGCGCGGCGTAGGCGTAGAAGGCGCCCGCGTTGGTGATCCGGCGCGCCATCGCCAGGTAGCCGACGGCGAAGATCAGCAGCACCACGCCGACGGTGAGCAGGCCGATGGAGATACCGGGCTGGGCGGTGACCGCCAGCGCGGTCATGACCACGCCGGCGACGACCGTCAGCGGGGCGACCGAGGAGGCGATGGAGAGGCTGATGCCGAGGGCGCCGATGCGGTCCTTGGCCAGGGCGTTCGAGAGCCGGCTCGGGGGCGCGACTGTTTCGGGGGGCATGGTGTGCTCCTGCTAGGGGTGTCGGGGGTTGGCGTGCCGGGCGGCGGCCCGGTTGTCACATTCGGTTCGTCATCACGGCGCTGCCCATCAGGGCCTCGGCGTGGTTGAGCAGTTCGCGCAGGACGTCGTTGAGCTGTGTCAGCTCCTCGTCGAGCCGCCGGCGCTCGGGGGCGTCCAGGGCGAGCACGGTCTCCAGCCCGGTCAGCCGGAACAGCGCGCCGAGCAGGCGGCCCTGGGTGTCGAGGCGTTCGCCGCGTCGCAGGGCGTGGCCGAGGCGTACGCCGGGCATCGCGGCGGTCTGCGGGTCGGCCGGCACGTGGGTGACGATCCGGCGCAGCCCCTGCCGGCGCTTCTGCGGAACCGCCAGCGGCGGGCTCTGGCGGGACAGGCGGCCCTTGGCGATGACGCGCTTGCCGACGCGGCGGGCGGGGGCGTAGTCGTCGCCGCGCATCGGCCCTTCGAGCAGCCCCCGGGCGCGGTCGTCGCCGGCGCCGGCGAGGTAGCGGAGCACGTCGGTCAGGGGCACCCCGGCGGAGCCGTCGGGGTGGATGTGCCGGGCTTCGTCGTGCAGGAACCAGAGCAGCTCGTACCAGGTGTCCTCGACCGCGCCGTGCGGGCCCGGGTCGAGGAAGAGCCGGCCGGCGCGCAGGTGCAGCAGGAGCACCTGGTGGCGGCGTACCTGCATGGTGTCGCGGTCGGTGACCGTGACGACGTGCGGGGTGAGGAGTTCGGCGAGCAGGGCCGTGCCGAGCCCGATCCCGAGGGGGAAGTCCTTGAGCTGTGACAGTCCGTCGGGCCGGTCGTGGCAGGCGAGCCAGAATTCGTCCGCGAGCGGCAGCAGCGCGCCCATCGGGCTCGCCTCCTCAGGTCAGTTGTGGTGGTGCCATGGCATCGAGGGGTGACGGATCGCAATGTCAGCACGACGCCGCGTAAAGCTAGTCGGACAAGATCAGATGTGCAACGAATCTGAGGGTTGTTTAAACAAAAGAAACATTTGCATGCCTGGGTAGTCCTAAATGGACCCCAATTGAGCACTCGGTGACCGAGTGGACGACAGCGGGTGTTCCCCGCCGCCGGGGCCCTCGGCGGACAGGCCGGGCCTCAGCGGACAGGCCGGGCCTCAGCGGGCCGGCCGCGCCTCAGCGGGCCGGTAGCGCCTCAGCGGGCCGGCAGATACAGGGCGGTGCGGACCAGACCACCCTCGACGACGAAGCGGCCGGTCAACTCCGTCGGGATCCCGTGGGCGGCCGCCTCGGCGTGCCGCTCGGGGCGGAGGAGGGCGGTGAAGGTGCCGGCGCCCGGGTCGGGCCGCACCCGCGCCTCCTCGAAGCCGAGCCAGCTGCCCGCCAGCGGATGCCAGACCTTGTAGACGCTCTCCTTGGCGCTGAAGACGACCGACGGCCAGTGGACCGCGTCCGGTGCCGCCGCACACCAGTCCAGCTCCTCGGGCAGGCAGATCAGCCGGGCCACGCCCTCGCCGAGCGGGCGGTGCTGCTCGGCGTCGACCCCGAGCGCGCGTACGTCATGGCGGTGGGCGACCACCGCGGCGCAGTAGCCGGCAGTGTGGGTGATGCTGCCGATCGTCCCGGGCGGCCAGACCGGAGCCCGGTTGTGGGTGGTCACCGGCGCCGCCGGCAGCCCGAGGGCGCCCAGCGCCCGCCGGGCACAGACCCGCCCGGCCGTGAACTCGCGCCGGCGGCTCTCGACGGCCGTGGCCGACAGGCAGGCGCGCTCGGCCGGGTGCAGTTCGCCGGTGAAGTCGGCCGCCGTGGCCACCGCGACCGCCACCGACGGCGGCAGGAGGTCACGCATCGGCGATCGGCGGAGGCAGGGCGGACATCGCCGCCGACGCTACGCCACAGCGCGCCCTTCGCGACAGGCCGTGTGGCAGGCCGCGTCTTCGGTCGCGGAATGCCGAAGGCCCTCTCCGTGTCACCGGCCGGGCGACGTCGGAGAGGGCCTTCGGTTCACCTCCGGTCCGCCCTCAGGCGGCCGGAGCGGGGTGGGTCAGCGAACCCGGGGGCGGCGGGTCATCGCGAAGCCGACCACGCCGGCGACGGCCGCCAGGATTCCGCCGGCCGTGGTCCAGATCCAGCGGGAGGAGAGATCCGGGATCCAGCCGGTGAAGGAGACCCCGTCGAACCAGGAGCCGTCCTCGGGGTCCTCCTGGGCGGAGGTGGGCGAGAGCGCCTGCTCGTCCAGGATCGTGCCGGCCTTGACCGGCGGCACCAGCGGCGTCTTCAACGTGCCGTCGTCGGCGGGCGCGCCCTCGTCGCCGAGCAGCGACACCAGCAGGTCCACCTCCACCGGCATGCCGAGGTCCCGGTCGGCCAGCTCCGCCACCGAGAGGCGTACGTAGTACGTGCCGGGCAGCGGGTCACCCGACCAGGGCTCGGCCCAGGAGCGCACCGCGCGCAGGGTGCAGCCCAGGTCGACCCGGGTGGCGGTGGCGGCGACGGCCGGGGTCTGCGCGCCGGCCGTGCACGCCTGGCGGCGGCGCAGCCCGTCGAAGACGTCGACGCTCCAGGTGGAGTCGCCGGCCCGCTTGCGGTCGGCCGGGAACGTCACCGTCACCGCGACGTCGTGCACCTGCCCGGCCTGCGCCGGGAACGACCAGTACAGGTAGTCGCCGACGGAGGCCCCGACCGCCACCGGCTGACCGGCGGAGATCTGGGCGGCGGTGATGAAGGAGGTGCCGGCCTTGGTCACCGTGACCGCGCCCGGGGACGGCGTCGGGGCCACGGTGTCGGCGGCGGCAGCGCCGGCCGGCAGCAGAGCGAGGCCGGCGGCGGCGGCGAGGACCAGCCCCCGCCCGATCGAGGTGCGCATCATCGGTTCTCCCTCCAGGTGGCGACCCACCAGCGGGTCAGCAGACCGGAGACGAGACCCGTCACCAGGCCGGCGACGGTCAGCAGGAGCAGCAGCACCCAGCCGCGGCCCAGGTCCGGGCCGTCGGGGGTGGGGGCGGCCTCGACCACGTCGATGGTCAGCTCCACCGGCATGCCCGGGGTGGTCCGGGTGCCGGCGGCGGGGGCGAAGGAGTTGCTGACGACCAGGCAGACGGTGGTCAGCGGCTCGGCGCTCGCCGTGGGCGACGGGCTCGCACCGACGGTCTCCTCGAGCGCCTCCTCCTCGGCGCCCGACCAGCGCAGCCCGGCCGAGAGGACGTCGGTACGACCGCTGCCGGCGTCGGTGCCGCGTACCAGCTCCCGCCCGTCGGTGGCGGTGGCGCGCAGCAGCACGCCGTAGTCCCGGCTCACCGGCCGGTCCAGGCTCACGCTCACCGAGGCGCGCAGCTCCTCGCCGGTGCGGACCGGAACCCGGTACCAGCGGTGCTCGGAGAAGCTCTCCCGGTCGGTGTAGACGCCCGGGCCCAGCAGCGGCGCCTTCGCGCACTCCTCGCCGCCGGCGACCAGCGCCGGGGCCTGGGTGTAGGTGTCGCTCGCCCGGTCGACGAGCTGTTTGATGCGATCGGTCAGATCCTCGGCGCTCTCCGCGGCGGTGTACGTCCCGCCGGTGGCGCTCGCGATGCAGACCAGCTGGTTGCGGACCTTGTCGTCGGGGGCCAGGCCGAGGGTGTCGACCACCAGGTGCATGCCCTGGGCGGCGAGCTCCCGTGCCACCTCGCAGGGGTCCGGTGGGGCGCAGGTGTCCTCGCCGTCGGTGATCAGCACGATCCGGCGGGTGGTGTCGCCGGTGCCGAGGTCCTTGGCGGCCTCCCGCAGGGCCAGCCCGACCGGGGTGTAGCCGGTCGGCCGCAGGTCGGCGACGGCGGCCTTGGCGGCCGGTTTGTCGACCGGTCCGACCGGCACGATCTGCTGGGTGTCCCGGCAGCCGATCGCCGGGTCGTCGCCGGGGTAGGTGGCGCCGAGCACCCGGATGCCGAGCTCGGTTGTCTCGGGCAGGGCGTCGACGACCTCGTTGAACGCCTCCTGGGCGACCGCGATGCGGCTGCGGCCGCCGATGTCCCGGGCGCGCATCGAGCCACTGACGTCGAGGACCAGTTCGACCCGGGGCGCTTCCGATGTTCTTGTCGGCTCCGCGGCATTGGCCGGCTGGATGCCGAGCAGCGGGACCGCCGCCATCAGCCCCAGCAGGGCCGCCGTTGATCGTTTGATGTTGATCACGGCGGGAACTATAGCCAGCTCCCTTTTGGACTGATCTGCTGGACTGAGCGCGATCAGCCGGGCGTGCACGGTAGCCGTGGAGCCGGGCCGCCCACGCTCGGCGCCGCCCATTATGCGGCTTTTGTGGGGTGATGCGCGGGGCGGAAATCTGATCCCGTTCGAGGCGTTGTGCCGTCGATCGAGGGTGGCTAAGCTGACGGTGCGCGCCCCAATCGCCCGCTTCCCCCGTGGCAGGCGATCGGGGCGCGCTTTTGTGTCCGGCGCGCTTTTGTGTCCGGCCGGCTTCTGCGTCCGGCCGCTTCTGGGCCAGGCCGCTGCTCGGTCCTCAGTGCCCGGCCGCGCGCCGACCGTCCCTCGTGGCCCGCACGCCGACCTCCCGCCCGGGGACCACCGCCGTCAGATCCAACGGCTGCCGAACCACATCCGCGCCGACCATTCCTCGTACGGAATCGTCTGGCCGACGAAGATTGGATAGAAGAAGGCGAAGCAGAGCACCACCAGCACCACGTAGCCGCCGGCGATCACCGCCCCGATCAGACGACGGTTCGGATCCGGCACGGTGGCGAGCAGCCCGGTCGACATCGAGCGGCGCGGCGGCCCGGTGGCGATCGCGCCCAGGACGTAGACCACCGCCAGGATCAGGAACGGCAGGGCCGGCGCGGCGTAGAAGGCGAACATCGTCCGGCCCTGGTACGCGTACCAGAACCAGGGCAGCAGCGCCGCGGCCACCATCAGCCCGATCCCCAGCGGGCGCCAGTCCCGCCGGGCGATGCCCAGCCACGTCATCGCCGCCAGCGCCGGGATGAAGGACCACCAGAGCAGCGGAGTGCCCAGCAGCAGGATCTCCGAGGCGCAGCTCGCCGCGCCGCAGCTGCCCTCGCCGGTCCAGTAGAAGGCGACCGGCCGGCCGAGCACCAACCACTGCCACGGCCAGGACTGGTACTTGTGGGTGGCGTCCAGGCCGGTGTGGAAGTTGTAGGCGGCGAGGTGGTAGTCCCAGAGGTTGCCCAGCGCGCCGATGACCGGCAGCTCCCGCTGACCGTTGTCGGCCCGGAAATGCCGGTAGTAGCCGCCGTCGGTCAGCAGCCACCCCGACCAGGTGGCGACATAGGTGACCAGCACCAGCAGGCCGGCGAGCACCAGCCAGGGACCCTCGTCGAGGAAGGTGTCCCGCCACGGGCGGCGTACCCGCAGCGAACGGCGCAGCCCCGCCTCCCAGATGATCACCAGCAGCACGAAGACCGGCACGAAGTACAGGGCGCTCCACTTCACCGACATCGCGCAGCCCAGCAGCACCGCCGCGGCCAGCCGCCACCACGGCACCGCGGCCCAGTTCAGCGGCGGCCGGCCGGCGCCGTCCGACCGGGTCGGGTCCATCCCGCCCTCGACGGCCCGCAGCCACCGGCGGCGCCGGGCGTCGCGGTCGAGCACCAGCGCGCCGAACGCGGCCAGCACGAAGAAGAGCAGGAAGATGTCGAGCAGCGCGGTCCGGGAGAGCACCAGGTGGAAGCCGTCCACCGCCAGCAGCAGCCCGGCCGTGCAGCCCAGCAGGGTCGAGCCGAAGAGTCGCCGGCCGATGCGGATCAACATCAGCACCGACAGGGTGCCGCAGACCGCGGCCGAGACCCGCCAGCCGAACTCGTTGTAGCCGAAGAGCCACTCCCCGGCCGCGATCATCCACTTGCCCAGCGGCGGATGCACGACGAAAGCGGCGGTGTTGTTCTTCTCGTCCCACTCGAAGCCGTGCACCAGCAGGTTGTGGGCATCGGTGGCGTAGTAGGTCTCGTCGAAGATCTTGCCCTTGGGGTAGCCCAGGTTCCACAGGCGCAGCAGCGCGGCGAGCGCCACCACCGCCAGGGTCGCCGGCCACGACCAGCGGTCCAGCCGGGATTCCAGCGGCGCCAGCCGCCGCCGTACGATCGCCGGCACACCGGTGGCGGCGGGGTCGCCGCCGGCCGGGCCGGGGCCCGCGCCGCCGGCCGGGTCGCCACCACTCGGGCTCTGCGCTGTCGACGCCTGGGTCACCCGGCGATCGTAGGCTGCTCGGGTGGCGAGTCGCCGCCCTGCGTCCGATCACGGGCGCGGGCGTGTCAGCAAAGGAGCGGTAGGCGTGAGTGAAAACCCTGGTCAGGGCCGCCTGATCCTGCTCGGAGCACCACTGGGCAACCCGGCCGACGCCTCGGCGCGGCTGCGTGAACACCTCGCCGCGGCCGAGGTCGTCGCCGCCGAGGACACCCGGCGGCTGCTGCGCCTGGCCCGGGATCTCGACATCACCGTCGGCGGGCGCATCGTCAGCTACTTCGAGGGCAACGAGGAGCGCCGTACGCCCGAACTGGTCGCCGAGATCGCCGCGGGCAGGACGGTCGCGCTGGTCACCGACGGCGGGATGCCCAGCGTCTCCGACCCCGGCTACCGGCTGGTGCGCGCCACCCTCGACGCCGGCGCGCCGGTCACCGTCGCCCCCGGGCCGAGCGCCGTCACCACCGCGCTGGCGCTGTCGGGGCTGCCCTGTGACCGGTTCTGCTTCGAGGGGTTCCTGCCCCGCTCCGGGTCGGCCCGGCGCACCCGGCTGCGGGCGCTCGCCGCCGAGGAACGCACCCTGGTCTTCTTCGAGGCGCCGCACCGCATCGCCGCCACCCTCGCCGACCTCGTCACGACCTTCGGCGCCGACCGCCCCGCCGCGGTCTGCCGGGAGCTGACCAAGACGTACGAGGAGGTGCTGCGCCGCCCGGTCGGTGAGCTCGCCGACTGGGCGGCGCAGGGCGAGCCGCGCGGC
Source organism: Melissospora conviva (assembly GCF_049523535.1). NCBI lineage: Bacteria > Bacillati > Actinomycetota > Actinomycetes > Micromonosporales > Micromonosporaceae > Melissospora > Melissospora conviva. The sequence goes on from NZ_JBLLDT010000001.1 coordinate 684,891, forward strand.
GAGATCACCCTTGTCGTCGCCGGGGCCCCGCCGCGCGAGGCGGTCCGCCCCGACGACGAGGAGCTGCGCGCGGCGGTGGCCGAACGGGAGGCGGCCGGGACTTCGCGCCGGGACGCCATCAGCGAGGTCGCCACCGAGTACGGCCTGCGCCGCCGGGAGGTCTACGCGGTGGTGCACACCGCCTGACCCGGGTGCCGGGGCAGGCCCGGTCAGAACGTGGCGGCCAGGAAACCGGCGAAGAGCAGCAGCGGCGCGGCGCAGCCGGTCACGATCGTCCACCAGCGCTGGCGGTGCTGCGGCAGGCGGGCGGCGCCGGTCACCGCGAGGATGGCCCCGCCACAGAGCAGCGCCATCAGCAGCCCGGCGGCCCAGCGCAGGTGCCGTACGACCGGGCCGGCCTCGACGTACGCGGTGTCGGCGCCGGCGTGGCGCATCAGGGCGACGAGGGTGGCGCCCGGGGCGGGTTCGGCGACGCCACTGACCCGGACGGCGGCGCTGAAGGTGCCGTCGCCGGCGGTGAAGACGCCCTCGCAGCGTCGGCTCAGCCCCGAGCCGTCGCAACCGTCGAGCACCACGCTGCCGCGGACCGCGTTGCCGGTGGCGAGCCAGAACGGCTCCGCGCTGACCCAGCAGAAAAAGGCGCAGAGCAGGCTCAGCAGCACCAGCGCCGACAGTCCGGCGGCCGGCCCGCGGTCGGCGCGGCGGGCAGCGCGTACCCGCGCCGGGCGGCGAGGGCGGGGCAGCGCCGGGCGCCGGTCGTCCCGGCCGTCGCCGCCGGGCATCCAGAAGGGCCGCGCGGAGTCGCTGCCGGGTCCGGCCGGTTCGGGGCGCGAAGTGCCGGCGGCGGATGCCGGCTGCTGCCACCCGACGACCGCGGTGGTGGAACCGGTCTCGTCGGGCAGGCCGGCGGGGGCCGCGGGCCGGATCGCACCGGCGCCGGCGCCGGTGCCGGTGCCGGTGCCGGGGACCGGCCGGGCACGGCCGTCGAGCGCCGGCCCCGCCGGGAGCGCAGCAGGGCGCCGTTCGCCGTCGTGCTCGTTCGCTCCCGGTGCGTCCGCCACGGTGCCATTCCACACCGCGTACGCGACTGTGACCGTTAGGTCACCCCGCGTGTCGCCGGATCATGCCATGCCACCGTAGGGCGGCAGGACGGCTATTGGTTCGCGGCGCTCCCGCGCCGGTCACTAGGCTTGCTCCCCATGAGTCACGTTCTCGCCGCGGTCGCCTGGCCCTACGCCAACGGCCCGCGCCACATCGGCCACGTCTCCGGTTTCGGGGTCCCCTCCGACGTCTTCAGCCGGTACATGCGCATGGCCGGTCATGACGTGCTCATGGTCTCCGGCACCGACGAGCACGGCACCCCGATCCAGGTGCAGGCCGACGCCGAGGGCGTCACCGCCCGCGCGCTCGCCGACCGGTACAACCGGGTGATCGTGGAGGACCTGCACGGGCTGGGGCTCTCCTACGACCTGTTCACCCGCACCACCACCGGAAACCACTACGCCGTGGTGCAGGAGATCTTCGAGGGGCTGTACGCCAACGGCTACATCGTCGAGAAGACCACCATGGGCGCCATCTCGCCCTCCACCGGCCGTACGCTGCCGGACCGCTACATCGAGGGCACCTGCCCGATCTGCGGGTACGACGGCGCGCGCGGCGACCAGTGCGACAACTGCGGCAACCAGCTCGACCCGGTCGACCTGCTCAACCCGCGCTCGAAGATCAACGGCGAGACGCCGAAGTTCGTCGAGACCGAGCACTTCTTCCTCGACCTGCCGGCCTTCGCGCAGGCGCTCGGCAAGTGGCTGGACAGCCGCGACGGCTGGCGTCCCAACGTCCTGCGCTTCTCCAAGAACCTCCTCGACGACCTCCAGCCCCGGGCCATCACCCGGGACCTGGAGTGGGGCGTGCCGATCCCGCTGGAGAACTGGCGTGACCGCGGCGACAAGCGGATCTACGTCTGGTTCGACGCCGTCATCGGCTACCTGTCGGCCTCGATCGAATGGGCCCGCCGCTCCGGCGACCCGGAGGCCTGGCGCAGGTGGTGGTCCGCCGACGGCGCGGGCGCCGACGCGCGGGCGTACTACTTCATGGGCAAGGACAACATCGTCTTCCACTCGGTGATCTGGCCGGCGCTGCTGCTCGGCTACTCCGGTGAGGCCGACCGTGACGGCGAGCCCGGCCGCCTCGGCAAGCTCAACCTGCCGACCGAGGTGGTCTCCAGCGAGTACCTGACGATGGAGGGGCGCAAGTTCTCCTCCTCCCGCCGGGTCGTCATCTACGTGCGCGACTTCCTGGAGCGCTACGACGCCGACGCGCTGCGGTACTTCATCGCCGCCGCCGGACCGGAGAGCAACGACACCGACTTCACCTGGGCGGAGTTCCTGCGCCGCAACAACGACGAACTCGTTGCCGGCTGGGGCAACCTGGTCAACCGCTCGATCTCGATGGCGGCCAAGAACTTCGGCGCGATCCCACCGATCGACCCGGCCGGGCTCACCGAGGCCGACGAGGCGCTGCTGGCGGTCGCCCGGACCGGCTTCGACACCGTTGGCGACCTGATCGCCCGGCACCGGCAGAAGGCGGCGATCGCCGAGGCGATGCGAGTGGTCGCCGAGGCCAACCGCTACCTCTCCGACCAGGCGCCGTGGAAGCTCAAGGGCGAGGACGACAAGCCGCGGATGGGCACGATCCTGCACGTCGCCCTCCAGGTGGTCAGCGACGCCAACATCCTGCTCACGCCCTTCCTGCCGCACTCGGCGCAGAAGGTGCACGAGCTGCTCGGCGGCACCGGCGTGCACGCGCCGATGCCGCGCATCGTCGAGGTCGACGACCTCGACGGCGGGCCGTCGTACCCGGTGCTGACCGGTGACTACACCGAGGGCGCGCGCTGGGAGTCGGCGCCGATCGTGGCCGGCACGCCGCTGGCCGCGCCGAAGCCGGTCTTCCGCAAGCTCGACCCCTCCATCGTCGAGGAGGAACTGGCCCGGCTGGAGGGCTGAGACGCCGCCGGCGCACACCGGTACGCGCAAGCGGGCGGGACGGAAGCGATTCCGTCCCGCCCGCGCCGCGTTGTCAGGCCGCGCCCCGGCTCACCAGGCCCTGGAGTAGACCGGTGCGCCCTGGCCGACGAAATCGAGGATCGCGCGGTTGACCTCGTCGGAGTGCGTCCAGGGAATCGCGTGCGGACCCCCGGCGATCGTGTGCAGGGTGCTCTGCGGCAGCAGCGGTTGCAGCCGCTCGCCGGTCACCGGGTATGGCAGGACCCGGTCCTGGTCACCCTGGATGAGCAGCGCCGGCACGTCGATGCGCGGCAGGTCCCCGCGGAAGTCGGTCAGCCAGGCGTCGACGCACTTCTCGGTGCCGATCGGCGAGGCGATGACGGCGAGGTCCCAGTTGGCGTGGTAGGCGTCCTCACTGACCGACTTGCCCTTGTTCTGGTCGTAGTTGAAGAAGTCGTTCATGAACGACGTCTGGTAGGCGAAGCGGTCCTTGCGGATCGCGTCCTGGAAGCCCTCGAAGACCTGCTTCGGCACGCCCTGCGGATTGTCGTCGGTCTGCATCAGGAACGGCGGAATCGGGCTGATCAGCACCACCTTGCTCACCCGGGCCGAGCCGTAGTTGCCCAGGTAGCGGGTGATCTCGCCGGTCCCCATCGAGTGCCCGATCAGAATCGTGTCCCGCAGGTCCAGTTCGCGCAGGATCGCGTCGAGGTCGGCGGCGAAGGTGTCGTAGTCGTAGCCCGTCGCGGGTTGGCTGGAGTTGCCGAAACCGCGCCGGTCGTACGCGATCGTCCGGTACCCCGCGTGCAGCAGCTCCGGCACCTGCTTCTCCCAGGCCCGGTTGCTCAGCGGGAAGCCGTGGATGAGCACCACCGGCTGTCCGGAACCGTGATCTTCGTAGTAGAGGTCGATCGGGGCGGAATTCTCCGCACCGACGGTGATGAACGGCATCTGTTTCCTCCCTCTTCCCCGTGTCGCGGCGCTTTCCCCGGCCCGCCCGGCTTAACCGCGCCACCGCCGGGCCGGATCGCGCTCACCGCCGGGTCTGTCATGGTCATCGGGGTCACCGGCCCGGGCTCCCGCCCGCCACGGCCCTCGGCGGTGTGTGATGCTGGCGGCGATGAGTGAGCCGACCGAATCCCGCCGGCAGCGGGCAGCCCGCCGCGCCGGAGAGTTCCCCGATCCGCCGCCGCCCCTGCCGCGGCCGGTGATCGACAGCCACACCCACCTCGACATCACCGTGAGCGAGGCGGCCGTACCCGGTGGGGGCGACGACCCGGTCGCCGCGCTCATCGACGCGGCCGCGACCGCCGGCGTGGACCGGCTGGTGCAGGTCGGCGTCGATGTCGCCTCGTCCCGCTGGAGCGCCGAGATGGCCGCCCGCCACCCGGCGCTGCTGGCGACGGTGGCGCTGCACCCGAACGAGGCACCCCGGCTGGCCGACCTCGACGAGGCGCTCCGGGAGATCGAGGCGCTAGCCGCACAGGAACGCGTGCGCGGCATCGGCGAGACCGGCATGGACCGCTTCCGTACCGGCGAGGAGGGACGCGCCGCGCAGGAGGCGAGTTTCCGGGCGCACATCGCCATCGCCAAGCGGCACGGCAAGGCCCTGGTGATCCACGACCGGGAGGCGCACGACGACGTGCTGCGCATCCTCGACGACGAGGGCGCCCCCGACCGGGTGGTGCTGCACTGCTTCTCCGGTGACGCCGAGTTCGCAGCCCAGTGCGTACGCCGGGGCTTTGTGCTCAGCTTCGCCGGGACCGTCACCTTCGCGAGCGCGACGGCGCTGCGCGAGGCGGCCCGGGTCACGCCGGTGGACCAGTTGCTGGTGGAGACCGACGCGCCGTACCTGACGCCGACGCCGCACCGGGGACGACCGAACGCCTCGTACCTGATCCCGCTGACGATGCGGTCGCTGGCCGAAACGACCGGCACCGACCTCGACGAGCTCTGCGCGGCCGTCTCGGCCACCGGCGAGCGGATGTTCGGGCCGTGGTGAGCCTGCTCGGCCCGGCGGAGATCCGGGAGCTGGCGGCGCGCCTCGGCGTGACGCCGACCAAGAAGTTCGGCCAGAACTTCGTGCACGACCCGAACACCGTGCGGCGTATCGTCGCCGCCGCCGGCGTCGGTGCCGACGACGTGGCGCTGGAGGTCGGGCCCGGGCTGGGATCGCTGACCCTGGCGCTGCTGCCGGTGGTGGGCCACGTGCACGCCATCGAGATCGACCCGGTGCTCGCCGGGGCGCTGCCGGAGACCGCCGCCCGGTACGCCGACGCCGCGAAGCTGACGGTCCACTCCGCCGACGCGCTGCGGATCACCGCCGCCGACCTGGGGGAGCCGGCGCCGACCGCGCTGGTGGCGAACCTGCCGTACAACGTCGCGGTGCCGGTGGTGCTGCACCTGCTGGCCGAGCTGCCGAGCCTGCGGCGCGGGCTGGTGATGGTGCAGAAGGAAGTGGCCGACCGGCTGGTCGCCGCCCCCGGTTCCAAGATCTACGGGGTGCCGTCGGTGAAGCTGGCCTGGTACGCGTCGTCGCGCTCGGCCGGGAAGGTGCCGCCGAGCGTCTTCTGGCCGGTGCCCAACGTCGACTCCGGGCTGGTGGCCTTCACCCGGCGGGAGCCGCCCCGTGCCGACGTGCCGCGCAAGGCGGTCTTCGCGGTGGTCGACGCGGCCTTCGCCCAGCGTCGCAAGACGTTGCGCGCGGCGCTGGCGGGCTGGGCCGGCGGGGCCGACCGGGCAGCCGAGGCGCTGGTCGCGGCGGGTGTCGATCCGGGCGCTCGGGGGGAGTCGCTGACCGTGGAGCAGTTCGCCGCGATCGCCGCGTCGGCCCCGCAGGCCGCGACGGGCAACCAGTAGGCTGACGCGGTGCCGCGCCGGGGCCTTCCCGGCGCGTACGCCTGCCTTCTTCAACTGCATGGGCGAGAGGTCGCCGACCTTGCGCCGGGTCCCGCCGAGGAGCTGACTGTGGATAAGTCGTTCGACGTCCGGCCGCACGGGTGGGGGCACCGGTCGTGACGCAGGCCTGGCGACCCGAGGGCGATGACGATTCGCGCCGGGGCGGCGCCGCGGCGATCCGGGTCCGGGTCCCCGCAAAGATCAATCTGCACCTCGGGGTCGGGCCGCTGCGCCCGGACGGCTACCACGAGTTGAACACCGTCTACCAGGCGATCTCCCTCTACGACGAGCTGACCGCCCGGCGCGGCGACACCCTGACGCTGACGATGGAGGGGGAGGGCGCCGGTGAGCTGGCGCTCGACGAGTCCAATTTGGTGATCAAGGCGGCCCGGGCGCTGGCCGCCTACGCCGGGGTGCCCGCGCACGCCCGGCTGCACCTGCGCAAACAGATCCCGCTCGCCGGTGGTCTCGCCGGCGGCAGCGCCGACGCCGCCGCCACCCTGGTCGCCTGCGACGCCCTCTGGGGCACCGGGCTCGGGCGCGACGAACTCGCCGGCATCGCTGCCGGACTCGGCTCGGACGTGCCGTTCCTGGTGCACGGCGGCACCGCGCTCGGCACCGGCCGCGGCGAGGCCGTCAGCCCGGTGCTGACCAAGCCGGTCTCCTGGCACTGGGTCGTCGCCATCGCCGACGGCGGCATCTCCACCCCGCAGGCGTACCGCGAGATCGACCGGCTGCGGGAGATCGGCGCCGCCCCCGCGCCGCTGGCCGGGACCGACGCGTTGCTGGCGGCCCTGCGTCAGCAGGATCCGGCGGTGCTCGCCGCTGCCATCGGCAACGATCTCCAGCCCGCCGCGATCTCGATCAGGCCGGCGCTGGCCGAGACCCTCAAGGCGGGAGAGCGGGCAGGCGCCCTTGCCGGCATCGTCTCCGGCTCCGGGCCGACCTGCGTCTTCCTCGCCGCCGACGCGGACGCCGCCGCGCAGGTCGCGGCGGCACTGGACCCGTCGGTCTGCCGGCTGGTGCACACCGCGTACGGGCCGGTGCCGGGCGCACGGATCGTCTGATCCGCCGCACCGCGTAGGCTTGTCCGGGCGTCCCCGTGTGTGCCGGCCTGCGGCAACCGTGGGCGCTTTGACCTGTGGGAGGTGAGCTCGTGGCCAACATCGTGAACCTGGATCGGGTGTCCAAGGGGTACGGCGCGGCCGGTCCGCTGCTCACCGACGTATCCCTCGGCCTCGACGACGCCGACCGCATCGGGGTGGTCGGGCTCAACGGCGCCGGCAAGTCGACCCTGCTGCGGCTGCTCACCCGCGCCGAGGAGCCGGACGCCGGACGGGTCACCCACCGGCGGGAGCTGCGCGTCGCCGCGCTGCCGCAGAACCTGACGCTCGACGCCGCCGCGACGGTACGCGACGTGGTGCTCGGCACCGCCTGGCTCGACGAGGGCATGGGCGCCGAGCACGAGTGGGCCGGCGACGCGGGAGTGCGGGCCATCCTCGACGGGCTCGGCATGCCGTACCTCGGGCTCGACCAGCCGGTCGGCCCGATGTCCGGCGGCGAGCGGCGCCGGGTGGCGCTGGCGGCCCTGCTGGTGCGCGAGGCGGACCTGCTGATCCTCGACGAGCCGACCAACCACCTCGACGTCGGCGGTGTCGACTGGCTCGCCCGGCACCTGGTCGGCCGCAAGGGCGCGCTGGTGGTGGTCACCCACGACCGGTGGTTCCTGGACGCCGTCTGCACCACCACCTGGGAGGTCGCCGACCAGACCGTGCGCGCCTACCCCGGTGGCTTCGCCGCCTGGACGCTGGCCCGCGCCGAGCGGGACCGGGTCGCCGCGACGACCGAGGCGCGGCGGCAGAACCTGCTCCGCAAGGAGATCGCCTGGCTGCGGCGCGGCCCGCCCGCCCGTACCTCCAAGCCGCGCTTCCGCATCGACGCCGCGAACGCCCTGATCGCTGACGTCCCCCCGGTGCGCGACACCGTCAGCCTGCAGCGGCTGGCGACGGCCCGTCTCGGCAAGCAGGTCTACGACCTGGAAAACGTACGGCTCGACGCCGGGCCCAAGACGATCCTGTCGGACCTCACCTGGCACGTCGGCCCCGGCGACCGGATCGCGATCCTCGGCGCCAACGGCGCGGGCAAGACCACCCTGCTGCGGATGCTCGCCGGCGTGACCGAGCCCGCCAGTGGGCGCTTCGTCGTCGGCTCCACCGTGCGTCCGGCCTTCCTCTCCCAGGAGCTGGCCGAGCTACCCGGGCAGCTGCGGGTGCTGGAGGCGGTGGAGGAGGTCGCGCGCCGGGTGCAGCTCGGTGACCGGGAGCTCAGCGCCGCCCAGCTCGCCGAGACCTTCGGTTTCGACGACCGGCGGCTCTGGACCCCGGTGGGGGACCTCTCCGGCGGTGAGCGCCGCCGGTTGCAGATGCTGCGGCTGCTGGCGACCGAGCCGAACGTGCTCCTCTTCGACGAGCCCACCAACGACCTGGACACCGACACCCTCGCCGCGCTGGAGGACCTGCTGGACTCCTGGCCGGGCACGGTGATCGTGGCCAGCCACGACCGGTATCTGATCGAGCGGGTCACCGAGACCGCGTACGGGATGTTCGGCGACGGCCGGATGGTGCACCTGCCCGGCGGCGTGGACGAGTACCTGGCGCGCGCGGCGGGCGGTCGCGGTGGCGCGCCGGCGCCGGTCGAGGCGGCAGCGCCGGCGGCACCGGCGCAGACCGGTGAGCCGTCGATGTCGGCCGCCGAGAGCCGGACGGCGCGCAAGGAGCTGACCCGGATGGAGCGGCAGATCGCCAAGCTGGAGCAGCGCGAAACGGCGCTGCACGAGCAGTTCGCCACGCACGCCACCGACTACGTCAAGGTGGCCGAGCTGGAGGGGCAGCTGCGGGAGTTGAAGGCCGAGCGGGAGGAGCTCGAGCTGGCCTGGCTGGAGCTGGCCGATCGGCTGCCGCCGGCCTGACGGCGGAGCTTCGTCACTGCGACGGGGGCGTGTGTGTCGATCCCGACGAGGTGCGGGACAATTGGCGACGACCCCTCATCTTTGGCGTTGGAGATTCAGACATGGCGCACAACCCTGTCAACCACCCCGCACGTCCGATCTACCGCGCGATCGGCGGACTGACCGGCGCGTACCTGGCGGCCTTCGGTGTGGCCGGCGTGATCGCCACCTCGGGCGAGCCGTTCTTCTCCCAGAGTGACATGACGGCGTTCGGTCAGGGCACGAATCTCGCGAACTCGGTGCTGTCGCTCCTGCTCGGCCTGGTGGTTCTCGCCGGTGCCGCGTTCGGGCGCAACTTCGACTGCGTGATCAACAAGTGGAGTTCCTGGGCCCTGCTGCTGGTCGGCGGCTTCTCGCTGGCCTTCATGCAGACCGAGATCAACATCCTGAACTTCTCGGTCGCCACCGTTGTCGTGGCCTGGGTGCTGGCGATGGTGCTGCTGATGGCCGGCATGTACGGCAAGGTCGGCAGCGAGGACGACCACAAGGCCTGGCAGGCCGCCCGCCTCGAACTCTGATCCACCGCCCACGATCCCGATCGCGAACGCCTGCGATCGGGATCGTGCGTTCTACCCCCTTTTCTCCGTTTCCTGGGTGACAATCCGGTGGCAGTCACTCGTGGGAAGGAGGGGGCAGATGCACATCCCGGTCAATCACCCGGCCCGCCGGTTCTACCGGGTCATTGCCGGCCTGGTGGGGGTCTACGTCCTCGTATTCGGCCTGGTCGGGCTGGTCCAGAACTGGGGCGACCCGCTCTTCGCCCGCGACAGCACCTGGACGCTGGGGCTCAAGACGAATCTCGGCTTCGCGCTCGCCTCGATCGCCTGGGGTGCCCTGCTGCTGGTCGGCGTCTCCCGCAAGGGCAACCTCGGGCACCGGATGAACCTCGCCGCCGGGATCGTCTTCCTGGTCACCGGGATGCTGATGATGGCGTTCCTGCAGACCGACGCGAACATCCTGAACTTCTCGATGGTCAACGTCATCGTCTCGCTGCTCTTCGGTCTGATCCTGTTCGCCACCGGGCTCTACGGCCGGGTCGGCTCACCGGAGGCCGAGGCGGCCGAGCGGCGTGCCCGCACCGAGTCGGTGCCGCCGCCGGAGCCCGCGCGCCCACCGCAGCGCCAGGCCCGGCAGCGCCCGCGCCGCGCCCCGGGCGGCGCCGCCGGCTGAGGCACGCGGCACCCGGCCCCGCCGGTGCCGGCACTGGTGTCGCGGGTCAGCGGTTGTTGCCGGTGATCAGGGTGGGCTTCGCCTCCAGGTGCGACAGCCCGTTCCAGGCGAGGTTGACCAGGTGTGCCGCGACGACCTCCTTGCGCGGTTTGCGCACCTCCAGCCACCAGCGGCCGGTCAGCGCCACCATGCCCACCAGCGCCTGCGAGTAGAGCTCCGCCAGCTTCGGGTCGTAGTTGCGGCTCTTGAACTCGGCGCCGAGGATGTGCTCGACCTGATGGGCGATGTCGTTGAGCACGCTGCTGAAGTTGCCGGTGGCCGAGAGCACCGGTGACTCCCGCACCAGCACCCGGAAGCCGCTGGTGTCCTCGTCGATGTAGCCGAGCAGGGCGAGCGCGGCCTGCTCCAGCAACTCGCGGGGGTGGCCGGCGGTCAACGCGGTCGTGATCCGGTCGAGCAGGGAGCGCACCTCGCGGTCGACAACCACCGCGTAGAGCCCTTCCTTGCCGCCGAAGTGCTCGTAGACGACCGGTTTGGAGACCTTGGCGCGGGCGGCGACCTCCTCTATCGAGGTGGCGTCGAAGCCGCGTTCGGCGAAGAGTTGCCGCCCGATCGAAATGAGCTGTTCGCGCCGCTGGGCAGCGGACATCCGGACCCGGGAACCGGACTTGCCGGTGGGGGTGTGCCGTACGGGTTCGCCGCCGATCGCGTTCTCTGCCATGCCGTCACTCCGCCTGGCGTCCGGCGACGCCTTACCGTGAGATGCGTACCTGCCGGCGGGGGCCTCACCGGGGGCGACGACGACCGGCAGGTTTCCGAACCATCCTGCCAGGTCGTCGTCACCGGTGCCGCAGGCCTCGTCAGGCGCCGGCGGGTTTGACCAGCTTCGCGGCGATGCGGTCCGGCTTCGGCCAGCGGACGTTCCAGGCGGCGCCGGTCTTCTCGAAGAGCCAGATGACGCGGGCGGAGATGTCGATCTGTCCGCGCAGCACGCCGTGGCGGGCGCAGGTGGGGTCGGAGTGGTGCAGGTTGTGCCACGCCTCGCCGAGCGAGATGATCGCCAGCGGCCAGAAGTTGGACGCCTTGTCGCCCTGCCGGACCTCGAATGGGCGCTCGCCGGCCACGTGGCAGACCGAGTTGATCGACCAGGTGACGTGGTGCAGCAGGGCGATGCGGACCAGACCGGCCCAGAAGAGCGCCGTCAGCGCGCCCTGCCACGACCAGGTGATCAGTCCGCCCATCACCGCGGGGCCGAGCAGTGAGATCGAGACCAGCAGCGGGAAGAGCCGGTCGATGCGGCTGATGTCCTTGTCGGCGAGCAGGTCGGGGGCGAAGCGTTCCCGGTTGGAGAGCTCACGGCCGAAGAGCCAGCCCATGTGGGCGTGGAACATGCCCTTGGCCAGGCCCCGGACGCTGCCGCCGAAGCGCCACGGCGAGTGCGGGTCGTCCTCCTGGTCGGAGAAGGCGTGGTGGCGCCGGTGGTCGGCGACCCACTGGGTGATGTTGCCCTGCACGGCGAAGGAGCCGGCGACGGCGAGGGTGATCCGCAGCCAGCGCTTGGCCTTGAACGAGCCGTGGGTGAAGTAGCGGTGGTAGCCGACGGTGATGCCGAGGCCGGAGAAGACGTACCAGACCGCGCCGATGGCGATGTCGGTCCAGCTGAGCCAGCCGCCCCAGGCGACCGGTACGGCGGCCAGCAGCGCGACGAAGGGGAGGACGACGAAGGACCAGAGCGCGATCAGTACGCCGGTTGACTGCTTGCCCTCGGTCAGCGGTTTCGGTCCGGTGGGTCTGCCCTCGGATTCGATCACTGCGGTCGACATGGCACCTCGCAAAAGGGGACGATAGATCAATAACCTACGCTTACGTCACCGTAACTTACGGCAGCGTAGGCTGCCGGGGAAGAACTTCTCGTTCCCAGGGAGTCGATCGACAAACGTGGCTGCCGATCGATGTGCGGCCGACGCGTAACCGGGCACCGGCAAACTGGCTTAGCCCGCGATCGCGGCAGGCGCTAGGCTGTCTTGCGTCCACGATCGGCCGTGGTGTAATTGGCAACACCTTGGGTTTTGGTCCCAATGTTTCAGGTTCGAGTCCTGGCGGCCGAGCTTCCCGATCTCCGTGCACCGGCCCCCAGCAGGGGCAACGCGCGCTCCCCGGCGGCCCCGCCGTCCATCGAGGGGTAAGGGTGATCCGCCCCCGCGTCGCGTGGTTAGCATGACCCGGCAGGCATTTACCTTCTCGACGGGAGCTTCGCCGTGTCCGACCAGCACCCCCGCACGGTCGTCGTACTCGCCGCCGGTGAGGGCAAACGGATGAAGTCGTCGCTGCCCAAGGTGCTGCATCCGCTGCTCGGGCGGACCCTCGTCGGGCACGTCCTGCACGCCGCCGCCGCAGCGGCGGCCCAGCGCACCGTCGTGGTGGTGGGGCACGGCGCCGACCAGGTTCGCGCCCACCTCGCCCAGATCGCCCCCGGGTCGCTGCCGGTCCTGCAGGCCGAGCAGCTCGGCACCGGCCACGCCGTGCGGATCGCCCTCGACGCGGTCGCCGACGCGACCGGGACCGTCGTGGTGCTCAACGGCGACGTGCCGCTGCTGCGCCCGCAGACCGTCGCCGACCTGGTCCGCACCCACGAGGAATCCGCCGCCGCCGCCACCGTCCTCGCCGCCGAGGTCGCCGACCCGACCGGGCTGGGGCGGATCGTGCGCGACGAATCCGGCCGGTTCCAGCAGATCGTCGAGGAGCGCGACGCCGACGAGCGGCAGCGGGCCGTCCGGGAGATCAACGCCGGCATCTACGCCTTCGACGCCGGGCGGCTGCGCGAGGCGCTCGGCAAGCTCTCCACCGACAACGACCAGGGCGAGGAGTACCTGACCGACGTCTTCGGGCTGCTCCTGGCGGCCGGCGACCCGATCGCCGTGCATGTCGCCGGAGACGCCACCGAAACGCTGGGCTGCAACGACCGGGTGGAGCTGGCCGGACTGCGCCGGCTGCTGCGGGACCGGATCAACGAGTCCTGGATGCGTGCCGGCGTCACCCTGCTCGACCCGCAGACCACCTGGATCGACGTCACCGCGACCGTCGAGCGCGACGCCGTGATCGATCAGAACACCCAGATCCTCGGTGCCAGCTCCGTCGCGGCGGGCGCCGTTGTCGGCCCCGACGTCACGCTGGCCGACACGGTCGTCGGCGCGGGCGCCACCGTGCTGCGCAGCCACGCCACCGGCGCCGAGATCGGTCCGGGGGCCTCGGTCGGCCCGTACGCCTATCTGCGTCCCGACGCCCGCCTCGGTGCCGACGCCAAGGCCGGCACCTTCGTGGAGGTCAAGAACTCCGAGATCGGCCCCGGGGCGAAGGTGCCGCACCTGTCGTACGTCGGTGACGCCACCATCGGCGCGCAGGCGAACATCGGCGCGGCGACGATCTTCGTCAACTACGACGGGGTGGACAAGCACCGCACCGTCGTCGGCGACGCCGCCTTCATCGGCTGCGACACCACCCTGATCGCGCCGGTCGAGGTCGGGGCCGGCGCGTACGTCGCCGCGGGGAGCTCCATCAGCCAGAACGTGCCCGCCGGAGCACTCGGGGTCAGCCGTGCCCCGCAACGCAGCATCGAAGGATGGGTGGCCCGCCGCAGAGCGGGTACGAAGTCCGATGCCGCCGCACGGCGCGCTACGGGTGCGGAGGCATCCGGCGCAAGCGAAGGTGAGCCAGTGCACGAGGAGAGCCAGCCCCTCGGAAGCGTCTCGCGGTCGGGGGATACTGCAAACGAATAGCCCGGGCCGCCGACCGGCCGGGCGCACCCCACGATCACACGGGAGCAGACGAGCCCATGGGCAGCATCGTCGCCGAAAACCGCAAGAGCCTCATGCTCTTCTCCGGACGTGGCTTTCCGGAACTCGCGAAGGAGATCGGCGAGGTGCTGGGTGTCGCGCCGACCCCGGCCGACGCCTACGAATTCGCCAACGGCGAGATCTTCGTCCGCTACAAGGACTCGGTACGCGGCTCCGACGCCTTCGTCGTGCAGTCGGTCACCCATGGTGTGAACACCTGGATGATGGAAACCCTGATCATGGTCGACGCGCTCAAGCGCGGCTCGGCCAAGCGGATCACGGTGGTGCTCCCCTTCTACCCGTACGCCCGCCAGGACAAGAAGCACCGCGGCCGTGAGCCGATCTCGGCGCGGCTCGTCGCCGACCTGCTCAAGACCGCCGGCGCGAACCGGATCCTCACCGTCGACCTGCACACCGCGCAGATCCAGGGCTTCTTCGACGGCCCGGTGGATCACCTCTTCGCGATGGACATCCTGGCCGAGTACATCGAGGAGAAGTACGCCGGCCGCCCGATGACCGTCGTCGCCCCCGACTCCGGCCGGGTGCGGGTCGCCGAGCGCTGGACCGACCGGCTCGGCGGCTGCCCGCTGGCCTTCATCCACAAGACCCGTGACCCGCTCAAGCCGAACGAGGTCGTCGCCAACCGGGTCGTCGGTGACGTCGAGGGGCGGGTCTGCCTGCTCGTCGACGACATGATCGACACCGGCGGCACGATCTGCAGCGCCGCGGAGATGCTGCACGACTCGGGCGCGGCCGACGTCATCGTCGCCTCGACCCACGCGCTGCTCTCCGACCCGGCGACCGAGCGGCTCAAGAACGGCCGGATCAGCGAGGTCGTGGTGACCAACACGCTGCCGTTGCCGCCCGAGAAGCAGCTCGACAAGATCACCGTGTTGTCGATCGCGCCGCTGCTGGCCCGGGCGATCCGCGAGGTATTCGACGACGGCTCGGTGACCACCCTCTTCGGCGGGCTCAGCTGAGTCGTCCCTTCCGTGGTGAACCTTCGCGACCGTCGGCCCGCAGCCGGCGGTCGCGAACGTTTTCCGCCGGGCTGGCCGGAAAGCACGGGTGGTCGTCGCCGTGGGGCGGAGAACCGCCCCACCGGGGCTTTCTGGGGGACCGCTGAAAGGCCGGGTGCGGCTTCGGCTAGACTGGTTCGGTTGCCACGGCGAGGGTGCCCCGCGGGAAGCTGAGCAAGCGCCGCACGGAGGTGCCGTAATCGACGCGGTGCTCCGGGCGGGTCACTCCTGCGTGAGCCCCACCGAGCCCCTCGCCCCAGCACCGCCCACGACGTTCCGCAGCAGCGATTGTAACCAGGAGTTTTCCCGTGTCCGAGGTAAAGATCAGCGCCGAGCCCCGTACCGAGTTCGGCAAGGGTGGTGCCCGTCGTACCCGCCGGGCCGGTTTGGTTCCCGCCGTGCTGTACGGCCACGGCGAGGCGCCGAAGCACATCTCCCTGCCGGCCCGTGAGTTCGCGGCCGCCATCCGCCGCGGTGGCGCCAACCAGCTCTTCGCCGTGGAGATCACCGGCGACGCCAGCGTCCTGGCCCTGCCGAAGGCGATCCAGCGTGACCCGATCCGCGACACCTTCGAGCACGTCGACCTGATCCTGGTCCGCCGCGGCGAGAAGGTCACCGTCGACGTTCCGGTCGTGCTGCAGGGCGAGGCCGCCCGCGACACCGTCGTCGTCAACGAGAACTCCACCCTCTCCGTCGAGGCCGACGCCACCAAGCTGCCGGAGCAGTTCGAGGTCTCGATCGAGGGCCTCGAGGCCGGCTCGCAGATCACCGCCGCCGACGTGCAGCTGCCCGAGGGCGTCGTGCTGGCCGTCGAGCCGGAGCTGGTGATCGTCGCCATCACCGCCTCCGCCACCACCTCCGAGCTGACCGAGGGCGAAGAGGCCACCGAGGGCGAAGAGGCCACCGAGGCTCCGGCCGAGGCCTGACCGAGGTCGTAGACATGTCGCAGGCGTCCCCGTTCCGGGGGCGCCTGCTGTCTTTGTTCCGTGGTGATCGCAGGGAGGAAGCCGTCGTGGACGAGACTCGGCCGTGGCTGGTGGTCGGGCTCGGCAACCCCGGCGAGGAGTACGCCCGCAACCGGCACAACGTCGGCTTCATGGTCGCCGAACTGCTGGCCGGCCGGATCAACGCCTCGTTCGCCAAGCACCGCCGGGCCGTCGCCCGCGTCGCCGAGGGGCGCCTGGGCCTGGGCGGTCCGAAGCTGATCCTGGCCGAGCCGATGACGTACATGAACCTCTCGGGCGCCCCGGTCGCCTCGCTGAGCCAGTTCTACAAGGTGCCGCCGGAGCAGATCGTCGCCGTCCACGACGAGCTCGACATTCCGTACGGCCAGCTGCGGGTCAAGTGCGGTGGCGGCGAGGGCGGGCACAACGGCCTGCGGTCGATGTCGAAGTCGCTCGGCACCAAGGACTATGTGCGGGTGCGGTTCGGGGTGGGCCGGCCGCCGGGCCGTCAGGACCCGGCCGACTTCGTGCTCTCCGATTTCTCCGCCACTGAGCGCAAGGAGCTCGACTTCCTGGTGGACCGGGCGGCCGACGCGGTGGAATCGGTGATCACCCGGGGCGTCGAACCGACCCAGAACGCGTACCACGGCGGGTGAACAGGGGTAACTCCTCCTGCCGGGGCTAGTCTGCCCGAGGAGAGAGGATCCCGGCGATGTATTCCGCACCGTGCACCGACGCCGAGCTGGCGTACCGGCTGGCCGCGCAGGCCGGCGAGGCGCTGCTGGCGGTCCGCGCCGAGCTCGGCTTCGCTGATCCCGGCGCCCTGAAGCTGGCCGGCGACAAAGTCTCCCACGATCTGCTCCGTGCCGAACTCGGCCGGTGGCGCCCCGGCGACGAGGTGCTCTCCGAGGAGGACGAGGGCGCCCGGCTGGCCTGGACCGCCGAGGTGAACCGGGCCACCGTGCCCCGTCTCACCGCCGACCGAGTGTGGATCATCGATCCGCTCGACGGCACCCGGGAGTTCGCCGAGCAGGGCCGCGACGACTGGGCTGTGCACGTGGCGCTCTGGGAGCGGGAGAGCGCGTCGCCGTGCCGGCTGGCGGCCGGCGCGGTCGCGATCCCCGCGCGAGGGCTGGTGTTCGGCGCCGAACCGCCGCCGGTGGTGCCGGTGGTGCCGTCGCGGCGGCTGCGCCTGGCGGCCAGCCGTAGCCGTCCGCCGGTCTTCCTGACCGACCTCGCCGCCGAGATCGGCGCGGAGCTGGTGCCGATGGGATCGGCCGGGGTGAAGATCGCTGCTGTCGTCGCCGGCGAGGTGGACGCCTACCTGCACGCCGGTGGCCAGTACGAATGGGACTCGGCGGCGCCGGTTGCCGTCGCGATCGCCGCGGGTCTGCACGCCTGCCGCATCGACGGTTCGGAGCTGGTCTACAACGCGGCGGATCCGCGGCTGCCGGATCTGCTGGTCTGCCGCCGGGAACTGCGGGGCGATTTGCTTACTGCCGTGGGGCGGCACTGCGGGTAGGGTTGGCGCGTTCCCGACTTGACCCACCGGAAAGGTGTGGAATCTTCATGAACGCCCTCACCTCCGAGTCCGCGTCATGACCCGGCCCGCGTACCGCGTCCCGCACCTCGACGCGCTCGAGGCGGAGAGCGTCTTCATCCTCCGCGAGGTGGTCGCCGAGCTTGAGCGGCCGGTGCTGCTCTTCTCCGGCGGCAAGGACTCGATCGTCATGCTGCGCCTGGCACAGAAGGCGTTCGCCCCGGCGCAGATCCCGTTCCCGGTGATGCACGTCGACACCGGCCACAACTTCGCCGAAGTGCTGGAGTACCGCGACCGGCGCATCGCCGAGCTCGGGCTGCAACTGGTGGTGGCCAGCGTGCCGGCGGCGCTCGCGCAAGGGCTGGTCCGCGAACCCGGCGACGGCACCCGCAACCGGATCCAGACGCCGGTGCTGCTCGACGCGATCGAGAAGCACCGCTTCAACGCGGTCTTCGGCGGGGCCCGGCGCGACGAGGAGAAGGCCCGCGCCAAGGAGCGGGTCTTCAGCTTCCGCGACGACTTCGGGCAGTGGGATCCCAAGAATCAGCGGCCAGAGCTGTGGGGCCTCTACAACGGCCGGCACCACCCCGGCGAATCGATCCGGGTCTTCCCGCTGTCCAACTGGACCGAGCTGGACGTCTGGCACTACATCGACCGCGAGTCCCTGTCGCTGCCGCCGATCTACTTCGCCCACGAGCGGGAGGTGGTCGAGCGTGACGGCATGCTCTACGCGGTCAACGAGCACCTGCCGGTACGCCCCGGCGAAGAGCCGTTCAAGGCGCGGGTCCGCTACCGCACCGTCGGCGACGCCTCCTGCACCGCGGCGGTCCGCTCCGACGCCGACACCGTGGCGAAGGTGGTCGACGAGGTGGCCGCGACCCGGATCACCGAACGCGGCGCGACCCGCGGCGACGACCGCGTCAGCGAGGCCGCAATGGAGGACCGCAAGCGGGAGGGCTACTTCTGATGATGGACCTGTTGCGCTTCGCGACCGCCGGCAGCGTCGACGACGGGAAGTCGACCCTGATCGGCCGGCTGCTCTACGACACCAAGTCGCTCTTCACCGACCAGCTTGCCGCCGTGGAGGCGGTCAGCGCGGCCCGCGGCGACGAGTACACCAACCTGGCGCTGCTCACCGACGGACTGCGGGCCGAGCGGGAGCAGGGCATCACCATCGATGTCGCCTACCGGTACTTCACCACCCCACGGCGCAAGTTCGTCATCGCCGACACCCCCGGCCACACCCAGTACACCCGCAACATGGTCACCGGCGCCTCCACCGCCGATCTGGCCCTGATCCTGGTCGACGCCCGCAGAGGGCTGGTCGAGCAGTCCCGGCGGCACGCCTTCCTCTGCTCCCTGCTGCGGGTGCCGCACCTGGTCCTCTGCGTCAACAAGATGGACCTGGTCGACTGGTCCCAGGACGTCTTCGAGCGCATCGCCGACGAGTTCACCGCCTTCGCTGCCAAGCTCGACGTGCCGGACCTGACGGTGGTGCCGATCTCCGCGCTCTCCGGCGACAACATCGTCACCCGCTCACCGAACATGCCCTGGTACGAAGGCCCGGCGCTGCTGCACCACCTGGAGCACGTGCACATCGCCAGCGACCGCAACCTGGTCGACGTCCGCTTCCCGGTGCAGTACGTCATCCGCCCCCAGTCGACGAGGGTTACCGACTACCGCGGCTACGCCGGTCAGGTCGCCTCGGGCGTGCTCAGGGCCGGCGACGAGGTGCTGGTGCTCCCCTCCGGGCTGACCAGCCGGATCGCCGGCATCGACACCGCAGACGGCCCGGTCGACGAGGCGTTCCCGCCGATGTCGGTGACCGTGCGCCTGACGGACGAGATCGACGTCTCCCGCGGCGACCTGATCTGCCGGCCGAACAACGCCCCCGCTGTCGCCCAGGACATCGAGGCGATGATCTGCTGGATGGACGAGACGGCACCACTGCGGGTCGGCGGCCGGTACGCCGTCAAACACACCACCCGGGCCGCCCGGGCCGTGGTCCGCGACGTGCACTACCGGCTCGACGTCAACACCCTGCACCGTGACGAGTCGGCCGACGGGCTGCGGCTCAACGAGATCGGGCGGGTGCGGCTGCGCACCACAGTGCCGCTGCTCGCCGACGAGTACCGGCGCAACCGCACCACCGGCGGGTTCATCGTCATCGACGAGAGCACCCACCGCACCGTCGGCGCCGGCATGATCGTCGCCACCGCCTGACCCGTACGGCGTCTGTGGCCGGATCCGCGCGGATTCGGTGTCACCGCCGTGCGACGTCGCCTGCTCACATCCGCGCGGCCCGGTAGAAGTCCCAGGCGTCCTGGACCATCTCGTGCAGCGTCGGCCTGGCCGGGGTCCAGCCCAGCTCCTCGCGGGCACGCTGCGCGGAGGCGACGAGTTCGGCCGGGTCGCCCTCGCGGCGCGGCGCCATCTCCACCGGCACCGGATGCCCGGTCACCTCCCGGACCGCCTCGATCACCTGCCGGTTGGTGAATCCGGCCCCGTTGCCCAGGTTGAAGATCCGGTGCCGCCCGGGGGTCGCCGCGTCCAGCGCCAGCAGATGCGCCCGGGCCAGGTCGGCGATGTGGATGTAGTCGCGTACGCAGGTGCCGTCGACGGTCGGATAGTCGTCGCCGAAGAGCTGCAGCTTCTCCCGGCGGCCGGCGGCCACCTCCAGCGCGAGCGGGATGAGGTGCGTCTCCGGGTCGTGGCGTTCGCCGAGCACCACCCCGTCCGCCAGGTACGCCCCGGCCACGTTGAAGTAGCGCAGTGAGACCGCCGCCAGTTGGTGCGCCACCGCCTCGGAGGTCAGCGCCAGGTCGACCGCGAGCTTCGTCGCCCCGTACGTGTTGGTCGGGTCCTTGACCGCGTCCTCGGGCACCGGCAGCTCGGTGGGGTTGCCGTAGACGGCGGCGGTGGAGGAAAAGATCATCCGCGGCACCCCGGCGGCGCGGACGGCATCGATCAGGGCGAGGGAACCGACGACGTTCGTGCGCCAGTACGCCTCGGGCCGCACCATCGACTCGCCGGCGGCGATCAGCGCCGCGAAGTGCAGCACCCCGTCGAAACCGGAGCCGGGGGTGAGCACCTGGGCGGCCTCGTGCACTGACGCCTCGACGAAGGTCGCCTCCGGCGCCACCGCCTCGCGGTGACCGGTGACGAGGTCGTCGAGGACGACGACGTCGTGACCGGCGTCGAGCAGCAGCCGGGTGACGACGCTGCCGATGTAGCCGGCTCCTCCGGTGACCAGTAGCTTCACGTCGCAGTCCTCTCCGCCGGGCACCGGCACGGCGCCTCTGCGGTCACCCTATGGCAGCCAATTTGGCCGCGTGGCCCGTCTCCGGGGCCGCCGCGGGCAGCCCGGTGACGCCTCCACCGCGAATTCTGGCGATGCGGTCGTCACGTTGGGCCGGGTCGGTCATGACCGGACAGGGGGCGGACTGACAGAATCGGTGTCATGTCCGACGTCGCCACCGGCTCCCCCCGCGTCTTTTCCGGTATCCAGCCCACCGCCGACTCGTTCCACCTCGGCAACTATCTGGGTGCGGTACGGAACTGGGTGGCGCTGCAGGAGTCCTACGACGCGTTCTACTGCGTGGTCGACCAGCACGCCATCACCGCCGGCCACGACCCGAAGGTGCTGCGCGAGCGCAGCCGGGTCGCCGCCGCGCAGCTGCTCGCGCTCGGGCTGGACACCCAGGTCTGCACGCTCTTCGTCCAGTCGCACGTGCCCGAGCACGCCCAGCTCGCCTGGGTGCTCTCCTGCATCACCGGGTTCGGTGAGGCGAGCCGGATGACGCAGTTCAAGGACAAGTCGGTCAAGCAGGGCGCCGACCGCTCCAGTGTCGGGCTCTTCACGTACCCGATCCTGATGGCCGCCGACATCCTGCTCTACCAGGCCGACGCGGTGCCGGTCGGCGAGGACCAGCGGCAGCACCTGGAACTCACCCGGGATCTGGCGCAGCGCTTCAACTCGACCTTCGGGCAGACATTCACCGTCCCGGCGCCGCACATCATCAAGGACACGGCGAAGATCGTCGACCTGCAGGACCCGACCTCGAAGATGTCGAAGTCCTCCTCGTCGCCCGGGGGCATCATCGAGCTGCTGGAGGATCCGGCCCGCTCGGCCAAGAAGATCCGCTCGGCGGTCACCGACACCGGCCGGGAGATCATCTTTGATCCGGAGCAGAAGCCGGGGATCGCCAACCTGCTGACCATCTACTCGGCGCTGAGCGGCCGTACCATCGAGGCACTGGTCACCGAGTACGACGGCAAGGGGTACGGCGATCTCAAGAAGGCCCTGGCCGAGGTGGTCGCCGACTTCGTCCGCCCCATCCAGGAACGGACCCGCAGCTACCTCGACGACCCGGCCCAGCTCGACAAGGTGCTCGCCGTCGGGGCCGAGAAGGCCCGCGTCGTCGCCGGGGAGACCCTGCGTACGGTCTACGACCGGATCGGGTTCCTGCCGCTCGGCGGCGCGCAGTAGCCGTCGGCAGCCGACGTCCCGGAGGGTGACGCAGACGTGGAGCGCAGCGAGGAAGCGCCGCAGCAGGAGACCATGACGCAGATCGGCGTCGCTGTCGACATCCCCGAGCCGTGGGGAAGCGTCCTGACCCGCTGCCGGGCCGAGGCGGGTGACCCCCAGGCGGCAGACATCCCCGCCCACGTCACCCTCCTCGGGCCCACCGAGATCCCGCTGCGCACGCTGCCGGCGGTGGAGGCGCACCTGGCGGCGGTTGCCGCCGCGCACCGGCCGTACCGGCTGCATCTGCGTGGCACCGGCACCTTCCGGCCGGTGACCCAGGTGGTGTTCGTGGTGGTGGCGGCCGGGATCAGCGAGTGCGAACTGATCGCCGAGGCGATCCGGGCCGCCCCGGAACTGAACCGGGAGACGCGCTTCCCGTACCACCCGCACGTCACCATCGCCCAGGACGTGCCGCCGGAAGCGCTGGACCGGGCGTACAACGATCTCGCCGACTTCTCGGCGGTGATCGACGTCGACTCGTTCACCCTCTTCTGCCACAGCGGGCAGACCCGCTGGCAGCCGCGCCGGGACTTCCGGCTCGGGAACTGATCGCAGCGACCGTCCATCGGTGAAGATGGGCGGGTGAACATATTCGGGCGCATCGAGGCCGCGGTCAACGGTGTGCTAGCGGCGGCCCGGCGGCGCTCGAAGGCCTACAGTCACCTCGCCGACGCGATCGTGCACTACAACGACCTGCTCGCCGGCCGGCTCGCGGCGGCGATCGCCTACTACGGCTTCTTCGCGGTCTTCGCCCTGGCGCTGGTCGGCTACTGGGTCTTCGGCGCCATTCTCGGCGGCAACTCGCAGGCCAGCGCGGCTGCCGGGCGGTTTCTCAACCAGAATCTGCCGTTTCTGAACACCCAGCAGATCCAGGAGAGCAGCGGGCGGGTCGGCATCGTCGGCCTGATCATCCTGGTGCTGACCGGCATCCGCTGGGTGGACACCATCCGCTCGTCGCAGCGCGCCCTCTACGACCTGCCCCAGCAGCCGGGGAACACGCTGATCCGGCGGCTGCTGGACCTCGGGGTCCTGCTGCTGGTCTTCGCGCTGCTTGCGGTCTCCGTCGCCGCGGTCGACGCCCTGCGGTCACTGCTGGAGTGGCTGCTGAGCAGCACCGGTTCGGTCGGATTGAGCATCATCAGCTGGGTGCTGAGCCTGCTGGTCAACATGGTGCTCGCCGCCGCGTTGCTGACCCTGGTGCCCCGGGTCCGGCTCAGCCGCCGACGGCTGCGTCCGGCCCTGCTCACGGTGGCGGTCGGCATCACCGTGCTCAACACCGTCGGACGCTTCTACGTGGTCAGCACCGAGCGCAATCCCGCGTACACCGTGGTCGGCACCGCTGTCGGCCTGCTGGTCTATCTCTATCTGCTCAACCAGTTGCTGCTCTTCGGGGCGGCGCTGGCGGCGACCAGCCGCCACGGCCGCATCGCCGACCTGACCGACCGGTCACCGGCCGGTCGGGCGGCGACGCGGCAGACGAGCGAGGACTGACCCGGCTCCGGAAAGGCCGCGGCCCGCCCCGCGAAGCGGGACGGGCCGACAGGATCGGGAGATCAACGCGGATCGGCGCCGAGCACCGGGGGTGCCGCCTCCTCGTGCTGCCAGGGGAGATCGTCCTCCGTCAGCCAGGTGAGCTGCTCGTCGGGCTCGTCGTCGGCGCCACCGCGACGGCTGTTTCCACCCATCATCGGCGACTGCATCGGATGCCCCGACTGGCCGCCGCCCGGCTGGCCGAGAAGGCCGCCACCCCGGCCCGCGCCACCCCGGCCCGCGCCGGTGTCGCCGCCGGCACCGGCTCCGCTGGCGCCACCCATCCGGGTGGCCACGCCGGAGCCCGACTGGCCGACGCCCCGACCGGTCGCCGGATGGGGACGGTCACCGCCCGGCATCGCCGTACGGGTGCCGGAGGAGAGCGAACCGGCGTTGCCGACGCGCGGGCCGCCCACGCTGTGGGGGCCGTTGCCGAAAAGACCGCCGCCGCCGGTACCGGCCCCGCCGGTGCCACTCGGGGTGCCACCGGACCGGGGCGTGCCCGGCCCGGTTCCGCTGCCCACCGGGCTGATGGCGCCGCCGGGTTTGGGGCCCACTCCGGAGAGGACGGTGCCGGGCGGGTTACCCACGCCGCCCGGGGTGGTGCCGGGGCCGGGGCCGGCGCCGGGGACCGGGCCGGGAACCGAGGTGGTGGGGCCGGGGACCAGGTTGCCCGGCGCGCCCGGCGTGGCTGTGGTCGGCGCCGCCAGCACCGCCGAGGAGAGCTGGGTGCCCTTGTTCTCGCGGCCGCTCCCGGCGCTTCCCGTCCGGGGAACGCCGGGCGTCCCGCCCGTGGTCGAGGCGCTGTCCGGGCCGTTGTCCGAATCCCGCAGGGAGCCCGGGAGGTTCGCCGGCGCGAAAGCCGTACGTGTCGAGTCGCTCCCGGTCACGATGTAGTCGCCGGCGAGGCCGGAGACCAGCTTGACCATCCGCATCCGGGCGTCTTCCTTCTGCTGCTGGTCCTGCTTGTGGCCGATCACGGTGCCGAGTGCGGCGCCGGCAGGGCCCAGGATGACTCCACCGATCGCGCCCCCCACGAGGGTGCGGTTGTGGTCGTCGGTGTCGGCCGGGTCCTCGGCCTTGGCCTGCGCATCCTTCAGTGGTGCGGCGAGCAGCTTCAGTGTCTGCCCCATCTGGGACGCGTCGACGGAGAGAGCCGTGGAGAACTCCACCACCGTGTCGAGCCGCTGCTGGAACTCGTCGCCGGCCGTGCCGGTCCAGGACGGCCGGAGCCGTTCCAGATCCTTCTTGAGGGCGGCGGAGAGGCCATCGAGCGTCGCATGCAGCGAACTCCAGTCGCTGGCGAGCCCTTTGACCTGCTCCGGCTTGCCGGCCATCAACTGCTGCCAGAGCTGCTGATGGCTGAGCGGGGCATACCGGTCAGACATTGGGGCTGGTCCCATCCTTCAGCGCGGTGTCGACACCGGCGAGGATCCCGGCGATGTCGGCGGAATTGGCGGCATTGCGTTCTTCGGTCGTGCGGTAGTTCTCCAGGATGGTGCGGGTCGCCTTGCGGGCAGCCAGGAGAGCGCGCTTGAGGCGCTGGACATGGTCCAGTTGCTCGTCGTAGAACCGCTCGTACTTCTTCGCCTGCACGGTCGCGTCGTGAAAGCCACCCAGCGCGGGGGCGCGGCCACCCATCTCCGACTTGATTTTGTGCAGGGCGTTGTCCACCTCGACGAGTCGCGCGTCGAGCGTCGCCTGGAAGTCCTCCAGGGACAGCACATCAACCGTCGTCTTAGAATTCATCCCCGACATCCCCGTGTTCGGCTGTACCGGCAGCACTGCTCCAGATTAGTGCACATATGCAAGGTGGTCGACTCCTCGTCCTTTGTGAACAACGGGACCGAGCCCTCCCGGCGCCGGTGCTGCCTGCTCAGCCACCCGTGGCCGGGCTCTGGGCCGGTGCCGGCGCGGCCGCCGGATCGGCGAAGCGCATGGCCGCTGCCGCGTCCAGGGTCGGGCCGACCGGAATCAACGCCAGCATCGAGGCGGGCACCGCGACCGGAGTCGTATCGCCGTACCCCAAAGCGGCCTTGGCGTCCCCGGAGGCGGTGCCCAGCGGGTAGCGGACGCCCTGGTCGGTGATGAGGTAGACGGTCCCGCCCACGGCGTCGCCGTCGCCCTCGCCGTTGCCCGGCATGGCCCGGGCGAGCACGCCGTGGCCGCCCGGCACGACGACCCGCTCGACCGTACGCACCGCATCCCGGCCGGTCTGCTGCACCTGCAGCGACCTCTCGGGCGAGAGTTCGGACGGGGCACGGTCGAAGACCTCCACCGTGGTGGTGAGGACGCCGCCGGCGCCGGCGTGGCGGTAGGTCGCGCAGATGGCGGCCCGAGCCGCGGCGACCGGGCGGATCTGCGGAATGGTCTGCGGGAAGCCCTCCGGGTCCAGCCGCTCCTGGCTCAGCAGGCTGCCCGCCTGCTCCGCGGTGATGTCGCTGATCTCGCCGCCGCCGGCCAGCAGGAGCCGGGCGGTGATCTCGCTGATCGACACCAGGCCGGTGCGGGCCAGCACGAAGTGCTGACCGGCGGCTCGGAAGACCTGACCGACCACGCTGGTGCCGGCCCCGACCCGGTGCGGGCTCGGCTCCCCGGCTCCGGCCACCTGCACCGGGGCCAGATCCGGGCCGGCGGCGATGGCGTTGACGACCTGCTCGCCGACGACAAGCGGGCGCACCGATGTCATGCCCAGCGCCGCGATGGTGGCGTCGCCGCCGCTGACGCGCATCCGCAGGTTGTTCCAGACCAGGTAGCGGTTGTCGCCCGAGCTCAGCAGCACCGCCTCGGCGCCGAGAGCCGTGCCGCCGGAGAGTTGCTGGTGGATCACCACCGCGGTCGTGGGACGGGCGACGTCGGCCGGGTCGGGAACGTTGCAGACCGACCAGGGGAGCCCGACCAGCGACTTCGGCTCCGGCAGGGCGTCCGGCGCATCGGGGATGCCGACGGTGTGCCCGCGCGGCACCTGCCGGATCGACGCCTGCGACATGGTGCGCGTCACCGCGTCACCACCGGCGAGCAGCCGGGCCGAGGCGAAGTTCAGCGTCGGGTAGAGCTTGCCGTCCTCGCGGTAGACGTACTTCGCGCCGGTCTCGCGCTCGATCACCAGCGTGCCCTCCGCCAGCGGGGCCCGGTTGCTGGTGAAGAGCCCGTACGCGCCGACGATGCCCAGAACGATGAGGGCGACCATGGTGCTGCCGAAGACCGCCATCCCCAGCCGGCGCATCGGCAGCTCACTGGTCTCGGGCTCGCCGGAGAGCAGCGCCGACACGATGCGGCGGGTGACGAACCGGTACGCCTGCACCTGGTCACGGCGGGTCCGCATGTGCTACCTCCGGGAAGAGACCGGGGCCCCGGTCGGGATGGGACTGGTCATGGGCGGACGTTGAGGATCCAGCCGTAGAGCCCACCGACCCAGGCGGCGAGCGGCACCACCGCGACGATCAGCAGGATCTCGACGATGTCGAGGAGCCGTCCCCAGATCGGCGAGATGCGCTTGCCGGCGACGGAGAGGCCGTAGACGAGGCTGATCGCGGCCGCGAGAAGCGCCACGCCGACGATGCCGGCGAGGCGCACCGGCAGGGAACCGGCGGTGAAGACGGCGCCGCCGGCGAGGATCAGGCCCGCGGTGCCGGCGAGCAGGACCGGTGCGCGCTGCGCGCGGGCGATCAGCGGCCGGGCCCGCAGCATCAGCAGCAGCGCCAGGACGGCGCAGAGCAGCACGGCGGGCAGCCGCCCGTCGCGCGCCAGGGTGATCTCGGTGCCGAGCGCCACCAGGGAGACGGTCCAGAGCAGCGCGACGAAGTACTGGTTGGCCTGCTCGCCGAGGGCCAGCACCCGCGGGCCGTCGACGGTCTCGAGGTCGGCCTTGAGGTCCTCGGGGCCGGTGGGGATCGACGGCGTCGGCAGCCGGGCCAGCCGGTAGGAGAGCATCGGCATGCTCGGGATCATGGCGAAGGCGACCGTCGCGATGACGGCGGCGCCGACCGCGGCCGGCGCGTCGAAGACCAGGCAGACGACGGCGGCCAGGCCGAGCAGCACACCCAGCACCAGGGCACTGAGGAAGAACTGCGTCCGGTCCGCGACCGCCAGCGTCGCGAGGGCGCTGAAGACCACCGCCGCCGTGGCCGCCACAAGCAGGTGCGGGGCGCCGAGTTCACCCAGGGCCCGGTCCCCGGCGAGGAGCAGCAGGCCGCCGACCGTGGCGTAGCCGATGCCGATCGTGGCCAGCAGCGCACCGGCCTGGCTGTCACCGGCGGCCCGCGAAAGCACCGCGCCCGCCACCATCGAGCCGACCGCGATGACCAGCGCGGCGATCGCCGACGGCAGATGCGGGGCACCGGTGAAGAGCAGCGCGACAGCGCCGCCGAGCAGCACCGTCGCCGCGAAGATCAGGGCGAAACCGCGGGTGGTGCCGGTCTGCCAGCCACCCGCCCGCTGGTTGGTCGCGGTGGCCACTGCATCGACCACGTCGTCGAAGACGATCTCGAGGCTGTCGGAGTTGCGCGGCGTGAAATAGAGCAGTTCTCCGTCGCGGATGTTGTGCTGTGCCGCGGTCCGTCCACCGTCGAGCGGCTTGCCGCCGAGCCGGCTCAGGGACCAGCCGCCGTGGCTGGTGCCGGCGTCGGCCATCTCCTCGCCGGCGTGCCGCAGCAGCGTCGGCAGGAGGTCGGCCAGGGGTACGTCCGAGGGGAGTGCCAGGTCCATGCGGGTACGCGGGGCCACGATCGTGACCCGGCTCAGCCCGCGCGTGGCGGTGCTCGTCGCCATGGCGCCTCCTGGAATGGTTCGGTTCGCGTGGCTGCGGGGGGCGGTCGTGGAAGGGATTCGCGACGCCCAGGGGAGAGTACCCACGATGTTGACCGCGTACGATGCCCACCCGACGGTCCTTGTCCACAAAGGGATCGACCGATCTGCATCACGACCGGAGGGGTCGACGTGAGCACGGTGATCTTCCGCCGACCGCCCCGCAAGCCGGGCCCTGCCCTGCCCCGCGGCGAGCTGCTGCTTGAGTCCCCGCCGGAGCTGCCCGAGCAGCTGCCGAAAGGCCTCGGCCAGTTGCTGATGATCCTGCCGATGCTCTGCGGTGCGGGCGCCATGGCGTTCCTCTACGCCGGCCGGGGCGGCGGCACCATGACGTACATCGTGGGTGGCCTCTTCGGTGTCTCGATGCTCGGCATGGCGCTCGGATCGCTGGCGTCGGGCGGCAACAACACCAAGGCGGAGCTGAACGCCGAGCGCCGCGACTACATGCGGTACCTGGCGCAGAGTCGCAAGCGAACCCGGCGGGCCGCCGCCCAGCAGCGGGGTGCCACCGCGTGGAAGCACCCCGAGCCGGACGCACTCTGGTCGATCGCGGCTTCCCGCCGGCTCTGGGAACGGCGCGTCACCGACGAGGACTTCGGCGACGCCCGGCTGGCCATCGGACCGCAGCAGCTGGCCGTGCAGATCGTTCCGCCGGAGACCAAGCCCGTCGAGGACCTGGAGCCGATGAGCGCGATCGCCCTGCGGCGTTTCGTCCGGGCGCACTCCACTGTGCCGCAGCTGCCGACCGCCGTCTCGCTGCGGGCGTTCAGCCGGGTGGCGCTGCGCGGCGACCGCGAGTCGGTGCTCGGCATGCTCCGGGCCGTGCTGGGCCAGCTGGTCACCTTCCACGCCCCGGACGACCTGCTCGTGGTGGTCGTCGCCGCGCCGGAGCGCCTCGGCGACTGGGAATGGGTCAAGTGGCTGCCGCACGCGCAGCACTCCGGGCAGACCGACGCCGCCGGAGCGCGTCGCCTGGTCTTCGCCACCCTCGACGAGGCGGAGGACTTCCTCGCCGAGGAGCTGTCGAGCCGGCCGCGGTTCAGCCCCGAGGCGAAGCCACTGACCACCGGGCCGCACCTGGTGGTGGTCCTCGACGGCGGCGAGTACTCGGCCGCCTGCCAGCTGATGGGCGCCGGACTGCTTGGCGCCACCGTCTTCGACCTCGCCGGCGGGGTGCCCCGCGACGCCGGACGGTGGCTGCTCTGCCTCGACGTCAACGGCGACAAGCTCGAGGTCGTCCGCGGCCGGTCGGTCTCCCTGCTCGGCCGCCCGGACCGGCTCGGGCTCGCCGAGGCGGAAGGGCTGGCCCGGCAGCTGGCGCCGTACCGTCTCTCGCAGCAGACGACCAGCGAGGAGCCGCTGGCGCGCAGCATGGAACTGCCGGACCTGCTCGGCATCGGCGACGCCGCCGCGGTGGACACCTCGGTGACGTGGCGCCAGCGCAGCCACCGGGACCGGCTGCGCATTCCGATCGGTGTCGCACCCGACGGCCGTACCATCGAGCTGGACTTCAAGGAGTCGGCGCACGAGGGCATGGGCCCGCACGGCCTGGTCATCGGCGCGACCGGCTCCGGCAAGAGCGAGCTGCTGCGTACGGTGGTGGCCGCGCTGGCGGTCACGCACTCCTCCGAGGAGCTCAACTTCGTCCTTGTCGACTTCAAGGGCGGTGCGACGTTCGCCTCGCTGGAGGCGCTGCCGCACACCAGCGCCGTCATCACGAACCTCGCCGACGAGCTGCCGCTGGTCGACCGGATGCGCGACGCGCTCGCCGGTGAAATGGTGCGCCGGCAGGAGCTGCTGCGCGCGGCCGGCAACTACGTCTCCCGCTACGACTACGAGAAGGCCCGGGCCAACGGCGAGCCGCTGCGCCCGATGCCGAGCCTGCTGATCATCTGTGACGAGTTCAGTGAACTGCTCGCCGCCAAGCCCGACTTCATCGACCTCTTCGTCATGATCGGCCGGCTCGGCCGCTCGCTCGGCGTGCACCTGCTCCTGGCCAGCCAGCGCCTGGAGGAGGGGAAGCTGCGCGGGCTCGACACCCACCTGTCGTACCGGATCGGTCTGCGCACCTTCTCCGCGGTGGAGAGTCGCATCGTGCTCGGCGTGCCCGACGCGTACGAGCTGCCCAACGCCCCCGGTCACGGCTACCTCAAGACCGACACCTCGACGATGCTGCGGTTCCGCGCCGCGTACGTCTCCGGCGCGTACCGGGCGGCGGGCCGCGGCAGCACCAGCCAGTCGGTGCTGCAGCGGCGGATCGTGCCCTACGGGGTCGACTACGTGCCGATGCCGGTGGTGGAGGCGGTCGAGGAGCCGGAGGCCGAGGAGGCCGCCGAGAGCGGCAAGGTTGTGGCGATGCTCGACGTCATCATCGAACGGCTGCAGGGCCGGGGCGCGCCGGCCCACCAGGTCTGGCTGCCGCCGCTGGCGGACCCGCCGAGCCTGGACGAGCTGCTCGGCACGATCTCGGTCGACCCGGTGCGCGGTCTGACTGCGGCGGGCTGGCCCAACCACGGCGGCCTGGTGGTGCCGGTCGGCGTGGTGGACCGCCCGTACGAACAGCGCCGTGACCCGCTGCTGGTGGAGCTGGCCGGCGCGGGTGGCAACGTGGTGATCGTCGGCGGGCCGCTCTCCGGCAAGACCACCATCCTGCGCTCGATGATCGCCTCGCTCGCGCTGACCCACACGCCGCGTGAGGTGCAGTTCTTCTGCCTCGACTTCGGTGGTGGCGCACTGCGGGCGGTCGAGCGGCTGCCGCACGTCTCCGGGGTCTCCGGACGCCGTGACACCGAAGGGGTGCGCCGCACCGTCGCCGAGGTGGTCACCCTCCTCGACGAGCGGGAGCTGCGGTTCAACCAGTACGGCATCGACTCGATGGCCGGCTACCGGCGGCGCCGGGCGGCCGGCGAGTTCGCCGACGACCCGTTCGGGGACGTCTTCCTGATTGTCGACGGCTGGAACACCCTGCGCCAGGATTACGAGGAGCTGGAGCAGACCATCACCACGCTCGCGGGCCGGGGCCTCGGTTTCGGTATCCACGTGGTTCTCACCGCGGCCCGCTGGGCGGAGGTCCGCATCGGCATGCGGGACCTGCTCGGCACCCGGCTGGAGCTGCGGCTCGGCGATCCGGCCGAGTCGGAGATCGACCGGCGGGCGGCGATGAACGTGCCGGAGAAGTCGCCGGGCCGTGGTCTGACCCGCGACAAGCTGCACTTCCTCGCCGCGGTCTCCCGGGTGGACGGACTTCGTGCCGTCGACGACCTCGCCGAGGCTACGGTCGCCCTGGCGGAGCAGGCAGCTGCCGCCTGGCCCGGTGCGCCGGCCCCTGCGGTACGGCTGCTGCCCCGCAAGCTCACCATGGCGGAGCTGGTCCGGGTGACCGACCGGGCGGCGCCGGGACTGCCGATCGGCGTCAACGAGTCGGCCCTGGCCCCGGTCTACCTGGACCTGCAGACCGAGCCGCATCTGACGATTTTCGGCGACGCGGAGTGCGGCAAGACGAACCTGCTGCGGCTGATCGCAAGCAGCGTCGTGGAGCGGTACACCCCGGCCGAGGCGCGACTGGTCATCGCCGACTACCGGCGCGGGTTGCTCGGCGCGGTAGAAGGCGACCACCTGCTCGACTACGCCGCCTCCAACCAGGCGTTCAGTCAGGGCCTGGCCTCGATCCGCACGGCCATGGAGAACCGGCTGCCGGGACCGGACGTCACCACCGCACAGCTGCGCGAGCGCAGCTGGTGGAAGGGTCCGGAGCTCTACATCCTGGTCGACGACTACGACCTGGTCGCCTCCGGTGGCACCAATCCGCTCAGTGAGTTGCGCGAGCTGCTGCCGCAGGCCCGTGACATCGGCCTGCATGTGATCATCGCCCGGCGGGTCGGTGGCGCTGCCCGTGCGCTCTACGAGCCGGTGCTGCAACGGCTGCGGGAGCTTGACTCGCCGGGCCTGCTGATGTCGGGCAACCGTGAGGAGGGCGCCATCTTCGGCACCCTGCGGCCCAGTCCGCAACCGCCCGGCCGCGGCACCCTGGTCCGGCGGCAGGACGGTCAGCAGCTCATCCAGACGGCGTGGTGCGAGCCGCGATGACCCCTCCTGCCTCCGGCAGGATGCGCGGCGGCACGCCCTCGGGTCACAGCTGGGCCACAAGCCAAGGATGGGCGGTAGGCGGTTCCGGCCGCTGTCCACGTCCTGTTCAGCGTGCCGATCGCTGAACCGTCCCGGGTGGAGCGGCCCCCGCCGGGAGTCTCCAGCGATCCGAAGATGAATGTCGATGGGGTGGCGAGCGGGCGGGTCTGCGCGGAATGGACGGCGTCGGCTACCGTTCCATTTAAGATTGTCCTTCGGTGGGGTGTCCGCGCCTTACCGAGGGGAGGACGCGGCATCGTGCCGCCACAACGTGACGAAGGGGTGAAGACATGACGTCCCCGTTCGAGGTCGATCACGCGACACTGCACACCGCTGCAAGTGACGTGCGTTCCACGCGCCAAGATGTCGATGGTGAGCTCAGGAAGCTCTGGAACGTGGTCGACGACCTGGCTCTCGCCTGGAAGGGCGGCGCGTCGACCGGTTTCCAGCAGCTCATGACCCGGTGGAACGAAGACACCGCCAAGCTGCTGGTAGCGATGGACAGCATCGCCGAGCTGCTCGACAAGTCGGGCACGACGCACCAGGTGAACGACGACGAACAGAAGCAGATGCTGGACAAGTTCCAGTCTGCGCTGAACCCGTGACCGGCTGACCAGGAGAGGAGGAGACCGCCGTGACGATCAAGGTTGATTACGCGGTCCTCGAGAGCAGCAATCAGCAGATGATTGCCATCTCGAAGACGATCGACGACAAGCTCGACACCCTTCGTTCGATGCTGTCCAAGCTGCACTGGGACGGTGAGGACCGGCAGGCGTACGAGATGCACCAGGCGCAGTGGGACGCCGCCGTGCGCAGCATCAACAAGATCCTGAACGACATCGGTGGCGCTGTCGGCGTCGCCAAGCAGAACTACGTCAACACGGAGATGAGCAACTCCAAGATGTGGGGCTGACACCAGCCACTTGCGGCTCCGGTCCGGTTCGACGGGACCGGAGCCGCAGTGTCTGCCCGTCGGGTACGGAGAATTTGGGGGATTCATGCGAGCGGATTCCGGCCTGCGCGGGGCGGCCCGTTCCGTAGGTGCGGCACTGGTGTCGTTGGCGCTCGTGACCGGTGGCGTGCTGGTCGCGCCGGCACCGGCGAGTGCGGACACGGTGCGTGGGCTGCAGTGGTATCTGGATTCGTTGCAGATCCCCCAGGCTCACAAGATCACCAAGGGGCGGGGCGTCACCGTCGCGGTGGTCGACACCGGGGTCGACGCGTCCCATCCTGCGCTCGTCGGCCGGGTACTGGGCGGCGCCGGCTTCGGTATCGCCGCAGGCTCGGACGGGCGCAAGGACGTGGACACCAAGTCCGGCCACGGCACGGGAATGGCCGGTCTGGTCGCAGGCGTCGGTGGCAGCGACATGGTGCAGTTGGGGATCGCGCCGGAGGCGGAGATCCTGCCGGTCGCGGTGGCTTCTGGTAGCAC
Organism: Melissospora conviva; assembly: GCF_049523535.1. Classification (NCBI taxonomy): domain Bacteria; kingdom Bacillati; phylum Actinomycetota; class Actinomycetes; order Micromonosporales; family Micromonosporaceae; genus Melissospora; species Melissospora conviva. The sequence continues at coordinate 718,725 of NZ_JBLLDT010000001.1, forward strand.
CGGAGCGCCGCCACGGGTGCTGGTGGAGGCGGTCCGGTGGGCCGTCGACAACGGGGCGGACGTCATCAATCTTTCATTGCGTATCGCGGGTTCTTCGCCGGAGTTGGCCGAAGCCATCGCGTATGCGATCTCCCGGGACGTCGTGGTGGTGGCTGCGGCCGGCAACACCGAGCAGGCGGATGTGGGCATCGGGCAGCCGGCGAACATCCCCGGCGTCATCGCGGTGACCGGGACGGGGCGCAACGGAAAGTTCCACTCCGGTTCGACCTTCGGTCCCGAAGCGGTCCTGGCGGGGCCGATCGAGGACATCATCGCTCCGGTTCCCTTCGGGGTCTCGCACAACGGTTACGGAGTGGGTACCGGTACGAGCAGCACGACGGCGATCGTGTCGGGGATCGCGGCGCTGGTGCGGGCGAAGTATCCGGATCTCGACGCGGCGAATGTGGTGAACCGGTTGATCGGCACGGCGTCGGATCTGGGCCCGGAGGGCCGCGACGACCGGTACGGGTTCGGTGCGGTCGACCCGGTCGCCGCGCTGACCGCCTCGGTGCCGTCGGTGCAGCAGCATCCACTGGTCGCCGCAGACGGTGGAGGTTCCGGGCCGGATGGTGCCGGACCTGAAAAGAGCGATGATGGCGAGCCGTGGCTGACCGTCGGGGTGACGAACAAGACCGGTGCGGTGATTCAGGTCGCGCTCTGTCTGTTGATTCCGGTCGCGCTGGTGGTGGTGCTGGTGCTGGTGCTGCGGCGTGGCTCCCGGCGTAAGGCCGCAGCCGCCCCCAATCCGCCCGGCTTCGGCAACCCGGGGCAGCCCGGCGGACCGCCGCCGCCACCCGGGCCCTTCAATGGTGGATACGGGCCGCCGCCCGGGCACCCGATGTGGCAGCCCCCGGCGGGCCCTCCGCAGCCCCCGGCGGGCCCTCCGCAGCCGCCGACGGGCCCGCCGCATCCCGGCTACCGGCTGCCGACGCCGCCGCCGCCCGCTGAAGGCGGTCCCGGCGAGCACCGGCCGCCGACCGGTGGCAGCGGCCGATAGGAGTAGCGCGACATCTGCGACGTCTGATCGATACATCGGAGGCAGGCAATGACTGACAGGACCGAACAGCCGGACAGATTCCAGGCCCGGGTGCCCTCCGTTCCCACGCTGACTCCCCAGTTCAGGGGTGTGTCGGTCGACAACATCAACAAGGCCGAGGCCCCGGAGGGGCTGGCCGGAACGAATGCGGTCACCGAGTGGGATGCGGACAGTCTCGACAAGGCGATCGAGTGGCTGGACTATCAGTCCCGTTATCTGGAGAAGCTCTACTACCGGATGCCGGAAATCGAGCAATTGATGGTCCCCGCTGACGGGAAGTCTGCCCTGGGCAGCTTTCCCATGGCCCAGGAACTGGCGGCCAAGCACAGTGGCCTGTATGCCACGACGCGGGCCAGTCTGAAGACCCAGTCGGACAATCTCGATCGTGCTGCCCAGGCACTGCGCAAGGTCAAGGAGAACTACCAGACCGCAGAGGCGGCGAACGAGATGAGCGCGGCCCAGATGCGGCAAATCTTCGGCGGCACGGCGTAGTCAGGGGAGGGGACAAGATGGGCAAGAGCTGGGAGGAGATGTGCCAGGAACTCGTCGTTGACGGGCGTCCGGGTGATGTCGCCAGCGCCGCTCTGGGCTGGGAGCAGTTGCTGACGAACCTGCGGTCCGTCCAGGGCAGCCTGGAGCGGGACGTCAAGGACATCAACACTGTCTGGAAAGGGCCGGCGTACGAGGCGTTCAAGGAGCATGTCGAAAAGATCGCCAAGGACATCGAGGGCATCATCAAGGATGCCGAAAAGGACGACGGCGTCGTCCACTCGCTCAACGAGGCGGCCGACAAACTGAGCAAGGCGCAGGCGGACTTTCCGGTCCCGACATCGTGCGTCAACGATGTTCTTGAGGCGCGCGAAGGCCGCATCCACATCAGTGCCGGCTTCTTCGAGGCGAAGATCACTCCGGACTTCCTCGGCCTGTTGGACCCGATCGTCAGCGTGAAGGACAAGGTCACCGACTTCCTCTTCGGCAAGACCGAGGAAGCGGCCAGGGTGTACAACAAGGCTGGCAACGACTACGTCAACACCGCCGTGGCGATGCCCGGTGAGGCCGGGCCTGGAATCATCCGGCGTCCGGATATGGAGACGCCGGACCTCGGACCGGGTCCTGGCGGTGGTCCCGGGCCGGGGCGGGTGCCGAGCATCGGCGGCGGACCCGGAGGCCCCGGTGGTCTGCCGACGAGCCCGACCACCTCCGTTGCGGAGTTTGCGCCGCTGAAGGGCCCCGGCGGCGGAAGCCTGGGTGAGCCGGGTGTCCTCACCCCGAGCACTCCCACCCTGGGCGTGCCGAGCCCGCTGACGCCCGGAGAGGGATATGGCACCCCTCCCAAAACCGAATACGGCACGGGGCTGGCGGGTGCGACGCCAACCGTCGGTAGCGGTCTGGTGGGCGCTGGTGGCGGTGGCCTCGGTGGCGGTCTGGGCACCGGCGGCATGGGTGGCGGCCTGGGCAGCGGCGGTGGGGCCGGCGGAGGAGTCGGCGTGGGTGTGATTCCCGGTGGCGGCTCGCTGGGCCGCCCCGTCTCTCCCACCATGGGAATGATGGGCGGGATGGGCGGCGGTGCCGGCGCCGGCACCGGCGCACGTGGTGCCGGCAAGGCCGGCGGATCACGTGCCGGCGGCGGTATGGGCGGCATGGGTGGAATGGTTGGGGGCGCCGGAGCCTCAGGTGCCGGCACGCGTGGTGCCGGGGCACGGGGCGGCGGTGCCGCTGGCGCCGGCGGCGCCCGGGGAATGGGGGCCGGTGCGGCAGGCGCCATGGGCGGCCGTGGCGGGATGGTCGGCGGCGTCGGCTCCTCGGCCGGGTACGGCGGTGGCGAGGATGTGGCCGACCGTTCCAGCTGGCTGGAGGAGGACGAGGACGTCTGGGGTGGTGGCGGCGGCGAAGCTTCGCCAGGCGTGCTGCGCTGATATCCGGACGCCGGGGCGCGGTCGCCGTCAGACCGAATGAGGCGAGCCAGTGTTGCGGGGGTCGGAGGACGAAGAGTCCGCCGGCCCCCGCGCTGCTGTCAGCGCAGTGGTGAAGGCTCGTGACTCGCCGGGGCCGACCCCAGCCAGCCGACCGTCCACGAGACCCAGCCCACGAGACCCAGCCCACGCGGGCCGGCCAGGCGACGCGTCAGGCGTCGGCGCGCCGCCCGGGGCGCCAGCCCCGGCTACGGCCGAGCCGGGCAGCCGGGCGTACCAGCAGCAGCGCCAACGCCAGCGCCAGGCCGAGCAGCGCGGTCCAGATCGCGACGTCACGCTGCCAGGCCAGCGGATCCTCCCGTGGGGGCGCCGGCGGCAGGGCTCCCAACGGGGCGGCGGTACGGGTCCCCAGCAGCTCGGAGACCGCCCGGTACGGGTTGACCACGCCGTACCCGACGTCGGCGTTGCGTCCCTCCGGTGGGGCGTCGGAGGTGCGGATGATGCGGTCGGCGACCTCTTCGGCGGTCAACTGCGGGTGGTAGCTGCGCACCAGGGCGGCCACCCCGGCGACGTACGCGGTGGCGTAGCTGGTGCCGCCCTCGGACTCGTGCAGGTAGCCGTCGCCACCCGGCGCCGGACCGTCGATCGCCAGACCCGGCGCGGCCACGTCGACGTAGTCGCCGCTGACGGAGCTGCCGACGTGGCCGCTCTGCTGGTCGATCCCGGCGACGGCGATGACTCCGGGGTAGCGGGCCGGGTAGGCCGGCTGCCCCGGCTGCTGTTCGGACTGGTTGCCGGCAGCGGCCACCAGGACCACCCGCTTGCTGACGGCGTACCGGACGGCCTCGGCGAGCGCGGGAGTGTCCACGGTGACCAGCGAGAGGTTGATGACGTGGGCGCCCTTGTCCACCGCCCAGCGGATCGCCATGGCGATCCGGGCCGGCAGATCCTGGTCGAAGGTGCGTGCGGTGTCGCGCAGGATCCGGATCGGCAGGATTCGCGCTTCGGGGGCGATGCCGCTGTAGGGGACGCCGGTGCCCGTCCGGCCGGCGATGATGCCGCCGATGAGGGTGCCGTGCCCGACCTCGTCGCACTGTCCTCTGTGGTTGGGCAGGCCCAGGTCGACGCCGGGGAGCACCTGCCCCCGCAGCAGGGGATGGCCGGCGGCCACCCCTGAGTCGATGACCGCCACGACGATTCCGCGGCCGCGGGTGAGGGGCCAGACCGACTCGGGTGCGAGGCGGTCCAGGGCCCAGGTCCGCTGGGCGGGTGCGGTGCCTCCGGCCGGACCGCAGGCGGGCGCGGCGGCCGCGGGTGCCGCGGCGGCCGGGACCAGAGTCAGGCCGAGCAGGAGCGCGGCGAGGCCGTTGCGCAACCGTCTCGGCATGGCCGGTCGTCGGTCCGCAGGGGTTCGCCGGTGGAGGCGGGCTCGCTCGTGCACGCCACGAGATTAACCGCCGTCGCGGTCCGGCGGGGGCCGGGGCGGCGGGCTGGTAGGGGCCCGCTGGCCCTCGGGGCCGTACCGGCTTTCGGCCGATGCGGCCCCGAGGCGCTTCCCTGCGGCCATGATGGGATCCATGGGTGCACTTGTGACGCTGGACCTGCCGGACGACTCACCGATGATCGCCCTGCCGTGGATCATCACGTTCGGCCCGTTGGACGAGGCCGAGGAGTGGGAGCCGGTGGTCTGTGGGCCGTACGAGCGGCCGCACGCGCTCTCGATGGCCGAGTGGATCGTCGCTGACGACGATCTGATGGCGGTGGTGGAACCCCTGCTGCCGGCGGTGTCGGTGGAGGAGATCCGCGGCGAGATCACCTCCGCGCGTACCGCGGCGGCCGACGAGGCCGCGCAGGTGGAACGGGCCGACCTCTACGGCGACTACGCCGACACCGTCGACGAGGAGGACGAGGAGGGGGCCGAGGAGGTGGAGACCCCGGATCCGCCGACCGAAGCGGAGGTCCGGGCCGGCTTCCAGCGCGTCGCCGACCTGCTGACCTCCCGGGCCTGAGAGCCGCGACCGCCCGGGCCGTTCGAGGTGGGACGGGGCCCGGCCGCCCGGCAGTGCGAGAACTCACCGGACGACCAGGGACCCGTCGGTTACCCGTTCACTCGCGTTCGAACCACGCGGCGGCGTCGACCGGCAGCGCGATCTCGCCGTCGACCTCGGTCGGCGGGGCGCTGGCGAGCAGGACCCGGCCGTACCCGCCGACCGGAGCCGGGGCCGCCGAGATGTTGACCACGCAGACCAGCTCCGGCGCGTCCGGCGTGGCGCGACGGCTGAAGGCCAGCACCCCGGGCGCGGCGTCGAGCCAGCGCACCGGGTCGTCCGAGCCGGCCAGGCCGGGGTGGGCACGCCGGATCCGCAGCGCACTGCGGTAGAGCTCCAGGGTGGAGCCGGCGACGCCGGTCTGGGCGGCGACGGAGAGCTGCGCCCAGCTCGCGGGGGCGGGCAGCCAGGACTTGTCGCAGCCGGCCGGCCCGAAGCCGTACGGCGGCTCGGTGCCCTCCCAGGGCAGCGGTACCCGGCAGCCGTCGCGGCTCTCGCCGGTACGCAGGAACGACGGGTCCTGGCGCAGCTCGTCGGGGAGGTCGAGCACCTCCGGCAGGCCCAGCTCCTCGCCCTGGTAGAGGTAGGTGCAGCCGGGCAGGGCGAGCATCAGCAACGCTGCAGCGCGGGCCCGGCGCAGTCCGACCTCGCCGTCGCCGTACCGGGTGACGTGGCGCTGCTTGTCGTGGTTGGAGAGGACCCAGGTGGTCGGCGCGCCGACGATCGTCGCCTCGGCGAGCGCGGTGTCGATGACCTTGCGGAAGGAGCCGGCTTCCCAGGTGGCGTCGAGGAAGTCGAAGCTGAACGCCTGCTGCAGTTCGTCCGGGCCGATGTAGCGGGCCAGCCGCTGGGGCGTTTCGGCCCAGGCCTCCGCCACGGCCATCCGGCCGCCGGGGTAGCTGTCGAGGATGGGCCGCCAGGCGCGGTAGATGTCGTGCACCTCGTCCTGATCGAAGTAGGGCAGCTGGCCGCTGCCGAGCATCGAGGACTGCCGGCGGCCGTCGATGAGCATGCCGAATCCCACGTCCGGCAGCCCTTCCTCCTTGATCATTCCGTGCGCCACGTCGATGCGGAAGCCGTCGACGCCGCGGTCCAGCCAGAAGCGCAGGATCTCTTCGAACTCGGCCCGGACCTCGGGGTGGCGCCAGTTCAGGTCCGGCTGGGCGGGGTCGAAGAGGTGCAGGTACCACTGGCCGTCGGCGACCCGGGTCCAGGCGGGACCGCCGAAGATCGACTCCCAGTCGTTGGGGGGCAGTTCGCCGTCGGCGCCCCGGCCGTCCCGGAAGAGGTAGCGCTCGCGTTCGGCGGAGCCGGGTCCGGCGGCGAGGGCGGCGGTGAACCAGGGGTGGGCGCTGGAGGTGTGGTTCGGCACCAGGTCGACGATGACCCGCAGCCCGAGGGAGTGCGCCTGGCCGATCATGGTGTCGAAGTCGTCGAGGTTGCCGAAGATCGGGTCGACGTCGCGGTAGTCCGCCACGTCGTAGCCGCCGTCGATCTGCGGTGAGGTGTAGAAGGGCGTCAGCCAGAGCGCGTCGACGCCGAGGTCGCGCAGGTACGGCAGGCGCTGCGTGATGCCGCGCAGGTCACCGATGCCGTCGCCGTTGGCGTCGGCGAAGCTGCGGACGTACACCTGGTAGACGACGGCGGAGCGCCACCAGGTCGCGTCGTCGGTGGTGCGGGGGGTGTTCTGGGTCATGGTGATCCCCGTTCTGCTGGCGCGGTGGTTGCCCGTGCGCGGCGGCCGGCCGCTGGGGCGCGGGCCCGGATGGTGAGGATTGGGCCGCTTTGCCAGCAGAATGCCGCGCCGGGCTTGCAAGAGTCAAGCAATCCTTGCGCAAGACGGATGGCGGGTGGTCAACGGGACGCGACGGCCGTCCGCAGTTCGTTCCCGGGGTCCGGTTCGGATCGCGGCGCGGGCTGTGCCGCGACGGGGGGAGTCGCCTCGCCGGCGCTGGTCGCCGGCCGGGCGGTTGCCTCGGGCCCGGTGGTCGCCGCCTGCGGCCGGGGCGGGTCCGCGGCGATCGCGGTGGAGCCGCGGACGACCAGCTCAGGGCGGAAGACGTACTCGGAGTGGGGTGCGCCGTGGCCGTTGATCTCGTCGACCAGGGCGCGGACCGCGGCCACCGCCATCGCCGTGACCGGCTGGCGCATGGTGGTCAGCGGCGGGTCGGTGAAGGCCATCAGCGGTGAGTCGTCGAAGCCGACCACGGAGACGTCCTGCGGCACCCGGTGACCCCGCTGTCGGGCGGCGCGGATGGCGCCCAGCGCCATCAGGTCCGACCCGCAGACGATGCCGGTGACTCCGCGCTCCAGCAGTCGCGCGGCGGCGGCCTCGCCCCCCTCGACACCGAAGAGCGACAGCTCGGCGAGCACGTCGAGGTCGGCGTCCGTGGTGGCCAGCAGCCGGCGCATCGCCTGCCGGTAGCCGGCGAGTTTGCGCTGCACCGGGCTGAACCTGTCCGGTCCGGTGATCAGGCCGATGCGCCGGTGGCCGAGCGCCACCAGGTGCGCCACGGCGAGCTCGGCGGCCTCCCGCTCGTCGCAGGAGACGAAGGGGGCGGCGAGGCCCGGGACGTAACCGTTGACCATCACGATCGGCAGCCGGCGGGCGAGCAGGGTCCGGTAGCGGTCGTGGTCGGCGGCGGTGTCGGCGTGCAGGCCGGAGACGAAGACGATGCCCGACACCTGGCGATCGAGGAGCATCTCCACGTACTCGTCTTCTGTGACGCCCCCCGCAGTTTGGGTGCAGAGCACGGGGGTGAAACCACTCTGCGCAAGGGTCGACTCGATGACCTGCGCGAACGCGGGAAAGATGGGGTTGTCCAGCTCGGGTACGACCAGGCCGACGAGGCCGGCGCTGCGCTTGCGCAGCTGGGCCGGGCGCTCGTAGCCGAGCACGTCGAGAGCGGTGAGAACGGCCTGCCGGGTCTCCGGCGCCACTCCGGGCCGGTCGTTGAGCACCCGGGAGACGGTCGCCTCGCTGACCTCGGCCTGCCGGGCGATGTCGGACAGGCGTGCGCGCATGGCCGCACCTTAACCCATCGGCAAATCCTTGCGTACACTTTGCAAAGTCTTCCAATCGCTGCAACCTGTTGCTAACGTCCCGGCAACACCTGGGACCGCAGCGGCGCGGCACCCGCGGGCGCCGGTTGCGTGAACTTTTGAAGACCAGAAGGCTGGCGGCCGCCCCCGGTCGTCAGCCACGACGACAGGAGCAACGATGCGCATCCGTACCACGGGTGTCGTCGCCGCTTTTGCCATGGCGCTGGCGCTTGCCGGTTGTGGCACGAGCGACGAACCGGCGGAGACGTCCACCGACGCGGCCGGCGGCAAGCTGGTGATCTGGGCCGACGACAAGCGGACCGAGGCACTCAAGCCCTTCGCGGAGAAGTTCGGCGCCGAGAACGGCGTGACCGTCGAGGTCCAGGCGGTCTCCAAGGACCTGCAGACCAACTTCGTGACCGCCTCCCAGCAGGGCGCGGGGCCGGATGTTGTCGTCGGCGCCCACGACTGGATCGGCAACATGGTGCAGAACGGGGCGATCGACCCCGTTCAGCTCACCGCCGAGCAGAAGGCCGGCTTCAACGAGACCGCGATCGCGGCCACCTCGTACAACGGCCAGCTCTACGGTGTGCCGTACGCCATGGAGAACCTGGCGCTGATCCGCAACACCGAGCTGGCACCCGAGGCGCCGAAGACCATCGAGGACCTCGTGGCCACCGGCAAGAAGCTCAAGGCCGATGGCAAGGTCAGCGAGATCCTCTGCCTGCAGGTCGGCGACAAGGGTGACGCGTACCACATCTACCCGTTCTACACCTCCGGTGGCGGCTACCTCTTCGGCACCGGCGCCGACGGCGGCTACGACCCGAGCGACCTGGGTGTGGGCAAGCCGGAGTCGGTCGAGGCCTTCTCCAAGATCGCCAAGCTGGGTGAGAAGGGCGAGGGTGCGCTGAAGCGTTCGATCAGCGACACCAACTCCATCTCCACCTTCGCCGGCGGCAAGTGCGCATTCCTGATCTCCGGACCGTGGGCCACCGCGGACGCCAAGAAGGCGGAGATCTCGTATGACATCTCCAACATCCCGGGCTTCGCCGACGGTGAGGCTGCCCGCCCGTTCATCGGCGCGCAGGCCTTCTACGTCGCCAGCAAGGGTGCCAACAAGGCCCTGGCGCAGGAGTTCGTCACCAACTACACCACCTCCACCGAGGTCGCGGTGGCGCTCTACAACGCCGAGGCCCGGCCGCCGGCGCTGACCGCCGCGCTCGACCAGGTCAAGGGCGCCGACCCGGACCTGGCCAAGTTCCAGGCCGCCGGCGCCGAGGGTGACCCGCTGCCCGCGATCCCCGAGATGGCCGCCATCTGGGACCCGTTCGGCAAGGCCGAGGCCGCGATCGTCGGCGGCGCCGACGTGAAGGGCGCCGTGGACGCAGCCGCGAAGAGCATCGCGGATCAGATCAAGTAATGAACGCGCCACTGACCGGCCCGGGGTCTGCACCGCAGACCCCGGGCCGGGGGCCCGAGGGCCCGCAGCCAACGAGCCGTGCCGCGCGCAGCGACGCGCCGGTCACCGTCACCGGACTCGTCGTCAAGGTGGTCCTGCTCGGCCTGGCCGCCGCGATCGCGGTCTGGGGAGCCTTCCCGCTGATCGAGGCCGAGGCCTGGGGTGGGCTCGCGCTGCTGGTGGCGACCACCGCCGGTCTCGGATACCTCTATCTGACCCGCCGGCACATCCCGATGAAGTACCTGGTCCCGGGGACGTTGTTCCTGATCGCCTTCCAGGTGCTCCCGGTGCTGATCACCGCGGCGACCGCCTTCACCAACTTCTCCGACGGTCACCGCGGCACCAAGGACGAGGCGATCACCGCCATCCAGACCGCCTCGGTGGTCCGGGTGGCCGACTCGGCCGACTACACCCTCTCGGTCGCGACCAAGGGGGATCCGGGCAGCGACCCGCTGGTCTTCCTGATCACCGACCCGACGACCGGGACCGCGTACGCCGGTGACAGCGACGGGCTCAGCCCGCTCGACCCGGCCGACGTGACAGTCGCCACCGGCGGCAAGATCACTGCCGCCGACGGCTACACCATCCTCAACTTCGGTCAGGCCGGAGCCCGCAGCCAGGAGGTCACCGACTTCGTCGTGCCCACCGAGGCGGGCGCCATCCGGGCCGCGGGTCTGACCCGGGCGTACGAGGGCCGGGCCGTGCGGGCGTACGACCAGGCGTGTGACTGTGTCCGCGACGCCGAGACCGGCAAGGTCTGGACCGCAGACGAGGCGACCGGTTCCTTCGTCGCCGACGACGGCGAGACGCTCGCGCAGGGCTGGAAGGTCGGCGTCGGGCTGGCCAACTTCACCCGGGTGCTGAGCGACCCGAACGTCTCCGGCCCGTTCCTGTCCACGCTGATCTGGAACTTCGCCTTCGCCATCGGCTCCACCGGCGGCACGTTCCTGCTCGGCATGTTCTGCGCGCTGGCGCTGCACCATCCGCGGATGCGCGGCACGAACCTCTACCGCATCCTGCTGATCCTGCCGTACGCGATGCCGTCGTTCGCGATGCTGCTGATCTGGCGGGACATGTTCAACACCGACTTCGGCCTGATCAACAACCTCTTCGGGCTGGACGTCAACTGGCTCGGCGAGCCCTGGTCGGCCCGGCTGGCGGTGATCATGATCCAGCTCTGGCTCGGGTATCCGTACATGTTCCTGGTGGCCACCGGCGCGCTGCAGTCGATCCCGAAGGAGCTGGGTGAGGCGAGCGCCGTGGACGGGGCGAATCCGTGGCAGCGGTTCCGCAAGATCACGCTGCCGCTGCTGCTGATCTCCCTCTCGCCGCTGCTGATCTCGTCGTTCGCGTTCAACTTCAACAACTTCAACGCGATCTGGCTGACCACAGAGGGTGCGCCCTTCCCGGTGGACAACCCGACCGTCGGCGCGACCGACCTGCTGATCACCTACACCTACCGGCTGGCGTTCGGCGGCCAGGGGGCGCAGTTCGGCTACGCGGCGGCGATCTCCATCTTCATCTTCGCGCTGGTGGCGACGATCTCGGCGATCAGCTTCCGGCGGACCCGCGCACAGGAGGAGGTCTGGTCATGACCATCTATCCGCAGCCTGTCGCGGTGACCGCCGGGGCAGGGGGAGGGCTGTCATGACGACGGACGTTGTCACGGACCGGGCGCCGGCGGGCACGTCCGCTGCCCCGGGGCGGGCGCGCCGACGCCGGCGCTGGCTGACCCAGGTCGGCTGGCGGCACGTGGTCGGGGTGCTGGCCGTTGTCTTCAGCCTCTTCCCGATCGTCTTCGTCGTCTCGGCGGCGTTCAACCCGCTCGGCACCCTCTCCTCCACGAACCTGGCGCCGACCAACGGGCTGTCGTTCGCGAACTTCACCGAACTGTTCGACCGGACCGCCTTCGGGTCCTGGTTCCTCAACTCGATGATGATCGCGCTCACCGCCTCGGCGGCGTCGGTCTTCCTCTCGGCGCTGGCGGCGTACGCCTTCTCGCGGATGCGCTTCCGCGGCCGGCGGGTGGGGTTGCTGTCGCTGCTGCTGATCCAGATGTTCCCGCAGTTCCTGGCGATCGTGGCGATCTTCATGATCTTCACGACGGTGAGCGAGTACTGGCCGCCGATCGGCTTCAACTCCGCCGGGGGCCTGATGCTCGTCTATCTCGGCGGCGCGCTCGGGGTGAACACCTGGCTGATGAAGGGCTTCTTCGACACGCTCCCCAAGGAGCTGGACGAGTCGGCCACCATGGACGGCGCCTCGCACGCGCAGGTCTTCTTCCGGATCATCCTGCCGCTGGCGGCGCCGATCCTCGCCGTCGCCGGCCTGCTCTCCTTCATCACCACGATCAACGAGTTCCTGATCGCCAACGTCTTCCTCACCGACACCGGCTCCAAGACCCTCGCGGTGGGGATGTACGGCCTGCTGGAGGGGACCGAGCGCAACAGCAACTTCGGCATCTTCGCCGCCGGCACGCTGCTGACGGCGATCCCGACGGTGCTGGTCTTCCAGTTCCTGCAGCGCTACATCGTGTCCGGGCTCACCTCGGGCGCGGTCAAGGGCTGATCCGGGCGGTGCCTGCGCTTTCGTCCCGCGGTGGGGGGAGTTGATTCCGGCGTACGGCAGTTATCGGGTGCAATCACTGCTAAAAGCCTGCCGTTCGACGACCGGGCGTAGTAGGAGAGGATTGGCCGCATGGAAGCTCTTCGCCTCGTGCTGCTCTACGTGCATCTGTTCGGTTTCGCGCTGCTGCTGGGCGGCGCCATCGCCCAGTACGTCACCGGGAAGCTGAAGATCAACTCGGCGATGCTCTGGGGCTCGATCATCCAGGTCGTCTCCGGCATCGGCCTCGCGGCTCCGCTGCGGGACGGCAACGAGCCCGACCCCGCCAAGCTCGTCACCAAGTTCCTGCTGGCCGTGATCATCTTTGTGATGGTCTTCTTCGCCCGCAAGCGGGACAGCGTCAACCGCGGCCACTTCCTGGCGATCATCGGCATGACGCTGGTGACCGCCGCGGTCGCCGTCTTCTGGCGCTGAGCAGGATAGCTCTGGCGCCTCCGCAGTGAGGCGCCAGAGCTCGCGGCGAAGCGGACCAAGAGACCACGCGGTACAAGTTTGTGACACCTAACGTGACGAGATGCACCGCCGGGTCACGCGCGCGTAACAGGCGTCCAACGGTCCGGCACGATTACCAAGTGGTGGGAAGCATGGGCGTACGCTCTGCCTCCGAAACTGTGGGAAGCCGCAGGCACCTGCCGCGCGGCTCGAAACTGCCACCGTCTGACAGCGGTGTGCAATGTGAAGGGAGACCGTCTTGCGCTCTCAGCGTGGGATGCGGATCGTCTCGGTATTCGCGGCCAGCGGGCTCGTCCTGAGCGCTGCCGCCTGTGGCGACGCTCCGGATGAGAACAACGCCGCCGACGGCGGCAAGAAGTACACCGCCTGCATGGTGACCGACACCGGCGGCATCGACGACAAGTCGTTCAACGCCTCCGCCTGGGCCGGCCTGCAGGCCGCCGCCGAGGAGAAGGACGGCATCGAGCCTAAGTACGTCGCGTCGAACGCCGAGGCCGACTACGAGGTCAACCTCAACGCCTACGTCAGCCAGAACTGCGACTTCATCCTCGCGGTCGGCGGCCTGATGAGCGAGGCGACCAACAAGATCGCTGCGGCCAACCCGGAGCAGCAGTTTGCGATCGTCGACGCCGGCTCCGAACTGAGCAACGTCTACTCGATGCAGTTCGACACCGCGCAGGCCGGCTTCCTCGGCGGCTACCTCGCCGCGGGCATGACCAAGACCGGCAAGGTCGGCACCTACGGCGCCATGAAGATCGAGCCGGTGACCATCTTCATGGATGGCTTCGTCGACGGTGTGGCCCACTACAACGAGGCCAAGAAGGCCGACGTGACGGTGCTGGGCTGGGACAAGGAGAAGCAGAACGGCTCCTTCTCGAACAGCTTCACCGCCCAGGACGAGGGCAAGAAGGTCAGCGACGCGCTGGTCGCCCAGGGTGCGGACATCATCATGCCGGTCGCCGGTGGCTCCGGCCTGGGCACCACCGCCGCCGCCAAGGCCGCCAACGGCAAGTACTCGGTCATCTGGGTCGACGTTGACGGCTGCGAGAGCACCCAGGACTGCTCCGTCCTGCTCACCACGGTCGCCAAGAACATCTCCGGCGCCGTGAAGGAGGCCGTCCTCAAGGGCGCCGCCGGCGAGAAGCTGGCCGACGCCGAGGCGTACGTCGGCACGCTGGCCAACGACGGCGTGGGCCTCTCCCCGTACCACGAGTTCGACGACCAGGTCTCGGCCGAACTGAAGGCGGAGGTCGAGCAGCTCAAGGCCGACATCATCGCCGGCAAGATCAAGGTCGAGTCTCCCGCTCAGCCGAAGTGACCCGGTCCGCGGCCGGTACGTACCACCTCCGGAACGCGGTTTGTAACACGTAGTACAGATCCGGCCGCTCCGGCACCGAGAGACCCTCGGGGCCGGAGCGGCTCGCATCACCGACAGCTCGTCGAGCCTGCGGTGCCTGGCGTGGAGGAACTCCCCTCCAGCGACCTCACCGCCCCACTCCAGGAGGTTGCGCTGAAACTCGAACTGCGCGGCATCACCAAGCGGTTCGGTGCTCTGGTCGCCAACGACCAGATCAACCTGACGGTGGAGCCGGGAGAGATCCACGCCCTGGTCGGCGAGAACGGTGCCGGCAAATCGACCCTGATGAACGTCCTCTACGGGCTCTACCAGCCCGACGAGGGCGAGATCCTGGTCGATGACAAACCGGTGCACTTCACGAGCCCGTCGGACGCCATCGCGGCCGGCATCGGCATGGTGCACCAGCACTTCATGCTCGTCCCGGTCTTCACCGTGGCCGAGAACGTCATGCTCGGGGCCGAGCGCACCCGCGGTGGCATCGCCGGGATCCTCGACCGGCGCCGCGCCCGCCGCGAGGTCGCCGAGGTCTCCGAGCGGTACAACCTGCCGGTCGACCCCGACGCGGTGATCGAGGACCTGCCGGTCGGCATCCAGCAGCGGGTCGAGATCGTCAAGGCGCTCACCCGCGACGTCGACCTGCTCATCCTCGACGAGCCGACGGCGGTGCTCACCCCGCAGGAGACCGAAGAGCTCCTCGCGGTGATGCGCGGCCTCAAGGAGAGCGGAAAGTCGATCGTCTTCATCACCCACAAGCTGGGCGAGGTCAAGGCGATCGCCGACCGGATCACCGTCATCCGCCGCGGCAAGACCGTCGGCACCGCCGACCCCGCCACCAGCCGTGAAGAGCTGGCGACGCTGATGGTGGGGCGCAGCGTCAAGCTGACCGTCGAAAAGGGCCCGGCCACCCCGCGCGAGCCGGTGCTGCAGATCGAGGGCCTGGTGGTCGACGACGACCGGCGGGTCCGGGCCGTCGACGGCATCGACCTGACCGTGCGGGCCGGTGAGGTCCTCGGGATCGCCGGCGTGCAGGGCAACGGCCAGACCGAACTGATCAAGGCGATCATGGGGTTGCAGCCCGTGCTGGCCGGCTCGATCAGCGTGGCCGGCGAGCGCATCGACGGCTGGAGCACCAAGAAGGTGCTCGGCGCGGGCGTCGGATACGTGCCCGAGGACCGCAGCGCCGACGGCCTGGTCAAGGAGTTCAGCGTCGCCGAGAACCTGATCCTCGACCTCTACGACCGGCCGCCCTTCGCCTCCGGCCCGGCACTGAACCGGGACGCGATCGCCGGCTCCGCGAAGGAGCGCGTCGAACAGTTCGACATCCGGACCTCCTCGCCGGGCGCCGCCGTCGGCACCCTCTCCGGCGGCAACCAGCAGAAGGTGATCGTCGCCCGGGAGATGTCCCGGCCGCTGAAGGTCTTCATCGCGGCCCAGCCCACCCGGGGCGTGGACGTCGGCTCGATCGAGTTCATCCACAGCCGGATCATCCACGAGCGCGACGTCGGCACCGCGGTGCTGGTCGTCTCCAGCGAGCTCGACGAGGTGGTCGGCCTGGCCGACCGGATCGCGGTCATGTACCGCGGCCGGATCATCGCCATCGTGGACCCCGACACCCCGCGTGACCAGCTCGGCCTGCTGATGGCGGGCATCGTCCCGGACGAGATCGCCGCCCGCGGCGACCGGGGCGCGTACGCGGGCTCCGCGGGTACCGCGGCCTCCGACGCCAACGAGGACAAGTCATGACCAACCCTGTTCCGCCCACGCAGCGGACACCGGATAACGAACCCGCCGCCGCGGTGCGCACGGCCACCGCGCCGGACCAGGACGGCCCGGAGCAGCCACCCTCGCTGGGCAAGCTCTTCCTGGCCAACCTCTGGGCGGCCAACAGCGCCACCGTGACGGTGCTGGCCCTGGTGCTGTCGATGCTCATCGGCGCTGTGCTCATCGTGCTCTCCTCGCCGGACGTGCTCGCCACGTTCAGCTACTTCACCTCCCGCCCCGGCGACGCGCTGAGCGCGAGCTGGGAGGTCATCAGCGACGCGTACCTCAACCTCTTCCGCGGTGCGATCTTCGACGCGGAGGCCTTCGCGGCCTGGCAGGCCGGGGAGGGCAGCTGGCAGCGGGTGCTCGCGCCGATCTCGGAGACGCTGACCTACAGCACCCCGCTGGTCTTCACCGGCCTGTCGGTGGCACTGGCATTCCGCGGTGGCCTGTTCAACATCGGTGCCCAGGGGCAGGCGATCATCGGCGTCATCTGCGCCGCGCTCGCCGGCTTCCTGCTGCCGCTGCCACCGGTGCTGCACGTCGTCGTCGCGGTCCTCGCCGGCGCCCTCGGCGGCGCGCTCTGGGGTTTCATCCCGGGCATTCTCAAGGCCCGCGCCGGCGCCCACGAGGTGATCAACACGATCATGCTCAACTACGTGGCGACCTACTTCCTCGCCTGGATCATCCTGCAGAACGGGGTGAAGAGCCCCGACCGGGCCGACGCGATCAGCAAGCCGGTGGACGCCTCCGCGCAGCTGCCCCGCCTCTTCGGCGACGACCTGCGGGTGCATTTCGGCATCATCGTGGCGGTGCTCGCCACCGCCGCGGTCGCCTGGCTGCTCGAGCGCTCCACCCTCGGTTTCGAGATGCGCGCGGTGGGGGCCAACCCCTCCGCCGCCCGCACCGCCGGCATCAGCGTCGGCAAGACGTACGTCCTGCTGATGGTCGTCGCCGGCGCCCTCGCCGGACTGGGCGGGACGAACATGGTGCTCGGCTCCACGGCGAGCGCGCTCACCCCGTTGGTGATCGCGCAGATCGGCTTCAACGGCATCCTGGTGGCCCTGCTGGGCCGGGTGAAGCCGTGGGGTGTGCTGGCGGCGGCGCTGCTCTTCGGCGCCCTCACCGCCGGCGGCAACCGGATGCAGTCCTACACCGGCATCTCGCTGGAACTGGTCAGCGTGCTCCAGGCGCTGATCGTCATCTTCATCGCCGCACCCGCCTTGGTGAAGGCGCTCTTCGGGCTCCGCGCCGCGCGGGCCGGCCGGGCGCAGACGAAGCTCGCGAAGGGCTGGTGACTCCCATGTCGACGACAACTGTCGCGCCGGCGCCTGCGGTGACCGAGGTCAGCGAGGGCTACTGGACGCGTAACCGCAAGGTCGGACTGCTGATTCTGGCCCTCGGTGTGCTGGCCGCCGTGATCTTCGGCGCGCTCGCCACCGATCAGCAGGCCCGGTTCACCCTCAGCGAGGACGCCGGCGGCACCGCGCTGGAGATCAACGGAACCTTCGGTGCGATCCTCTTCGGGATCATCGCCGCGGCGGCGGGCGCTGCCCTGCTCGCCAAGCTCCCCGGCAAGTGGTTCCTGCCGCTGCTCGCCGTCGGCGTGATCGGTTTCGTGCTCTCCTTCATCTGCTGGCAGGTCTCCGCGGCCCCGGCCGGGCAGAACTTCATGCCGATGGTCAACATGGTCCGCGGCACCTTCCTGCTCGCCCTGCCGCTGATCTTCGGTTCACTCGCGGGTCTGCTCTGCGAACGCTCCGGCGTGGTCAACGTGGCGATCGAGGGACAGCTGCTGATGGGCGCCTTCTCCGGTGCGCTCTTCGGTTCCATCTCGCAGAGTGTCTGGGTGGGTCTGGTCGCCGCCGCCTTCGGTGGCGCGTTCATCTCGGCGCTGCTGGCGATCTTCTCGATCCGGTACCTGGTCGACCAGGTCGTCATGGGCATCGTGCTCAACCTGCTCGCGGTCGGCCTCACCGGCTTCCTCTACGAGCGGCTGATGCAGACCAACGCCGCGGCGTACAACTCGGCGCCGCGCTTCGGCACCTGGGAGGTGCCGCTGCTGTCGGACATCCCGGTCCTCGGACCGGCGCTGTTCCGCAGCAACATCTTCCTCTACGTCGGGCTGCTGCTGGTGCTGGTGATCCACCTGGCGCTCTTCCGCAGCCGCTGGGGTCTGCGGACCCGCGCCATCGGGGAGCACCCGACCGCCGCCGACACCGTCGGCGTGAAGGTGCTGCGCCTGCGCTACCGCAACGTCATCCTCGCCGGAATGATCGCCGGCATCGGTGGCGCGTCGTACACCCTGGCGCTCTACAGCTTCACCAAGAACATGATCGGCGGTAAGGGCTTCATCGCCCTCGCCGCGCTGATCTTCGGCCGGTGGAACCCGACGGGCGCCCTGCTCGCCGCGCTCTTCTTCGGCTTCGCCGACCAGCTCGGCACGTACCTCAGCGCGATCAACAGCACCATCCCGAGCCAGTTCCTGGCGATGCTGCCGTACCTGGCGACGATGCTGGCGGTGGCCGGCCTGGTCGGCAAGGTGCGGGGACCCGCGGCGGCCGGAAAGCCGTACATCAAGAACTGACACTTCCGTCAACCGGGCCGGCCGCCAGCCGGTCGGCCCGGTTGGCCGGAGGTTCGGTTGGCGATGCGGAAGGATGCGGTGATGGACTCGCAGATCGACTGGGCGCAACTACGCGCCGCCGCCGTCGAGATGATGGCCCGGGCCTACGTGCCCTACTCGAAGTTCCCCGTCGGCGCGGCAGCGCTCGTCGACGACGGGCGCATCGTCGCCGGCTGCAACGTCGAGAACGCCGGTTACGGCGTGACGCTCTGCGCCGAGTGCGGCGTCGTCTCGGCGCTGCACGCCACCGGCGGAGGCCGGCTGGTCGCGCTCTCCTGCGTCGACGCCACCGGTGAGCCGCTGATGCCCTGCGGCCGTTGCCGGCAGCTGCTCTGGGAGCACGGCGGGCCGAACTGCCTGATCGAGGCGAAGGGCGGGCCGCTGACGATGGCGCAGCTGCTTCCGCACGCCTTCGACGTGGCCGACATCGAAGCGGTGGTCGGCGAGCACCCGGTGCCGGTGGTGCCGGACCGGCTCGCGGCCTGGCGCGGTCGCGGCAGCGTCTTCGTCCACCCCGATCTCGACGCCGGCCGGCAGGTCTGGACGGCGTACTGGGAACGCTCCGCCGGGGCCGAGGTCGAGGCGGAGACCGGGGTGCTCGAGGAGGGGCCGACCTGGCCGGACCCGGCCGAGGCGATCGATTGGGGACTGGCCCGCACGCCGCGGGTGGTCGTGGTCGACGCCGCCGGGGGCATCTTCTGGGCCGGCGAGGGCGAACCTCCGATGGAGATCCCGGTCCGCTGGGGCTGATCTTCAACAGCAGTACGTGGACTAGTGGGAAGTGGGTTTTGGCGGTGGGTGCTTTCAGCGCTGTGGACGTGATTCGGGCCAAGCGGGACGGGCATGTGCTCAGTGACGCGCAGATCGACTGGGTGGTCGACGCGTACACCCGGGGGCAGGTCGCCGACGAGCAGATGGCCGCGCTGGCCATGGCGATCCTGCTGAACGGGATGGGCGCGCCGGAGATCGCCCGCTGGACCGCGGCGATGATCGCCAGCGGCGAGCGCCTCGACCTCTCCGCGGTCACCCGGCCCACGGTCGACAAGCACTCGACCGGCGGGGTCGGCGACAAGATCACGCTGCCGTTGACGCCGCTGGTGGCGGCGTGCGGGGCGGCCGTGCCGCAGCTCTCCGGCCGAGGTCTGGGCCACACCGGTGGCACCCTCGACAAGCTCGAATCGATCCCTGGCTGGCGTGCCGGGCTGAGCAACGCCGAGTTCGTCGCACAGCTCGCCGACATCGGCGCGGTGATCTGCGCCGCGGGGGACCAGCTCGCCCCCGCCGACCGCAAGCTCTACGCGCTGCGCGACGTCACCGGCACCGTCGAGGCGATCCCGCTGATCGCCTCCTCGATCATGAGCAAGAAGATCGCCGAGGGGACCGGCGCCCTGGTGCTCGACGTCAAGGTCGGCCCCGGCGCCTTCATGAAGTCCGTCGAGGACGCCCGCGAGCTGGCCCGGACCATGGTGGAGCTCGGTGGCGCGCACGGCGTCCGGACCGTCGCGCTGCTCACCGACATGTCGACCCCGCTCGGACTCACCGTCGGCAACGCCGTCGAGGTCGCCGAGTCGGTCGAGGTCCTCGCCGGCGGCGGCCCCGCCGACGTGGTGGAGCTGACCCTCGCCCTGGCCCGGGAGATGCTCGACGCCGCCGGGCTGCCCGATGCCGACCCCGCCGCCGCGCTGCGCGACGGCCGGGCGATGGACACCTGGCGGGCGATGATCCGTGCCCAGGGCGGCGACCCCGACGCGCCGCTGCCGGTGGCCCGCGAGGTCGAGGTGGTCCGCGCGCACACCGACGGCTACGTCGCCGCGATCGACGCGTACGCCGTGGGCGTCGCCGCCTGGCGGCTCGGCGCCGGCCGGGCCCGGAAGGAGGACCCGGTCGACTTCGGCGCCGGTGTCGTGCTGCACAAGCGCCCCGGTGACCCGGTGCGGGCCGGTGAACCCCTCTACGAACTGCGCAGCGGCCGGGCGGACCTGATCCCGGCGGGTGCCGCCGAGGCCGCCTCGGCCATCACCATCAGCGCCGAGGCGCCGACGCCGGCCCCGCTGGTGATCGACCGGATCGCCTGAGGCGACCGGGTGGGAGTGTCCCGGCCGGGCGGGCCGGCGCGAACGGCTATCCTCGCTCGCCGGGACACCACCATGAGCAGCAGGGAAGTCGAGCCGTGACCGTACCCGCGCCGGACCCCCAGGTCGTCCGCGACGCCAGCCTGCAGGAACTGGCGCGGCTGGGACTGCCGCTGCCGCCTGCGGAGTACCCGATGGTCTGGGAACCCGGCGACCAGGTCGCACTGCGCCCCACCGCCGAACTGGAGGCGCGGGCGGCGGTGCTGCACCTGATCCAGGCCCGCTGCTTCGGGATGCCGCCGCAGACGGCGATGAGCTGGCTGCTCGGCTCCCGGCTGACCGAGCAGGTGACCGCGCCGGAGTGGCAGTTCATCACGCTCGCCGAGGGCGACCACCGGTCGTTCGTGCTGCACCACGAGGCGCTCTTCGCGCTCTCCTGGGTGCTCGGGCTCGCCGCGCACATCGACCCGACAGTGGCGCCGGACCCGCGTACCGCCGGGCGTTTCCCGGACCTGGCCGGCGGCGAGACCTTCGACCAGTGGCGGGCCCGGACCCTCGCGGCGCCCCGGGCCGCCGACGAGGCGGCGCAGCTGCTGGACCTCTACTACTGCCTGGACTGGAGCTTCCTGCACGCCGAGCGGGAAGGGCTGCCGCTGCCCGGAGAGCTGGACGCCAATGCCATCGGTCAGCGCCGCTGGGCGCTGGAGTGGGCGGTGGTGCTCGTCGGGCCGTACCACGAGGATCCGCCGCCGGGCTGGGAAGAGGTCGACCTCTCCACCTGAACCGGGCCGGCCGCTGTGCCGCCGGTCAGCGTGGGCGGTAGCAGCCGATGCGCACCGCCAGTGTCACCTCGACCGGCTCCGGCAGCGCCGTGAGCCGCTCGCCCAGCCGGTCCACGTCGGTGTGCCAGGCGCTCGGGCCCATCCCGACCAGGGTCCGCACCTCGCTGCGGCTCAACGCCAGCCGGGCGCTGACAGTCGTCGCGCCGACGGCGGCGAAGTGCCCGGCGAGACTCTGCGCGACCCGCTCCTCCTTTTCCGGGTCCACCCGCAGCAGGCCCAGCGTCTCCACCAGCTCCGCGAGGTGCGCGGCGGCGGGGGTGGCCACCAGCAGCACGCCGTCGGCCCGCAGCACCCGGTGGAACTCGGCGCCGTTGCGGGGAGCGAAGACGTTGAGCAGCAGCGCGGTCGTGCCGTCGGCCAGCGGCAGCCGGGCCCAGGTGTCGGCGAGGGCCGCGTCGGCGCGGGGGTGGGCCCGGGCGGCCCGGCGGGAGGCCGGCTTGGAGACGTCCAGCGCCAGCCCCACGGCTTGCGGCAGGGCGTCCAGGACCGCCGCCAGGTGCCGGCCCGTCCCGGCGCCGGCGTCGACCACCAGCGGGGCGTACGCGTCGCGGGGCAGGGCCTGCGCGGCGGCGTCGGCGAGCGCGGCCGAGACCGGGTCGTAGTGGCCCGCGGCGAGGAAGTCGGCGCGCGCGGCGATCATCTCGGCGGTGTCGCCGGTGTGCGGGGCCCGCCCGGTGAGCAGGTTGACGTAGCCCTGCCGGGCCAGGTCGAAGGTGTGCCCGCGCGGGCAGCGCAGCGAGCGCGGTGGGGCGGCGCCCACCTCGGCCAGCGGCTCGGCGCAGACCGGGCAGCGCAGGTGTGTCACGACGTCCGCGTTCATCTCGGACCCATCCTCCCAGCCGGCGGGTGGGCGTCCGGAGCAGGGCCACCGGGCCGGGGTGTCGGCTCGGGCGGGGCCGCACCATGATGGCCGCCACCACCGGTGGTGGCGCACGGGCGTGGCGGCGGCGCGCTGATTAGGGTTCGGTCATGGTCCCGATCGGATACGAAGAAATCGTCAAGGCACCAAAAGTGCTCCTGCACGACCACCTGGACGGCGGCCTGCGCCCGGCGACGATCGTCGAGCTGGCAGCGGCGGCCGGTCACGAGCTGCCCACCACCGACCCCGAGGCGCTGGGGCGCTGGTTCGTCGAGGCCGCCGACTCCGGTTCGCTGGAGCGTTACCTGGAGACCTTCGCCCACACGGTCGCCGTGATGCAGACCGCCGAGTCGCTGCGCCGGGTGGCGGCCGAGTGCGCCGTCGACCTCGCCGCGGACGGGGTGGTCTACGCCGAGGTGCGCTTCGCGCCCGAGCAGCACCTGGAGCGGGAGCTGACCCTGGACCAGGTGGTGCAGGCGGTGCTGGAGGGCTTCGCGCAGGGCACCGCCGAGGCAGCCCGCGCCGGCCATCAGATCCGCGTCGGCACGCTGCTGACCGCGATGCGGCACGCCGCCCGGTCGCAGGAGATCGCCGAGCTCGCGGTCCGGTACCGCGACACCGGCGTCGTCGGTTTCGACATCGCCGGCGCCGAGGCGGGTTTCCCGCCCACCCGGCACCTGGACGCCTTCGAGTACCTGCAGCGGGAGAACTTCCACTTCACGATCCACGCCGGCGAGGCATTCGGCCTGCCCTCGATCTGGCAGGCGATCCAGTGGTGCGGTGCGGACCGGCTCGGCCACGGCGTACGGATCGTCGACGACATCACCCGCGGCGACCAGCCCGAGCTCGGCCGGCTGGCCGCGTACGTGCGGGACAAGCGGATCCCGCTGGAGCTCTGCCCGTCGTCGAACGTGCAGACCGGTGCGGCGGAGTCGATCGCCACCCATCCGATCGGGCTGCTGAGCGATCTGCAGTTCCGGGTGACGGTGAACACTGATAACCGCCTGATGAGCGGTACCTCGATGTCGCGGGAGATGGCCTTGTTGGTGGAGGCCTTCGATTACGGCTGGGCGGACCTGCGACGGTTCACCATCAACGCGATGAAGAGTGCCTTCATCCCGTTCGACGAACGGCTCCGGATCATCGACGAGATCATCAAGCCGCGTTACGCCGCACTGATGTCATGATCATTTTCCCGCTCCGTGGCCGGCCGTCAGCGCGGCCACGGAGCGGATGACCTCGCGTCCCCGCGCCGGCCGGGCGCCGAGGGCGGCCTGACGCCCCAGCACCGCCGGTTCGGCGCGCAGCAGGGTGACGCCGCGGCGCAGCAGCACCTTGGGCTCCTTGCGCTGCTCGGCGAGGTCCCGTGCCAGCCGTCGCAGGAACGTCGTGCTGCGCGAACGACGCAGCGCGTAGGCGCCGGCGAGCAGGTCACGCCGCCGGCATTCTTCGACGATCTCCGCTGCGAAGATCCCCTCGGCGACGAAGAACGGCGATCCGGCCAGATCGAGCAGGCGGGTGTCGACCTGTCGATCCTCGCCGATGGCGTAGACCGGCACCTCGGCGCGGCCGTGGCGCAGCAGGTCGGCGATGGTCTCCACTGCGGCGGCGGCGTTCCAGGCGAGCGGGGAGTCCCAGTCGACCAGGTCGCCACGGCGCGGCAGCGACGGGTCGTCGCCGTTTTTGTAAAAGTCGTCCAGGCAGAGCACCGGCAGACCCGTCTGCCGGGCGATGTACGACTTTCCGGAGCCGGACGGCCCTGCGAGCAGCACAACTCCATATGGCTGATTCATTACTTTTAGTAACTCCGGACCGACGGGATGCTATCGAATTGCTCTCACATCCCACCACACGCCATATGCGAGGACGCCTGGGCTTTCTCTTTCTGTGACGGCGTGATGGAATCTCGGGGGTCCGACCCGCCGGGTCGGCCGCTGTGCAGTGCCCCGGGGCACGCCACAGGGCGCTGAAACGCGAGGACGGTGACGTGAGCAGCAGGCCAAAGGCGGCGGGTTCCTTCCTGTCACGTCTGCGCCGGCCTGTCGGCCGGCTCAGTGACATGCCGATCTGGTCCAAGCTCGGTCTCATCATGATCGTGCCCACCGTCGCCACTGTCGTGGTGGGTACGAGCGGACTGATCGACCACCTGGACACACTCAGCGATGCCGGCCGGGCCCACGACCTGGCGATCCTGACTCAGCACTCGGGCGAGCTCGTGGCGGCGCTGCAGGACGAGCGCGCCAACGCGGTTCTGCTGCTCGGCGCCGGTGGCGGCGAGCCGGTCGAGCGCTACACCGAGATTTACACCAATGTGACGAAGACCACCGACGCCGCCGCCGAGCCCTACTCGCGGCAGCGGACGACGATCCAGGACGTGCCGGCCAACTTCACCGACCTGCTCGGCCAGATCGACCAGAATCTCGGCGGCCTGCCCGGCATCCGCAGCCAGGTGCTCAACGGCAAGCTCAAGCTCACCGAGGCCGCGCAGACGTACGAGGGCCTGATCGCAGACCTGCTCGACGTGCGCGACTCGGCCACCCAGCTCGCCGGCGACACCAACCTCAGCGAGCGGATGCGCGCCGCCAGCGCCACCGCCCGCGCCAAGGAATTCCTCTCCGTACGCCGGGTCGTCGTGCACCGCGCGCTGATCCAGGGCAGCCTCACGCCGCTGCTGCGTACCGAGTACATCGCCACCCAGACCGGTCAGCAGCAGGCGCTGCAGACATTCCTGTCGGTGTCGAACCAGGCCGAGAAGGAGTCCTACGAGCAGACCGTTGCCGGTCCCGACCTGCGCGAGTCCGATCTCTACAGCGACTGGATCGGCAGCACCGTCGACGAGAGCCTCGCCGGGGCGCCCTTCACCGCCGACCGGTGGGACGCGGCGATGGCCGGCAACTCGCGGCTCATCCGCGCCGTCGAGGCCGACCTGGACGGCAAGCTGGTCGCGCAGGCCGACGAGATCCGCTCGGGCGTGCAGCGCCAGGTCTTCCTGGAGACCGGGCTGCTGCTCAGCACGCTGCTGCTGGCGATCCTCCTCGCCTGGGTGGTCGCCCGCTCGATGGCGCGTTCGCTGCGCGAACTGCGCGACGGCGCCTTCTCGGTCGCCCAGTTCGGCCTGCCGCAGGCGGTCGCCCGGCTGCGCGACCCGAAGGTCACCGGGCAGCTCTCGCCGACCCAGCTGGCCAGCCAGATCGCCGAACCGCTGCCGGTGCGCGGCAACGACGAGTTCGGCCAGGTGACGAAGGCGTTCAACGCCGTCCACCTGGAGGCGGTGCGGACCGCGGCCGAGCAGGCCGCCCTGCGCTCCTCGGTCTCCACGATGTTCGTCAACCTGGCCCGCCGCTCGCAGATTCTCGTCGACCGGCTCATCGGACACCTGGACCGCCTGGAGCGCGGCGAGGAGGACCCGGACCGGCTGGCCGAGCTCTTCCAGCTCGACCACCTCGCCACCCGGATGCGCCGCAACGACGAGAACCTGCTGGTCCTCGCCGGCGCGGACTCCACCCGCGTGCAGCGCGAGCCGGCCGCCCTGATCGACGTGCTCCGCGCCGCCCAGTCCGAGGTCGAGCACTACACGCGCATCGAGTTCGGCGTGGTCGACCGGGACATCGAGGTCTCGGCGCACGCCGTCAACGACCTGGTGCACCTCGTCGCCGAGCTCTTCGACAACGCCACCTCGTTCTCGCCGCCGGACTCGCAGATCCTCGTCGAGGCCCGCCGCGTCGGGGACCGCGCCTCCCTCTACGTCGAGGACCGCGGCATCGGCATCAGCGGCGACCAGCTGCGCGAGCTCAACGAGAAGCTGGCGATGCCGCCGGCGGTGGACGTGACCGTCTCCCGGATGATGGGTCTGGTCGTGGTGGCCCGGCTGGCCGCCCGGCACGGCGTCAAGGTCGAGCTGCGACCCGGCTCGGACCGCGGCACCGTCGCCGACGTCACCCTCCCCACCTCGGTGCTCGTGCCGCGCGCGCTCGCCGGCCGCAACGGCACGCGTCTGGACCTGCCCCCGGCCCCGGCCGCCCCGCAGGCCGGCCGCACGCCGACCTTCGGTGCGATCGCCGCCCTGGAGAGCGGCCCATCGACGCCGTCGCCGACGGCCCAGTCGACCGGCTTCGGTGCCGGCCGGGAGACCCCGCCCGCCCCGCGCAACGGCTCGGTGACCCCGCCGCCGAGCCGCCCGCTGCCGGCCTGGTCCGACCTGACCGGCGTGGCCGGACTGGAATCGGCCGACCCGTTCGTTCCCCGGCAGCCGGAGGGCGGCTTCGAGCCGCTGCCGCAGCGCCGGGCCGGTGGTGAGCAGTCGGATGCCCGCCCCGGCGAGGCCGCCATTCCACAGCAGCGCAGCGGCGAGAGCGACACCGCCGGCGGCGGTATGTTCGCGCCGCGCAAGAGCGCGACACCGGAGAGCCCGCAGACTCCGAGCGGCCCGCAGCACCCGGGTGGACCGCCGAAGCCGTTCGGTGCGCAGAGCCCGAGTGGTCCGCAGGACCGCTTCGGCGCGCAGAGTCCGGGCACCCCCGCCGGTGCTCCGCCGGCCTGGCCGCCGGCGGCCGGACGCCGGCCTGAACAGCCCGGACCCCAGCAACGGCCCGCCGCGTCGGACCTGACCACCGAACTGCCGCGAGTGCCCCGTACGGAGAGCACGGCGGGCGCCGCTGCCCCGCAGCGCAACGCCGGGGGACATGTGCCGGCCCGCCCCGCCGGCGCCCGTCCGGCCCCGGCCTACGCCGACGAGACGATGGAGCTGCCGATCTTCCGGGAGCTCGAGTCCAACTGGTTCCGTACCCGCCGGCCCGCAGACGAGGCCGGGCCGGGCACGCCGCCGGGCCCCGCAGCCCGCAAGGCCGTGCCGGCGCCGGGCTTCGCACCGCAGCAGGCGCGACCGGCCGCGACCCAGGACGAGGACCCACCCCCGGTACGCCGCCCCACCGGCGGTGGCGGGTGGCAGACCGCCGCCGACGAGGGCTGGCGGGCGGCCAGCGCCGCCAAGGCCGGTCCCGTGGAGACCACCACCGCAAAGGGCCTGCCGAAGCGCACCCCGATGGCGCAACTGGTCCCCGGTGGCGTGGAGAAGCCGGCCGTCGCGGTGCAGCGACGGTCCCCGGAGGCCGTACGTGGTCTGCTCTCCGCCTACCATCGTGGTGTCCAACGTGGGCGCACCAACCCGATGGACGGCACATCGACCAACCCGGAGGCAACTCCGGGAGGGCAGCAATCCTCGCAGTCTGGCTCGGGCGGTACGGCCAAGAGCGGGCAGAAGGAGCATGAAGGATGACAACTACGCAGGACTTGGGTTGGCTACTGACCAACTTCGCCGATCGCGTGCCGGGAGTCGCACACGCGATCGCGGTCTCCGCGGACGGCCTGCTCCTCGCGTCGTCCCGGGACCTTCCGCGGGACCGAGCCGACCAACTCGCGGCCATCGCCTCCGGACTGGTCAGCCTGACCCAGGGAGCGGCTCGCTGCTTCGAGGGCGGCGCGGTGCTCCAGACAGTCGTCGAGATGGACAACGGATTCCTTTTCCTGATGTCCATCTCGGATGGTTCCTCGTTCGCCGTCCTGGCGGCGCGCAGCTCCGACGTGGGTCAGGTCGGCTACGAGATGGCCCTCCTGGTTGACCGTGTCGGCGATGCGCTCACACCGCAGCCGCGGGCTGCCGCGGGCATGCTCGGCTGATCTGTGCCACGAGTCGGCCACCCGGCCGGCGCGGAGAACAATGAAGACAACGGGTGCCCCCAGCGGGGCCGGTTACGTGTACGAAGGAGGTGAACGGCGAAGTGGGTGATCATGACGAGCCCACCGGCGCACTGGTCCGTCCCTACGCCGTGACCCGAGGCCGTACGCGTCCCCGGCTCGACATCGCGCTGGAGGCGCTCGTAGAGACCACGGTGCGCGGCCGGACCGCCGGAAACGGCAATGGCGGTTCCGGCCGGGAGCATCAATACATCGCCGCACTGTGTGACGGACGTTTGCAGTCGCTCGCCGAAATCGCCGCGCGAATGCAACTGCCGCTCGGGGTGGCCCGGGTCCTCATCGCCGACATGGCCGCCGAAGGCCTTGTCGCGGTGCACGAGCCGACCATTCTGGAAGAGTCTGACGACGCGGTGGGTACTGAACTGCTGGAGAGGGTGCTGAGTGGACTTCGCAGGCTCTGACATGTCTCACCGCCCGCCGGCCGGGCGCGTGACATCGGCGAAGATTGTCATCGCCGGTGGATTTGGCGTCGGCAAGACGACGTTGGTGGGCTCGGTCTCGGAGATCACGCCGCTGACCACCGAGGCGATCATGACCTCCGCCGGCGTGGGCGTCGACGACACCCGGCAGGTGCCGGGCAAGACGACGACCACGGTCGCGATGGACTTCGGTCGTATCTCGATCGACCGGGATCTGATCCTGTACCTGTTCGGCACACCGGGCCAGACGCGCTTCTGGTTCATGTGGGACGAGCTGGTCCGGGGCGCGATCGGGGCTGTCGTGCTCGTCGACACGAGACGGCTGGCGGACTGCTTCGCCGCGATCGACTTCTTCGAGCACCGGCAGCTGCCGTACCTGGTGGCGATCAACTGCTTCGACGGGATGCAGTACCACGATCCCCAGGACGTCCGGGACGCGTTGGCGATCTCCAGTGACGTGCCGGTGGTCGCCTGCGACGCCCGGAACCGGGAGTCGACCAAGCACGTGCTGATCTCGCTGGTGGAGTACGTCCTCTCCATGCGGCGCTCGCGCGCCGTCACGCCCGCCTGATCCCCGGCGGCGCGTGCGCGTCCCGGCGCTGACCTGAACGAGGTCTCGCCGGGGCGTCAGGAGAGACGGCGGCCTGAACGAGGCCGCCGGGGCGTCAGGAGAGACGGCGGCCTGAACGAGGCCACCGGGGCTCAGGAGACGCGGACCCAGTCGCCGCGGCTGACCGAGAAGACGCCGAGCGAGTCCCGGTCCATCCCGCCATGGTGGATCGGGGTGAACGAGTAGCCGCCCGCGATCCCCTCGGTCACCTGCGACTGCAGGTAGGCGCGCAGCCGTCCCCTGTCGACGCTGATCGCGCGCCGGGCCGCGTCGGCGATCAGGCTCAGCGCGTCGAAGGCGTACGGCGCGAAGGGGCTGTAGTTGCCGTAGCGCTGCCGGTACCGGCTGACGAAGTCCCGCCGCGCCAGCGCCGCAACGCTGGTGCCGGTGAGGGTGGAGGTCACCAGCGAACCCGGGTGCACCACGTACGCGCCCTCCACGGCGGCCGCGGCCGTCCCGGAGATGGTGTCGGCGGCGACTGCCCCGGCGTCGAAGAAGAGCGGGCCCGGGTAGCCGGCCCGGCGCAGGGCCACGGCCGCCGCACCGGACTCCGGGGCGGTGCTCCAGACCACGACCGCATCGGCGCCGGTGGCGGCGATCCGCCCGGCGGGCTCGCCGTACGAATAGCCGGACCTCGGCAGCCGGACCACCTGCACCAGTGTCCGTCCGGCGTTGCCCAGGGCGTTCTCCAGCGCCCGTACGCCCGAATCGCCGTGCAGCCCGGCCGCAGCCAGGACCGCGACCCGTTGGTGCTTCTGCGACCGGATGAGCTGGGCCAGACGGCGGGCCACGTCGCGGGCCTCCGGGGTGAGCTTGTAGATGTAGGTGCGCCGGGACAGCGGGAGGACCAGGTCGTCGCCGGCGGCGAGCGAGATGAAGGGCACCTGGAGTTCCTGCGCCACCCCGATGATCGCCATGGAGTTCTCGGCGATGACGCCGCCGACCAGCGCCGAGACGTTCTGCTCCTCGATGAGTTCACGGGCCTGCGCCGCCGAGGTCTTCGGGTCGCCGCCGTTGTCGCGGACCACCAGCCGCACCGTACGCCGCAGGTTGCCGACCTGGATGCCGCTGACGTTGAGCGACTCGGCGGCGATGCGCAGCGCGCGTTCCTGCTGGATTCCGAGGTGCGCCCGCGGGCCGCTCAGTTCGAGGACCGCGCCGACGAGGAGCACCGGGTCGCCGCCGGCCTCCTCGGGGCCGCTCGTGTCGTCGCGTCCGCAGCCGGCCAGTAGCAGCGCGCCGCCTGTCGCCGTGAGCAGACCCCGGCGGGTGCAGCCCTCCGAAACGATCGTCCCAGCCCCCATCCGCGCCGCCTTCCCGCTGCGCCGGCCAGGCGCCGGCAGTCCCGCGGGTATGCTCCCGGCCCGCGAGTCACGCCGTCAACTCGACAGGGTGTGGGCAGGAACACCCAGCTCAGGTGCGGTTTCCGGCAGTGCGTCGGCGGTTCAGGAGCGGTAGCCGGCCGAGCGGTACTCGTACTCGCGTTCGTCGTCGCGTTCGTCGCCGTCGCGGGTGAAGTCCCAACCGCCGGCCGCCTCCCGGCCGGGCCGGCCGCCGACGGCGAAACCGCCGATCTCCTGCCCGCGCCGCCAGCCCTGGAAGTAGCCGGTGGTGCTCTCCGCCAGCCGCTGCGGGTTACGGACGATCCGCAGTGGACGCTCCTCGCGCAGCGGGGAACCCGGCACCAGGTTGGCCTGGGGCACCCGCTTGGGGAGCCCGGCCCTGGTCGAGTCACCGATGGCGGGGCGGGCGGCCTGTTCCGCCGCACGCCAGCCGGTGTCGGCAGTGGACGACCATTCGGCGTCCTCTTCCTCCGGCTGCCCGGTGAACCACGCCGACCGTGCCGCCGCGAAGATCAGCAGGTCGCCGTCCTCCTCGCCGCCCATCGGTGCGGGACCGCGTTCGGCGTGCTCGTCGAGGCGTTCCGGCCGGTGTGCGTCGAGCCGTTCCCGGCGGTTGACGTCGTGGTGTTCGGGCCGGGGTGCCTCGCGGCGCTCCAGTCGGGGTGCCTCGCGGCGCTCCAGTCGAGGGGCCTCGCGGCGCTCCAGCCGGGGGGCGTCGCCGCGTTCCGGGCGCGGAGCGTCGAGGCCTTCCGTGCGGATGGTGTCCCGGCGTTCAATGCGGTCGGGATCGCGCCGCTCCGGCCGTCGGGTGTCGGCACGCTCGGTGTCGCGTCGTTCCGGACGGGGCGTGTCGAGCCGTTCGGCCCGTGCGGGATCGCGTTCGGGCCGGGTCAGGTCGAGGCGCTCGAGCCGGCCGAGGTCGCGCTCGGGACGTGGGGCGTCCAGGCGTTCCGGGCCGTGTTCGCGGGGGGCGTCCTGCCGGTCGACCAGGCGCAGCGGGGCGTCCGGCTCCGGCGCCCGCCGGCTCCGTTCGCCGGGCGCCTCCACCAGCCGCAGCACGGGAGGCTCCGGCGGCAGGTCGTCGGCGAGCCACGGCGGGGTGACCCGCTCGACGGGGGCCTCGCGGCCGGCCGGCGGCTCGGGGGCCCGGGGTTGCACGGGCGGAGGGGCCGCCGCTTCGTCGTCGTCCTCCGGGGTGACCAACGGCCAGTTGGCGCGGGAGCCGGGCGGCGCGGCCGGGGCCTCGGTGGGCTCCGGCCGCCGGCTCGGCGGGACCTGCAGTTCGTGGTCGGTGATGCTGAACCCGCCGGTCGTCGGCTCCGTGTCGACGGGGGCGGCGCTGCGGGTAGCGGCGGCCCGTTGCCGTTCGGCCCGGGCGCTCTGCAGCGCGGCGGTGGTCAGGGTGGGACGGAACGGCTCGCCGGCCTCGGCGGGTGGCACCTTGCCGCGCTGGGTCGGAATCATCGGCGTCGGCGCGGAGACCGGGCGGTTCTCGCCGCGACTGCGCTCGGCGGGCGAGAAGGCCGGCGGCGGTGTGCCGTCGAAACGGGACGGCAACAGATCCGGCGGCGCACTGCGAGGGCCCGGCACCTGCGGCGGCCCGCTGACCGGAGTCGGGGCCGGCGGCGCGCTCATTGGCGCCGTGGTGCCGGGCAGCGCCGCGGAGACCGGCTCGGGACGGCTGCGTCGGCCGACGGTTCGGGCCGGTTCCGGACGAGCCGACGGCTGCGGAGCGGACTCGTCCCGCGGGCGGGACGGCAGGGCAGCGGTGCCGAGGCCCGCACGCTGGGCACTCGGCGCGGACGGATCCAGCGGCGCGGACGTGCTCAGCGCCGCGGAAGGGCTCAGCGGCCCGGACGTGCTCAGCGGCGCGGAAGGACTCAGTGGCGCGGTCATCCGCGCCGAGAGGGTGGCGACGAGCGCGTCGCAGCCGGCGTCACAGGCGCGTACCGCGGCGACCGCCTGGCGGATCGTCTCGGCCACCGCCGAGGTGAGGCTGCGGTTGACACCCGCGCGGCGGGGGGTCTCGGCGACCGCGATCCGCAGCGCCGTCACCGCCTCGCCGACCACCTCGGCCGGGGCGACACCGTCGCCGGCCAGATGCGCCGCGACGGCGTCGACAGCCAGGGGGATGCTGCGGCCGGTGCCGTTGCCGGCGGCGAGCATGCCCGGTTCGGGCAGCGCGTCCAGCACGGCCAGCGCGACCGGTGCGGCCGGATCGGCGTACGCCCGCAGCGCGGCCGGGTAGAGCTCGCGCAGCACCTCGCGCAGCACACCGGCCGCGGCGTGCCGGCCGCCGGCGAGGGCCGCGTGCGCGGCGAGGACCGGCTTGTAGCCCATCAGGTCGCGGGGGGTGGGCAGGGTGACGGCGGAGAGCGCGCCGGCCTGGAGCGCGCGGGCCAGCCCGACCGCGCGTCGCTGCGCCGGTCCGGCCTGGATCTCCTCGACGGACTCGTCGTCGGCGAACTCCTCGGCGAACTCGTCGACGCTGTCGTCGTCGGCAAGGGCGATCGGGCGCCCGGAGGTGCCCAGCAGCGACGTGACCAGGTGGTCGTCGCTGTCCGTCGCGATCGCGGCGCCGCTGGGGCCGCCGGAGCGTTCAACGAGGACGGTGACCAGCCGGGCGTAGCCTTCCGGGTCGTCGCCGATCTCGCCGACATGGAGCAGCCGGCCCGAGTCGTCGACCACAGCGGAGGTCAGCGTCGGGCCGGCTGACGCCGGCCGGACGGCCGAGTCAGCTGAGGCAAGACCGCAGTACACGCGCACAAGCGCCACGGCGTCGTCCTCCTCCCGGAATCGGTGATGTGCCAACGACTGATGGTCCCCTGCCGAGATCAGTCGCGCCAGTCCACGACAGCAGAGATCTTGCCGACAATGGTGCGCCACCCCAGGCTGGCGGTCTGCGCTCCGATCTTTTTCGTCCGCCGCCGGCCGAGCATGCCGCCGAGGCCGCCCTTGGCGGAGGCGCGCAGCGCTTCGTCCAGGTCGTCCAGCGACGAGCCGGGGGAGAGCATGTCGAGCACGCTGGGCAGCCGCAGCGCGTACGCCAGGTCGCGGGCGACCTCGCCGGAGGTGATCAGCAGCGGCGGGTCCCAGGCGTCGTGCCCGCCGCGCAGGTTCTCCACGACCAGGTCCAGTTCGTAGGAGTCCTCGGGCAGCGGGGCGATCGCCTCGGGCTCCAGCCGCTCCACCAGCTCGTCCCAGGTGTCCAGCTGCGCCATGTCGTTGGCAGCGCCGGAGCGGACGAAGGAAACCAGCCCTTCGGGGCTCTTGAAGAGCAGCAGCTTGCCGCGGTGGGTGAGGAAGACCGGCACCTCCTCGTCGGCGGCCTCGTCCTCCTCCGCCTCGTCCTGCTCGCCGTCCTTGCCGGTGGTGGCCTCGTCGTCGTCGGCGAACTGCGCGGCGACCTCCTCGTCGAGGATCACGACGTCGCTGTCGGTGTCGTCCTCGTCGGTGGCCGGGCGGCTGCGGGCGACGAAGGGGTCGTCCTCGTCGCGCTCGGTGGTGTCGGTGCCGGTGACCTCGGCCGTCGACCGGTACGCGCGCAGCGTGTAGCCGGCGCCGGCGGGCAGGGCGATCTCGACGGGGTCGATCCGCAGCTCTTCCCAGAGCGAACGGTCGACGTCCTGCCCGGGGTCGTCCGAGCCGCTGGTCTCCTCGGGCTCGTTGCCGGGCTCGTCGGGTCGGGAAGACGACTGGCGGGCCACGTTGACCTCCGTGTGCGTTCAAGGTTGCGCACCCGCC
Organism: Melissospora conviva; assembly: GCF_049523535.1. Classification (NCBI taxonomy): domain Bacteria; kingdom Bacillati; phylum Actinomycetota; class Actinomycetes; order Micromonosporales; family Micromonosporaceae; genus Melissospora; species Melissospora conviva. The sequence goes on from NZ_JBLLDT010000001.1 coordinate 752,727, forward strand.
GGAGGGTCTCGATCGGCGAGTGACTCTGCGCACATACCCTAGTGGGCGACTCGCGACGGCCGGTGCCCGCACCCCGTACCGGCGGCGCGGCAGGGCGTCGGCGCAGGCCTTCCGCCTAGCGGCCCAGCGCCAGGTAGCCGCGCTCGGCCGCCTCCTGGAGCAGCCACTGCTCCCGGTACCAACCGGGTGCCTGCGCGAGCTCCGCGTGCCGGCCGCGCTGCAGGACCCGGCCGGCATCGAGCACCACGATTTCGTCGAACTCGTCCAGGCCGCGCAGCCGGTGGGTGACGAGCAGCACCGTGTGCTCCGCCGGCGTCGCCGCCAGCGCCGAGGCGAGCACCGCATCGGCCGCGGCGGGGTCGAGTCCTTCGGTCGGTTCGTCGAGGAGCAGCACCGGTGGCGCGGCGAGCAGCGCCCGGGCCAGGGCGAGGCGCTGCCGCTGGCCGCCGGAGAGCTGTGCGCCCTCTTCCCCGACGACGGTCGACCAGCCGTCGGGCTGGTCCCGGACCCAGTCGAGCAGGCCGGCGGCAGCGGTCGCGGCGGCGAGTTCGTCGTCGCCGGCGCCGGCCCGGCCGAGCAGCAGGTTCTCCCGGACGGTGGCGTGGAAGACATGGGCCTCGGCCAGCAGCCCGGTGACGAGACGGGAGCGCTCCTGCGAGGGGAGGTGATCAAGGTCGACGCCGTCGATGCTGACCCGGCCGGAGTCCGGGTGCACGGCGCCGGTCAGCACCGCCAGCAGGGTGCTCTTGCCGGCCCCGCTGGGTCCTACCACCGCGACCCGCCGCCCGGCGGTGAGATCCACGCTCACCCGGTCGAGAGCGGGGGCGGCGCCGGCGCGGTAGCGGACCGTGACGTCCTCGATCGTGCAGCGCCCCAGGGCCGGTGCCGGGGCGGAGCGCCCGCCGGGGAGCGGGCCGCCGGGCTCCGGTGCGGGGACGTCGGCGACAAGCTCGGCGACGCGCGCGACGCCGCCGCGGACCTGGACCCAGTGCCGGGCCGCGCCGACGAGGACCAGGGCGATTTCCACCGCGGAGAGCGTCGCGACGCCGAGCACACCGATCCAGACGCCGGAGACGCCGGAGTTGAGGGCGACCACGACCACGGCGGCGGCGGTGCCGCCGGCGAGCAGCACCCCGGCGCCGTCGACGGCGAAGCCGGCTGCGGCGAGGCGGCGTTCGATCCGGGCCAGGGCCTGGGCGCGGCCGTCCGCGGCACGCAGCGCGGCGTCGGTGGCGCCGAACGCGGCCAGGTCGGCGGCGCCGTGGGTCAGGTCGATGGAGTCGACGGTGAGCGCGGCCCGCAGCGGTGCCACCCGGTCGGCGGTGTGCCGGGTGAGACGCATGGCGATCAGCGGCAGGACCACCCCGGCGAGGAGCAGCCCGGCGGCGAGCACCAGCGCGGCGGCGGGGGAGACCAGCAGCGCGCAGCCGACGGCGGTGATGCTGACAAGCGCCGCGCCGGCGGCCGGCACGACAACCCGCAGCAGCAGGTTCTGTACGTCCTCGACGTCGGAGACGAGTCGGCTCAGCGCGTCGCCGGAGCGGTGCGAGACGTCGGCGCGCCGGCCGACCAGACCCGCGAAGATCCGGGTCCGTACGTCGGTGATGTAGCGCAGCACGGCATCGTGCCCGGCGAGCCGCTCGGTGTAGCGCAGCACGCCCCGGCTGATCGCCAGGCCGCGGACCGAGACGATGGCGACGGTGAGGGCGTCCAGCGGGGGCCGGCCGGCCGCGCTGATCAGCAGCCAGGTGGAGGTGGCCATCAGGGCCAGCGCCGCGAAGTCGGTGGCGGCGGCGAGCAGCGCCGCGCCGGTGAGCCGCTTCAGGTACGGCCGGGCCAGGCGCAGCACCTGCCGCTCCGGGGCCAGCCGGCCGGGGCCGTGGTGCCGGGTGCGCCGGTCGTCGCTCATGCCGTCACCTCGCTGTCAGCGGCCGTCAGTTCGGTGACCCGGCCGTCCTCGATGCGCAGGATCCGGTCGGCCTCGTCGAGCAGGGCGGGCCGGTGGGCGACCAGCAGCGCCGTACGTCCGGCGACGAGCTTGCGGGTGGCGTCGAGCACGGCGGCCTCGCTGGCGGCGTCGAGGCGGGCGGTGGGTTCGTCGAGCAGCACGATGCGGGCGTCGCGCAGGAAGGCCCGGGCGAGCGCGACACGCTGGCGCTGCCCGCTGGAGAGGCCGTAGCCCCGCTCGCCGAGCTGGGTGGCGAGGCCGTCGGGGAGGCCGGCGATCACCTCGTCGAGCGCGGCGGCGCGGATCGCGGCGTCGATCTGGGCGGGCGGGGCGTCGGGGCGGCCGAGGGTGATGTTGTCGGCGACGCTGCCGGCGAAGAGGTGGGCCCGCTGCGGCACCCAGCCGAGCTGCCGCCGCCACCCGTCGATGTCGAGCTCGGCCAGGTCGACGCCGTCGACGGTGATCCGGCCGCTGGTCGGGGTGACGAAGCCCAGCAGGAGCCCGAGCAGGGTGGTCTTGCCGGCGCCGCTCGGTCCGATGATCGCGATGCGCTCGCCGGGGTGCAGGGTGAGGTTGACGTCGCGCAGCGCGGTGGTGCGTTCGTAGGCGACGGTGACGGACTCGAAGCGGATCACGCCCGGCCCGGCGGGCGGCGGGGTGGCCGCGGTGGGGGCCTGCTCGCGGCGTACCGGCTCGTCACCGCGGATGGTCAGCGCCTCGTCCATCGCGGTCAGCCCCTCCATGCTGGCGTGGAACTGGCTGCCGGCGGCGCGCAGGGGAAGGTACGCCTCCGGGGTGAGGAAGAGCACCAGCAGGGCGGTCTGCAGCAGCAGGCCGCCGCTGAGCAGCCGGACCCCGATCGGGACGGCGACCAGCGCCACCGAGAGGGTGGCGACCAGCTCCAGCACCAGCGCGGAGAGGAAGGCGATGCGCAGCGTCTTCATGGTCGCCGAGCGGTGTCCGTCGGCCATCCGCTGCACGACGGTGACCTGGCCCTTGTCGCGGCCGAAGGCGCGCAGTGTCGGCAGGCCCGCGACCATGTCCAGGAAGTGCCCGCCGAGGCGGGAGAGGCGGCGCCACTGCCGTTCGGTGGCGGTCTGGGCCTGCCACCCGACGAGCGCGCCGAAGATCGGCATCAGCGGCAGGGTCAGCGCGATGATCAGCGCCGAGCTCCAGTCGGCGAAGAGCACCCGGGCGAGGACCGCCGCGGGCACCGTGACGCTGAGGATGAGCTGCGGCAGGTAGCCGGTGAAGTACGCGTCGAGGGCGTCGAGTCCGCGGCCCCCGAGGGTGGCGATCTGCCCGGCCCGCTGCCCGGCGAGCCAGCCGGGGCCGCGCCTGCTGACAGCGGTCAGCAGGTCGGTACGCAGGGTCGCCTTGACGGTGGCGGCGATCCGGGCGGCCACGACGCCCTGGGCCCAGCTGACCACGGCGCGCGCGCCGACGGCGACCACGAAGCCGGCCAGCGCCGCACTGTCGAACCGGTGGGTGTTGGCGGCGGCGAGCAGCGTCGCCAGGGCGGTCGCCTGGGCGAGGATGAGCAGCGCGGTGACCACACCGAGTCCGACGAGCAGCGCGAGCGGCCCTCGGACGGCGGGGACGTGGCGGAGCAGACGTGGATCGAAGGGGCGACGGTTCACCGGACCACCGGTGCCCGGCCGTTGATGTGTGCCCGCGACAGCCACCAGCTCATGAGATAAAAGCGTAGTCCGGCCTGCGGCGGTGACTCCGCCAGGCCGGTGCGGGGCTTCGGCGTCGATGTGCTCCTCGCGCTGCCGGCCGGGAGACGAGTGCCGGCTCAGGCGAGGAAGAGCGAGACCGGCATCGCCACCAGGCAGGCGGCCACGGTCAGCGCGGCCGGGCCCAGCACCGGCGACGACCGCCGCCGGGTGAGCAGCCGGTGTACCCGCATCTCGATGTCCTGGTCGGCGGCGCCGAGGGTGCCGGCGGGGGTGACGTGGCCGGCGGCGGCGAAGCGGCGCAGCGCCCGGGCCAGCTGCACGTCGGTGTGCTGGTCGCGGGCCTTGTCGTCGGCGCGCATCTCGACCAGCAGCGCCACCCGGTCGTTGGCGCGCCGGATCCAGCCGATCCAGGGCAGCGCGTGCCGCAGCGCGGTGAAGGGCAGGATCACCAGGTCGTGCCGCTCCTGGGCGTGCGCCCGCTCGTGGCTGAGCACGGCGGCGAGTTCGGCGCTGTCGAGGAGGTCGAGCGTGCCGGCGCTGACCACCACCTGGGGGCGGACGCCCGGCAGGCAGTACGCCGCCGCGCTCGGGTGGTCCAGGACCAGCGCGCCGGGGGCGGCCGGATCGGCGCGGGCGACCAGGGTCAGCAGGTCCCGGTGGCGGCGCTGGGCCCGTACGGCCAGCAGGAGGCTGCGCAGGGTCGAGGCGCAGAGCGCGCCGGTGATGACGACGCCGAGGGCGACCGCCAGCAGCTGCGCGCCGCCGATTCCGGCCGGCAGCGTGCGGGTGGCGAGATCACGGCCGAGCGCCACCAGGGACGCGGCGACCGGCCGGGCGTACGGGGCCACGCCCAGGGCCAGAGGGAGTCCGATGGCGCAGAGTCCCATCGCCAGACCGACCGCCTGCCAGCAGAGGATCGCCACCCGGGGGCTGTGCCAGGTCCAGTCGGACCGGATCAGCACCTGCGCGGCGAGGTAGCACGCGAGCATCGTCGCGCCGAAGTGCACCGCGTAGGCCATCGGCTCAGTCCTGCCGGTCCGCCATGGAGTTGGCCGGCGCCGTGCGTTCGGCGGGCGCCGCGGAGTCGGCCAGCGCCGCGCGGAGCACCTCGGCCTCGGTGCCGGTCACCGAGCGGGCGAAGCGCACCAGCGCTGCGTCACGGCTGCCGCCGAGGTCCAGCGCTTCGAGCATCAGCTGGGCGATGTGGGCCTCCCGGCTGGCCGCGGGGCGGTAGCTCCAGGCCCGGCCGGAGCGCTCCCGCTGCACCATCCCCTTGCCGGCGAGCCGGTCCAGCACCGTCATCACGGTGGTGTAGGCCAGCTCCCGGCCGTCGAGTGCGTCGGCGACCTCCCGGACGGTTCTGCCGCCGCCCGGGCCCGGATCGGCGTTCCAGAGGACGTCCATCACCGCACGTTCAAGATCACCCAGTCGCGTCACGCCGGTAGCCTACCGGTTGTAGTAGCAGCCGTCGCGCCACGTCGATGATCACCGGCGCGGGGCTCACATGCCCTTGGGGTGCCAGACCGTCTTCGTCTCCAGCAGCGCCGTCATCGGCTCCAACCCCGGGTCGGCGAACCAGTCCGGGGCGGTCAGCGGCGGGCGCAGCACCCGCTTGAGGTTCTCCGCGGCGGCCACCTCCAGCGCCGTCGCCAGCTCCGGGTCGGTGACGCCGGTCAGGTCGATCGCGTTGACGTCGGCGTGCGCGGCCAGCGTCGGTGCCGTCTCGGTGATCCGGCCGGTGAGCAGGTTCACCACCCCGCCGGGCAGATCCGAGGTGGCGAGCACCTCGGTCAGCGTCACCGCGGGCAGCGGCTGCGCCGGCGAGGCGAGCACCACCACGGTGTTGCCGGTGACGATCGCCGGGGCGATCACGCTGACCAGGCCGAGCAGGGCCGGCTCGGACGGGGCCACCACGCCCACCACGCCCGTCGGTTCCGGAGCAGAGAGGTTGAAGTACGGCCCGGCGACCGGGTTGGCGCCGCCGTACACCTGGGCGATCTTGTCGGACCAGCCCGCGTACCAGACCCAGCGGTCGATCGCGGCGTCCACCTCGTCGGCGGGCACGCCGAGGGCGGTGAACTGCTCACGCCGCCCCTCCAGCATCTCCGCCACCCGGTAGAGGATCTGCCCGCGGTTGTACGCGGTCGCCCCCGACCAGCCCTTGACCGCCGCGCGGGCCGTCACCACGGCGTCGCGGACGTCCTTGCGGGACGCCAGCGCCACGTTCACCGTCTCGCCACTGCCGGACTCCACCGGATACGACCGCCCTGACTCGCTGCGCGGGAACTTCCCGCCAATGAAGAGCTTGTACGTCTTGCGTACCGCCACCCGCTCAGACATCGAGGTACGCCTCCAGTCCGTGCCGGCCGCCCTCGCGACCGTAGCCCGACTCCTTGTAGCCGCCGAAGGGCGAGGTGGGGTCGAACTTGTTGAACGTGTTTGCCCAGACCACCCCGGCGCGCAGCCGGTCGGCGGTCCAGAGGATCCGGGAGCCCTTCTCGCTCCAGACCCCGGCCGAGAGCCCGTACGGCGTGTTGTTCGCCTTCTCGATCGCCTCGGCGGGGGTGCGGAAGGTCAGCACCGACAGCACCGGCCCGAAGATCTCCTCCCGCGCGATGCGGTGCGCCTGGGTGACCCCGGTGAAGATCGTCGGGGCGAACCAGAAGCCGCGTTCGGGCAGTTCGCACTCGGGCGACCAGCGCTGCGCGCCCTCGGCGTCGCCGGCGTCGCTCAGCTCGCGGATGCGCTCCAGCTGCGCCGCCGAGTTGATCGCACCGACGTCGGTGTTCTTGTCCAGCGGGTCGCCGACGCGCAGCTGCGCCATCCGGCGCTTGAGCGCCGCCAGCACCGGCTCGGCGACCGACTCCTGCACCAGCAGCCGGGAGCCCGCGCAGCAGACGTGCCCCTGGTTGAAGAAGATGCCGTTGACGATCCCCTCGACGGCCTGGTCGATCGGGGCGTCGTCGTAGACGATGTTCGCGGCCTTGCCGCCCAGCTCCAGGGTGAGCTTCTTGCGGGTGCCGGCCACCGAGCGGGCGATGGCCCGGCCGACCTCGGTCGAGCCGGTGAAGGCGACCTTGTCGACCCCCGGGTGCTCCACCAGAGCGCGGCCGGTCTCCCCGGCGCCGGTGACGATGTTCACCACGCCGGCGGGCAGGTCCGCTTGGGCGCAGATCTCGGCGAAGAGCAGCGCGGTCAGCGGGGTGGTCTCGGCGGGCTTGAGCACGACCGTGTTGCCGGCGGCCAGCGCCGGGGCGATCTTCCACGCCAGCATCAGCAGCGGGAAGTTCCAGGGGATGACCTGGGCGGCCACGCCGAGCGGCCGGGGGTCGGCGCCGAAGCCGGCGTGGGTGAGCTTGTCGGCCCAGCCCGCGTAGTAGAAGAAGTGCGCGGCGGCCAGCGGGATGTCGGTGTCGCGTGCCTCGCGGATCGGCTTGCCGTTGTCCAGCGTCTCCAGCACCGCCAGTTCCCGGCCGCGCTCCTGGATCAGCCGCGCGATGCGGAACAGGTACTTGGCCCGGTCCCGGCCCGGCATCGGACCCCAGACCCGCTCGTACGCCGTACGGGCGGCGGCGACCGCGGCATCGACGTCGGCGGCGCCGGCCTCGGCGACGGAGGCGAGCACCTCCTCGGTGGCCGGGTTGACCGACTTGAAGGCGGCGCCGTCAGCGGCGTCGACGAACCGTCCGTCGATGAAGAGGCCGTACGAGGCTCTGATCTCCACCACCGAGCGGGACTCGGGAGCGGGTGCGTACTCGAACATCAGCTCAGTCCAGGGTGAAGTAGTCGGGGCCGGGGTAGCTGCCGGTGCGCAGCTTGGTGCGCTGCATCAGCAGGTCGTTCAGGAGGCTGGAGGCGCCGAAGCGGAACCAGTCCGGGTCCAGCCAGTCGGCGCCGGCGGTCTCGTTGACCATGACCAGGTACTTGATGGCTTCCTTGGTGTTGCGGATGCCACCGGCGGGCTTGACGCCGATCTGGCGCCCGGTCAGCGCGCGGAAGTCGCGGACCGCCTCCAGCATCACCAGCGTCACCGGCGGGGTCGCCGCGACCGGCACCTTGCCGGTGGAGGTCTTGATGAAGTCGCCGCCGGCGATCATGGCCAGCCAGGAGGCGCGGCGGACGTTGTCGTACGTGCCGAGCTCGCCGGTCTCCAGGATCACCTTGAGATGCGCGTCACCGCAGGCGGCCTTCACGGCCACGATCTCGTCGTGGACCTCGCCGTAGCGGCCGGCCAGGAAGGCGCCCCGGTTGATCACCATGTCGATCTCGTCGGCGCCGGCGGCGACGGCCGCCTCGGTGTCGGCGAGCCGCACGGCCAGCGGCGCCTGCCCCGAGGGGAAGGCGGTGGCCACGCTCGCCAGGTGCACGTCGGAGCCGCGCAGCACCTCGGCCACGTGCTCGACCATCGCCGGATAGACGCAGACGGCCGCCACGCTCGGGCAGCCCGGGTCGGCGGGGTCGGGGCGCAGCGCCTTGGCGGCGAGTGCCCGGACCTTGCCGGGGGTGTCCGCGCCCTCCAGCGTGGTGAGGTCGACCATGCGGATCGCGAGGTCGATCGCCCACGCCTTGGCGGTGGTCTTGATGGAGCGGGTGCCGAGCATCGCGGCGCGTTGCTCGGCGCCAACCTGGTCCACGCCGGGCAGGCCGTGGAGGAAGGCCCGCAAGCTCGCCTCAGATCGTCCCAGTTCGGACAGGTCCGACCGGTCCGACGTCGTTGTCGCCGTCATGATTTGTAGTCTACGCACCCCCGACGCTACGTGATCTTGCTCACGGACGTAGGTTCACAATCGTGGACGTACTCGTTGTTGATCACCCGCTTGCCCAATCCCGACTCACCGTCATGCGGGACGAAGGGACCGATTCCGCGAACTTCCGGGCGGCGCTGCACGAACTCACCACGATGCTGGTGTACGAGGCCGCACGTCCCTTCCCGGTGGAGCACTTCCCCATGCGGACGCCCGTCACCGAGACCGAGGGCACCCGGCTGGCCAACCCGCCGCTGCTGGTGCCGGTGCTGCGCGCCGGTCTCGGCATGGCCGACTCCGCGCTCGGGCTGCTCCCCGAGTCCTCGATGGGCTTCGTCGGCCTCGCCCGCGACGAGGACTCCTACGAGCCGCGGGCGTACATGGAGTCGCTGCCCCGCGACCTGACCGGCCTGCCGGTGCTGGTGCTCGACCCGATGCTCGCCACCGGCGGTTCGCTGGAGCACTGCTGCCGGACCATCGCCGACCGGGGTGCCACCGAGATCACCGTGGTCTGCGTGCTCGCCGCGCCGGTCGGCATCGAACGGCTGGAGCGCAGCGGGCTGCCGCTGCGGCTGGTCACCGCCTCGATCGACGAGCGCCTCAACGACGACATGTTCATCGTTCCCGGCCTCGGCGACGCCGGGGACCGCCAGTTCGGCGGCATGCCCCGCTTCTGAGCGTCCGCGGCCGAACGCCTCTCACCAGGCGTTCGGCGCGGTCGCGTTCGCCGCGGGTGCGCACCCGCCCTTCGGCGCGGTCGCGCAACTTCGCCCGCCGCGGCGGGCGTAACTCGCGGTGCAGCGGCTAAGCGCCGGCTATGACTGGTGCCGCGCTCGCCGAGGAGCTGCTCCTGCTGGCCCACGACGACTCGGGACGGCCGACCGTCTCCCGCGACGGGCTCGACCTCGGTCTCGCCGCCGCGGTCCTCGCCGAGCTGGCCCTGGCCGACCGGATCGCGTACGCCGACGGCGCGCTACAGGTCGTCGACCCGTCAGCGACCGGTGCGCCCGTGCCCGACGCGGTGCTGGACCGGCTCCGGGCCGATACCGCGCACAGCCCCGAGTCGTGGCTGCAGCGGCTGCGGACCCGGCTGCGCGACCGGTTCCTGGCCGAGCTGATCGTGCGCGGGGTGATCCGGGAGGAACCCGGCCCCGTCGGAGACGAGCAGTCGGCGGGTCTCGGCTTCGTCCCCGTCCGGGTGGAGAACGCGCACCCGGACGTGCGCAACCGGCTCGCCGCCGCGCTGGCCGGCGCCGAACTGCCCGACGAGCAGACCGCCGTGCTGGCGACGCTGGTCGCCGCCGTCGGCATGGCACCGCCACTGCCGTTGAGCGGTGCGTCCGCCGCCGCAGCCGGTGAACGGCTCACCGCGATCGCCGAGTCGCCCGGCCTGCTGGGCGGGCTCCCCGGCGACGTGGTGCGGCCACAGCCGGCCCGCACGGTCGCGGCGCTCGGCCTGGCGATCCTGCCGAACGTCGTCCCGGCGACCGGGTAGCCCGGCCACCGGGACGAGGGCGCAGTCACCTTCCGGGGTGCTGCCCCGACGCCGGGGAGGAACGTGCCCCCGGCGTCGGGGGCGCTCACATTCCCAGCGCTGCGGCGATCTCCGTCCGCAGGGCGGCAACCGCCTCGCCGGCCCGCAGCCGGGCCGCGGCGACGTCGCCGTCGGTCACCGGCTCCACCACCTCCAGGTACGCCTTGAGCTTCGGCTCGGTGCCGGAGGGGCGGATGACGACCCGGGCCGCCCCGCTGTGCAGGATCACCACGTCGGCGGTGGGGAGCAGGTCACGTACCTCGGTCACCGGCGCGCCGACGAGGGTGACCGGGACGGCGGCGCGGATCCGGGCCATCGCCGCGGTGATCTCGGACAGGTCGTCGACACGCACCGAGTACTGGTCGGTGACGTGCAGCCCGAACTCGGTCGCCAGCTCGTCGAGCCGGTCGCGCAGCGTACGGCCCTGGGCCTTCAGTTCGGCCGCCAGTTCGGCGACGGTCAGCGCGGCGGTGATGCCGTCCTTGTCCCGGACGTGCTCCGGGGCGACGCAGTAGCCGAGCGCCTCCTCGTAGCCGAAGACCAGCGGCTCGCGTCCGCCGCCACCGCGCACGATCCACTTGAAGCCGGTGAGGGTCTCGTCGTACGGCACTCCCCGGGCCTCACACATGGCGCGCAGCATCGACGACGAGACGATGGTGGTGGCGTAGAGCCCGGCCACCCCGCGGCGCATCAGGTGGTCGGCCAGGAGCGTGCCCACCTCGTCGCCGCGGAGCATGCGCCAGGTCCCGTCCGGCTCGGGCACCGCGACGGCGCAGCGGTCGGCGTCCGGGTCGTTGGCGATCGCGATGTCGGCCCCGGTGCGGGCGGCGAGACCGGCGAGCAGATCGATCGCGCCGGGTTCCTCCGGGTTGGGGAAGGCGACGGTGGGGAAGTCCGGGTCCGGCTGGGCCTGCTCCGGCACCACACCCGGCATCTCGAAGCCGGCCGCCGCGAAGGCCGCACCGAGCACCGCCGCGCCGACGCCGTGCATCGGCGTGTACGCCACCGAGAGGTCCCGTGGGCCGCCGGCGGGCAGGACCGCAGCGGCGTCGGCGACGTACGCGCTGACCAGGTCGGTGCCGAGCACCTCGCCGGGCGGGCCGAGCGGCACGTCACGCAGCGGGCCGACGGCGGCGATCGCCGCCGAGATCCCGGCGTCGGCCGGCGGCACGATCTGCGCACCGGCGCCGAGTTCGCCACCGAGTTCGGCGCCCAGATAGACCTTGTAGCCGTTGTCCTGGGGCGGGTTGTGGCTGGCGGTGACCATCACGCCGGCCGCCGCGTCCAGCCGCCGCACCGCGTACGCGAGCACCGGGGTGGGCAGCGGGCCGGGCAGCAGCAGCGCGGGTCGGCCCGCGCCGGTCGCGACCCGGGCGGTCTGCTCGGCGAAGGCGTGCGAGCCGTGCCGCGCGTCGTAGCCGATCACCAGCGGGCCGGTGGCGCCGCCGTCGGCCAGCCAGCGGACCAGGCCGGCCGCGGCCTGGGTGACCACCGCGAGGTTCATGCCGTTGGGGCCGGCGCGCAGCGGACCGCGCAGCCCGGCGGTACCGAAGGTCAGTGGACCGGCGAACCGGTCCGCCAGGTCGTCGGCGCCGGCCGGAAGCCGGTCGAGTACGGCCTGCAGTTCGGCCCGGCTGACCGGATCGGGGTCGTCGGCGATCCACCTTTCGGCGAGTTCGCGCAGGGTGTCAGTTTCGAGAGATTTCGCCGCCATGCCCCTTTGATAGCACGGGTCCTGAACCCGCAACGCGAGCGCCCTCGGCGACTGTGGCCGCCGAGGGCGTCGGAGCGGTTCGTGCAGTGGCCCGCGGGGCCGAAGGTCAGCTCGCGGCGTTCAGCTTGAAGGTCGTCGTCATCTCGTCGAAGATCGGACGGCTCTCCTCGAAGCGGGCGTCGGTGGAGGTGAGGTAGAACGAGTACGCCTTGCCGTCGAAGATCACCGCACGCCAGATGCCGTGGCGCATGGTGTCGCCGGAGCCGCAGGTGTACTCGAACTGCGCGCCCGGCCGGCCCGCCAGCTCCACCTCGTCGGTCATCTCCACCCGCTTGTACGGCGCCGGGCAGGTCTTGTTCTTCTTGAGGTAGCTCTCGGCGATCTCCGCCCAGCGCAGCGCGCTGGTGCCGGCGAAGGGCTCGCTGATGATGCGGACCTTGCGGCCGTCGTCGTCGGGGTCGAAGAAGTCGACGAAGTAGCCCCCGCCGCTGCTGCGCTCCCAGCCCTCGGGCACCAGCACGGTGACGCCCTTGGCGCGGTGCTCCTGCATCGGGATGGCCGGCTGCGGCGGCGCGGTGGTCTCGGTGCCCGCCTGCGGCGTCGGGACCTGGTCGTCACCGCCGGGGATCACGAGCACGCCGACGATCAGCAGCAGGACCACCAGTCCGCCGGCGAGCGCGTAGCGGGTCTTGGCCGGCAACTGCTTGACCGCCGCCACCACGCCGGCCAGGCCGCCGGCCCGGTCGGCGTCGGGCCGGCCGGGGGGAGTCACCCACTGCTGCCCGGGAGCACCCCACTGCTGCTCCGGCGTGCCGTACGACTGGGCGGGAGCGCCGTACTGCTGGCCGGCGGAGTTGCCGTACTGCTGACCTGCCGGGCTGCCGTACTGCCCGCCGGCGGGGCTGCCGTAGGTCTGGCCGGGCTGGGCGGGGGTGCCGTACTGCCCGCCGGCGGGCGTGCCGTACTGCTGGCCCGGCCGCTGGCCCGCGGCGGGCTGGTAGCCACCGATGACCTGGGTCTGCTCATGCCCGCCCGCCGGTGGGCTCATCGCGCCCGTCGGGGTGTCCAGTCCGCCGAGGGCGTTCGGGCTGGTCTGGTCCAGCGGCGCCGAGGACGTGGTCGGCGCGGGGCGTTCACCCGCCCGCAGCTTGGCGAGCCGGTCGGTCAGGGACTCGCCGGGGGCGAGCATGGCCCGCCCGCCGATCTGCCCGGGCGCCGCGGCCGGAGCCGGCGGCGGGGGCGGGGGCGCCGGCGGCTGCGCGACCCGGACCACCGCGTACGGGTCGGTCATGTTGTTGATCGTGGCGTTGTTGGCCAGCGGCCCGGCGAGCAGCTCGCGGAGCAGGCCGCGGGCGGTCGGCACGTCCATCCGGCGGGCGGGGTCCTTCTCCAGCAGCCCCATCAGCACCGTCAGCAGCGGGCCGCTGCGCACCGGTGTGGCCGGCGGGTCCTCGACGACCGAGTGCATCGTCTCGATCGGGTCGCCCTTGTCGAAGGGCGGCCGCCCCTCGATGGCGGTGTAGAGCGTCACCCCGAGGGAGAAGAGGTCGCTGGGCGGCCCGAAGTTCTGCCCCATCGCCCGCTCGGGGGAGATGAAGTGCGGTGAGCCGAGGACCATGCCGGGCGTGGTGAGCTGCACGTCGGTCGGCATCCGGGCCACACCGAAGTCGGTGAGCACGCAGCGGCCGTCGGTGCAGATCAGCACGTTGGCCGGCTTGACGTCGCGGTGCAGCACGCCGTTGGCGTGGGCGACCTCGAGCGCACCGAGCAGCGCGATGCCGATCTTGGCGACCGCGCGCGGCGCGAGCGGACCGTCCTCGATCACCATCTCCGCGAGGCTGCGGGCCTCGAGCAGCTCCATGACGATCCACGGGCGGCCGCCCTCGGTCACCACGTCGTAGACCTGCACCACCGCGGGATGCTGCAGGGCCGCGGCGGCCCGGGCCTCGCGCAGGGTGCGTTCGTACATCGCATCGCGGTCGCTGGGGGCCAGTCCTGGGGGGAGGACGACCTCTTTGACCGCCACGTCACGTCGGAGCAGGGTGTCGGCCGCACGCCACACGGTGCCCATGCCGCCGTTGCCTACCGCCGAGCGCAGGGAATACCGGCCACCGATGACGGTGCCGGCCACGGCGCGGCCGCTCGGGGGAGTGACGGGACCAGTGCTCCAGGTCGGGATCTGAGTCACAGAAAAGCCACCGGGGGAGTTCGAGGGGGCTGGGACACAACACCCCTATCTTGCTTGTTGCGACAGCGGATGCGAAACCCGACGCGGCCCGGTAGGTAAAACTCCACTCACCGTGCGCGGATTGCTACCTGACGTGAGCTGCAATCCACCGAGTGTGCGGAATCCCTCACCCGTCGATGGAAGGGCGCAACTTACGATCCGGTAATGAGCGAACGGCGGACAAGCGAATCCGGTTTCCCGATCAAGAGCGTCTACACCTCGGCGGACCTTCCCGCCGATCTGGACGCCCGCCTCGGCGGCCCCGGTGAATACCCGTACACCCGTGGCGTCTATCCCACGATGTACACCTCACGCCCCTGGACGATGCGCCAGTACGCCGGTTTCGGCACCGCCACGGAATCCAACGCCCGCTACCACCAGCTGCTGGCCGCCGGCACCATGGGCCTCTCCGTGGCCTTCGACCTGCCCACCCAGATGGGGTACGACTCCGACGAACCGATCGCTCACGGCGAGGTCGGCAAGGTCGGTGTCGCCATCGACTCGATCGACGACATGCGGGTGCTCTTCAACGACATCCCGCTGGACAAGGTCTCCACGTCGATGACGATCAACGCCCCCGGCTCGGTGCTGCTGCTGCTCTACCAGCTCGTCGCCGAGGAGAACGGCGTACCGGGCTCGGCGCTGTCGGGCACCATCCAGAACGACATCCTCAAGGAGTACATCGCCCGGGGCACGTACATCTTCCCGCCGAAGCCGTCGCTGCGGCTGGTCGCCGACACCTTCGCGTACTGCCGTAGCGAGGTGCCGAAGTGGAACACGATCTCCATCTCCGGCTATCACATGGCCGAGGCGGGCGCCTCGCCCACACAGGAGATCGCCTTCACCCTCGCCAACGGCATCGCCTACGTCCGCGCCGCCATCGCCGCCGGGCTCGAGGTCGACGACTTCGCGCCGCGGCTGTCGTTCTTCTTCGTCGCCCGCACCACGCTGCTGGAGGAGGTCGCCAAGTTCCGCGCGGCCCGCCGGATCTGGGCCCGGGTGATGCGCGACGAGTTCGGGGCGAAGAATCCGAAGTCGATGATGCTGCGCTTCCACACCCAGACCGCAGGCGTGCAGCTCACGGCCCAGCAGCCGGAGGTCAACCTGATCCGTGTCGCGGTGCAGGGGCTCGGCGCGGTGCTCGGCGGAACCCAGTCCCTGCACACCAACAGCTTCGACGAGGCGATCGCGCTGCCGACGGAGAAGGCCGCCCGCCTGGCGCTGCGCACCCAGCAGGTGCTGGCGTACGAGACGGACCTGACGGCCACCGTGGACCCGTTCGCGGGCTCCTACGTGGTGGAGGCGATGACCGACGAGATCGAGGCGGAGGCGACCGCACTGATGGAGCGGGTCGCCGAGCACGGTTCGGCGGTCGAGGCGATCGAGGCCGGTTTCCAGAAGCGCGAGATCGAGTCCTCGGCGTACCGGATCGCCCAGGAGATCGACTCGGGCGAGCGGGTGGTGGTCGGGCTCAACCGCTTCACCGTCGACACCGAGGAGCCGTACGAGCCGCTGCGGGTGGACCCGACGATCGAGGCGGCCCAGGCGGAGCGCCTGGCCGAGCTGCGGCGTAGCCGGGACAACGATGCGGTCACCCGGGCGCTCGGGCAGCTGCGGGCGGCGGCGGAGGGCGACGAGAACGTGCTCTACCCGATGAAGGAGGCGCTGCGCGCTCGCGCGACGATCGGTGAGGTCTGCGGGACGCTGCGCGAGGTGTGGGGCGTCTACCGGCCCAGCGACCGCTTCTGAGGTTCCGGGTGCGGCCACCGGCAGAACCGGTCCGCCCGCTGATCGCCTGCGCCGACGCCGCGCACCCCGCCGCCGGGGTGTGCGGCGTCGGCGTTCGGGTAAGAACTGATCTGGGAAACGGGCCGGGATGGACCGGTGCCCGTCATTGATCGCGCCGCGATGGTCATGACGGACATGGTGTGCGGTCGGGCCCTGGTCCGACATGCCACTGTGAGAAATCGTCTGGTTGCCCGAACGGATGAGTTCGCGACACAGCGGCGGACCGCCCGGCGGCAAATGCGACAATCCGGATTGCTGTACGGGGTGGGGGCAGGCGCGGCGGACGGGTCGGCCGCTGATTACTCACGGTGGGGGGTGGCGTACAAGTGTCCGTTTCTGATGGCGACGCCTGTGCGAATCCGCCCGCTGGGGAGCGCGCCCACCTCGGAATCCGTGACGCTGCGCGGTCCGATTACTACCGCAATGATGTTGCGCAGCGTCACCGCCGTCGGTCTAGGCTGTCTGCTGTTGTGCCAGAAGGATCATCAACCTCTACTGATCGAGATGTCGACGTGACGAGTGCGCTCACCGCGCCCCCCGACGGGCAGCCGGCGTCCCGGCGGGACGCGCCCCTGGTGACCCCGGATCTTCCGCACGGGCTGGAAGAGCTGCTCCAGGTGCGACTGCCGGCCCTCATTGCGACCCGTCGGCACCTGCACGCCAACCCGGAGCTCTCCGGGCACGAGTTCGCCACCGCGGCCCTGATCGCCGCCGAGCTCACCCGCGCCGGGCTCCAGCCCCGGCTGCTGCCGAAGGGCAACGGCGTGATCTGCGACGTCAACGGCCGCGCTGAGGGCCCCGTCGTGGCGCTGCGGGCCGACATCGACGCGCTGCCGCTGGCCGACGTCAAGGACGTCCCGTACCGGTCCACGGTGGAGGGCGTCTGCCACGCCTGCGGGCACGACGTGCACACCACCGTCCTGCTCGGCGTCGGGCAGCTGCTGGCCCGCCTCGCCGAGCAGGACGAACTGCCCGGCCGGGTACGGCTGATCTTCCAGCCCGCCGAGGAGATCCTGCCCTGCGGCGCGCTCGAGGTCATCGAGGCCGGCGGGCTCGACGACGTCACCCAGATCTTCGCGCTGCACTGCGATCCGAACCTGCCGGTCGGCAAGGTCGGGCTGCGCGTCGGCCCGATCACCGCCGCCGCCGACAACGTCACGGTGCGCCTGACCGGACCGGGCGGCCACACCGCCCGCCCGCACCTCACCGTCGACCTGGTCGACGCGCTCGGCCGGGTCGTCACCGAGGTGCCGGCACTGGTCAACCGGCGGGTGCCCGCCAACAGCGGCCTGCTGCTCGTCTTCGGCCACGCCTCCGCCGGCACCCGCTACAACGTCATCCCCAGCGAGGCGGTCGCCTCCGGCACCCTGCGGGTGATGGACCGCGACACCTGGGACATCGCGCCCAAGATCGTCTCGCAGGTGGTCCGGGACGTCGTCGCGCCCACCGGCGCCACCGTGGACCTGGACTACCAGCGCGGCCGGCCGCCGGTGAGCAACGACTCCCGCGCCGTCCAGGTGCTGACCACCGCCACCACCGCGGCGCTGGGCCAGGACGGCATCGCCGAGACCCCGCAGAGCATGGGCGGCGAGGACTTCTCCTGGTATCTGGAGCACGTCCCCGGTGCGCTCGCCCGGCTCGGCGTGGGCCGGGTCGGCCCCAACGTCGACCTGCACCGGGCCTCGTTCGATGTGGACGAGCGCACCATCGAGGTGGGCGTCCGCCTGCTGGTGCAGACGGCGCTGCGCTCGCTCACGGCTGCGTAGCGCCTCCGGTCCGCACCGGCGCCGGCGCGGGGGGCGGCGTGGGGGCGGACCCGCCCGCAGCCGGGCCCGAACCGCCACCACCGGGACGACGGCGACGCCGCCGCCGGATCAGCAGCAGCGCGGCCACCGGCAGAGCGATGACGAACAGCCAGGGCAGCAGAGCCCCGACGACGAGCAGCAGGATGCGGCCGCTCTGGGCGAGAACGTCCAAGCTTCCGGTCAGCGCATCGGTGAAGCCCGGGTCCGTCTCCTGTGCCGTCGGCGGCGCGGCCCGGAAGAAGGTGACGGTGATGGTGGAGAGCGCCACCAGGTCGGCGAGCCGCCGCTGCTTCGCCTCCAGCGCCGCCAGGTCGGACTCACGCTGGGCGACCTCCCGTTCCATGGCGAGCCACTCCGTGCGATCGGTGACGCCGGCCAGGAGTTTGCGGCCGCTGGCCACCCGGACCCGCTGGGTCTCGATGCGGGCCGCCAGGTCGACGGTCTCCTCCGTGACGTCCTCGGTCTTCACGTCCCGATTGAGCTGGTCGCCGAGGGCCGCGAGCTGGTCGATCAGCGCGGTGAAGCGCGCCGCCGGCACCCGCAGCTCCAGCATCGCCTCATCGGTCACCGCGCCGCTGCTGCGCCGGTCCGCACCGACGAAGCCACCCGCCGTGGTGACCAGCGTGACCGCCTGCGCCGCCGCACCGTCCACATCGTCGACCCGGACCCCCATCGTGCCGGTGTAGACGATCGACCGGGCGGCCACGCCGGTGTCGGTCGCCCCGAGGTCGGGATCGGGAGCCTTCTGGCCTTCCGCCGCGCTGTCGGGGCGGGCGGCGGTGGAGTCGTCGGAGCTGCGCGGCCCGGCGCCGCACCCGGCCAGCAGCGCCAGCAACGTCGTCAAGGCCAGTGCCGGCAGGAGCGCCTGCCGGCGGAATCTCGTCCCGTGGCTCATCGGTTTCCCCGTCCTCGTAATCTGCGTGCGCAATGATCGGTCAGACGCGCGGTGGACCGGGTCTGGTTCCGGCAGACTGCGCGGAGAACGTCACGGTTCGGGATACGAGGAGTAACGATGCGGCTGACGAAGTACGCCCACGCCTGCGTACGGGTGGAGGACGGCGGTGTCCTCGTCATCGACCCGGGGATCTTCACCGACCCCGAGGCGCTGGCGGGCGCCGACGCCGTGCTGGTCACGCACGAGCACCCCGACCACATCGACGTCAAGGCGCTGACCGCCGCGATCGGCGGCCGCCCGGTGCCGGTCTACGGCCCGGAGTCGCTGCGCCCCATGCTGAGCGGCACCGACATCGAGTTCACCGCGGTCGCGCCCGGCGACGAGTGGCGCGCCGCCGGATTCGACATCAAGGGGTTCGGCGGTGAGCACGCCGTCATCCACCCGGACATCCCGCAGATCACCAACGTCGGCTACCTGATCGGCGGCGAGCTGTACCACCCCGGTGACGCGCTCTTCGTCCCCGAGGGCGTGTCGGTCGGCACGCTGCTGGCGCCGGTGCACGCGCCTTGGCTGAAGGTCTGGGAGGGGATCGACTTCGTCCGCGCGGTCGCCCCGGAACGCGCCATCGGCATCCACGACGGACTGCTCACCGCCGCCGGTCTCCAGTTCACCAACGCCCACCTGGACCGGCTCGGCGGCACCGACTACAGCTGGGTCGAGCCGGGCACCCGGATCGGCTGAGACGCGATGGCGGTCTCCCGGGATGTCGTCCGGCGGCTCTACGCCACCCCGCCGGCCGGTTTTGTCGCCGCCCGCGACGAGGCGGTCGCCGCCGCCCGGTCCGCCGGGGACGCCGCCGCCGCCCGGGAGATCGCCAAACTGCGCAAGCCGACCGTGGCGGCGTGGCTGGTGAACCTGCTCGCGATCCGCCGCCCGGAGCTGGTCGCCGATCTGGTGGCGCTCTCCGACGAGCTGCGGGCGGCCCAGCGGCAGCTGCGCGGGCCCCGGTTGCGGGAACTCTCCGCGCAGCGGCGGGCGCTGGTCGGCGCGCTGGTGGCCGCCATCGCCGAGCTGGCCGCGGAGGCGGACCCGTCGACCGCCGCGAAGCCGCCGCCGGCCGAGGTCGAGGCGACCCTGCAGGCCGCGCTCTCCGACACCACCATCGCCGAGCAGGTACGTCTCGGCCGGCTGACCAAGACCGTGACGTACGCGGGCTTCGGTGAGGTGCCCCGGCCCCGGCTGCGGCTGGTCACCGACGCCGACGCCGAACCGGCCGCGGAACAGACCGGCCAGTCCGCCGAGCCGGAGCGCTCAGATGGCCAGGACGGCTCGGAAACGGGCCGGGGTGCCGGGCGGGGCGGCAGGGGCGGTTCGGGGGCGGACCGGGGCGCTGGAACGGGCGGCCGGGGTGGTTCCGGGGCGGACCGGGGCCGGCGGGAGCGGACTCAACGGACGTCGCAGGCGGACCGCGCCGCGGCGGCCGAGCAGGAGAAGCGCCGAAGTGCCCTGCGCCGGGAGCTGGACCACGCCCGTACCGAACAGGAGCGGGCCGAACGCGACGCCGCCGAGGCGGTCGCGGCCGAGGAACAGGCGGTCGACGCGCTGACGCGGATCGAGCAGGAGCTGGCCGACCTGGAACGGCGGCGGGTCGGCGCCGAGCACGAGGTGAGCCGGCACAAACTTGCCCGCAAGGGCGCCGAACGGACGGTGATCGCCGCGCGGCGCCGGGTCGGCGAAGTCGAGGGCGCCCTGGAGGAGCTGACCGACCGGGGGTGACGGCACCGCCTCGGCCGGGGGAGACTCGGCGGCAGCGGACGCGCATGTCCGTCGATGCCTCACAGGGAAGGGCGACCGGATGACCCCGGAGCAGGCGGCCGCGGCGAACAGGGCACTGGTGCTGCGGGTGGGCGGCGCCTTCGCCGAGTGTCCGCAGACGCTGCGCCGGGCCCGGCTGCTCGGACTGACCGGCTGGCAGTTCCAGATCACCGGCCGGGCGGGCGCGCTCGGCGAGGTGGGGGTGGAGGCCGTCACCGCGGTACTCGGCTTCCTCGCACCCGAGGCCGTCGCCGACGGCTGGCAGCCGGCGCACCGCGAACCGCGCCCCGAGGAGGTCGCGATGGCGAGCTACCTGGAGTGTTGCCGCTGGGGGAACGCGCACCTGGCCGGCCTGCCGCAGGTCGAGCGGCTCGCGGAGCTGACCGGACGGCTGGTGTCGGCGGCCGACGCGACCGGGATGCCGCTCTTCGCCGCCTGGCGGGCCCGCCCGATCCCCGACGACACGCCTGCGGCGCTGCTCGCGGCCCACCTGCACCTGCTGCGCGAGTACTTCATCGAGGCGAACCTGCTGGCGGTGCGGGCCAGTGGGATCAGCCCGCTCGGGGCGCTGCTGGCCAGGCCCGACGGCGAGGCCGAGGCGGTCGCGGCGGGCTGGGCGCCGCCGTACCCGCCGGCCGGTCCGCTGGTGCGCCAGCGGCTCTGGGCCGAGGCGGTGACCGACCGCCTGGCCGGCAGCGCCTTCGGGGTGCTCGACGTCGCCGAGCGGCGCGAGGTGACCGACCTGCTCGCCGAGGCCCACGAGGGCCTGCGGACAGCGCTGCGGCCCTGACACCACACGCCCGGTTGTGGGGCGTGCGACCCCCGGTGGGACCCGCCGGGCACCGTCGCGGACAGCAGAGCAGACTGGAGCTGTGCTGGACGACTCAGGCCGAAGCGGTGCCGGTCGGCCGGGCCCGCAGCTGGTTGACGTAGTCGTCCGGCGCCCCGGCCTGCTCGGCGGCGTTGGCGATCTCCGAGAGGTACCAGGCGGTCGGCAGGCCGCCCTCGTAGCCGTCGAAGACGTAGACCCAGGCGGTGATCTCGCCGTCGAGGGTCGAGACCCGGACGTGCAGTTTCCGGTACGTCCCGGCGGTCACCCCCTCGATCTCGTCGAGCTGCTCCGCGTCGCCGTCGTGGATGTCGTAGAGCGCTACGAAGACCCGGTCTCCCGGGGACTCCACGACGGTGCTGACCGAGCCTTCCCAGCCGATGATGTCCTCACCGGCGAAGGTCAGGCGCCAGCCTTCGAGCCAGCCGGTACCCACCATCGGCGAGTGCGGGCAGTAGGCGCGCATCCGGGCGGGGTCGAGGTTTGAGCCATAGGCGGCGTAGTGACGCACGGCGATGACGATAGCCCGGCGACGGGGTGGGGGAGAATACAACTGTGCGTGTCGAATCTCGTGGGGAGAAGAAAGTCACTGTGAGCATCAGGGAGAGGCGGGCGCTGTGAGCCGGATCGTGATCATCGGCGGCGGTCCTGCCGGCTACGAAGCGGCGCTGGTCGCCGCGCAGCTGGACGCAGACGTCACCATCGTGGAGGCCGAGGGGGCCGGCGGCGCCTGCGTGCTGTCCGACTGTGTGCCGTCCAAGACCTTCATCGCCAGCTCACAGGTGGTGACCGGGTACCGCGACAGTGAGGAGTTCGGAGTCGACTCCGAGGGCATGGAAGGCGTCACGGTCGACGCCCGCGCCGTGCACGAGCGGGTCAAGCGCCTCGCCCTGGCCCAGTCGTCGGACATCCACAACAAGCTGATCAAGGCCGGCGTCACGATGGTCGCCGGCACCGCACGTCTCGGCGAGAACACGCTCGGTCACACCCACCGGGTCCTGGTCGCCCCCGCGGACGGCGGCGAGGAGTACTCCATCGCCGCCGACACGGTGCTGATCGCCACCGGCGCCACCCCCCGGGTGCTGCCCACCGCGGTCCCCGACGGCGAGCGGATCCTGACCTGGCGCCAGGTCTACGACCTGCCGATGCTGCCCAAGCACCTGATCGTGATCGGGTCCGGCGTCACCGGCGCCGAGTTCGCCAGCTCGTACCTGGCGATGGGCATCGAGGTGACCCTCGTCTCCAGCCGCGAACGGGTCATGCCGCACGAGGACGCCGACGCGGCGATGGCGATCGAGCGGGTCTTCCGCTCGCGGGGCATGCGGATCCTGAACAACTCCCGGGCCAGCGCGGTGCGCCGTACCGAGAAGGGCGTGGAGGTCGAGCTCGCCGACGGCAGCACCGTCGCCGGTTCGCACGCGCTGATGGCGGTCGGCTCCGTGCCGAACACCACCGGGCTGGGCCTGGCCGAGTACGGCGTCGAGGTCAAGCCCGGCGGGTACGTCGCCGTCGACCGGGTCTCCCGTACCAACGTCCCCGGCATCTACGCCGCCGGCGACTGCACCGGGGTGCTGCCGCTGGCCAGCGTCGCCGCCATGCAGGGGCGGATCGCCATGTGGCACACGCTCGGCGAGGCGGTGGCGCCGCTGCGGCTGCGTACGGTCGCCGCGAACGTCTTCACCGACCCGGAGCTGGCGACGGTCGGCGTCTCCCAGGACGAGGTCAACTCCGGCCGCGCCCAGGCGCGGGTGGTGATGCTGCCGCTGGACGGCAACGCCCGCGCGAAGATGGACGGCCTCGCCGACGGCTTCATCAAGCTCTTCTGCCGGCCGCTGAGCGGTCAGGTCATCGGCGGGGTGGTGGTGGCCCCCAAGGCCAGCGAGCTGATCCTGCCGATCACCCTGGCGGTGGAGAACCACATGACCGTCGACCAGCTGGCCCACACCATCACGATCTACCCGTCCCTGTCGGGCTCCATCACCGAGGCCGCCCGCCAGCTGATGCTCCACGAACTGGAGTAACCCCCCGCCCTGCCCGCCCTCGTTGCCCCGCCGGCCTGCCCCGGCGGGGCACTGTGCGGGGGACTGAGGGCTCCTGCGGCGGGACCTGTGGACCCGGCGGTCAGTCGAGGGTTGCTTCGGCGATGGCGCGGCGGCGGTTGGCCAGCGTCGCCAGGATCCAGCCGGTCCCGCCGAAGAGGCCGGCCGTGACGGCCGCGACCAGTGCCAGTTCCCAGCCCGCGCCGGCGAGTGCCCGGCCGCCGATCCGGCCGGCCAGGGTCCCGTACGCCGCCCAGGCCAGCGCCGCCGTCACCTCGTACGCCAGGAAGCGGCGCGCCGGGTAGCGGCTGCGTCCGGCGTGGAAGCAGGCCGCCATCCGGCCGCCCGGCACGAAGCGGCAGAGCATGAACGACACCGGGCCGGGACGGTGCAGCCGGCCGGCGCGTTGTAGTGCCCGGCGGATCAGGCCGGGCCGGGTCGGGTCCACCCCGGTGTCGGGTGCCCGACGGCGCAGGTGGCGTCCGAGCAGGTAGCAGGCGAGGTCGCCGACGAAGACTCCCAGTGCGCCGACCGCGAGGGTCATCGGCAGGCTCAGGCCGCCGTAGACGGTGAGCGCCCCGCCGGTGATCATGACGACCTGGGTGGGCACCACCGGCACGAAGGCATCGACGACCAGCAGCCCGAACAGCACCAGGTACGCCGTGCTCGGTGACGCGAGCGCGAGCAGAGCTTCGGGCACGATGAGAGCTCCTCGGGGTCCTGTGGTGACCTTTCGCCAGCGCAGTGACATCCACGCAGAGACGACGGTACTACGCATCGCGGAATAGCGTTGCCCAGTTTCTCTCGTGCCGATGTCGGCGTGCGCATCCGGGCGCCGCGGCGTGACCCAACCCACAGCGGGCGCCGATGGGGACGAAATCCCTGTTCGGGGCGTACGGCCGCGGACACGCCAACCCTGCGACGGGTGCGAAGGGAGTGCCGGGGCCGTTTCGGACGTACGGTTTCATCGACGCGTGCGGTGGTCCGGAACGCCGGCGCGTCCGCGGCCCGCCGGCAGGTCCCGTGCCGGCGGGCCGCCCCACAAACGAGCGGTGTCAGGCCTGTGCGCGAGCGGTGTCAGTGCCTGTGCGCGAGCGGTGTCAGCCTGCCGCGCCGGCCCTGGCCGGCGGCGCCCCAACCGGCTCCTCCTCCTCGGCCACCGCGGCGGCGAACTGCGACTGGTAGAGCCGGCGGTACGCCCCCTGCGCGGCGAGCAGTTCCTCGTGCGTGCCCTGTTCGATGATCCGGCCGTTCTCCATCACCAGGATCAGGTCGGCGTCGCGGATGGTGGAGAGCCGGTGGGCGATGACAAAGCTCGTCCGGTCGGTACGCAGCGCGGCCATCGCCCGCTGCAGCAGCAGTTCGGTACGGGTGTCCACCGAGCTGGTCGCCTCGTCCAGGATCAGCAGCGACGGGTCGGCGAGGAAGGCGCGGGCGATGGTGATCAGCTGCTTCTCGCCGGCGCTGACGTTGCTCCCCTCCTCGTCGATCACCGTGTCGTAGCCGTCGGGGAGGGTGCGCACGAACCGGTCGACGAAGGTCGCCTCCGCGGCGGCGTGGATCTGCTCCTCGGTGGCGTCCGGGTTGCCGTAGGCGATGTTGTCGCGGATGGTGCCGCCGAAGAGCCAGGTGTCCTGCAGGACCATACCGATCTCGCCGCGCAGCTCGTCGCGGCGCATGGTCGCGATGTCCACCCCGTCGAGGGTGATCCGGCCGCCGTCCAGCTCGTAGAAGCGCATGATCAGGTTGACCAGCGTGGTCTTGCCGGCGCCGGTCGGGCCGACGATCGCCACCGTGTGCCCGGGCTCGGCGACCAGGGAGAGGTCGTCGATCAGTGGCTTGTCCGGCTCGTACCGGAAGGAGACGTTCTCGAACTCGACGCGGCCGTGCGGGTCGGTCACCCGGGCCGGCGGCTCGGGGTCGGGGCGCTGTTCGTCGGCGTCGAGGACCTCGAAGACCCGCTCGGCGGAGGCGATGCCGGACTGCAGCAGGTTCGCCATCGAGGCGACCTGGGTCAGCGGCTGGGTGAACTGGCGCGAGTACTGGATGAAGGCCTGCACGTCGCCGAGGCTCATCGTGCCGGAGGCGACCCGCAGGCCGCCGACCACGGCGATCAGCACGTAGCTGAGGTTCCCGATGAACATCATCGCGGGCATGATGATTCCGGAGATGAACTGGGCGGCGAAGCTCGCCTTGAACAGTTCGTCGTTCTTGGCCTGGAAGGTCGCCTCGACCTCCGGCTGCCGGCCGAAGACCTTCACCAGGCCGTGCCCGGTGAACGCCTCCTCGATCTGGCCGTTGAGCGCGCCGGTGTGCTTCCACTGGGCGACGAACTGCTTCTGCGAGTGCTTGGCGATCTGCTTGGTGACCAGCACCGAGGCCGGCACCGCGACCAGCGCGATCAGCGCCAGCAGCGGCGAGACGTAGAACATCATCACCAGTACGCCGACCACCGTCAGCAGCGAGGTGAGCAGCTGGCTCAGCGTCTGCTGCAGCGTCTGGGAGATGTTGTCGATGTCGTTGGTGACCCGGCTGAGCAGTTCGCCGCGGGGCTGCTTGTCGAAGTAGGGCAGCGGCAGGCGGTTGAGCTTCGCCTCGATCTCGGCGCGCAGTCGCCGTACGGTGCGCTGCACCACGCCGTTGAGGATGTAGCCCTGGGCGTAGGCGAGCACACTCGCCGCCACGTAGAGCACGAGCGCCAGCAGCAGCACCTGGCCGAGCCGGCCGAAGTCGATGCCGACGCCGGGCGTCACCGCCATCCCGGCGATCATGTCGGCGAAGGTGTCGTTGCCGGCGGCCCGGGCGGCCTCGACGGCCTGCTCCAGGCTGGTGCCGGCCGGCAGTTGCTTGCCGATCACACCCGAGAAGATCACGTCGGTGGCGCGGCCCAGGATCAGCGGTCCGAGCACGCTGAACACGACACTGACCACGGCCAGGACCACGACGGCCGCCAGTCGCAGCCGGTCCGGGCGCAGCCGGGCGAGCAGCCGCCGGGTCGACGGCCAGAAGTTCATCGACTTCTCCACCGGCATGCCCATGGCCGCGCCGGGGCCGTGCCCGACGGGGCCGGGACGGCGCGGTGCGGCGGGCCCGTCCTTGGCCGGTTCACCGGCGGCCGACGGTCGGTCGCGTACGTCGCTGCTCATGCGGTGACCCCTGTGGTGAGCTGGGAGGCGACGATCTCGGCGTACGTCGGGCAGCTCTCCAGCAGCTCGTCGTGGCGGCCCCGGCCGACGATCCGGCCGTCGTCGAGGACGAGGATCTCGTCGGCGTCCAGGATGGTGGAGACCCGCTGCGCCACGATGATCACCGCTGCGTCGGCGGTGACCGGCCGCAGCGCCGCGCGCAGCCGCGCGTCGGTGCCGAGGTCCAGGGCGGAGAAGGAGTCGTCGAAGAGGTAGATCTCGGGCTTGCGGACCAGGGCCCGGGCGATCGCCAGGCGCTGGCGCTGCCCGCCGGAGACGTTCGTGCCGCCCTGCGCGATCGTGGCCTCCAGCCCGCCCGGCATCGCCTCGACGAACTCCCGGCCCTGGGCGATCTCCAGCGCCGTCCAGAGCTCCTCGTCGGTGGCGTCGGGGTTGCCGTAGCGCAGGTTGCTCGCGATCGTGCCGGTGAAGAGGTACGGCCGCTGCGGCACCAGGCCGATGCGGCGCCAGAGCAGCTCGGGGTCGATTTCGCGGACGTCCACGCCGTCGACCAGGACGCTGCCGCCGGTGGCGTCGAAGAGGCGGGGGATCAGCGAGATCAGGGTGGTCTTGCCCGAGCCGGTGGCGCCGATCACCGCGGTGGTCCGGCCGGGGCGGGCCTGGAAGGAGATGCCGGTGAGTACGGGCGCGGCGGCGCCCGGGTACTGGAACCGGACGTCGCGCAGCTCCACCTCGCCGTGCGCGGTGACCTCGGTTACGGGGTTGGCCGGCGGCACCACGGAGGAGTCGGTCCGCAGCACCTCGGTGATCCGTTCGGCGCAGACCGCCGCGCGCGGGATCATCATCAGCATGAAGCTGGCCATCATCACGGCCATCAGGATCTGCATCAGGTAGGTCAGGAACGCCGTCAGCGAACCGACCTGCATCTGGCCGGCGTCGATGCGCTGCGCGCCGAACCAGAGCACCGCGACGCTGGAGACGTTGAGCACCAGCATCACGATCGGGAAGATCAGCGCCATCAGCCGGCCGGTCCGCAGGGCGGTGTCGGTCAGCTCGTCGTTGGCGACACCGAACCGCCGGGTCTCGAAGGGCTCGCGGACGAAGGCACGGACCACCCGGATGCCGGTGATCTGCTCGCGCAGCACCCGGTTGACCGCGTCGATGCGGGTCTGCATGAGCCGGAACTGCGGCACCATCCGGCGGGTGAGCGCGCCGACGGCGAGCCCGAGCACGGGGACGCTGACCAGCATCAACCAGGAGAGGCCGACGTCCTCGCGCAGTGCCATCACCACGCCGCCGACCATCATGATCGGCGCGGTCACCAGCATGGTGCAGGTCATCATGACCAGCATCTGCACCTGCTGGACGTCATTGGTGTTGCGCGTGATCAGCGACGGCGCGCCGTACTGGTTGACCTCGCGGGCGGAGAAGCTCATCACCCGGCCGAAGACCGCAGCCCGTACGTCCCGGCCGAAGCTCATCGCCGTGCGCGCGGCGAGGTAGACCGCGCCGATGGAGCAGGTGATCTGCAGGGCGCTGACCAGCAGCATCCAGCCGCCGGTACGCATGATGTAGCCGGTGTCACCGCGGGCGATGCCCAGGTCGATGATGTCGGCGTTGAGGCGGGGCAGATAGAGCGAGGCCATGGTGCCGATCAGTTGCAGCACCACCACCCCGGCGAGCGGCCGGGCGTACGGCCGCAGGAACTCGCGCGTCAGCCGGATCAGCACGGGCTCTCCTGCGGTCCGGGTGTGGCTGCGCCGCCGGCCGCGCAGCCGGCGGTGATCGTTGCTCGCTTCAATGCCCACGTCCTCGTTCGGGTCCGGACGGGCGGGTCCGCGCGCCGCGGCCGACCGTCGGGGGAAACGGTAGTCCGCGGGCTCTCAGGAGCCAAAGTGAATTGCCGGCGCGGCGCCCGGCTCGGCATCACCAACTCGTCGGCAGGGGCATCCCCTCGGTGTAGCCGGCGTGGCTCTGCACCCCGATCAGCGCCCGCTCGTGGAACTCGGCGAGGTTGGTCGCCCCCGCGTACGTGCAGGCGCTGCGTACTCCGGCGACGATCTCGTCAATCAGGTCTTCCACACCGGGCCGGGCCGGGTCCAGGAACATCCGGGCGGTGGAGATCCCCTCGTCGAAGATGCCCTTGCGGGCCCGGTCGAAGGCGGACTCGTCGCCGGTGCGCGCGCTGACCGCCCGCGCCGAGGCCATCCCGAAGCTCTCCTTGTAGCGGCGGCCGTCCGGGTCGGTGTAGAGGTCGCCGGGGGACTCGTAGGTGCCCGCGAACCAGGAGCCGATCATCACGTTGGAGGCGCCGGCCGCCAGCGCCAGGGCCACGTCACGGGGATGCCGTACGCCGCCGTCGGCCCAGACGTGCCGGCCGAGCGCCCGCGCCGCCGCCGAACAGTCCAGCACCGCCGAGAACTGCGGCCGCCCCACCCCGGTCATCATCCGGGTCGTGCACATCGCACCCGGCCCGACGCCGACCTTGACGATGTCCGCGCCGGCCTCGACCAGATCCCGTACGCCCTCGGGGGTGACGACGTTGCCGGCGGCGACCGGCACCGGCGGGTCCAGCGCCCGCACCGCCCGCACCGCGGAGAGCATCTTCTCCTGGTGGCCGTGGGCGGTGTCCACCACCAGCACGTCCACCCCGGCCTCGATCAGGGCCCGGGCCTTGCCGGTGACGTCGCCGTTGATGCCGATGGCGGCGGCGATGCGCAACCGCCCGTGATCGTCGAGGGCCGGCTGATAGAGGGTGGCGCGCAGGGCGCCCTTGCGGGTCAGCACCCCGACCAGGCGCCCGGCGTCGTCCACCACCGGCGCCAGCCGCCGCCGCCCGGCGGAGAGCAGATCAAAGCCGGTACGCGGGTCCGCCGACTCCGGCACGGTGTGCAGCTCGGTGGACATCACGTGCCGTACCTGGGTGAAGCGGTCCTGTCCTTCGGTGTCGGCCTCGGCGACGACGCCGAGCGGCCGCATCTCGTCGTCGACGACGACCGCCGCGCCGTGTGAGCGTTTCGGCAGCAGGTGGATGGCGTCGCCGACGGTGTCGGTGGGGCGCAGGGTGATCGCGGTGTCGTGGACCAGGTGCCGCTGTTTGACCCAGCTGATCACCTCGGCGACCACGTCGATCGGGATGTCCTGCGGGATCACCGTGATCGCGCCGCGGCGGGCGGTGGTCTCGGCCATCCGCCGGCCGGCGACCGCGGTCATGTTGGAGATCACCAGCGGGATGTGGGTGCCGGTGCCGTCGCTGGTGGAGAGGTCCACGTCGAGCCGGGAGACGACGGCCGAGCGGGACGGGGCGAGGAAGACGTCGTTGTAGGTCAGGTCCTGGTGTCCGACATAGTCGTTGAGAAACCGCACCGGGACATCATTCCCGGTGCGGTTCCCGAACGACCACTTATGCGCGAACTCGCCAGGAGACCGCCGTTGTCAGGAGCGCCGTTGTCAGGAGCGCTGCTGTCAGGAGATCGTGCAGATCGCCGAGCCGGCGGTGATGACCGCGCCGACCTCGGCGGTGAATCCGCTGATCACGCCGCTCTTGTGGGCGTTGAGCGGCTGCTCCATCTTCATCGCCTCGAGGACGACGATGAGGTCGCCCTCTTCGACGGTGTCACCCTCGGCGACTGCGATCTTGACGATGGTGCCCTGCATCGGGGAGGTCAGCGAGTCGCCGTTGGCGCCGCCGCCGGCCTTGGATCCCCCGGCCCGGCGGGCGGGCTTGCGGGCGGCGGTCGCCGCGGCGGTGCCGCCGCCGACGTGCAGCCCGGCCGGGAAACGGACCTCGAGGCGCTTCCCGCCGACCTCGACCACCACGGTCTCCCGCTCGCCGGCTTCGGCGGCGTCGCCGAGGGCGGGCTGGAACGGCTCGCAGGTGTTGTCGAACTCGGTCTCGATCCAGCGGGTGTGCACCGTGAACGGCTCGCTGGTGAAGGCGGCGTCGCGGACCACCTGCCGGTGGAAGGGGAGCGCGGTGGCCATGCCTTCGACGACCATCTCGTCGAGGGCGCGCCGGGCCCGCTCCAACGCTTCGGTACGGGTCTCGCCGGTGATGATGACCTTGGCGAGCAGCGAGTCGAAGTTGCCGCCGATGACGTCGCCGGCGGAGAAGCCGGTGTCGACCCGTACGCCGGGGCCGGCGGGCAGCCGCATCGCGGTGATGGCGCCCGGGGCGGGCAGGAAGTTGCGGCCCGGGTCCTCGCCGTTGATCCGGAACTCGATCGAGTGGCCGCGCGGCGTCGGGTCCTCGGTGAAGCGCAGCTTCTCTCCGGCAGCGATGCGGAACTGCTCGCGGACCAGGTCGATGCCGGCGGTCTCCTCGGTGACGGGGTGCTCCACTTGGAGACGCGTGTTGACCTCGAGGAAGGAGATGGTGCCGTCGACGCCGACGAGGTACTCGACGGTGCCGGCGCCGTGGTAGCCGGCTTCGCGGCAGATCGCCTTGGCGCTGTTGTGGATCTCGGCCCGCTGTTCGGGGGTGAGGAACGGCGCGGGGGCTTCCTCGACGAGCTTCTGGTGCCGGCGCTGCAGTGAGCAGTCGCGGGTGCCGACGACGATGACGTTGCCGTGCGTGTCGGCGAGGACCTGCGCTTCGACGTGCCGCGGCTTGTCCAGGTAGCGCTCGACGAAACACTCACCGCGGCCGAAGGCGGCGACCGCCTCGCGGGTGGCCGACTCGAACAGGTCGGGGATCTCTTCGAGGGTGCGGGCGACCTTCAGGCCGCGACCGCCACCACCGAAGGCGGCTTTGATGGCGACCGGCAGGCCGTATTCCTTGGCGAAGGCGAGCACTTCGGCCGGGCCGGCGACGGGGTCGGGAGTGCCGGGCACCAGGGGCGCGCCGGCGCGCTGGGCGATGTGCCGCGCGGTGACCTTGTCACCGAGGTCGCGGATGGCCTGCGGCGTGGGGCCGACCCAGGTCAGCCCGGCGTCGAGGACGGCCTGGGCGAAGTCGGCGTTCTCGGAGAGGAAGCCGTAGCCGGGGTGCACGGCGTCGGCGCCGGAGCGCTTCGCCACGTCGAGGAGCTTCTCGATGCGCAGGTAGGTGTCCGCCGCCGAGTCGCCCTCCAGCGCGTACGCCTCGTCGGCGAGCGTGACGTGCATGGCGTCGCGGTCGGAGTCCGCGTATACGGCCACGCTGCCGAGGCCGGCGTCGCGGCAGGCCCTGATGACCCGGACCGCGATTTCGCCCCGGTTGGCGATGAGTACCTTGCGCACCTTGTCGACTCCTCCCCGGAGGTTACTGCGGGGAGTGTATCGGTCGGCCTGGGTAGCTTCGCTGCCTCCGGGTGTGGGATGCGGCACTCGGCACCCGTACGTGGGTGGGGGTGGTTCCGGTCCGCCGCCGGGCTGCCGACGGCGGACCGGCGTGCGCTCGGCCTGGTGTGTCGGCGTGCTGTCGGCGGCGGACCGGAACGTGTGGATCAGCGGCGGCGGGCGAGGGTGACGCCGTCGGCGAGCGGCAGCATCACCACGTCGACGCGGTCGTCGGCGAGCACCTGCGTGTTGAAGGCGGCGATGGCGCGGTCGGCGTCGCTGCGCGGGTCGAGCACGGCGCCGTTGCGCAGCACGTTGTCGACGGCGATGACTCCGCCGGGGCGCATCCGCGGCACGAGTTCCGCCCAGTACGCCGGGTAGCCGACCTTGTCGGCGTCGATGAACGCCAGGTCGAGGTACGGCTCGTCGGGCAGACCGGGCAGCGTTTCCCGGGCCGGGCCGATCCGCAGTTCGATGCGGTTGTCGAGGCCGGCGCGGGTCCAGTACCGACGGGCAACGTCGGTGTATTCGGTGGAGACGTCGAAGCAGGTCAGCTTGCCGTCGTCGGGCAGGGCGGTGGCGATGGCGAGCGAGGAGAGCCCGGTGAAGGTGCCGATTTCGACGGCGTTGCGGGCGCCGAGCATCCGGGTCAGGAAGGTGAGGAAGGTCGCCTGCTCCGGCGCTACCTGCATGTCGGCGTCGGCGGGCAGGAGCCGGCGGGTTTCCTCGGCAAGCTCGCGCATCAGGTCGCTGATGGGGGCGCTGTGCGCCACGACGTAGTTGTGCAGTTCGTCGCTCAACCCGAGCGTCTTGAGACTCATGCCGCGACGCTAGTCGACGGGACTGACGCGTGTCGTTCCCGCCGACCTGGCCGTCGTGGGGCGGTCAGCTGGGGCGGGCCGCCCAGAGTTCGGTGATGGAGATGTCGAGTTCGGCGAGCATCTGGCGCAGCAGCGGCAGGGAGAGTCCGACGACGGTGCCGGGGTCGCCTTCGATGCGTTCGACGAAGGGGCCGCCGAGACCGTCGATGGTGAACGCGCCGGCGACGGCGAGGGGTTCGCCGGTGGCGACGTATGCGGCGATTTCGGCGTCGCTGATGTCGGCGAAGTGCACGACGGTGGAGGCGACGGCGTCGACGCGACGTTCGCCGCTGCCGTCGATGAGGCTGTGGCCGCTGTGCAGGACACCGCTGCGGCCCCGCATGCGTTCCCACCGCTGTACGGCGTCGGCCGCGTCGGCGGGTTTGCCGAGGATTTCGCCGTCGAAGGCGAGCACCGAGTCACAGCCGAGTACGAGCGTGTCGGTGCTGGGGTCGGGGAGCCGGTCCACGACCGCGCGGGCCTTGAGCCGGGCGAGTGCCACGCAGAGTTCTTCGGGACTGTCGCTGGTCACGGTGGATTCGTCGACTCCGCTGACGAGCACTTCCGGTTCGATGCCGGCGGCCCGCAGGCTCTTGAGCCGGGCGGGGCTCGCGGAAGCGAGGACGAGGCGCACGTTGTTCTTCTTCTTTCGCACGGTTTGTCACCGTACCCGCTGCGCCTGTTGGCGCATTCGGGCCGTCGCTTCAATGCATTCGGGTCGTCGTTGAGCCCGGGTTTGTCAGTAGGTGCGGCGGCGGGATCGGTGCCAGGCGGTGCCGAGGATGGTGGCGGCGATGGCGGTGAGGATGCCGCAGCCGATGGTGCCCCAGGGGAGTCCGGCGCCGTCGCGGTCGATGGCTTGGGCGGTGGGGGTCGAGGTGATCTTGGTGGGGTTGATGGTGGGGGTGGGTTGGGGTAGGGGTGGGACGTCGGCGGTGAGGGCGGCGACGAGGTTGACGATGCCGTGGCCGTATTCGGGGTCGTGTCCGGGTGGGCCTTTGTCGGTGGCGGTTGAGGTGAGGCGGTGGATGACTTCTTCGGCGGTCAGATCGGGGTAGCGGCTGCGGATGAGTGCGGCAGCTCCGGAGACGATCGCGGCAGAGTTCGATGTGCCGTCGCCGGTCTCGTAGTCATTGCCCTTGCTGGTCGTCCAGATGTCGTCGGAGGGAGCCGCGATGGCTACTTCTTGACCCGAGACGGAGATTTTCGCGTGCCGGCCCCTGCGATCGACTCCGGAAACGGCAACCACCCCCGGATATGCGGCAGGGTAGTCAACGTAGTCCGGCCCGGGTGAGTTCCCTGCCGCAGCTACGACCACGATGTCTTTGGCGATGGCATCCTCGATAGCCAGACGTAAGCGAGGCGCAGAGGATCCTCCACTAGAGATGTTTATTATGCGGGCTCCATTGGCAATAGCCCACTCAACGCCGATACCTATATCGGTTGATCGGCCATCGTCTGCTGGCGGGGAGGCGAAGACAGGTAGGACTTTGGCTTTGGGCGCGATGCCGAGTGCGCCACCGTTACGGCCGTTGGCGGCGATGATGCCCGCCATCGCGGTTCCGTGACCACTCTGATCGCGCTGCCCCCTACCGTCGCCGCCATGAACAATGTCGACGCCTCGCAACAGGTTGCCGCGCAGGTCCGGATGAGGTGATACCCCGCTGTCGATGACGGCGACGATGACATCCTCACCCTCGCTATGCTGATGAGCTTCGGCGACGTCGAGAGAATGCAGATGCCATTGGCGATCCCGTATTCCTTCGGCAGCCGCTGCCTCGGCGGGTGCGACCGCAGCGGCCGCGACCATCAACGCTGCCACGAGAGCACGCATGATTAGCGGACTCACCGCAGATGCCCGATCGCAGGACCAGGGTCGAATCGGCCGGTCGACGCGGGAGGGAGTAGGACCGGTTCAACCCCCTGGTTGGTCTCCCAGGGATGATCAGGGTTCCAGAGTCTTTGCTCCTCATCGCTTTGCCCGCGTGCGCCTCCACCACCCCGAGGTGCTAGATGCCCGGCGGGTGGCCCAATCAGGTTCTGCCCACGGGTCGAACTGCGGCCGACCGGCGCGGTGCCAGTTCCACCGGCACCGCCGATCACGCCACCGACTGGATTGATCCGATTCGTACGTTCCGGCGGGATAGCTGCCCCGGCAACAGCAGTCCCACCGATTACCCCGCCAGTTGCGATTACCCGGTTTCCGGGCAGCCCACCAGTTGCAGGGCGGCTCGACACGGACCGTCCCGAGGTTAAACCGGCGCCTCCGGAGCGGGGCGGTGGAGGTTGCCCATTCCCAGCTCTGTCGAGAGGGGGAATCACTGGTGGCACCGTTCCTCCGCTAACCGGGCCGGGGGCGGTAGGCGGACCCGCGACCGGCGGGTTCGTGGGGTTTATTGGCGGAATAGGAGCGGTCGGGCCGGCGCTCCCCAGCACCGGCCCGCTTCCTGATGGGTAGGTCATGGACGGAGTGGTGCTAGATGAGGGGACGATTGCGGAGCCTGCTGCGGCCGATGCGAAAGCTCCAGTAAGCGGCAGCTCGTCGGGGGGCCTGTTGGAGTCTGAGCTTCCTGGGGCCTTTGTTCGCTTCTGTGGCTCATATGCGGGCGGGCTTTGTAATTGATCTTGCGCTTGTTGTAGCTCACTGCTAAGGCCGTACATGACCAGGCGGGCGCGGCCGCGAAGCTGCTGCAACTCCTGGTCTGAGACTGGCGGTGCGCTGTTGACGATCTCCCCGCCGCCCATTGCCTTTCGTTCCTGCATCAGTCGGTCGTAGTCGAGGCGGATCTGTGCCTTTGCGGTGTAGTCGTCGTAGATCTGCTGGAGGTCCCGGCGGCTCTGTGTGACCGCCGAGGTGGCGGCGGCGAAGGTGGTGTAATTCGTCGAGGCGGTGTCATGCGTCTGACGGATGGTGGCGATCAGAAAGTCCAGCCGGTCGAGATACTCCCGAGCTGCGGCGCTGCCCGTCGGGGACCAGGTCGCCGCCAACTCCCGCCGGTAGGCCTGAAGCCGATGCAGGTGAAGCTGGGAGAGCTCGGCTGTCTTGCGCCAGCCGCTGACCACCCGCTGGTGTGCCTCGGTTTCGTGGTCGGCGATCATCGCCCAGATCTGCGGGACGTCGAGGGAGAGCCAGTCGGTGCCGCGGGTCACGGGTGTGCCGGGGTCGATCATGCCAAGTCCTCGTGCTGAGAAGTTGGAGGCGGCGTCGGTGTCGATGCTGGGGACGGCAGGGCTGACCGGCTGAGTACCGCGTTCTCGTCCAAGTGCTTATTTACGACGTGGAATTGGGCCGCCGCGAAGGCATCCGTGTTTTGGTAGGACTCGGCGACCTGGCGGGCTGCCGTGGCGAAGCCTTGTGTTGCCCGCTGAATCGCATCCATCAACAAGGTGGTGTCCTCCTTCGCCGCGTGGTGCGACGCGAGGAAGCCGGTTAGTTCGCCGAAGCCGGGATGCCCCGGTGGCAGGGCCACCGCCATGTCATCTTTGATCTTCTGCAGGTGCGGGAGGTAGTTCTGCATCAGCTCGTCTTCGAGCGCGGCGGCGAACTCGTCCAGTCGGCTGAAGTCGACGCGCAGGTCGCCGTACCCCCGCAGCCAGGCCGGCGCCCGATCCTCCTCAGGGATCACTGATCCTCCCCCGCTCAGTCACCCTCCGTGTCCTGAGCGAGGTTAATCGATGTGTGCCAGCGGTGGCAGCCCCGCCTGGCGGCCTGTGGAAAACCCTTGGAAAACCCTGGGTCAGCGCGGGAGACCGGAGAGGCGCCAGGCGTTGCGGCCGGCGAGCAGCAGAGGAGTCGGGCGGGCGCTGCGGGACCACGCGGAGACCGGTGCCGGCGGTGCGGTTTCCGGCCGGGACCGCGAGAAGACTGCTCCCACCAGCGCGGCGAGTTCCTCGGCGGTGGGGGTGCCCCGGACGACCCGGAACAGCGGCTCTTCGGCAGACATGGGCCGAGGATACGCGGTTGTTTCTCCCGCTGGATGGTCGGTGGCGTGCCGGGGGTGTGGGCGGGAATCCCATTGGGTACCGTTCCAGGCAATGTCGAACGCGCTGCCCCAACTCGTTGCTGACCGATATCGGCTACTTTCGCCGCTCGGTCAGGGCGGCATGGGCCGGGTCTGGAAAGCCCGCGACGAGGTGCTTCACCGCGACGTCGCGATCAAGGAACTGGTGCCGCCGCCGGGCCTGACCGATGACGAACGCCGGGAGATGCGGGAGCGCTCGCTGCGTGAGGCCCGTGCCATCGCCCGGCTCAACCACGCCAACGTCGTACGCGTCTTCGATGTGCTCCGCACGGACGCCGACCCGTGGATCGTGATGGAGTACGTCCCGTCCCGCTCCCTTCAGGACATCCTCGCCCAGGACGGTCCCGTCTCCGTGACGCGGGCCGCCGAGATCGGACTCGGGGTGCTGGGGGCGCTGAGCGCCGCGCACAAGGCCGGCGTGATGCACCGGGATGTCAAGCCGGGCAACGTGCTGATCGGTGATGACGGCCGGGTGGTGCTGACCGATTTTGGTCTCGCCACGGTCCCCGGTGACCCGAACGTGACGCGCACCGGTCTGGTGCTCGGCTCGCCCGCGTACATCGCGCCGGAGCGGGCCCGGGACGGCAGCGCCGGCCCTGAGGCGGACCTCTGGTCGCTCGGCGCCACCATCTACGCGGCGGTCGAAGGGCAGTCGCCGTACGCGCGGCCGTCGGCGATCGGCACGCTGACCGCGCTCGCGACCGAGCCGCCGCCGCCGCTGAAGAACGGTGGCCCGCTCAAACCGGTCATCAGCGGGCTGCTGCAGAAGAACCCGGCAGAGCGGATGAAGGCCGACGCCGCCGAGCGGGTCCTGCGCAAGGTCGTGGGGCGCAAGGCGCGCACCGGGATTTCGCTGCTCGACATGCGCCGCCAGAGCAGCGACGCCCCGCGCCCACCCCGGGTGGCAGCGGTGCCGGCTCCGCGCGCGGCGCAGGAACAGCCGCGGCCCGCCCCACCGGCGACCGAGGGCGCCGCGGCGACGGCGAAGGTCGACGCTCCCGCAACGGCGAAGATCGACGCCCCGAGCGCAACCCCTGCTGCGGCGAACACCGACGCGCCGGGCGCCACCGCTGACGCGACGAGGACCGGGGCGCAGGGCGCGACCGCCGACCCGGCGAGGACCGACGGCTCCCGGGCCGACGCGGGAGCCTTCGCTGCACCGGCTGCCGGAGCGACCCGGCGGATGGACCGGCAGGACTCTCCGACGCGAGTCGGACCGCCGATGCCACCGGGCGCCGGACGAGCCGCCGTCGTGCCGCAGGAGCCGGACCGGGCGGCGAAGAACCGCAAACTGGCGCTGATCGGAGCGGTCGCCGCCGTGGTGCTGCTGCTCGCGATCGGTCTGCCGTTGTTCCTGGACCGTGGCAACGGTGGCGGCGGCGGCGTGCCCAGCGCGGACGGCTCCGGCGACGCCTCGGCGCCGCCGCCGAGCGAACCGGCGCCCACCTCGGCCGCGCCAAGCGAATCGGCCGCCCCCTCGCCGACGCCCAGCGACACCGATGACGATGACGACCTGCCGCAGGGCTGGGAGCTGCACGAGGACCGCACCGGCTTCAAGGTCCCCGTGCCTATAGGTTGGAAGGGGAGCCGGCTCCCCGACGGCTCTGTCGTCTTCCGGGACCCGGACGGCAAGCGTCTGCTGCTGATCGGGCAGACCAACCAGCCCAAGGGCGACCCGGTCGCCGACTGGAAGCGCCAGGAGCCCTACCGGCGCAACTTCGTCCAGGGCTACGAACTCCACGGCCGGATCCGCGCGGTCGACTACCGCGACTGGCCCGCCGCCGACTGGGAGTGGCTGGAGACCCAGAACGGCACCCGGATGCACGTACGCAACCGGGCCTTCGTCACCGACGAGGACGACCAGGCGTACGCGATCCGCTGGGAGGTTCCGGCCGACCGCTGGGACGCCGAGCTGAAGAACTTCCAGATCATCGCCGACGGCTTCGAACCGGCGTAACTCCTCCCATCACCCGGCAGGTGGTCGTCCCGGCGTAGCGAAACGGCCGCGGCACCGTGCGGTGCCGCGGCCGGATCACTGCCCGGGATCGGAGGGCGTCAGCGCCGTACGATCGCCTGGTTGTAGGTGCGGCCCTTGCCGTCGGGCCTGTGGTTCTTCTCGACGTTGCCCGCCGTGTCCACCGAGAACCAGTGGACGGTGGCCCCGCCGCCAGGGTCAGGGTCCAACTGCGGTGCTCAGGGCGTGTTGTTCGCCAGGGCGATGAGGCGGGCGCGGGTGCCGTTCCAGTAGTTGCGGTCGACGTCGCCGCTGATGCCGGAGACCCGGCCGGTGGCGCTGTACTGCCAGAAGCTCCAGACACCCCAGCCGGCTGGCAGGGTGCCGACGGTGCTCGCCCAGCGCGCCACCCACATCGGATGGTTGGCGGCGAAGCCGGTGTAGTTGCCGGTGCAGGTGTTCCAGAAGTTCGTGGTGGTGTAGATGACCGCGTAGCGGCCGGTACGGGCCCGGTAGGTGTTGAGGAAGTCGGCGATCCAGTTGCGCATCTGCGTGGTGCTCAGCCCGTAGCACTGGGCACCACTGGGGTTGTTCTCGATGTCGAGCGCGGCCGGGAGCGTACGGCTGTCGGCCGACCAGGCGCCGCCATTGCTCGCCAGGAAGTTGGCCTGCACCGCGCCGGAGGAGGCCGCCGGGCGGGCGAAGTGGTACGCCCCGCGGATCACCCCGGCGTTGTAGGCGGCCACGTAGTTGGTGTTGAAGCGCGGGTCCTTGTAGCTGGTGCCCTCGGTTGCCTTGATGAAGGCGAACTCGATGCCCGAGTTGCGGACGCTGGTCCAGTTGATGACGCCCTGGTAGTGCGAGATGTCGATGCCGTTGACGGTGGCGGCCTGGGCGGGGGCGGCGGTCGCCACCAGCGTCGCGGCGCTGACGACGAGGGCGGCGCCGGCGGCGAGCAGCCGGCGCAGGGCGGGGGACGTGCCGATACTCATGAGCTCTCCCTGGGGGATAGGTGAGAGTGGATGCGGGTACGCCCAACTGTGGAGAAAAAGTGCAGTCCTGGCAATGGACGTAAAGAAAGTTTCAGTCAGGCGATACCGGCTGTTAAGCCGGACCCCGGCGCGGGCCGCTCTCGCCTGGCCAACGCCCGTCATCGCTGACTAGGCTCCCGGACTGTGCCGACCGCCGTGATCGACCTCTGGAACGAACTCTTCGGCGCCCAGCCCGATCCGCCGCCACTGCTGGTGCTCATCACCGGACTGGTCGCGCTGCTGGTGGTCTCGACCGGGCTGCCATGGCGGATCGCCCGCAACGCCGTCACCATCGCCCACGAGGGCGGCCACGCACTGGTCGCGCTCCTGAGTGGCCGCAAACTGCGGGGTATCCGGCTGCATTCGGACACCTCCGGGCTGACTCTCTCGGCCGGCCGCCCCACCGGGCCGGGCATGATCCTGACGCTGCTGGCCGGCTATCTCGCCCCCGCGCTGCTCGGGCTCGGCGGGGCCTGGCTGCTCGCCGGCAACCGGATCAC
Organism: Melissospora conviva; assembly: GCF_049523535.1. Taxonomy (NCBI): domain Bacteria; kingdom Bacillati; phylum Actinomycetota; class Actinomycetes; order Micromonosporales; family Micromonosporaceae; genus Melissospora; species Melissospora conviva. The sequence goes on from NZ_JBLLDT010000001.1 coordinate 792,520, forward strand.
CCTGCTGCTCTGGATCACCGTCGCGCTGCTGCTGGCGATGCTGGTGAACATCCGCAACCTCTTCGGAGTGCTCTCCCTGCTCGTCACCGGCGGTGTCGTCCTCGCCGTGAGCTGGTACGCCGACGCCGACGTGCAGGCCGCGTTCGCGTACACGGGGGTGTGGTTCCTGCTGCTGGGCAGCGTGCGGCCGGTGATCGAGCTGCAGCGGATGCGCAGCCGCGGCCGGCTGCCGGGATCCGACGCCGACCAGCTGGCGCGCCTCACCCGGCTGCCCGGCCTGTTCTGGGTGGGTTTCTTCGTCGTGGTCAACCTGCTGGTGCTGCTGACCGGCGCCGGTCTGCTCGCCGGGGCGTACCTCGACAAACTGCCGCTGCCCTGACCAGCGTTGGCCAGAGCTGCCGACGACGGGCCGGAGCAGCAAACGCGGGCCGTTGCCTCGCGACGGTCGGCCCGGAAACGACGTACGGGCCGGTCAGCGGTGACCGGCCCGTACGCGTGACACTTTCTACAGCGGGATGTTGCCGTGCTTCTTCGGCGGCAGCGTCTCGCGCTTGGTGCGCAGCACCCGCAGCCCGCGCACGATCTGCCGGCGGGTCTCCGAAGGCTTGATGACCGAGTCGATGTACCCGCGCTCGGCGGCCACGTACGGGTTGGCGAGGGTGTCCTCGTACTCGGTGATCTTCTCGGCCCGCAGCGCCACCGGGTCCTCGGCCTTGGCCAGCTCCGAGCGGTAGAGGATGTTCACCGCGCCCTGCGCGCCCATCACCGCGATCTGCGCGGTCGGCCAGGCGAAGTTCAGGTCCGCGCCGAGGTGCTTGGAACCCATCACGTCGTACGCGCCGCCGTAGGCCTTGCGGGTGATGACGGTGACCTTCGGGACCGTCGCCTCCGCGTAGGCGTAGATCAGCTTCGCGCCGCGGCGGATGATGCCGTCCCACTCCTGGCCGGTGCCGGGCAGGAACCCGGGTACGTCCACGAAGGTCAGTACCGGGATGTTGAAGGCGTCGCAGGTCCGCACGAAGCGGGCGGCCTTCTCGCTGGCGGCGATGTCCAGGGTGCCGGCGAAGTGCATCGGCTGGTTGGCGACCACACCGACCGGACGTCCCTCGACCCGGCCGAAACCGACCACCATGTTCTGCGCGTAGAGGGGCTGGACCTCCAGGAACTCCCCGTCGTCCAGGACGTGCTCGATCACCTTGTGGATGTCGTAGGGCTGGTTCGCCGAGTCCGGGATGAGCGTGTCCAGCTCCAGGTCGGAGTCGGTCAGCTCCAGGTCCGCCGGGGAGTCGTAGACGACCGGCTCGTCGAGGTTGTTCGACGGCAGGTACGACAGCAGCGCCTTGACGTAATCGATCGCGTCGTCCTCGTCGTGGGCGAGGTAGTGGGCGTTGCCGCTCTTGGTGTTGTGGGTGCGGGCGCCGCCGAGCTCCTCCATGCCGACGTCCTCACCGGTGACGGTCTTGATGACGTCCGGGCCGGTGATGAACATGTGGGAGGTCTCGTCGACCATCACCGTGAAGTCGGTGACCGCGGGGGAGTAGACCGCCCCGCCGGCGCAGGGGCCCATCACCAGCGAGATCTGCGGGATGACACCGGAGGCGCGGACGTTGCGGAAGAAGATCTCGCCGTAGAGGCCGAGGCTGACCACACCCTCCTGGATGCGGGCGCCACCGGAGTCGTTGATGCCGACGACCGGGCAGCCGATCTTCATCGCCAGGTCCATCACCTTGACGATCTTCTCGCCGAAGACCTCGCCGAGCGATCCGCCGAAGACGGTGAAGTCCTGGGCGAAGACGCAGATCTGCCGGCCGTCGACGGTGCCGTAACCGGTCACCACGCCGTCGCCGTACGGGCGGCTCTTCTCCAGCCCGAAGGCGGTCGAACGGTGCCGGGCAAGTTCGTCGAGTTCGACGAAGGAGCCCTCGTCGAGGAGCAGCTCGATGCGCTCGCGGGCAGTCTTCTTGCCCCGCGCATGCTGCTTCTCGACCCCGCGCGCGGATCCGGCGTGCACCGCTGCATCGGTCCGGCGCTCCAGATCCGCCAGCTTGCCGGCGGTGGTGTGGATGTTGACCTCGGTCGCGCTCTGCTGCCCACTCACGGGATGGATCGTAACGACGCCGCAGTGAAACGGTGCGCCGGTGGTCCTGTGCAGTTCGCCTCACCTGTCGCCGACGGCTGCGCCTAGGCTGACGGAATGCCCGGCTCGCCCTACACCGACCTGGACCGACCGCCGCTGGACGCCCGGCGCCTGACGCGTGCCCTCGTCGCGCCGAACGGCCCGTGGAACCGCCTGGAGCTGCGGGCGGAGACCGGCTCCACCAACGCCGACGCCGCCCGGGCGGCCCGCGACGGGGAGCCGGCCGGACTGGTCGTGGTCGCCGAGCGGCAGACCGCCGGCCGCGGCCGGCAGGGACGGCAGTGGGAGTCGCCCGCCCGCGCCGGGCTCGCCGTCAGCGTTCTGCTGCGCCCCGGCCTGCCCGAGCCGGACCGGGACTGGCCGGCCGCGCCCGCTGCCGCGTACGGCTGGCTGCCGCTGCTGGCCGGCGTGGCCCTGGTGGAGGCGGTGACCCGGCTGGCCGAGATCGACGCGGCGCTCAAGTGGCCCAACGACCTGCTGGTCGGCGCGGCCAAGTGCGCCGGCATTCTCGCCGAAGCCGTACCCGACGTCGGCGCCGCGCCCGCGATCGTGGTCGGCGTCGGACTGAACGTGACGCTGCGCGCCGACGAACTGCCGGTCAACCCGTCCGGACTGCCGGCCACCTCGTTGCAGCTCGCCGGCGCGAAGGCCACCGACCGGGATCCGCTGCTGCGGGCACTGCTGCGCGCCTTCGCCTCCTGGTACGACCGTTGGCGTCTCGCCGGCGCCGACGCCGAGGCCTGCGGGCTGCGCCGGGCCTACCAGGAGCGTTGCGACACCATCGGGCGGGACGTACGGGTGCTGCTGCCTGACGGTGCGCAGCTCACCGGGGCTGCCACCGGGATCGACGCCGACGGCCGGCTGCTGGTGCGCACGGCCGCCGGTGAGCGCGCCGTCGCCGCCGGGGACGTGCTGCACCTGCGGTGAGCGAAAGTCGGCCCCTGCGGGTGACCCCGGCGCCCGGCGGCACCGGATACGGTCAGCGCCGACATTTGTTCATCCCAGGAGGTTCGCGTGGCTTTCCCCGAGGATGTGCTCACCAGTGACGAGCACGTCGTACTGCACCTGCACCCCCACTGGAAGGCGTTGATCCGTCCGATCGTGGTGCTGGTGGCGGCCATCGCCGCGGTCGCCGCGGGATTCCTGCTGCTGCCGACCGGACTGACGGGCACCGTCGCGCTCTACGTGATCGCCGGGCTCGCCTTCGCGGCGGTCTGCTGGCTGACCATCTGGCCGATCCTGGTCTGGCGCAGCACCCACTACCTCTTCACCAACGAGCGGGTCGTCCTGCAGCTGGGGGTGCTCTCCCGCGAGCGGCGCGACATTCCGCTGGGCCGCATCAACGACCACTCGATGAACCAGCACTTCTTCGAGCGGCTGCTCGGCTGCGGCACGCTCACGATCGAGTCGGCGGGTGAGCGCGGCCAGTCGGTGCTGACCTCCATCCCGGACGTGCAGAAGGTGCAGACCACGCTCTACGACCTGGTCGAGACCCACCACGACAAGCACTCCCTCGGCGACGACGAGATGCGCGAGATCATGGCGGACATGCGCGAGGGCAAGCCGCTGCGCACCGACCCGAAGAAGGCCTGACCGCCCCAGCGCCCACCGGCCGGCGTCTGGCCGGCCGGTGCTCGGCGGGCGTCAGTGCTGTCCGGTCAGCGGTTGCCGGGGCGCCGGCTGCTCGGGTGCAGCTCGGAGGCGATCTGCTCCTCGAGTTCGAGGTCGATCGGGTCCTTGAAGGTCGCCGGCAACGGGGTCAGCGGAGTCGGAGTGGATGTCACGGGCTGCCGCCCGCCGCGGCGCTCCGGCTTCGCGGGCCGTGCGTGCTCCGGGCTCGTCGCGTCGTCGGGCCGTGCGTGTTCCGGGCCCGTCGTGTCGCCGGGCCGTGCGTGCTCAGGGCCTGTCGTGTCGTCGGTGGGTCCGGTGTCCGCAGCCGGCTGCGCCGCCGCTGGCTGCCGCGCGCCGGCACCGGTCTCGGTCCTGCCCTCGGCCCGGTCGAGTTCGTTCGCCGTCTCGGCGACCTCCGCGGTCGGGTCGAGAGCGGCGACCGCGTCCGTCTCCGGTGTGGCCGTCGCCGGGACGTTACGGAAGACGAACGTCCGGTACGACCAGAAGCGGAACAGGGTGGCGAGCACGATGCCGAGGGTCTTGGCGCCGTTGAGTGCCAGCAGGCCGGTGATGCCGAAGCCGTACTTGGCCGCGGCCAGCACGCCGAGCTCGATCGCCAGCCCGGTGGCGTTGAAGAGGAAGAACAGGCTTGTCTCGCGCCGCAGGGCCGACTTCGGCCGGTCGCGGTACGTCCAGTGCCGGTTCATCAGGTACGAGGTGATCGTCGCGACGATGGTGGCGACGACCGTGGCCTTGAGCTGCCCACCGAGGAAGATCGTCAGCGCCAGGATGTTGAACACCGCGTAGTTGATGACGGTGTTGATGCCGCCGACGATGCCGAACTTCAGCGCCTCGTTGATGAACTTCTGCCAGCGTTCGGGCAGCAGACGGACAAGACGCATACGCACACCTTAGGGCAGTCGGGCGGATGAGCCGGGCCATCCGTGTCGGTGGTGGATCTGTGGTGGTCGTCAGCTCCGGTCCGGGGAGCCGCGCTGCGTGTCGCGGGCCGGACCAGGCGGATTACCCGCGTCGCGGAAGACGAATCGCCGGTACGACCAGAACCGGAACAGGGTCCCGAGGCCGGTGCCGACCAGGAAGCTGGCGATGTTGTCGGCCAGCACGGTGCGGAACACCGCCGGCCAGATGGCCCCGAGCCAGTAGTGACTGATACCCAGGCAGGCCAGCCCGATACCGAGCCCGACGGCGTTGAAGAGGAAGAAGAGCGCGTACTCGCGGGCCGGGTTGCGGTGCTCGCGGTGCCGCCAGGTCCAGAACCTGTTGCCGATGAAGGCGAAGGTCGCGGCGATGACGGTGGAGATCGTCTTGGCGGTCAGCTGCTCGGTGCCGTGGGCGTGGACCGCGTAGTTGAAGATCGTGAAGTCGACGAGGAAGGCGGCGCCGCCGACGGTGGCGAACTTGCCGACCTCGCGCACGAGATGACCGAAACGGTCGCTGAGGGTGTGCCACAGACCGGCCCCGGGGGCTTGGGGCGGTGTCGCGGGTTCCTCGGCAACGGTGGTCGGCACCCGTCGAGAGTACCGGCGCGGACGCACTCGGGAGGGAACCAATCGCCCGAGAAGGGCCACATCGTCGGAGGGTAGCCGGGTCCATACGTCGCGTGGCGCTGCGACGGAGACGGTCGCGGGGCGCTGATCGCCCCAAGAGCTGTCAATCTCGACGTAGGGGACTTTTGGCGTTCAGTGGGATTCTTCTCAACTCTGGCGCGGCGGACCGTGAGATTTGCGTGAAACTGCGCGCTCGAGCGGGTAATAGCTCGTGATACGGCACCCGCGCCGTAGGCTGTGCAGTTCTTCACAACCCGTCCCACTGACCGGACGTAGGCCGCGGTTTACGCTGTGGCCAATTCCTGGTTTCACGAAGGCGACGCGGCGCCCCGCCCGCCCAAGTCGTGCATCCATAGCGCAGGTCAGTGCCGACCCAGAAGGAGATGTTTCAATGGTTGCTCCGGCTCCGGTTCGGGGAATCGATGAAGCCCCGACGTCCCATCCCGAACTGCTCCGCTGGGTCCGTGAGGTAGCCGAACTGACGACGCCGGAGCGTGTTGTCTGGGTTGACGGCTCCGACGAGGAGTGGCAGCGCCTCACCGACGAGCTGGTCGAGGCCGGCACCCTGATCCGGCTCAACCCGGAGAAGAAGCCGAACTCCTTCTACGCCCGCACCGACCCGACGGACGTCGCCCGGGTCGAGGAGCGCACCTTCATCTGCTCGGTCGACGAGGCCGACGCCGGACCCACCAACAACTGGATGGCGCCGGCCGAGATGAAGCGGACCATGACCGAGCTCTACCGGGGCTCGATGCGTGGTCGCACCATGTACGTCATCCCGTTCTGCATGGGCCCGGTCGAGGCCGAGAAGCCGATGTTCGGCGTCGAGATCACCGACAGCCCGTACGTGGTCGCCTCGATGCGCATCATGACCCGGATGGGGCAGCGGATCCTCGACGCCATGGGTGAGGACGCTGACTTCGTCCACGCGCTGCACTCCCTCGGCGCGCCGCTGGAGCCCGGTCAGGCCGACGTGCCGTGGCCGTGCAGCCAGACCAAGTACATCTCCCAGTTCCCGGAGACCCGCGAGATCTGGTCCTTCGGCTCCGGCTACGGCGGCAACTCGCTGCTGGGCAAGAAGTGCTACTCGCTGCGGATCGCCAGCGCGATGGCCCGCGACGAGGGCTGGCTCGCCGAGCACATGCTGATCCTCAAGATCACCTCGCCGGAGGGGAAGGTCTACCACATCACCGGCGCCTTCCCGTCGGCCTGCGGCAAGACCAACCTCGCGATGCTCGAGCCGACCCTGCCGGGTTGGAAGGTCGAGACCATCGGCGACGACATCGCCTGGATGCGCTTCGGTGCCGACGGCCGCCTCTACGCGGTCAACCCGGAGTACGGCCTCTTCGGCGTGGCGCCGGGCACCGACTGGAAGACCAACGCCAACGCGATGCGGACCCTGGACAAGGGCAACTCGGTCTTCACCAACGTCGCGCTCACCGACGACGGCGACATCTGGTGGGAGGGCATGGGCGAGCCCCCGGCCCACCTCATCGACTGGAAGGGCAACGACTGGACGCCCGAGAGCGGCGAACTGTCGTCCCACGCCAACAGCCGGTTCTGCACGCCGATCAAGCAGTGCCCGATCCTGGCCGACTCCTACGACGACCCGAACGGCGTGCCGATCGACGCGATCCTCTTCGGTGGCCGCCGTCGCGACACCATCCCGCTGGTGACCGAGGCGCGCGACTGGGTGCACGGTGTCTACATGGGCGCCACCCTCTCCTCGGAGACCACCGCGGCCGCGGCCGGCCAGGTGGGCGTGGTGCGCCGCGACCCGATGGCGATGCTGCCGTTCATCGGCTACAACGCCGGCGACTACTTCCGGCACTGGATCGAGATGGGCAAGGGCTCCGACGGCGACGAGTCGAAGCTGCCGAAGATCTTCTACGTCAACTGGTTCCGCAAGGACGACGAGGGCTCGTTCCTCTGGCCGGGCTTCGGCGAGAACTCCCGCGTGCTCAAGTGGGTCGTCGAGCGGCTCGAGGGCAAGGCCGACGCGGTGGAGACGCCGATCGGCATGGTCCCGACCCCCGACGCGCTCGACATCGAGGGCCTGGACATGACGCCCGAGGACGTCCGGATCGCCCTCAAGGTCGACCCGGAGGAGTGGCGCAAGGAGATCCCGCTGGTCACCGAGTGGTTCGAGAAGTTCGGCGACAAGCTGCCGGGCGTGCTCTGGGCCGAACTGGACGCGCTCAAGGCCCGGCTCGACGCCGCCTGACGGGTGTGAACCCGGCCCCGATGGGGCATCATCGACAACCATGACGACGACGGCCGCCGCAACCACGTTGCGGCGGCCGTCGCCCGTACGGGTCCTCACCTGGCTGCTCGCCGCCACCGCCACGGTCACCGTCGCGGTCGAGGTGCTCAACTTCTGGTACGCCCCGGAGCAGGGCTTCGCCCTCGGCGTACGGACCGGCTGGGCGCTGCTGCGGGCGTTCGGTTTCGTCCTGCTGATCGGGCAGGTGCGCCGGGGCCGGGCCGGTGCCCGGCCGTTCGGACTGATCCTGGCGGTCACCACCGTCTTCGCGGTGGGGCGCCTGATCGTGCCGCGCTCCGGCGTGCCGCCGCTGCCGGGGCTGATCGGTTTCGCGCTGCTGACGCTGCTCTGCGTGGCCGTCACCGTGCTGCTCTACCGCAGCCAGGCCGTACGGCAGGCCCTCAACCGGCACCCGCGGCGGCTCGTGCTCGACCGCGACGGCTTCGCCCTGCGGGAGACGCCACCGCGCCGTCCGGAGACCACCGGCCGCCTGCTCACCGCCCGGGTCGCCGCCCTCACCTACAGCCCGCTGATGCTGCTGCCGGCGCTGATCGCGGTGAGCACCCTCGGGGGCGGCCGGCTGCACCTGCTGCCCGTGGTGGTGGCGTGGCTGGGTGCGGGCGTACTGGTCAGCTACGTGGTGCTGCTCGGCACCTTCTTCCTGCTGCGCGGCCGGGACTGGGCCCGCCGCTACCTCGTCGTGGTCACCCTCGCCGTGCTGGCCATCCAGCTGCCGCTGAGCTGGTGGCTGCTCGGCCTCGACGGGCTGATCCGCGACGGCGCTCCGCTGCTCGCCGCCGCCGGCATCACCCTCTACGCACTGCGGCCCGGGCCGGGGGAGCCGACATGAGCGACGAGTACGACCTCGTGGTCGTCGGCGCCGGCCCGGCCGGGTCGAGCGCGGCGCTCGCCGCCCGCCGGCTGGGAGTCTCGGTGCTCCTGCTGGACCGTGCAGACTTCCCCCGGGACAAGCCCTGCGGCGACGGCATCGCCCCGCACGCCCTGGCGGTCCTCGCCGGGCTCGGCGTGCCGGACGCGGCAGCCGGGTACGCGCCGGTGCCGACGCTGCGGTTGATCGGCCCCGGCGGCGGGGAGGTCGCCCGCGCGCTGCCCCGGCCGGCGTACACCGTGCCGCGGCGGGTCTTCGACGCCCGGCTGGTCGTCGCGGCGACCGCCGCCGGCGTGGTGCTGCGCCGGCACACCGTACGCCGGGCCGAGCAGCGCGGCGACCGGGTCGTCGTCGACGGCGTGATCTCCGCCCGGGCGGTGGTCGCGGCCGACGGCGCGGGCTCGGTGCTGCGGCGCGGGTTGGGCGAGGCGGTGAACCCGCCGCGGCACCTGGCGCTGGCGATGCGCGGCTACGCGCCGGCCCGCCCCGGCCCGCCCGAGCAGCTGATCGTCACCTCCGGGCGGCGCTGGCCGGCGTACGCGTGGAGCTTCCCGATCGGCGACGGCCGGGCCAACGTCGGCTACGGCGAGGTGCTGCGCGGCGAACCGCTGACCCGGACCCACCTGATCGAGCGGATGGCCGAACTGCTGCCGGGTACCGCCGACGCCGGCGATCTGCGCGCCCACCATCTGCCGCTCTCCACCCACCGGCCGGTGCCCGGCCGGGGCCGGATCCTGCTCGCCGGCGACGCGCTGTCGTTGATCAATCCCTTCACCGGCGAGGGGATCTTCTACGCTGTCCTCTCCGGCTCGCTGGCCGGTGCCGCCGCCGCGGCCGACCCGGCACGGGCCGTGCCCGGGTACGCGCGCGCACTGCGGCGGCAGCTCGGGACCCATCTGCGGCACAGCTCGTTCGCGGCCCGGCTGGCCCGTCGGCGGCAGATCGTCGACGCCGCCGTGCGGGCCGCCGCCGGTGACGGCGAGGTCTTCACCACGATCGCCGAGCTGGGGCTCGGTGCCGGCCGACTCGATCTGCGGACCCTGGGCCGCATCGGCGCGTCCCTGCGGGTGCCCGTCGGTGCGGCGGGGCGTCCCGCCGAATGAGGCACCGGGACCGGGTGCGGCAGATTGGGTCGCTACTCTGCAGGGGATGACTCTGCGGAACCTTGTCTACTCCGTCTACGAGCGCCGGCTCAAGGCCAAGCTCACCGGCAGTCCGGTGCCCCGGCACGTGGGCGTTCTGTGTGACGGCAACCGTCGCTGGGCCCGGGAGATGGGGCTGGTCGACCCGAACGACGGACACCGGATGGGCGCCAAGCGGATCAAGGAGCTGCTGCGCTGGTGCGACGAGGCCGGCGTCGGCTACGTGACGCTCTGGCTGCTCTCCACCGACAACCTCTCCCGCCCCGCGGCGGAGCTGGATCCGCTGCTGCAGATCATCGAGGAGCTGACCACGGAGCTGGCCGAGGAGGGCAACCCCTGGCGGCTGCGGATGGTCGGCGCGCTCGACGTCCTGCCGGCCCGGCACGCGGCGGCGCTCAAGGCGGCCGAGGAGCGCACCCACAGCCACGTCGGTGGCGCCCAGGTCAACATCGCCGTCGGGTACGGCGGCCGGCGCGAGATCATCGACGCGGTCCGGGCGCTGCTGCACGAGCACGCGAAAGCGGGCACCAGCCTCGAGGAGCTGGCCGAGACGATCGACGTCGACCACATCTCGGAGAATCTCTACACGCGCGGCCTGCCGGACCCGGACCTGATCATCCGGACCAGCGGGGAGCAGCGCCTGTCCGGGTTCATGCTCTGGCAGTCGGCGCACAGCGAGTTCTACTTCTGCGAACTCAACTGGCCCGACTTCCGTCGCGTCGACTTCCTGCGCGCCCTGCGTTCGTACGCGACCAGACAGCGCCGCTTCGGCTCCTGAGGCCTGCGGGCGCTGAGCCGGCCCGCGGCTGTGGCCCGCGCCTCGTCCGGCTCAGAGCCGCGGGCCTCGTCCGGCTCAGTCGTTCGGCGTGGCCGCGGTGGGCCCGGCGGCCGGCGCGGCGAGCCGGCGGGCGGCGCGGGTGAGGAACACGCCGAGCGCCTCCGGGGAGTCGAGTGTCAGGTCGGCCGCGGCGGAGACCTCGTCGCCGGTCTCCGGGTTCGCCACGGCGACGCAGACGCCGAAGAAGTCCGGCGCCACGGCCGCGCGCTCCCGCAGCGCCGCGAAGGCCTTGATGTCGGAGACGTCGTCGCCGAAGTACCAGGCGCAGCCGGTGGAGCGCACCGCCTCGGCGATCACCATGCCCTTGTCCCCGTCCACCGGGGGCTTCAGTTCGATCACCATCCGCCCGATCTGCACCCGCAGGCCGAGTCGCTCGGCGGCGGCGCGGCCCCAGGCCTCGACCTGGGCAGCCAGCTGCGGCACCGCGCGGTAGTGCAGCGCGACGGAGAGCCGCTTGAACTCCACGAGAGTGCCACTGGGCAGCTCGGCGGTCGCCTGCTCGGCCAGTTCGGCCATCGTCGGCACCCAGGGCTCGGCCGCCGGTTCGGTGATCGTCGCGCCGCCGAGGTGGCTGTGCTCCAGCCCGTAGAGCCCGTAGAGGTCGATGCGGGTCAGGTCGCCGAAGTGTTCCCGCAGGAACTCGACCGGACGGGCCGAGACGATGACGATCCGCTTGACCAGCGGGGTGAGCGCCGCCAGCGCGGCGATCGCCGCCGGGTCCGGGCGGACCGCGGTCGGATCCTCCTGGACCGGGGCGAGGGTGCCGTCGAAGTCGAAGAAGAGCACGCACTGGTCCGCGCGTGCGGCGGTGGCCTGCCAGAGGTCGTCAGGGTCGCGGAGATGGCGTCCGTCGCCGATGTTGATCAGTGGCACGCGGGTCAGCGTACCCCGGTGACCGGCGGCCAACCCTGTCCCGGCGAACGGCGGGTCCCGGAGCCCCGATCACCGCCGTCGCCGCAACCGGCGCCGGTGGCTCGTGCGAGCGGCCCGGCTCGCCCGCCGGGTCGGCGTGGACGGGCGTACGCGGTGTCCCGGCAATTGTGTCCGAGCCGACCTCGCAATTCATGGCCGGCCCCTGGCAATTGTGAGCACGCCGCATATCCTGTTCTTTCCTGTGCGCGGTGGAAATTGCCGGGACGTGCGGGCTGTCAGCCCTCCTGGCCATTGTGCGATTTGATTTCACCGGACCGGTTTCCGCACGGGGGCGACCGGGCGCGTGCCGCTGATCATGCCGCCGCACCTGCGCCAACCCCGCGACGTACCGCCGGAGGGGCGACTGGTGTACGGGGCTCGACCCCGCCGGAAAATATGATTGCTTCTCTCGATTTTCGGGCGCTTCTCGTGCGGTTTCCCGGCGCGCCGTACGGGGCAGTTATTTGAGGTCGGTGTCATCTGGGTGCCGGGCCGAAAGGCTGATACCGTCACGCCGGTGAAGCGTGTCCCGCGTCACAGCGCGGGGTGCCCGGTGATCACCCGCGGCGGTGGGTTCGAGACGAAGGAGGGGCCGATGACCGAGGTGGCGACCCGAGCCCAGGCGTTCGGACTGCTCTCGGCGGGCGTCGCCGCCGGACTGAGCGCGCCCTGGCGTCTCTATCTCGCCCGCGGCTGCCGCTATGTCTGCCTGAACGTCGCCGACCGGGACGAATGGAACGCCTGGCGGACCCACCTGGGCTGCCCGGAGCTCAGCGTCCGGGTCTATGACGAGGACGGTGAGATCCGGCGCGTCTCGATCGCCGAGGTGGTCCTGGACGGCTGCCGGTTCAGCGTGCAGCTCATCGAAGAGGTGAGCACTGCCGACCTCGACCGGCTCCTCGTCGCCGAGCCGCCGGCGGCGGACCCGGATCCGGAGGTGCGATGAGCGCGCGGCTCCGCCGGGGAGGCATCCGATGACTCCGCTGCTCGCGGTCTTCCTGGTGCTGGTCGTCAGCGCCACCAGCTACGCGGCGGGACGCCTGCACGGCCAGCTCAGCTACCGGGTCGGCTACCGGTTCGGCTACCGGCAGGGCTACTTCGACGGGGACCGGGGCGCCTGGCACCGGCGGCGGTACGAGAGCAGCTCCGCCCTCGCCGCTGTGCTGACCGGGCAGGCGTCCGAGAGCCCCGTGCCGGAGAGCAGCCCACGCGGCACGACGTACCGCGGTGGCGCCTTCGTCCCGGCGACCGTCACGACGCGCAACGCTGTCGCCGCCGAGCGCACCGCCGCGGTCGGTGCCGGCACATCCCCGGTCAACGCCGTGCGGCCGGTGACGCGCAGAGCCGGCAACGCCGCGGTCACCGGCCGGGCCGAGACCGGTAAGCCCGTGAACGCGGCGGCGGTGCCGGGACGGGCTCCGGCGTGGAAGCCCGTCACCAAGCGGCCGGCCCCGGCGGCCGCGATGCCGACGGTGTCGGCGCCGACGACGGCGCAGCCGGGCGGCATCACCGCCGTGTCGCCCGCGCCCCCGGGAACACCCGTGCGGATGCCGCGTTCGTCCGTGCCGGCACCGGAGCGCCCCGCCGGCGACAACGACGGGCCGGCCCCCGGTACGCCCGGCGACTGAGCCCAGCCGAACGTCAGGGGGCATCGTCGTTCGTCGAGGTGTCCGGGACCCGCCGGCAACGCGCCCGGTACGAAACAGCATTGTCACAATGGACTCTGGTCCCCGGGGCCGGACCCGGCTAGCGTCTAGCCATGGCCGGGACTTCACCCGGCCAGCCGGTCAGCCCGGTCCGCGATCCTCGCACCACGGGGCCCGCATCCGACCCCGTGTCCCCGGGCACCGGACGAGGCGGAGCGCGGGTGGCGGATGTCCCACCCGGTCGGAGCAGATCTGTGACGACTCGCCGTAGGACTTCCGGGGCCGAGAAGGGCCCGGCCGCTACCACCACGACCCGAGGCGCCCAGCCGGGCCGGCCCGTGGCGCAGACCCGGGCCGACGAGCCCGAGGAGCCCCGACCAGCGGGCCCGGTGTACGTCCTGGACACCTCCGTTCTGCTCAGCGACCCCGCGGCCCTGCGTCGCTTCGCCGAGCACGAGGTGGTCCTCCCGCTGGTGGTCATCTCCGAACTGGAGGGCAAGCGCCACCATCCTGAACTCGGCTGGTTCGCGCGGCAGTCGCTGCGGGTCCTCGACGAACTCCGGGTCAAGTACGGCCGGCTGGACCAGCCGATCCCGGTCAACGATCTCGGCGGCACGATGCGGGTGGAGCTGAACAACACCGACGACGGTCTGCTGCCGCCGGGGCTGCGCAACGGGTCGAACGACGAGCGGATCCTCTCGGTGGCGCTGCACCTGGCGCTCGACGGGCGTCAGGTCACGCTGGTCAGCAAGGACATGCCGTTGCGGGTGAAGGCCGCTGCGGTCGGTCTGGTCGCCGACGAGTACCGGCACGGCCAGGCCAGCGATCCGACCTGGACGGGGATGACCGAACTCGAACTGAGCACCGAGCAGGTCGACGCCCTCTACGCCGCGGGCGCCACCGATCTGGACCAGGCCGCGGGTCTGCCCTGCCACACCGGCCTGGTGCTGCACTCGCCGAACGGGTCGGCGCTGGGCCGGGTGCTGCCCGACAAGCAGGTCCGGCTGGTCCGCGGCGACCGGGAGGCGTTCGGTCTGCGGGGTCGTTCGGCGGAGCAGCGGATCGCGCTCGACCTGCTGCTCGACGAGACGATCGGCATCGTCTCGCTCGGCGGCCGGGCCGGCACGGGCAAGTCCGCGCTGGCGCTCTGCGCCGGTTTGGAGGCGGTGATGGAGCGCAGCCGGCACCGCAAGGTCGTGGTCTTCCGTCCGCTCTACGCCGTCGGGGGCCAGGAACTGGGGTATCTGCCCGGCTCGGAGGCCGAGAAGATGTCGCCGTGGGCGCAGGCGGTCTTCGACACCCTCGGTGCGGTGGTGCACGAGAACGTGATGGAGGAGGTGCTCGCTCGCGGAATGCTGGAGGTGCTGCCGCTGACCCACATCCGGGGGCGCAGTCTGCACGACGCGTTCGTGATCGTCGACGAGGCGCAGTCCCTGGAGCGCAATGTCCTGCTCACCGTCCTCTCCCGCATCGGGAAGGACTCCCGGGTGGTGCTGACGCACGACGTGGCGCAGCGGGACAACCTGCGGGTCGGCCGGTACGACGGGGTGACCGCGGTCATCGAGACGCTGAAGGGCCATCCGCTTTTCGCGCACGTCACCCTCACCCGATCGGAGCGGTCACCGATCGCCGAGATGGTTACAGATCTGTTGGAGGATCTGCCTGGCTGAGTAGCTGATCTTTGCCCGCTTTGCATAGGTTTCAAATATTTAATACAGTGACGCAGGACACAAAAGCGCATCAGGGTTTTCCCTGAGGCTCACTGTGCGCAATCGTGTCCAGCGGGCTTGCAAAAGCCAGGCGGATAGTTGATGATCGTTTGTCCGCTCGGGCAAAACGAACACAGCAGTGCCTGGTGGCCGGTGGAGACCGGCCGTGCCAGCCCACGGCACGGCCGGGCCCCGAGGGTCCGTCCGCGCCTGTCCTGCCCCCGACGAAGGGACCCACTTCGTGAGTCGGCTGTGGAGCCGGTTCGGCGTGCGGACTGCGGCGATTGCGCTGCTCTCCGTTGGCGTCGCCGGCGGCGTCTTCCTCGGTGAGGACCGAGAGACCCAGCAAGAAGGAATCAAGGCCCACCAGGCCGCCGAGATCGCCGACCAGGAGATCCAGCTCCAGCGTGAGCGGGAGTTCGATCAGACGATCCTCATGGCCGAGAAGCAGGAAATGAGGGAACAGGCCCGGCTCCGGGCGGCGAAGATCGCCAAGGAGGAGGCCGAGCGGACCCGCAAGGCCGAGGCCGCCGCGGCGGCCCGCAAACAGCGCGTGGCGGAGGAGAAGGCCGCCGCAAAGGCTGCCGAGGAGGCCAAGAAGAAGGCCGCCAAGCCGTACGACGGTCCGATCCCCGAGTCGTGCAACGAGTACAGCGGCAACCGCCGTACCGGCTGCGCCCTGATGATCGACTACGGCTTCGGCATCGACCAGTTCCCCTGCCTGGAGAAGCTCTGGACCAAGGAGAGCGGCTGGAACCACCAGGCGGAGAACTCCTACTCCGGCGCGTACGGCATCCCGCAGGCGTTGCCCGGCAACAAGATGGGCTCGGCCGGCGACGACTGGCAGAGCAACCCCGCCACCCAGATCAAGTGGGGCCTCGGGTACATCAAGGGCCGGTACAACACGCCCTGCGGCGCATGGAACTACTTCCTGAACAACGGCTCCTACTGATCGCCGTACGGCGATCCGGGGCGGGCCGGTAAGACTCAGCTCACCGAGGTGGGGTGTCATCCGAGAGGATGGCACCCCACACTCGTGCGCGTCAGCACTGGCGGCGGTGGCCGTTAGCTGATAGCTGTGTGTGGGTGACCTTTCCCGGGGAATTCCGTGACGACGCCAATCGCTTCGGCACCGAGGCCTTCTACGCCTCGCTGGGGCGGGCCTTCGTGGCGATGTGCGCGGTGGTCCCCCTCCTCTTTCTCATCGAGCTGATCGACTACGGCCTGAACGCCAACCTCGACGCCGCCGGCGGCATCATCCCGCGCCGAATCGAGGGCATCGACGGGGTCTTCTTCAGCCCGCTGCTGCACCACGGCTTCAACCACCTCTACAGCAACAGCGTGCCGTTGATCCTGCTCGGCACCTTCGTGCTCGCCTCCGGCGTCAAACGCTTCATCTGGTCGACGCTGGTGATCGTGCTGGTTAGCGGCTTCGGTGTCTGGTTCACCGGTTCCCCCAACACGATCGTGGTCGGCGCCAGCGGTGTCGTCTTCGGCTACTTCGGACTGCTGCTGGTCCGCGGCATCGTCGAGCGCAGCTGGTGGAACTTCGGCGTGGTGCTGCTGGTCGCGCTCCTCTACGGCTGGCAACTCGTCGGGGTGCTCCCCACCGACGAGCCGATCTCCTGGCAGGGTCATCTCTTCGGCCTGCTGGGCGGGATGGTCGCCGCGGTGCTCTTCCGCCGCCCGCGCCCCGCGCCTGATCCCTTCTAGACCGCCGCGGCGAATCGCCGAATCCGCGCCCCGCGGCCCTGCCCCGTCGTACGGTCGTCGTCGCGGCCTTCTGCCTGGCCACGCCCATCGACGTCTCGCGGGGTGACATTTCCTTGCCGGACAACCTGGCGGCAACCTACGGTCGGTGCGGAATCATCGGATACGGAAGAGGTGGCTGGGTGGCCATGCGGGAAATTGATGTCGCCGTCATCGGCGCCGGTCCCAGCGGCCTCTTCGCCGCCTACTACGCGGGCTTCCGGGGCCTGTCGGTGACGGTGATCGACGCGTTGCCCGAGCCGGGCGGCCAGGTCACCGCGATGTATCCGGAGAAGCTCATCCACGACATCGCCGGCATCCCCGCCATCAAGGGCCGGGACCTGGTGGCGAACCTCGTCACGCAGGCCGCGCCCTTCGACCCGGAGTACCGGCTGGGCGTACGGGCGGAGAAGCTCTCGCATGTGGACGGCCGCGTCGTGCTCGGCCTCTCCAACGGCGAGCAGCTCGACTGCGGTGCCGTGATCATCACCGGCGGCCTCGGCAGTTTCAGCCCCCGGCCACTGCCCGCGGCCGAAAGCTTCTCGGGCACCGGCATCGTCTACTTCGTGCCCCGGCTGGCCGACCTCGCTGGTCAGGACGTGCTGATCGTCGGCGGCGGCGACTCCGCCTTCGACTGGGCCGCGGCGCTCCAACCGCTCGCCCGGTCGGTGACGCTGGTGCACCGGCGGGAGAAGTTCCGCGCCCATGCCGCCAGCGTCGCCCGGGTGCAGGAGCTGCCGGTGCGCATCGTGGTCAACGCCGAGGTGACGCGGCTGCACGGCGAGACCGAGGTGACCGGCGCGGAAATCGTCGTGCGCGGGGAGGAGCCGGAGACGATCCCGGTCGACTGTGTGGTCGCCGCGCTCGGCTTCACCGCCGACCTCGGACCGATCGCCGAGTGGGGGATCGACCTGCAGCGACGCAACATTCTCGTCGACAGCAGCATGGCGACCAACCTGCCGAGGGTCTTCGCCGCCGGCGACATCACCGAGTACCCGGGCAAGGTGCGCCTGATCGCCACCGGCTTCGGTGAGGCGGCGACGGCCGTCAACAACGCCGCGGTGGTCATCGACCCGAGCGCCCACCTCTTCCCGGGCCACTCCTCCGACGGCACCTGATCCGTCCCCGGCTGTCCGTGCCGGAAGCCGCCTCGGCGGCGGCCTTCGACGATCAGCACCGCGAGTGCATCGCGGCACAGCGTGCTCGGCGGCCGGTCAGCGGCCGGTCAGCGGCGGCTGGTCAGCGGCGGCTGCCGAGCGCGGCGATGAGCACCGCGACCAGGGTCAGCGCCGTGCCGAGCAGGGTCCGGGGGCCGGGCTGCGAGGCGGCGGTGGGGAAGACGACGTCCATTGCGACCGCGCCGAGGACCTGGCCGGAGATCGTGGCAAGCCCCAGCAGCAGCACCCCGGTGAAGCGGACAACGGCGGCGGCGATGGCGATGAAGACGATGCCGATCGGGCCGCCGATGTAGAGCCACGGCTCGGCCGGGAAAGCCCCACCCGGCCTGCCGCGCAGCGCCAGGTCGACGAGGAAGACCACCAGCAGCCCCACCGTGCCGACCGCGAAGTTGACCAGCGTGGCGGTCAGGACACTGCCCGCGGCGATGCCGACCCGCCCGTTGACCGCCTGCTGCCAGGCCACGGCGAGCCCGGCGAGCAGCGGCAGCGCCGCGAGGGCCAGCGCGGCCGGGTCGGCGAGCCGGTCGCCGACGGCCAGCAGGACCGCCAGCACGGTCAGCACCGCCCCGGCCAGCCGGGCGCCGGTGACCGGCTGGGCCCCGCCGGGGCCGATGCCGAAACGGTCGACGACGAGGCTGCTGGCGGACTGCCCGGCCACGACGGCGACGGTGAAGACAGCGACCCCGAGCACACCGACGGTCAGCCCCTGGGTGGCGACCAGGAGCGCGCCGCAGAGACCACCGAGGCACTGCCAGGGGCGCAACGTCCCCTCGGTCAGAGCGCGGCGCAGCATGCGCAGCCCGCGCCGCCCGCCGGGCAGGGCCGGCACCAGCACCGCGAGCACCAGCAGGCCGACGCCGAAGGAGACCAGCGCCGCGGCGATGCCGTCCTGCAGCCGTACGCCGAGTTCGCCGTTGACGCGCGACTGGGCGGCGACGGCGACGCCCGAGGCGACCGCCAGGCCGACCCCGAGCGCCCGGCGGGCCGGGGTCAGGACCGGCGCGGCGGTCGCGCCGGTGTGTGTCACTCCTGCTCGGCCAGGGGACGACCGTCGAAGTCGATCGCCGAGTAGAGCGCCAGCTTCTCGAGCCGGTGGTACGAGTCGATGACCCGGATGGTGCCGCTCTTGGAACGCATCACGATCGACTGCGTGTACGCCCCGCCCGACTGGTAGCTCACACCCTTGAGCAGGTCCCCGGAGGTGACGCCGGTGGCGACGAAGAAGCAGTTGTCCCCGGTGACCAGGTCGTCGGTGGCGAGTACCCGGTCCAGGTCGTGGCCGGCGTCGATCGCCTTGCGCCGTTCGGCGTCGTCGGTCGGCCAGAGCTTGGCCTGCACCGCGCCGCCCATGCACTTGAGCGCGCAGGCCGCGATGATTCCCTCCGGCGTGCCGCCGATGCCCATCAGCACGTCGATGCCGGTGCCGGCGCGGGCGGTGGCGATGGCGCCGGCGATGTCGCCGTCGGAGATGAACCGGATGTTCGCCCCGGCCTTGCGGATCTGGGCGACCAGGTCGTTGTGGCGCGGCCGGTCGAGGACGGTGACGGTCACCTCGGAGACGCTGGTCTTCTTGACCTTCGCGATGCGGCGCAGGTTCTCGCCGACCCCGGCGGAGATGTCGATCACGTCGGCGTAGTCGGGGCCGACGGCGAGCTTCTCCATGTAGAACACGGCGCTCGGGTCGAACATCGCACCCCGCTCGGCGACGGCGAGCACCGCCAGGGCGTTCGGCATGCCCTTGCTCATCAGGGTGGTGCCGTCGACCGGGTCGACCGCGACGTCCACCTTCGCGCCGCTGCCGTCACCGACTGCTTCGCCGTTGTAGAGCATCGGGGCGTTGTCCTTCTCGCCCTCGCCGATCACGACGACCCCGTCCATCGGGATCGAGTTGATCAGCTTTCGCATGGCGTCGACAGCCGCGCCGTCCCCGCCTTCCTTGTCACCGCGACCCACCCAGCGGCCGGCGGCCATCGCCGCGGCCTCGGTCACCCGGACCAGGTCCAGGGCCAGGTTGCGGTCCAGGTTCTGCGGAATGCGCGTCCTGCTCGTCATGTACGGCTCCTCCTCGCGTCACTGCGGGGTGGCCCGGCGGAGTACGGCGTCAGCCGCGGCCAGCCTGGCTCAGATCCTCACATGGTGGCTGATTCCGCGCCGGACGGGGTGTCAGGTCACCATGATCCGAGCCGAACGTGACCGGAACCCCGCCCCCGGCGGGGGCACGCGGCGGGGCCGGAGCGAGCTGGAACAATGGGCGCGTGGACCCTGTGCAGCATGACCGCGTTCCGGCCGGCACGTCCGCCCCGGTGACCTCCGAGCCCTCCGCCGCCGCGAGCGGGGCGGCCCCGGACGGCACCCCCGTGGAGGTGGTCGAGGAGGGCCGGTCCACCCGGTCGCCGAAGGACATGGCGATGTCGCTGCTGGTCCTGCTGATCCCGATCGCGCTGCTGATGGGCTTCTCCCGGTTCGTCCTCGGCGGCGAGGAGCCGAATGTCGTGGATCCGACCGAGGCGGTGGCGCAGGCCCGCACCGCCGGGCTGGCCGTGCGGGAGCCGGTCGATCTGAGCACCGAGTGGCGCACCCTGACCGCCCGGTCCCGGTCGGAGGAGGCGGGTGTGACGCTGCGCGTGGGCTACCTCAGCCCGGACGGCGAAGGGGTGCAGGTGGTGCAGAGCAACGCCCCGGCCGACCAGCTGCTGCGTACCGAGCTGACCGACAGCGCCAAGCCGCAGGGGCAGGTGGTCCTCGCCGACGAGACGTGGCAGCTCTACTCGGCGCGCCGCAACGAGCAGGCGTACGTGCTGCTGACCCCGGAACTGACGGTCGTCGTGGTCGGTTCGGCGCCCGACGCGGAGCTGCGGGAGCTGGCCCAGGCCCACAGTTGAGGGCGGGCGGGCGAAACGCGCACGCATAGTTGACCTTGAGCGGTACTCTCCTCGGCGTACTTCCCCCTCGGCACACCCCGTGCCGGATACGACTTGGAGATCCTCGCGTTGAATATGCGACGCCGTGTCGGCCTGCTGGCCGCCGCTCTGCTCATCCCCGCCCTCGCCGCCTGCGGCTCGGACGCCACCGACGGCTCCGGCGATGCCAAGAAGGAAGCGGCGATCCCGGCCGACCCGAAGCAGGCCCTGGTCGAGGCCACGAACGCCCTGGAGTCCGGGGACTTCCGGTACACCCTCACCGGTGACCAGGTGAAGGGCGAGGGCGCCGTCCACATGCCCAGCAACAGCGCCCACATCTCCATGACCATCGGAGACGCGGCGCAGGGCTTCGCGATGGAGATGGAGTACATCTTCATCGGCGAGGAGGGCTGGATCCGGCTGGACATCCAGGGCCTGGGCGCCGACGCCAACCCGACGGCCGGCAAGTTCCACCACGTCGACACCAAGAAGGTGCCGGATTCCTCCAGCATGATCCTGAAGAAGGGTGAGGCGGACCCGGTCGGTAGCAAGGCGCTGATGAACAGCATCGTCGAGGTGCAGAAGACCGGCGAGGGCGCCTACAGCGGCACGATCGACGTCACCAAGGCCGGTGAGATGCAGCTGGTCGACAAGGACACCATCGAGGCCCTGGGTGACCAGGCCACCAAGCTCCCGTTCACTGCCAAGATCGACGACCAGGGGCGCCTGGTCGAGTTCGGGATGCAGATGCCCGCGGCCGGGGACTTGCCGGCCCAGGACATCAAGATGGTCTACTCCGACTTCGGCTCCGTCACCGGCATCCAGGCGCCGCCGGCGGCCGACGTGGTCGAGGCCGACGAGGAGTTCTACCAGAAGCTCGCCTGAGCGAGACTCGCACGGGTGCGGGGCGGGCCATCGGCCCGCCCCGCACCATTTGCGCCCACGGTGGTCGTGCTCAGGACTCCGTGCGGGCCTGGCGGGCGGCGTCGATGCGCTCCCGGGCCCCGTCGAGCCAGCGCTGGCAGATGTCGGCCAGCCGCTCGCCCCGCTCCCAGAGCGCCAGCGACTCCTCCAGTGAGGTGCCGCCGGCCTCCAGCCGCTCGACGATCGTCGCCAGCTCGGCCCGGGCCTGCTCGTAGTTGAGCGGCTCGGTCTTCTCCTCAGCCATCCGTTGATCCCATCCTGCTGCGGTCACTGTTCCCTGCCGGGCCGCTGTCCGTGCCGGCCCGCCGGGCTGTCGTTCCTCTGCCGGTCCGCTGTTGGGCCGGTTCGCCTCCGGGGCGGGCGTCGCTCATCCGTCCACCGTCGCGCTCAGCTCGCCGTCGGCGAGCCGGACCCGCAGCGGATCGCCCTTGGTCACCTCGGCGGCGGCGCGCACCACGTGGCCGTCGGCGCGCTGCACGATGGCGTACCCGCGCTCCAGGGTCGCGGCCGGGGAGAGCGCGCGGAGCCGGGCCAGGGTGTGGCGCAGGTCGTTCTCGGCCGCGCCGAGGCGGTGCTGAAGGCAGCGCCCGGCGCGCTGGCGCAGCTGCGCCACCTCACCGCCGCGCTGGTCGACCATCAGCTCCGGTCTGGCCAGCACCGGCCGGGAGCGCAGCCCGGTCAACCGGTGCTCCTCGCGGTCGACCAGGTTGCGTACGGCCCGTTCCAGCCGGCTGCGGGCCTGGCCGATGGCGCGTACCTCCTCGGCGAGGTCGGGGACGAGGCGCTTGGCGGCGTCGGTGGGGGTGGAGGCGCGGACGTCGGCGACGAAGTCCAGCAGTGGCGTGTCGGTCTCGTGCCCGATCGCGCTGACCACCGGGGTGCGGCAGGCGAAGACGGCCCGGCAGAGCGCCTCGTCGGAGAAGGGCAGCAGGTCCTCGATGCCGCCGCCGCCACGGGCGATGACGATCACGTCGACGCTCTCGTCGGCCTCCAGCGCCCGCAGCGCGTCGATGATCTGCGGTACGGCGGTCGGCCCCTGCACCGCGACGTTGACGGTGCGGAACTCCACGGCGGGCCAGCGCCGGCGGGCGTTGGTGAGTACGTCCCGCTCGGCGGCCGAGGCGCGGCCGGTGATCAGGCCGATCCGGGTGGGGAGGAAGGGTGGGCGGCGCTTGCGGGCCCGGTCGAAGAGCCCTTCGGCGGCGAGCAGCTTCTTGAGCTTCTCCAGCCGGGCGAGCAGCTCACCGAGCCCCACCTGCCGGATCTCGTCGGCGCGCAGGCTCAGCGTGCCCCGGCCGGCGTAGAAGTCCGGTTTGGCGTGCAGCACCACCCGGGCACCGGGGGCGAGCTCCGGGGCGCCGCTGTCGAGGACGTCCCGGTTGGTGGTGACGGTGAAGCTGATGTCCGCCGACGGGTCGCGCAGGGTGAGGAAGACGGTGGCGGCGCCGGGGCGGCGGCTGATCTGCGCGACCTGGCCGTCCACCCAGATCCAGCCGAGCCGGGCGATCCAGGCGCCGACCTTCTGGCTGACGACCCGGACCGGCCAGGGCTCTTCCGGGCTGCTGCGGGGCACGTCGGCTGCGCTCACCCGGCCAGCCTACGGCCCGGCCCGACAATCTCCGCGGTCCCGGCACCCCGCCCGCCCATGATCGAAAGTGGGTGTCGCCGCGCCGCGGCCGATGTCGGTGGATGCGATCGCACGTAGGATGGCCGGGTGACTGAGGCTCAGACCACCCCCCGGACCGGTAAGCGCGTGCTCCTCGCCAAGCCCCGCGGCTACTGCGCGGGCGTCGATCGAGCCGTGCAGACAGTGGAGGAGGCGCTCAAGCTCTACGGCGCCCCGATCTACGTGCGCAAGCAGATCGTGCACAACAAGCACGTCGTGCAGACCCTGGAGAGCCAGGGCGCGATCTTCGTGGAGGAGAACGAGGAGGTCCCCGAGGGCTCCACCGTGATCTTCTCCGCGCACGGCGTCGCCCCGGAGGTGTACGAGCAGGCCAAGGAGCGCTCACTGAAGGCGATCGACGCGACCTGCCCGCTGGTGACGAAGGTGCACCACGAGGCGAAGCGGTTCGCCGCCGAGGACTACGACATTCTTCTCATCGGTCACGAAGGGCACGAGGAGGTCATCGGCACCGCCGGTGAGGCCCCCGCCCACATTCAGCTCGTTGACGGCCCGGACTCCGTCGACCAGGTCAAGGTCCGCGACCCTGAGAAGGTCGTCTGGCTCTCCCAGACCACGCTCAGCGTCGACGAGACCATGGAGACCGTGGCCCGGCTCAAGCAGCGGCTGCCGCTGCTGCAGTCCCCGCCCAGCGACGACATCTGCTACGCCACCTCCAACCGTCAGCACGTGATGAAGGAGATCGCGCCGAGCTGCGACGTGGTGATCGTGGTCGGCTCACGGAACTCGTCGAACTCGGTCCGCCTGGTCGAGGTCGCCATGGACGCCGGCGCCCGCGCCGGCCACCTCGTCGACTTCGCCCACGAGATCGACGACGCCTGGCTGGAGGGCGCAAACACCGTCGGCGTCTCCTCCGGAGCGAGCGTCCCCGACGAGCTGGTCATGGAGGTGCTGCAGCGCCTCGCCGGGCACGGCTTCACCGAGGTCGAGGAGATCATCACCGCCAACGAGCGGCTGACCTTCTCCCTGCCGCAGGAGCTGCGCCGCGACATGAAGGCCGCCGCCGCGGCCCGTGGCTGAGTGATGGAACCCGGGAACGGATCGCGCCGCCGCGGCGTCCAACCCGACATGAAGACGCTGCGGTTCGCGGTCCCCACCCTCGTCGCCGCTCTCGCGCTGGGCGCCTGCGCCCCCGGAGACGCCGCGACCGATCCCACCCCGACCCCGAGCGGAGGCACGGTGACAACTCCGGCCGAGCCGACCCCGAGCGAGCCGACCCCGGTGACGCCCTCCCCGGCCGACCCGACCCTCGGCATCCCGTCGGGGCCGGGCAAGAAATCGCCACGTCCGGACAGGAGCGTCACGCCGGGGCTGCTCACCCTCACCGGCACGGTCAGCTCCGGCGTGGAGCCGGGCTGCCTGCTGCTCGACTCGTACCTGCTGCTCGGCGGCCCGGGCGACGTGCTCAAGCCCGGCGCGCGGGTGACTGTCACCGGCCAGGCCCAGCCCGACCTGATCACCACCTGTCAGCAGGGCACCCCGTTCGTGGTGGAGAGCGCCAAGCGCTCCTGAGCGCCGGCACCGCGGCCTGCCCGTCAGGAGACGCCGGCCGGCCACGGGATGCCCGGCCGGTCACGACACTCAGCGCAAACGACACGGCGCCCGCCCCCAACCTGGGGACGGGCGCCGTGCCTGTTGCGTCAGTGCGTCAGTTCACCGCACCGATGGTGACCGTGCCGCGTCCGACGACCGCGCCGTCGGAGGTGACAACGGCCAGCTCACCGGCGATGGTGCGACCGGCGATGGCCGAGTTGGCCACGACCGTGGCGGTGAGCGTGGCGCTCTCGCCGTTGGCCAGGGTGACCGAGCCGCCCGCGGCGGTCAGCGAACCGAAGGCCGGGTTGGCGATCGAGTCGCTGTAGTCGTACTCGGTGGTGCCACCGGCACCGTCGACCGAGTACGCGTCCACCTCGATGGTGTACGTGCCCGGCGTCGGGTTGGTCAGCGTGACCGCCTCTTCGGAGTCACCGTCGGCCTGGTACGCCACCAGCGTGGAGCCCAGGTAGACGAAGATGTCCAGGTCGGCGCCCGGGTTCGAGGTGTTGCCGATCTTGGCGGTGAAGCTGGTGGTGCCCGCCGGGATCGTCACCTCGAACTGCTGCTGGGTCAGCTCGGTGATGGTGGGCCGCTCGGCGTGGACGCTGGAGAGCGGGCCGCCCTGACCGGAGACCGTGACCGGGCCGAACGAGTTCGTCACGTTCCAGCTGACCTCGGTCGCCTCACCCGCGGTCACGCTGTCCAGGTGCACCTCGCTCGGCTCTACCGTCACGCCCAGGATCTTGGCGTCCAGCTTGAACGGGTTCGCCAGCAGCGGCGAGGTACGCCGCGACTCGACCTCGATCTCCCACACGCCCGGCATCGGGTTGGCGTACGTGCGCTGGAGCGGGTTGCACGTCTCGACCGGGGAGAAGTTGGTGAAGCAGGTGAGGCTGGAGGTGCTCTCCACCGGCACGCCGTGCGGGCTGAAGGCGATGAAGCGCGTCTGCGAGCTGTCGGCGATACCGGAGAGGTTCACCTGAAGCGCGCTCGCACCCTCGGGCACCGTGACGAAGTACGACTTGAAGCTGTTGCGGTCAACCGAACCGGAGGCCTTGACGTCGTACGCCGGGGCCTTGGCCTCGCTGGCGGCGACGACGACGAGCGACACCTCGAAGTCGATGGTGCTGGTCAGCGGGTCGTTGATCGTCATGATGGCGCTGTGGACGCCGGCGGAGGCCTTGGCGACCACCGGGATGCTGACGGTCTTGTTGAGCGGCAGGGAGACCAACGGCGGCGCGATGAACGTGCCGTCGTTGCCACGCAGCGAGACGGTGTGCAGCACCGCGAGCTTCGGGCCGCTGGTGCGGGTGACGTTGACCTGGTAGGTCTTGCGCTCGCCCGGCTTCTGACCACCCGCGGTCGCGGCGCAGTCGTTGTAGAGGCCGGTGCCCCGGTTCGGGGTCGCCAGGAAACCGGAGAGGACGGTGCAGACCGGCGCGTCGGAGGTGTAGGCGCGGTCGGTCTTGACGCCCCGGTTCAGCAGCTTCCAGGCGTCCGGCACGTTGAACATGCCGTAGCCCTGGGCGTAGGTCGGGACGTCCTTGATCGGCTTGGCCGAGCTGTAGATCGCCCGGCGCAGGGCGGCCGGAGCGGCGTTCTTGCCGGTCGCCTTGGCGGCCGACAGGAGCAGCGCGGCGCCACCGGCGGCCTGCGGGGAGGCCATCGAGGTGCCGTTGAACATGCCGTAGCCGGCGGGCAGGGTGTAGCCGGCCTCGACCGGACCCTCGCCGGCGAGGAACATCGGGATCGGCGAGACGGCCGAGCCGGGGGCGGAGATGTTCGGCTTGAAGCCGCCGTCCTCACGCGGGCCACGCGAGGAGAAGTTGAACAGGTTGTTCTCCTTGCGGACCGCCGAGCCGTAGTTGGACAGCCAGGTGTCCTTGCTGACGCTCGCCGCGACGCTGACGACATCGCTCGCCGCCGACGGGTCGCCGATGGTGTTGATACCCGGGCCCGAGTTGCCGGCGGAGATGAACATCTGCACGCCGTACTGCTCGATCAGGTTGTTGTAGAGGATCGCGCGGGCGTTGTTGCCGTCGTTGAGCGCCGGCAGACCACCGATCGACATGTTGATGACGTCGACGCCGCGGTTGATCACCAGGTCGGCCATGCCGGTGGTGAGCGCCGCGGAGGTGCAGCCGCCGGCGAAGGTGCAGGCCCGGCTGGAGACGAGCTTCGCGCCGGGGGCGGCGCCGTCGAAGTCGCGGTTGCCGAACATGTCGTTGGCGGCGGTGATGCCGGCGACGTGCGTGCCGTGCGAGCTGGAGACGATGCCGATGTTGACGTAGTCGACCGGGCCGATGTTGGTCGGCACGTCCTCGCGGTACTCGACAACGAAGGGCAGCTGCTCGCGCACATCGGTGGCCGGGTTGTCGGTGCCGAAGTGGCCGACGTCGTAACGCTCGTTGTACGGCCGCATCACGGCGTCGTCGGTGAAGTCGCGGTTCTGGTTGGCGTCGACGATGATGTCGTGGCTCTCGGCGTCGTAGATGATGCCGAAGCTGTCGTTGGTGTCACCGTCGCGGTTGACGTCACCGCCGATGTCGCTGCCGGTGGTGATGCTCTCGCTGAAGGTGTTGAAGCGCCACTGGCCGGCCGGGGCGGTCCAGGTGGCGCCGACGACGGTGAACGTCGGGCCGGTGACCTGGTTGTTCATCGGGCGCCAGGAGGCGTCCTCACCGGGGCTGGTGGCGGTCACCCAGTCGACGATCTTGCGCTCGCCGGTGGTGGTCTGCGCCAGCGCCGGGTGGTCCAGGTCGACACCGGAGTCCATGATGCCGATGGTCACGCCGCGTCCGTCGTACGACGGGTTCTTCTTCTTGAAGTCGACCGCGCCGATCTCGTTGGTCGGCATGAACGGGTTCGACGCCTTGGTCTTGGCGCCCGGGGCGGTGCCGGCGGGAAGGCCGGATCCCTTGCCCTTGCCGCCCTTGCTTTCGACCTTCGGGTCCTCGAGCTTGATGACCTCGCTGAGGTCGATCGCGGTGACGCCGGAGAGCGCGGCGGCCTTGAGGACCTTGCCGGTCGGGACCTCGGCGAGCACGTAGCCGATGGTGTCGAAGCGGCGGTCGACGGTGCCACCGAGCTTGTCGAGGTCGGCGGCGACCTTGGCGGCCTTGCCCTCCTCGGTGGCGACGATCAGGGTCACCGACTGCTCGTTCTTGGCCTTGGCCTCGGTGAGCAGCTCCATGTCGTGAGAGCCCAGCGTCTCGGCTGCACTCTGCTTGGGAGCCTCGGTCTCGCTGTCTTGGTTTGCGCCGGCGGGGGTGGCGCCGGCGACGGTCATGGCGCCGGTGGCCAGAACTGACGCGAAGAGCGCTGCGGAAATGCGCTTCCGCTTGTGGGGTCTACTCACGTTCTCTTCCTCCAGAGAACAGGGCCCGAATTGCAGGGCACGTGTGAAGCGAATCTTTCGCGCTATCGCCCGTTTGTGTCACTACCTGAAGGTCCGTTGTGACCTGCCCGTGACATGATCCGGGCCACTCGTCGTTGTGAGTATCGATGAACATCGTGATTACTCCATCGGCCGGTGTGGATGATCAACCTGTCGTGGCTTCGACGCCGTCGATCGGTTCACCGCAATTCGGCGAACGGATGATGCGGCAGTCGGCCGGATACCGGTAATGGGGCCGGTCGCACGACCGTGCCCTCCGCGACGGGTCGGCGCCGCCGCAACGACCCCGGGCGAGTCCGTGGCCGGGTCTAGGAGGTCAGCTCCGGGGACTGCGGCTGGCGCGGCGCCACCTCGAGCTGGGCCGGGGTGGGCAGCTCCGTGTCGGAAACACCCAGCTCGCCGAGCTTGCGGGCGCTGACCAGCACCCGCGACTCCAGCGAACCGACCGCCCTGTTGTACGCGGTCACCGCCCCGCCCAGCGACGTGCCGAGCTTGCCGACGTGCTCGCCGAGGGTGGCGAGGCGTCCGTAGAGCTCCCGGGCGAGGCGGTGCACGGCCTCGGCGTTGTGCGCCAGCGCCTCCTGCCGCCAGGAGTAGGCCACCGTACGCAGCAGCGCGACCAGGGTCGCCGGGGTGGCGAGCACGACGTTGCGGCTGAAGGCGTGCTCCAGCAGCGTCGGATCGCGCTGCAGTGCCACGTCCAGGAACGGATCGGCCGGTACGAAGAGGACCACGAACTCCGGTGTGGAATCGAAGGCCGCCCAGTAGTTCTTTGCCGCCAGCGCCTCCACGTGACCGCGCAGGTGCTTGGCGTGCGAGTCGAGCAGGTTGTCCCGGCTGCGCTCGTCGCGCGCCTCCATGGCGGTCAGGTACGCCTCGAAGGGGGCCTTGGCGTCGACCACCACCGACCGGCCGCCGTGCAGGCGTACCATCAGGTCGGGGCGGATCGTGCGGCCGTCGTCCGCGGTGGCGGTTACCTGCTCGGTGAAGTCGCAGTGCTCCAGCATCCCGGCCGCCTCGACGATGCGGCGCAGCTGGTGCTCACCCCAGCGGCCGCGGACCTGCGGTGCGCGCAGCGCCGCCACCAGCTGCTTGGTCTCGGTGCGCAGCTCGCCCGAGACCGCCCCCATGGAGCGGACCTGCTCGCGCAGCTCGGCGTAGGCGTCGACCCGGTCGCGTTCGAGCTCGGTGACGCGCTTCTCGTAGCGCAGCAGCGTCTCGTGCAGGGGCGCGACCGCCCGGGCCACCGCCTCCTGCGACTGGGCGGTCGCCTCGTAGTTCAAGGCCCGCATCGACTGCTCCAACCGCCCCTCGCCGTCCCGGGCGGCCTGCAGCGTCGCCTCCAGCCGGGCGATCCGGCTTGCCTGCTGGGCGTGGGCGGCGAACCAGCCGAGCGCGACGCCGGCAGCCAGACAGAGGAGCACCACAGCCACCGTCGAAGCAGTCATGCCGCGAAGCATGCCAAACGGGTACGACCGGCGGCACGGCGACCGCGTCGGCCCCACTGCCAGTTCTTTGACAGGAATGCGGTTTTGGCTGCTCGGGTACCGTTGCGCCATGAAGTACCTACTGCTGCTCGTACTCGTGGCGATGTTCGTGGGTTTCCTGCTCTACTGGCGGCGGGACAGCGCCGCTCGGCAGGAACGGGCGCTGGCCGACGCGCGTGCCGACGCGCAGCGCTGGTACGAGCGCCTCGGCGGTCAGGTGATGAACCTCGGCGGCAACGAGGACCCGGCGGTACGCCAGGCGCTGGTCGACGCCGGTGAGCGCTACAACGCCGCCGGTTCCCAGTTGGAGCAGGCGCGCACGATCCGCCAGTACGAGCTGGCGCGGGAGACCGCGCTGGAGGGGCTGGCGTACACGCGTGCGGCGCGTACGGCGATGGGGATCGACCCGGGCCCGGAGCTGCCGCCGCTGGCCGCCGCGCAGGGCGCCGGAGCGATCACCCGGGAGCGGACGGTCGACGTGCAGGGGCAGACCTTCCGCGCCGGCCCGCAGCCTGGCGCCGGCACCCCCTACTACTACCCGGGTGGCCGGATGCAGGGCCGCCCGGTGCCGGCCGGCTGGTACTCGACGCCGTGGTGGAAGACGGCGCTCGGTGCCGGCGCCGGCGTGCTCGGCGGCATGCTGATCGCCGACGCTCTCTTCTCGCCGGCCTTCCACGACCCCGGCTACGGCGCGGAGGCCGCCGGCATGGGCGACATGGGTGGCGGGGACATGGGTGGCGGCGACATGGGCGGCGACTTTGCCGGCGGTGACTTCGGTGGCGGTGACTTCGGCGGTGGCGACTTCGGTGGCGGCGGCTTCGGCGACTTCTGACCCCGGCCACGGCTGATATCCCGGCCAAGGCGGACCCCGGCCACGGTTGGTTCAGGTCACGGTTGGTTCAGGCCACGACGACAGCGACGCCCGACGGGCCCCGCGGCTGATGCCGCGGGGCCCGTCGGCGTTTCAGCCGGTGTTGCGCATCCCGGCGGCGATGCCGTTGACCGTGGTGAGCAGCGCCCGTTCCAGGGCGGTGCCGTCGCTGGGTGCGCGCCGCCCGCCGGGGGCGGTGATGACGGCCCGGTTGACCGCGCCGGAGTCGCGGTACTGCCGCAGCAGCGCCACCTGCAGGTGGTGCAGCGGCTGCAGGTAGGTGTCGCGCACCGCCAGGGTCCGGCGCAGCACCGGGTTGTTCTCCAGCAGCTCGGACTCGCCGGTGATCGCCAGCAGTTCGCGCCGGGTCAGCTCGTACTCCGCCTCGATCTTGGCGAAGATCGGGTGCAGGTTCTTCGGCATCAGCGACTCGACGTAGCGCCGCGCGATCTCCAGGTCGGTCTTGGCCAGCATCATCTCCACGTTCGACAGGAACGTGCGGAAGAAGTGCCAGCCGCCGTGCATCTCGGCGAGCACCTCGTCGAGCCCGGCGGCACGGGCGGCGGCCAGGCCGGAGCCGACGCCGTACCAGCCGGGGACGATCTGGCGGGTCTGGGTCCAGCCGAAGACCCACGGGATCGCCCGCAGCCCGGCCAGTCCGGCGCCGGTGTTGGGGCGCTTCGCCGGGCGGGAGCCGATGTTGAGCGCCCCCAGCAGCTCCGTCGGGGTCGCCGCCCAGAAGTACGCGGGCAGGTCCGGGTCCTCGACCAGTTCCCTGTACGCCCGGTAGGCGGAGTCGGAGACGACGTTCATCGCGCCGTCCCAGCGCTGCAGCGCCTCGGCGGGCTGGCGCGGGGTGGTGTGCAGCAGCGCGCTCTGCAGCACCGCCGCCAGGGTCAGCTCCAGGTTCTCCCGGGCCAGCGACGGCAGGCTGTACTTGTCGGAGATGACCTCGCCCTGCTCGGTGACCTTGATCGCCCCGTCCAGGGTGCCGTACGGCTGGGCCAGGATCGCCTCGTGCGTCGGCCCGCCACCACGGCCGACGGTGCCGCCCCGGCCGTGGAAGAGCCGCAGCCGTACGCCGTGCCGGGCGGCCACGTCGCGCAGCGCGCGCTGGGCACGGTGGATCGACCACTGGCTGGTGGTGATGCCGGCCTCCTTGTTGGAGTCGGAGTAGCCGAGCATCACCTCCTGCACGTCACCGCGGGCGGTCACCAGCGACCGGTACGCCGGCACGGCCAGCAGCTGGTCGAGCAGCTCTCCGCCGGCGTCCAGCTCGGCGGGGGTCTCCAGCAGCGGCACGAAGCCGATGCGGGCCCGGCCGCTGTGCGGGTCGACCAGCCCGGCTTCGCGCGCCAGCACCACCGCGGCGAGGACGTCGTCCACCCCGAGGGTCATCGAGATGATGTACGACTCGATCACGTCCCGGCCGAACTGCTCCTGGGCGGTGCGGATGGTGGTGAAGACGTCGAAGGTCTTGCGGGCGCTCTCGGAGAGCGGGGTGTCCACACCGGCGAGCGGGCGGCGTCCGGCCAGCTCGTCGGCGAGCAGCTTGGCGCGTTCCAGCCGGCTCAGCGCCGGATAGTCGGTGACCTCGCCGACGGCGGCATAGAACTGGGCCAGCACGGTGTGGTGCGCCTCGGCGTGCTCGCGGATGTCCATGGTCGCCAGTTGCAGGCCGAACGCCGAGATCGTACGGATCACCGAGGCGAGCCGGCCGACGGCGGTGAGCTGACCGGAGTTGCGGGCCAGCGAGGCGCGCATCAGTTCGAGGTCGGCGATCAGCTCGCGGTTGCCGAGGTAGTCCCGGCCCGGCACGTGTGCGGTGCGGTCGCGCAGCCGGGCCCGGGTGTTGGCCAGCTTGGCCTTGATGCAGCGCGCCTTGAGGCGGTACGGCTCCTCGGCGTTGACCCGGCGGAACCGGGCCGCGACCTCGGGGAGGACGTCCAGGTCGGCGGCGAGGCTCGCGGAGAGGTCCAGCGAGACCCCGCGCAACCGCCGCGAGACCGAGATTTCCTTGATCAGCTCGTCCATCGCCCGTTCGGCGGACTGGATCCCGTGTTCGAACTGGATGATCAGCACGTCGTGGGTGACGCGGGGGGTGACGAAGGGGTTGCCGTCGCGGTCGCCGCCGATCCACGTGCCGAAGGTCAGCGGGCGGCCGGTCGGTGGGGTCTCCACGCCGAGCCGGCGCAGGGTGGCGGCCAGGTCGTCGAGGACCTGCGGGGCGGCGTCGGCGTAGAGGTCGCGCAGGTAGTAGATGGCGTTGCGGGCCTCGTCGGTGGGGTCCGGGCGGTCCAGCCGCAGCTCGTCGGTCTGCCAGAGCAGGTCGAGCAGCTCGGCGAGGCGGCGGTTCGTCGGCTCCTCGTCGGTGGCGCCGTAGAGGATCGCAGCGGCGGTCTCGGCGTCGAGTTCGTCGGCGACGGCCCGCAGCTTCGTCAGGATCGACCGGCGGGCGGCCTCGGTGGGGTGGGCGGTGAAGACCGGCCGGACCGCCAGCCGCCGGGCCGCGGCGGCGATCTCATCGGCCGGTACGCCGCGTTCGGCGATCATCGCGGCCGTCTGGTCCAGCCAGCCGCCGTGGGCGGCCCGCCGCCGGCGCAGGTCACGGGAGCGGTGCACCTGCTCGGTGATGTTGGCCAGGTGGAAGTAGGTGGAGAAGGCCCGCGCCAGCTTGGTCCCGTTGACCACGCTCAGCCCGGCGAGCCGCGTCGCTGCGGCCGGCGGGTCGGTCCGTACCAGGGTGCGGACCTCTTCGACGAGATCCAGCAGGGGCGGCCCCTCCTGCCGGGCGAGGGTCTGCCCGAGCAGGGTGCTCAACCGCCGGATGTCGGCGCGCATCGCGGCGTCGCGCGCTTCGGTCTCCGACAGCGGAGCTTCCGGGTCGGTCTCCGGCTGCGGGTCGGGGTGGTCGTGGGGCCGGTCGGTCACCGTGCGCTCCTAGGTCGAGAGGCGGAGGACAGCGTTGTCCGGCGTCGCGGGCCGGTGGGGCAGCGGCGCCGGACAGATCATCCTCCGCCGTCGACGGCCCACCCGCCTGATCGGAGCCTAGCCGCAGACCGGATCCGGCTCAGCGGCTCTGCGGCATCGATCACCTGTCGGAACCGGCCCCGGGAGCCGTCGGCCCGGGTGTCACCAGGTGATCGGGCAGCGGCCGGCGCTGAAGTGCTGCACCGCGGCCATGATCTCCGCCTCCGGCTTGTCGGCGAAGTTCAGGGTGGCGGTGAAACCGGAGCCGAAGAAGAGCTTCACGATGCTCGCGTCCAGGGCGGTGTAGCCGCCGAGGTTGCTGTCCGCGCGGGGGTCCCGGGCCTTGACCACGAGCATCTTCTCCATGCTCCAGCGGCGTCGCGAAATGTGGGCGACAGCCTCCCAGGGCAGCCAGATCGCCTGACCCCGGGTCGGCCGGGTCTTGATCCAGAGGCCGGCCGGTGAGAGCGCGAGTACCGGCCCACCCGAGGCCACCATCCACACCTGCACAGCGAGGGTCGCCACGACAAGGATCAGCAGAAGCATCGGAACGATGAGCGACTGAAGGGCCTCCCCGTCGGTCGCCGACACCAGTCCGCCGACGCAGAGGAGGAGCGGAAGCACGACGACCGCGAGGAAGGCGCCCACGATCAGGCTGCGCTTCAGTGCGTTCGGGCGTACGACAAAGGGCAGGTCTTCAGGGATTCGCTTGGTCACCGGGGGCGGCGGGGCGAATCCGCCGTGCTGACCGGGGACCTGACCCTGCGGCGCGGGATACCCGCCGGGGTAGGGCGCCTGCTGCCCGGCCTGCGGCGGCTGCCACCCGCCCTGCTGCTGCGGAAAGCCGGCCTGCGGCTGCGGCCATCCGGCCTGCTGCTGTGGGAATCCGGCCTGCTGCTGTGGCCCGGGGCCGGGCGGGGGATAGCCGCCGTTCGGGGGCTGCCAGCCGGGCTGCGGGGCGTGCGGAACTGTCACGGGGAGCTCCAGGCGAGGGTGGTGTCGAGAAGGGAGACAGGGTACGACGACAGTGCCACGATCATGTGGTCACCGGTCGGGGCGGCTGCCAGCCGAGAGGACAGCGGCCCGCGCTGAAGTGCGTGATCGCGGCGGCGATCTCGTCGGCACTTCTGTCGGTGAAGCGCGTCGCGGTGATGTACCCGGCGCGCGGGGCACTCTTGCGACCCCCGCCATGCGGATCCACCGGCTGAATCCTGAGCGCGGCCACGTTGCCAACCTGCTGCATGGAGATCTGCGCGACGGAGGACCAGGGCAGCCAGACCGCGCCGGGTCCGCTCATCCGGGTCCTGGTCCAGATGCCGTCCGGCCCCACAGCCAGCAGTGGTACGCCGGTGGCGAGCGGCCACATGTTGCGGGCGACGACCAGCAGGGCGAGCATGATCGAGCCGCCGCAGAATGCGGAGGAGAGCAGCAGCACGAGCCGGTTCTCCGGCGCCGCGACTGTCAGGCCGACGATGACCACCGCGCCGAGCAGGCCGAGCGTCACCGCCGCCATCACCAGCAGCGTCCCCCGCAGCATGGTGTGCGCCCGGCTCGGGAGGAACCGTACGGTGAACGGCTCGGTCTCGGGGATGCGTGAGGCCCTCGTCGGGCCGGACGTATTCATGTTCGCCATAGAAGCAGATGGCGGCCCGGCAGTCACCGGTGTCGGCCGCGCCGACAGCCCCTAACCGGAGACCCGGCAGCGGTCGCGGCTGTAGTAGGGGATCGCAGTCAGGATCTCCGCGGGCGATCTGTCGAGCTGGTACAGCGGGATCCGGATTCCGTAACGCCGGAACAACCACAGCTCCCGGCGGGTCAAGACGGACACCGCGTCGGGAAAGCGGTCGAGCTGTGGTCGCAGAATGAGTGAGTCGATCAACCAGCCGGAGCGGCGCTGCACGAGCGCGACACCGTCCCAGGGCAGGTGCACTGCGCGGCCGAAGCTGGACTGCCACCAGATGCCTGCGGGGCCGACCGCCAGCGTCGGCACCCGCGTGGCCAACGCCATGAAGAGTATGAGAGCCAAGACCAGCCATGAGTTCCGCATCGTCCGGAAGAGGGCTTCGCGAAGCTCTTCCGCGGTATCGCCGTCCGTGAACAACCCGGGCCCTATCAGCACCAAGGCATGGAGTCCCACGACCGGCAGGACGGCCTTGACGGAATCGATGCGGACGGAGAAGGGCATGTCGTGGGGGATCCGCTTCCGCACAGTCAGTACGAGCGGCGCCGTACGGCCGGCCGGTGCGGACCCGCCCGGTCGCGGCTGAGGCGAGGGCTGGACTGGCTCTACCGGAATCATGGCCTGCTCCACTGATCGATGTGTGTGAGTGTCAGCCGTCCACGACGGCGAAGGCGCGCACCGGGAAGGTGCCCATCCCCTGGACCATCGGCGGGGCGGCGGTGAAGCGGAACCCCTCCGGCGGTAGCGCGTCGAGTCCACGCAGGTGTTCCACGATCGGGATGCCGGCCGCCAGCAGGGCGCTGTGCGCGGGGCGTCGACCATTTGCGGCCGGACTCATGTCGTCAATGTTGATCGAGTCGATGCCGACCAGGGCCGCGCCGGCCTCGACCAGCCACCGCGCGCCGTCGTCGGTCAGGTACGGGTGCTCCGGCGAGGCGTACTCCGGGGTGCCGAAGTGCACGTCCCAGCCGGTCTGCAGCAGCACCGCCCGCCCCGCCACCTCGTACGGCGCCAGCAGTAGCCGGTCGATCGCCCGTACCCCGGCGGGCATCCGCACGACGATGCCGGGCAGGTCGGCGAGGCGCTCGATCGGCGTGGCGGCCAGGTCCGCGGCGCCGGGCCAGCGGTGCGCGGGAGTGTCGAGGTAGGTGCCGGTGTTGGCGATCATGTCGATGCGGGCGATGTGGAACTCGACTCCGGCGGCGTACCGCTCGCGGGACGCCTCCCAGGTCAGCCAGTCGCTGATGCGGGGCGGCGGGAATCCGGGCAGCGTGACCATGCCGTCGCGGAGGACGTGGCTCAGCTCCACCAGCCGCCGTCCGGTTGGCGCTGCGGGCACTCCTCTGCCGCCCTTGTGCGCCTCGGCGATGATCTTCTTGTTGCTGATCTCGACCCCGGCCACCATCAGCAGACCCAGGTGCCGGACGAAGAGCGCCGCCAACTGCGCGTCGTCGATCTCCGGGCCGGGCAGGTCGAGCCGGAACCCCTCCGTGCGCAGTCCGCCGCCGTTGGCGAAGGTCACTTCCGCGTCGAACCGGGCCCGCCACTGATCCATGCAGCCGATCATCAGGGCGGCAATGCCGCGCGGCAAGGGGTTTCCCGTCGACTGTCCCGCCGGGCCGGGGATACGCTGGCAGGGTCGACCCGCACCCCCCGTCCGTCCCGGACGCGGGGTGGTCGGCGTGTGCCGATCCGCTGGAAAGGGACCATGACTGCGCTCACCGGACTGCTCGCCGCCGCCCTCGGTGACCCGGCGTTCACCCGTACCCGTGATCTGGCCCGCTCCGGCGCCGCGCAGGTCGACGGCCTGGACCTGACCGCGCCGGTGGCGCTGCGCCCGTTCGCGGTGGCGGCTGTCGCCGCCGACGTCGACTCGGGCGGCGCCGGGCACCCGGTGCTCGCGGTGACCGCCACCACCCGGGAGGCCGACGACCTGGCGGCCGCCCTGGCGGATCTGCTCCCCGCCGGCCAGATCGCGGTCTACCCGTCCTGGGAGACGCTGCCGCACGAGCGCCTCTCGCCCCGCTCCGACACCGTCGGCCGGCGGCTGGCGGTGCTGCGCCGGCTGGCACACCCGCAGGCGACCGGAAGCGGCGGCCCGCTGCGGGTGGTGGTCGCGCCGGTCCGGTCGGTGCTGCAACCCCAGCTCAAAGGGCTCGGCGACCTGGAGCCGGTGCAGCTGGCCACCGGCGGCGAGGCGGAGCTGGAGGGGATCGCGCGGCGCCTGACCGACCTGGCGTACGCGCGAGTCGACCTGGTCACCAAGCGCGGCGAGTTCGCGGTGCGCGGCGGCATCCTCGACGTCTTCCCGCCGACCGACGAGCACCCGTCGCGGGTCGAGTTCTGGGGCGACGAGGTGGAGGAGATCCGTACCTTCGCCGTCGCCGACCAGCGCACCATCGAAGCCGTACCGGCGCTCTGGGCCCCGCCCTGTCGGGAGTTGCTGCTCACCCCGGAGGTCCGGGAACGCGCCGCGGCGCTCGCGCAGGCGCACCCCGAGCTGGCGGAGATCCTGGAGAAGGTCGCCGAGGGCATCCCGGTGGAGGGGATGGAGTCGCTGGCGCCGGTGCTGATCGGGCCGGACTCACTGGAGCTGGTGCTGGACACCATGCCCGCCGGCACCCACGTGCTGCTCTGTGACCCCGAGCGCATCCGCACCCGGGCGCACGACCTGGTCCGCACCTCCGACGAGTTCCTCCAGGCCGGCTGGGCCGCGGCCGCCGCCGGTGGACAGGCCCCCGTCGACGTCGGCGCCGTGGCGTTCAAGACCCTCGCCGAGGTACGCGCCACCGCCGCCCGGCTGCGTCAACCCTGGTGGACGCTCTCGCCGTTCGGGCTCACCGAGGCCGAGCCGGCGCAGACCCAGCCCTGGGAGGACGCCCCCGACGAGGCGGCGGTCGCCCCCGACGACAGCATCGCGGTGACCCTGTCGGCCCAGCCCACCCCGCTCTATCACGGCGAGACCGCCCGGGTCGTCGACGACCTCAAGCGCTGGACCGGCGACGGCTGGGCCGCCGCCCTGGTCTTCGAGGGCAAGGGTCCCGCCCAGCGGGCCGTGCAGGTGCTGCACGACGCCGGGCTCGGCGCGACCCTCACCGACCGCGTCGACGAGGCGCCGAAGCCGGGCACCGTCCTGGTCACCTGCGGCGCGCTCAACCACGGCTTCACCGACGAGGCGTCGAAGTTCGCCCTGCTCACCGGGAACGACATCTCCGGCGGCCGGGGCGCCTCCACCCGCGACATGCGCAAGATGCCGGCCCGGCGGCGCAACACCATCGACCCGCTGGAGCTCAAGGCCGGCGACCACGTCGTGCACGAGCAGCACGGCATCGGCCGCTACGTCGAACTCGTGCAGCGGACCGTCAACGGCGCCGAGCGCGAATACCTCGTCATCGAGTACGCCCCCAGCAAGCGCAACCAGCCCGGCGACCGGCTCTACGTCCCCACCGACCAGCTCGACCAGCTCTCCCGCTACGTCGGCGGGGAGTCCCCGACGCTGCACAAGATGGGCGGCTCGGACTGGCAGAAGTCAAAGGCCCGGGCCCGCAAGGCGGTCAAGGAGATCGCCGCCCAGCTGATCCAGCTCTACGCCGCCCGGCAGGCCTCCCAGGGCCACTCGTTCGGCCCGGACACCCCCTGGCAGCGGGAGCTGGAGGACGCCTTCCCCTGGCAGGAGACCCCCGACCAGCTGGCCGCGATCGAAGAGGTCAAGCGGGACATGGAGCAGTCCGTTCCGATGGACCGGCTGATCTGCGGCGACGTCGGCTACGGCAAGACCGAGATCGCCGTCCGCGCGGCCTTCAAGGCGGTGCAGGACGGCAAGCAGGTCGCGGTGCTGGTGCCGACGACGCTCCTGGCGCAGCAGCACTTCAACACCTTCACCGAGCGGATGGGGCAGTTCCCCGTCGAGATCCGCCAGCTCTCCCGCTTCCAGACACCGAAGGAGGCCGCGGAGACCGTCGCGATGGCCGCCGAAGGCACCGCCGACATCGTCATCGGCACCCACCGGCTGCTGCAGGACTCGATGCGCTTCAAGTCCCTCGGTCTGATCATCGTTGACGAGGAGCAGCGCTTCGGTGTCGAGCACAAGGAGCGGCTCAAGGCGCTGCGCGCCTCCGTCGACGTGCTGAGCATGTCCGCCACCCCGATCCCGCGGACCCTGGAGATGGCGATCACCGGCATCCGGGAGATGTCGACCATCGCCACCCCGCCGGAGGAGCGCCACCCGGTGCTGACCTTCGTCGGCGCGTACGACGAGCGGCAGGTCGCCGCCACCATCCACCGCGAGCTGCTCCGCGACGGGCAGGTCTTCTACCTGCACAACCGGGTCGAGTCGATCGAGAAGACGGCCCGCAAGCTGCGTGAGCTGGTGCCGGAGGCCCGGGTCGCGGTCGCGCACGGCCAGATGGGCGAGGACGCCCTGGAGAAGGTGATGGTCGGCTTCTGGGAGAAGGAGTACGACGTCCTGGTCTGCACCACGATCGTGGAGTCCGGCATCGACATCCCCAACGCCAACACTCTGATCGTGGAGCGGGCCGACCTGCTCGGCCTGGCCCAGCTGCACCAGATCCGCGGCCGCGTCGGCCGGGGCCGCGA
Source organism: Melissospora conviva (assembly GCF_049523535.1). Lineage (NCBI taxonomy): Bacteria > Bacillati > Actinomycetota > Actinomycetes > Micromonosporales > Micromonosporaceae > Melissospora > Melissospora conviva. The sequence continues at coordinate 832,208 of NZ_JBLLDT010000001.1, forward strand.
GCGGGCGTACGCGTACTTCCTCTATCCGGGGGAGAAGCCGCTGACCGAGCAGGCCCACGAGCGGCTGGCGACGATCGCCCAGCACACCGAGCTCGGCGCCGGCATGTACGTGGCGATGAAGGACCTGGAGATCCGCGGCGCGGGCAACCTGCTCGGCGGCGAGCAGTCCGGCCACATCGAGGGCGTCGGTTTCGACCTCTACGTGCGGATGGTCGGGGAGGCGGTGCAGGCCTTCAAGGGCACGCAGCCCGAGGAGCAGCCGGACGTCAAGATCGACCTGCCCATCGACGCGCACCTGCCGATCGACTACATCGGGGTGGAGCGGCTGCGGCTGGAGATGTACCGCAAGCTCGCCGAATCCCGCGACCTCGACCGGCTGCGCGAGGTCGTCGCCGAGATGACCGACCGCTACGGCGAGCCGCCGGCGCCGGTGCAGAACCTGGTCGCCGTTGCCCGCTTCCGGCTGCTGGCCCGCCAGTACGGCCTGACCGACGTCTCCATGCAGGGCAAGCACCTGCGCTTCTCGCCGTTGGTGCTGCCCGACTCCAAGCAGATGCGGCTCAAGCGCTACCACCCGGACTCGGTCTACAAGCAGGCCGCCGATCAGGTCAGCGTGCCGCGGCCGACCACCCGCCGCATCGGTGGCGAGCCGCTGCGCGACCAGGCCCTGCTGGAGTGGTGCGCCCAGCTGTTGTCAGATGTCCTCGGCGAGCCGGCCGCTGCGCCGGTAGCCGCCGCCCCGACCCCCCGCAAGTCGTGAGAGAGTGGCCATTATGCGTGTTCGCCGCCTTGCCGTCGCTGCCATCGCCGCAGTCCTCGGCGCCGGATCCCTCGCCGCCTGCGGCACCGGATCGCCGGACGTCGCCGCCTACGTCGGTGACACCACCTACCAGCTGAGTCAGGTCGACGCCGTCTACGACGAGGTCCAGCAGTCGCACGGCGACCGCGTCCGGCAGGCCTACGCCGCCGAGAACGACGCCGCGAAGCAGCGGGCCGAGCAGACCGGCGCCGAGGCGCCCGCCACGATCGAGCCCTCCCCGCAGGACCTGCTCCACCCGGCGACCCGCCAGGACGTGGTGAACCTGCTGGTCACCGTCGACCTCGGCCGGCAGCTCCTCGCCGACCGGCAGCTCGCGGCGCCGACCGACATCGACCCCGCCGTCATCGGCAACGGACTGGGCGTGGACCCCGGCAGCGAGTACGCCGCCCTCTGGGCCGAGTCGTACGGCATCTACCGGGCTCTGGCGCAGGACCTGCCGCCGGCCGCGGACACCGACGAGAACGTCATCGCCTTCTACACCCCGCTCGCCGACCTCGGCGCGCTGCCGCCGGGTCTGACCGCCGCGCAGGTACGTGAAGGGCTCGGCGGGGCCGAGCTGGCCCAGATGGTGATCGCCGTCCGGGACGCGTTCGCCGGCAAGGCCGACGAGGTCGGCGTCACGGTCAACCCGCGCTTCGGCTCGGTCGCCATCCCGATGGTGCTCAGCGGCGGCCAGGGCGACATCTTCTTCGACATGCCGTACACCACGGCCGGCGTGCCGGTGACCGACGCGCCCGCCCCGACCACGGAGCCGGCCGACCAGCCGGCCGACGACGGCGACGCCCACTGACGTGACCGCCCGGATCATCCTGCTGGTCACCTCCCCCCGGCTGCCGGTCGGGCTGCTCACCGCGGGCGCCTGGGATGCCGTACGGGCCCATCCGGTGCTCGCCGGCGCCGAGGGGGAGTGGACCGCGGCCCTGCGTCTCTGCGGGGCCGAGGTCACCGTGGTCGACCCGCACGACGCCGTCGAGGCGCTGGTGGCGGCGGCCGAGACGCATGGCGCGGTGGTCTGGCTCGCCGGTCCCGCCGGTGACCAGGAGATGGCCCGTTCCCTCGGGCTGCGGCTGGCCCGCCGGCCCGGCCTGGCCGACCTGGAGCTGCTCTACGGCTCGTGGGATCCGCCCGGCGCGCGGCTGCTCGACGCGGTCGCCGTCATCGACCGGCTGGCCTCCCCGGGCGGGGATCCGTGGAAGCGGGCGCAGACCCATCAGAGCCTGGCCCGGTTCCTGCTGGAGGAGGCCTACGAGGCGTACGACGCGATCGTCGCCGGTGACAGTGCGGCGCTGCGCGACGAACTCGGTGACGTACTGCTGCAGGTGCTCCTGCACGCCCGGTTCGCCGAGGAGGCCGCCGAGGACGAGCGCTGGAACGTCGACGACGTCGCCGGCGGGCTGGTGGAGAAGATGATCCGCCGCAATCCGCACGTCTTCGCCGGCGCCTCCGCCGGGACCCTCGACGAGATCACCGAGAACTGGGAGCGGATCAAGCAGGAGGAGAAGCCCCGCGAGTCGGTGCTCGAGGGCATCTCCGCCACCCTGCCGACCCTGGCGTACGCCGGCAAGGTGCTGGAGCGTTCGGCGCGGCTCGGCGTACCGGTGCCGTCCTCGGGGCAGGTCGAGCCGGAGCTGGCCGCCGACGCCGACCGGCTCGGCGGCCGGCTGCTGGCCCTGGTGGCTGCGGCCCGCGAGCACGGCGTCGACGCCGAGGCGGCTCTGCGCGCGGCTCTGCTCGCCCACACCGGGCGCATCCGCGACGCCGAGCAGCGCGCTGCCGGCGACCGGGTGGGGTGACGCCGGGCGGTCAGTCGGTGTCGTCGCGGCGGTCGACCACCAGCGCGTCAGCGGGCAGTTCGAACACGCTGCTCTCCACCGAGTCGCGGTAGCGGACCAGCGCCAGGTCGACCGAAGTGTCGTCGACGGTGCCGGTGAAGCTGCCGAGCACGCCGTCACTGGTCACGCAGGTCTTGAACGGGGCCTGGCCGTCCTCGGCGCTGCCCGGGCGGACCTCGACACAGGTGGCGTGCCGCCCGGCGATGGTGCTGTCGGTCTCCTCGGTCGTGGTGGTCGGATCCAGGGCGGCGGAGGTCAGCAGGCCGATCACCATCGGCGGAGTGACCAGTCCCCGGTCCTTGGCGGAAGTGAACGTGGTCACCGGCGGCTTGCCGGCCTGCGCGGGCGGCGGGGTGAGGGTGCAGACGGGCCGCTCGCCCCCGGTGTCGCACTCCGCCGTCGCCTCGTCGGTGACGGTGAGCAGCCCCGCCGGGTAGATGTACGCCGCGCGGGGAGCGGGCTGCTGGGTCTGCACGATCGAGGCGGTCGCGCCGCCGGCCAGCTGGTACTCCGCGGCGTAGGTCGACGCCAGGGCCGCGTCGAGCCGGCCGGCCAGGTCATTGATCAACTGCGAGCGGCCGATCCCCCGGCCGGCGTCGTCGAGGGTCTGGCAGCCGGTGGCGAGCAGAGCGAGCGCGACGGCGGCCGCGGCGACGACGCGGCGAGCGAGGGAAGCGGCAGGCATGGCGGACAGCCTATGCCGCCCGGTCGATGCCGGTGGAAACGATCACGATTGATGGGACAGAAAACGGGAATCCCGGCCAGGCACCATCAGGGTGGTACTGCGTCGGAGGTAACACCCGGTCGGCGCGTGAGGACCGATACGCTGCTTTGCACAACGCTTTCGCGGGGGCGGCCCTGCCGACCGGAACCACATCGAAACGAGGAGCGACAACAGTGGCAACCATCGAGGGAATCGTCGCCCGGGAAATTCTCGACTCGCGGGGCAACCCGACGGTCGAGGTCGAGATCGGCCTGGACGACGGCACCATCGCCCGCGCCGCAGTTCCGTCGGGAGCTTCCACCGGGGCCTTCGAGGCGCTCGAACTGCGAGACGGCGACAAGTCCCGCTACCTCGGCAAGGGCGTCGAAAAGGCAGTCAGCAACATCGAGGACCGCATCGTCGACGAACTGATCGGTTACGAGGCGAGCGAGCAGCGCATCATCGACCAGAAGATGCTCGACATCGACGGCAGCGACGACAAGTCCTCGCTCGGCGCCAACGCGATCCTCGGCGTCTCGCTCGCCGTGGCCAAGGCCGCCGCCGCGAGCGCCGAGCTGAGCCTGTTCCGGTACCTCGGCGGCCCGAACGCGCACCTGCTGCCGGTGCCGATGATGAACATTCTCAACGGCGGCGCGCACGCCGACTCGAACGTCGACATTCAGGAATTCATGATCGCGCCGATCGGCGCGCCCACCTTCCGCGAGGCGCTGCGCGCCGGCGCCGAGGTGTACCACGCACTCAAGTCGGTGCTGAAGAAGCAGGGCCTGAGCACCGGTCTGGGCGACGAGGGCGGCTTCGCCCCGAACCTGCCGACCAACTCCGCGGCCCTGGACCTGATCTCCGAGGCCGTCGAGAAGGCCGGCTACCGGGTCGGCGCCGACATCGTCTTCGCTCTCGACGTGGCCGCCACCGAGTTCTACAACGACGGCTCCTACACCTTCGAGGGCGCCGGCAAGTCCGCCGAGGAGATGACGGCGTACTACACCAAGCTCGTCGGCGACTACCCGATCGTGTCGGTCGAGGACCCGCTCGCGGAGGACGACTGGGCGGGCTGGAGCGCGCTCACCGCCGCCCTCGGCGACAAGATCCAGATCGTGGGTGACGACCTCTTCGTCACCAACCCGACCCGCATCGCCCGGGGTATCCAGGAGCGGGCCGCCAACGCCCTCCTGGTCAAGGTCAACCAGATCGGTTCGCTCACCGAGACCTTCGACGCGGTCGACCTGGCCCAGCGCAACGGTTTCCGCGCCATGATGAGCCACCGTTCCGGCGAGACCGAGGACACCACCATCGCCGACCTCGCCGTCGCCACCGGCTGCGGGCAGATCAAGACCGGCGCGCCCGCCCGTTCCGAGCGGGTCGCCAAGTACAACCAGCTCCTGCGCATCGAGGAGGAGCTCGCCGAGGCGGCGCGCTACGCCGGCGCCGGCGCGTTCCCGCGTTACCGTTCCGCCTGAGTCCGGTCGCCACGGCGGAGGAGGACCACAATGCAGCAACCACGGACCCCGGGCGGGCGTCGTCCGGCGCGCCGCCCCGCCCGTCCCGTGCGTTCGGGCGCTGCCCGTACGACCGGTCGGGGCGTCCGCTCCGAGGCCCGTGGCTCCTCCGGTAGAACACCGCACGCCGCGCGGGGCGGTGAGGCCGTACGTTCGGCCAGCCGCCCCGCCGCGGCGCGGCGCACCTCCGCCAAACGCACATCCGCGCCGCAGCAGCGGCATCTCACCGGCCGCGCCACGGTGCTGCTGACGGTCCTGATCGCGCTCGCCCTGGCCTATGCGTACCCGCTGCGCGTCTACCTCGACCAGCAGTCGGACATCGCCCGGACGGAGGCGGCGCAGGCCGAGCAGCGCGAGCTGATCAAGAACCTGTCGCTGCAGGCGGAGAAGTGGCAGGACCCGGAGTACATCGAGATCGAGGCGCGTCGCCGCTTCTACATGCGCCGCCCCGGCGAGCAGCTCTTCCTGATCCACGACGACCGCGACCTCACGACCGACCCCGGCGCGGCCGGCGGCCCGGCGCCCGAGGAGGGCGAGACCTGGTACGACACGCTCTGGTCGAGCATCGAAGCCGCCGACGAACGGTGACCGGAGCCGACGCCGTGCTCGACCGGCCCGTGTTGTGATCCGTGGCCGTCCGGCCCGGCCCGCCCGTAACAGCCACCGGACGCGCAGGGAAGATGGAGACGTGACTGTCGTACCCCCGCCGGAGCCGGCTGCCGAACTCGTACCCCCGCCCGTACGGGAACCCGCCACCGAGGCGGACCTCGCCGCGGTCGCCGAGCAGCTCGGACGCACCCCCCGTGGCACCCGCGCGGTGGCGCACCGCTGCCCCTGCGGCGCCCCGGACGTGGTGGAGACCACGCCTCGGCTGGCCGACGGTACCCCGTTCCCGACGTTGTTCTACCTGACCTGCCCGCGGGCCACCGCGGCCTGCAGCCGGCTGGAGTCGGCGGGGCTGATGAAGGAGATGGCGGCCCGGCTCGCCACCGACGCCGACCTCGCCGCCCGCTACGAGGCCGCACATGAGGACTACCTGCGGCGGCGCGCGGCGATCGGCGAGGTGCCGGAGATCGCCGGGATCTCGGCCGGCGGCATGCCGGGGCGGGTCAAGTGCCTCCACGTGCACCTCGGTCACGCGCTCGCGGCCGGGCCCGGCGTCAATCCCTTCGGCGACGAGGTGCTGGAGCTGATCGAGCCCTGGTGGCTCGCCGGCCCCTGCACCGAGGTCGCGGGTGCGGCGGCGCAGGCCGCCGGCGTGGCGCAGCCCGGGGACCCGGCGCAGGCAGCCGACGCGGCGCCGGTCGCGGCCGCTGAGAGCGCCGACGCCGACCGCGACCCCCGCTAGGCTCGCCCGCATGGAGGCCGCCACCGTCGAGGTTCGCCGGGCCCGCACCGCCGACGTACGCGGAATCCGGCGGCTGATCAACACCTACAGTGCCGACCCCGAGGACCGGCGGCTGCTGCGCAAGGCGACCGTCACCCTCTACGAGGACGTACAGGAGTTCCGGGTCGCCGTTCCGGTCGGCGAGTCACGGGTGGTCGGCTGCGGCGCGCTGCACGTGATGTGGGAGGACCTGGCCGAGATCCGTACGGTGGCGGTCGACCCGGCGTACCGCGGCCACCGGATCGGGCAGCGCATCGTCACCGAACTGATCGACCAGGCGCGCGAACTCGGCGTGGCGCGGATCTTCGCCCTCACCTTCGAGACGCGCTTCTTCGCCTCCTTCGGTTTCGTCGAGATCGACGGCGCCCCGGTGCCCACCCCGGTGTACGAGCAGCTGCTGCGCTCCTACGACGAGGGCGTCGCCGAGTTCCTCGGCCTGGAGCGGGTCAAGCCCAACACCCTCGGCAACACCCGCATGCTTCTGCGCCTCTGACCCCCCTCCTGCCGCCCGCCCGGGCGTCCTGCTCGGCGCAACTTCAGGGAAGTTGCGGTGTCCCGCAGCAGCTGATGCAGCAACTTCCCTGAAGTTGCCTGACGTAGGGTGGCTGCCGTGACGACTCGTGTGGCGGCCATTGACTGTGGGACGAACTCGATCCGGCTGCTGGTGGCGGATCTGCCCGACGCCTCGGCGGGGCCGGAAGCGCCGCTGGTGGACCTGAGCCGCCGGATGGAGATCGTCCGGCTCGGTCAGGACGTGGACCGGACCGGCCGGCTCGCCGATGAAGCGATCGAGCGGACCCGGGTGGCGCTCGAGTCGTACACGGCGCAGATCAGGCAGTTGGGTGCCGAGCGGGTACGGATGTGCGCCACCTCCGCCTCCCGGGACGCCACCAACGCGGAGGTGTTCCGCACGATGGTCCGCGAGACCCTCGGGGTCGCGCCCGAGGTGGTTAGCGGCGACGAGGAGGCACGCCTCTCCTTCACCGGCGCCGTCCGCGGGCTCGCCGCCGACGCGCAGCCGCCGTACCTCGTGGTGGACATCGGTGGCGGCTCGACCGAGTTCGTCGTCGGCGACCGGGAGCACGGGGTGCGGGCCGGGGTCTCGATGGACATCGGCTGTGTCCGGATGACCGAACGCCATCTGGCGGGCGACCCGCCGAGCGCGGCGCAGATCGCTGCCGCCGAGGCCGACATCACCGCGGTGGTGGACCGGGCACTGGCGGCCGTGCCGGGCCGGGAGGCGGCGACCCTGGTCGGGCTCGCCGGTTCGGTGACCACCGTCGTCGCGCTCGCCCAGAACCTTTCCGAGTACGACCCGGCCCGTATCCACCACGCGCGGGTCTCCTACGACGACGTGGCGCGGGTGACCGCCGATCTGCTCGGCAAGTCGCGCGAGCAGCGGCTGGCGTACCCGGTCATGCACCCGGGCCGGGCCGACGTGATCGGCGCCGGCGCGCTGGTGCTGCGGATCATCATGGAGCGCGCCGGCATGAGCTCGGTGGTCGCCAGCGAGCACGACATCCTCGACGGCATCGCCTGGTCCCTGGCCTGACCCCGCAGCCGCTGCGGTTTCTGGGAACTGTTCAGACTGTTCAGGGCGGGTATGGTTTCTGCATGGTCACCCCGGTCAATCTCCCTGACGGCCTCCATGAGCAGCTGAAACGGGTCGCCGACGCCGAGCACCGCTCGGTGGACGACACCATCGTCGTGGCGGTCGAAGAGTACGTCGCCGCCCGCGACCGACGATCGCGCGTTCGTGATCTGGCGGGCCAGGTCGCGGAGCGAGACGCGGAGCTACTGCGGCGGCTGGCCGAGTGATCGTCTATCTCGACGTCGAGGATCTCGTCGAGATCGCCTCAGTTGTTCTGGGCGAACCCCCGCAGATCCGCGATCCGGGCCTGCTCTCCTCCGCGGCCGTCCGGCCCGCAACCGAGGCCTTCGGCCAAGAGGCGTACGAGGATCTGTGGAGCAAAGCGGCTGCGTTGCCGGGTTTTCCTCGCGCTGAACGACGTGCCGGTCTCGGCGGTTGATGTCGATCAGGCCGAGGCGCTGGTCATGACAGTGGCCAGTGGTGCAATGGGTGAGGTTGCTGAGATCGCCCGCGAGCTGCGGAAGCTCTACCTCTGAGCGGGAGTCAGCGACGTCTCGTGATTCCCACCGGCGTGCCAGGTCCCTGACGCGGCGACGGCCCGGTCGTCCAGCCCTTCGGGGCCGGACGACCGGGCCGTCGCCGGTTGGTCAGACCTGTGCCGCGTCGGGCGTGCGGGCGGAGTCAAGCTGCTTGCGCAGCGCTTCGCCCTCGATGTCGACGTTGGGCAGGATCTTCGACAGCCAGCCGGGCAGCCACCAGGCGCTCTTGCCGAGCAGCGACATCACCGCCGGCACGATCGTCATCCGGACCACGAAGGCGTCGATCGCGACACCGATCGCCATCGCGAAGCCCATCGACTTGATGATCGGGTCGTCCATCAGCATGAAGCCGGCGAAGACCGAGACCATGATCAGCGCGGCGGCGGTGACGACCCGGGCCCCGTGTCCCATGCCGTTGATCGTCGCCTGCTGTGCGGTGTCACCGTGCACGAAGTCCTCCCGCATCCGGGAGACCAGGAAGACCTCGTAGTCCATCGCCAGGCCGAAGAGGATGCCGATCAACAGGATCGGCAGGAAGCTGACCAGCGGCCCGGGGCTGTCGACGCCGAGCAGGCCGGCGAGGTTGCCCTGCTGGAAGACCAGCACGGTGATGCCGAAGGTGGCACCGACGGTGAGCAGGAAACCGAGCGCCGCCTTGACCGGCACCAGGATCGACCGGAAGACCAGCATCAGCAGCAGGATCGACAGCCCGACCACGAGGATCAGGTAGATCGGCATCGCGTCGCTGAGGCTCTCCGACACGTCGATGCCGAAGGCGGTCGCGCCGGTCAGCAGGATGTCGGCGCTGTCGACGGCTGCGGCCTTCTCCCGGATGGTGTGCACCAGATTCTCGGTCGCCTCGTCGGTCGGCGAGGTGCCCGGGATGATGCTGAGCAGGGCGGTGGTCTGGTCCCCGCTGAGGTTCGGCGGGGTGACCGCGAGCAGGTTCTCGGTGCCCTGCAGCTCCGTGGTGATCTCCTGCACGGCGGCGGCGGTCTGCTCGGGGGAGTCTCCGGAGACGACCAGGGCCAGCCGCCCGGTGAAGCCCGGCCCGAACCCCTCGGCGATGAGGTCGGCGGCCTCGCGGGGCGCACTGCCCGCCGGGCCCGAGCCCGCGTCCGGCAGGGCGAGCCGCATGTCGGTGGCGGGCAGGGTGAGCGCACCGAGTGCGAGCACGCCGGCGATGATCACCGGGATCCGTGCCCTGGTCACCCAGCGGGCCCAGGTGAAGCCGAAGCCCTGGGTCGGCTCGGCGGCGGCCTTGTCGGGGCCGCTCCGGTGCTTGCGCGGCAGGACCCGCGCGCCGATGAAGCCGAGCAGGGCCGGCAGCAGCGTGATCGCCACCAGCACGGCGACGGCGACGGTCGCGGCGGCGGCCAGACCCATGACGGTCAGGAAGGGGATCTGGACGACGGCCAGCCCGGCGAGGGCGATGACGACGGTGGCGCCGGCGAAGACCACGGCGGAGCCGGCCGTGCCGACCGCGCGTCCGGCCGCTTCGTCCCCGTCGAAGCCCTCCAGCAGGTTCTGCCGGTAGCGGGAGCTGATGAAGAGCGAGTAGTCGATGCCGACCGCGAGGCCGAGCATCAGCGCCAGCACCGGCGTCACGCTGGTCATCTCGAATGTGTTGCTCAGGGCGTAGAGGCCGGCCATGCCGACGCCGACGCCGATCAGCGCGTTGAGCATGGTCATGCCGGCGGCGACCAGCGATCCGAAGGTCACCACGAGTACGACCATCGCCACCGCGACACCGATCGCCTCGGTGCTGCCCACCTCGGGTTCGGAGTTCATCACCTCACCGCCGTGCTCGACCTGCAGGCCGGCGGCCTGGGCGGCGGAACCACTCTGCTCGTACGCGGTGCGCTGGGAGTCGGTGACCTTGTCGACCTGTTCGGTGAACTGGACCGAGATCAGGGCGTACCGGCCGTCGGGGGAGACCGAGCCGGTGGTGAACGGGTCGAGCGCGGCGAGCACGCCGGGCAGCTCGTTGGCTTCCTTGACCAGCTGTCCCAGCTGGGCCTGACGCTGCGGTGCGGTGAGCGTCTCGCCCTCAGGCGCGGCCACCACGATCGTGCCGGTGGTGCCGCTGGCCTCGGGGAACTCCTCGGCGAGCATGTCGATCGCCCGCTGCGATTCGGTACCGGGGATGGTGAAGTTGCTGGAGGTGGGGCCCATGAAGGCCAGGGCGCCGCCGCCGAGGGCGAGCAGCAGCCCGAGCCAGAGCGCCACCACGACCTTGCGGCGCCGGAAAGCGCCGCGGCCGAGCCGGTAGAGCAGGGTTGCCATTTTCAGTCCTTGTTTATCGTCAGGCGTCGGGGCGCAGGGCCCGTCGTGCCACACGGATGAGGGCGGTACGCAGTTCGTCGTCGTCGAGGTCGCGGCAGGTGTCGATGGCGACGGTGGCGCTGCCGGCGAGCAGCACCTCCGCGGCGATCCGGTCGGCCGGGTCGGTGGACCAGCCGGTGCAGGCGGCCATGAGGGTCTCGATGAGCGGCCGGATGTCTTCGAAGCTCGCCACCTGCAGCAGCTGGGGCAGGGAGTCGAGCAGGAGCATGGTCTCCTGCCGGAATGCGAGCAGCAGGTCGACGAAGCCGTTGATCGCGGTTTCCCGGGCGGTTGCGGCGTCGAGGCCGGTCAGCCGGGTGACGAGGGCCTGCAGTGCTTCGGCTGCGGGCGCCAGTAGCGCGGTGAGGATCGCCTCCTTGCTGTCGAAGTGGTAGAGCAGCGTTGCCTTGGAGCAGCCAACCTTGACCGCGATGTCGTGCAGCGACGTGCCTTTGAAGCCGGTGGCGGCGAACTGCCGGGCCGCCTCGGCGAGGATCTCGTCGCGTGTGTTGGTACGTGCCATTGCCGCAATTGCCTCCCGGACCAGAATGCCCTGACCGTTCGGCCAGTTCCTGACCGATCGGCCAGATGTGACGCAGCTCGCCATGCGGGGGTGGCGCCGGCCCGGGGCGGCGCCGGGCCCGGCGTGCCGGCCCGGAGTATCGGCGGCCAGCTATGTCATTGACGGTACTGTGCGATGCGTAGTAGCGTCCTCGTTGTGGATGCCACTCAGCTGTTGAAAGGTGTGCTGGACCTTGCCGTCCTCGCCGTCCTGCGGGACGAGGACGGCTACGGCTACGACATCCTGCGCCGGTTGCGCGCCGCCGGGCTGGAGGAGGTCGGGGACGCCTCCGTCTACGGCACGCTGCGCCGGCTCTTCGCCGCCGGCCTGCTCACCACCTACGTGGTGCCGAGCGAGTCCGGGCCGCACCGCAAGTACTACTCGCTCAACTCCGCCGGACGCGACGAGCTCGCCCGCTCCGGCAAGCTCTGGCGATCCTTCGCCACCACCATGGACCAGTTGGTCGACGATCGGGGGATGACGGCATGACCGTCGTACACGAGCAGGACATCGCGCGCTATGTCGAGCAGGTCCGGGCCGCGCTGGCCGACCTGCCGCCGCAGCTGCGCGACGAACTGACCGAGGACCTCCCCGAGCACCTGGCCGAGGTCGCAGCCGAGGGCGACGGCTCCCTGGTGGACCGGCTCGGCAGCCCCGAGGCGTACGCGGCCGAACTGCGTACCGCCGCCGGTGCGGCCGTACCCTCCGCCCGGCCCAACCTCGACCAGCGGCTCGCCGCCGCCCGGATCAACCTGCGTGACCGGATCCGCAACGCCGACCGCACCCTCGGCCCCCTGGTCGGGTACGCCCGGGCGAGCGAGTTCCTCGCCCTGCTGCGCCCCGGCTGGTGGGTGCTGCGCGGCTACCTGGTGGCAGTCCTGATCACCGGCAGTGGGGGAGTGATCCCGCGGCTCGGCGGCAGCGTCCTCGCCGGCCTCGTCGTCCTCGGCGCGGCCGTGATCGGCTCGATCTGGCTGGGCCGGCGCTCCGGCGGCTTCCGGCTCTGGCCGCGCCGGGCGGTGCACGCCGGCGCCTTCCTCCTGCTGCTGATCGCCTTCGTGCAGGTGGTGCAGATCGACCGGGAAGCCCGCTGGGACCCGTACTACCCGGAGCCGGCCACCTACGCGGATCCCTCCGGCCAGATCAGCGACATCTTCGTCTACGACGAGCAGGGCCGGCTCGTGCCGAACGCCCGCCTCTTCGACCAGGACGGCAACGTCATCCGGCTCGGGGACGAGTGGTGCTGGGACGAGGGGACGCAGGAGAGCGTCCAGGCCGTCACCGGCCGCTACCCGCACTGCCCGGGGGACGCACCGTTCACGTTCCGCACCGACGCCACGCCGACGCCCGCCGACGCCACACCGGCTCCGTCCGACGCCACGCCGACGCCCGCCGACGCCACGCCGGCTCCGTCCGACGCCACCCCGGCTCCGTCCGACGCCTCGCCCGCTCCCGCGGGCACCCCGCACCGGTGATCGCGCGCCGGGAGGCGAAGACCACTGCCGCGGTTACTTCCCGGCGGCCCTGCGGCATGGCAGGCTACCGGCACGCGTCGCCACGCTGTGACGGGCGACGGTGACTGACCGCGAGGAGGCCGGGCCGATGGGCGAGATGGTGAGCTATCGCGGCAGTACGGAACAGATCCCGGGTTACCTAGCCAGACCCGTCGGCGCCCTGCCCGCCCCGGCGGTCATCGTGATCGGGGAAGGGTGGGGGCTGGTCCCGCACATCCGGGCGGTCGCCGACCGGCTGGCCGCCGCCGGCTTCGTGGCGCTCGCGCCGGATCTGCACCGGGGCGCACCGCCCCCGGGGCCGGACGAGGCCGCCTCGGCGGCGCTGCGGGCGCGCATCGGTGCGGCGGCGCAGGAGATCGCTGCCGCGGCCGAGTACCTCGGCGGCCTCACCGGCTGCCAGGGCAAGATCGGGACCGTCGGCTTCGACATCGGGGCCGGCCTGGCGCTCTGGTCGGCCACCCGATCGGAACGGATCGTCGCGGCGGCCGGTTTCTACCCCACGCTCCCCGCCGCGGAGCTGAGTTGGGACAACTACGCCGGCAAGGCCGCCCTGATCCACTGTGCCGAAGCCGACGGCAGCTCCACCGCCGACGGTGTGCGCCACGCCGTACGGGCGATCGAGGCGGCCGGGGGCAGCTGCCACACCTGCGACTATCCGGGCACCGCGCACGCCTTCTTCAACGACGACCACCCGGATGCGTACCATCCGGCGGCCGCGGCGGGCGCCTGGGCGCGGACCATCGAGCTGTTCCGGAGCCGGCTTGGCTGAGGCACGCACCCCGGCCGACGTGGTCCGGCTCGCCGCCGGCGCGGACGCACTCGGTGCGCTCGACACCCGGATCGCCGACTGCTTCGCCTGCCCCCGCCTGGTGGCGTGGCGCGAAGAGGTGGCGGTGGTGCGGCGCGCGGCCTTCCGCGACCAGGCGTACTGGGGCCGGCCGATCCCGGGGTTCGGTCCCGCCGACGCCCGGATCGCGATCCTCGGTCTGGCACCCGCCGCCCACGGTGGCAACCGCACCGGCCGGATCTTCACCGGCGACCGCTCCGGCGACGTCCTCTTCGCCGCCCTGCACCGCGCCGGGCTGGCGAACCAGCCCACCAGCGTCGCCGCCGACGACGGGCTGGAGCTACGGGGCACCCGGATCTTCGCCGCCGTGCGCTGCGCTCCGCCGGCGAACAAACCCACCCCGGCCGAACGCGACACCTGCGCGCCCTGGCTGCACCGCGAGATCGCCCTGATCCGGCCTACGCTGCGGGTGGTCGTCGCCCTCGGCGCGTTCGCCTGGGACGCCTGGTGGCCGGCATATCGACAGGTGTACGGTGTGGCCTCGCCCAGCCCCAAGCCCCGCTTCGGCCATGCGGCACACTGGGCGGGTACACGCGGCCCGCACCTGCTGGGCTGTTACCACGTCAGCCAGCAGAACACGTTCACCGGCCGCCTCACACCGGCCATGTTGGACGAGGTGCTGAGCCGGGCCAAGGTGCTGGCCGGATTGGACTGAGAGGGTGGGGCGGGTGGCGAAGACGTCATGATCCCCGCCAGCCTGCGCCGCTTCGGCGGACTCGTCGCCGTCGCCGGCCTCCTCGCGTTCGCGGCGGTCCTCTCCGGCCACTCCGCACTGCCCTTCACCCGGGTGGAACAGCCCGTCAACGACGTGCCCCCCTTCTACGAGGAGCAGCTCCCGCCGACCGCCGGACCGCAGGACGCGCCGGCGCCGAGCCCGACCCCGGAGCGGGTCGCGCCGGCCGAGCCTGCCGAGATGCCGGGCTGGGTGGGCACTCTGCTGGTCGTCCTCGGCGCGCTCGCCGTGGCGGTCAGCCTGGGTGTGCTGGTGCGGGCCCTGATGCGCGACGTCGCCCGCCGCGCGGGCAGACGGGCGGCGCCCCGCCCGCAGGGCGAGACCACGGCAGAGGTGGTCGCCGCGCTCGAAGCCGGCCTCGACGAACTCAGCGACAGCGACGCCGACCCGCGCCGCGCGGTCATCGGCTGCTGGCTGCGGCTCGAGGAGGCCGCCACCGCCGCCGGGATCGAACGCCAGATCGGCGACACCCCCACCGACCTGGTCAGCCGCCTGCTCGGGCGCGAGTCCACCCGGATCAGTGCCGGCGTGCTCGACGGCTTCGCCGACGTCTACCGGCAGGCCCGCTACGCCCGCCACCAGGTCGACGAGCAGATGCGGGCCCAGGCCCGGGCCGCGCTGGAGCGGGTACGCGACGAACTCGCCGCCGAGGTGGGCACGTGACGGACCGTGGAGCGCGCCGGTGAGCGAACTCAGCGCCCTCAACGACCTGTTCACCGGCGACGACGAGCCCGAAGGCACGCAGCAGCGGCGCGGCTCCGCGCTCGGCGGCTGGATCCGCTCCGCGCTCGGCGTCGCCGCGCTGACCGTGGTGACCATCGTGCTGCTGCGGGTCGGTGGGGTGGCCGTACCGCTGATCGCCCTGGTCGCCGGCTGGTCGGCGGTGCTGCTGCTGCGCCGGGTCGCCGCCTCCGTCTCGCCGCCGCCGGTGCACGGACGGCGGCCCGACGACGACGCCGGCTACGGCGAGGAGACCGAGGACGGGATGCGGGCGGCGGTGAAACGGTGGGAGCGGCGGCTGAGCGCCCCCGACCGCTTCCAGCAGGTGAGCCGTTCGATGTTCACCGAACTGGTCGACGAGCGGCTGCGGCAGCGGCACGGCCTTACCCGCGCCGGTGATCCGGAACGCGCGCGCAAGCTGCTCGGCGACCGCCTCTGGACGTTCCTCGACAAGCCTCCCCGGCGGCACCCGGCACCGAAGGACTACGCGGCCCTCATCGCGGAAGTGGAGAAGATATGAAAGACGTGGAGCCGCTAGCCCTCAGCGAGGTCCAGCGACTGTCCCGGGCGGTGCTCGACGCCGTCGGCACCGTGGTCGTGGGCAAGCGCGATGCCCTCGAACTCGTGCTCGCCGGCATCCTCGCCGGCGGTCACGTGCTGCTGGAGGACCTGCCCGGCCTGGGCAAGACGCTCACCGCCAGGTCGCTCGCCCAGGCGCTCGGTCTCGACTTCCGGCGTCTGCAGTTCACCCCGGACCTGCTGCCGGCCGACATCACCGGCTCGTTCCTCTACGACCAGCGCAACGGCGAGTTCGCCTTCCGCGCCGGCCCGATCTTCACCAACCTGCTCCTCGCGGACGAGATCAACCGGACGCCGCCGAAGACCCAGTCCGCCCTGCTCGAGGCGATGCAGGAGCGGCAGGTCTCCGTGGAGGGCGTCACCTACCGCCTGGACCCGCCCTTCCACGTGCTCGCCACCGCCAACCCGATCGAGTACGAGGGCACCTACCCGCTGCCCGAGGCGCAGCTCGACCGGTTCCTGCTGCGCGTCTCGTTCGGCTATCCGAGCCGGGATGAGGAGTGGGACGTGCTGCGCCGGCGGATGTCGCGCCGCCACGAGGAGACGTACGTGGAGTCGGTGGTCGACGCGGCGACGCTGCGCGCGATGCAGGCGGCCCTGGAGGACGTGGTCGTGGAGGACTCGATCGGCCGGTACATCGTGGAGCTGACCTCCGCGACCCGGGACCACGCTTCGGTGCTGGTCGGCTCCTCCCCGCGTGGCTCGCTGGCGCTGCTGCTGCTCTCTCGGGTCTGGGCGGTCTTCGCCGGGCGCGACTACGTGGTGCCCGAGGACGTCAAGGCGGTCGCCGCGCCCGCCCTGGCGCACCGGATCACCCTGCGGCCGGAGATGTGGCTGCGCCGGGTCGACCCCGCCTTCGTGGTGGCGGAGGTGCTGGCGGCCACACCCGTGCCCGCCAGCGGCGCCCTGCCCAGCTACGCCGCCGGCACGTCGGCCTGACGCGACGGGCATGGCGATGACCGCGCTGACCTTACGGAGCGCCACCCCCGCGCAGGCGGAGCCGGCGCTGCCTGCCGGCGGCGGCGACCAGGAGACCAGCTGGGTGCCGACCCCCGCGCTGCGCCGGGCCGTCACCCTCACCGGGCTGCTGCTGCTCGCCGGGGCACTGCTGGGCCGGGCCGACCTGGTCGTGCTGGCCGCGCCCTTCGCGCTCGGCACCGCCTGGGCGCTGCGTCGCCTCCCGGAGGCCCCGCCGGTGCTGCGCATCGGCGCCGACGACGCCAACGCGGTCGAGGGCAGCGACCTGGTCGCCACCGTCGCGGTGGACAACCCGGGCCGGGTCGACTACGACCTCGTGGTGGTCCGGACGCTGGTCTCGCCCTGGTTGCGGATCCACCGGGCCGGGCTGCCCGGCCCGGACGGGGAACCACCCGCCGGGCAGGCCGATCGGCCGTTCGCACTGGTGGTACCGGCCGGCGCCGGCGTCGATCTCGAACTGCGCGGTGAGACCCGGCGCTGGGGCCGCCACCAGCTCGGTCCGGCGGCGGCCCGGGCCGTCGTCTGCGACGGGCTGCTGCTGGCCCGGCCGGTGGCGGTCAGCGAGGCGCGGCAGGTCCGGGTCTTCCCCGCGACCGACGTCTTCAGCGCCGACGAGGCGATGCCCCGTGCCGCCGGGCTGGCCGGCGGGCACCGGTCCCGGCGCCCGGGCGAGGGCGGCGAACTGGCCGGCGTACGGGTCTTCGGTCCCGGAGACCGGCTGCGCCGCATCGACTGGCGGGTCTCCCTGCGCGCCCGGCAACTGCATGTGGCCGGCACCCTCTCCGACCGGGACGCCGAGGTCGTGCTCCTGCTCGACGTGCTGACCGAGGCGGGCCGCTCCGGCGGCGTCAACGGATCGGCGTCGGTGCTGGACACCACGGTGCGGGCCGCGGCGGCGATCGCCGAGCACTACCTGCACCGCGGCGACCGGGTCGCGATGCTGGAGTACGGCCCGCAGGCCCGCCGGCTGCGCCCGGCGAGCGGACGCCGGCAGTATCTGACCGTGCTGGAGTGGCTGCTCGACGTCAAGGTCCTGCCCGCCTGGCAGGAGCCCTACGACCGGGTTTTCGGCGCGCACCTGCTCTCCTCCGACGCCCTGCTGGTCGTGCTCACCCCGCTGGTCGACACCCGTTCGGCGGAGATGCTCGCCCGGCTCGCCCGGTCCGGCCGTTTCGTGGTGGCCGTCGACACCCTCCCCGCCGATCTTGTCCCGGCCGGTCAGGGACCGTGGCACGAGGTGGCGTGCCGGCTGTGGCGCATGGAGCGCGAGAACACCGTCGGTCAGCTGCGCGAGCACGGCGTACCGGTGGTGCGGTGGGCCGGGGCGGGGAGTCTCGACCTGGTGCTGCGGGACGTGGCCCGGCTCGCCTCGGCGCCGAGGGCGGGACAGCGATGATCGCTCTCGCCGAGCGGGCCGCCGCCCTGCTGACCGCGCTGCGGCGGCTCACCCTCGTCCCGCTGCTGCTGCGGACCGCGTTGTTCGTGCTGGCGTTCACGACCTTCCTGCTGGTCTTTCCGGGGTGGGCGCTCGCCGGCGGGTACGGGCTGCTGCTCGTGGCCGTCGCCCTGCTGCCCGCGCTGACCCCGCGCCGCGGCTGGACCGCCACGCTGGTGGTGCTGACCGTCGTCGGCGGGTGGATCCTGGCCACCAGCTGGTACGACGAGCCGGTGGTGCTCTGGCGGCTGCTCACCCTGGCCGTTCTGCTCTACCTGCATCACAGCCTGACCGCGCTGGCGGCGGTGCTGCCGCACGACGCGGTGGTCCCGCCGGAGGTGGTGCTGCGCTGGCTGCTGCGCAGCCTCGGGGTGGCGCTCGCCGGGGCGGTGGCCGGGATTCTGCTGCTCTTCCTGGCGAATCTGGGCGGGGAGCGGACGTACTTCGCCGCCGCGCTGCTGGGGCTCGCCACGGCCGTCGGGGTGGCCGCCCTACTGGCCCGGCTGCATCGGCGCTGAGCGGGTTCGCCGCGTACGCTCGTTGCTGTCGGCGATGCCGCCCGAAACGGCCGGCACCTCAGGGACGTGGGCGCCCTGAAGCGTTGCGGCGAAAGGGTATTCCGGGATTTCCGGGCTGTTTCCCGCAACGCGACGTCGTGCAGGTCACAGCGGGTCCTCCGTCACAAAGGGGCCCGTCGACTGCGTGTTTCATGGATGCCAGGGGAAAGATGGTGGAGTGAATTCGCAGCGGATCCTTGTCGTCGGTGCCGGGCATGTCGGACTCTATGCGGCCCTGCGTCTGTCCAAGAAGCTCAAGTCCGGTGAGGCCGAGGTCGTCGTCGTCGACCCGCAGCCCCACATGACCTACCAGCCCTTCCTGCCGGAGGCGTCGGCGGGCAACATCTCGCCCCGGCACGCCGTGGTGGCGCTCCGTCGCGCGCTGCGCAAGTGCCGGATCATCGTGGGTTCGGTCACCCAGGTGGAGCACTCGCGCAAGACCGCGACGGTGCAGCCGGTCGCCGGCCCCGCCGAGGAGATGACCTACGACCACATCATCGTGGCACCTGGTTCGGTCTCCCGGACCCTGCCGATCCCGGGTCTGCACGAGCACGGCATCGGCTTCAAGACCATCGGCGAGGCGATCTTCCTCCGCAACCACGTGCTGGAGCAGCTCGACATCGCCGCGGCCACCTCCGACCCGGCGGTCCGCCAGGCGGCGCTGACCTTCGTCTTCGTCGGCGGCGGGTACGCCGGCATCGAGGCGCTCGCCGAGACCGAGGACATGGCCCGCGACGCGCTGCGCTACTACCCGGAGCTCGCGCCGGAGGACATGCGCTGGGTGCTGGTCGAGGCGACCCAGCGGGTGCTGCCCGAGGTCGACCGGGACATGGGCGCCTACACCGTCCAGCAGCTGCTCAAGCGCAACATGGACATCCGGCTCGACACCCGTCTGGAGTCCTGCGCCGACCAGATCGTGCGGCTCTCCGACGGTGACAGCTTCCGCACCAACACCATCGTCTGGACCGCCGGCGTGAAGCCGTCGCCGATGCTGGACAGCACCGACATGCCCCGCGACCAGCGCGGCCGGGTTACCTGCGCGCCGACGCTGCAGGTCGTCGACGGCGACCGGGTGCTCGACGGCGCCTGGTCCGCCGGTGACTGCTCGGCCGTGCCGGACCTGACCAAGGAACCGGGTGCGTTCTGCTCGCCGAGCGCCCAGCACGCGGTACGCCAGGCCCAGCGGATGGCCGACAACATCGTCGCCGTCATCCGGGGACAGGAGCCGGTGGAGTACAAGCACAAGCACGCCGGCAGCGTGGCGAGCCTCGGCCTCTACAAGGGCGTCGCCCAGGTCTACGGGATCAAGATGACCGGTTTCCCGGCCTGGTTCATGCACCGGACGTACCACATGAGCCGGATCCCGTCGTTCAACCGCAAGGTCCGGGTGATCGTCGACTGGACCCTGGCGTTCTTCCTCAAGCGTGAGGTCGTCGCGCTCGGCCAGCTGCACGAGCCGCGTGAGGAGTTCCTCGAGGCCACGCCGCCGCTGTCGGCCCGCCGCTAGCGGTACGGAAATGCTGCCGTCCGTGTCCGGGCGGCACCGCGAACCGAGGTGAAGGCCCCCGGTCGCCGAAGCGGTTCAATCCGTGGCGGCGACCGGGGGCCTTCGTCCGTCGGTCAGCCGAGGCGCCAGGTCCAGACGTCGGCGACCGGCGTCGCGGGGCCGTAGAGCTGTTCCAGGCTGCGCCGCAGCGGTTCTGCCTGGTCGGCGTCGGTGGCCAGCACCACGCAGGAGGATCCCCAGAACACCAGGTCCGCGCGGGCCTGATTGCGCTCGCGTTCCCCGATGGCGGGCACCTGCCCGGTGCGGGCGACCTCTGCCAGCAGCGCCGATGTCGGCCGCCGGTACGTCCCCATCGCGGCGCTGCCGTCCGCACCGTACGACCCGATGAAGAAGCCCTCGGGGATGGCGAATCCGGCGTGTGCCGCGGTGGCCCAGCGCATCGGCCAGGGGTCGCGGGGCGTGGCCGACGGCACCGGCACCAGGACGCCGTCCTCGCCGGCGCAGTCGCGCCAGTGGCCGGCGCTGATGAACTCCGGCAGTGCCGGGCGTTGCTCGGTGGGCAGCGGCGTCGGGAAGACGGTGAGCAGCACCGCGACGGCCGCCACCGGCGCCCCGATCCGGTACGGCCGCCGTGCGTCCCGGGCCCGGTCCAGCGCGAGGACGAAGATCGTGGCGAGCAGCGGCAGCACCGGCAGCGCGAAGCGCATGGGCAGTGCGCCGTCGACCACCGGCACCCCGGCCAGCAGCGCGTACGGGCCGGGGATGCCGGTGCGGTTGCCGCCGACGACGATCTCCGGGCCGAGGGAGAGCGCGGCCATCACCAGGGCGGTGATCGCGCAGGCCAGGGCGAGGGCGTTGCGGCGCAGCCAGATCGCGCAGCCGAGGCCGGCCAGCAGCAGCGGCAGCCCGAGGTAGGTGTTGTACTCCGCCGGGCCGGTGGTCAGCCGGGCGTTGTCGGGGTCGGCGGCGACGGTGAGCGGGGAGCGCACCGCCCAGCTCGCCAGGTCGGCGGAGAAGTAGTGCGGGCTGAACATTCCGTCGGCGACACCGAGCGGGCCGGCGAACTGGTACCAGAGCGGGTAGGCGAGCACCATCAGCGCCAGTCCGGCGGCGGCGGTCAGCCCGGCGGCGAAGGGCCCGAACGCGCGCCGGGCGTAGCGCCGTTGTCGCAGGGCATAGCAGATAGTCAGCACGAGCAGGGTCACCGCTGTGAGGAAGAGCACCTCTTCACCGATGAAGATCTGCACGGTGACGGCGACCGCCAGGCCGGCGGCGGAGGTCAGCAGCCGACGCCAGTCCGGCGCCGGCCCGGGTGCGGTGCTCTCGGCGGCGCCGGGAGCGGTGGCGCCGGGAGCGGCGGCGCGCAGCAGCCGGACCACCAGCCAGACGATGACCGGCACCAGCCACTGGACGGTCATGTGCAGGTGGCTGTTGGACTGCGAGACCATCCCCGGCCCGAACCCGCAGAGCGCGGCGCCCATGACGGCGGGGAACCGGCGGGCGCCGAGCGTACGGGTGAAGAGCAGGTACCAGGCGATGGCGGTGCCGGCCAGGCCGGCGGCGACCAGCAGGGCGAAGCTGACCGGGGCGCCGAAGGCGAGCGTCACCGGGGCGAAGAGCAGGCCGAGCGCGATTACCGAGGTGTTCGCCAGCAGGTTCACCCCGTCCGGGGCGTTGAGCCGGTCGGTGCCGAGCCCGAGCTCGCCGAGCAGGGCGCGGGAGTCGACGGCGAGGAACCACTCGTAGAGGACCTGGTCGGGGGGGTTGAGGGCCAGCACCCGCTCGCCGGGGGCGGGCCAGAGGCCGTGGGTGAGATAGGCGCCGAGCAGCAGGAACGCCAGGCAGACGGCGAGGTCGGGGCGGAGTCGCCGAAGCCGGGGGAAGCGGCCGTGGCCACCGCCCGGCGTCGCGTCCGGCGGGGAGTCGGTGTCGGGATCGGCGGGGGCGGTGCTGTTCACGGTCCGACCCTAGTGGCGCGGAGTGGTGCGTGGGTGCACGCGCCGGTGGTGACCGGCTACGGTGACAGGGCACCCGCCGCCGGCGTACCGGTGGTGGCCCCTGCCCGGGTGGTGGAATGGCAGACACGGCCGCCTTAAAAGCGGCTGCCGCGAGGCGTGCGGGTTCGAGCCCCGCTCCGGGCACCACCGTTTCACGGATCCGTATCCCGAGTTCGCGCCGGCCGCTGTTACGACTTCGCCGCCGGCGGTCCGGGCCGCGATCTCCCTGTGGTCGATTCTGCCCGATACCCTGGTAAGGCACCTCATGTGCTTCGACCCCCCAAGGGAGGCCTGAAAGTGAAGACTACGAACCCGGTGCTGTCTCGGCTCGGCCAGGCGGCCGAACGCGAGCGGGCCGCCGGGTACGCCGCGCCCGGCGCGTACGGCCAGCAGCCTGGCCCGTACGGCCAGCCCGGTTACGGACAGCCTGCCGGTTACGGACAGCCGGCCGGTTACGGCCAGCCCGGTGTGCCGCAGCAGTACCCGGCCGGTCCCGGTTACCCGGCGGCTCCGCCGGCCGTGGCGCCGATGACCATCGACGACGTCGTCGTCAAGACCGTCACCCTGCTCGGCATCACCGGCCTGATGGCCGCGCTCGCCTGGATCATGGTGCCGGCCGCGCTGACCATGCCGGTCTGGATCGGCTCGATGATCATCGGCCTGGTGCTGGGACTGGTCGTCTCCTTCTCCCGGATGGCGAACCCGGCGCTGGTCGTGGCGTACGCCGTCTTCGAGGGCGTCTTCCTCGGCATGATCAGCAGGACCTTCGAGAGCTTCTACAACGGCATCGTGCTGCAGGCGGTGGTCGCCACCTTCGGCGTCTTCTTCGTGATGGCGATGCTCTTCAAGGCCCGGGTCATCCGGGCGACGCCGAAGTTCACCCGCATCATGATCGCTGTGATGGGCGGTCTCTTCGCCGTCATGCTGATCAACCTGGTGCTGGCGCTCTTCGGTGTCGACACCGGGCTGCGCAGCGGTGGCCCGCTCGCCATCGGTTTCAGCCTGGTCTGCATCGTGGTCGCCTCGCTCAGCTTCATCCTGGCCTTCCACGAGGTGGAGGAGGGTGTGCGGATGGGACTGCCGCAGCGCTACTCCTGGACGGCCGCGTTCGGCATCCTGCTGAGCCTGGTCTGGCTCTACATCGAGATGCTTCGCCTGCTCAGCTATTTCCAGGGCGACGACTGACCGTCGACCCGGCTTCACCTGGCGCCCGTTTCCCGTACGTGGGAACGGGCGCCCGCCGTTTCCGGCCGTACCGTTTCCGGCCGCGCTGTCGCCGGGGTGGTATCGCCGACCGGCCACCCGGGCCCTCCCGGCTGATTACCGTGAGCATGACGCCGCGGACGGGGGTGGGCGATGGCGCAGGCCAATCCGGTGCTGACCCGGCTCGACGACACGGCCCGGGTGCAGCGGCAGGTGCTCGGGACCGGGCCCGCCGAGGCGATGACCGTCGACGACGTCGTCCTGCGTACCGTCTTGTTGCTGCTGCTCACCGGGGTGGTCGGCGCCTTCTCCTGGCTCTTCGTCCCGCAGCAGGCGTGGATCGGCGGCTCGCTCTTCGGCGCCGGTCTCGCCGCGGTGCTGCTCGCCCTGCTCATCTCGATCCGGGGCGCCACGAACCCGGTCGTGATCGCCGTCTACGCGGTCCTGCAGGGAGTCCTGCTCGGTGTCACCAGCCGGGCGTTCGAGCTGGTCTATCCGGGCATCGTGATCCAGGCCGTCACCGGCACCTTCGCGGTCTTCTTCGGCATGGCGGTGCTCTACCGGGCCCGGGTGATCCGGGCGACGCCCCGGCTGGCCCGGTTCGTCGCCGGCACCCTGATCGGCCTGCTCGTCCTGGGTGCGGCGAACCTGCTGGCCCACCTCTTCGGTGGCCCGCAACTGCTGGAGGTCTACAGCCTCACCGGCCGGGTCGGCTGGCTGCCGTACGTCTTCTCGGGGATCGCGGTGATGGCCGGCGCGCTGACCTTCATCCTGGACTTCGACGCGGTCGAACGCGGTGTCGCCGAGGGTCTGCCGCGGCGCTACGCCTGGTACTGCGCCTTCGGCATCCTGGTCGGGTTGATCTACCTCTACTGGCAGATCCTGCGGCTGCTGAGCTATCTGCGCCGGTGAAACGCCGGCGGCGATGCCGGACGAATCCGCCCGCCGGCGCTGCTCGTAGACTCGGCGCGATGAGCGCAGCTGACCTGGAACGCGTCACCACCCTGCTGGTACGGCAGGTGGGGCACTGGAGCGCGCCGCGCTGGGCGGGTTCGGCAGGTCCGGGGCCCGGTTCCCGGGCCGACCTCGTGCACCGGCTGGTGCAGCACATCGCGGACCTGAGCGCCGATGCCGAGTCCCTGCCGCACCGGGCCGTGCCGCGGCTGGGCAACGATCTGGCGCTGCCGGATCAGCTCCGGGTGGTCGTCGCCGACCTCGTCGCCTCGGGCGCCCCGGCCGAACTGCTCGCCGAGGCCGCCGCCGAGGTCACGGCGGTACGCGACCGCTTGTAGACCAGGCTGGTCCCATCCCGAGTGACGGCAACGGCATGGCCGGTATCAGCTTCCACCCGGGCCGGGACGTGCTGGACGCGGCGGGTGAGCGATCGCGGGAAAGCGAACCGGCCCCGCTGCCGAGATGGCGGCGGGGCCGGCTGCGCGGTGACTCGAGTCAGCTCATCCGCTCGATGACCATGGCCATGCCCTGGCCGCCGCCGACGCACATCGTCTCCAGGCCGATGCTCTTGTCGTGCCAGTCGAGGGCGTTGATCAGGGTGCCGGTGATGCGGGCGCCGGTCATGCCGAATGGGTGGCCCACGGCGATCCCGCCGCCCATCACGTTCAGCTTCTCCTCGGGGATGTTCAGCTGCCGGGCCGAGGGGATCACCTGGGCGGCGAAGGCCTCGTTGATCTCGACCAGGTCGACGTCGTCGATGGTCATGCCGGCCCGCTTGAGCGCCTGCCGGGAGGCCTCGACCGGGCCCAGGCCCATGATCTCGGGGGAGAGGGCGGAGACGCCGGTGGAGATGATCCGGGCCAGCGGGGTGAGGCCCAGGTCGCGGGCGCGCTGCTCGCTCATGATCACCACGGCGGCGGCGCCGTCGTTGAGCGGGCAGCAGTTGGCGGCGGTGATCCGGCCGTCCGGGCGGAAGACCGGCTTGAGGCCGGCCACACCCTCGAGGGTGACCCCGGCCCGGGGGCCGTCGTCGGTGCTGACGACATCGCCCGACGGAGTGGTAACCGGGGTGATCTCGCGGGCCCAGAAGCCGTCGGCGATCGCCTTCTCGGCGAGGTTCTGGCTGCGTACGCCGAAGGCGTCCATCTCCTCGCGGGTCACGTCGCAGAGCTGGGCGACGTTCTCGGCGGTCTGGCCCATGGTGATGTAGACGTCGGGCACGTCACCGTCGGCGCGCGGGTCGTTCCACACCGGCACGCCGGCCTGGCTGCGCTTGACGGTGCGCTCCTGGGCGGCGTCGAAGCGGGGGTTCTCCCACTGGCCGACGATCTCCTGGGCGGCCGAGGGGAGCCCGTCGGAGCTGCCCTTGGCGTAGCGGGAGACGGTCTCCACCCCGGCGGAGACGAAGGTGTCGCCCTCGCCGGCGGCGATGGCGTGGAATGCCATCCGGGTGGTCTGCAGCGACGAGGCGCAGTAGCGGGTCAGGGTGGCGCCGGGCACGGTGTCCAGGCCGAGCAGGGTGGTGACCACCCGGGCCATGTTGAAGCCCTGCTCGCCACCGGGCAGGCCGCAACCCAGGTAGAGGTCGTCGATGGTGGCGGGGTCGAGCTGGGGCACCTTGTCGAGCGCGGCGCGGACGATGGTGGCGGCGAGGTCGTCGGCGCGCATCTCGCGCAGCGAGCCCTTGCCGGCGCGGCCGATCGGCGAGCGGGCGGTGGCGACGATGACGGCGTTTCGGGACAGGTCAGTCGGCATAGGGCAACCGTAACCGCCGGTAACTTGTCGCGGAAGGCGGTGAATATCCGGGGATCAGTGCCGAGTGGCGGACATCACTGCCGCCGAGACGGCGGGGAGCAGCGCGTGCGCCCAGACCCGGTAACCGTCCCCGGAGGGGTGGAAACCGTCGGCGCAGAGCGTGGCGGCGTCGGCGCGGAAGACCGGCCCGGTCTCGGCGGCGATATCGACGACGGTGCCGCCGGCCCGGCGGACCGCCTCGGCCTGCGCCCGCGCGGTCCGCTGCCCCTGCCAGGCGGTGATCTGCCGCAGCGGCGCGGCGATCGCCCGGACCGCGCCGAGGTCCGGGCAGGTGCCCACGACCACCTCGACGTCGGCGGCGAGCAGCCGGCGAACCGCCGCACCGAGGTGGGCGGCGGCCTCCCGCGGCCGGCGCAGCGTCGTCACGTCGTTGGCGCCGATCAGGATGACCGCCACGTCCGGAGCGGGACCGAGCAGCGCCCGCGCCACCTGGGTGTCGAGGTCGACCGAACGGGAGCCGGACACCCCGACACTCGACAGGTGCACCCGGCGGCTGCCGGTCGGGCCGCCCTCGGCGAGCAACCGGGCCAGCTGGCCGCCGACGGTCTCCTCGACCCGGCTGACCCCCACTCCGAGGGCGGAGGAGTCGCCGAGCAGCACCAGCCGCAGCGGCGGCGCCTCGGTGCGTCCCGTGGTCGAGCGCAGCGCCAGCCCGAAATCCGGCTGCGCGTAGGTGCGGGACCGGGCCAGGAGCGCCTGCCCGGCCAGTACCGCCGCGCCCCCCACCGTGCCGGCGATCATCGTGAGCAGAGCGGCCCGGCCCAGTCGTGCCGTCCTCGTGCCGGCGAAGCCCGGGTTCATGGCGCTCCCTCCACGGTGGACTTCCCGGCAGCCGTCGACGGGACGACGGTCGCCGGGTTGTCGTCCGGGTTCTGCGGGTTGCCGCCGGCACCGAAGAAGATCCGGCGGCGGCGCAGCCGGGCCCACCGTCCACCCGCGCCGCGCTCCTGTCCGTGCACCTGCGCGCCGCTGACCTCGGTGCCGGCGTGCCGGGCCGCGACCTGAGCGGCCTTCGGCAGCGAGCGCACACCCTCGCCGCGCGCCGGCGCGGTACGCGGCTCGCCGGTCGCACCGAGCGCCGACAGCGCCGTCGGCAGCAGGGCGGCCACCGCCATCGCGTACCCCTCGGCGGAGGGGTGGAACCGGTCCCAGGCGAACATCCGCTTCGGCTCCGTCGCGAACCTCGGGCCCAGCAGGTCGCCGAGGGAGACCGTCCAGCCGCCGGCCTCGACCACCGCCACCGTCTGCGCCGCGGCGAGCTGCCGGCTCCACCGCCGGGCCAGCCACCGCAGCGGCGGCTTCACCGGCTCGATCGCGCCGAGGTCCGGGCAGGTGCCGACGACAACCTCGGCGCCGGCCGCGCGCAGGGCCCGGACGGCCTCGACGAGGTGGCGTACCGCCACGCTGATCGGCGTGCGGTGGGTCACGTCGTTGGCGCCGATCAGGATCACGGCCAGGTCCGGTTCGAGTTCGAGTGCGTCCTCGACCTGATAGCGCAGCCGGGACGAGATGCTTCCCACCACCGCCAGGCGGCACAGCCGTACCGGACGGCGCAGCCGCCGGGACAGGCCGGTGGCCAGCAGCGCACCCGGGGTCTCGCGGCGGCGGTGCACCCCGTAGCCGGCCGCGGTCGAGTCGCCGAGCACCACCAGCGTGAGGGGCTCACCCGGAAGTTTCGCGCCGTAGACGCCGTCGCAGCGCGGTGGCGGCGCCTCGGCCGAGGGGATGATCCGCCGGGCCTGGCGGGCCTGGCCGAAGAGGACCCCGGTCGTCGCCGCCGCGGTCACCGCGGCCGCGCCCGCGCCCGCGGCGGTCAGCTTGACGGCCTGCCGGGTCCGTCGTCGACGGGCCGCAGCCGGCGACTCCGAACCTGCAACAGCCATAGAGCGACAGTATCGCGCGCCGGCGAGCGCTGCCGCAGTCGTGCCCGGAGCCCCGGGACGCCGGGAGAGGCCTAGAAGCGGACAGGAGTGGGTAATTGACGCGGGACTGCCGTACAACTGCCGTACGACACGATCCAGCTTTGCCGTACCACCCGCTCCACGTTGCGGACACCGTGCATCATGGGGCGGCCCGCCGGGCCAGAAGGAGGACGCCGAGATGGCGAAGACACTGAAGCGCACCGCGGCGTTCACCGCGCTGGGGCGGGCCCTGATGAGCGGAGCCCGGGGCGGCCCCTCGCTCGGCAAGCGCATCTCGGCGATCCC
The DNA here is from genome assembly GCF_049523535.1 of Melissospora conviva. NCBI lineage: Bacteria > Bacillati > Actinomycetota > Actinomycetes > Micromonosporales > Micromonosporaceae > Melissospora > Melissospora conviva. The sequence continues at coordinate 860,530 of NZ_JBLLDT010000001.1, forward strand.
GCGCATGATCCGGGCGACCGGCAAAGGTGAGTACGACGGCGGGATGCGGATGGCGATGATGGCCGCCGCGGCGGCGTACATCGCCTCACCGATCGATTTCGTCCCGGAACTCTTCCTGACCGTCTTCGGCCTGGCCGACGACGCGCTGATGGTCACCTGGCTCGCCGGCAGCGTGCTGGCCGAGACGCAGCGGTTCCTGGAGTGGGAGCAGCGCCGGGCGTCGGTGGTCCCTGGGCACGTGGTGACCTGAGGGCAACTAGGCTGACGCCAGACATCTTGGGATCACCGCCGGGTCACGAGCCGCCGGCGCTGCGCGAAGGACACAACGAAGTGCGCTACTACGACAACGTCGTCGAGTTGATCGGTAACACCCCGCTGGTCCGTCTGCGTAACGTGACCGCGGGTATCTCCGCGACCGTGCTGGCGAAGGTGGAGTACCTCAACCCCGGCGGATCGGTGAAGGACCGGATCGCGCTGCGGATGGTGGAGGAGGCCGAGAAGGCGGGCCTGCTCGCCCCCGGCGGCACCATCGTCGAGCCGACCAGTGGCAACACCGGCGTCGGGCTGGCCCTGGTCGCACAGCTCAAGGGCTACAAGTGCGTCTTCGTCTGCCCGGACAAGGTCAGCCAGGACAAGCAGGACGTGCTGCGGGCGTACGGCGCGGAGGTGGTGGTCTGCCCGACCGCCGTCGACCCGGCCGACCCGCGCTCCTACTACAACGTCTCCGACCGGCTGGCCCGGGAGATCCCCGGCGCCTGGAAGCCGAACCAGTACAGCAACCCGGCCAACCCCCGCTCGCACTACGAGCAGACCGGCCCGGAGCTCTGGGAGCAGACCGCCGGCAAGATCACGCACTTCGTGGCGGGCGTCGGCACCGGCGGCACCATCAGCGGCATCGGCCGCTACCTCAAGGAATCCTCCGACGGCGCGGTCAAGGTCATCGGCGCCGACCCGGAGGGCTCGGTCTACTCCGGCGGCACCGGCCGGCCGTACCTGGTCGAGGGGGTCGGCGAGGACTTCTGGCCCGAGACCTACGACCGGACGGTCTGCGACGAGATCATCGAGGTCTCCGACAAGGCGTCGTTCGAGATGACCCGGCGGCTGGCCCGTGAGGAAGGGCTGCTCGTCGGCGGTTCCTGCGGCATGGCCGTCGTCGCGGCGCTGGAGGTGGCCCGCAAGGCCGGCCCGGACGACGTGATCGTGGTGCTCCTGCCGGACAGCGGCAAGGGCTACCTCTCCAAGATCTTCAACGACGAGTGGATGGCCCGGTACGGCTTCCTCACCACCGGCGGCACCGAGGCGACCGTCGCCGAGGCGCTGGCGAGCAAGCCGGGTGGCATCCCCGAGCTGGTCCACGTCCACCCGACCGAGACGGTCCGCGACGCCATCGACTACATGCGCGAGTACGGCGTCTCCCAGCTGCCGGTGCTCAAGGCCGAGCCGCCCGTGGTCACCGGCGAGGTGGCCGGCTCGATCGCCGAGAAGGACCTGCTCGACGCCCTCTTCACCGGCCAGGCCCACCTGCACGACACCATCGAGCGGCACATGGGCGACCCGCTGCCGATGATCGGTGGCGGGCAGCCGGTCAGCGAGGCGGTCACGCTGCTGGCCAAGTCCGACGCCGCGCTGGTGCTGGTCGACGGCAAGCCCAAGGGCGTGCTGACCCGCCAGGACCTCCTCGCCCACCTCGGCGAACGCTGACCCGTCTCTTCGCCGTTGCGCCGGGTCCGTCGTGAGAAACGACCGGCCCGGCCGCGGTTGGAAGTATGGGTGGCCGTTCAGGCGGTCCGGCCCGTCGGTGTGATCACGGCAGCGGACGCAGGTAGCGCAGCTGCCGGGTGATCGCCGCTGCGATCACGCTCTCGCGTTCTGTGCCGTCCGGCCGCCAGCCGCCGCGCTCATAGAAGCGGCGGGCGTGCTGGTTGCCGGCCACCACCCAGAGCGACGCCCGGGTGAAACCCCGCTCGTGCAGCGCCGCCAGCGCGTCCACCATCAACGCCCGCCCGGTGCCGCGCCCCTCTTCGGCGGGGACGAGGTGGATCGCGTAGAGCTCACCCAGCCCCGGCTCGCCGTACTCGTCCGGTCCGAGATAGGTGAAGCCGACGATCCGGCCGTTCCGCTCGGCGACCGTCAGCCGGTGCGTGTCGCGCTCGTACGGCCACCGCTCGTACCACCAGCGGCCCAGCGCCTCCGCCGGGACCGACTCCAGCGCCTCGGGATCGACGAAGCCGCGGTAGGTATCGATGCGGGAGGCGTGGTGCACGGCGCCCACCGCCATCAGGTCGTCCCGGCAGACCGGGCGCAGCACGAGGGTCACCGCACCGAGGCTAGCCCGTAACCGGTGCGGCAGCGCCCGCCGGGCGTCGTTTCGGCACCTGGACCCTGTCGAGATCCTCGGCGACCACCAGTTCACCGGTGAAGTGCTCCCGGGCCTCCGCGGCGAACTCGGCCGCGTCGGAGTAGCGCTGCGAGAAATGGGTCAGCACCAGCTTGCGTACGCCCGACTCGGCGGCGACCCGGGCGGCCTGGGCGGCGGTGAGGTGGCCGACCTCCGCGGCACGGGCGGCGTCACGCTCCAGGAAGGTCGACTCGATAACCAGCAGGTCGGCGTCCTCGGCGAGGGCGTAGACGTTGTCGCAGAGCCCGGTGTCCATCACGAAGGCGAAGCGCTGCCCCGGCCGCGCCGTGCTCACCTCGGCCGGCGTGATCCGCCGTCCGTCCCGGTCGAGGCTGCCGTCGCGCAGGAGCCGGCCGACGTCCGGGCCGTCGATTCCGTGGGCCGCCAGCCGCTCCGGGAGCATCCGCCGGCCGTCGGGCTCGATGAGCTGGTAGCCGTACGTCGCCACGGGGTGCCGCAGCCGCCGGGCGCGCAGGATCCCGGCGCGGGTGTGGAACTCCTGCCCGTCGTGCTCGACGGGTGCGGGGCGGACCTCGATGGTGGAGTGGAAGAGGCTGGCGTTGGCCAGCCGGTGGAAGTATTCGGCGTCGGTGCCGGGGAAGTGCACCGGCAGTGGTGCGGTGGCCCGGTCCAGGTTGCGGCGCTGGATCAAGCCGGGCAGGCCGAGGCAGTGGTCGCCGTGGAAGTGGGTGACGCAGATCCGGGTCAGGTCGATGGAGGTGACGCCGGTGTGCAGCAGTTGCCGCTGACTGCCCTCGCCGGGGTCGAAGCAGATCACCTCGTCGTCCCAGCGCAGCACGTACCCGTTGTGGTTGCGGGTGCGGGTGGGGGCTTGACTGGCGGTGCCCAGCACGACCAGCTCACGCATCGACACGGCGCTTCCTCGGGGCAGGAATGAAGCGACCCCCGGGGCTTCCGCGCGTACGCGGGCCGGCTGGACTGGGCCGGCACCCCGGGGGTCGGGTGGCTGACGTGGATTCGCCGTTACCGCTGCCACACGGTCTCGACGATCTTCCGTAGGGCCGGCGGCGAACCACCGGCCAGTGGAACTGTCAAGGACAGCGGCTAGCGGACAGCCACCTCACGAGTCCGATAACTACACAAAGTCTGGACCACCTCCCTTCCCGTGTACCGCCACGCTATCGACGCTCCAGGGGGGTCCACAACAGGTTTTCGTCACAACCCGCCTCGGAATAAATGCCCGCCGTCCGGGCCGCGCGGCCCGGACGGCTGCCGGCCGCGCCGGCGGGGTCACTCGTCGTCGGCGATGCCGATGGGGCCTTCGCGGGGGCCGTCCTCGTTGGCGGGCTGGACGGCCAGGGACGGGAAGTCGGCAAGCTCGCCCGCCGGCTCGGCGTCCCACTCGGGGAAGACCAGGTCGCTCTGCAGATAGAGGCAGAGCAGCTGGGTGAGGTGCAGCAGCCCGTCCAGGTGGGTGCGCTCGTGGCCGTGGGTGGCGTCGACGCCGAAACCGAGCAGCGCGACCCGGGCGTGGGCGCCGGCCTCGACCGCGGCGGCCACGTCCGAGCGGTAGAAGTCGAAGACGTCCCGCACCAGGTCGATCTTGTGTTCGGTGGCGAGGGAGGCCAGCTTGCGGGTCAGGTGGTAGTCGAACGGGCCGACGCTGTCGCCCATCGCCACCGTCGCGGCGTTCTCCCGGGACTGCTGACCGGGGGCGACCACCGCGGCGTCCACCGAGACGATCTCGGCCACGTCCGGGTCGAGGCCGTGGCTGGCGCCGTGCCCGATCTCCTCCGTGCAGGTGATCAGCAGGTGTGCGCTGACCGGCAACTGCGTCCCGGAGTCGACGATCGCCTTGACCGCCGTCAGCACCGCCGCCACCCCGGCCTTGTCGTCCAGGTGCCGGGACTTGACGTACCCGCTGGCGGTGATGACCGGGTTCGGCAGGAGCGCGACGAAGTCGCCGACGTCGATGCCGAGGTCCCGCAGGTCGAGGATGCTCTCGACCGGCTCGTCGACGCGGGCCTCGATGTGTGCCCAGCCGACGCCCTGCAGGTCCACGCCGTCGTTGTAGCGGTGTCCGCTCGCCTTCAGCGGCAGGATCTGCCCAGTGATCACCCGGTTCAGGTCGTCGGTGAAGATCCGCACGTGCGCCCCCTCGGCGAACCGGGCGCTGTGCGTGCCGATCATCGTCAGCTCCAGCCGGCCGTTCTCCTTGAGGCGCTTGACCATCGCGCCGATCGTGTCGGTGTGCGCCACGATCGCACGGTCGGCGCCGGTGGTGCGCCGCCCCGGCAGGCACGCGCTGAGCGCGCCGCGCCGGGTGAGCGTGGAGGAGATACCGAGCGCGGAGAGCCGCTCCCCGACGTACTGCTGGACGTGGTCGGTACGCCCCGACGGGCTGGGGATCTCCAGCAGCTCCAGCATCACCTGGCGCAGGTACTCGGTATCCAGGGTGAGGGGGGTGGGCTGGGGGGCGGGTGCGGACATGAGGGGGTCGCTCCTTGCACTGATGATCTCTATCGCGGGGTCGGCGACTGTATCCAGCCTACGACCCGGCCCGCCTATCGCCGGGCGCCGGCACCGGCCGGGTTCCAGCGTCGGCGTGGTGCCCGGGTGCCGGGGAAGAGCAGGTCGATGAAGCGTTCGGCGGTCGGCTGCGGCTCGTGGTTGGCCAGGCCGGGGCGCTCGTTCGCCTCGATGAATACGTGCTCCGGGCTCTGCGGTGCGGGCACCAGCAGATCCAGTCCGGTCACCGGGATGGCGAGCGCCTTGCTGGCGGTGACGCAGGCGTCGGCGATCTCCGGGTGCAGTTCGCCGGTGACGTCGTGGATGGTGCCGCCGGTGTGCAGGTTCGCCGTTCGCCGGACCGCGAGCACCTCCCCCTCGGGGAGGACGTCCTCCAGCGCGTACCCGGCGGCGACGACCACCTCGCGGGTGGTGTCGTCCATCGGGATGCGCGATTCACCGCCGGTGGCGGCGGCCCGGCGCCGGCTCTGCCGCTCGATCAGCTTGGCGATGCTGTGCACCCCGTCGCCGACCACCGAGGCGGGCCGGCGGACCGCGGCCGCGACGACCTTGTGGTCGATGACGACCACCCGCAGGTCCTCGCCGGTGAAGAGCTCCTCGATCAGCACGTCCGGGCAGTGCACCCGGGCCATCTCGACGGCCGCGCGCAGCCCGTCGGGGGTGCGCACGCCGACGGTGATGCCGTTGCCCTGCTCACCACGGGCCGGTTTGACGACCACCTCGCCGACCTCCTCGAGGAACGCGAGGTCGTCGCTGCCACCGGTGGCGGTCCGTCCGCGGGGCACCCGCAGCCCGGCGTCGGCGAGGATCCGCCGGGTCACCCGCTTGTCGTCGCAGCGGCTCATCGCCACCGCCGAGGTCAGCTCCGAGAGCGACTCGCGGGTCACCACCGTCCGGCCGCCGCTGATCAGCCGCAGCTCACCCCAGGCCGGGTCGATGACCTCCACCCGGATCGCCCGCCGCATCGCCGCATCCGCGATGATCTTCGCGTACGGGTTCAGCTCCTCGTACCCCTCGGGGCTGCTGGGCAGGAAGAGCTTCTCGTTGATCGGGTTCTTCCGCTTGACGCAGAGCATCGGGGTGCGGTCGAAGCCCAGCCGCTCGTAGAGCCGGATCGCGCCTTCGTTGTCGGCGAGCACCGACAGATCGACGAAGGAGCGGCCACGCTGGGTCAGCCGGGCGGCCAGCTCCAGCAGCAGCGCCTGACCGGTGCCGGGCGGCGCCGTGTTCGGGTCCACCGTCAGGCACCAGAGGCTCGCGCCGTTCTCCGGATCGTCGAAGACCTCCACATGGTCGACGCCGGTGATGGTGCCGACGATCTCACCGGTGACCGACTCGGCGACCAGGTGCAGGAAGCTGTCGGTACGGCTGTTGTCGACCAGCACCTCCACCGGCGCGGTGACCATCTGGTTGCTGGCGTAGATCCGGTTGACCGCCTCGGCGTCGGCGGCGTCGCGCAGCGGGCGGATGGTCAGCCCCGGCTCCTCCGGTGGCGGCGGTACCGAGTCGTCGAGCGTCAACCGGTACGTCAGCGACGGGTCGATGAAGAGCTCGTCCGGGCGGCGGGCCACCAGCACGTGCGGCTCGGGCAGGTAGATGCAGATGTCCCGGGAGCCGGCCGCCTCGGAGCGCAGCACGTCGAGCACCTTGGAGGGGCGGCCGAATGTCTGGCCGAAGACCAGCCGGCCCCAGCCGCAGTCCAGCACCACGGCGTCGCCCTCGTCGTGCCGTTGCCGTACCTCGCCGGCGACGACCGGGTCGCCGCCGGGTCCCACCTTCTCGCGTCGCGGCCGTCCCGGTCCGGTGCTCGCCGGCCGGGCCGATTCGGTGGTCTGCTTGCTGGTCATCCGCTCAACCGATCCCGTGGTTCTGCAGCCACATCTCGAGGAGTCCGAGCTGCCAGAGCTTGTTGCCCCGCAGCGGCGTCAGTTCCCGGTTGGGATCGCGCAGTAACTCCTTGACGTATTCGTCACGGAACAGGCCGCGCCGGCGCGCCTCGGGGGCGTGCAGCGCGTCGTTGACCCGGTCGAGGAGCTTGCCTTCGAGGTGGGTCAGTCCCGGCACCGGGAAGTACCCCTTCGGGCGGTCGATGACCTCCCACGGCAGCACCCGGCGGCCGATCTCCTTGAGTACGCCCTTGCCGCCCTGGGCGAGCTTCAGCTCCGGCGGGCAGGTCGCGGCCAGCTCCACGAACTCGTGGTCGAGGAAGGGCACCCGGGCCTCGAGCCCGTGCGCCATCGTCATGTTGTCGACCCGCTTCACCGGATCGTCGATGAGCATGACCTCGGTGTCGATGCGCAGGCCGGCGTCGACCGCGGTGGCCGCGCCGGGGCGGCCCAGGTGGGCGGCGACGAACTCCCGCGCCGGGTCCCCCTCGGCCAGGTACGCCGGGTTGAGCACCCGCGCCAGGCCGGCCGCGTCCCGGTCGAAGAACGCCTTCGCGTACGTGTCGAGGGCCGCTTCCCGGCCGACCCCGGCCAGCGGCGGGTACCAGTGGTAGCCGCCGAGGATCTCGTCGGCGCCCTGACCGGACTGCACCACCTTGACGTGCTGCGAGACGACCTCGCTGAGCAGGTAGAAGGCCACGCAGTCGTGGCTGACCATCGGCTCGGACATCGCCGCGACGGCCGACTCCAGCGGCGGCACCAGGTCGTTCGCCGCGATCTGGATCTTGTGGTGGTCGGTGCCGAAGCGCTCGGCGATCAGGTCGGAGTAGACGAACTCGTCGCCGCTGCGCCCGCCGACGGCCTCGAAGCCGATGGAGAAGGTGGAGAGCCCGCGCTGCCCCTCACCGGCGAGCAGCGCCACGACGAGGCTGGAGTCGAGTCCGCCGGAGAGGAGGACGCCGACCGGGACGTCGGCGACCATGCGCCGGCGTACGGCGGTGTTCAGCGACTCCAGCAGGGCGTCCTGCCAGTCCTTCTCGGACCAGCCGGCGCGCTCGGCGCTGCGGGTGAAGTCCGGGCGCCAGTAGACGTGCTCGGTGACCCGGCCGTCGGGCTCGTAGACCCGTACGGTCGCCGGGGGGAGCTTGGTGACGCCGCGCAGGATGGTCCGCGGCGGCGGCACGATGCTGTGGAAGCTCAGGTAGTGGGCCAGCGCCACCGGGTCGATGGAGGTGTCGATGCCGCCCCCGGCCAGCAGGGCGGGCAGGGTGCTGGCGAAACGCAGCACGCCCGGGGTCTCGGCCAGGTAGAGCGGCTTGATGCCGAGCCGGTCACGGGCCAGCACCAGCCGTCCGGTGTCCCGTTCGGTGATCGCCACGGCGAACATGCCGATCAGGTGGTCGACGAAATCGAGACCCCATTCGGCGTACGCCTTGAGCACGACCTCGGTGTCGCCGGAGGAGAAGAAGCGGTGCCCCTTGGCCTGCAGTTCGGCGCGGAGCTCCTGGTAGTTGTAGATGCAGCCGTTGAAGACCCCGGTCAGGCCCGCGGCGGGGTCGATCAGGGGTTGTCCGCTGGCCGCGGAGAGGTCGATGATTTTCAGCCGTCGATGCCCGAGCGCCACCGGCCCCTGAGACCAGACGCCGCTGTCGTCGGGCCCCCGGTCGTGCATCGTCGCCGCCATGCGTTCCACAGCCGCGACGTCGGCACGCGACCCGTCGCGACGGAATTCCCCAGCCAATCCGCACATGCGAAACAATGCTGCCAGAGGTGAGCCTGATCCGCCTGTTGATCCGATGGCGAAGCGGCTGGATGCTGCTACGATGACCGGCTTTCGCGTAACGGCTGGTGATCTTGTCTCGGCAAGGGCGAAACGGTCCGGTTTGCTCGTCGCCGAAAACGTGACCCTCATCTCAGAAAAGGCTAGCCGCCGAAAGTGGCGTGGGTGTTACGGCGCGGTGCGCATCCGGAACCTCTGGAGGGTGTTCCTCCTGCCCCCGGCGTGTGAGCAACGGCACCCCAGTGCCGCTGATCTGGCCTCTGCGCGCACCGGTCGCCGGCCTGATATCGCACTCGACCGGGCGCATGTGGCGGCGGCGATGCGCAGCGAGGTTTGGCTTCGCGACGCGGACGGGCGGGGGATCGATGGCTTCGCTTCGCTGTCTCGATTGTGGCGGGCCGCGGACGGTTGGGTGCGTACACATGCGAACTACCCGTGGCATCGGACGGCTCTGCTGGTGGCCCTCGGTGTGAACGACGATCGTGACGCCGAGGTTCAGGCGCGGGTGGCTGACGTCATTGCTGCGTGCCCGGCGCTGGAGGTTGAGCGTGCTGTGTACGCCGCGGGAGGGGCTGGCCGTCGCGGCTCGTACGCAGGCCCAGTGGCAAGCAGACGATCAAAACAGCGCGATGGGGACGTCTCCACTCGTGAGCATGGTGCCGCTCAGTCATGGGTCGCTGCCGCTGGCCGCACCGGGCCGGCTTCCGGCGTCGGGGGTGAAGGTGCTCGATCTGACACGAGTCATCGCCGGCCCCGTTGGTACCCGAATGCTGGGCGCGCTCGGTGCGGACGTGCGTCAACGCGACCGGTAGGCGTCGGCGCGGTGCTCGATGGCCGTCACGGTCACGAGGCGGTCGTCCTCATCGATCTCGTAGAGGACGCGGTACGTGCCGCGCCTGGCCGACCAAGTCCCCTCGAACGGCGGCAGAAGCAGTCGTTTGCCGACGCGATGCGGGTTGTCGAGGAGAGCGGTGGTGATGAACTTGTAGACCGCGGCGGCGATTTTCTCTGGCAGCCGTCCGGCCAAGGCGCGTGCGGCCGGGCCGGTGACCTGAAGTCGGTAGCGGTCGGGGGCAGCGCCAGTCACCGTGCCTGCTTCGACCGCTTTGCCATCAGCGCCGCGAGTTCGTCGGCGTCGAGGACGTCACCGGCCTCGACGGCCGCCTTGGATTCGGCAAGTTGCCGCATGGCCTCGGCGCTGGATAGGACTTCCAGAGTCTCCTCCAATGCCGCGAGATCGTCGGCCGAGATGAGCACCGCGGCGGCGTGGCCGTGCTTGGTGATCTCTATCCGCTCGTGGGTCGAGGTCACCTCGTCGATGAGTTCCGAGAGGCGGTTCCGGGCGTCGGTGAACGGCACGACAGTCATGCTCGAAGTATAGGCAGTCACTGGCGCGAAGTCTGTACAGATCTTGAGGGTCGGCGGCACAGGCCACCGGGCCGTAAGCCCGATGGCCTGCGGTTCTAGGCCGTCTTGGCCACGCCAACCGGGCAAGTCATGCCATTCGGGCCATGGTTGCAATAGCCGCCCGGGTTTTTCGTCGGCGCCAGGTACTGCTGGTGGTACGTCTCGGCGAAGTAGTAGTCGCCCAGCGGCTCGATCTCAGTGGTGATCGCCCCGCGCCCGGCCGCCTCGACGATCGGCGCGAAGGCGTCCCGCGACGCCAGCGCCGTGGCGAGCTGGTCGTCGCTGGTGGTGTAGATCGCCGAGCGGTACTGGGTGCCCACGTCGTTGCCCTGGCGCATCCCCTGCGTCGGGTCGTGGTTCTCCCAGAAGACCTTCAGCAGATCCTCGTAGCTGATCCGCGCCGGGTCGTAGACCACCCGGACCACCTCGGCGTGCCCGGTCAGCCCGGAACAGACCTCCTCGTACGTCGGATTCGGGGTGATGCCGCCCGCGTAGCCGGCCGAGGTGCTGAGCACCCCGGGCAGCTGCCAGAAGAGCCGCTCGGCCCCCCAGAAACAGCCCATCCCGAAGACCGCCACCTCGGCGGTGTCCGGGAACGGCCCCTTCAGGGACGCGTCGAGCACCTCGTGCCGGTCGGCGACCGGCATCGGCAGCGGGCGGCCCGCCAGGGCCTGGTCAGGGGTGGGCAGCTCGGCCTTCATGCGCCGTAGGAACACCGTCGGACTCCTCTCGTACCTCGCAGTGAGGGCAACACCGCAGGCTTGCCAATCCTTACCCGCCCAGGGCCGGTTCAGGCGGCCGGGTCGCGTAGCAGGGCGTCAGGCGGCGGGATGCCAAGCGGGGCCCCGCCAGGTGGCCGGTTCAGGGGGATGGGGGGTGCGGGAACGGGGTGTCCCGCAGGGCCGTGGCGATCCGGTCGGCGTAATCGTGGGCCTCGGTGTCGGAGGCGTACCGGTGCCGGGGCCAGAAGAAACCGCGCAGGCCGTCGCCCTTGGTGCGGGGCACGACGTGGGTGTGCAGGTGCGGCACCGACTGGGAGACCCGGTTGTTGATCGCCACGAAACTCCCGCCGGCCCCGAGCCCCTGCACCACGGCGAGGGAGAGGCGCTGCACCAGCGCGAAATAGGGGGCCAGGTCGTCCTGCGGGAGTTCGCCGAGCGTCACGACGTGCCGCCGGGGCAGGACGAGCACATGCCCCTTGAAGACCGGGCGGGTGTCCAGGAACGCCACCGCCTCCGGGGTGTCGGCGACCCGGAAGGCGGGCACCGTCTCCGCCACGATTCCGCAGAAAACACAGTCGGCCACCCGTCGAGGCTATGGCCCCGCGCCCCGCAGAGCCATGCGCCCACGCCCGGTGGCGACAGGCCGACGGGGTGTGCCGGGTCGTCGGGTGATGCGGGCTAGCCTCAGCAGCATGAGTTACGGCTTCGAGACGCTCGCCATCCACGCCGGGCAGGACCCCGACCCGCGTACCGGCGCGGTGATCCCCCCGATCTTCCAGACCAGCACGTACGCCCAGGACGCCGTCGGCTCGCCCCGGCTCGGTTACGAGTACAGCCGCTCCGGCAACCCCACCCGCGACGCCCTTCAGGAGTGCCTGGCGGCGCTGGAGGGGGGCACGGTGGGGCTCGCCTTCGCCAGCGGCCTCGCCGCCGAGGACACGCTGCTGCGTACGGTCTGCGCCCCGGGCGACCACGTGGTGATCCCCGACGACGCGTACGGCGGCACCTACCGGCTCTTCGCCCGGGTCGCCCAGCGCTGGGGTGTGGACTGGACCGCCGCGAAGGTCTCCGACCCCGACGCCGTGCGGGCCGCGATCCAGCCCGGCCGTACGAAGATCGTCTGGGCGGAGACGCCGACGAACCCGCTGCTCGGCATCGCCGACATCGCCGCGCTCGCCGGCATCGCCCACGAGGCGTCGGCGCTGCTGGTGGTCGACAACACCTTCGCCTCGCCGTACCTGCAGCAGCCGCTCGGCCTCGGCGCCGACGTGGTTGTGCACTCCACCACCAAGTACGTCGGCGGGCACTCCGATGTGGTCGGCGGCGCGCTGATCACCGCCGACACCGCGCTCGGCGACGAGCTGCGCTACCACCAGAACGCGATGGGCGCCATCAACGGCCCCTTCGACGCCTGGCTCACCCTGCGCGGCATCAAGACCCTCGGCGTACGGATGGACCGGCACTGCGACAACGCCGAGCGGATCGCGGCGTTCCTGCAGGGGCACCCGGCGGTGTCGCAGGTGCTCTACCCGGGGCTGCCCGAGCACCCCGGCCACGAGGTGGCGGCCAAGCAGATGCGCCGCTTCGGCGGCATGATCTCCTTCCGCGCGGCCGGTGGTGAGGAGGCGGCGGTGAAGATCTGCAACAGCACCGAACTCTTCGTGCTGGCCGAGTCCCTGGGCGGCGTGGAATCCCTGATCGAGCACCCCGGTCAGATGACACACGCCAGCGCCGCGGGCTCGCCGCTTGAAGTTCCCGCCGATCTCGTGCGACTGTCTGTCGGCATTGAGACCGCCGACGACCTGCTGGCCGATCTGGAGCGGGCGCTCGGCTGAGGCGTGGCAGGAGGCTGGGCGTGCAGGACATGATGCCGACCTGGGTGGGCGCGACGGCGAAGCAGATCGCGCGGGCGGTGCGGCGCGGTGACGCCTCCGCCACCCAGGTGGTCGCCGATCACCTCGACCACATCGACCGGACGGACCCGACCATCGGTGCGTTCCGGGCGTTGCGCGGTGGCGAGGCCATCACCGAGGCGGAGAAGGTCGACGAGCAGGAGGACCTGGGGAACCTCCCGCTGGCCGGCGTGCCGGTCGCGGTGAAGGAGAACACCCCGGTGGCCGGCCTGCCCACCTGGAACGGCTCGGCGGCGGCGCGCAGCGTCGTGGCGGAGGACGACCACGAGGTCGTCCGCCGCCTCCGCGGCGCCGGGGCGGTCATCGTCGGCGTCACCCGGATGCCCGAGCTGGGGCTCTGGGCGGTCACCGACGACGAGACCGCCGTCACCCGCAACCCGTGGCACAGCGACCACACCCCCGGCGGCTCCTCCGGTGGGGCCGCCGCCGCGGTCGCCGCCGGGCTGGTGCCGCTCGCGCACGGCAACGACGGCCTCGGCTCGATCCGGATCCCGGCCGCCTGCTGCGGCCTGGTCGGGCTCAAGCCGGGCCGGGGCGTGGTGCCCGGCGGGCTCGGCGTGGACGACTGGTTCGGCCTCGCCGAGCAGGGGATGCTCGCCACCACCGTCGCCGACGCCGCCCTCGGGTTCGCCGTGCTCGCCGGCCGCCGGCCGGAGGCGCTGGTCCAGCCGTCCCCGCTGCGGGTCGGCGTCTCGCTCCGCACACCCGTACCCGGGGTCCTGCCCGACCGGCCCAACCGCTCCGCCGTCACCGAGGCCGCCCGGCTGCTGATCGCCGCCGGGCACGACACGGTGACCGCCGACCCGGCGTACCCGCTGCTGCTCGGACCGCAGACGCTCGCCACCTGGTTCGCCGCCGCCGCCCGCGACGTCGACGACGCCGGTCTGGACGAGACCGCCCTGCAGCCGCGCAACCGCCGGCACATCGCCTTCGGTCGCTGGGCCCAGCGCAAGGGGTACGTGCGCGCCGCCGACCGCGACGGTTGGCGGGAACGCGCCGTCGGCTACTTCGCCGACCGCAACGTGGACCTGCTGCTCACCCCGGCGCTCGCCGCCCGGCCACCGGCCGCCGCCGGCTGGGGTGGCCGCTCCTGGCAGGCGAACATGGTCGCCAGCGTCCGGTACGCGCCGTACACCTCGCCCTGGAACGTCGCCGGACTGCCAGCGCTGGTCGTGCCGATCGGGCAGCGCCCGGACGGGCTGCCGGTCGCGGTGCAGCTCGTCGGGCCGCCCGGGTCGGAGCTGCTGCTGCTCGCCGTCGCCGGGCAGATCGAGATGGCCGCGCCCTGGTCCCGGCACGCCCCCGGCTACCCCCGGGTGGCGAGCCGGTCGGCCGCCGGCTCCTGACCTGCCGCCGGTCTCCCGGCGAGGCCGCCACGACGTGATCCGGCGCGACGGCGGCCCGGCCGGGGCCGTTCTCCGATCCTGACCGGGCCGTCGTCCCGGCGCGGCGGCGACCTGGCCGGGCCGCTCGCCGATCCTGGACGGGCCGTTGTCCGCCGGCAGTGGCACGATCGGGGTATGACGGAACTGGTCGGCCTGGCCGATGTGCGGGCGGCGCGGGAACTGCTCACCGGCGTCGTCCGGACCACCCCGCTGGAGCCCTCGCGCCCGCTGAGCGCGGCGCTCGGCGGGCCGGTCCTGCTCAAGTGCGAGAACTTCCAACGCGCCGGCTCCTACAAGGTGCGCGGGGCGTACACCCGGATCGCCGGGCTCACCGCCGAGGAGCGCGCCGGCGGGGTCGTCGCGGCCAGCGCCGGCAACCACGCCCAGGGGGTGGCGCTCGCCGCGGGCCTGCTCGGCGCCGCCGCCACCGTCTTCATGCCGGTCAACGCGCCGCTGCCCAAGGTGGCGGCCACCAAGGCGTACGGGGCCCGGATCGAACTTGTCGGCAACACCGTCGACGAGTCCCTCGTCGCGGCGCACGACTACGCCGAGCGGCACGGCGCGACCCTGATCCACCCATTCGACCACCCGGACGTGATCGCCGGTCAGGGGACGGTGGCGCTGGAGATCCTCGAACAGTGCCCCGAGGTCAAGACCATCATCACCGGCGTCGGTGGGGGCGGGCTGATCTCCGGCATCGCCGTGGTCGTGAAGGAGCTGCGCCCGGACGTACGCGTCGTCGGGGTGCAGGCCTCGGGGGCGGCGGCCTACCCGGCCTCGCTCGCGGCCGGTGAGCCGGTACGGCTGACCTCGCTCAGCACGATCGCCGACGGCATCGCGGTCGGCTGCCCCGGTGACGTGACCTTCGCGCATGTCAGCAAGCTCGTCGACGAGGTGGTGACCGTCACCGAGGAGGAGATCTCGCGGGCGCTGCTGATGCTGCTGGAGCGCAGCAAGCAGGTCGTCGAGCCGGCCGGTGCGGTCGGGGTCGCCGCCCTGCTCGCCGGCGCGATGCGGGTCGAGGCGCCGGCCGTGGTGGTGCTCTCCGGCGGCAACATCGACCCGCTGCTGCTGTTGCGGGTGATCGAGCACGGACTCTCGGCGGCAGGGCGGTACCTGCGGTTCACCGTCCGCTGCCCGGACCGGCCGGGACAGCTGGCGTCGCTGCTCGCCCAGATCGCCGAACTGCGCGGCAATGTCGTGGACGTGGAGCATCTGCGGGGCAACCCGCATCTGCGTCTCGGCGAGGTGGAGGTGGCGCTCTCGGTGGAGACCCGCGGCGCCGAGCACTCCGACAAGCTGATCGGCACGCTGCGCGCCAGCGGCTACGAGGTGCTCTTCGCCGCCGGGGGATAGGACCCCCGGCGGCGTCGGACGCAGCGGCGGCTCAGCCGGCGAACGGCTCGAAGCTGACGACGGTGACCTTGATGTCCGCGCCGCTGGGCGCGGTGTAGGTGACGGTCTGGCCGGGACGGCTGCCGAGGATCGCCTTGCCCAGCGCCGACTCGGGGCTGTAGACGGTCAGTTCGGTGGTGGCCGAGATTTCCCGCGAGCCGAGCAGGAAGGTCTCGGTGTCGTCGGCGTCGTCGTCGAAGTAGATCGTCACGACCATGCCGGGGGCGACCGCGTCGGAGTCGGGGGCGTCGCCGACCTTGGCGGTGCGCAGCAGCTCCTGCAGGTAGCGGATCCGCCCCTCCTGCTTGCCCTGCTCCTCGCGGGCGGCGTGGTAGCCGCCGTTCTCCCGCAGGTCGCCCTCCTCGCGACGGGCGTTGATCTCCGCAGCGATGGCCGGCCGAGCCGCGATCAATTCGTCGAGCTCGGCCTGGAGGCGGTCGTGCGCGTCCTGGGAAAGCCAGGTGGCCTGGTTGTCAGTGCTGGACACTGGCGATCTCCTCGGGTCTTACCGGCCGACAGGTGAACCTCACACCTTACCAGCGCGGGGGAAGACCGGGCCCGGGCGGAAAGTCACTCCACCGGGCGGCAGCCGAGCACCTCGGCCATGAACGGCTTCGCGGTGGTGGCCAGCAGATGCTCCTGCGTCATCTGCCGTGCGCCGCCCGGATTGTCGACCAGGACGTCGGCGTACCCGACCTGGGCGCCGTCGTAGGAGCGGGCGCGCAGCGTGCAGCGGGCCGGTTCGCCCTCGGGGACTGTCACCTGGAAGGTGATCCGGATCTGGCTGTCGGTGATGTCGGTGTAGCTGACGACCTCGCCGCTGTAGTCCGGGCCGTACTGCTGGTAGAGCTTCACCGAGATCAGACCGGTGACGACGAGCAGCACGGCGACCAGCGCGGCGAAGAGCACCGGGCGGCGGCGCTGCGGCGCGCGCCGGCGGCCGTAGCGACCGGGCGGGAAGACGGGCGTGACGGCTTCTGTGGCATGCGTCTCGGTCACCGCCTGGTATCTCCTACCGTCGTTGTCGGGGCCATCGGCAACAATGGCAGGGTTCATTCTCGCACCTGCCGCTGTCGAGGCCGTGGCAGGTGCCGGTCACCGGTCACCTCCAGGTGCCCGGTACGGGCAGGTCAGGCCCGCCGGCCGACCGGCCGTACGGCAGCGCAGACGAGGAGTACCGGCGTTGGCAGAGCAACTGCGACTCATGGCGGTTCACGCCCACCCCGACGACGAGTCGAGCAAGGGCGCCGCCACCATGGCCAAGTACGTCGCCGAGGGCGTGGACGTACTGGTGGTCACCTGCACCGGCGGTGAGGCGGGCTCGGTGCTCAACCCCAAGCTGGACCGCCCCGAGGTCTGGGCCGACATCGCCAACATCCGCCGTGCGGAGATGGACGCCGCCCGGGCGATCCTCGGCGTGGAGCAGGCATGGCTCGGTTTCGTCGACTCCGGGCTGCCCGAGGGCGACCCGCTGCCGCCGCTGCCCGAGGGCTGTTTCGCGCTCCAGGAACTCGACGCGGCGGCGGGCCCGCTGGTCCGGCTGATGCGCGAGTTCCGGCCGCACGTTGTCACCACCTATGACGAGCAGGGCGGCTACCCCCACCCGGACCACATCATGTGCCACCAGGTGAGCGTCGCCGCGTTCGAGGCGGCGGGCGACCCGCAGCGCTACCCGGAACTGGGTGAGCCGTGGCAGCCGCTGAAGCTCTACTACGACGTCGGCTTCTCCCGGGCCAAGATCAAGGCGCTGCACGAGTGGACCCTTGCGGCCGGGCTGGTCTCGCCGTACGAGGGATGGATGGACCGGTGGCAGCACCGCGAGGACCGGGGCTCGCAGATCACCACCCGGGTGCACTGCGCCGAGTACTTCCCGGTCCGTGACGACGCGCTGCGCGCGCACGCCACCCAGATCGACCCGGACGGCTTCTGGTTCCAGGTGCCGATGGAGATCCAGCAGAACGCCTGGCCGACCGAGGATTTCCAGCTGGCGCGTACGCACATCGACGCTCCACTGCCGGAATCGGACCTTTTCGCCGGGATTCGCGGCACCGACCACGCCCGATGACCTGCCCAGCAGGTACCGTCAACGGCAGACCGCACCCCGGAGGAAACCTGTCATGCTGACCGCCGCGCAGATTCTCGCGCAGAACAACTTCGGCGACACCCGCACCGGTGGGCTCGCCGGACCGATGGGGCTGTTCCTCCTGCTCGCGCTGGGCACGGCCACCGTCCTGCTCATCCGCAACATGAACAAGCGGCTCAAGCGACTGCCCGCCGAGTTCCCCGCCCCCGAGGGCCCCGGTGCTCTCCAGGCCGCCTCGGTGGCGCAGCCCCCGGCCCCCGCCGCCGGTCCGGACGCCGCACCCGACGGCGGCGCGCGCGGCTGATTCCGCTTCCGGCAGCACCCGCGGTTGGTCCCGGGCCCGATGGCGGCGCGCTCAGCCGCCGCGGCGTCCAGGTCCGGACAGAACCCCTGTTGCGTGCGCCCGGATTGGCTTAGCCTTCCGCCCGGGGGCATCGACGTCCCCACCGGCGCGGAAGGGGGGCGGCGATGACGGCGACAGACCTGCGGCGGTCGACACCCCGCCACCCGCCACGTGCCGAGGTGGTCCGGGCCGGGACGCGCCGATGACGGGGGCCGGGGGCGGTGAAGTCGCCGGGCGACGGCATGGCACCACCCCCGGACACGCGTCACGTTTCACCGCGCTGCTGCTCACCGCCGCCGTCGCGGCGGTCGTGACCGGCCTGCTCCTGCCGCCGGTCCACCCGCCCGAGATCCACTGGGACCCCCGCCTGCGGTTCGCCGTCGCCGCGGCCGTCTTCGGGCTTGCCCAGCTCGCCCGGCTGCGGTTCCGCACCGCCACCGGGATGGTCACGGTCACCTGGGGCGAGGCCGCTCTCATCTTCGGGCTCTTCCTGGTGCCCACCGGGTGGCTGCCCGCCGCCGTCTTCCTCGGCGCCGGATTCGGCTGGCTGATCATCTCGCTGCGCGTCGACCGCCGCCCGGTCACCGAGCTCGCGCACATCGCCGCCTCGATGACGCTGGCGGTCGCCGCGGCGGTGCTCGTCTTCCAGTTGATCGCCGCGCCCGCCGCCGGTCTCACCCCGGCGGTGCTCGTCTTCCAGTTGATCGCCGCGCCCGCCGCCGGTCTCACCCCGGCGGTCGCCGTCGCCGCCGTCGCCGCGGCCGCGACCTACGTACTGGTCAACGCCGTCATCGGCACCGCCACGCTGGCCCTGCGCCGCGGCGGCCCGGTCGGTGGCCCGCTGCTGCTGGCGCTCCGCGGCAAGCTGCTGATGTTCATCGGCAACGTCGTGGTCGGCCTGAGCCTGGCCGCGCTGCTCGATCACTATCCGCTCGGGCTGATCCTGGCGCCGCCGCTGCTCTGGCTGCTGCAGCAGGCGTACCGGCATCGGCTGGGGGTGGCCGAGGAGCGGCGTACCTGGCGGGTGCTGGCCGAGACGACCGGCGGCCTCAACCGGCTCGACGAGCGCGGCGTCGCCACCGCGGGGGTACGCGGCGCGGCCGACCTCTTCGGCGCCGAACAGGTCGACGTGGAGGTGATCCGCGGTGACGGCGCACGACACCGCTACCGAGGTGACCGCTACGGCGGCCTGACCGACCAGGAGATGCCCGCGACCGACGCCGCGGCCCTGGCTGGCACCGAGACGCCGCGCGATCCCGCGACGCCGGCCGATCCCGTGGCGCTGACCGACTCCGAGACGCCTGCCGGGTGCGTCGCGCTGACCCACCCACTCGTGGTCGGTGCCACCACCATCGGCCGGCTGCGGGTCTGCTTCCCGACCTCGGCGCGCCCCCGCGCCCGGGACCGGGACGTGCTCGGTGCCTACGGCGACGCCCTGGCGGCGGCGCTGCACGACGCGGCGACCCACGGGGAGTTGCGGCAGTTGGCGGCCCGCGCCTCGTACGAGGCGGTGCACGACCCGCTGACCGGCCTGATCAACCGCGCCACCCTGCTCGACCGGGGCGACCAGACGCTGCGCGGACTGGAACGCAGCCGGCCGGTGGCCCTGCTCCTGCTCGACCTCGACCACTTCAAAGAGGTCAACAACACCCTCGGACACTCCGCCGGGGACGAGCTGCTGCAGCGCGCCGCCGGACGGCTGCGTGACCTCACCGGCAACGGCGGGCTGCTCGGACGGCTCGGCGGGGACGAGTTCGCGCTGCTGTTGACCGCCGTGCCGGTCGCCGAGGAGGCCGCGGTGCGGGCGTACGCGCTGCGGCAGGCCCGGGAGATCGTCGCGCGGCTGGCCGTACCCGCGGAGGTGGCCGGGATCAGGATCTCGGTGGAGGCCTCCGTCGGCGTGGTGGTGGCAGCCGCGGGCGGCGCCGACATGACGGAGCTGCTGCGCCGCGCCGACATCGCGATGTACCAGGCCAAGGCGGGCGAGGGGAGCGTCGCCTTCTACGACGGCAGCCGGGACGCCGCCAGCACCGACCGGCTCGCCCTGCTGGCCGAGCTGCGGGAGGCGCTGCGCAGCGACGACCAGCTGGTGCTGGAGCTGCAGCCGGCGGTCGACCTGGACAGCGGCGCGCCGACCGGGGTGGAGGCCCTGATCCGCTGGCGGCACCCGCGGCGCGGACTGCTCAAACCGGCGGAGTTCATCCGCCCGGTCGAGGCGAGCGAACAGCTCGGCGC
Source organism: Melissospora conviva (assembly GCF_049523535.1). Classification (NCBI taxonomy): domain Bacteria; kingdom Bacillati; phylum Actinomycetota; class Actinomycetes; order Micromonosporales; family Micromonosporaceae; genus Melissospora; species Melissospora conviva. Next base: position 880,567 of record NZ_JBLLDT010000001.1, read on the forward strand.
CTTCACCCGCTACGTCGTGGACAAGGCACTCACGGTGGCGGCCCAGTGGCCCGGCCGCGGACTCGACCTGCCGATCTCGATCAACCTCTCGGCGCGCAGCCTGCTCGACCCGCGACTGCCCGCCGAGATCGCCGAATCGCTGCGCCGGCACCGCATCCCCGCCCGCCGGCTGGTCCTGGAGATCACCGAGACGGTGGTGATCAGCGAACTGGCGGTGATCGACGAGGTGCTCGCCACGCTGCGCGCCATGGGCGTGCAGATCGCCGTCGACGACTTCGGCACCGGCTTCTCGACCCTGACCTTCCTGACCCGCGTCCCGGTCGACGAACTCAAGGTCGACCGCAGTTTCGTGCTCCGCATGCAGGACTCACCCGAGGCCGCCGCGATCGTGCGGACCACCGTGGGCCTCGCCCGCGAGCTGGGCTTACGGGTGGTAGCCGAGGGGGTGGAGACGGCCGAGCAGCGGGCGGCGCTGGTGGCGATCGGCTGCACCGCCGCCCAGGGCTACCACTTCCACCGGCCGATGCCCGCCGACCAGATCACCGCCGTGCTGGAGACGATGATGCGTACGGCCGGGGCACGCGTACCCGGAGCGCGGACCGAAGGCGCCTCCTGAACATCGGGCCGTGCGGGCCGCAGATCCGGCGAGCGTCGCCGCCAGTGGTTATGGTCGTCGGGTGAACCGACTCGCCGATGCCACCAGCCCGTACCTGCACCAGCACGCCGACAACCCGGTCGACTGGTGGCCCTGGTGCGAGGAGGCGTTCGCCGAGGCGCGCCGCCGGGACGTACCGGTGATCATCTCGGTGGGGTACGCGGCCTGCCACTGGTGTCACGTGATGGCCCACGAGTCGTTCGAGAACGAGGCCGTGGCCGAGGTGATGAACGCCGGTTTCGTCTCGGTCAAAGTGGACCGTGAGGAACGCCCCGACGTGGACGCGGTCTACATGACCGCCACGCAGGCGATGACCGGGCAGGGCGGCTGGCCGATGACAGTCTTCGCCACGCCCGACGGCACCCCGTTCTTCTGCGGCACCTACTTCCCCCGGGAGAACTTCCTGCGGCTGCTCGAATCGGTGACCAAGGCCTGGCAGGAGCAGCGCGAAGCCGTGCTCCAGCAGGGCGCCGCGGTGGTCGAGGCGATCGGCGGGGCGCAGGCCGTCGGCGCGGCGGGCAGCCCGCTCACCGCCGAGCTGCTCGATTCCGCCGCCGCGCAACTGCGCCGTGAGTACGACTCCGGCAACGGAGGATTCGGTGGCGCGCCGAAGTTCCCGCCGCACATGAACCTGCTCTTCCAGCTGCGCCACCACCAGCGCACCGGCGCGGCGCAGGACCTGGAGATCGTCCGCCACACCTGCGAGGCGATGGCCCGCGGCGGCATCTACGACCAGCTCGCCGGCGGCTTCGCCCGCTACTCGGTCGACGCGCACTGGACCGTGCCGCACTTCGAGAAGATGCTCTACGACAACGCGCTGCTGCTGCGGGTCTACACCCAGCTCTGGCGACGTACCGCCGATCCGCTGGCCGCCCGGGTCGCCGCCGAGACCGCCGCCTTCATCATCGACGACCTCGGCACCCCGGAAGGGGGCTTCGCCTCCGCGCTCGACGCCGACACCGAAGGCGTCGAAGGACTGACGTACGCCTGGACCCCGGCGCAGCTGATCGAGGCGCTCGGCGAGTCCGACGGGACTTACGCCGCCGACCTCTTCGGTGTCACGCAGGCCGGCACCTTCGAACACGGCACCAGCGTGCTGCGGCTGGCCCGCGACGTCGACGACGCCGACGAAGAAGTCACCGCCCGCTGGGCGCGGGTGCGGGCCCGGCTGCGCGAGGTACGCGACACCCGGCCCCAGCCGGCCCGCGACGACAAGGTCGTGGCCGCCTGGAACGGGCTGGCGATCACCGCCCTGGTCGAGCAGAGCCGCCTCACCGGCGACCCGGTCACCGCCGCGGCGGCCACCCGGGCCGGCGAACTGCTCGCCGGGCTGCACCTGGTCGACGGTCGGCTGCGCCGGGTCTCCCGCGACGGCGTGGCCGGGGCACCCGCCGGCGTCCTGGAGGACTACGGCTGCGTCGCCGAGGCGTTCTGCGCCCTGCACCAGCTCACCGGGGAGGGACGCTGGCTGGAGCTGGCCGGCGGCCTGCTCGACACCGCGCTGGAGCACTTCGCCGCCGAGGGGGGCGGCTTCTACGACACCGCCGACGACGCCGAGCGGCTCGTCACCCGCCCGGCCGACCCGACCGACAACGCCACCCCGTCGGGTCTCTCCGCGGTCGTCACGGCCCTGGTGACGTACTCGGCCCTGACCGCTCAGCCGCGCTACCGGGAGGCTGCCGAGCGGGCACTCGCCACCATCGCCCCGATCCTGGGCCGGCACGCCCGCTTCAGCGGCTGGTCCGCCGCCGCCGGTGAGGCGCTGCTCTCCGGCCCGTACGAGATCGCGGTTGTCACCGAGGAGCCGGCCGCGGACCCGCTGCTGCTGGCGGCGTACAAGGCCGCCCCGCCCGGTGCGGTGATCGTGGCGGGCGCCCCGGACCGGCCCGGGGTGCCGCTGCTGGCGGACCGGACCATGATCGACGGCGCGTCGACGGCGTACGTCTGCCGTGGTTTCGTCTGCGACCGCCCCGTGACGACGGTGGAGGAGCTGGTCGCGCAGCTGAGCTGAGCGCTCAGGGCCAGAGCAGCTCGCGCGTCCAGCCTTCGCCGGTGCGGCGGTAGCGCAGGCGGGTGTGCCGGCGCTCCGGGTCGCCCTGCCAGAACTCCACCGACTCGGGCACCACCGTGTAGCGCACGTGGTCCGGGTTGGTCAGCTCCGGGTCGGCGGCCACCCGCTCCCGCTGGTGGGCGAACTCCCGGTCCAGCTCGGCCCGGTCGGTCAGCACGTCGCTCTGGCGGCCCGCCAGGCCCGCGATCCGCGAACCGGGGGAGCGGGAAAGGAAATCCTCGCGGTTGGTGGCGGCGTCGGCCGGCTCGGCGACGCCCCGGACGCGTACCTGCCGCGCCTGTTCGCGCCAGTGGAAGTTCAGCGCGGCGTACGGGTCGCCGGCGAGCTGCCGCCCCTTGGCGCTGCGGGCGCTGGTGGCGACCTGCCAGCCGGTGGCGTCGACGTCGCGCAGGATCACCACCCGCAGGTCGGGCCGGCCGTCCGCGTCGACGGTGGCGAGGTGGACCGCGTGCGGTTCGACCGCTCCCGCGTCGATCGCCGCGGTCAGCCACTGCCGGAACAGCGCGAAGGGATCGCCGGGCACGTCCTGCGGATCGAAGTCCGGCAACTGCTGGGCGAAGACGGGCAGGTCCCGTAGAAGATCACGCATGCGCCGACTCTGCCACGCGACGCCGCCCGCCCGCGGCCCCTGCCCGCCGTCCTCGGGAGCCGGTCCTCGCGCGGCGCGGGCTGCCGGGATGAGACGCGGTTGTCCGGGGGCGGCGCTGCGCCGATAGGCTGGCGCGCGCTATGGATTCGCGTACCGGACTTCCCGTTGTCGGCATGGTGGGCGGTGGCCAGCTGGCCCGGATGACCCACCAGGCCGCGATCGCCCTCGGCCAGTCGCTGCGGGTGCTGGCCCAGACCCCGGTCGACGGCGCCGCGCTCGTCGCCGCCGACGTGCGGTACGGCGAGCACACCGACCTCGACGCGCTGCGCGCCTTCGCCGAGGGCTGCGACGTGGTCACCTTCGACCACGAACACGTCCCGCAGGAACACATCCGCACCCTGGCCGCCGAGGGCGTGACCCTGCACCCGCCGGCGGACGCGCTGCGCTACGCCCAGGACAAGCGGCTGATGCGCGAACGCCTCACCGAACTCGGCGCGCCGGTGCCCCGCTGGGCGCCGGTCGAGAGCGCCGGCGACCTGGCCGTCTTCGGCGCCGAGATCGGCTGGCCGGTGGTGCTCAAGGCAGCCCGCGGCGGCTACGACGGGCGTGGCGTCTGGATCGTCGACGCCGAAGCGGCCGGGCCGCTCGCCAAGGAGCTGCTCGCCGCCGGCACCCCGCTGATCGTCGAGGAGAAGGTGGCGCTGCGCCGCGAGCTGGCGGTGCAGGTGGCGCGTTCGCCGTTCGGGCAGGTCGCCGCGTACCCGGTGGTGGAGACGGTGCAGCGCGACGGGATCTGCGTCGAGGTGCTCGCCCCCGCGCCGGACCTGAACGCCGACCTGGCCGTCGCCGCCCAGCAGCTCGCCATCGACCTGGCCACCTCACTCGGGGTGGTCGGCCTGCTCGCGGTGGAACTCTTCGAGACCGCCGACGGGCTGGTCGTCAACGAGCTGGCGATGCGCCCGCACAACTCCGGGCACTGGACCATCGAGGGGGCCCGCACCTCGCAGTTCGAGCAGCACCTGCGGGCGGTGCTGGACTATCCGATGGGGGACACCTCGCTCACCGCCCCGGTGGTGGTGATGGCGAACGTCCTCGGTGGCCCCGAGGGCGGCATCTCCATCGACGAGCGGCTGCACCACCTCTTCGCCGCCGAACCCGGCGCCAAGGTGCACCTCTACGGCAAGCAGGTCCGGCCGGGCCGCAAGATCGGGCACGTCACGGTGCTCGGTGACGACCTTGACGACGTACGGGCCCGGGCTGCGCGCGCCGCCCGCTGGCTCCAGGAGGGGCAGGCATGACGACCGTCGGCATCATCATGGGCAGCGACTCGGACTGGCCGACCATGCGGGCCGCCGCGGAGGCGCTCGACGAGTTCGGTGTCGCGTACGAGGTCTCGGTCGTCTCGGCGCACCGCACCGTCGACAAGATGATTTCGTACGGCCGGGAAGCCGCCGGCCGCGGCCTGAAGGTGATCATCGCGGGGGCGGGGGGTGCGGCGCACCTGCCCGGCATGGTCGCCTCGCTGACGCCGCTGCCGGTGATCGGCGTGCCGGTGCCGCTCAAGCACCTCGACGGCATTGACTCGCTCCTCTCCATCGTGCAGATGCCCGCCGGCGTGCCCGTCGCCACCGTCTCCATCGGCAACGCCCGCAACGCCGGCCTGCTGGCGGTGCGGATCCTCGGCGTCGCCGACGAGGCGCTGCGGGAGCGGATGACGCAGTTCCAGGCCTCGCTCGAGGCGATGGTGGAGCAGAAGGACGCCGCCCTGCGCGCCTCCCTGGCCTGACCGCCGCCCTGGCCTGGCCTGACCGCCGCCCGGCCGCGCCCGGCCCGCCGCACCCTCATCGCCCGCCGCGCCCGGCCCGCCGCACTGATCCGGCGCGGGCTCAGCGCATGCCGCGCAGGGTGGCCTGGAGCCGCTCCTGCGTCTGGCGGCGGCGCTCGTTGTTGGCGCCGAGCACGATCAGCACGATCCCGACCGGGATCAGCACCAGCCACGGTCCGAACGAGAAGAGCGCGTGCAGCGCGGTCAGCGCGGTGACCACCGCACCGACCACGAAGGGCGCCTGGTGCCGCCGGTACGCGCCGAAGATCAGCGTCGCCACCGCGCCGAGCAGCAGCAGCACCTGCCGCATCGGATGCGAGGGCGTGGCGACCACCAGCACCAGCGTCGGCAGGAAAGCCGCGATCAGCGCCGGGCCGTACGCGGTCCAGCTGTTCAGCTCGGCGCGCTGACGCCCCTCCAGCAGCCCGGCGACCAGCGCCAGCAGGGCGAACGGCAGCGTGTACGCCTCCGGCAGCGCCACGTCGGCGATGCGCATCAGCAGCCACCAGGCGCTGATCTCGCAGGCGACAACCGCCCAGAACAGGATCCGCCGTTCCCGGGCCTGCCGGCCGGGGCGGGTCGCGGCGATCCCGAGCACCGCGCCCAGGGCGGCCAGCAGCGCCGCCACGTGCCGGGAGGAGTCGTACGCCAGCGCCAGCGCCATCAGCGCCGAGGCGTACCCGCACCACTCGACGACTGACGCCTCGATCCGGTAGCCCTCGCGACGTAGCCGGGGCAGCCGGGCGGCGAGCACCAGCAGCACCGCGCCGATGGCGAGTACCCCGAAGGCCGAGGTGCGCGGGGCGACGCCGGCGACCAGCCCGGCGGTCAGCACGAAGAGCTGCGCCATGATCGAGCCGAAGAGCCAGCCGGCGATCCGGTCCCGGGCGGAGACACCGAAGAGCGCCGCTACCGCGCCGACGCCGACCGCCGCGCCGAGGGTGAACAGCGTCAGGTCGCGGGTGGCGAGGCTGCCCGCCAGTCCGGCCCCGCCGGCGGCCATGCCGATGGCGAAGACGAGGACGCGGGCCAGGCGTACCGGTCGGGCTCGTTCGGCGCCGGCCGGCGGCGGGGTCAGCGCCAGCCCCAGCAACAGGACCGTGAAGACCGTCAGCGCGGCCAGGGTGCTCAGCGGCCAGCCCCGGCCGAGCGCGATCGGCGTGATCAGCAGGGTCACCGCGACGCCGGGCAGCACCACCGGTACGGCCCGGCTGCGTCGTCCACCGCTGAAGCCGACCGCCGCCAGCGCCCCCGAGAGGGTGAGCAGCAGCGCGGCGAGGACGTGGGTGGCGCCGCTGGCGGTCGGATCGGGGTGACGCAGCTCGGCCGGCGCCCCCTCCCAGACCGAGGTCAGCAACTGGTACGGCTGCACCAGGGCCGTCAGGAGCGCGGGAGCCAGCGAGGCCACGGCGAGCGCGGCGGGCAGCAGGGTGGCGCCGAGGGCACCCACCTCCGGGCTCACCGTCCACAGGTGTGGCTGTGCCGGGTCCGCGGCCCAGCGGGCCGAGCCGGGGAACGTCCAGCGGCGGACCACCGGCACGCCGGTCGCGGCAGGGGGAGCGGTGGCACCGCGGACGAGTTCGGCGAGGACGGCCAGCAGCACCGCCGCCGCGGCGTAGACCCCGGCGTTCAGGTCGGCGGCGATGGCGATGAGGGCGACAGCGGTGGCGCCGCCGGCGATGCCGATCGTGGCGTACGGCAGGAACTGCGGGGTGCGCCGGCGCCCGGCGGCGACCACGGCGAGGGCGAGGCTGGAGGCGGCGAGCGCACCGGTGAGCAGCACCGGTGCGGGATGGCCCAGCTCCGCGGCGGCCGAGGCGACCAGTCCGGGGGCGGCGAGCAGGGCACCGACGGTGGCGGCGCCGCCGATCAGCGCCAGGTGCGGCGGCAGGCCCTCCGCGGCCAGGTTCGGGGTCAGGCGCGCGCCGGCGGACCGGCTGAGGTTCGCCACGAGCAGACCGGTCAGCAGCACCAGAGCGAGCGCGAGCGCCGTGGACCAGGCCCGGGGCAGCCCGGTGCCGACGGCGTGCAGGGCCACCAGGGCGGCCACCAGCGTGCGGGAGAGCGCGGCCCGGGGGTCGGCGGCGAGGACCGCGGCGATTCCGTAGCCGGCGGCGACCGCGGTGCCGACCAGGACCGGCGCCGGCCACGGCAGTCCGAAGGCGACCGGCGCGGAGATGGTGGCGAGCACCGCCAGCACCGCGGAGACGTCGTAGCGCCAGGGGCGCGGGAGCAGGATCGCGGTGGCGGCGGCGAGCAGGGCCAGGGCGACCGGCGACTGCCAGTCGACGTGTGCGGCGCCGGCCGGCCAGCGGCTCAGGTCACCCGCCCAGATTGGTCCAGGAACGGCGAGCACACCGAGCCCACCGACGAGGGCCTGCCAGCCGGCGAGCGCGGCGATGACGGCGCCGCTGACGGTGACGCCGAGGATCGGGCCGCGCCGCCAGTCCTCGGGCATCGCGCGGGCCGCGACCGCCACCAGCAGGATCAGCCCGGCGGTCACCGCGAACTGGCCCGAGGGGGTCAGGACGGTGCTGATTCGGGCGAGGGTGCCGATCAGGGCGACCGTCGCCGCTGCGGCGGCGAAGTCCGCCCCGTCGAGCACCTGGTCGATACGGCGGTTGCGGTCTATCCACGGCGCGGCGAGGACCAGCAGTGCCGCGGCGAGCAGCAGCGCGCCGACCCAGATGTCGGGCGTGCTCGCCTGCGGCGCGGTGAAGGCGGCGCCGGCGACGACGACGGTGCCGAGACCGGTGCCGATGCTCAGTGGCGTGCTGATGCGCCGCTGCGCGACCTGGACGACGGCGGCGTGGCAGAGGGTGGCGCAGGCGGCGAGGAAACCGGCGCAGAGCACCGCCACCGTCGCGTCCGCCCGGCTCTGCTCGGCGGCGGTCATCGCGGTGGTGGCCGCGGCCACGGCACCCGGCAGGGCGAAAGCGGCGCCACCGGCGGCCCAGCCGGCCAGGACGTCCGCCGGGGTGCTGGAGATCCGCAGCCGCGGCGTCATCCCGATGATCACACCGATGAGGACGTAGCTGAGCAGCACCACGGCGGTCAGCTCCGGCCGGACCAGGGCGGCGGCGGCGCCGAAGAGGCCGATGAACCCGGCGCCGACGGCGTGCACACGGGCGTCGTGGTCGGTGCGGGCGCGCAGTCCCGCCAGGCCGATGCCGATGGCGGCCAGCACCGGGGGCAGTGGCGCGGTCGACCAGCTCAGCCCCAGGGCGGCGGGCGCGCCGAGCGCGGTCAGCACCACGCCGGCCACGGCGAACTCCCGGCGTACCCGGGGCGGCAGGGAACCGACAGCGGTCAGGGTGAGCAGCAGCGCCGCCAGCGGCAGCTGCCAGGGGGCGGCGCCGACATCGGCGGCGAGCTGCGCCGGATAGCTCTCCAGGGCCGCATCCCAGGCCGGCAGCGCGGCCTCCACGGTGGCGGCGGCGGCGCGCAGCGAACGGCCGGCGACCTCGGCGCCGCAGACCGTGAGGGCGATGGTCAGACCCCACTGCGGACCGCGGCGGGCCGGCACCGGCACCGCGCGCACCGCGAGCCCGGCGCCGGCGATCACCAGGGCGGTCAGGACCAGCGCCCGGCCGGGCAGGGCGAGCGAGGCGACCCGGGCCAGCGCGCCGATCACCGCGAGGGTGAAGACCGCCGAGGCGACCTCGGGCAGCGGGCGACGGCGTTCGGTCAGGGCGCCGGCCAGTCCGAGCGCGGCGGCGAGCACGAGCACCGCGCCCGCCTGGGCGGCGGCGGGAACACTGCCGGCGCGCAGCAGCGCCGCCACCGCGAAGGCGAGCGCGCTCAGCACCGCCGCGCCGTGCAGCGCCCAGGTCAGCTCCGGCAGCCAGGGCACCGGCACGGCCGCCGGGGCGGCCCGGCGCGTCGGCGTACCGGCCAGATCCGCCTCGGCGGCCTCCGGGGTCGACTCGGGGCGCTCGGTGGCCCGCGCCTGCGGTTCGTGCACGGACGCGGTCGTGGCGACGTCGACGAGTTCGCCGGGGTCGGTCGCCGGGTCCGTGGCGGGCAGGGTGAGCCAGCCCGGCTGCCACCGGCGGGAACTCGCCAGCCGCGCCAGTGCCAGGTTGCCGGTGGCGACCAGGGTGAGCACCAGCGCCCAGCCGGCGACGTCGGTGACCTGCCCGTACGCCAGCAGCGGCAGCACCGGCTGCAGCGTGACCACAGCGGCGAAGCGGGGCACGCTCAGCCCGGTGAACCGTCCGTAGGCGAGCGCGACCGCGCCGACCACCAGGCAGGTCGTGGCGGCGAAGACCGTTCCGGCGGCGGCGGTGCCGCGGACCTGGTCGACAGTCCAGAGGGCGTACCCGTCGACCAGGGCGAGGATCAGGCCGACCGCCGCCACCGATTCGGCGGTGGAGGTGAGGCCGCGCGGGGCGATCAGCGGCGGGGCGAGGAGGGTGAGCGCGGTGGCGGTGATCAGGATCGCCACCCGGCCGAGGTCGTCCAGGGAGCTGATGGCCACCACGGCGAAGACCACGGCGGCGACCCCGAGCAGCAGCGCGCCGAGGGTGAGCAGGACGTTCTGCACCTCCCGGGAGGAGGTCTCCGTCGGGGCCGCCGCGCCGGGGGCCGTAGGGCCGGGCGCCGCCGGTCGTCGCGGCGGCCCCGGCGGCGGGCCGGGTGGGGTGGTGACGGTGGGGCTCTGCCGCGGCACCCGGGGTGGGGCGCCGGTCGCTGTCGCGGTCGGCCCCGGGGCTCCGGGGTGCTGCGGCCCCGGTCGTCCCGGCTTACGCCAGGGCCGGCCGCGCTGGCGGATCTTCTTGTCCCCGGCGTGGGCCAGCATGTTCCGCTTGAACAGAGCGGTCTGCAGATCGGCGGCGAGCTTCTGCTGCTCCCGCAGGATCTCGGCGTCGCGGGCCTTCATCTCGGCGATCGAGCGTTCGATGCGGGTCAGGTCCTCGGCCCACTGGGGCTGCTCGGACCCGCAGTTCGGGCAGGACGGTGCGGGCTGGATGGTCCGCCCGCAGGCGGCGCACTGATAGCTCTCCACCCGGTCCTCACTCCCTCCCGCGGCCGCCCTGCACTGTGGACGTCCACTGACGCAGCATGCCCAATCCGGGCGGGTGATCCATCCTCCCCCGCCGGTCCGGCGCAAAGAAAGGGGCCGATCACGCATCGCTGCGTGATCGGCCCCGAAGATCGGCCGGTGGTCGGGGTCAGGGGCGGCCCATGCCCCGGTACTCCCAGCCCGCCTGGACCCAGAGCGTCGAATCCAGGCAGTTGCGCCCGTCGACGACCCGGCGGCCGGCGACGACCCGGGCCAGCGCCTCGGGGTCGGCGTTGCGGAAGTCCGACCACTCGGTCAGCACGCAGACCAGGTCGGCGTCGCGGACCGCCTCGATCATGTCCGGGGAGTACGTCAGGTCGGGCTGCGCCCTGCGGGCGTTCTCCATGCCCTGCGGGTCGTAGACGCGTACGTCGGCGCCGGCCTTGGCCAGCTGCGCGGCGACCGCCAGCGACGGGGCGTCGCGTACGTCGTCGGAGTTGGGCTTGAACGTCGCGCCGAGCACGGCGATGCGGGTGCCGGAGAGGTCGGGGCCGGCCGGCCCGTACCGGCGGTCGAGCAGTTCGGCGGCGAGCTGGAGCACCCGGTTGCGCCGGCGCAGGTTGATCAGGTCGACCTCGTGCAGGAAGCGCAGCGCCTCACCGGCGCCGAGCTCCTGGGCGCGGGCCTGGAAGGCGCGGATGTCCTTGGGCAGGCAGCCGCCGCCGAAACCGACCCCGGCCTGCAGGAAGCGGTTGCCGATGCGCGGGTCGTAGCCGATGGCGCGGGCGAGCTGGGTGACATCGCCGCCGGAGGCCTCGCAGACCTCGGCCATCGCGTTGATGAAGGAGATCTTGGTGGCGAGGAAGGCGTTGGCGGCGACCTTGACCAGTTCGGCGGTGGCGAAGTCGGTGACCACCAACGGCACCTCGCGGTCCTCGGTCGCGGCGAGGTCGAAAACGCCCTTGTGGGCGGAGTAGAGCATGCTGTTGGCCCACTCGGACTTGACCCCGACGACGATCCGGTTGGGGCGCAGCACGTCCTCGACGGCGAAGCCCTCCTGGAGGAACTCCGGGCTGTAGGCGACCTCGACGCCGAGCTGCGAGTCGGCGTGCTTGTCGACCAGCTGCTCGATCCACTCGGCGGTGCCCACCGGGACGGTGGACTTGCCGACGATCAGCGCCCGGCGGTCGAGGTTCTGCGCCAGCCCGGTGACCGAGGCCTCCACGTAGCTGAGGTCGGCGCTCATGCCGTCGGCGCGCTGCGGGGTGCCCACGCAGATGAAGTGGACGTCGCCGAAGTGCGCGGTCTCGGCGATGTCGGTGCTGAACCGCAGCCGGCCGGCGGCGAGGTTGCGCCGGAGCAGCTCGTCGAGGCCGGGCTCGTGGAACGGGACCTCGCCCCCGGCCAGCTTGGCGATCTTCTCCGCGTCCACGTCGAAGCCGATCACCTCGTAGCCGAGTTCGGCGAAGCAGATCGCGTAGGTGGCGCCGAGGTAGCCGGTGCCGAGGAAGGTCAATCGCGGACGGGATGCGCCCGACGGCGGGACGACCGGTGTGATGGCCGGCATCGGTTGGCTGCTCGGGTACGGGATCGTCACGCCTGGTTCTCCGCTCGCGCTGGCGGCGCTGTACTCGCGTCGCTTCGGTGCGGCGCCGCGCCGGGGCACCGGAATAGGACATAGCTTCGTATTGAGTCCGCCGTGGTGCGCACACGGCGATAGTGCGCCAGCCTACGCCGCGGTAAGTATCGCCCGAAGCTAGGCCGGTATTCTCCAGTCTGCGCGTCGGCGGCGATCGACGCTACAGCGACGCGCGGAAACAGCCAAGGGGAGGCCAGCATGAGCGCAGGTGCGGATTTCGACGTCTACCGGTTGCCGGAGGAGCACGAGGCGATTCGCGAAGCGGTCCGGGAGATCTGTGACGCCCGGGTGGCCCCGCACGCGGCCGAGGCCGACGAGAACGCCGAGTTCCCGAAGGCGTCCTACGACGCGCTGCGCTCGTCCGACTTCCACGCCCCGCACATCCCCGCCGAGTACGGCGGCGCCGGCGCCGACGCCCTGGCCACCGCGATCGTGATCGAGGAGGTAGCCCGGGCCTGCGCCTCGTCGTCGCTGATCCCGGCCGTCAACAAGCTCGGCACCATGCCGCTGCTGCTGGCCGGCTCCGAGGAGCTCAAGCGCAAGTACCTGACCCCGGTCGCCGCCGGTGAGGCGATGTTCTCGTACTGCCTCTCCGAGCCGGAGGCCGGCAGCGACGCCGCCTCGATGACCACCAAGGCGGTCCGTGACGGGGATCACTGGGTGCTCAACGGCGTGAAGCGCTGGATCACCAACGCCGGCGTCTCGGAGTACTACACGGTCTTCGCGGTCACCGACCCGGCCGCCCGCTCCCGCGGCATCTCCGCCTTCGTGGTCGAGAAGTCCGACCCGGGTGTGAGCTTCGGCGCGCCGGAGAAGAAGCTGGGCATCAAGGGCTCGCCGACCCGCGAGGTCTACTTCGACAACGTACGCATCCCCGCCGACCGCATGATCGGCGCCGAGGGGACCGGCTTCGCCACCGCGATGAAGACCCTGGACCACACCCGGGTCACCATCGCCGCCCAGGCCATCGGCATCGCCCAGGGCGCGCTCGACTACGCCAAGGGCTACGTCAAGGAGCGCAAGCAGTTCGGCAAGCCGATCGCCGAGTTCCAGGGCCTGCAGTTCATGATCGCCGACATGGGCATGAAGCTCGAGGCGGCGCGGCAGCTGACCTACGCCGCCGCCGGCAAGTCCGAGCGTGGCGACGCCGACCTGACCTACTTCGGTGCGGCCGCCAAGTGCTTCGCCTCCGACGTGGCGATGGAGGTGACCACCGACGCGGTGCAGCTGCTCGGCGGTTACGGCTACACCCGCGACTACCCGGTCGAGCGGATGATGCGCGACGCCAAGATCACCCAGATCTACGAGGGCACCAACCAGGTGCAGCGCATCGTCATGGCCCGTCAGATCCTCAAGGGCTGAGCGTTCCGACTCCGGCGTGGCGCCGCAGGGGCTCCGGCCTCCGCCGCGCCACGCTGTCGTTTCCGGCCGGGCGGCCGGCCGGTCCTCCGGTGGGAGCGTTCACTCACTCGCCTCGGATCAGGAAGGCCGGCGGCACCGTGTCGGTGAGCCAGACGCCGTTGGCGCTGCGATGGAAGGTGTGCCCGGCGGCGTGCATCGCGACCGCGTCGACTTGGAGCACCACCGGCGTACCGTGCCGGGCGCCCACCCGGCGGGCGGTGTCGGCGTCGGCGCTGAGGTGCACATGGTGGCGGCACCCCTTGCGCAGGCCCTCATGGAAGATCGCGCCGAGGTGGCGGGTGGCGGTGCCGTGGTAGAGCACCTCCGGCGGCGTGACGGGCGGCAGCGCCAGATCGACCGGGACCGAGTGGCCCTGGTTGGCGCGGATGCGGTCGCCGTCGATGGTGAAGCGCTGCTTGTCGTTGGCGGCGACGATCCGGGCCAGCCGGTCGCGGCTGAGGTCGGTGCCGTGGGCGGCGAGGCCGGCGAGCAGGGCGTCGATGCCGATCCAGCCGTCGTCGCCGAGCGTCAGTCCGATGCTGTCGGGGCGGTGCCGCAGGACGTACGAGAGGCGTTTGCTGATTCTGGTGTCGTCCACGCCCGCCGACGATAGGGCCCGGGGGCACTCCTGCCCAGCCGTTTGAGCGGCGGCGGGAGGGCCCCGTCAGGGTTGTGGGGGCGGGCCGGTGGCCGGCCCACCCCCGGACGAATTACTTGGTCTTGCCGGCGTGCTCGGTCGACCGCGGCGGCGCCGACCACGGCGTCTCCCCGGTCGGGCCCGTCCAGGACGACTCGCCGGCCGCGCGCCGGGGCAGCGGGTCGGTCGGCGTCTGGTCGGGATAGCCGAGCGTCAGGTCGGCGGCCTGCTGATCGCCCTTGGCGTCGGCCGGCGGCCAGTCATTGAGGGACTGGGATTCCTCCTTGACGGTCGGGGTCGCGTCGGCCGCTGCCGGACGGGGCCAGCGGCGCCAGCGCTGCACGCTGAAGGTCGCCATCAGGAGCATGACGCCGATCAGCAGGAGGGTGCCGTTCTCCAGGGGCAGCAGCAGCGGCAACGGGTCGCCGAGCACCTGCCAGTCGTCGGGCACCCGGTCGCGTACCTGGAACGGCGCGAGCGCCATCGTGACGTACGCGCCGGTCAGCAGTGCGCCGGCGGTGAGCGGACCGAGCGGTGAGACGCGCAGCGTGCCGACCAGCCCGAGCAGGATGGCGGCGACGCCGAGGTAGACGGCCGGCTCGATCAGGTTCGCGCTGTTGTACGCCCCGACCTCGACCCACCGTTCGACGGTGCGCGCCGATCCGTCCTGACCCACAGTGACCAGCACCCACGTGACGGGCGCCACCACCAAGCCTGCGAGGAAGCTCCACAGATGTCGCATCCGGGCACCGTACCGTCTAAATCATGACTGAGCACCCCTCTGTTTCCCCCGGCAGGCCAACCTCTTATTCGCGCGTCACACTGAGTCGCATCATGACTGCGGTCGATGTAAATCTGTACGGCACCGTGCACGGCGGGGTGCTGATGAAATTCATCGACGACGTCGCCGGGGCGGCCGCGGCGCGGCACAGCGGGGGCACCGCCGTCACCGCCGCGATCGACGAGATCGTCTTCTCCGAGCCGGTCCGGGTGGGCGACCTGATTCACGCACATGCGCAGGTCAACTGGACCGGGAAGACCTCCATGGAGATCGGGATCAAGGTCGTCGCCGAGCGCTGGGACTCGGCCGAGCAGGAGCCGGTGCGGGTCGCCACGGCGTACCTCGTCTTTGTCGGGGTGGATCTCGGCGGGGGTGCCCGGGAAGTGCCGCCGGTGCTGCCGGAGACCGACGAGGACCGGCGCCGGTTCCGGGAGGCGGAAATCCGCCGGGAGCACCGGCTCAACCGGCGGCGCGCGATTCGCGAGCACCGCGCCCGCTGACCGGCCGTCGTCGCGCCGCTTGCCCACCCGGGGCCATCCGACGGTCACTGTGCGCAGTCGTCGATGCCGGCCAGGGCTTGCGGCGTACCTCCCATCCACCGAACATGGGGGCGACCCGTGCGGCGCCGCTCAAGATCGGTCCGCACAATGACGCGGCGGGGTAGGGCAGGATGACGCTGCGGCCCGACCCGCCGACGTGCCGGGCCAGGGGAGGGTGTGCTGTGGGTGACGTGCTGTGGACTCCGCCTGCGGACGTGCGTGAGCGGTCCCGTATCGGTGGCTATCTGAACCGGCTGCGGGCCGACCGCGGACTCGAGTTCGCCGGCTACGACGACCTCTGGCAGTGGTCGGTCACCGAACTCGAAGACTTCTGGCGCTCCATCTGGGACCACTTCGAGGTGATCTCCCACGCGCCGCCGACCGCCACCCTCACCGAGCGGCGGATGCCGGGCGCCCAGTGGTTCCCCGGCGCGACGCTCAACTACGCCGAGAACGTGCTGCGGATGCCGGGTCTGGCCGACGACGCCCCCGTCGTGATCGCCCACAGCCAGACCCGGGAGCCGGTCACCCTGACCGCCGCCGGACTCCGCGAGCAGGTCCGCCGGGTGTCGGCCGGGTTGCGCCGGCTCGGCGTCGGGCCCGGCGACCGGGTCGCCGCGTACGCGCCGAACATCCCCGAGACGTACGTGCTGCTGCTCGCCACCGCCAGCCTCGGCGCGACCTTCTCCTCCTGCGCGCCGGAGTTCGGCACCCGCAGCGTCACCGACCGCTGGCAGCAGATCGCGCCGAAGGTGCTGGTGGCGGTCGACGGCTACCGCTACGGCGACAAGGCGGTCGACCGGCGCGCCGAGGTAGCCGCGATCCGGGCGGCGCTGCCGTCGGTGGAGCAGACAGTGCTGCTGCCGTATCTCGACCCGGCCACCGGCGTCGACGACGCGGCGATGTCGCTCTGGGCCGACCTGGCCGCCGACACCGACGAGCCGCTCACCTTCACCCCGGTGCCCTTCGCGCACCCGCTCTACGTGCTCTACTCCTCCGGCACCACCGGACTGCCGAAGCCGATCGTGCACGGCCACGGCGGCATCCTGCTGGAGCACCTGAAGATGCTGGCGCTGCACCACGACCTGGGACCCGGCGACCGCTTCTTCTGGTTCACCACCACCGGCTGGATGATGTGGAACTTCCTCGTCTCCGCCCCGGCCGTCGGCGCGGCGATCGTCCTCTTCGACGGCAACCCGGCCGTCGACGCCGTACCCGGGCAGCCGGCCCGGCCGGACCTGGGCATGCTCTGGCGGCTCGCCGCCGACACCGGCACCACCTACTTCGGCACCTCGGCGCCGTTCCTGCTGAGCTGCCGCAAGGCCGGGCTGCGCCCCAGGGAGATCGCCGACCTGACCGGCCTGCGTGGCCTCGGCTCCACCGGCGCCCCGCTGCCCGCCGAGGGCTTCGTCTGGGTCTACGAGCAGGTCAGCTCCACGCTGGCGCTGCACTCCCTCTCCGGCGGCACCGACGTCTGCACCGGCTTCGTCGGCGGCGTGCCGCTGCGGCCGGTACGGGCCGGGCAGATCGCCTGCCGCTGCCTCGGCGCCAAGGTGGAGGCCCGCTCCGCCGACGGCACCCCGGTCATCGGTGAGCTCGGCGAACTGGTCATCACCGAACCGATGCCGAGCATGCCGGTCGGGTTCTGGAACGACCCGGACGGCGAGCGCTACCGCAACGCGTACTTCGACCTCTACCCCGGCATCTGGCGGCACGGTGACTGGATCACCATCGACGACCAGGGCGGCTGCGTGATCACCGGCCGCTCCGACGCCACCCTCAACCGCGGCGGCGTCCGGCTCGGCACCGCCGAGTTCTACTCCGTGGTGGAGGCCCTCGACGAGGTCGTCGACTCGATGGTGGTGCACCTGGAGGACAACGAGGGCGGCGCCGGCGAGCTGCTGCTCTTCGTGGTGCTCGCCGAAGGGCTGGTGCTCGACGACGCCGTCCGCGGCCGGATCGTCCGGGAGCTGCGTACGGCGCTCTCGCCACGGCACATCCCCGACGAGATCCACCAGGTCCGGGCCGTGCCGCGCACCCTGTCGGCGAAGAAGCTGGAGGTCCCGGTCAAGAAAATCCTCACCGGTACGCCGGTGGACTCCGCCGCCGCGACCGGCGCCCTGGTCAACCCGGAGTCCCTGACCGCCTTTGCCGACTTCGCGCAGCGCCGCCGCTGAACCCACGACGGCGTCGGTCCTGCCGGGCAGGCCGGGCCGCACGCCGCGCAGCCCGCCCCGGGCCCGTGCCGGTCGTCGGTACGGGGAGCGGTGCCGATGGCCCTCAGGCCAGCGGGACGGATACCCGCTCGACCGCGATCCGGTCGGCGAGCTTGTCGCGGTCCAGATTGGCGCAGAGCACCACACTGGAGCCCGTTGCCAGCGGGGCGAGCAGCCAGTCCAGCGGGTCCGGGTTGCGCCCGACATCGATCAGGACCCGCTCCCCGGCGGCGATGGCCAGCTCGCCGGCCCGGTCGATCGCCTCCGCCACCAGCGTCTCCCCGAACGGGTACGGCGTGAAGTGGTCGCCCTGGCCGCGTACCTGCACCACGTAGTCGGTGAAACCGGCCGGGACCTCGCGCAGCGGGGCGGCCAACGGGTGCAGCGCCAGCGCGTACTGCTCACCGGCCGACCAGGCTGCGGCCTCGGCGGCCCGTTCGACGGTGGCGAAGAGGGCGTCCACCTCACCCGGCGCTGCGGTCACCTCCACCCCGGCCGACCAGCAGCCGAGCAGCACCGCGGCGGTCTGCCAGTGCGGGGGGAGCAGGACGGCGGCCCGGCCGCCGGGGCCGGCGCCGACCTCGTCCACCATCAGGTTCGCGGTCTTGGCGACCCAGTTGGCCAGGGTCGCGCCGGAGAGCTCGGTGCGTTCCCCGGTGGCGTCGTCGTACCAGGTCAGCAGCGGGCGAGCCGGGTCGATCGCCACCGCGGCGGCGAAGATCCGGGAAATGTTGTCGGCCATCGCGGGGACGATACCTTCCGTGCGTCGTGGAGCCGGGCGAGGTGTCGGAGGCGTACCGTCGGTTCGCGGCGAGCGTCGGTGGTCTGGATCGGCGTACGCTTGGCGCGAGTGTAATTTGCCACAGCATCGCCGACGGTCGTTATCGGCCGACCCCCACCCGGCGTGCCTCCACTTTCACACCACACCGAACAGCTTTCGCGCCACAGGCGAGAGCCGATCGCGAGGAGTTGCCCTGTGACCGCCGGTCGTCAGCCCCGTGTGCTCATCGACGCCACGAGTGTTCCCGCCGACCGCGGCGGAGTCGGCAGATACGTCGACGGCCTGCTCGGGGCGCTCGGCGAACTCGGTGACTCCGGTCTGGACCTCGTCGTCGTGGCGCTGCGCACCGACACCGAGCGGTACGCCCGGATGCTGCCGGACGCGGAGATCCTCGGTGCGCCGGCGGCCGTCGCGCACCGCCCCGCCCGGCTGGCGTGGGAGCAGACCGGGCTGCCGATGCTCGCCCAGCAGGTCGGCGCGCAGGTGCTGCACTCGCCCTTCTACACCTGCCCGCTGCGGGCCGGCTGCCCGGTCACCGTCACCGTGCACGACGCGACCTTCTTCACCGAGCCGGAGCACTACGACAAGTCCCGGCGGACCTTCTTCCGCAGCGCCATCAAGACCTCGCTGCGCCGTGCCGACCGGGTCATCGTCCCGAGCAAGGCGACCCGGGACGAGCTGATCCGGCTGCTCGACGCCGAACCGACCCGCATCGACGTGGCCTACCACGGGGTCGACCCGGTCGCCTTCCACCCGCCGACCGAGGAGGAGAAGGCCCGCGTACGGGCGCGGCTGGGCCTGGGCGACGGCAGCTACCTGGCCTTCCTCGGCGCCAAGGAGCCCCGCAAGAACGTGCCGAACCTGATCCGCGGCTGGGTGGCGGCGGTGGCGCAGCGACCGGATCCGCCGGCGCTGGTGATCGCCGGCGGCGCCGGGCACGACGACGAGATCGACCAGGCGGTGGCGGAGGTCCCCGGGCATCTGCGGCTGCTGCGTCCCGGCTACCTGCGCTACGCCGACCTGCCCGGGTTCCTCGGGGGCGCCCTGGTCGCGGCCTACCCGTCGTACGGGGAGGGGTTCGGGCTGCCGATCCTGGAGGCGATGGCCTGCGCCGCGCCGGTGCTGACCACCCCGCGCCTGTCGTTGCCGGAGGTCGGCGGCGACGCGGTCGCCTACACCAGCGAGGACCCGGCGCGGATCGCCGCCGACCTGACCGCGCTGCTCGACGACGACGAGCGGCGCAGCGGACTGGCCAAGGCCGGTTTCCAGCGGGCGAAGGAGTTCACCTGGGCCTCCAGCGCGGAGGTGCACGTCGCCGCCTGGGAGCGGGCCCGGGCCTGATCGGGGGGTCCGGCGGAAGCCGCCCTCGGCGAGCGGTCCCCGTCGGGCATGATGGCCTGATGCTCTACGCCGTGATTCCGGCGGGTGGCAGCGGCACGAGGTTGTGGCCGCTGTCCCGTGCCGGTCATCCCAAATTCCTCCACCCCCTCACCGGAACCAGTGAATCCCTGCTCCAGGCGACGGTGTCCCGGCTGGCGCCGCTGACCACGCCCGAGCGGACCCTGGTGGTGACCGGCACGGCTCATGTCACGGCGGTGGCCCGCCAGCTGGCCGGGCTGCCCGAGGAGAACATCCTCGTCGAGCCCTCGCCCCGGGACTCGTGCGCCGCGATCGGGCTCGCCTGCGCGGTGATCGCCGAACGCGACCCGACCGCGGTGATGGGTTCCTTCGCCGCCGACCATCTGATCGGCGATCCGCAGCGCTGGGCCGAGGTGGTCCGCGAAGCGGTCCGCGGCGCCGAGGCGGGGCGGCTGATGACGGTCGGAATCACCCCGACCCGCGCCGAGACCGGCTACGGGTACCTGGAGTGCGCCGACGCGGTCGACGGGGCGCCGCAGCGGCGGGTCACCGAGTTCAAGGAGAAGCCGGCCGCCGAGGTCGCCGAGGCGTACCTGCGCTCGGGGCGGCACCTCTGGAACGCCAGTATGTTCGTCTGGCGGGCCGATGTCTTCCTCGCCGAGCTGGCGCGGCAGCAGCCCGCCATGCACGCGGGGCTGACCGCCATCGCCAAGGCGTGGGGGACACCGGAGCAGGACGAGGTGCTCGGCACGGTCTGGCCCACCCTGCCCAAGATCTCCGTCGACTATGCGGTGATGGAGGGCGCGGCCGCCGCCGGGCAGGTCGACACGGTGCCCGGCGACTTCGGCTGGAACGACGTCGGCGACTTCCACACCCTCGGTGAGGTGCTCCCCGGCGACGCCGACGGCAATGTGCTCCTCGACGCCGGCCACGGCGAGAAGGCGCCGGTGCTGCTGCACGACAGCAGCGGCGTGGTCGTCGTGCCGCAGTCCGGCCGGCTGATCGCCACCGTCGGCCTGCGGGACATGATCGTGGTGGACACGCCGGACGCGGTGCTGGTCTGCCCCCGCGACCGGGCGCAGGACGTCAAGAAGATCGTCGACGAACTCAAGTCGCGCGGCGAGGAGACGTACGTCTGAACGACGCCAGAGCGGGCTCGACGAGCTGTTCGGTGCCGCCGGCGAGCGGCGCCGGCAGCTCGCCGGCCGGGAACCAGCCGAGGGCGATCGATTCCTCGCTGAGCTGCTCGACCGCCCCGGAGGGGGCGGTCACCGCGAACCGCACGTCGTAATGGAGCGACCCGCCCTGGCAGGAGACCGGGTGGATGTCGATGTCGATCGGTTCCGGGTCGATCCGCAGCCCGGCGATGCCGGACTCCTCGGTCGCCTCGCGCAGGGCCGCCCCCGCCAGGGTGGTGTCGGTGGGTTCACAGTGGCCGCCGAGCTGCACCCACTTGGCGAACTTGCCGTGCAGGCAGAGCAGCACCCGTTCCCCGTCGGCGGCGAGC
Source organism: Melissospora conviva (assembly GCF_049523535.1). Classification (NCBI taxonomy): domain Bacteria; kingdom Bacillati; phylum Actinomycetota; class Actinomycetes; order Micromonosporales; family Micromonosporaceae; genus Melissospora; species Melissospora conviva. The sequence continues at coordinate 901,572 of NZ_JBLLDT010000001.1, forward strand.
ACCAGTGCGCTCGCGGTGACGTGGCCGGGCCGGTGTTCGCGGCGCAGCGCGACCGGTCCGGCGTCGAGCAGGGCCAGGGTTCGGTCCCGGGCCTTCGCGGCGGTGGGGCTGGTCGGCCGCCAGCCGGTGAGCAGCGCGGTCGCATCAGCGTGCAGGGCGTCGAACACCCGGTCACTCTAGTCAGCGTCGGGGCCACGACGTCCGGGTGGCGTCTCCGCGGATCGAAAGCCGCGGACCCTCGTGGCGCCACCCGGGCGTCGTTGCTCCCCCGGTCCCACAGTGGCCGCCGCGATGTTCGCATCGCGGTGAAACACGGAGGTCCAACCAGGATTCCCGACTCCCGCGGCAGGGTCGAGGTCATTCAGCCCCCGCTTAAAGACCGAGGCCGCGGCGACGGCCGGTAGAGTTGGCGCAGTCGCCGGTAACCCCTCGTCTCCGGCTTCAGGGAGCACCCCCGATGCTGCGGATCTTCTTCTCCCCCGAGGACATCGCCCGGACCAGGCTGGCACCCGCCGCGGACCCGCTCTGGGAACTCGTCCTCAGCCTGCACCTGCTGCGGGGCACCAACGCCGACCCGATGGTCTCCGGTTGGCGGCGCCGGGTCGGCGAGCGACTGCGGGATGGCGCCGTCGCCGAGCAGGTCCGGCCCTTCGTCGCGGTGAACCCGCCACGTGGCTACTTTCCCGACTTCCTCACGCCGTACCAGAGTGTGCGCGGACTCGACGCGGGGCTGGAGGCGATCCGCTCCACCCCGGTCACCCGGCTGCGCCGGGATCTGGCGGTGCTGGCCGGCACCACCACGCTGTCCCCTTCGACGGTCGGGCTCGCCGAAGGGGAGTCGGCGTCGCTGCGGGAGCTGACCTCGGCCATGGTGCGCTACCAGGCGATCGCCGTCGACCCGTACTGGTCGCACATCAGCAACGCCGTCGAGGCGGACCGGGGCGTACGGGCCCGGGCGATGCTCGAAGGCGGGGCCGAGGCGCTGCTGGCGAGCCTTCGGCCGCACCTGCGCTGGCGCTCCGGTGAGCTGACCGTGCTCAACTACCCGTCCAGCCGGGAGCTGCACCTGGACGGCCGAGGGCTGCTGCTGGTCCCGTCGTTCTTCTGCGCGGGCACCCCGGTGGCGCTCTTCGACCCGGAGCTGCCGCCGGTGCTGGTCTATCCGGTGGAGCGGCTGGGTGCGCTGCCGACGGCGCCATCGGCGCCCGACCCGGTCGGCCGGGAGGCGTTGGCGGCCCTGGTGGGGCGGACCCGGGCGCTGGTCCTGGAGGCGCTGATCACCGGGCGCGGGGGCGAGGGGCAGACCACCAGTGAGGTGGCCCGGCGCTTGCAGGTCTCCCCGGCAGCGGCCAGCCAGCACGCAACCGTCCTGCGCAACGCCGGCCTGCTGGTCAGCCGCCGGGAACGGAACATGGTGGTACACACCCTTACTCCGCTGGGGCGGGCGATCCTCAAGGGCTGAAGCCCACCGGGTTGATGCCGATGGGAGCGGGGTGGATGTGCAGCCCGGCGAGGAGAAAATGGATCTGCAGGCCGAACCATCCGGGAACTATTCCCTGAGGGTATATACGCGAGGTATACGCTCAGAGTATGGTGATCGCCATGAGTGTTCCCATGACCCTCCTCGGCCTGCTCGAACGCGAGCCCAGCCACGGCTACGACCTCAAGCGCGAATACGACACGTTCTTCAGCAGGGGCAAGCCGCTGCCGTTCGGCCAGGTCTACGCGACGCTCGGCCGCCTTGTCCGCGACGGGAAAATCGTGGTCGGCGACATCGAGCCCGGTGTCGGGCCCGAGCGCAAGCGCTACCTCATCACCGAACGCGGCGTCACCGAGGTCGAGTCGTGGCTCACCGAGCCCGTCGGGGCCGAACCCGATCTGCAGACGGTCCTGTTCACCAAGGTGGTGCTGGCGCTCATGCTGGGCCGCCCCGCCGAGGAGTACCTCGACGTCCAGCGCGCCACACACCTGCGCCGGATGCAGGAACTCACCGAGATCAAGCGCACCGGCGACCTCGTCGACACCATGCTCGCCGACCACGGCCTGTTCCACCTGGAAGCCGACCTGCACTGGATCGACACCACGGTCGCCCGGCTGGACGCCCTGCGCGCGATGGTGGCGTCGCGATGACGGCGATCGAGGCGCGCGACGTCGCCCTGTCCTTCGGTGAGACCCCGGCGTTGCGCGGCGCCACAGTCTCGGTGGCATCCGGAGAGATCGTCGCCGTCATGGGCCCGAGTGGCTCCGGCAAGTCCACTCTGCTGCACTGTCTGGCCGGTATCCTCGTGCCGGACTCCGGTGAGATCCACTTCGAAGGCCGTCGGATCGACACCCTCAGCGAGACCGCGCGCAGCTCTCTGCGCCGTGACCGGTTCGGGTTCGTGTTCCAGTTCGGCCAGCTCGTGCCCGAGTTGACCGCGGAAGAGAACGTCGCCCTGCCGTTGCTGCTCTCCGGCATCAGGCGAGGCACCGCGCTCGCGCAGGCCCGACCCTGGTTCGACCGGCTCGGGCTGGCCGGGCTGGGACGGCGCCGGTCCGGCGAGCTGTCCGGCGGGCAGGCGCAGCGGGTCGCGCTGGCCCGCGCCCTGGTGGCCCGGCCCGGCGTGCTCTTCGCCGACGAGCCGACCGGGGCGCTGGACTCGCTCACCGGCGAACAGGTCATGGAACTACTGGTCACTTCAGCCCGCCGGCAGGGCACCACCGTCGTGCTCGTCACCCACGACGCCCGCGTCGCCGCGTACGCCGACCGGCAGGTCATCGTGCGCGACGGCAAGGTGAACGCGCTGGTGCGCTCATGATCCGTTTCGCGCTGCGGCTCTCCCTGGCGGGCGGACGGGAGGCCGCCACCCGGCTCGCCGTCATCGCCACTGCCGTGGCGCTCGGCGTCGGCATGCTCCTCACCGTCCTCGCCGGGATGAACGCCGCCGGCGGGCAGAACCAGCGGTACGCCTGGCTGAACAGCGCCGTGGCACCGGCTTCCCCGGACGAATCCGCCGACCCGCTGTGGTGGCTCACCCGGAACGACTACCACCACGGCGACCGGATCGGCCGGATCGATGTCGCCGCGACCGGCCCGGAAGCGCCCGTACCCCCGGGCGTCCCGCGCCTGCCCGGCCCGGGCGAGTACTACGTCTCACCCGCCCTCGATGAACTGCTGCGCAGCACACCGGCCGACGAACTCGGCGATCGCTTTCCCGGCCGGAAGATCGGCACGATCGGCCGGGAGGCTCTGCCGTCCCCCGAATCCCTGCTGGTACTCGTCGGCCGCACCCCGGCCGAGCTGGAACCGCTGGGCGCCCAACGGGTCACGCAGATCATGACCACGTCGCCGGGTGACTGTCCCAACGGCTGCCACGTCGGGTTCAACAAGGACGCGATGACCCTCGTGCTTTCCGTCGTCGCCGTCACGCTGCTCTTCCCCGTGCTCATCTTCATCGGTACGGCCAGCCGCATGGCAGCCACCCGCAGGGAGCAGCGGTTCGCGGCCATGCGGCTGGTCGGTGCCACGCCGCGGCAGATCGCCCTCATTTCGGCCGTCGAGTCGGCCCTCGCCGCCGCCGTGGGCACCGCCTTCGGGTTCGGTCTGTTCTTCGCTCTCCGGCCCGGGCTCGCCGCGATCCCGTTCACGGGCGAGCGGTTCTTCGCCAGCGACCTCGCGCTCAGCGCCGTGGACGTTCTCGTCGTCGCGTTCGGAATCCCGCTCGGCGCCGTCGCGGCGGCCTGGTTGGGGCTACGCCGTGTGCAGATCTCTCCCCTGGGCGTGAGCCGACGCGTCACGCCCACTCCGCCCCGCGCCTGGCGGCTCATCCCGCTGGCAGTCGGGCTCGCCGAACTGGCGTACTTCATCGGACGGCGCCCCGAAACGACCAACGGGCAGCTCACCGCGTTCCTCTCGGGGTTCCTCCTGATGCTCGTCGGGCTCGTGCTGGCGGGTCCGTGGCTGACGATGACGGGCGCCCGGCTGCTGGCCGGACGGGCGAGCCGACCCGCGGCGCTCATCGCCGGACGGCGCCTGGCCGACAACCCGCAGGCCGGCTTCCGGTCCGTCAGCGGGCTGATCGTGGCGCTTTTCGTGACCAGCGTGGCGACCGGCACGATCACCACCTTCGTCGCCAACCGCACCGCTCCGGCTCCCGCGTCGGTGGCCGCCACGTCGCTGTCGAAGGCGTTCTGGCCGGAGGACGGCCCGGCGCCGACCGTGGATCAGATCCCGGCCGGGCTCGCAGCCATCCCCGGGGTGCGCAGCGTGACCGCCGTGCGCGCCAACCCCGACGTGCGCGGAGGGCATGGCCTCGTCACCTGCGCCGAACTGGCACGCCTGGAGGTCTTCGGCGGCTGTCCCACCGGCGATCAGGTCGCCGAAGTGCCCGTCGACCTGATCGGCATGAACGCCTCCGACCTCGCCGACGGCGACCATCTCTGGGAGGCAGCCGGCATCGCCGCCGGCGCTGTCGACCAGCAGCCGCTCCTGTCGATCGTCGTCAACACCACCAGCCCGGCAGCGCTGGAACAGGCTCGGACGATACTCATCAGGGCGTTTCCGCAGGGACGCTTTCCCGCCAGGGGTGTCGAATGGCAGGCCGAATCGGCGCGTCAGCTGGTGCAGTTCCAGCAACTCGCCAACGTCGTCATATTGGCCAGCCTGCCCATCGCCGGGTGCAGCCTCGCCGTGAGCGTCGTCGGCGGGCTGAGCGACCGGAAACGGCCGTTCAGCATGCTGCGGCTCACCGGCGTACGGTTGCGTACGCTCCGCGGGGTGGTCGCGCTGGAGACCGTCGTGCCGCTGCTGATCGTCGCCGCGGTGGCCATCGGGATGGGATTCCTGGCCGCGCACCTCTTCCTGCAGGCGCAACTGGAGTACACCCTCGTGGCGCCGAAGCCGTCGTTCTACCTGATGGTCGTCGGTGGGCTGGCGGTGTCGCTGGCGATCATCGGGTTGACGCTACCGCTGCTACGACGCATCACCGGTCCGGAGACCGCCCGCAACGGATGATCACCGCCCGGCGTGGACGGGCCGGGGCTGCCGGCCCGTCCGCTTGTCACGTCTGCCGTCGGCGTGTCAGATCGCGAGGGTCGCCAGTGCGCTGCCGTCGGGGCCGAAGAGCAGGGTCGAGGCCAGCCCCTGGGCGGCCAGGGCGGCCCGGAGCCGGTGTACGTCGGCGCCGAAGCGGATCAGTGCCGCGGGGTCGGGTGCGGCGTCGCCTGTTATGCGGCAGTGGATCGCCGCGGTGGCGTGCGTCGGCCAGCCGTCGAGGAGTGCACCGAGCTGCGTCGCGGCGGGGCCGGTGACCGGGGCGAAGAGGGTGCCGTCGGCAACGGCCTGCGCGACCTCGTCGACCGCCCGGCGCAGCGCCGCTTCGATGTCGGCGTCGACCGGCGCGGCGGAGGTCGCCTCGGCGGGCGCGGGCGCGCGGTCGGGCAGGGTGGCGGCGGCGAGCAGCCCCGCGACCCGGGCCTCCGCGGTGCCCAGGGAGAAGAGGTCCATCGCCGGGTCGCGGACCAGCGACCGGACGCCGTCACCGTCGTTGTCGGTCGGCGCGGTCAGATAGCCGCGGACCACCGCGACCGGAACCTGGTCGCACTTGCCCTTGATCAGCTCACCGGCGCCGGCCAGCTCGTCCACCACGGCCATCTGCGTGATGCTCAGCTCGTTGCCGTACGGGTCGACCTCGCCGCGGTGGTCGCGGATCGCGCTCATGCCGGCCACGCCGAGCGCCACATCGGTCAGCCCGTTGCGCCAGGGCCGGCCCATGGTGTCGGAGACGATGACGGCCACGTCGGCGCCGTGGCGGCGCCGCAGGGCGGCGCGCAGGGCCCGGGCCGAGGCGTCGGGGTCCTTGGGGAGCAGCACCAGCTTCGAGGCGTCCACGTTGGAGGCGTCGATGCCGGCGGCGGCCATCACGAAGCCGTGGTGGGTCTGCACGATGCGGGTCGCGCCGCGGGCGGCGACGGTCCGGACTGTCTCGGCGGCGAGGACCTCGTCGCGGGCGGCGAGGCGCGCCGGCCCCTCCTCGGCCGGCACGTCGACGAGCCGGCCCTCCGCCTTCGAAACGATCTTGCTGGTGACGACGAGGACGTCACCGTCGCGCAGCCACGGCGCGGCGCCGGCGATCAGCTCCGCCAGGTCGTCGCCCTCGGCGACGTCACCGATGCCGAGCACCGGCAGGATCTCCAGCCTCATGCCGCCTCCACCGCAGCGGCCACCATCGCCGCCGTCGCCGCCTCGTCCACCATCCGCAGCGCAACGGCCCGCACGTCCACCCCCGGCACCACCGCCCCGGCGTCGGTGCTGTCGACCAGCCAGGTGTCGAGCAGGCCACCCTCGACGCGGGCGCCGTAGAGCCCGCCGACCCCGGCGGCGCTGCACTCGACGCCGATCACCGCGAGGCAGCGGTCGGCCATCCCGCGCACCGGCGCGCCGCCGATGATCGGGGAGACGCCCGCGACCCGGCCAGGCGCCGCGACGACGGCCTCCCGGATCCCCGGTACGGCGAGGATGGGCGCCACGCTCACCACCGGGTTGCTGGGGGCGAGCAGCACCACGTCGGCCGAGCCGATCGCGTCCAGCACCCCGGGGGCCGGCTTCGCGGCGTCCGCGCCGACGAAGACGAAGCGGTCGGTGGAAATCTCGGCCCGGTGGCGGACCCACCACTCCTGGAAGTGGATCGCCCGGGTGCCCTGGTCGTCGGTGACGACCGCGTGGGTCTCCAACCGGTCGTCGGTGGCGGGCAGCAGGCGTACGCCGGGTTCCCAGCGGGTAGCGAGAGCCTCCGTGACGATCGAGAGCGGATATCCGGCATTGAGCATCGTGGTGCGCACCAGATGCGTGGCGATGTCCTTGTCGCCGAGGCCGAACCAGCTCGGTTCGACGCCGTACGCTGCCAGCTCGCCCCGGATCGTCCAGGTCTCGTCGACGCGGCCCCAGCCACGCTCCGGGTCGGCGCCGCCGCCCAGGGTGTACATGACACTGTCCAGATCAGGGCAGACCTGCAGCCCGTGCAGCCGGAGGTCGTCTCCGACGTTGACGACGGCGGTCACCTCGGCACCGGTGCGCCGGGCGTACTCGCGGACGCCGAGCAGGAACCGGGCTCCGCCGATGCCGCCGGCCAGAACGACGATGCGCATGTCGACCATCCTCGCGCACCGGTAGGGCTCAATGCCCCTGTGGCGCAGGAGACTAGGCTCACTTCACACGAAACCCGAAATCGCCCTGGGGGAGTTTTGACCACCAGCCACTCCGAGCCGGCCCCGACCGAATCGGCGCCCGCCAATCCCATCACTCCGGCGCTGCGCGATCTCGTCGCGCTGGTGCTGCTCGCCGCCAACGCCGTGCTGCTGCTCGTGGCGTTCGTCCGGCTCTTCGCGGACTTCGGCCCGTACAGCGAATACAGCACCTGGACCAACCGGGCCGGCGGCACCCTCGGGGCGGTGACCGGCCTCTGGGCGCTGGCGCTGCCGCTGGTCGCCGTGCTGATCACCGTCTACCTGGCACCGCGTACGCCGCAGGCGAAGGTGATCACCCTGGCGGCGCTCGCCGAGATCGCCTTCAGCGCCCTGCTGGCGGTCATCACCTTTCTCATCGTCACCGTCGGGACCTTCTCCGACGGTCCGATCGGCAACGCCTTCCTGAGTTTCCTGAGCACGGTCGCCTCGCTGGCGATCTTCGCCGTGGTGGCGCTGGTGATCTTCAAAACCTGGCAGGGGTACTTCTACGTGCCCAAGCCCAAGCCGCAGCCGGGCGTCTACGGCCAGCCGCAGCAGCCGTACGGCCAGCAGCCCTACGGTCAGCAGCCGGGCTACGGCCAGCAGCCCTACGGCCAGCAGCAGCCGGGCTACCCGCAGCAGGGCTACGGCCAGCCGCAGCAGCAGCAGCCCTACGGCCAGCAGCCCTACGGTCAGCCGCAGCAGCCCTACGGCCAGCAGCCGGGCTTCCCACAGCAGCAGTACGGTCAGCCGGGCCAGCCGGCCGACGCCCCGCAGTTCACGGCTCCGCAGTCGGCCCCGCCGGCTCCGCAGTCCGCCCCGCCGGCTCCGCAGTCGGGTCCGCCGGCGCAGACCGGCTTCCCGCCGGCGGCCGAGACCCAGGCGCTCCCGCGTCCGGGCGAGGAGAACGGCGACCGCACCCAGGTGATCAACCCGGGTGACGGGCAGCGCTGACAGCAGGCGCAGCGCGCCAGGAGCGCGGCCTCGTCCATCGGACGGGGCCGCGCTGCTGTCCGCGGACCGCGCCTACGGGTACGGCAGACAGCGCCCCGCCGGATCAGTCCGGCGAGCGGGACCGCCCTGACCTGCGGTTCGGTCAATCGCGGCTGAGCGCTTACGCTGCTGCAATGGTTGAGCGTACGGAGACCGCACCGACCGAGGCGAGCATCCGGCGGGCGTGCAAGCGTGCCGCCGAGGGCAGGCCGCTCGACGCCGACGAGGCGACGGCCCTGCTGAGCGCGCGCGGCCCGGCGCTGGAGGAGCTGCTGCGGATCGCCGGCGGCGTGCGCGACGCGGGGCTGCGCGAGGCGGGCCGTCCCGGCGTCGTCACCTTCTCCAAGAAGGTCTTCATCCCGCTCACCCGGCTCTGCCGGGACCGCTGCCACTACTGCACATTCGTCACCGTGCCGCACAAGCTGCCGGCGGCGTACCTGGATCGCGACGAGGTGCTCGCCATCGCCCGCGCCGGTGCGGCCCAGGGCTGCAAGGAGGCACTCTTCACCCTCGGCGACCGGCCCGAGGAGCGCTGGCCGGCGGTGCGGCAGTGGCTCGACGAGCGGGGCTACGACTCGACCGTCTCCTACCTGCGGTCGGTGGCGATCGCCGTGCTGGAGGAGACCGGCCTGCTGCCGCACCTCAACCCCGGGGTGCTGGACTGGTCGGAGCTGCAGCGGCTCAAGCCGGTGGCGCCGAGCATGGGAATGATGCTGGAGACCACCGCCACCCGGCTCTGGTCCGAGCCGGGCGGTCCGCACTACGGCTCCCCGGACAAGGAGCCGGCGGTCCGGCTGCGGGTGCTGGCCGACGCCGGCCGGGTCGGGGTGCCGTTCACCACCGGCATCCTGATCGGCATCGGCGAGACCCACTCCGAACGGATCGACGCGATCTTCGAGATCCGCCGTTCGCACCGCGAGTACGGCCACATCCAGGAAGTCATCGTGCAGAACTTCCGGGCCAAGCCGGACACCGCGATGCGCGGCATGCCCGACGCCGAGCTGCACGATCTGGCGGCGACCGTGGCGGTGGCGCGGATCCTGCTCGGGCCGAAGGTGCGTCTGCAGGCCCCGCCGAACCTCATCGCCGGCGAGTTCGCGCTGCTGCTGCGCGCCGGCATCGACGACTGGGGCGGGGTCTCCCCGCTGACCCCCGACCACGTCAACCCGGAACGCCCCTGGCCCGCCATCGAGGAGCTGGCCCGGCACAGCGCCGCCGCCGGCTTCACGCTGCGCGAGCGGCTGACGATCTACCCCGAGTACGTCCGGCGCGGCGAGGGCTGGCTGGACCCGCGCCTCGGCGCGCACGTGCGGGCCCTGGCGGACCCGGCCACCGGCCTGGCGGTCGAGTCGGCACGGCCGGCCGGGATGCCGTGGCAGGAGCCGGAGGAGAGCTTCGTGCCGGGTGGACGGACCGACCTGCACGCCACCATCGACACCGACGGGCGCACCGGCGACCGGCGGGGCGACTTCGACAGCGTCTACGGCGACTGGGCCGAGGTCGCGGCCCGGGTGAGCGCCCCCGCCGCCTCGATCCCGGCGCCCGCCACCGGGGAGACCGCCACCGCCGGCAGCGGGGAGACCGCCACCGCCGGCAGCGGGGACGCCGACCTGCGGGCCGGGCTGCGGCTCGCCGCCGACGACCCGGCCGCGCTGCTGGCCCCGGCCAACGCCGACGCGGCCCTGGCGCTGTTCAACGCCGACGGTCCGGCGCTGGAGCAGCTCTGCCGCCTCGCCGACGACGTCCGCCGGGACACCGTCGGCGACGACGTAACCTACGTGGTCAACCGCAACATCAACTTCAGTAACGTCTGCTACGTCGGCTGCCGCTTCTGCGCCTTCGCGCAGCGTGAGAGCGACGCTGACGCGTACCGGCTCTCGGTGGAGCAGGTCGCCGACCGGGCCGAGGAGGCGTGGCGGGTCGGCGCGACCGAGGTCTGCATGCAGGGCGGGATCGACCCGAAACTGCCGGGGACGACGTACGCGGAGCTGGTCCGGGCGGTGAAGCGGCGGGTGCCGCAGATGCACGTGCACGCCTTCTCGCCAATGGAGATCGTCACCGCGGCGGCGAAGGCCGGCGTGCCGGTGCGGGAGTGGCTGACCGAGATGCGGGAGGCCGGGCTGGACACCATCCCCGGTACGGCCGCGGAGATCCTCGACGACGACGTGCGCTGGGTGCTGACCAAGGGCAAGCTGCCGGCGGCGGCCTGGGTGGACGTGGTGAGCACCGCGCACGAGCTGGGCATCCGCAGCAGCTGCACCATGATGTACGGCCACGTCGACCACCCTGGCCAGTGGCTTGCCCATTTCCGGGTGCTGGCCGGCGTGCAGGACCGTACCGGCGGCTTCACCGAGTTCGTGGCGCTGCCCTTCGTGCACACCAACGCCCCGATCTATCTGGCGGGTATCGCCCGGCCGGGGCCGACCTGGCGGGAGAACCGGGCGGTGCACGCGATGGCCCGGCTGCTGCTGCACGGCCGGATCCCGAACATCCAGTGCTCCTGGGTGAAGCTCGGCGACGAGGGCACGGTGGCGATGCTCAACGGCGGCGCCAACGACCTGGGCGGCACGTTGATGGAGGAGACGATTTCCCGGATGGCCGGGTCGGACAACGGTTCGGCGCGTTCCGAGGAGCAGTTGCGGCAGATCGCGGCCCTGGCCGGACGACCGGCCCGGAAACGCAACACCGCTTACGGCTCGGCGGCCGTGCCGCAATCGGTCTGATATCTGTCTGTTGGACCCCCTCGGTCCACTTCAGAACCAATTCACGGGTTGTTCACGGCGCCGGGCGTAGTACGCCGGGCCGGGCTAGCCTTGTCCGGAAGTGATCTTGGCGGGCGCGGTCCGGCGTGTCGTCGCGTACGGGTCGGTGGGCTGCTCACCGGGGTTTCCAGGGACGCCACGCCGGGTTTCCGGGGCAACTCGCCGAGGGAGCGTTACTCGGACGGGGTCTGAATCGGTAGGGCAGGTTGCGAGGCCGGGCGGTTCGGCTGAACCGCCCGCAGGCACCCGACCGGGTGCCTTCGTGCGACGGGTTCGGGTTGACGGTGCACGTATTACACACGTGTAATTTCAATTGGACTGTTCGCACGGAGCGCAATGAATTGCCACGGGACGGACAAGGCGCGCCTTCGCGTGGGGGGTTGCAGCGGCATTTCGCCGGTGCGCGAGAAGGAGGCATTGGATGGACGGCCGACTTGAGGTGGCCGACCTGCTCGGGAACGCACCGGAGTGGCAGGAGCAGGCCCTCTGCTCCCAGACCGACCCGGAGGCGTTCTTCCCGGAGAAGGGTGGCTCGACCCGGGAGGCGAAGCGGATCTGCTCCCGCTGCGAGGTCAAGGTCGAGTGCCTGGAATACGCCCTCGGACACGACGAACGGTTCGGGATCTGGGGCGGGCTCTCCGAGCGGGAACGGCGCAAGTTGAAGCGGCGGGTCGTCGCCTGAGTGGTCGCCGGACCGGACGGCCGGGAGGGGCCGTCCGGTTCAGGCCAGCTCGTCGGGGTCGATCCCCAGCAGATTCGCGACCTGCTCGACGATGACGTCGTGAACCAGGTCGGCCAGATCATCCCGGTCCATCGCCCGGAACTCCAGCGGGCGCCGGTAGAGCACGATCCGCGGCGGCAACTCGTTGCGTCCCGGCTGCCCGGGCAGCAGCCGCGCCAGCGGCACCTCGCCGTCCTCGAGCACGTCGGAGTCGTAGACGTTCAGCTCCGGCGGCACGTCCTCCACCGCGAACTCCACCCCGGCCAGCTCCTTGGCGAAGCGGCGCTCCAGCGCCTCGACCGTGTCCAGGACCAGGTCGTCGAAGACCTCCGCCTTGGTACGGGCCATCGGCACCGTCGCCGGCACCAGCCGTCCGCGCAGCCCACGCCCGTGCCGGTCGCGCCGGGTCTGCCGCCGGTTCACCGGCCGGCGCGGTTGCGGACTCGTCATGGGGCACAGGGTATCCCGCCCACAGGCGGCCTGCGGTTATGCCGGCCACCGACGCTCCGGGCACCTGATTGTGATCAACGACAACGGGCGTGTCGCGTACCCAACCGGTGCGGCGAACCCGGTATTGGGGATACCCTGCCGCGGTGAGGTCAACCCGGCGCTGCTCCCGAAACGGCTGTCCCCGTCAAGCGGTCGCCACGCTCACCTACGTCTACAACGAGTCGACGGCGGTGGTCGGGCCGCTGGCGGCATTCGCCGAGCCGCACACCTACGACCTCTGCGAGCCGCACGCCCGCAGCCTCACCGCCCCGCGCGGCTGGGAGGTGGTCCGGCACGAGGGGGCCTTCGACCCGCCGCCGCCGACCACCGACGACCTGGTCGCCCTCGCCGAGGCCGTCCGCGAAGCGGCCCGCCCCGCGCCCCGGCCGCCCGCCGACGACCTGCCCGACCCCCACCGCGGTCAGCAGGCCGGCCGCCGCGGCCATCTCCGGGTGATCCCGCCGGGGCGCTGACCCGCCACCGCTCGCCACCACCGCCGCACCCGTCGCAGACTGCCGCTTCGTACCGGGCTGCGCCTTGGGCCGGGCTCCCCGCCCCGCCTCCGATACGCTCAGGTGCGTTGACCACGTACGGCCGAAGGAGCGAGATCGGTGTCTGAGCTGTCCCAGATCGTCAAGGCGTACGACATTCGGGGGACGGTTCCTCAGCAGTGGGACGAGCGCACCGCGGTGGCGCTGGGACGCGCCTTCGCGCAGCTGCTGAACGCCTCCCCGGAGCGCCGCGACGCGGTGGTCATTGCCCACGACATGCGGGCCACCTCGCCCGGGCTGGCGCGGGCCTTCGCCGCCGGTGTCGCCGCGGAAGGGCTCGAGGTCGTCGACGCGGGCCTCGGCTCCACCGACATGCTCTACTTCGCCTCCGGTGTCCTCGACCTGCCCGGGGCGATGTTCACCGCCAGCCACAATCCGGCGCAGTACAACGGCATCAAGATGTGCTACCCCGGTGCCCGGCCGATCGGGCAGTCGACCGGCCTGGCCGAGATCCGCGACCGGGCGCAGGCGCTGCTGGACGCCGGCGAGCCCGCGCCCGCCGACGTCGCCGTGCAGCGGCGGGACCTGCTCTCCGAGTACGCCGCCCATCTGCGGACCCTGGTCGACCTGCGCAAGATCCGCCCGCTGAAGGTGGTCGTGGACGCCGGCAACGGCATGGGTGGCTACACCGTGCCGACGGTCCTCGGCGACGCCGTGCACGAGGCGCTGCCGTTGACGATCGTGCCGCTCTACTTCGAGCTCGACGGGACCTTCCCCAACCACGAGGCGAACCCGCTCGACCCGGCGAACCTGGTCGATCTTCAGCGCGCCGTCGTCGAGCACGGCGCGGACCTCGGGCTCGCCTTCGACGGCGACGCCGACCGGTGTTTCGTGATCGACGAGCGCGGCGCGGCCGTCTCGCCCTCGGCGATCACCGCGCTGGTGGCCGTGCGGGAACTCGCCAAGGCGCCCGGCTCGGCGATCATCCACAACCTGATCACCTCCAGCGCGGTGCCGGAGATCGTCCGCGAGCACGGCGGCGAGCCGGTGCGTACCCGGGTCGGGCACTCCTTCATCAAGGCCGAGATGGCGCGCCGCAACGCGATCTTCGGCGGTGAGCACTCCGCGCACTACTACTTCCGTGACTTCTGGTTCGCCGACACCGGCATGCTCGCGGCGATGCACCTGCTGGCCGCCCTCGGCGAGCAGGAGCGGCCGCTGTCGGAGTTCGCCGCCGCGTACGAGCGCTACGCCGCCTCCGGCGAGATCAACTCGACCGTCGCCGACCAGCAGACCAAGCTCGCCGAGGTGCGGGCGGCCTATCCCGACGCCACCTGCGACGAGCTGGACGGGCTTACGCTGTACTTCGCCGACGGTGCCTGGGCCAACCTGCGCCCCTCCAACACCGAACCGCTGCTGCGCCTCAACGTGGAGGCGCCGACGGCGGATCGGATGACGTCGCTCCGCGACGAGGTGCTTGCCCTCGTTCGTCGCTAAGATCCCTGGGCCGGTCGCCACTCGGTTCCGGCACCCGCACCCGTGGAAGGAGCCGCACCGTGGCCCTGGACCCGCAGTTGCTCGAGATTCTCGCCTGCCCGGACACCCACCACGCCCCGCTGGACTACGACGCCGACGCGGAGACCCTGACCTGCACCGAGTGCGGCCGGATCTTCGAGGTCCGCGACGGCGTGCCGGTGCTGCTGCTCGACGAGGCGCGCGAGGACCGCGCCCAGCCGCGATGATGCCCGGTGCCTCCGGTGTCAGCGGACACCGGCACGCCGACGAGGAGCTGCTCGACAACCCGCAGGCCCTGGCTCTGCAGGACCCGGGTGGGATGCTGCGCTTCACCGCCTCGGCCGGTGCCCAGGTACGCGAGTCCACGGCCCTGACCGCCGAGGCGGACCTCACCGCGCTCTCCGACGACGGGCGCCCCCGGGCGGTCGTCATCGCCGGGATCGGCACCGCGGCGCGTACCGGTGACGTGCTGGCGACGGTGGCCGGGCCGCGCTGCCCGGTGCCCGTGATCGCGCACCGCAGCGCCGGTGTGCCCGGCTGGGTCGGCGCCGCCGACGTGGTCATCGCGGTCAGCGCCTCGGGACGCAGCCCGGAGGCGCTCGGCGCCGCCGAGGCAGCCGCCCGCCGCGGTGCCCGGCTCGTCGCCGTCGGCGCGCCGGACTCCCTGCTGCAGGCGGTCGCCGAGCGCGCCCGCGCCCCCTTCATCCCGGTGCCGCGCCGGGCCCCGGCCCGCGCCAGCCTCTGGGGCCTCACCGTGCCGGTGCTGCTCGCCGCGCGCGCCCTCGGACTGGTCAAGGTCAACGAGGCGGACCTGGCAGAGACGGCGACCCGCCTGGACGCCGACGCCGAGCGGTGCCGCCCGGACGCCGAGTCCTTCGTCAACCCCGCGAAGTCCCTCGCGCTGGGCATCGCCGGGTCGATCCCGGTCGTCTGGGGCTCGTCCCCGCTGGCGACGGTGGCGGCCCGCCGCTTCGCCGACACCCTGGCGGCCAACGCCCGCTACCCGGTGATCGCCGGGGCGCTCGGCGAGGCCGGCCGCGGCCGGGTCGGGCTGCTCGACGGTGTCTTCGGCGGCCTCGCCGAGGCCGGCCGCGACATCTTCGCCGACCCCGACGAGAACGAGACCCCCGACGGGCAGAGCCGGCTGCGACTGGTGATCCTGCGCGACGGTGGGCTCAACCCGGAGGAGGACGCCGACGAGCCGCTGGTGGTCGAGGAGCGTCGTGCCGACGCCGTGCAGACCCTCGCCGAACGTCGCGGGGTGCGCTGTGACGTGGTGACCGCCGAGGGCGGTTCCGCCCTGGAGCGGTTGGCGTCCCTGGTCGCGGTACCCGATTTCGCCTCCATCTATCTTGGTCTGGCCCATGGTCTGGACCCGATGGCGGTTCCCGCCATCAGCGAAATGAAGGAGCTGTCGAACCCGTGACCGTACTGACCTGCGGCGGCGTGCCGGTCCGCCACGCCGCGGCTGGTGCCGGAGCTGCGGCGTGAGCGCCAGTGGCGGCACCAAGGCCGTCGTCGCCGCACTGTTCGCCAACCTCGGCATCGCCGTCACCAAGTTCGTCGCGTTCTTCCTGACCTCGTCGTCGTCGATGCTCGCCGAGTCGATCCACTCGGTCGCCGACTCGGGGAATCAGGCGCTGCTGCTGCTCGGCGGACGCCGGGCCAAGCGCAAGGCCGACCTCAGCCACCCCTTCGGCTACGGCCGGGAGCGGTACGTCTACGCCTTCATCGTCTCCATCGTGCTCTTCAGCGTCGGTGGCCTCTTCGCGCTCTACGAGGCGTACCACAAGTGGCACGAGGGGGGTGGGATCACGAGCTGGCAGTGGGTGCCGGTCACCGTCCTGCTGATCGCCATCGCGCTGGAGAGCCGCTCCTTCAGCGTGGCGGTCAAGGAGGCGAACCTGGTCCGGGGCAAGTCGTCCTGGGTCGAGTTCGTCCGCCGCGCCAAGGCCCCGGAGCTGCCCGTCGTCCTGCTCGAAGACCTCGGCGCTCTGGTCGGCCTGGTGCTGGCGCTCGGCGGGGTCAGCATGACCCTGATCACCGGCGACGGGATCTGGGATGCCATCGGCACCGGCTGCATCGGGGTGCTGCTGGTGGTCATCGCCGTCGTCCTGGCGATCGAGACCAAGAGCCTGCTGCTGGGTGAAGGGGCCGAAGCGTCCGACCTGGCCCGTATCGAGGAAGCGATCACCGGCGGTCCGGAGGTCGAGCGGATCATCCACATGAAGACCCTCTACCTCGGCCCGGACGAGCTGATGGTGGCTGCCAAGATCGGTGTGCCGGCGGAGGAGTCGGCGCAGCTCGTGGCACGCAGCATCAACGTCGTGGAAGCACGGATCCGCCAGGCCGTACCGGTCGCCCGGGTCGTCTACCTGGAGCCGGACATCTTCAGTGAACGCGCCGCCGCGGCGGGCACCGGGGCGGCCGCGGAGACCGCGGCCGGGGCGCCCGGCGTCGCGGCGCCGGGCACCGCCGGCGAGACGGCGGAACCGAACAGGAGCTGACGTGAAGCTGCTACGGGGGCAGATCCGCGACTACGCGTGGGGTTCACGCCAGGTGATCGCGCAGCTGCAGGGGCGGCCGGTGCCGAGTCCCGGGCCGGAGGCGGAGCTGTGGCTGGGCGACCACTGCGGCGCCCCGGCCACGGTGCTCGGCTCCGGCGTCCCGCTGCCCGAACTGCTCGCCGCCGATCCGGAGCACTGGCTGGGCCGGCCGGTGCTCGACCGCTTCGGAACCCGGTTGCCGTTCCTGCTCAAGGTGCTGGCGGCCGACGCGCCACTCTCGCTGCAGGCCCACCCCGACGCCGAGCAGGCCCGTGCCGGGTACGCCCGCGAGCAGGCAGCCGCAACGGCGCCGGCAGCGCGCAACTATGTCGACCCGCACCACAAGCCCGAGTTGCTGGTGGCGCTGACACCGATGGACGCGCTCTGCGGCTTCCAGGACCCGGTGGTCGCCGCCGAGCTCTTCGCCGCCGTCGACCTGCCGGCCCTCGCGCCGGTGGTCGCGGCGCTGCGGCAGGGGCCGGCGGGCCTGGCCGGTGTCGTGCGAACGCTGCTCACCTGGCCCGAGGACGAGCGCACGGCGCTGGTCGAGGCCGCCGTGGCCGCGGAGCTGGGGGCGTCGTCGAAGCTGGTGGGCGACCTGGCCGAGCGCTACCCGGGCGATCCGGGCGTGCTGGTGGCGTTGCTGCTCAACCACGTGACCCTCGCCCCGGGCGAGGCGATCTGGATGCCGGCCGGCAACCTGCACGCCTATCTGCGCGGCGCGGGTGTCGAGATCCTCGCCGCCAGCGACAACGTGCTGCGCGGCGGCCTGACGCCGAAGCGGGTCGATGTCCCGGAGCTGCTGAACGTGCTCCGCTTCGAGGTTCTGCACGATCCTGTGCTGCGGGCGGAGCCACTGGCGCCGGGCCTGGTGCGCTGGCCCGCCCCGATCGAGGACTTCGCCCTGCACGGCGTGTCGTTGGCGCCGGGCGCGCCGCCGGTCACGATCGACACGCCGGGACCGCGGGTGCTGCTCTGCCATGCCGGGCACCTCACCGTCGACGACGGGCTCGAGACGGTCACGCTGAGCGCGGGTGAGGCAGCCCTCGGGCCGGCGGCAGGGGCGGCGTTGACCATCCGCGGTGCCGGTGAGGCCTTCGTCGGCACCGCCGGACTGCGGTAGGAAAGCCCCGGGTCTCCCCGACGCGTAAGGTGGGAGGTCTGCGAGCAGCCGTACGACAGGAGCATTCATGACCAGCACCCTCCCCACCTCCATCGGCGCGACCGGCGGCACTCGGCCGCGGACGCTTGCCGAAGGCGACTTCAAGGTGGCGGATCTGTCGCTCGCCGAGTTCGGGCGCAAGGAGATCCAGCTCGCCGAGCACGAAATGCCGGGCCTGATGTCGATCCGCCGGGAGTTCGCCGAGAGCCAGCCGCTGGCCGGCGCCCGGATCACCGGCTCGCTGCACATGACCATCCAGACCGCCGTGCTCATCGAGACGCTGACCGCGCTCGGCGCGCAGGTGCGCTGGGCGTCCTGCAACATCTTCTCCACCCAGGACCATGCGGCCGCGGCGATTGTCGTCGGCCCGGAGGGCACCCCGGAGGCCCCGGCCGGTGTCCCGGTCTACGCCTGGAAGGGCGAGAGCCTCGAGGAGTACTGGTGGTGCACCGAGCAGGTGCTCGACTGGCCCGACGGCCAGGGCCCGAACATGATCCTCGACGACGGCGGTGACGCCACCCTGCTGGTGCACAAGGGCGTGGAGTTCGAGAAGGCCGGCGCCGTCCCCGCGGTGGAGACCGCCGCCTCCGAGGAGTACGCCGTGATCCTCGGCGTGCTGCAGCGTTCGCTGGCCGAGGACGGCCAGCGGTGGACCCGGATCGCCTCCGCCATCCGCGGCGTCACCGAGGAGACCACCACCGGCGTGCACCGCCTCTACGAGATGCAGCGTGAGGGCAAGCTGCTCTTCCCGGTGATCAACGTCAACGACTCGGTCACCAAGAGCAAGTTCGACAACAAGTACGGCTGCCGCCACTCGCTGATCGACGGCATCAACCGGGCGACCGACGTGCTCATCGGCGGCAAGACCGCGGTCGTGCTCGGCTACGGCGACGTCGGCAAGGGCTGCGCCGAGTCGCTGCGCGGCCAGGGCGCGCGGGTGATCGTCACCGAGGTCGACCCGATCTGCGCGCTGCAGGCGGCGATGGACGGCTACCAGGTCGCCACCCTCGACGACGTCGTCTCCACCGCCGACATCTTCGTCACCGCCACCGGCTGCTTCGACGTCATCACCAACGAGCACATGGCGCGGATGAAGCACCAGGCGATCGTCGGCAACATCGGCCACTTCGACAACGAGATCGACATGGCCGGGCTGGCCAAGCGCTCCGACGTGCAGCGGGTCAACATCAAGCCGCAGGTCGACGTCTGGAAGTTCGACGACGGCCACTCGATCATCGTGCTCTCCGAGGGCCGGCTGCTGAACCTCGGCAACGCGACCGGGCACCCGAGCTTCGTGATGTCGAACTCGTTCGCCAACCAGACCATCGCCCAGATCGAGCTCTTCACCAAGACCGAGGAGTACCCGGTCGGCGTCTACGTGCTCCCCAAGCACCTGGACGAGAAGGTCGCCCGGCTGCACCTGGACGCCCTGGGCGCCAAGCTCACCACCCTGACCGATGAGCAGGCCGCGTACCTCGGCGTGCCGGTGGAGGGACCGTTCAAGACGGACCACTACCGCTACTGACAGATGCGCGCGAAAGCGGGCCGGCCCGGACGACGGGCCGGCCCGCTTTCGCGTGTCGCGCCATGCCCGGTTCTGCCTGGTAGAGCAGGGTTTCGGAGACCTTGTGAGCGCCGCGGCGTCAGATCCGGGGTGACACCATTGCCATGAATGTCGGCCGGGATGAAATATTGGTGCCATGAGAGCCCGGGTACTGGTGGTCGACGACGACCCCGCGCTGGCCGAAATGCTCGGCATCGTGTTGCGCAGCGAGGGCTTCCAGCCCTCCTTCGTCGCCGATGGCGAGCGCGCGCTGGCCGCATTTCGTGACATCCGGCCCGACATCATCCTGCTGGACCTGATGCTCCCCGGGATGAGCGGTATCGACGTCGCCCGGGCGGTCCGGGCCGAGTCGGGGGTGCCGATCGTCATGCTGACCGCCAAGAGCGACACCGTCGACGTGGTGCTCGGGCTGGAGTCCGGGGCCGACGACTACGTCGTCAAGCCCTTCAAGCCCAAGGAGCTGGTGGCGCGGATGCGCGCCCGGTTGCGCCGCGGCGACGACGTCGCCCCGGAGATGCTTGCCATCGGGCCGCCGGGCAACCAGATCACCATCGACGTGCCGGCGCATACGGTCAGCCGCAACGGCGCCGAGGTGAAGCTGACCCCGCTGGAGTTCGACCTGCTGGTCGCGCTGGCGCGTAAACCGCGTCAGGTCTTCAGCCGGGAGGTGCTGCTCGAGCAGGTCTGGGGCTACCGGCACGCCGCCGACACGCGACTGGTGAACGTGCACGTCCAGCGGTTGCGCGCCAAGATCGAGCCGGATCCGGAGCGGCCGGAAATCATCCTGACCGTGCGTGGCGTGGGTTACAAGGCCGGTACCGGCTAGCCTGTTGGCACTGTGGCCAGCACCGATGTTTCCGAATCCGACAAGCTGCCGGGCCGCCTCCCTGACGGGATGCGGGAGCTCGGGCGCAGGATGCTGGGCCGCTGCCTCACGCTCCTCGCCGCGGGGCACCAGACCTGGCGGCGGTCGTTGCAGGTCCGCATCGTCACGATCACCCTGGTCGCCTCCAGCCTGCTCGTCGGCGGATTCTCCTACCTGGTGGCGACAAAGATCACCAACATCCTTCAGGAGAACGCCCGCACCGACGTGCGGCAGCGGCTGGAGAGCGGCCGGGACTACACCGCCAAGCAGATGGCCGTCTACAGCCGGCCGCTGGAGGCCGGGCTGCAGGACACCATGGTCGGCACCGTCGACTACCTCGCCGGCGGCGATCCGCAGCAGATCAGCGGAGTGGTGGTGCAGCTGCGGGCCGACCGTTCGGGCGGGGTGATCGAGTCGCGCGCCTCGCCGAACGTCAACGTCGACCTGCTGCTCACCCCGCAGCTGCGGGAGAGCGTCAGCGGCGGCAACGTGGCGAGTCAGATCCGCAGCGGCGATCTGGGCAACGGCCGGGCCAAGTACCTCGTCTACGGCTCGCCCGTGCCGACCCGGATGGGGCAGCTGGAGCTCTACTACTTCGTGCCACTGAGCCGCCAGGACGTGACCGCCTCCGAGGCCCGGTCGGCGGTGCTGGCGATGGGCGTGGCGCTGGTGCTGCTGCTCGGCCTGCTCGCCGCCCTGGTCACCCGGCTGGTCGTCCGGCCGGTGCGGGTGGCCGCGCGCACCGCGCAGCGCCTCTCCGCCGGCCTGCTGGATCAGCGCATGGCGGTCAGCGGCGAGGACGACCTCGCGCTGCTGGGTGCCTCTTTCAACCAGATGGCGACAAACCTCCAGCGACAGATCCTGCGGCTGGAGGAGATGTCCCGGCTGCAACGGCGCTTCACCTCCGACGTCTCGCACGAGCTGCGTACCCCGTTGACCACGGTGCGGATGGCGGCGGACCTCATCTTCGCCGAGCGCGACGAGTTCGATCCGGCGGTGGCCCGCAGCGCCGAGCTGCTCCAGGCCGAGCTGGACCGTTTCGAGGAGTTGCTCACCGACCTGCTGGAGATCAGCCGGTTCGATGCCGGCTTCGCGATGCTCGACGCCGAGCCGACGGATCTGGTGCCGGTGGTGAACCGGGTGGTGCAGCGGCTGACGGCGCTGGCGGAGCGGATCGGCACCTCGTTGGAGGTGGAGATCCCGGACGGGCCGGTGATCGCGGAGGTGGACCCCCGGCGGGTGGAGCGCATCCTGCGCAACCTCGTCGGCAACGCTGTCGAGCACGGTGAGGGCCGGCCGGTCCAGGTCCGCCTGGCGTGCGCGGACAAGGCGGTCGCGGTGACCGTGCGCGACCACGGTGTCGGGCTCAAGCCAGGGGAGGAGAAGCTGGTATTCAACCGGTTCTGGCGCGCCGACCCCTCGCGGGCCCGGCAGACCGGTGGCAGCGGACTGGGGCTCTCCATCAGTGTGGAGGACGCTCGGCTGCACGGCGGCTGGCTGGAGGCGTGGGGCGCGCCGGGGCAGGGTGCGCAGTTCCGGCTGACCCTGCCGGCACGTGCGGGGGACCGGCTCACCGCCTCGCCGCTGCGGCTGGTGCCGGCCGACGCGGCGCCGCCCTTCGCCGGCCAGCGCGCCGGCGAGCCGGCCGCGCTGACCGAGTCGCCGACGGCGACCGATCCGAAGGCGGTGGCCCCGTGAACCGCGCCCTGCGAGTGCTGCTCGCCGCGCTGCTGGCGGGGCTGCTGCCGGTCGCCGGCTGTGGCATCCCGAGCGAGACGGACGTGCAGGTGGACGGCCCTGGGCCTTCGGTGGAGGCCGATTCCGGCGCCGGCCGGGCCGAGGAGCCGCCGGACCGGCGCAGTGCCGGGACCGACCCGGAGACCTTCGTCCACAACTATCTCGCGGCTGCCGCTGGGGAGACCGACCTGGCGTACCAGCGGGTCAAACAGTTCATCGTCCCGGCCAACCGGGATCAGCTCCAGGAGAAGCAGGGCAGCGAGGTCGCCATCAACGTCGTACGGCTGCTGGAGCCGCCGACGGCGACCACCAACGACGACGGCACCATCCGGGTCGCCGTCCGGGTACAGCAGATCGGGGTGCTGCGCTCCACCGGCGTGCTCTCGCCCGCGACGGCCACCGAGAGCCGGTACGTCTTCCGGCTGGGCAGGGTGAGCGACGTGGATGTGGACGAGCCGGGTCTCTTCCTGCTCGACGCGCCGAAGGTGCTGCTGCTCAGCGATGTCGCGCTGCGCGACTACTACCAGCCGCACACGATCTATTTCTGGAACACCCAGCAGTCGGCCCTGGTGCCCGACCAGCGTTACCTGCCGGTGGTGGTGGCGCGGGAGCGGCGCGCGACCGAGGTGGTCAAGTGGCTGGTGGCCGGCCCGGCGGAGTGGCTGACGGTGGCGGCGGCGCGGCTGCCGGACGGCACCGAGCTGATCGGCACGGTGCCGGAGACCGGCGGCCGTCTGGAGATCAACCTGTCGACGAAGTTCGACGACCAGGCCCGGCTGGACCGGCTCGCCACCCAGCTCGCGTGGTCGTTGCCGCCGTCCAGCGGGGAGCTGGAGATCAAGATCCGGAATCAGTCCAAGAAGGTGGTCAACGTCAAGGACCACCGGGCCGGCAACGCGATCTACCAGGTCACCGGCCCGGACCGGTTCTGCATCTACGACGGATCCGTGTACCCGCTGCCCTCGACGCTCGGGATGGAGCCCGGCGCGGTGCCGACGGTCCCGATGACCTCGGAGGTCAACCGGGATGTTGCCTCGGCCGGGTTCGGGACCTCGGGGCCGCGCGCGCTGGTCGCGCTGGTCCGGGCCACCCCCGACGGACAGCAGCTCTTCGTGGGCACGGGCACGCCGCTGGTCGAGAAGGTGACCGCGGTGGGGCCGGTGTTCCGGGCCATGAGCCGTCCGGTGTGGTTGAAATCGGCGGGCCAGCAGCCGGTGGGGCTGGTGGTGGCAGGCCCAGGCCTCTACAGCTTCGGCGCCGGCGGCAGGATGACCCAGGTCGACCTGACCGTCTCCGGCCGGGTGACGGCCGCGTCGGCCTCTCTCGACGGTCACCGGCTCGCGTTCGTCGTCGATGGCGCCCTCTACCTGGCGGCGCTGGCGGTGGACGGGGAGACGGTTATCGCCGGCCCGGCGCGGCGCGTCCCGAGCCGGCTCGGGCGCGTCACGGCGGTCGACTGGAGTCAGGAGAACTCGCTGATCGTGGCCGGCTCGGCCGGCCGCTCGGTGATCAACGAGATCAGCGTGGACGGCGGGACGGAGACCTCGGTGAAGGACGCGGTCGGTGAGACCCCGGTCAGCCACCTCGCCGCGTACCCGACCAATCCGCTTTTGCCCGCCGGCACCGGCCGGGTGATGTACGAGACCAACGGTGTCGCCTGGGCGGGGCTGCCGGGAGTCTTCGCCCCGATCCAGATCGAGGACGTGGCGGGGGTGACGGCGCCGACCGGGCTGGACGCGCCGAACAACCCGACCGCCCCCTTCTACCGGTACTGATCGGCGCGCGATGGTCTGGGCGGAGCTGAGCGATCTGGTCCTGCCCACCGCCTGTGCGGGCTGCCGGGCCGACGGGGTGCGGCTGAATTCCGGGTTCTGCCGGCCCTGCGCCGTCGGACTGCAGTCGCTGCGACCGGCCCAGGTCCGCCCGAGCCCGGCCCCGGCGGGCATGCCGCCCTGTGTGGCGCTGGGGCCGTACGCCGGGGTGCTGCGGGAGGCGATCCTCTCCTACAAGGAGCGGGGCCGGCACGCGCTGGCACGCCCGCTGGGTGAGCTGCTGGCGGTGGCGGTGGCCCGGGCGGTGGGCCCGTCGCGTTCGGTGCTGCTGATTCCGGTGCCGTCGACGGCGCGGGCGGCGCGGCAGCGCCACGGTGACCATCTGCGTCGGCTGGCCGGTCACGCCGGTGCCCGGTTGCGCCGCAGCGGCTGGTCGGTCGTGTTGGCGCAGCCGCTGCGGGCGCTGCCCCGGCCGGACTCGACGACTCTGGACAGCGCGCAGCGGGCCGCCGCGGCACTCGCGGCGTTCGGGCCGCGGCCGGTCCGGCTGCGCCGGCTCCCCGCCAGGGCGGCCGGCCGGTCGGTGGTGCTGCTGGACGACATCGTCACCACCGGGGGCACCCTGGCGGCGGTGAACCGGCGGCTCGCGGCGGCG
Organism: Melissospora conviva; assembly: GCF_049523535.1. Classification (NCBI taxonomy): domain Bacteria; kingdom Bacillati; phylum Actinomycetota; class Actinomycetes; order Micromonosporales; family Micromonosporaceae; genus Melissospora; species Melissospora conviva. The sequence continues at coordinate 926,047 of NZ_JBLLDT010000001.1, forward strand.
GGCGTGACGGTGTGCGGGGCGGCCGTGCTGGCCGCCACCGAACGGCGGACATATCACAGACAGTGATCGTCGAATCACCCGTTCGCGGGAAGAGGGGGTAAATCACAGAGCTGTAACGGAACAACGGGTGACGGCGGGGCGAAATGGCGTTAGCGTTCTGGTGACCGGGGTAGCGGGTTTCGCTCCCTACCCCCGGCACCTGAAAGGAGGCGCAGCCGTAGCATCCCGGCCGACGCCCAGCGGGTGTCGCAGCGATCGGCCGGCCGGATCGAGACTGTGCAGGGCCCCCCGATCAAGGAGGTCACTATGGAAATCGTGGTCAAGGGCCGCAACGTCGAAATCCCGGATCACTACCGGGTTCACGTCGCCGAGAAGCTGGCGAAGGTCGAGCGGTACGACGAGAAGATCATCCGGATCGAGGTCGTGCTCACCCACGAGCGCAACCCCCGTCAGTCCGAGCAGTGCCAGCGAGTGGAGATCACCTGCATCTCCCGCGGCCCCGCGGTGCGTTCCGAAGCCTGCACCGCCGACTTCTACAGCGCCCTCGACGCCGCCGCCACCAAGCTGGAGAGCAGGCTGCGCCGGACCGCCGAGCGCCGCCGGGTCAGCCGCGGACGCCGTACGCCCGTCTCGGTGGCCGCCGCCACCGCCGACCTCCCGGTGGCCCCGGCCGACGTGCCCCTCTTCGCCGCTCCCGGTCCCGGTGCGACGACGACGGCCGAGCCCGAGTACGACGGCATCGACGACGACCAGCCGTGGCACATCGCCCGGGAGAAGGTGCACGCCGCCGAACCGATGACCGTCGAGGACGCGCTGTTCCAGATGGAGCTCGTCGGACACGACTTCTACCTGTTCCAGGACAAGGAATCGGGTCGGCCGAGCGTCGTCTACCGGCGTCGCGCCTACGACTACGGCATCATCTCGCTGGACGTCTGAGCCTCCGCCCCGCGCCGGCCGGCCTTCGCGCCGGCCGGCGCTTTCGTGCCCGTGCGGCGCTCCGCGGCTCGGCGTACGCGCCGGCCGTGGCCGATCATCCGTTCCGCCGTGCTGCCAGATCCGCCGCGGTCAGCGCGGCGACCCAGACGTCGATCCGGTCGCCCCGGTGGGTGAGAGCGGCGCGGCGGGTCCCCTCGAAGACGAAGCCGGCCTTCTCGGCGACGCGCCGGGAGGCGGTGTTGCCGACGTTGGCCGCCCACTCCACCCGGGCCAGTCCGAGGCCGGTGAAGCCCCAGGCGGCCAGCGCGGCCAACGCGGCCGGCTGGTAGCCGCGACCGCGGGCGTGCGGGGCGGTCATGAAGCCGACGTCGGCGTTGAGCGGATCGGCCGGGCTCAGCCGCAGGTCGATCGTTCCGGCGTACGCGTCGTCGGGGTCGGCGATGACGAAGCAGGCGGCCCTCCCCTCGGCCCAGGCCGCCCGTCCGTAGCGGAGGAAACCTTCGGCGTCGCTGCGCCCGTAGGGCTTGGGCAGCGTGGTCCAGCGCAGGGTTGTCGCATCCCGGCAGGCGATGACGATCGCGTCGAGGTCGCGTTCCTCCATCGGGCGCAGCCGCAGCTCACCGGCGCCGGTGGCGGCGAAGAGCGTCGGCTGCGGCCGGCCGAAGACCGCTGCGCGCCGGGCAACCAGGGTGCCGGGCGCGGCCGGTCCCGCAAACGGTGCGTCGCTGTCTGCGGCGGCGTCGGCAGCGGCCAGGTCGGCGGGGAGGAGCGTCCCCACCCAGCCCTCGTCGAAGCCCTCGGGATGCCGCTCGGCGAGCCGGAGCTTGCCCTCGATGCGGAAACCCGCCCGCAGTGCCACCAGGCGGGATGCGTGGTTGCCGATCTCGGCCAGCCAGACCAGGCGGCGCAGCCCGAGGTCGGTGAAAGCCCAGCGGGCGACCGCCCGGACCGCGTGCACGGCCACTGCGCGGCCACGCGCCCAGGGGGCGGTCCAGTAGCCGATGTCCGCGCTGCCGACGGCCGTCGCGATGTCGATCAGGCCGCAGGAGCCGAGCAGCTCGCCCGTGGCGGCGTCGCAGACCGCGAACGGGGCGCCGGTGCCGGCCGTCCATGCCGCCGGCGCGTACCGGCCGACGAACTGCTCGGCGTCGGAGATCCGGTACGGGCGCGGCACGCGGGTCCAGCGCTGGATGTCCGGGTCCTGGCAGGCCCGGTGCACGGCTGCGGCGTCCTCGGGCCGCCAGGGGCGCAGCAGCAGGTCGCCGGCGGCGAGTTCAGTGGATTCCATGCCGCCATCCTTCTGGATCGTTCGCCCAGAGCGTAACCGGGTTTTCCGTACAGGCCGCTCCGCTCGTTCCATATGTCGCTTTCGGCGACTTCGCCTGCCGCCACCACTGACGCCCGGCCGGGGGCAGCGCATACGATGGAATGCAGACTGTCCTAGGGGAGCGTTGATCCGTGTCGATTCTGGAAAAGGTCCTTCGCGCCGGCGAAGGCCGTATGGTGCGTCGGCTCAAGGCGATCGCCGCCGCCGTCAATTCGCTGGAGGACGACTACGTCGATCTCAGCGACGCTGAACTTCGGGCCCTCACGGAGCAGTACCGGGAGCGGATCGCCGACGGCGAGACCCTCGACGACCTCCTGCCGGAGGCGTTCGCCACCGTCCGGGAGGCGGCCGGCCGGGTGCTCGGGCAGCGCCACTACGACGTGCAGATCATGGGCGGGGCGGCCCTTCACTTCGGCAACATCGCCGAGATGAAGACCGGTGAGGGCAAGACCCTGACCTCGGTGCTGCCGGCCTACCTCAACGCGCTCGCCGGCAAGGGCGTGCACGTGGTGACCGTCAACGACTACCTCGCCGAGCGTGACGCGGCCTGGATGGGCCGGGTGCACGAGTTCCTCGGGCTGACCGTCGGTGTGATCCTGCCGAACCGGCCCGCCTCGGAGCACCGCGCGGCGTACGAGTGCGACATCACCTACGGCACGAACAACGAGTTCGGCTTCGACTACCTGCGCGACAACATGGCGTGGTCGAAGGAGGAGCTGGTCCAGCGCGGTCACCACTTCGCCATCGTCGACGAGGTCGACTCGATCCTCATCGACGAGGCCCGTACGCCGCTGATCATCTCGGGCCCGGCCGAGCACTCCGCCCGCTGGTACGGCGAGTTCGCCAAGCTGGTCGACCGGATGCAGCCCGGCAAGGACGGCGAGGGCGACTACGAGGTCGACTACGCCAAGCGGACCATCGCGGTCACCGAGCGCGGCGTCGCCAAGGTCGAGGACCGGCTCGGCATCGACAACCTCTACGAGTCGGTGAACACCCCGCTGGTCGGCTACCTGAACAACGCCATCAAGGCCAAGGAGCTGTTCAAGCTCGACAAGGACTACATCGTCAACGACGGTGAGGTCCTGATCGTCGACGAGTTCACCGGCCGCATCCTGCACGGCCGGCGGTACAACGAGGGCATGCACCAGGCCATCGAGGCCAAGGAGGGCGTGGCGATCAAGCAGGAGAACCAGACGCTCGCCTCGATCACCCTGCAGAACTACTTCCGCCTCTACGAGAAGCTCTCCGGCATGACCGGTACCGCCCAGACCGAGGCGGGCGAGTTCAACAAGGTCTACAACGTCGGTGTGGTCTCGATCCCGACGTACCGGGACATGGTCCGGATGGACCGCCCGGACGTGATCTACAAGACCGAGCGGGCGAAGTTCAACGCGGTCGTCGAGGACATCGTCGAGCGGCACCAGATCGGTCAGCCGGTCCTGGTCGGCACGGTCTCGGTGGAGAACTCCGAGGTCCTGTCCCAGATGCTGCGGCGCCGGGGGATCCCGCACGCGGTGCTGAACGCCAAGTTCCACGCCCGGGAAGCCGAGATCGTCGCCCAGGCCGGCCGTAAGGGCGCGGTCACCGTCGCCACCAACATGGCCGGTCGTGGCACCGACATCCTGCTCGGCGGCAACCCCGAGTACCTCGCCGCCAACGAGCTGCACCAGCGCGGTCTGAGCCCGGAGGAGCAGCCGGAGGAGTACGCCAAGGCGCTCGAAGAGATCCTGCCCAAGTGGAAGCAGGCCTGCGACGTGGAGGCGGAGGAGGTCGCCGAGGCCGGCGGGCTCTACGTCCTCGGCACCGAGCGGCACGAGTCCCGGCGTATCGACAACCAGCTGCGGGGCCGTTCCGGCCGGCAGGGTGACCCGGGTGAGTCGCGCTTCTACCTGTCGTTGCAGGACGAGCTGATGAAGCGCTTCCGTGCCGGCGCGGTCGAGGCGGTGATGGAGCGCTTCAACATCCCGGAGGACGTGCCCATCGAGTCGAAGATGGTCACCCGCCAGATCAAGAACGCCCAGGCGCAGATCGAGGGCCAGAACGCCGAGGTCCGCAAGAACGTCCTCAAGTACGACGAGGTCCTCGACAAGCAGCGCAAGGTCGTCTACGCCGAGCGGCTGCGGGTGCTCAACGGCGAGGACCTCTCCGACCAGGTCCAGAACATGATCGACGACGTCGTCTCGGCGTACGTCACGGGCGCCACGGCGGAGGGCTACGCCGACGACTGGGATCTGGACCAGCTCTGGGGCAGCCTCAAGCAGCTCTACCCGGTCGGCTTCACCATCGAGGAGCTGATCGAGGAGGTCGGTGGCGAGCGGGGCGGAATCGACGCCGACTTCCTGCTCGCCCGGCTGCGCGAGGACGCCCAGACGGCGCTGCGCAACCGCGAGGAGGAGCTGGGCAGCGAGGCGATGCGGCAGTTGGAGCGCATGGTGCTGCTGCAGGTCATCGACCGCAAGTGGCGCGAGCACCTCTACGAGATGGATTACCTCAAGGAGGGCATCAACCTGCGGTCGTACGCCCAGCGCGACCCGGTTGTGGAGTACCAGCGCGAGGGCTTCGACATGTTCGCCACCATGATGGACGGCATCAAGGAGGAGACGGTCGGCTTCCTGTTCAACCTGGACGTCCAGGTGGAGGAGCAGCAGCCCGCGGAGGCCGAGGCGGAGACGCCGAAGCTGCTGGAGCAGCCGGTCGAGGTCCGGGCCAAGGGGCTGTCGCGTCCGGCTCAGCCGCAGGGCCTGCAGTACTCGGCGCCGGTGATCGACGGGGCCGCGGGCAGCGGTGCCGTCGCGGTGGAGCGGGCCGAGGAGCAGGCGCCCGCGCTCGGGCTCGGTGGCCCGACCCCGCCGCAGGCCCGTCGGGCCGCCGCGCCCGGCCAGGTGGTCGGCGGGGGCGGTCCGTCCCGCAACGCCCCGTGCCCCTGCGGTTCGGGCCGCAAGTACAAGCGCTGCCACGGCGCGGCGAACAACGACTGACAGTCGACTGACAGCGCGGTCCCGGCAGGAGTCCTCTCCGGCCGGGACCGCTGCTTTGTGCCCCTGTTTCCGCTCGGCGGGCGTGGACCGGGCCGGTCGGAGCCGCCCGGCTGGTCGGAGCAGCCCGGCCACTCGGAGCTGTCCGGCCGGTCAGAGCAGTTGCAGGACCGTGCCGACCCAGGTGCCGGCGTGCCGTTCCAGTCGCAGGGCCAGAGCGAGGCTGTTGCCGTTGGTGCTGTGGGCCAGCACCGCGGCGATCTCGACGGCGCCGGGGCGGGGCTCACAGACCCGCACCCGGCGTACCCGTAGCTGGGCGCGGGTGGTCCGGCGCCCGACGGGCCGGAACCGGCCGGCCGCGGCGTCGAGGCGGGCGGTGATGAGCCGGGTGTCGGCCGGACGGGTGAGCGGGCGGATCTGGGTGACCGGCCGGAAGCCGTTGATGATCTCCAGGCAGGTGGCGACGTAGCGCTGGGCCGCACGGGTCGCCTCGGCGCTCGCCCCGGTGTACGGCGCGGGTGGAGGGCCGGGCGCGGGTGGCCGCGACGGGCTGGGGCGACTGCTGCCGCCGGGCCGGTTGCCGGCGCGGCCGTGCGGGCGCTGCATCGCCCCGGTCAGGTCCAGCGGGAGCTGGCGGGCACCGGGGGCGAGCCAGTGCGCCGGGGCGATGTCGTCGGCGTAGGGCGGGTCGAGCGGCGGCACCGGGCGCAGCCGTACTGCGGGACGCTCGGGGCGTACTGCGGGACGCTCGGGTGCGCTGCCGGCACTGACCACGACCAACCTCCGGTGTCTCGCGCGGACCCGCCGGTGGCGGGGTGACTGCCCCGCAACCCGTCCGATCCTTGCGTTTGCTTTCGTTTGCCTCCGACTGAACCCATTAGTAGCGAACGATTCGTTCCTGGTCAATGCCTTGGCGGCTGGGCGACTACTCCGATTCGCGCTCGATGAGCGGATTTCCCGCCACCCACTCGGCGGTTTCGGTGTATTTGCGCTCGATGTACGCTTCGAGCTGCACCCGCTCGACCCGCCACTGCCCCCGGCCGCCGATCTTGATCGCGGGCAGTTCGCCGCTGCGTACCATGTGGTAGACCTGCGAGTCCGACACGTTCAACTCGGCGGCCACATCGGACAGCAGCAGGAACCTGGATTCCACGAAAGAGCTCCCGTTGGGTAAGCGCGTTTGGCTCAGTTTGCCACCGACGACCTCGTCATAGGCACTGGCCGCGAGGCGGATTTCCCGACGGGGGTGACCGGCGGACGAACGGGCGCGGTCGCACCGCGCCGAGGGGAGCGGGAGACAGGCATGGCCAAGCAACTGGTCCGGGTCTACGTACCGGCCACCGTGCCGATGCTGCGCGCGCTGCGCGACGAGGGTGTTCTGCCGGTCAGCGGCGCCCACGCCGTGACCGCCGCGCTGCGCGAGTGGTACGCCGAGGGCGACGAGGAGGAACTGGAGTACGTCGCCTTCACCCGCGCCGCCCAGGACGCCCTGCGCCTGCTGCACGACGATCCGCAGGCACCGCCGCGCCGGGCTGTCGTCTCGGCCGACCTCTCCCCGGACGCCGTCGGTCTCGGTGGCGGTGAGCTCGGCACCAGCGACGTCTCACTCCGTGCGCCGGTGCCGCTGCGGTCGGTCGCCGCCCTGCACGTCGACTCCGCCGACGCCGAGGCCGACGTCCGGGCCGCCGTCGCGGTGGTTGCGGCCGCCGACGCCGGCGACGCCGACGCGGAGTTCACCGTCGACGGCGTCGAGGACCACGAACTCGAGTGGTATGACGCCAGTGAGCTGGAACTGCTGCTGCGCGCGGCGGTCAGCGACTGACCGCGGCGCTCTCCTGTGCCTCGTCCTCGGGGTGCCGCTTCGGTTCGAGGGTGCGACCGTAGGCGATGACGGCGGCGAGCGCCCCGACGAAGAGCACGATGATCGCGTGGTCCCAGCGGGAGCCGCCGATTACGCGCTGCACGATGCTGTCGGCCTCACTGAGGCTGCCGGCGACGTCGAGGATGCTGCGGCCACCGAACTGGGTGATCGCCTCGGCGATCAGCAGCAGCAGGCCGGTCCCGGCGCCCGCCAGCAGGTACGGCGGCAGCCCGAGGGTCTTGCTGTGCGCCTGCGCGCGCCGCAGCGACCAGCGCAGGTAGGCGAAGACCACCAGCCCGGCCGCGAGTCCGGCAGCGAGCGAGGAGGTCCGCGAGACCCACTGTGCGGCGGCGACCTGGGACTCCTGGGTCTCGCCGGCGCCGAAGAGCGAACGCAGGTTGTCGGTGAAGAGGCTCAGCACGAGCACCATCAGGTAGGCGGTGAGCGTGCCGGCGGCGACGGCGCCGGCGGCCGGGGTGAGCAGGAACCCGGCGACCGCGCCGCCGATGGTCGCGGCGGCGACGGTGGTGCCGGCGAGCACCATGTTGGCGGTGCCGGAGTAGTACGTGAAGTGCACGGTGAGCGCGGCGACGGTGCCGACCAGCAGGCCCGCGCCGGTGGCGGCGAGGAACCTGGTGGAGGCGTTCGTGCGGCCGCGCCGTACGAGCAGGTTGCTCGCCAGCAGGCCGGCGCCGAGGCCGGCCACCAGCGCGCCCTGGGCCAGGACCGGCACGGCGTTGGCGGCGACGGTGATGGCGATTTCGGCGAACTCGGCGCCGCGCAGCTGCGCCCGGGCCGACCAGATCATCGCGCCGAGCCAGCCGAGGGTGAGCAGGGCGAGGCCGACCGCAGCCGGGGCGGTCAGGCCGGCCGGGTCGCGGACCGGGCGCGAGCCGGGCGAGCCCGTGCCCGCAGTGGTGCTGGAGCCAGCCTCGTTCGTCATCGTCTCCCCTTCGCCCGCGGCGCCTCCACCGCGGCGCCGGGCCGGGGGAGGGCGGTGCGCGCGTCGCAGCGCACCGGTCATCCAGGGTACGCGGGGCGCCGTGCGCCTCCGGGTGGCCCCGCGTCGCCCGGCCGGCTGCCCACGGCGTGCCGAAGGAATCCGTTCTGCCCGCTGATGTCGCGACTCGCCGTTGTTGTCCGCGCTGGGGGTGAATGACGCGAATGGTTCTCGCTGATTTCGGCGTTGGGCTGCGGACACCCGCCGACTTGATCAATAAATGGTCCCGTCAAGAACGGTGGTACCACTGATGCCGATGTGAACTCTGGGGCGGAAATCGGGCGATAGATAGGTCTTCCCGAATGGACTGTCGGCCTCTGACAGTGCACAAAGGAACACGTCGGCGCGGATCTGGCGAATTCCTGGACGCTGTGGCGCGCAAGATGGCAGCGTATTGGACATGGCAGATACCGAAATCAACCCCACCGCCGCCGCGCTGCTGGGGCTCCTCCACGAAGGTCCGATGACCGGCGGTCAGCTGATGGCCGCGGCCGAGCGGCGGCTGGCTCCGTACTGGTCGATGACGCGCAGCCAGGTGTACCGGGAGCTACCGGGCCTGGCGGAGCAGGGACTGGTCCGGCTCGGAAAACCCGGCCCCCGGTCCAGCCAGCCGTACGCGCTCACCGCTTCCGGAAAACGAACATTCTCGCGATGGCTCAGCGAGATGCCCGGCCGGGACACCATTCGCAACCCGGTCGCGCTGCGGGTGGCATTCGGCAACCTGCACTCCGACACCCAGCTGCGCAACCTCTACGAGACCGCCCAGCAATACCACACCGAGGCGCTCGCGGCCGTACGCGATCAGGTGAAGGCGGCGAAGAAGGAAGGCGAGACGTACGACGCCAGTGCGCTCGAATTCGCCGCCGGCTACCACAAGGCCGCGCTCGCCTGGCTCAAGACCGCACCGCGCCGCTGATGATCCGGATCCGACTCCGGGTCCGGATCGTCCCAATCGGTGGTGTTCGGTGCCATACGGGCGATCCTGCGGCGCTCGGCGGCGCCCTCGCCGGGCCCGCAGCGGATGGAGATGACCGCTCCCGCGCAGCGGACAGTATTCTTGCCTGTTGTGACCGCTGACGAGTTTTCCGACCAGCTCAACGATCTTGACGCCACCCTCCGGAACATCGAGGCCGTGCTCGACATCGACCGGCTGCGCCAGGACAAGGTGCGCCTCGAGGAGCAGGCCTCCGCGCCGGACCTCTGGGACGATCAGGCGCGTGCCCAGGAGGTGACCTCCAAGCTGTCGTACGTCAACGGCGAGATCGCGAAGCTCGAAGGGCTGCGCGGCCAGCTCGACGACACCCGGGTGCTGATGGAGCTCGCCGAGGCCGAGGACGACGGCGGCGTGCTGGACGAGGTCGGCGCCGAGATCACCCGGCTGACCAAGGCCATCGACGAGATGGAGGTCCGCACCCTCCTCTCCGGCGAGTACGACTCCCGGGAGGCGCTGGTCGCCATCCGGGCCCAGGCCGGCGGCGTCGACGCCGCGGACTTCGCCGAGATGCTGATGCGGATGTACCTGCGCTGGGCCGAGCGCCACGGCTACCCGACGGAGGTCTACGAGACCTCCTACGCCGAGGAGGCGGGCCTGAAGTCCGCCACCTTCACCGTCAAGGCGCCCTACGCCTTCGGCACGCTCAGCGTCGAGTCCGGTACGCACCGGCTGGTGCGGATCAGCCCCTTCGACAACCAGGGCCGCCGGCAGACCAGCTTCGCCGGCGTGGAGGTGCTCCCGGTCACGGAGCAGACCGACCACATCGAGATCCCGGAGAACGAGATCCGCGTCGACGTCTACCGCTCCTCCGGCCCGGGTGGACAGAGCGTCAACACCACCGACTCGGCGGTGCGGCTGACCCACATCCCGACCGGGATCGTCGTCACCTGCCAGAACGAGAAGTCGCAGCTGCAGAACAAGGCCTCCGCGATGCGGGTGCTCCAGTCCCGGCTGCTGGAGCGCAAGCGCCAGGAGGAGCAGGCCGAGCTGGACAAGTACCGCGACAACGGCGGCGGTTCCTGGGGCGAGCAGATGCGCTCGTACGTGCTGCACCCGTACCAGATGGTCAAGGATCTGCGAACCGAGTACGAGACCGGCAACCCCACGGGCGTCTTCGACGGCGACCTCGACGGCTTCATCGAGGCCGGCATCCGGTGGCGCAAGCAGCAGCAGATGGCGGCCGACAACGCGTGACCGACGGCGTACAGCCGGTTCGTCTATGCGCCGGCTGTACGTCGGATTGATGATCCACGGCGGCGTGGGTGCTCTCTCGACTTGGCGTTTTCTTTTCACGGCGTAGACTCACCACCCGTGATTCAGCTTGAGCAAGTGACGAAGACGTACCCGAAGGCGTCCCGGCCATCGCTCGACGAGGTGTCGGTCTCGATCGAGAAGGGCGAGTTCGTCTTCTTCATCGGCCCGTCCGGGTCCGGAAAGTCGACCATCATCAAGCTGCTGTTGCACGAGGTGTCCCCGAACAAGGGACGGGTCGTCGTCAACGGCAAGGACGTGACCTCGATGCGCTCCTGGAAGCGCCCGCACTTCCGGCGTTCGATCGGTTGTGTCTTCCAGGACTTCCGGTTGCTGCCCAACCGCACCGCATTCGAGAATGTCGCGTTCGCGCTCGAGGTGATCGGCAAGACCAAGGCCGTGGCGCGCCGGGTCGTCCCGGAGGTGCTGGAACTGGTCGGACTCGGCGGCAAGGAGCACCGCTACCCGCACGAGCTCTCCGGTGGTGAGCAGCAGCGAGTCGCGGTGGCACGGGCGTTCGTGAACCGGCCGCTGATCCTGCTCGCCGACGAGCCGACCGGAAACCTGGACCCCGACACCTCCATCGAGATCATGCGTCTGCTGGACCGGATCAACCGCACCGGCACGACGGTCGTCATGGTCACGCACGACTCCAACATCGTGAATCAGATGCGCCGTCGCGTCATCGAGATCGAGAGCGGCCGCATCGTGCGAGACCAGGCCCGTGGTGTCTACGGCTGAGGCGACTCCGCCCGCCGCCCGCCGAACTGACGACACCCACCTCCGCGGAGATCCGGAAGGAACCCCCCGATGCGCATGAAATACGTCCTGTCCGAGGTGATGGTCGGACTGTGGCGAAACGTGACGATGACCGTCGCCATGGTCATCACGATGGCCGTCTCTCTGACCATGCTCGGCGCCAGCGGTCTGATGTACCGCCAGGTCGACAACATGAAGAGCACCTACCTCGAGAACATCGAGGTCTCGATCTTCCTCGCGAACGACGTCACCGAGGAGCAGCGCCTCGGCCTGCAAGGTCAGATCGAGGCCGACCCGCTGGTCAAGGACCTGCTGTACGAGGACCGCGAGGAGGCGTACGCGCGGTTCCAGGAGCAGTTCGCCGACGCGCCGGACCTGGTGAACGTGGTGGGCGAGGACGCGCTGCCCGAGTCGTTCCGGATCAGCCTCAACGACCCGGAGCAGTACCAGCAGATCTTCGACCGCTACAAGGATGCCGAGGGGGTCGACAAGATCGTCGACCAGCGCCGGCTGCTCGACAAGATCTTCGGCATCATCAACTCGATTCAGGGCGTGGCGCTGGCCGCCTCCCTGGTGATGGCGGTCGCGGCGTTGATGCTGGTCGCGAACACCATCCAGGTGGCCGCGTACAGCAAGCGCCGTGAGGTCGCGGTGATGAAGCTGGTCGGCGCCTCGAACTGGTTCATTCAGGCGCCGTTCGTACTGGAGGCGGTGGTCGCGGGTCTGGTGGGTGCGCTCATCGGCTTCGGTGCGCTGGCCGGGGCGAAGACCCTGCTGCTCGACGGCTCGCTACGGGATCTCAACGAGCTGCTGACCCCGATCGGCTGGGGCGACGTGCTGCTGATGCTGCCGCTGATGGCCGGCGCCGGTGCGCTCGTCAGCGCCATCACGGCCTGGGTGACGCTCCGGTTCTACCTGCGCGTCTAGTTGCCCGTACGCGGCACCGGGGCTCGCCGACACCGTGAAAAGCGGTGTCGGTGGGCCCCTGTCGTCGGGGTAGCATGATCAGGATCATCCGGGCAGCGGAAGGAGGAGCATCGATGCCACGGGAAAAGGGGCGCAAGGTGGTCGCCTCCAACCGCAAGGCCCGCCACGACTACGCCATCCTCGACACGTACGAGGCGGGCATGGTGCTGACCGGCACCGAGGTCAAGTCGCTGCGCGCCGGCCGGGCGAACATGGTGGACGCCTTCGCCCAGGAGCGCGACGGCGAGATATACCTGCACAATCTGCACATTCCCGAGTACACCCAGGGGACGTGGACCAACCACGAGCCGCGGCGTACCCGCAAACTGCTGCTCAACCGCGTCGAGATCAACAAGCTGCTCGGCAAGGTACGCGAGACCGGGCTGACCCTGGTGCCGCTGCAGGTCTACTTCTCCGACGGCTGGGCCAAGGTGGAGATCGGCCTGGCCAAGGGTAAGAAGTCGTACGACAAACGGCAGGATCTTGCCAAACGGGACGCCGACCGGGAAATCGCCCGGGTGGTGGGCCGTCGCGGCAAGGGCATGCGGGACTGACCTGCACCGACCGGGCCCGCGCCGGGCCGGACGGAGCCGGGAAGAATCCGCTTGCGCGAGGCGTTATCCTGGGAGACGCTGCGACAGGCAGCACTACGAGGGGGTGACTGGTTTCGACTTCGTACGTTGCGTCAGGGGAAGCGAGCCGAGGAAGCCGACGTCGTCTCGAGAATCGTTCGTCGGAAAACAATAAGCGCCAAGAACACTCGCGCTGACTTCGCTCTCGCCGCCTGAGGCGAGTAGCTAAGTCTGTCGGCCTGGGAACGCCTTCGTCCCAGTCAGCCGGCATCAGCTAGGAGGCTGGCCAATCGGACCCGGTCACGGGGTCCGTGCGGCGAGATTAATCAGTGACTGGGCCCGTCACACCGACTCGCTCGCGTGATCGGAGGGGCCGAGCAGAGGCACAGCGAGCTGCGCTCGGAGAAGTCCTGACAAACCGGCGAAGGACCCGGGTTCGATTCCCGGCACCTCCACCAGTGAGCACCGCCCCGGACCACCAGGTCCGGGGCGGTGCTGTTTCTCGGGGAAGGGGCCCGGAACGAGGGACCGGACCGGCTCAGGCCTGGGACTGGCGGCGGAAGAGGGCGATGGCGCCGGCGAAGACCGGCAGGGCGTACCCGAGGCACCAGAGCAGATGCGGCACGACCGCGCCGAAGTCGCCGGCGACGGCGAGGCGGGTCGCCTCCACGGCGTGCACGAAGGGCAGCAGGTTCGCGATGGTCTCGAAAGTCCCGCCGATCAGGCTCAGCGGAAACCAGGTGCCGCTCAGCAGCGTCGCCGCGTTGATCAGGATCGACCCGACACCGCCGACCTGTTCGACGGTGAAGACGGCGCCGAGTAGCAGTCCGAAGCCGACGAAGAGCACGCCCACCGGGACCAGCACCAGGAGCGCCACCAGCACGTTCGCGGTGACCGGCAGCCCGACGAAGAAGGCGGCGATCAGGCAGATCGCGCTCTGCGCCACGGCGATCAGCGTCATCGGCAGGGTGTAACCGGCGATCGAGTCGGCTGCGGTCAGCGGCGAGGCGCGCAGCCGGGTCAGGAAAGAACTGCGCCGGTCGCCGGCGAGGAGCGTGCCCGTGAAGATGGTGATGAAGGAGAGGCTGAGCACCGCGATGCCCGGTCCGAAGAGCCCGATCGCGAAGGCCTCGTTCGGCACGTTGTCGTTGATGGCCGAGAGCAGGAAGAGCAGCACGAGCGGCAGCCCGATCATCAATAGCGGCGAGAGAGGATCCCGCAGCAGCTCCTTGCCGTTGCGCCCGGCGAAGACCAGCGCCCTCACGGCTGCTCACCGCTCTCGGTCAGGGCCAGGAATGCCTCCTCGAAGGCGGCCGTGCCGGTGAGCTGCTTCAGCTCCTCGGCGGTGCCCAGCGCCCGCAGCCGCCCGGTGTGCATGATTCCGATCCGGTCCGCCAACGCCTCGGCCTCCTCCAGGTAGTGCGTGGTCAGCACCACCGTCGTGGATCCCTTGATCGACTCAAGGACCCGCCACAGGTCCCGGCGGGCGCGTACGTCGAGACCGAGCGTCGGCTCGTCCAGGAAGACGATCCGCGGCCGGGTGATCAGTGCCATGCCCAGGCTCAGCCGCCGCTGCAGGCCGCCGGAGAGGGACCTCGCCTTCTCGGTTGCCCGGTCGGTCAGGTGCAGCTGCTCCAGCAGTTCCGCCGTACGGCTGCGGGCCTCGCCCTTTGGGCAGCCGTAGATACGGGCGATCAGCTCCAGGTTCTCCGCGACCGAGAGCTTCGGCGCGACCGCCGTCTCCTGCGGCGACAGATTGATCTTCTGCTTCACCGCAGCCGGATCGGTCCGGATGCTGTCGCCGAGCAGGACCGCGTCCCCGCTGGTCGGGGCGAGCAGGCAGCAGAGCATCTTGATCGTCACGGTCTTACCGGCGCCGTTGGGGCCGAGCAGCGCGAAGAGTTCCCCATCGGCGATGGAGAGGGTGAGGTCGTCCACCGCCCGGCGCGCGCCGAAGTCCTTGGTCAGATTGCTGATCCGGATCGCGGTCATGGTTCTCTCTCCGGTTTCCGCCGCGCGGCGGCCAGGGCGTCGGCGGCCTGCTCTCCACGTTGTCACCCCCAGCTGTGCGAGGTGGCCGGTTCCGGCCGGGTCAGGGGTCTGATCCGGTCCCCCTGGCATCTCGCCACGCTCGACCTGCGCCGGACCGCCCAGCTGTCCCCAGGTCCGTTTTGGGTGGCTAACTCCGGCTGTGCAGCATGGGAGGCAGTTGGGGGCAGCCGTGGACATCCTGGGCGCCACGGACGACCATCAGCTCATGCGTTGACAGCGGTGGAGGTGGTCATGGACCTTTCGCGGGACGTCCACACCTTCCGCCACGCCCTCGCCGCCCCCGCCGAAGACCCGCTCTGGCGGCACCGCCTGCACAGCCGGGTGCACGAGCTGCGGTACGGCTTCGGCCTGCACCGCAGACTCACCGAAGGCCCGGCCGGCCTCTACGCCGAGGTGCTCGGCAGCGCGCCACGGCTGACCCACGCCATCGCGCTGCTCACCCGCGAACACCTCGCCGTCCACGCCGCGCTGCTCGCCTTCCAGCGGCGCGTCGCCCGCCCCGAGGCCGCCGTCCACGAGCTGCGTGAGCGGGGCGACGAACTCTGCGACGGGCTGACCCAGCACCGCCGGCGTGGCGCGGAGCTGCTGCACCAGGCGTACCAGATCGATCTCGGCGGGGAGACCTGAGCCGTGCCGGGCGACGAGGCCACACTCCGTCCCGGGCAGGCATTACACGCGGGGCGCTGCCCTTCGCGGTCGCCCCGAAGGCGGGTTATCGTGCCAGGCATGACGTTGGGCACTCGCGTGATCTCGGCGTACCGGGCTCGACCGGTGCGTTCCGTCCCGGCCGCTGGGGACAGCAGCCGGCGACCCGAGGTGCGAGGCTGACGCGGTGTACGGCATGCAGGGAGAGGGGCAGGCGATCGGGGGGCCGTCCATGGAGTCGATGGCCGGGCGGTTGCTCGTCGCCACACCGGCGCTGAAGGATCCCAACTTCGACCGTACTGTCGTGCTGCTCGTCGCCCACGAACCCGGAGGCGCGCTCGGGGTCGTGCTCAACCGGGCCACCGAGGTGGCCGTCGCCGACGTGCTCGCCGACTGGGGCGGCCTGGCTCGCGACCCGGCGGTGCTCTTCGAGGGCGGCCCGGTGCAGCCCGACTCGGCCATCTGCCTGGCCCGCATCCGCAACCCCATGCAGCGGATCAAAGGCTTCCACCAGGTCTCCGGGGCCGTCGGCACGCTCGACCTCTCCGTCGACCCGGAACGGCTGCGGGAGTCGGTGTCCGGCATCCGGGTCTTCGCCGGCTACTCCGGCTGGGGCACCGGGCAGCTCGAGGAAGAGATCAAGGAAGGCTCCTGGTTCGTGCTGGACGCGCTGCCCGGGGACGCCTTCGTCGACCGCCCCGAGGATCTGTGGGCCATGGTGCTGCGCCGCCAGGGTGGGCTGATGGCCGCCGTGGCGATCTTCCCGCCGGACGCCACCCTCAACTAGGAGTAGTCCGGGGGAGGGGGGTACCCGGATGACGATCTCCGGGGGCATGTGTATTATTTCGCAGGTGCCCGGGCGACCGGGACAACCGTAAGGGGCCGTGGCGCAGCTGGTAGCGCACCACACTGGCAGTGTGGGGGTCAGGGGTTCGAGTCCCCTCGGCTCCACCTTACAAAACCCCAGGTCAGCCTGGGTGTTACAGCGAAGATCGCCGATCCGTGAGGGTCGGCGATTTTGCTTTGGGTACACCGTGGGTGCACGGGTTGGGTGCACGGGCAATCCCGGGGCGTGTCGCAGCGCCGCCCGTCCGACCGCACGTTCTCCATTGTTCCTGTGCTGCGCGAGGGTTGGAGGCCGGCTGCCTCCCGCCGCTCACGGGATCCACCCGCGTCGGCCCGTGCCCGCCCTGGTGGGGCGGGAGGGCGTCGGTCAGACGGGGCGCGTCAGGACGGAGCCGATATGGCTGACCGCCGACGAAGTTCGTCATCGCCAGCCGGAACAGCTCGCTTTTCGCGGGCGTACGCGGGGGCGCCTTCGTGGGTGCGGATGGTGGCGACCTGTTCGGTACCCAGCGGGCAGTTGCGGTCGAACCGTCGCCGGTCGACGATGTTGAACTTCGCCATGGGATGGGCCTTCGCGTCGCGTGTGCGGGGTGGTGCACGCACGGAGCCCGGCAAGGTGAACCGAGAAGAGGTCGGACGAACTGACGAGTGCTCTGCCAGTTGAGCTTCGTCGAGGCCTTGGCCTCGACGACAGGACTCGAACCTGCAACCACCACTTTGAGAGAGTGAAGTAAGCCCGCCCTGCGCAGCGATGTCGTACCGGTCCCCGTGCGTGCTGCCAGCCGAGGAATGGTCGGCCGAGACGTTCGCACTCCAAGTGGAGTAGCCCCGGCCTGCGCATCGGCTGGCTCGGTCAACGCTAGGGGGCCACGGGCGCCGGGCGCGCGCCGATGTGGACTGGGCCACAGGGTTTCTGCGGCCGTCGATGCGACATCGGCCGATCAATGCCCGAAGGCAACGATCATCATCCATAGGCTGGCTGTTTATGGGATGCCCGGGCCGCCCTGCTGCCCGCCATCGTGGTGGACGTGCCGAAAATGCCCACCCCCGCCCCGCCCGCCAACCTCACGCCCGAGCAGCTGAGCCGGCGCAAGCGCATCAACGCCGTCCTGCTGTCCGGAATCGCGCTGATGCTGTGCTGCTGCGGCGGTGTACTGCTGTTGGGCGACAGCGACGAAGCCGAGCAGCCGCCGCCGCAGCAGCAGCCCGCCGGCGGCGTGAGTGCCTCGCCGAGCGCGGACCCTTCGCCGTCGCTTGAGCCGACTCCCACGGCCCGGCTCGGTGAGGTGTCGTCGTCGCCGCGGCCCACCGCCGGCAGCCGGCCGTCGCCGACCCGCTCGCCGCGTCCCACCGTGCCGCGCACCAGCACGCCGCCGCGCCCCGAACCGACCCGGGCGGATCCGCCGAGCGTGTACTACGCCAACTGCGACGCGGTGCGCGCCGCCGGCGCCGCCCCGCTGTACGCCGGGGAACCCGGGTATTCGCTGAAGCTGGACCGCGACAAGGACGGGGTGGCCTGCGAGACCTAGGCCTGTCCGGCGCGCGCGGCCAGCACCTCACGCCCGGCTTCCAGCGCTTCGATCTCGGCGGCGGTGGGCGCCTCGGCGAGCTCCCCGGTGTTGGCGATCAGCTTCCGCAGGCTGTCGGCCCGGTTGACGTTGAGACGCCCGAACTCCTCCACGGCCAGCACCACGTATGCGCTGGGCTGGACCTCGGACAGCTCGTCGGCGGCCTTGGTGAGCTCGCCGGGGTCGGTGACCAGGCGCACCCCGTAACGACGCAGGCCGGCTGGCGACCGGCCCTGCAATGCCCGCACCCGGTCCAGGCGCAGGTCGTGGACCTGCTCGTCGGCGAGGGCTTTCTGGGCGCGTTGCCGGGCCCGCCAGTCGCCCATGCCGGCGGTGCCGCCGACGACTGCGGCCAGGGCGAGGGCGAGGGTGCTGAAGTCGCCGGCGATGCTGGCGGCGCTGTATCGCTCCGCCAGCACCATCGATGTCCTCGCCCAGGTCAGCCGCATGGGCCGGCGGCAGGTGCCGGCCGATCTGGCCGCCAACGGCATCATCCCGGCGCGGGAAGGCGGCCGCGACGACGGCTCCCTGGCCGGCTCGTAGGCTGTCGGCCGCGAATCGCCGTCGATGCTCTCCTCCGAGGACGGCGGTCACACCAGCAGCGGCCCCGCCTGGTCAGGCGGGGCCGCGGCGGGGGGGGGGCGGAGTGGGTCGGGGCGGCGGGTGGCTGCCGGCGGGGCGGGTTTGGTACAGGGAGCTGATCTTGTCGCGAGCTGCGACAACGAAGTTCGAGCCGCTGGTGCTGTGCGGGTGGGATACCCAGTGCGTTCCCTCTTTGTAGGCACCCTCGTAGAGGTCAAAGGTGTGTCCGCTGCGGTTCCAGTGGCTCTTCGAGTTGTTGTTCATGCCCTGGGGGCCGATGCTGTCGCCGAGGTTGGCGTCGCCCTTCACGAAGTACGCCATGACTCCGGTGCCGTTGAGGCCGGTGAAGAGGCAGTACCGGATTTGCGGGCAGCGGGCGTACCCGGTCGCCGCGGACGCGGGTCCCGCCACGGTGAGCACCAACGCTGCCGCGGTTGCCGTGGCCGCCGCAGCGCCCAGCAGACGTCTCATTCGCATTTGTCTCCCTTGTGGTCGGTGCCGCTCGAAGGCGGGATCGAAAATTATCAGCGCCGAGTCGGCGGCCACAAGACACTCACCGCGCTAAATGATCAACGGTTTGTCCAGAAGGTTTGGCCGATCGTCGCTAGCATCGGCGCAGGACCAGCCGCATTTGTTGCCCCACGGCGCAGGCCGGACCTGGTGGTGCGGGAGCGGGTGCGCGCCCAGTTGCGTGCCGCCTGGGCCGAGCGCGAGGTCAACGCCGAGCAGCGCTTGGCCTGTTCGATGCCGCAGCGGTCGGAGCAGCACGAGCCCGCCATGCGGTTGGTGGCCACGAAACCTTGTGCCATGACGCCGGTGCCGGCTGCGGGTACGGTGCCGAGGTGAGCGCAGACACCGCCGGGGCTTCGTACGGGTCGGTCCGGGACGCCTACGACACCGTCGCCGAGGATTACGCAGCGCTGCTTCCCGACACCCGCGCCGAGGCGGCACTGGATCTCGCGATGATCGATGCCTTCGCCGCTGCCGTCGGCAAGGGCGCCCGGGTGCTCGACGCCGGCTGCGGCGCCGGGCGGATGAGCCGCTACCTCGCCGGACGCGACGTGGCAGTCGAAGGCGTCGATCTCTCGCCGGGCATGGTCGCCCGGGCGCGGCGGGATCATCCGGACATCACCTTCTCGGTCGGCTCGATCGCCGATCTCCCGTACCGGGCGGGCTCCTTTGATGGGGTGATGCTCTGGTACTCGACCATTCACACCCCACCGCCGGATCAGCCCCGGATCTACCAGGAGGTACGCCGGGTGTCGCGCCCCGGCGGTCATTTGCTTGTCGGCTTCCAATCGGGCGAAGGCGTCCACGACGCGGCGCCCAGTTACCGCCGGTACGGGCACGATGTCACGCTGGTCCGTCATCTCTTCACCGCCGACGAGGTGTCGGGGTGGTTGACCGCCGCCGGATTCCACGAGGAGTGCCGCCTGGTCCGCCGTCCGGCGGGGGTCTACCCCGACGACCAGGCATTCTTGATCGCGCGCGCCGGCTGACACCTAGTGGGACCGCCTCGGCGCCAAGGCGGCATTGAGTGCGGGTTACCCGTTCGTGTCGGGGCGGCGGTCCTGGGCGAGGTAGAGCACGTAGGAGAAGACCGCCGGCG
Source organism: Melissospora conviva (assembly GCF_049523535.1). Lineage (NCBI taxonomy): Bacteria > Bacillati > Actinomycetota > Actinomycetes > Micromonosporales > Micromonosporaceae > Melissospora > Melissospora conviva. The sequence continues at coordinate 945,990 of NZ_JBLLDT010000001.1, forward strand.
CCTGTACGGGCAGCTTCTCCGGCTTGCGCAGGAAGATCGACTCGTAGGCCAGGAGCCAGCCGGTGCGCTGGTCGAAGATCAGCAGGTCGCGGGTGCCGTGGTCCTGCGAGTCGACGCTGACAGCGAGTCCTTCGCGGCCGAGTCTGTCGGTGACGGTGCCCCGCAACAGCACCTTGTCGGTGCGGGCGAGCAACCGCAACGCCGCGACGCGTACGTCCCGGTCGACCGCTGCCCAGCGATACAGATCGGCGATTCCCCGGGCCGTCGACACCGCAGGGTCTCCGAGCGGCTGGTGGCCGTACAGCACCTGGGCGAGGTTGCCGGGGGTCGGTTCGGTGAGGCTGAACGCCAGTTGCCCCGCGGCGTACGTTTCCGCCGTTGGTGTTCGCCGTGCCGCGACTGCGAGCAGGGTGGGGGCGTCGGGCAGTTCGTCGAGGTCCGACGGGCCGAGGGTGACCGTGGCGCGTTTGCCGGAGCCGTCGGCGGCCCGCCAGACGGAGATCACCTGAGGCAGGATCGCCGCCGTCGTGCCGCTTTCGCCGGAGGAGAAGTCCAGAGACCATTGGGCGACCTGTACGAAGCTGACGGGGCCGCTGCGGGGTGGTGCCGGTTCGGCCTGCTTCTCGACGGAGGCGGCGAGCCGCAGCAGGGTGTCGCGGGCCGCGGGCGCGCCGGTGTCGTACTGCAGCCGAAGCGGCGGTGGGGTCGCGGCGAACACCGGCGCGGGTGCGCCGGTTACCTGCACGATCACCGCACCCGTCACGCACGCGGCCACGCCGACGGCCACGGCGCCAAGGGCCGCTCGGCGTCGCCACCGGCGGCCGAGCTGCGCCGTCATTCGACCGGCCCCATCCAGTGCCGGGCCGCCTTGCATGGCCGCCCAGTCGATCTGCGGCGTCGACGGCCAGTCGGTGATGTCACGGACCGGGTCGAGATCCTTCAACAGCTCACTGCTCCGTCTCATAGCGCGCCTCCACGGACAGATGTCGGGACCGGGCGGACGCGGACCGGCGGCGGGGTGTCCATCAGTTGGTGAAGTCGCCGCCGGGCCCGGAACAACCGGACCCCGGCGGCCGTCCGGCTGCACCCCAGGACCTGCGCCACCGCGGCCAGGTCGAGTTCCTCCCACGTCACCAGGCGCAGGATTTCGCGGTCCGGCTCCGAGAGCCTGATGAACGCCTGACGCAGGTCCTGCGCGAGGCTGACCGCGTCGAACCCGCCGTCTTCGGCCCCCGCGTCGGTGGACTCCGCGACGGGCACGGTGACAGGGCGTGCACGCCGCGTGCGCCAGTGGTCAGCCAGCACCCTGCGGGCGATCCCGTACAACCAGGGTGCTGCCGGCTCCGGCGCGTCCCGGCGGCGGCGCCACGCCACCACGAACGTCTCCTGCGTCAATTCCCGCGCGTACTCAAGATCGCCTAGTCGCCGGTAGCAGTAGCGCAGCACCAGCTGGTGGTGCGCGGCGTACATCCGCTCGAACGCCCTGTGCTCACCCTGGTCAACCCCCACTGGTCGCCTCCATCCCTACTGACTACTCATGGCGTCGGTCGGGCTGGTGTTACAGGTCGAGGCGGATTCTCGTCCCGTGCGCCCCAGGCCGGCGCAGCCGCCGGGCGCGCCGATGCCGACCTCGTCACGACACGGGCCACCGGAGTCGCGGCGCGGGGCCGGCGCGGCTTAGGGTCTTCAGGGGCAAGTCGGCGTGCGGTCGGGGGAGACGAGTGGGCGATCAGTTCGTGCATCTGCACGTACACAGCGAGTACTCGATGCTCGACGGCGCGGCCCGGCTGAAGGAGTTGTTCGCCGAGGTCAAGCGCCTGGAGATGCCGGCGGTGGCGATCACCGACCACGGCAACATGCACGGCGCGAACGACTTCTACAAGCAGGCGATGGCCTCCGGTGTGACCCCGATCGTCGGGGTGGAGGCGTACGTGGCACCGGCGTCGCGCTTCGACAAGAAGCGCATCCGCTGGGGTACCCAGGACCAGCGTTCCGATGATGTCTCCGGTGGTGGCGCGATCACCCACATGACCATGTGGGCGCAGAACAAGTCCGGCCTGAAGAACCTGTTCAAGCTCAACTCGCGGGCATCCATGGAGGGCCACTACGTCAAGTGGCCGCGCATGGACATGGACATCATCGCCGAGCACGCCGAGGGGATCATGGCCACGACGGGTTGTCCGTCGGGGGCGGTGCAGACCCGGCTGCGGCTTGGCCAGTTCGACGAGGCGCTCAAGGTCGCCGGCCAGTATCAGGACATTTTCGGCGCCGACAACTACTTCCTCGAGTTGATGGACCACGGCCTGGAGATTGAACGCCGGGTCCGTGACGGTCTGCTGGAGATCGGCCGGCGGCTGGACATCCCGCCGCTGGTCACCAACGACCTGCACTACACCCACGAGCACCAGTCGCAGGCGCACGACGCGCTGCTGGCGGTGCAGACCGGCAAGACCCTCGACGACCCGAACCGGTTCCGTTTCGACGGCTCCGGCTACTACGTCAAGACGGCGCAGGAGATGTACGCCGTCGACTCGTCGGACGCGTGGCGGCAGGGGTGCCGCAACACCCTGCTGGTCGCCGAGAAGGTCGACCCGGCGGGGATGTTCGAGTTCTACAACCTGGCGCCGCAGTTCCCGGTGCCGGCCGGCGAGACGCTGGAGTCCTGGTTCCGCAAGGAGACGTACGCCGGGCTGGAACGCCGCTTCCCCGGCGGCATCCCCGATGATCGGCGCCGGCAGGCCGAGTACGAGCTGGGCGTCATCATCGACATGGGCTTCCCCGCCTACTTCCTCGTGGTGGCCGACTTCATCGGCTGGGCGAAGGCGCAGGGCATCCGGGTCGGCCCGGGGCGTGGCTCGGCGGCGGGGTCGCTGGTGGCGTACGCGCTGGGCATCACCGACCTGGACCCGATCACCCACGGGCTGATCTTCGAGCGGTTCCTCAACCCCGAGCGTGTGCAGATGCCCGACGTCGACATCGACTTCGACGATCGGCGCCGCGGTGAAGTGATCAAGTACGTCACCGACAAGTGGGGTGAGGACCGGGTAGCCCAGATCGCCACCTTCGGCACGATCAAGGCCAAGGCGGCGATCAAGGACTCGTGCCGGGTGCTCGGTTTCCCGTACGCGCTCGGCGACAAGATCACCAAGGCGATGCCGCCGGCGGTGATGGGCAAGGACATCCCGCTGTCGGGGATCTTCGACCCGGACCACCCGCGCTACGGCGAGGCGACCGAGGTGCGCCGGCTCGCCGAGACCGAGCCCGACGTGGCCAAGGTGATGGAGGTCGCCCGCGGCCTCGAAGGCCTGGTACGCCAGCTCGGGGTGCACGCCGCCGGTGTCATCATGAGCGCCGAGCCGCTGATCGAGCACATTCCGCTGGTACGCCGCGACGCCGACGGCGCGATCATCACGCAGTTCGACTATCCGACGTGCGAGTCGCTCGGGCTGCTGAAGATGGACTTCCTCGGCCTGCGCAACCTGACGATCATCGACGACGCGGTCAACAACATCGAGGCCAACCACGGCACGAAGCTGGACCTGCTGGGCCTGCCGCTGGACGACAAGGCCACCTACGAACTGCTGGGCCGCGGCGACACCCTGGGCGTGTTCCAGCTCGACGGCACGGCCATGCGTTCGCTGCTGCGGTTGATGAAACCGGACAACTTCGAGGACATCTCGGCGGTGCTGGCGCTGTACCGGCCGGGCCCGATGGGCATGGAGTCGCACACCAACTACGCGCTGCGCAAGAACGGCCTGCAGGAGATCACGCCGATCCATCCGGAGCTGGAGGAGCCGCTGTCGGAGGTGCTCGGCACCACCTACGGCCTGATCGTCTACCAGGAGCAGGTGCAGCGCGCCGCGCAGATCCTGGCCGGTTACAGCCTCGGCGCCGCCGACAACCTGCGCCGGGCGATGGGCAAGAAGAAGAAGGAGGTCCTCGACAAGGAGTTCGTCCCCTTCCAGCAGGGCTGCCGCGAGCGCGGCTACTCCGACGAGGCGATCAAGGCCGTGTGGGACGTACTGGTGCCGTTCGCCGGCTACGCCTTCAACAAGGCCCACTCCGCGGCGTACGGCCTGGTGTCGTACTGGACCGCGTACCTGAAGGCCCACTATCCGGCCGAGTACATGGCGGCGCTGCTGACGTCCGTCGGTGACGACAAGGACAAGATGGCGCTGTATCTGGCCGAGTGCCGGTCGATGGGTGTACGGGTGCTGCCGCCGGACGTGAACACCTCCATCGGCAAGTTCGGCGCCGTCGACGGGGTGATCCGCTTCGGGTTGGGCGCGGTGCGCAACGTCGGCCACAACGTGGTCTCCGCGATCATCCGCGGGCGCGAGGAGAAGGGCCCCTACACCGGCTTCGAGGAATTCCTGATCAAGGTGGATGCGGCGGCCTGCAACAAGCGCGCCATCGAATCACTGATCAAGGCAGGAGCCTTCGACGAGCTGCCGCAGCCGCACACCCGGCTGGATCTGTTCGCCAACCACGAGGCGGCGGTCGACGCGGTGATGGGCGTCAAGCGCCAGGAGGCGATCGGCCAGGACGACCTCTTCGGCACGGTGCCCAGCATCATGCCGCAGGACGGCATCGTCGGGTTCAGCTTCGCCGCGACCGGCCGCGAGTGGGAGCGGCGCGAGAAGCTCGCCCTGGAACGGGAGATGCTCGGCCTGTACGTCTCCGATCATCCGCTGGCCGGTGCGGAGCGGATCCTGAAGGCCAACAGCGAGCAGACCGTGGCCGAGGTGCTGGCCATGGAGGACGCCGACCGCAAACCGGTGGTGCTCTGCGGCCTGATCTCCGGGGTGAACCGGCGCATCACCGCCAAGGGCGCCAGCTGGGCGATCGTGCAGCTGCAGGACCTGACCGCCAGCATCGAGGTGCTCTTCTTCCCCAAGAGCTACGAGTTCGCCGCGCCGTACCTGATCGAGGACACCGTGATCAAGGTGCAGGGCAACATCAGCGTCCGCGACGGTTCGGTCAGCGTCTTCGGTTCGGACCTGGCGATGGTCGACGTGTCGTCGGTGACGGGCAACGGGGACGCCCCGGTGGTGCTGCACGTCGCCGCCGACCGGGTCACCGAAGCGCTGATCGCCGACCTCAAAGAGGTGCTGCTGGCCCATCCGGGCAAGACGCCGCTGCAGATGCGGCTGCGCTGCCCGGGCAAGGAGATCCGCCTGGCCTTCCCCAACTACTCGGTCACCAACGACCTGGAGTTCCGCAGCGAGGCCAAGGTCGTGCTGGGGGCCGGCGGCGTCGAGTGAGCGGTGACGGTGCCGGCGTGGCGCAGCAGCGGATGCGGTGTCCGGGTCAGTGCGCCGGCTCTGGCCGCAGGCGTCGGGCCAACTCCGGGTAGTCGATGACAAGGCCGTCGGCGTCGACGGTCAGGTGGGTGCTGACGTTGCGGCTGAAGCTCGTGTACTTCACGCGCCGCTTGCCCTCGGGTGCCGCCGAGGCGTAGACCTGGTCGCTGCGGAGCACCCGCAGCGACGGAATTTCGACCCAGGCCATCACGAGGTGGGTGTCGGCGACATCCCGGTCGAGCAGCCGCAGGCGGCGGATCGGCATGGTGTTGGTGACGGGGCAGAGCGCCAGGTCGCAGTCGATCGCGCCGGCGACGGTGCCGGGGTCGTCCAGCCCTGGCTCCGGCAGATCGATTTCACCGTGCCGGGCGACGGCGGCGCACCAGTCTCCGGTCGGTGCGCGGGTCAGGTCGAGGCTGCGCGACCAGCCGAAGCCGCGGACGGTGACGTGCAGTGCGCGGGTCTGCCAGCCGTCGGCGACCTCGAGCTCCCAGTTTGTGGTGAAGGCCTCTGCGCAGGCGCCGCCGATCGCCCGCATCGACTCACCGTGCAGTTCGATGCTCGCGTTCTCGATCCGCTGTGGATCGCCGATGCCGGCCCAGGAGAGCAGACGGTGTGCCATTGACCCAGTATCACCGGGGTCTGGCCGGCGGCACCACAACCCATCTCGCCAGGCTGATCCCGGCGTCGCAGGGGCGTCACCGCTGTCCGGTCCCGCGTCGCTGAATCATGACGGTGTCATGGAGCGTGAAGACGAGCGTTGTGGCTGTCGCGGCCGAGATGGCCGCCGTGGAGTGGGACACGCCTTGCGTCAAGCGTGCATGGGTGCAAGTCTGCACTCGTGCAAGATGGATCTCAGGGGCTGCGGGAGAAGAACCGGGCGCGCACCACCCGCGAACTTCACGAGGCGGCCGCCGCGCTGGTGCTCGAACAGGGATTGTCGGGCGCGACGGTGGAGGCGATCGCCGACCGCGCCGGCGTCTCCCGCCGTACGTTCTTCAACTACTTCGCCTCCAAGGAGGACGCGGTCCTCGGCGCCTGCCCGCCTGCGCTGCCGGAGGTGGAACTCACCCGTTTCCTCGCCGACGAGACCGACCGGTTCACCCGTACGGTGCGGCTCATCGTGGCGATCCTGCGCAGCAGCTTCGTCGACGGCGCCACCTACGAGCGGCGCCGGCTGCTGACCCACCGCTGCCCGGAGCTGCGTGAGCGGCTCAGCGAGCACATCCTCGCCGTCGAGAAGCTGATCCGTACGGCGCTCGACCGGCGCGCGGACGCCGGGACGGCCGCCGAGTCCGCCGACTCCACCCGGGCGCTGCTGATGCTCGCCGCCACCGTGCTGCGCTTCGTCTACAGCCGCGACCCGGAAGCGATGGAGACCGACCCCGAGGCCGCGGTCGACTCCGCCATCTCGATCTTCAAGAACGCTCTGGAGGACATCTCGTGACCGCCGCGACTGCGACCGTGACCGAACAAAAGGGTCCGGACCGCGGACTTCAACTGCTCTTCGCGGGCCTCATGGTCACGATGCTGCTGGCCTCGCTGAACCAGACCATCCTGTCGACGGCGCTGCCGACGGTGGTCGGCGAGCTCAACGGCGTCGACCAGATGCCCTGGGTCATCACCTCGTACATCCTGGCCTCGACGATCACCATGCCGGTCTACGGCAAGATCAGCGACCTCTTCGGACGCAAGCCGGTCCTCATCGCCGCCATCATCACCTTCCTGGCCGGCTCGGTGATCTGTGCACTGACCGGTGACGTCACGTGGCTGATCGTCGGCCGGGTCGTGCAGGGCCTCGGCGGCGGCGGTCTGATGATCCTCTCCCAGGCCGCGATCGCCGACGTCGTCCCGCCCCGGGAGCGGGGCAGGTACATGGGGGTGATGGGGGCGGTCTTCGCCGTCTCCTCGATCGCCGGACCGCTGCTGGGCGGCTGGTTCACCGAGGGCCCCGGCTGGCGCTGGACCTTCTGGATCAACCTGCCCCTCGGTCTGCTGGCGATCCTCGCCGCGTTCTTCTTCCTCAAACTTCCCGCCCGGCCCGACCGGGAACGCCCGCGCCTGGACTATCCCGGCATGGCCCTGATCGCCGCGGCCACCACCGCGCTGGTCCTCGTCGGCACCTGGGGCGGCTCGGAGTACGCCTGGACCTCCCCGACGATCCTCGGGCTCGCCGCGGCCGCGGTCGTGCTCGGCGTGGCCTTCGTCTACGTCGAGTCGCGGGCCGCCGAGCCGATCATCCCGCTCGGCCTCTTCCGCGACCGGAACTTCACCCTCGCCACCGCCGCCGGCCTCTGTGTGGGGATCATGATGTTCGGCACCATCGGCTACATGCCGACGTACCTGCAGATGGTCACCGGCGTCAGCGCCACCAACGCCGGCATGCTGATGATCCCGGCGATGGGCGGCATGCTGGTGGCCTCCACAGTGGCCGGCCGGCTCGTCTCCCGCACGGGCCGCTACAAGCTCTCACCGCTGCTCGGCGTGCTCGTCATGGGAACCAGCCTCCTGCTGCTGGCGAGCCTGCGGGTCGACACCGCACTCCCCGTCGTCTGCGCCTACCTCGGCGTCTTCGGTGTCGGCCTCGGCATGTCGATGCAGATCCTGACCCTGATCGTGCAGAACTCCTTCCCCAACTCCCAGGTCGGCACCGCCACCGCCGCCACCAACTACTTTCGGCAGGTCGGCGCCACCCTCGGCTCCGCGGTGGTGGGCTCCATCTTCGCCACCCGGCTCACCGCGCTGATCACCGAACGCATCCCGGCCGCGAGCGAACGCCTCGGTGGTCTGAACTCGTTCACTCCGGCGCTGGTGGGCGGGCTGCCCGACGAGCTCCGGCTGCCGATCATCACCTCCTACAACGAGGCGTTGCTGCCGATCTTCGGCTTCATGGTCCCGCTCGCCGTCCTGGCCGCCGTGCTCCTCGCCTACCTCCGCGAGAAGCCGCTGGCGACCACGCTCGACGACGGCCCCGCCGCCCCGGCCGCCGGCGGGCCGTCGATGCCGGTCGCCGGCGCCGCCTGAGCGGGCCGGCTTCTGCCGGGCGGACGAAGTCATTTCATGCTGCCGTCGGCGGCTGCGAAGTTGATAGATTCGTAGCCGTCCGGATGCCGGTCGAGAACCGAGGGGTGCACAGTGTCGGCGGAGGTGTGGCTCTACACGCTGCTGTGGGCGGTCCTGCTGATCGCGGCGGCCATCGCCGGTCGCCGGCTCGCCAACCAGCTCACGGTCACGCCGCTGGCTGTCGCCTCGACCGCGGTCGCCCTCACCCTGCTGATCGGGCTGCTCGGCGGCACCGTCGTCGAGGCCGCGGTGGCGACGCTGCTCTGGGGCGGGCTGATGGTCGGGGCGACCGTCCTGGTCACCCGCCTCGGGCCCCTCCCCGGTGCGACTGTCGCCGGCTTCGGTGGGCTGATCGCCGTGCAGGCCGCCGTGGTGGCCTTCGTGCTGGTCCGGTTCAGCGCCGAAGAGGCCCCCCGGGCGTACGCGCTGCACTGGCTGCCGGCGGTGCTCAACGGCGCCATCAGGGACGTGGGGGAGCCGGCGGGGCTCGACGAGTCGCCCTTCGGCGCGCAGCTCACCGCCGAGGCCGGCCTGCTCTTCGGCCTCCTGGTGCTGGCGACCGGTTTCGTCCTCGCCTTCGCCGCCCGCCGGCGCGCCTCCGCGTTCATCTCCCGCTCCGCGCACTGACCCCGGCTGCGTCGATGCCTCGGTTCCGCCGGCGAGCCCGGCGCGGGCCGCACGGCCGCGGGGCCGAGTTGCCGGCGCGGCCGATCAGGGCGGTTTGAGCGCCGCCGACCTGGGCAAGCCCGCGGATATGACTTCGCGTGCCGCTCCCGTGCTCGACAACACCCTGCGCCTCGCCATCGAGGGCTACGGCTGGCTGCCGAATCTGCGCCGACACCGGGGCGTGCGGACCGTGGCCACCCGGCTGGCCGGGATGCGGGCAACCGCGCTCTGCGGCCCGGAAGCCGCCGCCTTCTTCTACGACGAGGACCACGTACGCCGCCACGGTGCCCTCCCGGAGCCGATCCAGGCCACCCTCTTCGGCAAGGGCGCGGTGCACACCCTCGACGGGCTGAGCCACCGGCAGCGCAAGGAGGTCTTCTGGCCGCTGCTCGACGCTGCGGGCATCGCGCGACTGGTGGAGCTGACCAACGACTCCTGGGACACGACGGCGGCGACCTGGCCGCAGCGCGGGCCGGTGGTGCTCTTCGACGAGGCGAGCCGGATCATCGTGCGGGCCGTGTCGCGCTGGACCGGGCTGCCCCTCGACGAGGCGGAGGTCGCCTCCTTCGCCGCCGACATGGTGACCCTGGTCGACGGGTTCGCCACCGCCGGCCCACGCCACTGGCGGGCCCGGCGGGCCCGGCACCGCCGTGAGAAGTGGATCGCCGACCTCGTCGTACAAATCCGAAATGGCGAGGCGGCCGCCCCGGTCGGCTCGGTGCTGGAGCGGATCGTCGTGCACCGTGACGTCGACGGCGAGCTGCTCGACCCGCGGCTGGCCGCCGTGGAGCTGATCAACGTGATCCGGCCGACGGTCGCGGTGAGCTGGTTCGTCGCGTACGCGGCGCACGCCCTGCACCGCTGGCCGGCCAACCGCAAGCCGCTCGCCGAGGGCGACCGGGCCTACACCGAGGCGTTCGCCCACGAGGTCCGGCGGTTCTATCCGTTCGCCCCGTTCATCGGCGGCAAGGCGGTCCGCGACCTGGTCTGGGACGGTGTGGACATTCCCGAGGGGTCGATGGTGCTGCTGGACCTCTACGGCCAGAACCACGACCCCGAGGTCTGGACCGATCCGTACACCTTCGACCCGCAGCGCTTCATCGGGCGCGTGATCGGGGAGTACGAGCTGGTCCCGCAAGGTGGGGGCGATCCCCGCAGCGGGCACCGCTGTCCGGGCGAGCAGATCACCGTCGCGCTGCTGGAGGCGTTCAGTGTGCATCTGGCCCGGCTGGAGCACACCCTGCCGGAGCAGGACCTGAGCATTTCGCTGCAGCGGATCCCGGCGCGGGTCCGCAGCGGCGTCGTCATCGCCGTACCCGAAGGCTGAACCGCCGACAGGGAGCTGTCACCGTCGAGAAGGAGCTGGCCATGGCACAGCAGAAACCGCTCGCCGTCGTCACCGGAGCGTCCAGCGGCATCGGATACGAACTGGCCCGGGAGTTCGCCCGCAACGGGTTCGACCTGGTGGTGGCCGCCGAAAACGCCGGCATAGCGCGGGCGGCGCAGGACTTCGAGGGCCTCGGCGCACAGGTCGAACCGGTGCAGGTGGACCTGGCCGACTACGCCGGCGTGGAGCAGCTCTGGGGCCGGACCACCGCGCTGGGGCGCAGCGTCGACGCGGTCGCCGTCAACGCCGGCGTCGGGGTCAGCGGTGACTTCCCGAGCATCGAACTCGACAACGACCTCAAACTGATCGATTTGAACGTGCGCTCGGCGGTGCACCTGGCCAAGCGGGCCTCCCGGCAGATGGTCGACCAGGGCCGGGGGCGGATCCTGTTCACGTCGTCGATCGCGGCCACGCAGCCGGGGCCGTTCGAAGCGACGTACGCGGCCTCCAAGGCGTTCCTGCTGTCGTTCTCGGAGGCGCTGCGCAACGAACTGAAGGAGACCGGCGTGACGGTGACCGCGCTGATGCCCGGTCCGACCGACACGCGCTTCTTCGACCGGGCCGGGATGGGGGACACCAAGCTGGGTGTCGGACCCAAGGACGACCCGGCAGAGGTGGCACGGGACGGCTTCGAGGCGCTCATGAAGGGCAAGGACCACGTGGTGGCGGGCTCGATGCGCAACAAGGTCCTCGCCGGCTCGGCCAAGGCGGCGCCGGAGCACATCAAGGCCGAGCTGCACCGGCGGCTGTCCGAACCCGGCTCCGCCTGACCTGAGCCGCGCACGCCATCGCGGTAGCGCACTCACGCCATCGCTGTAGTACGCACCACAGCGATGGCGTGAGTGTTCTTACGACTGTTGTTTCCAGCGGGTAGCAAACCCGCCGGGTCAGGACTTCCGGTCCTGGGACTCCCGCCAGTCACGCATGCCGTCGCGCATCCGGTCGAAGAGCGCCATCGGCGGCCCGGCGATCAGGTTCGCCGCCATCGACTCGCCGGCGTTCGGGTGCGGGCGGGTCGGGGCCATCCGCTCGGCGAAGAGCACCGCCTCGGCCATCCGTTGCAGCTCCGGGGCGGAGAGGCTGTGCCGCAGGCCGGGGAACTCGTCGGCCTCCTCATGACCGGCGTGCTCGATCACGGCGCTGGCGAAGTCGGCGAGGCGGGCGTCGAAGTCGGGGTGCTCGACCCCCATGTCGTAGAGGGCGGCCAGTTCCCGCTTCGCCTCACCCTCCTCGTGGAGGCGGGCGTCCACCACTTCCTTGCCGTGGTTGAGCTGCCGCCGGGCCGCCGGGTGCACCACGAGCTCCTCCGCCGTTTCGTGGGCCGCGAGCAGCCGTACGAGGTCCTGGAAGAGCTCCTGTTTCTGGGCGCCCTGGGCGGTGCGCAGCTGCTGGAACAGGCTCTTGATCCGGTTGTGCTGGTCGATCAGCAGGACAACCACGTCCTCCTGGGTCGTCGTCACGAGACCACCTCCTCTGTTGCCCTGATGCTAGGGGAGCCGATGCCCCAAAGCGGGGCAAAGCTCGCAAGTGCCCGCCGTCAAGCCGTCCGTCGCCCCCGGGCGGAGCTGGTAGTTTGCGATGGTTCATCAACCGGGCGGGCGAGAGGGGTGCGGGTGCCGAGGACCCTGCGGATCACCACCCGCAACGCGGCCTTCCAGCAGTGGCAGGCGCTGCTGACCAACCGCACCAAGCGGCAGCGCGCCGGGGAGTTCCTGGTGCAGGGCGTACGGCCGATCAGCCTCGCGGTCGAACACGGCTGGACGATCCGCACCCTGCTGCACCTCGACGGGGCGCCGCGGTCGCGCTGGGCCGCCCAGCTGCGCGAGCAGGTGGCGGCCGACCGGGTGGCGCTGGCCCCGGAACTGATGAGTGAGCTGGCCGGCAAGGACGAGGAGCCGGCGGAGCTGCTGGCCGTGGTGGAGCTGCCACCGGACCGGCTGGAGCGCATCCCGGTCGGCCCGGATCTGCTGGTGGTGGTCTTCGACCGGCCGGCCGTCCCGGGAAACATCGGCACGCTGGTGCGCTCCGCCGACGCCTTCGGGGCGGCCGGGCTGATCGTGGTCGGGCACGCCGCCGACCCGTACGACCCGAAGGCGGTACGGGCCAGCACGGGTTCGCTCTTCGCCCTGCCGGTGGTACGGGTCCCCAGCCACCGTGAGGTGCTCGACTGGGCGGCCGGCCTGCGGACCCGGCAGGTGCCGGTGCAGCTGGTCGGCACCGACGAGGCGGGTGAGGTGGACGTCGCCGCGCACGACCTGAGTGGACCGACACTGGTGCTGATCGGCAACGAGACCCGTGGGCTCAGCGCCGCCTGGCGGCAGGCCGCCGACCGGATGCTGCGCATCCCGATGACCGGCGCCGCCAGCTCGCTCAACGCCGCCGGCGCCGGCACCGTCGTGCTCTACGAGGCGGCCCGCCAGCGGTCCCGGCCCCAGCCGGCGCCGAGCCCGGCCCAGCGCGCCAGTGACCCGGAGCTCCCCGCGCAGCTGCGCTGAGCGGTCAGCCTCCGTAGCCGAAGCGGGCCAGCGGCTCGACCAGTTCCCGCTCCTCGTAGGCCAGATGCGACAGCAGCGTGTCGGTAAGCAGGTTGACGGCCTGCTCCAGCTTCTTGCCGCCGTCGGGTTCGCTGACAAAGCTGATCAGCGCCCGGTCCACGTCCTCGATGACGTCGTGGATGACCCGGTGCTCGGCCTCCAGCCGGTCGATCACCGGCGTCAGCCGGCCGTCGGCCCGCCGCAGGTGCGGGAACATGCCGCTGTCCTCGAGCGTGTGGTGGACGGTGACCGTACGGCAGTAGGTGGCGCAGTAGGCGCCGAGCGTCCAGCTGTTCTGCCGCATGGTCATGGTGTTGAGGTGGCCGCGTGCCGCGCCGGGGCCCATCGTGCCGTCGAGGACCTGGTCGACGATTGAGCGGACCTCGCGCAGTTCGGCGCGGAGGTGGTCGTGGACGTCGACCAGATGCCGCCCGGAGGCCTGCTCGTGCGGGGTGTAGCTGCGGTCCGGGTCGGGGGCGGGGCCGCTCGGCCGGCTGCTCTCGTCCCACGGCTGCACGTCACTGAGCCGGTTGCCGTCGTCCGGGGTGGGCTGCACGGCGAGCGGACCGGCGCTCGGCGCGCTCCGGCGGGCCGGCCGTGCCGGCACCCCGCCGCCGGTCACCGAGGGGCGGCCGGTTTCCGGCTCGTCGGCGCCGTCGGTTTCAGTCCCCTCAGCGGGGCCGTCGGCGGCCGGCGTGCCGGTTCCGCGAGGGCCACCGGCGCCGGTCCCGCCGCCCGGCGCGGTCCCGCTCCGGCCGGCGGCGACGAGTTCACGGACGGCCGGGGCGACCTCGCCGGCGAAGCGTTCGATGTCGCGGGGGTCGTCGGAGGCCAGGATGTAGATGCTCACGCCCTGGTCGAGGGTGAGCTCGGCGAGCTGCTCCGCCCAGAGGCGCGGCGGCCCGTTCAGGAAGCCGTCGCCGGGGCCGTCGAAGGAGCCCATCAGGTTGTAGAGCCGCCGCACGTCACCGGGCTGCCGGCCTGCCGCCGCCGCGGCCTCGTCGATGATCGCGTTCGAGGCGGGCAGCTGCTCCGGGGGGACGTAGGCGCTGCTCGGCAGCCAGCCGTCGGCGAGGCGGCCGGTCAGCCGCAGCATCCGTGGTTTGATCGCGCCGAGCCAGATCGGGACCTCGTGGGCGGGCACCGGTCCGGCGTGGGCGCCGCTGATCCGGTAGTGGGCGCCGTCGACGCGTACCGACCGGCCCTGGGCACCCCAGATGCCGCGGATGACGCCGATCGCCTCCTCGAGCGCGGCGACGGCCTCGCCGGGGGCGAGCTTCCGGCCGCCGTACGCGCCGATGGCGTCCCAGAAGCCTCCCGCGCCGAGGCCGAGTGCGGCACGGCCGCCGCTGAGGATGTCGAGGCTGGCGACGCTCTTGGCGAGCACGGCAGGCGGGCGCAGCGGCAGGTTCGCCACGTTCGGCGACAGCCGCACCCGGGAGGTCTTTCCGGCGAGCACCGACAGCAGGGTCCAGGCGTCGAGGAAGCGGGCCTGGTAGGGGTGGTCCTGGATGGTGACCAGGTCCAGCCCGGCCGCCTCGGTCAGCTGCGCCAGCGCCACCACCCGGTCGGCGTGCGCGGCGTCGGGAGTCAGGAAGGTGCCGAAGGTCAGTTCGTGTCCGTAGTCGCCCATGTCCCCGCTCCTCCATTTATGTGTACCGTCAACAGTCTGCCACACAGACGAATGGTTGAGTAGATGATCGGCAGGACCGCGCGTGGCGTACGCTGGGATCATGTCCGAGGTCACCGCCGCGTCCGCCGCAGCCCCGCTCGCCGACGACCTCGGCTGGGGGCTCGGGGTGCTCTTCCGGGCGTACCTGAAAACCCTCGACACGCTCCTGGGCGACCTCCCCGGAGGTGTCCGCGGCTGGCAGGTGCTCTCCGCCGCCGCCACGACCGAGGCGAGCGGGCAGGGGGCGCTCGCCGCCCGGCTCGGCATCGACCGGACCGTGATGACCTACCTCGTCGACGACCTCGAACGCGCCGGACTGGTCCAGCGCCACCCCGACCCGGCCGACCGGCGGCACAAGCGGGTCGTCGCCACCGAACTCGGCCGCCGGACCGTCGTCGCGCACCGCAAGCGGCTCGCCGAAGCCGAAGAGCACCTGCTCACACCGCTGCCCGCCGCCGACCGCGGACGCTTCCGGCAGCTGCTCGCCGCCCTGGCGCAGCACGCCGACCGGCACGACCCCGTGCGAGACACCTGCCAGATCGTCACCGAGGTCGCCGCCGGCCACGAGGCGCCACCGGTGCGCCGCCGCCGGCGGTGACTGTGCGGAACGGCTGAGCCGCCGCGTCGGGTTCCCTACGCTTGCCCCATGGAGAGCGACACGCTCCGCCGGGCGTACGACCTGCTGTTCGCCGAGATCGACGCGGGCGGGTTCGCCGCTGCGCCGCCCGGCGACGGTCACCTCAGCGCCGAGGAGATCGTCGCCCACCTCGTGATCAACGACGAGCTGATGATCGAGGCGAGTGAGGCGGTGCTGGTCGGCTCCAACTGGGCCGACTACGACCTGGACGCCGTGCACCGGCCGCAACTGGCCGAGATGGTGCGGCGCTGCGCAGGCTTCCCCGGCCTGACGACGGCCTTTCACGCCACCAGTGACCGGCTCTGCTCCCTGGCCACCTGTCTCGGTGCGGCGGCCGGCACGCCGGTGCACACCCACCTGGAGGAAGGGCTGGAGCTGAGCGTCGACGAGGCGCTGCCCTGGGGGCGGGTGCTGGACCTGCACGGCCGGGTCCACCTGCCGATGCACCTGGCGCAACTGCGCGCCCTGCGTCCCTGATCAACCCGACGGACGAATAATCAGATTCGTCTACGTCGACAGGTGCAAAGTGCGGGGCGGATGGGTAGGAGCGGCGAGTGTTCGCCGTTGACGCCGCGTCTGTGCCCACCGTGATCCGGTTCCTCTGCCGCCTGATCGGCCGGGAACTGGACGACTCCGCCCTGGACGTTCCCCCGGCCGTGTGCCCGAAACCCCGTCCGGCGCCGTCCGCCGAGAACCGCGACGGCGACTGTGTGCCGCCCCGGCGCCGTCGACGCCGCCGGGCCCGCACAGCCACCCGCTCGCCCCGCAACCGCAGCACCCCGCTGCGCCGGTGACCACCACCCGTCGTACGCCGCACCGGCGTGGCCGGGATGCCTCGGTGGTCGGCGCCGAGGCCGGCGGGCTCGCGCCGCCGCAGGTCAGGGGCGGCACACCCGGCTGACCCGGCCCGGGGTGGGCGGTGGACGACCGCTAGGTTCGGCGGGTGCTAAACGGCGGCAGGACACCTCGGCGGGTACGCAGCGGCGACAGGACAGCGGGACACCCGGCCGCGGTGCTGGCCGCCGTGCTGCTCGCCACCATCGCGTTGCCGATCACGCTGACCGGGGCGTCGGTCGCGCTGCCGCGCATCGGCGCCGACCTCGACGCCGACCTGGCGGCCGTGCAGTGGGTGGTGAACGGTTACAACGCCACCTTCGCCAGCTTCATGCTGGCCGCGGGTTCCCTCGCCGACGTGCTGGGCCGTCGCCGGGTCTTCGCCACCGGCATGGCGATCTTCACCGTCGGCGGGTTGGCGAGCGCCTTCGCCGGCGACATCGTGCTGCTGGACGCGTTGCGGGCCCTGGCCGGCATCGGCGCCGCGGCCGGTGCGACCGGAGCGTCGGCGCTGCTCGCCCAGACCTTCCACGGGCGGGCGCGGGCCCGGGCGTTCGGGCTCTTCGGGGTCGCGCTCGGGGTGGGGCTCGCGTTCGGCCCCTCGATCGCCGGCGCGCTGATCGAGCTCTTCGGCTGGCGCGCGGTCTTCGTCGCCCCGGCGGTGGTCGGCGCGGTGGTGCTGCTGCTGGTGCCGCTGCTGCCGTCCGGGCGCGGTGAGCAGACCGGACGACTCGACTGGGCCGGCGCCGCGACCTTCACCGGCGCGCTGCTGCTGGTGATCTTCGCCTTTGTGCAGGGACCGGACTTCGGCTGGGGGCATCCGCTGATCCTGGCCGCCTTCGTCGCCGCGGTCGCCCTGCTCGGGCTCTTCGTGCGGGTGGAACGCCGACACCCGGCGCCGATGTTCGACCTGGCGCTGCTGGCGAGCCCCCGCTTCCGCGGCGTCTGCCTGGCGGCCGCCATCATCGTGATGGTGCTGGTGCCGCTGCTGGTCTACCTGCCGTCGTACTTCACCACCGTGCTCGGCATGAGCGCCGGTGGCGCCGGCGCGACCCTGATCCTGCTGACCGCCCCCACCCTGGTGCTGCCGCTGGTCACCGGAATGATCACCCGGCGGGGCGTCTCGCCGTACGCCGTGGTTGTCGTCTCGGTGGCCGTGGTGGCCGCCGGCGTGGCCTGGCTGACCACCATCGGCCCGGACAGCACCGCGGCCACGCTCGCCGCTCCGCTGCTGACCGTGGGCACCGGGGTCGGCATCTCCATCGGACTGCTCGACGCGCTCGCCGTCGGCAGCGTCGATCCCGCCCGGGCCGGCATCGCCTCCGGCATGGTCAACACCGCGCGGGTGGCGGGGGAGACGGTGGCGATCGCCGTGGTCGGCTCGGTGCTGGCCACCACCACGGCGGGCCGGCTCGCCGATCCCGGTTTCACCGGCGGGCTGCACGCGGTCCTCTGGACGATGGCCGGGGCGGCGGCGCTCTGCGCGATCAGCGCCGCCTCGCTCACCCGGTCCCGGCCGGTGCCGGTTTCGGCAAGCGTGGGCTGAGCGCGGACCGGGTATCAAGGCGGCATGTTCTTCATCTTCGGATTGCGGACCTCGGTGGACCGGCTCGGCGTGACCCACGAGCCGTGCCCCAACTGCCGGCAGTCCGCCGCGCAGGTCGTCACCCGGCACCGGACCCGGTTCACGCTCTTCTTCGTTCCGTTGATTCCGATCCGCACCCGCCACCAGCAGCAGTGCACCTGGTGCGGCGCGGCCTACGACCGCGCCGCACCGCAACCCGGCACCCTGGTCGCCGGCTGACCCCTCGGGCGACCTGCCGCACCTCAAACCGTGTCGTGCGGCGCCACGGGCAGGGACGGCATATCGTGGGGCGATCATGACCACCACCGAGGAACGGCTCGCCCGCATCCGCGGCCCGGTGCCCGCGCAGCGGCACAACGCGCGCACGATCGCGGCGCTGACCGGAAATCCCGGCTGCACCCGCCGCACGGTGCTCGACGGCGCCGGGATCGACAAGACCGCGATCGCGGAACGGATCGGCTTCCCCGCCCGTTTCGGCCAGTCCCGCTTCGCCATCACCCGCGGCAACGCCTTCGAGGCCCGGGTCAAGGCCGACGACGGCGCCGAACTGCTGCGGCTGCTCGCCGAACGGCTCGGCGTGCCGGCGCCGCAGGCCACCTACACCGACCTCGGGGCCGGCGACGGCGACCGGGTCGCCCGCTCGGCCGATGTGCTCCAGAACGCCGCCGCCGGTGACGACGCGGCGCTCTTCGACCACCCGCTGCTCACCCTCGACGTCGCCGGCCAGCGGGTGCGCCTGGAGCCGGACCTGGTCGCCGCCCGCCTCGGCGGCCGGTTCCACGTGGTCGAGATCAAGTCCTTCCCGGTGATCGACGGCGGGGCGGACGCCGCGAAGGTCTCCGCCGCCGCGGTCCAGTCGGCCGTCTACGTGCTGGCGATGCGGCAACTGCTCACCGCCGCCGGCCACGACCCGGAGACCGTCTCGCACGAGGTGGTCCTGGTCTGCCCCCGCGACTTCTCCAACCAGCCGGTGGCGAGCCTCGTCGACGTCCGCCGGCAGATGCTGGCGCTGCGCCGCCAGCTCGACCGGATGGCCCGCCTCGACGACCTGCTCACCGGGCTGCCGGCGCAGCTGCGCCTCGACCCGTCCGACCCGCCGGAGACGCTGCGCGCCGCCCTGGCCCAGACCGAGGCCCGGTACGCCCCGGACTGCCTGGCCACCTGCGAGCTGGCATTCCACTGCCGCAACGAGGCGCACGGGCAGACATCCGCGCTCGGGCGCACCGTCCGGGAGGCCCTCGGCGGCATCGACTCCGCCGACACGGTGCTCGCCCTCGCCGCCGGCGAGGCGACGCCCGAACCGGAGCAGACCGAGGTCGCCCGGCTGCTGCGCACCGCTGCCGAACTGCGCGCCGAGGCGCTGAGTTCATGAGCATGCTGCGGGCGCTCGCCCGCGTGCAGGCCCTGGCGGCCGGCCGTGCCCAGCCGATCGCCACCGTGCGCCACCTGCACCTGGCCGACCCTCCGCTGGTGCTGGTGCCGCTGACCCTCGCCGGCGAGGCGAACGCGCCGCTGGCGCTGCTCGCCGGCACCGACCCGGCCACCCCGCGGCTGCTGGTGGTGCCGCAGCCACGCAACCGCGACCTGCGTACCGCCTTCCACCTCGAACTCGCCGAGATCCTGCTGCCCTATCTGGAGGCCCACCGCTCGGTCACCGAGGCCGTCGCGACCGACCGGGGCCGCGACGTGCGGCACCGCTACGCCGACGCCCCGCAGATCCTGCTCCCCAACAGTGCCGGCATCACCTTTCTGCGGCTGCTCGGCCGGGCCACCCGCTTCGCCGAGACCGAGGGCGAGTACGCCGTGCCGGCCGTGGTGCCGCTGCTCGGGCGCTGGCTGACCTTCCTCGCCGAGCGGGCCGAGCACCCGGGTTCGGCGCTGACCGTGGCGCTGACCGAGGCGCTCGGCCTGCACTGGGCGACCGGTCAGAGCAATGTGGAGGATCAGCACCTGCCCGCCCTGCTCGCCTGGATCGACCCGCCCGCCGGCACGCCCGGCGACGTCGCGGCCCGCGCCGCCGAGTTCGCCCCACCGGCCGGCCCGGCCACCGACCCGGAGTTCGACAACGAGGTGCTCGCCCCGCTGATCACCGCCTACGAGGAAGCCGGCGAGGACCCGCAGGCCCGCCAGGAGGCGTACGACCGGCTCGCCGTCGCGCTGCGTGGCCAGCTGGCGGGGACCTGGGAGCTCATGTGGCGCGGGGTGGCGCTGCTACGGGCGCTGCCCGAAGGCGCCCGGGCGCCGGGGCGCTGGGACGGCGACAAGGACGCCTTCACCGCGTACGCCGAGCACGTCGACGAGGGCGGGGCACCGCAGCCGCGCCGGGACGGGGCGGTCGCCGCGGCGGGCCGGCTGCACCGGCTGGAGCGTGCCCTGCAGTCGTACGCCGTGCAGCGCGCCTACGACGATCCGCTGGTGCTGGCCGAGTACCGGCTCGCCGGTGAGGCGTTCGCCGGTGAGGTGACAATGGCGGACCCGGCCCGGATCGACGACACCGGCAAGCGGCCGGTGCTGCGCCCCCGCATCATGGTTGTCACCGCCGACGCGGTGACACTGCAGCCGGGGGCGAAGGTGCAGAGCCCCGTCCGCCCGGCCCAGTCCGCGAAGGTCGTCTTTGTGACCCGGCTCGACGACGGGCGGACCCAGCTGGTGCTGGAGCTGGTCAGCGGCATGGGACGGGGGCTGACCGCGGCGCCGGGGAGCGTCCCGCAGGTGGGGGAGCGGCTCACCTACACCACCCTGTCGGACGCCTACCTGCCGTCGCCGGCCCTGCCCGAGCCGGACCGGACACCGTGGACCCACGGCGGCCCGCCACCGGACCGGGAACCGGCCGGTTAGCGCCGGCTACACCTCGAAGAAGTCCCGCAGCGCCTTCTCCAACCGGGCCATGCTCGTCCCGGTGACCATTCCGACGCGGACCGCTCCGGGCAGGCGCGGAATGCGACGCATCCGGTTGACGACCACCACCCCGGAGAGCGGGTCGGCCTCGTGCAGCGCCACGGCGAAGGGCGGCAGGTCCGGGCCGCGCTGACGCACGATCGGCGCACAGAACGGGACCGCGCCGCTGCGTTCGTTGTGGGCGTCGCTGGAGAGCACGACCACCCGGTGCCGTAGGTCCCCGGGGCCGCCGACCGTCCAGATCTCGCCCCGCTTCACGCCGGGTCGGCCAGGTCCGACCGGTGCCTTGCCGCCATGCGCCCGATGTTACCGCCATCGCCGCCGTCCGCCCGCCGGTGGCGGCAGCCGCCGCGCACGGCATTCCTGATCAACGGCGTCTGTGCTAGCTTGCCGTCCGCCGACGAAGGCCGCGGCGGGTGCCCAGCAAGCGGCGCGGGCCGCCGAGCGTCCTTGGTGCCGGGACGTGCGATGAGGGGAGCGAGCCGACGTGTCGCTGCCGGGTGCCGCCCCCGGAGGGTCGCTCCTGCGCGCGGCCGCACCCGCCCCGGGGCGCGGGCTGCGCTCCTGGACGGCGCTGGCCCTCTGCGCCGCCGTGATCGTCGGGGAGCTGCTCTGGTTCCTGCTGGACCTGCCCCGCCGGGCGCTGGTCAGCGACGCCGCCGCGACCGTTGTCGCCGGGATCGCCGCCGCCTACTGCCTGCGGGTCGCCCGCCGGCACCCGAGCGCCCTGCGGACGTTCTGGCGGCTGCTGGCGGTGACCATGGCACTCGCCGCCGCCGGCCGTGCCATCTGGACCGTCGCCCGGCTCACCGGTGACGGGCTGCCCCATACGCCGCTGATCGCCACCATCTTCATCGCCGGCATCTGCGCCGGCACCGGCGCCCTGCTGAGCTTCCTCTCCGCACCCGACTCGGCGATCGGCCGGACCCGGATCCTGCTCGACGGGGTGATCGTCGCGCTGGCGCTGGTGCCGATCTCCTGGCTGATCGCGCTCCGCGACGTCACCGGGTCGTCGCTGGCCGATCCGCTGCGCTCGCTGGCGCTGGTCTATCCGATGCTGGACCTGGTGCAGCTCACCGTCCTGGTGGCGATCAGCAGCGGATCGCGGGTGCGCTGGCCGGCGCTGAGCCTGATCGGGGCGAGTCTCGCCGTCCGGGCCCTGGCCGACACCGTCTACGTCTCGCTCAACGTCCGGGACGACTACGTCGCCGGCCACCTCATCGACGTCTGCTGGCCGCTCAGCTACCTGCTGATCGCCGTCGCCACCCGCTACCCGGCGCCGGTGCGGCTCGACGACGCCGACGACAACGTCGAGCGGCTGCTGGCGGCGAGGTGGCGCACGGCCGTGCCGTACCTGCTGGTGGGCGGCTCGATCGTGGCGACCCTGGTGGCGCGGCAGGTCGCCGGGAGCAGTCCGGCGATCGTCTTCTGGTCGAGCCTGGGGCTGCTGGCCGCGCTGGCGATCCGGCAGAGGCTCGTCGCCCGGGAGAACCGCCAGCTAGCCGCCCGGATGCGGGGCCTGGCCCACCAGGATCCGCTCACCGGGCTGCCGAACCGGCTCGCGTTCAACCGGGAGCTGCAGCGCCACGTACGGCATCGTCGGCCGGTGACCGTGCTCCTCCTCGACCTGGACGGGTTCAAGCAGGTCAACGACCGCTTCGGGCACGCCACCGGCGATCAGTTGCTGACCGCGGTCGCGGAACGCATGCGGCACGCCCTCGACGGCGAAGGGGTGCTGGCCCGCGTCGGCGGGGACGAGTTCGCGGTGCTCGTCGACGGCGTACGGGAACACGACCCGGAGCTGATCGCCCGGCGGCTGCTCGCCGCGCTCGGACCGGCCGGACCCGACGACGACATCGCCGGCCACTGCACGGCCAGCATCGGCATCGCCGCGTACGGCCCGCAGCACTCCGGCCAGGCGGACCTGCTGCGCGACGCCGACATCGCGATGTACGCGGCGAAGGAGGCGGGCAAGTCGGCGTACCGGGTCTGCACGCCGGCGCTGCGCCGGCAGGCGGTGTCGCGGGCCGAGCTGATCGCCGACCTGCGCCGGGCGCTGGCCGAGGGTGGCCAGCTGGAGCTGGCGTACCAGCCGATCGTGGCTGTCGGCACCGGTGCGATGAGTGGCGCGGAAGCCCTGGTGCGCTGGCGGCATCCCAGACACGGGCTGCTCGGGCCGGACCGTTTCCTGCCGCTGGCCGAGGAGATCGGGCTGATCGTCGCCGTTGACCGCTGGGTGCTGCGGGAGGCGTGCCGGGCGGCGGCCGGCTGGCAGGAGCTGGCCCCCGGGCTGACGGTGGCGGTCAACATCTCCCCGGCGAACCTGCGCCGTCCCGGCCTCGCCGCCGACGTCGCCGAGGTCGTCCGGGACACCGGGCTCGCGCCGGCGGCGCTGACGCTGGAGCTGACCGAGACGGCGCTGATCGACGGCACCGAGACGGTGCTGGAACGGCTGCGGCAGCTGCGCGCCACCGGTGTGCGCATCGCCATCGACGACTTCGGCACCGGCTACTCGTCGCTGAGTTACCTGCACCGCATCCCGGCGACCGAGTTGAAGATCGACCAGTCGTTCGTGGCCCGGCTCGGCGGCGCGGATCCGCAGGCGTACGCGACGGTGGCCATGGTCAGCAAGCTCGCCGCCGCCTTCGACCTGGTGGTGGTCGCCGAGGGGGTGGAGACCGAGGAGCAGCACCGGGCGGTGGCCGAGATCGGCTGCCCGCACGGTCAGGGCTACCGGTACGGCCGCCCCGCCACTCTCGCGCAGTTGCGCAGCTCGCTGCGGACCGCTCAGGCGTCGGCTTGACTCTGACGTAACGGCAGGGGCGAGCCTGGTCCGCGGAAGGGAGAGAACCCATGGACCACCCGGTGGGGGAGGTGGCGCGGCTGGCGGGAGTCACCGTGCGAACCCTGCATCACTACGACGAGATCGGGCTGCTCTCGCCGCGCGGACGTACGCACGCAGGTTACCGCCGGTACGACGACGCGGACCTGGCGCGGTTGCAGCAGATTCTCTTCTACCGGGAGCTGGGGTTCTCACTGGAGGAGATCGCGGCGATCCTCGACGATCCGGCCGCCGACGCCACGGCGCACCTGCGCCGGCAGCACGAGCTGCTGACGGCGCGGATCAGCCGGTTGCAGGAGATGGCCGCCGCGGTCGAACTCGCATTGGAGGCGGAGAAGATGGGCATGTCACTCACTCCCGAGGAGCGGTTCGATGTCTTCGGCGACCAGGACCCGCAGCAGTACGCCGAGGAGACGAAGCAGCGCTGGGGCGGCACCGACGCGTACCGGGAGTCGGCGCGGCGCGCCGGGCAGCACAGCAAGGAGGACTGGCTGCGGATCAAGGCCGAGAACGAGGATTGGAACCGCCGGTTCACCGAGGTGATGGCCGCGGGTGCGCCGGCCGGCGGCCCGGCGGCGATGGCGCTCGCCGAGGAGCACCGGCAGCACATCTGCCGCTGGTTCTACGACTGCTCGTACGAGATGCACACCGCGCTGGCCGACATGTACCTCGCCGACGCGCGCTTCACCGAGACGTACGAGAAGATCCGGCCGGGGATGGCGGCGTACCTGGCGGAGGCGATCCACGCGAACGCCATCACCGGCTCCTGACGGCTGATGCGCGGCGGCCGTGCGGGCTGCCCGCCCGCACGGCGCGCGTCGCCTCCCGGCTCGCCGGGCGGGGGCGCGGGGAACTACGCGGGAAGCGCCCGCGTCCCGGTGTCGGCGGCGCCCGGTAGGGTCGCCGCAGTTGTGGGGAGGTGGGCGCGTGTCAGTGGGGCTTGAGCTGCCGCCGGGGGTGCGGGCCGAGCGGGTGATCACCGCTGTCCTGGCCGACCTGCACTCCGGCGCGCACCGGGGCGTGGTCGTCGACTCGCCACCGGGGGCCGGCAAGTCGACGCTGGTGGTGCGCGCCGCGATCGAACTGGCTGCCGCCGGCGAGCCGCTGATCATCATCGCGCAGACCAACGAGCAGGTCGACGACCTGATCGACCGGCTCGCCCGCGACGCGCCCGAGCTGCGGATCGGGCGCCTCTCCGCGGGCACCTACACCCCCTCGGAGCGGGTGGCGCGGTATTCGACGGTCCGGGTCGCCGCCAAGGTCGCCGAGCTCGACGGGCCGGCGATCATCATCGGTACGGCCGCGAAGTGGGCGACGGTCACCGAGGGATCCTGGCCGTGGGCGATCGTCGACGAGGCGTACCAGATGCGTTCCGACGCCCTGCTGCGCGTGGCCGGCCGCTTCGACCGGGCGCTCTTCGTCGGCGATCCCGGCCAGCTCGATCCTTTCTCCACCGTGGAGACCGAGCGGTGGACGGGTCTGACCTGGGATCCGATGCAGTCGGCGGTGGCGACGCTGCTGCGGCACAATCCGCAGCTTCCGGTGCACCGGCTGCCGGTCTCGTGGCGGCTGCCCGCCTCGGCCGCCCCGGTGGTCGCCGAGGCGTTCTACCCGTTCACCGGGTTCCAGGCGGGCACGACGGCGGCGCAGCGGGCGCTGTCCTTCGACGCCCCGGGGGAGGGCAGCCCCGCCGACGAGGCGGTGGAGCTGGCCGCGGCGACCGGCTGGGCGCTCTACGAACTGCCGGCCCGGCACACCGTGCGCACCGACACCGAGGCGGCGAAGGCATGTGCGGACCTCGCCCTGCGGGCGCTGCGCCGCGGCGCGGTGGCGACCTCGGAGCGGGAGCCACAGGGCGCGCCGGTCACCGCCGACCGGATCGCCATCGGCGCGGCCCACCGCGATCAGGTCGCGGCGATCCGGGCCCGGCTCGGCGACGCGGGGGCCGGCATCACCGTCGACACCGCCAACCGGTTGCAGGGCCGCGAGTACGACCTGACGATCGTGCTGCACCCGCTCTCCGGCCGGCGGGACGCGACCGCGTTCCATTTGGAATCGGGGCGGCTCTGCGTGCTCGCCTCCCGGCACCGACACGCCTGCGTCGTCGTCGCCCGCGCCGGCATCGACGAACTGCTCGACGCCTACCCCTCCACCGAACCGGTACGGCTCAACGTGCCGGTCAAGTTCCCCGACGGCTGGGCGGCCAACCAGGCGGTGCTGGACCACCTGCACCGGCGGCGGGTCGCCGGCTCACCCGGCTGATTCCCGGCGGCGGTCAGCGGCCGGGGCACGGCCTGCACGATCACCCCTGCACCGCCCGTTCCTTCACCCCTGCCGAGTCCCGTGCAGCGGTCGGAGTGACTCCTGCACGCTCGCCCAGGGCAGGCGGTCGCCGCTGGCGGCCTTCTGTAGCCCGTCGATGCCGGGAAAGCTCACCCCCGCCGCGTGCAGCAGCGCCACGTGCTGGGCGTACGCCGGATGCGATGTCAGGGTCGACCGGGCGTACGGGTAGACGATCATCGGCAGGCGCTGGCCGAGCGACTCGTTGAGGATGCCGAGGGCGTAGTTGTCGTTGTTGCCCACCGCCCACTTGTTGATGGTGTTGAAGGTGGCCGGGGCGACCAGCACCGCGTCGGCATCGGGCAGCAGTCGCGGGTCCTGTGGTTTGCGCCAGTCGGCGCGTACCGGGTAGCCGGTCTGTTCGGCCAGGGCGGCGACGTCGATCCAGGTCGCGGTGGTCGGGGTGGGGATGAGGCAGACGGTCCAGCCGTCGTCCTGCAGCAGGGCGATGGTCTCGCCGATGGTCAGCGCCGGTGGTGCGGCACAGGCCACCAGGTAGAGCACCGGACGTCCGGTCTTGTCGGCCACGGTCGCCTCCTCTCTTCCCCTTCTCCTCAGCCTAGGAAGAGTCGCAAGATCAAGCCCTGGCTTGCGGTCATGCGCCGATTGCGGCGATCGCCGGTGCTTGTCCGGATCCGTGCCGGCTGCCTCGGCAGCGTCCGGCCTGCGTCCGGCAGTGGTACGTCCGGTGACAGGCGGCGGCTCTTGGTGGTGGCACCCGGGGCCTATGATCCGTGACCGTGACGAACCCCCCGTACCCGCCGCAGCAGCCCTCCGGCTACCCCCAGCAGCCCGGGTATCCCCAGCAGCCCGGATATCCACAGCAGCAGCCCGGGTACCCGCAGGCTGCCGGGCAGCCGGGGCAGTGGCCCGCGGCGCCCTCGGTGCCGCAGCCGCCGAAGAAGAGCAGGACCACCCGCAACGTGCTGATCATCGTCGCGGTGGTGCTCGCGCTCTGCTGTGCCGGCGGCGGGATCGGCGGCTTCGTCCTCTACAAGGGAGTCGACGGCGCGACCCGGGGGGTGGCCGACGGGGCCAGTGCCTACCTGGACGACCTGCGCGACGGCAACTACCGGGGCGCCTACGCGCGGCTCTGCAACGCCCAGAAGGCGGGCGTCAGCGAGAGCGCCTTCGTGGGAGTCAAGGAGCGTCAGCCCAGAATCGTCGAGTACACGATCGACGGTCGCCGGGTGAGCAGCAACAACGGCGTCAACACCGGGTCTGTCACCATCACGCTGACCTTCGACAACGGCAAGAAGAACTCCGAGACCCTGCAGATGGCCTACGAGAACGGGCAGTGGCGGGTCTGCTCGTAACCGGCGCGCCGCCTCGCATTGGTCCTGACGTGATGCGCCAATACGATCTTGACCGTGGCCAATCCCTTTCACCCGCCCCCGCACCCCTCCGGGTATCCGCCCCAGCAGCCCGCGGCGTACCCGCCGCAACCGGCGCCGGGAAACAACAAGACTCTGGCGAACGTCCTGATCGTCGTCGGCGTGCTGCTCGGGCTCTGCTGTGCCGGCGGCGCGACCAGGGTGTTCTTTACGGTCAGGGACGCCGACAACGCAACCCGGGAGGTGAGCGAGGCGGCCGACGGCTATCTGCGGGACCTGCTCGACGGCCGTTACCGGGAGGCGTACGCCCGGCTCTGCAGCCAGCGGCAGGTGGAGGTCGGCGAGAACGGCTTCGCGGTGGCGCAGTCCGGGCAGCAGATGACGAGTTACTCCATCGTCGGTCGCCAGGTGCAAGACCGCCATGGCGTCAGTACCGGATCCGTGCAGGTCGCCATCATCGGCATGGACGGCAAAATGATCAGCGACGACCTCGTGCTCGTGCGTGAGGACGGCGAGTGGCGGGTCTGCTCGTGAGTGGCGAACCGCTCGCCTCGCGGGTGGTCAACCCCGACGAGGTCGTTCTCACCGAACATCCCGCCATCGGCCGGTACGCCCACACCCACCTCGGGCGCACCCCCGCCGGCACCGATCTGGAGGTGGGGGTGCTGCACCTGAGCCCGGGAGCCCAGGCGCACCCGGTGCACACCCACGTCGAGGAGGAACTGATCACCGTCCTCGACGGCTGCGGCACGCTCCACCTCGACGGCACCGACCAGGAGGTACGCGCCGGAGCGATCACCTACATCGCCCCACACGTGCCGCACGTGCTGCGCAACACCAGCGCGGAGGTACTGACCTACCAGTGGGTCAAGTGGCGGGCGGGGTCGCCGCCGGCAGGGTGACCGGCGGCCCTCACCGCTGCCGGTAGAGGACGTGGCCGTCCCGGTGCAGTACGCCGTCGCGGAAGCTGCCGTACTCCCGGGTTCCGGTGTCGTCGACGTAGACGATGCGCTCGCCGCTGACCTCGTACCGGCCGGTCTGGGCCTTGACGCGGGCGCCGTGGCTCTCGGCGTAGCGGCCGTCGGTACGCAACTCCTGCCGGACCTTGCCGTCCGGAGTGGACCAGACACCGACGTACGGCTGGGGGCCGGCCCGGGTGTCACCACCACCGCCGAGCAGTGCCGTCGCGATACCGGCGGCGAGCATGCTCCAGAGGACGGCCCGGACCAGGCCGCCGTGGCGGTAGGTGATTTCCATGTGACCTATTGTTGATGATCTCGTGCCCCGATGCCAGACGTGCGGTGTTGCCGGCTTGAGTCGATCTTGTTGCGTTCACCCCATGGGAGAGCGCTCGCGCCACCGCGGCAGGCCGGTAGCGTGCCCCGCATGGAGATTGGATTCGCCCCGCCGGTCTCCGGGTCGTGGGCCACCCCGGAGAACATGCTGCGGATCGCCCGCCGCGCCGAAGAACTCGGCTACGGCTCACTGTGGACGTTTCAGCGGCTGCTCTCGCCGCCCGACGGCAACTGGGGCGAGATCTACCGCAGCGTGCAGGACCCGATGGTCACCCTCGGATTCCTCGCCGCCGCCACCGGGCGCATCCGCCTCGGCGTCTCCGTGCTCAACATCCCGTACGTCTCCCCGGTGGTGCTCGCCAAGCAGATCGCCACGGTCGACATCCTCTCCGGCGGCCGGCTCGACGTCGGCCTCGGCAACGGCTGGGCCGCCGAGGAGTTCGCCGCGACCGGCGCCGACCCACGCCGGCGCGGCCGGCAGGCCGACGAGGCGGTGCCGCTGCTGCGCCGCCTCCTCACCGACGAGGTGATCACCCACGACGGCGAGTTCTATCAGGTGCCCGCGATGCGGCTGGAGCCCAAGCCGGTGCAGCGTCCGGTGCCGATCCTGCTCGGCGGGGCCGCACCGGCCGCGCTGCGCCGCGTCGGCCGGCTCGGCGACGGCTGGGTCAGCAGCAGCCGGGCCGACCTGACCGCGATCGGCGACTCGATCCGGGCGATCAGGTCCGCTGCGGCCGAGGCCGGGCGGGACCCGGGGCGGTTGCGCTTCGTCTGCCGCGGCGCCGTCCGGATCGGTGCCACCGGCGCCGGGCCGCGCACCCCGCTGACCGGCACCGAGACCCAGATCAGGGCCGACTTCGACGCGCTCGCCGCCGAGGGCATGACCGAACTCTTCCTCGACCCGAACGTCGACCCGGAGATCGGCTCCCCGGACGCCGACCCGGTCGCGTCGCTGCGCCGGGCCGAGGAGTTGCTGGAGACGTTCGCCCCGGGCGCCCCCGCCGGCATCTGACCACGTGCCGCCGGCGCGTTGCCCGGCCCGCGTACCGTGCAGGGCGCGCAATCCCGCCGGTCATCGGCGGCTGACCGACCACCCCCGCAAGAGGAGCACGATGTCGATCGGTCCCAGCGGATCCTGGACACCCCCGCAGGGCGGGCGTCCGAGCCCGCCGGTGAGCACCTCCTGGCGGGTCCAGCACAGCCTCTGGCTGCTGGTGCCCTTCATCGGTTGCTGCTTCGGTGGTCTGGGGCTCGTCTACGTCGGCATCCGGGCCGGCCGGCCCGGATGGTGGGCCTCCGGAACCGTCTACACCGTGCTCACCTCGGTGGCCTTCTTCGGGGTTGCCGAGAGCGATCCCGACAGCGACCTGAGCCTTGCGCTGGTCTTCGTCCTGATCGCCTCCTGGGTCGTCACCATCGCGCACTCGTGCCTGGTCAACGCCGCCTGGCTGCGGTGGCGGGCGGCGCGTGAGTGGGCTCGGCCGCGGACCGGGCCCGGCTGGCCCACGTCGGTGTACTCGCCGGGGGCACTGCTGCCGGTGCAACCCACCCCGCACGGCCACTACCCGCCGACGCCGCTGAACACCACCACCCCGCCGGGACATCCGCCGGCAGCGCCCGGCTACCCCGCGCCGTCGGCCCCTGGCTACCCCGCGCCGTCGGCCCCTGGCTACCCCGCGCCGGCCGCCCCGGGTTATCCGCCGCCGGCCTTCGACCCGTACCGCGTGAACCCAGCGCGTCCGGAAGATGAGCAGGCCGAGAGTTACGGTCCCGCCTCCGACCCGTGGTCGACGCCCGCTGTCACAAGCGCTCCGCTGCCGGCCGATCCCACGGCTGCGCCACCGGTGCAGTCCAGCGGCATGACGCCACCGCCGTTTCCCCCGGTGGCCGGCGCGACCCCGCCGCCGTCCCCACCCGAATCCTCACCCGACTCCGCGCCCCGCTGACCCGCCGGCCCGACCGCCGTACGTCGCCGGCCCCGATCGGCCCACCGCCGTCCGCCCGCGCCTCGCCGAGGGGCGGGCGGTGTCGTCGTGACCGCGTTGTCAGTCGATCAGCGCCTGGTAGACGAGCTGCCGCAACTGCGGGCGCAGCGGGTAGGTGCTCGACGGCATGAGCTGGGTGAAGAAGAGTGCGGTGATCTCCTCCACCGGATCGACCCAGAACGCGGTGCTCGCCAGGCCACCCCAGTAGAACTCACCCGTGCTGCTCGGCACCCGGCTCAGCACCGGGTCCTCGATCACCGCGAAGCCGAGCCCGAAACCGACGCCCTCCAGCGTGGTCTCGGTGAAGCCGCCGACCGCCAGCTCCGGCAGGTACCGGCCGCCGGGGAGGTGGTTGCGGGTCATGAAGCGCAACGTGCGCGGCCCGAGCAGCCGTACGCCGTCAAGTTCGCCGCCGCGCAGCAGCATCTGGGTGAAGCGGTGGTAGTCGGCGGCGGTGGAGATCAGGCCACCGCCACCGGAGTGGAGGTCGGGCTCGTGCAGCGCCAAAGCCCCCATCCGGTCGTGCCGCAGCGCCTGCCCGGTCATCGGGTCCGGCACGTAGAGGGCGGCCAGCCGTCCCACGTCGTCGCCCTCGACCCGCCAGTGGGTGTCTGTCATGCCGAGCGGGCCGAGGATCCGGTCGGCGAAGAACCGGTCCAGCCGCTGCCCGGAGACGACCTCGACGAGCCGGCCGAGCACGTCGGTGGCGACCGAGTAGCCGAACCCGGTGCCCGGTTCGAAGAGCAGCGGGAAATTCGCCCACGCCGTGCAGGCGGCCGCCAGGTCGGTGCCGGGCGGGCCGAAGAGCTCATAGCCGGCCTGCCGGTAGAGCGCGTCGACGATCGTGTGCTGGTTGAAGCCGTACGTCAGGCCGGCGGTGTGCGTCAGCAGGTGCCAGATCCGGATCGGCTCGGTGGCCGGCGCCGTCACCGGGGCGAGGTTCGAGCCGCCGGTGAGCACCCGCATCTCGGCGAACTCCGGCAGCCAGCGGCTGAGCTCGTCGGTGAGCTGGAAGCGCCCCTCCTCCCACAGCATCATCGCCGCCACCGAGGTGATGGGCTTGGTCATCGAGTAGATGCGCCAGAGGGTGTCCGGCGTGACCGGCAGGTCGGCTTCCCGGTCCCGCAGGCCGTAACAGCTGGAGTGGGCGATCTCGCCCCGCCGGGTGACGACGACCTGCCAGCCGGCCAGCTGTCCGTTGTCGACGTACCGGGCGAAGTGGCGGTCGATGCGAGCCAGCCGATCAGGGGAGAAGCCGACCTGGGCCGCATCGACGGTCTGCGCGACGTTCATCCCTCGAATCTACTGGCCGATCCGACCGCGAGCGCCGCCGGACAATCCGGGGATTAGCACCTCCGCTGCCTCCCGGCGTCGCCGCCTCTGGAGCTTCCTGGTCAGGGCCGGGCGCTAGCCTCGGCTGATGGCTGACGAGATCGAGGGCGTGACCTACCGCGGCGAAGACTGGTACGGCGAGGAGATCACCGACCGGCGGTATGTGAACTGTTCCTTCCACGATGTCGATCTCAGTGAGGCGGTGACCCGGGGGACGGAGTTCGTCGGCTGCACCTTCGGCGGGGTCTCCTTCAACTCCTCCCGGCACACCGACTCGGCTTTGCTGCGCTGCACCTTCCTGCGCTGCAATTTCTTCGAGGCTTCCCTGGTCGGCTGCAAACTGATCGGCAGTGTGTTCACCGACTGTGACCTGCGGCCGCTGACGGTCACCGGTGGTGACTGGTCCTTCACCGGACTGGGGCGGGCGGACCTGCGGGGCGCACGCTTCACCGGCGTCCGGATGCGCGAGGCCGATCTGACCGGCGCGAACTGCGCCGGTGGCGCCTTCACCGACCTCGACCTCTCCGGCGCCCTGCTCGCCCGCGCTGACTTCACCGGCTGCGACCTGCGTGGCAGTGACCTGAGCGCGCTGGATCCGACGGCTGTGCGGGCAGCGGGCGCTCTGATCACCGCCGAGCAGGCCATGACGGTCGCCGCCGCGCTCGGTTTCGAGATCCGCTGACCTGCCGCCACCCGGGCTCCCGCACGGTTTCCCACGTGATCGCCGCGTCGTCGGCAGGGGAGCGGGTCCTCCCCTGATGCGAATGTTCTTTGCCGCCGCCTGTGCCGGGTATGAGGGGTAGCGTCCGGAAGCAGGTCACCGAAGAAGGGCAGGAGGGCGTGATGACGTCGAGCGAACAGGTGCTGGACAGTCCGCAGAGCTGGGTCGCCGACCACATCCGGACGTACGTCGAGAGCGAGGGTCTGCAGGGGCACGAGTGGCGTCCCGGCGTCTACACGCTGCTGCTGACCACCCGGGGACGGCGCTCGGGTCAGCTGCGCCGGACGGCCCTGATCTATGGCCGTGACGGCGACCGCTATCTGGTGGTGGCCTCCCAGGGCGGGGCGCCGAGTCACCCCTACTGGTACCTCAACCTGCTGGCCGATCCCGAGGTGCAGGTCCAGGTCGGCTCGGAGGTCTTCACCGCGCGGGCGCGTACCGCCGACGCCCGGGAACGGGCGCGGATGTGGGCGACGATGGCCGCGATCTGGCCGCAGTACGACGACTATCAGGCCAAGACCGGCCGGGAGATCCCGGTGGTGGTGCTGGAACGCACCTGAGGCGCGCTCCGGTCAGACCAGTTCGGCGTCGTGCACCAGTAACGCCACCTGCACCCGGTTGTTCAGGTTGAGCTTGACGAGCAGGCGGGAGACGTACGCCTTGACGGTGGCGACGCTCATGTAGAGGCGCGCGGCGATCTCGGCGTTGGTGCAGCCCTGGCCGATCGCCACGGCGACGTCGTGTTCGCGTTCGCTGAGGGTGTCGAGCAGTCGCCGCGCGCGGTCCCGGCGGGCCGTGGCGCCCGCGGGCGCGGCCCCGGTGACATGACTGATCAACTGGCGGGTGACCGAGGGGGAGAGGGTCGCCTCGCCGGCCGCCACCCGTCGCACGGCCTGCACGATCTCGGCCGGCGGGGTGTCCTTGAGCAGGAAGCCGGCGGCGCCGGCCCGCAGCGCCCGCAGCACGTCGGCGTCGGCGTCGAAGGTGGTCAGCACGATCACCTCGGGCGGGTTGGCGTTGCGGCGCAGCGCCTCGGTGGCGGTCAGCCCGTCCACCCTCGGCATCCGGATGTCCATCAGCACCACGTCCGGGGCGCAGCCGGCGACCGCTGCGGGCACCTGGCTGCCGTCGGCGGCCTCACCGACGACTGCCAGTCCGGGATCACCGCCGAGGATCATCGACAACCCGGCCCGGACCAGCGCGTCGTCGTCGACGATCAGGACGCGGATCGGCGTCGGCCCGGCCTGCTCTGTGGTCACGCCAATACCCGCCGCGCGTTGTTTTCCGGTCACGCCGGCCACGGTAGCCAGGCCGAGAGGGTGAAGTCGTCACCGGCGCCACGGCCGTGGTCGAGAGTGCCGCCGATCAGGCTGACCCGTTCGGCGAGTCCGATCAGGCCGGTGCCCGTACCGGGGATCTCGGGGGCGGGAGGCTTGCCGAGCGGGTTGCGGTTGCCGATCTCGACGGTCAGCCCGTCGCCGGGCGCGCCGCTGACGGTCAGCGTGACCGCCGCGCCGACGGCGTGCTTGCGCGCGTTCGTGAGCCCCTCCTGCACGATCCGGTACGCGGTGCGTCCGACGCTCTCCGGCACGGTCGACGCCGCGGCGACCGTGATCTGTTCGGAGATCCGCATGCCCGCCTCGCGGCACTCCTCGATCAGCGCTGGGAGCTCCGCCAGCGTCGGCTGCGGACGGTCCGGCCGGTCACCGGGCTCCTCCCGCAGTACGCCGATGACCTCGCGCAGATCCTGCAACGCCTGGTGCGCGCTGGCCCGGATCACCCCGGCTGCCTGGGCGACCTCCGCCGGCGGCGCGTCCGGGCGGAACTCCAGTGCGCCGGCGTGCAGGCTGAGCAGTGAGATCCGGTGGGCGAGCACGTCGTGCATCTCCCGGGCGATCCGGGTCCGTTCCAGGTGCCGGGCCTGGCTGATCCGCAGCTGCTGCTCGGCCTCGGCCCGCTCGGCGCGATCCCGTAGCGACAGCACCAGCTGGCGGCGGGCCCGGACGAACATGCCCCAGGCGAGCACGGTGGTGATGAGAACCGTGGTCAGCGCGACGTTGCCCCAGTAGCTGAGGTCCGGGTCCGGCCGTAGGTAGCAGTAGAAGGCCCCGGCGACGACGTGCCAGGCGGTGATCAGCGCGGCCGGCAGGAGAGGGCGGTGCACGGCGACGGTGAAGATCGAGATCAACAGGGCGATCGCGCCGCAGGCCGAGAAGAGGCCGAGCGGCATCAGGGCCAGGGCGACCCCGATCGGCCAGCGCCGCCGGAGCCAGAGCGCCAGGCACGCGGGCACCGCGGTCGCGACGTCAACCGCCATCAGCGCCGGATCGAAGGGGGACCGCAGGACGAAGGACTCGGTCCCCTCCTGCCAGTCGCCGAAGGCGAGCACCAGGAAGCCGACTGCGAAGAGGAAGCAGTGGGTGTCGACGATCCAGTCCCGTACCGATCGGCGCGGTGCCCGCCGGGCGGGTTCCGGCCGGCCCCGCAGGGTGGCAGGGAGCAGCCACGGGTGTTCGGGGGCGGCGACGGTGCTCACCGGCTCAGACTACGGAAGCCGCCGGCCGGCCGGCAGCTACCAAAGTCGAGACCGGGTACGGCCGAAGGTCGGCGCATGTCGACTGCGGACGGCAGCGCATGGCCGGGTGGCGGGCGCAGCCTGATTCCATGATTGCGGTAGAGAACCTGAGCAAGCGCTACGGCGAGCAGGCCGCCGTGGACGACATCTCCTTTGTCTGCACGCCGGGAACCGTCACCGGTTTTCTCGGCCCCAACGGCGCCGGCAAGTCCACCACCATGCGGATGATCTGCGGCCTGACCCCGCCGTCGGCGGGCCGGGCGACGGTGGCCGGTCGGCCGTACCGGAGCCTGCCGAATCCGGGCCGGGAGGTGGGGGTGCTGCTGGACGCCTCGGCGCAGCATCCAGGGCGGACCGGTCGGGAGGTCCTGACACTGGCGGCCCGCACGATGGGGCTCGACTCCCGCCAGGTGACCGAGAAGCTCGAGCTGGTCGGGCTGGGCGGGGTGGCCGCAAAACGACGGGTGCGGGCGTACTCGCTGGGGATGCGCCAGCGGCTGGGGCTCGCGCACGCGCTGCTCGGCGACCCGGTGGTGCTGGTGCTCGACGAGCCGGCCAATGGACTGGACCCGGAGGGCATCTTCTGGATGCGCGGGCTGCTGCGCGACTTCGCCGATCGGGGCGGGACGGTGCTGCTCTCCTCGCACCTGCTGCGCGAGGTGCAGGAGGTGGCCGACCGGCTGGTGGTGATCGGGGGTGGCCGGATCGTGGCGCAGGGGGAGAAGGCCGAGCTGCTCGCCTCGACGGGAACTCTGGTGCGGGCCCGTGAGCCGCACCGGCTGCGGGCCGCGCTCATCGCGGCGGGGATCACCGTGGCGGCCGCGGCCGACGGCACGCTGATCGCCGAGGCGGAGACCGGCGCGGTCGGCCAGGCCGCCGCCGACGGCGCGGTGGTACTGACCGAGCTGCGGCCGGCCGAGAACGGACTGGAAGAGCTCTTCCTCCGGCTCACCGCCGGCGAGACGATCAAGGAGTCGCTGCGATGACCGCCATGACCGCCACCCCGGCCACCGCCGGAGCCGCCCGGGACGCCGGGTCGCGGCCGCCGCTGCTGCGGCTGACCGGGGTCGAGCTGCGCAAACTCATCGACACCCGGGCCGGCTTCTGGCTGCTCGCCACGATCGGACTGATCGCGGCCGGGATCGTCGCCATCCAGCTGGTGGTGGGCGGCCCGGCGGACCGTACCTTCATGAGCTTCTTCGGCGCGTCGGTCTTTGCGGTCGCTCTGCTGCTTCCGGTGCTCGGCATTCTGCTGGTGACCAGTGAATGGTCGCAGCGCACGGCGATGACCACCTTCGCGCTCGTGCCCCGGCGGGAGCGGATCGTGGTGGCGAAGATCGGCGCCGGGCTGGTCGCCGCGGCCCTCTCCGTCGTGGCGAGCCTGTTGGTTGCCGCGGTGGCGACGCTGCTGGTGGGCGTCACCGTCGGCAACGCCGATTGGGGCATCGACGGCTCGGGACTGCTCAACGCCACGCTTTTCCAGGTGCTCAACACCCTGATCGGGGTGGCGTTCGGCATGTGGCTGCTCAACAGTCCGCTGGCGATCGTGCTCTATTTCGCCCTGCCGACGGTCTGGGCGATGCTCACCGGGATGGTCTCCTGGCTGCGGGACTGGGCGCAGTGGCTCGACACCACCGTGACGATGGCACCGCTGATCGGTCCGGAGGTGACCGCCGGTCAGTGGGCCCGGCTCGGGGTGTCGATGCTGGTCTGGCTGGTTGCGCCGATGCTGGTCGGCTTCTTCCGGATCCTGCGCCGCGAGATCTCCTGACCCTGCGCCCGTGAGCGCCAGGGGGCAGCCTCGCGTCACGGCTCCGGCGAGGGCGTCAACCGGCCCGGGACGGGGTTCCGGCAGAGGGGCCGGGCGGTGTCACACCGTCCGGCCCCGCCGAGTGAGCCGCCCCGCGGTCGCCGGCTGCATACCCGCCTGCGCCGCCGGTCATGCCTGCCGCGCCGTCCTCGGTAAAGGGCGAGGCGTTGGGTTGTTCGAGCCCGGGCGGGTGTGGCGGCCCGCGAGCGGGTAACCAGGTCGCGGAGGGTGACCGGTCGGGACAGGTGGCCGGCCCTGCCGTCACGTGACCGGAGAGCCGGCGTCGACCGGGCGTCGATCAAGAAGCCACGAGGAGTTCTTCATGCTCACCATGACAGACAACGCCGTGCTCGTGATCCGCGACCTGGCGGCGCAGGAGGCTGTGCCGGAGCAGGGTGGGCTGCGGATCGCCACGGACCAGGAGGCAGGTTCCCTGACCATCGAGCTGGCGAGCCAGCCGATGGAGGGTGACCAGGTCGTCAACACCGACGGCGCGCGGGTCTTCCTGGATCCGGCGGCCGCCGAACTGCTCGACGACACCGCGATGGACGCGGCCGTCGACGACGACGGCACCGTGCAGTTCGGATTCAGCGAGAAGCCGATCTGACGCGGCGGCCACGCAGGAACGGGTGGGGACGGCCGTGGCCGTCCCCACCCGTGTTCGTGCCCCCCTCGGCACTCACCCTGTTCCGTCTCCCACCGTCGCAGCTCTGCGGCGGTACGTCGGCGGGGACTTCGTGACCGGCACCCCCTAGCGCCTGTCCACAGAAACGGTTCCCGGGCCGTTACCGGCCCAAACCTCGCGATCGGCGGGAGTTAGTCCCGGTCCTGGCGCGGGTAACGAAGCGGCATGGAACACTTCACGATCGCCACCGAGGCGGAGAAGAACCCGGATTTCCGCCGTGTCCTCTGGACCGGCAAGTACAGCCAACTCGTGATCATGACGATCCCGCCCGGCGGCGAGATCGGCGAAGAGGTGCACGAGGACGTCGACCAGATCCTGACCTTCGTCAGCGGGGTGGGTGAGGCCGTCGTCTCCGGCCAGAAGAAGGCCGTCGCCCAGGGCGATCTGGTTGTCGTCCCCGCGGGCCGGAAGCACAACTTCGTCAACACGGGCCCCAACCCCCTGGTGCTCTACACCGTCTACGGCCCTCCGGAGCACGCCGACAAGGCGGTGCACCGCACCAAGGAGGAGGCCGACAAGATGGAAGAGGCCGGCAAGGACGAGCCGCCGACACAGAAGTGAGCAGCGGGGAAGGGCAGCCGGTGACATCGTGTCGCCGGCTGCACCGCTGCCGTAGCCGGCCAGATCCCGGCTGTAGCCCCAGATCCCGGCTGTCGCCGACCAGGGAGAGACCCGCCAATGACTCCACTCGACCAGCCCACCGTTGCACTCACCGGTGAGGTCCGGATGCCGCTGCTGGGTTTCGGCACCTGGCAGCTCACCGGCCAGGACGCGTACGACGCGGTCCGCGCCGCCCTCGACGTCGGCTACCGCCACATCGACACCGCCACCATGTACGGCAACGAGGCCGAGGTGGGGCGTGCGGTGCGCGACAGCGGCATCGACCGGTCGGAGCTGTTCATCACGACGAAGCTCCCGCCCGACCGGGTCGGGCAGGAGCGGGCGACGATCGAGCAGAGCCTCGCCGAACTCGGCACCGACGATGTCGACCTGTGGCTGATCCACTGGCCGCCGGCGGCGCATGACAGCCTGCTGACCTGGCGGGAGATGCTCGCCGCCCGCAGCGCCAACCTGACCCGCGCGGTCGGCGTCAGCAACTACAGCACCGGCCAGATCGACGAGCTGATCCAGGCCACCGGCGAGGCCCCCGCGGTCAACCAGATCCGGTGGAGCCCCGCGCTCTACGACCCGCAGCGGCTGGCCGAGAACTCCGAACGCGGCATCGCCCTGGAGGGGTACAGCCCGTTCAAGTCCAGCGACCTGACCGACCCGGTGCTGGTGCGCATCGCCGAGACGCACGGCGTCACCGCCGCCCAGGTGGTGCTCCGCTGGCACCTGGAGCACGAGATCGTGGTGATTCCCAAGTCGGTGACGCCGGAGCGGATCGCCAGCAACTTCGACATCTTCGGCTTCTCGCTGACCCCCGAGGAGGTCGCCGAGATCGACGCGCTCGGCGGCTGAGAAAACCGGCTTGACCTGCGTGATCTCCTGTCCGGGTGAGTGACGAACAGAGCCGCTACCGGGCGGTCGAGGAAGAAGCCTTCGCGTCCTACGGCGCCGGCCGGTACGCCGAGGGCGCGGCGACGGCGATCGCGGCGATCCCGCGGTTGCCCCGCTACCGGGCCGACCTGGCCCACCTGGCTGCCTGCCTGCTCGCCCTGGCCGGGCGTCCGGACCAGGCGTACGCCCAGTTGCGCGCCGCGCTGGCCGCCGGAGCCTGGTGGCACCGGCGGATCCTGGTCGATGACGACGACCTGGCCGCGCTGCGGGACATCGACGG
Organism: Melissospora conviva; assembly: GCF_049523535.1. NCBI lineage: Bacteria > Bacillati > Actinomycetota > Actinomycetes > Micromonosporales > Micromonosporaceae > Melissospora > Melissospora conviva. Next base: position 985,268 of record NZ_JBLLDT010000001.1, read on the forward strand.
CTTCGACGCGCTGGTCTCGACGGCACACGCCCGCTGTGTCGCGGCCGGCGCGCAGGCACCGGCGCCGGTCCTGCGCCGCCCTGACGGGCCGCCGGTCGGGCTGCTCGTCGCCCTGCACGGCGCCGGTGAGGACGCCGACGACGCCGCGCGCGCCTGGGCCGGCGCCGTACCCGAGGGCTGGCTGCTGCTGGCCGTCTCCTCGACCCAGCGCAACACCCCCGCCTACCGGTCCTGGCCGGAGCACGCCGTCGGCGTACGCGACATCGAGACCGCGCTCGGGCTGCTCGACGAGACCGAGCGGGCGCTGCCGACGGTGGCGGCCGGTTTCTCCGCCGGTGGCCGCCAGGCGATCCGCTGGGCGCTCGGCGGCGGGGCCGCCGCGTTCGTCGCGATGGCCCCGGCGGTTGCTCCGGAGCACCTCGACTCCGAGGCGACCGCGGCCGCCGCCGCGCGCGGCGTCACCGGCCGGGTGCTGATCGGCGAGGCCGACGACGACGTACGCGACGAGGCGCTCACCGCCGTCGGGAAGCTCCGTGCGGCGGGGCTGCGGTGCGGGCTGGACGAGATCCCCGGTCTCGGGCACCGGTTCCCGGCCGACTTCTCCGCGCGCCTCGCCACGACCCTGGCCGGGGTGCCGTCGAAGCACTGATCACCGAGGCGTCGCGGCAGGTGTGAAGATCGGCGCGGCGGGGGAAGATTCCTGTTGCCAGAGGACAATCATCGATTTGGATCAAATAAAAACCACACCAGGCCCAGAAGGCTCTACCGGTATCTCTGTAGCGGGGAGTAGTGTCTTGCCTTCAACGCGTGCCGAACCCCTCCGGAGGCGTTACCACCATGGCGCTCGCGTCCGCGTCCGGTTCCCTTCCGCGTGTGCTCGTCGTCGGAGCGGGAGTGGCCGGTCTGGCCACTGCCCGTGCATTGCGCCGGGCCGGCTTCCGTCCCGAGGTGGTGGAGAGCCGCTCCGCCGTTGACGCGAACGCCGCCGGCATGTACCTGCCCGGCAATGCCGCCCGCGCGCTGCGCGCCCTCGACCTCGACCATCCCGTACGTCCACTGGGGCAGGTCGTCTACCGGCAGCTCTTCCTCGATGCCGCCGGGGACCGGCTCTGCGAGGTCGACCTGACCCGGCTCTGGGCCGGTGTCGGCGAGTGTCGCGCCCTGCCGGTGGCCGAACTCCAGCGGGTGCTCATCACCAGCATCGGCGGGAACGTGCGCTACGACACCAGGGTGACCCGCCTCGACATCGGGGAGCAGGCCGTCACCGTCGGTTTCGCCGACGGGCAGTTCGCCGAGTACGACCTGGTCGTCGGGGCCGACGGGCGGCGGTCCGTGGTGCGTGCCCTGGCGGCGCTCGGTGGCTCGCCCCGCACCACCGGGCAGGTCGTCTACTCGGGCGTGCTCAACGGAGGGCCGGTCGTCACCGAGTGGACCGGCCTGCTCGGGCACCGGGCCCGCTTCGTCGTCGTGCCGATCGGCGCCCGGCGGCTCTACTGGGAAGCCGACGAGGCGGGCGAGAGCCTGCCGGCCGATCCGGTTGCCCGGCTGCGGAGCGTCTTCGGCGGTTACGGGGGGCCGGTTCCGCGCATCCTCGCCGGGGTCGAGAAAGCCGAAGCGACCCTCACCGGCGAGGTCGAACTCGGCCGCTGGTCGCGCGGGCGGGTGGTGCTGGTGGGTGATGCTGCCCACGCCACCGGGCCGTCGCTGGCCCAGGGGGCGGCGATGGCGCTCGAGGACGCGGTCGTACTTGCGCAGTCACTCAGGGTCAACGCCGATGTGGACGCCGCGCTCACGACGTACGAAAGACGTCGCAGGCCACGTGCCCAGTGGGTGCGGCACCGCACCCGTGACCGCGACCGTACCCGGGACGTGTCACCGGAGCTGCGGGATCCGTTGCTGCGACGCAGAGGTGCGCGGATTTTCGAGGACCACTACCGTCTACTCGTCGACCCGCTGTGAGCGCCGCCGTGTGACGCGACGACGAACGGATCAGCACGTCCCCGCCACCCGGCGCGCCGCCCGGCGCTGCCGCAGACTATTCTGCCTGCGAAGTACGGCCCGCAGATATCCACCGCGTGCCGAGTGGGAGAAACGAGAACCGGAGGCCACTCGTGACCACCGTCGCACCCAAACCGATCGTGACCCGGCCGTGGCCGGTCCGGGAGCCGGTCAAGGGCTCGGCAATCGCGCGGCTGATGCGCTCCACGGACGCGAAGCAAATCGGGATCATGTACATGGTCACCGCGTTCGTGTTCTTCGCGATCGGCGGCCTGATGGCGCTGGTCATCCGTGCGGAGCTTGCACAGCCCGGGATGCAGTTCCTCTCGGCTGAGCAGTACAACCAGGCGTTCACCATGCACGGCACGATCATGTTGCTCTTCTTCGCGACGCCGATCGTGTTCGCGTTCGGCAACTACATCGTGCCGCTCCAGATCGGCGCGCCCGACGTGTCGTTCCCGCGGTTGAACAGCTTCGCGTACTGGCTGTACCTCCTCGGCGGCTCGATGACCCTGCTCGGGTTCGCCGTTCCGGGTGGCGCCGCCGACTTCGGCTGGACCGCCTACGTGCCGCTGAGCACCGTCGAGCACTCGCCGGGCATCGGCGGCAACCTGTGGGTGATCGGCCTGGTCCTCTCCGGCCTGGGCACCATCCTCGGCTCGGTCAACCTGATCACCACGATCCTGACCCTGCGCGCGCCCGGCATGACGATGTTCCGGATGCCGATCTTCACCTGGAACATGCTGGTCACCAGCCTGCTGGCGATCCTGGTCTTCCCGCTGCTCGCCGCCGCGCTGATGGCGCTCGCCGCGGACCGCATCCTCGGCTCGCACGTCTTCGCCGAGGAGACCGGCGGCCCGATGCTCTGGCAGCACCTCTTCTGGTTCTTCGGCCACCCCGAGGTGTACATCATCGCCCTGCCGTTCTTCGGCATCATCAGCGAAGTCATCCCGGTCTTCTCCCGCAAGCCGATCTTCGGCTACAAGGGTCTGGTCGCGGCCACCATCGCCATCGCCGGCCTCTCGATGAGCGTCTGGGCGCACCACATGTTCGCCACCGGCCAGGTGCTGATGCCCTTCTTCAGCTTCCTGAGCTTCCTGATCGCCGTGCCGACCGGTATGAAGTTCTTCAACTGGATCGGCACCATGTGGCGGGGTCAGGTCAGCCTCGAGACCCCGATGCTCTGGGCGATCGGCTTCCTGGTGACCTTCCTCTTCGGTGGTCTCTCCGGCGTTCTGCTGGCCAGCCCGCCGCTGGACTTCCACGTCCACGACTCGTACTTCGTGGTGGCGCACTTCCACTACGTGCTCTTCGGCACGATCGTCTTCGCGGTCTTCTCCGGTCTGTACTTCTGGTTCCCGAAGATGTTCGGCCGGATGCTCGACGAGCGGCTCGGCAAGATTCACTTCTGGCTGACCTTCGTCGGCTTCCACATGACCTTCCTGGTGCAGCACTGGCTGGGCAACGAAGGCATGCCGCGCCGGTACGCCGACTACCTGCCCACCGACGGCTTCACCACGCTGAACATGATCTCGACGATCGGTGCCTTCATCACCGGTATCGGCATGCTTCCCTTCATCTACAACTGCTGGAAGTCGTACAAGACCGGTCCGGTGGTCGAGGTGAACGACCCGTGGGGTTACGGCAACTCGCTCGAGTGGGCCACCACCTGCCCGCCGCCGCTGCGCAACTTCGACGAGATGCCGCGCATCCGCTCCGAGCGCCCGGCCTTCGACGCGAAGTACCCGCACCTGGCGGTCGGCACGCTCGCCGGTCCGCCGGCCGGTGGGGCCAAGCCGCTGACCAGCGAGTCCGACGGTGGCGCCACCTACACCGAGGACACCTCCACCAACCTCGACAAGTAACCGCACCGCGCAACCGCACCATGTAACCGCACCGCGCAACCGCACCGCACGACGGGCGCCGTCAGCCGGAACCACCCGGCCGACGGCGCCCGTCGCGTTCTCCCCGCGCTTGTCCCGACCCACGGCTCTCCTCCTGCGCTGCGGGCGGGCGGCTCTCCTCCTGCCCCTCCCGAGACACTCAAGATCCGCGCAACTTCCCGGATGTTGTCGGGTCCACCTCCTCCGGAAGCAGCAGTTTCGCTGAAGTTGCGGCCTGGGAATTGGGCCTAGGGAGTGCTCTCCTGGGGGAGGGAGCATTCGGGGGATGGCCTGGGCGGGTGGGGCGATCCGAGGGCCTACCGGAAGTCATCTTCCGACTCGTTCCCACCACAGAGACGTAGTGGCGACATCAGGCGAGTAGTGGCCGGTCTTGGGGGATGCCGGAGAACGGTGTGCAGGTCGGGCCGAGGCGGGACCCTCGCCGGCGAGTTCGGTGCGCAGCGTCAGGCGGCGCCACAGCTAAATCCCGCCAAACCATGATCGTTAGTTGGTTTCCGGTGCTCTGACAGGCTCAGAACACCGGAAATGAACTAATGATCTTCCTCCGACGCCGAGGAACGGCGTCCGAGGGCCAGGCGATGTGGGTCGGACGCTGGTACCAGGGCGCGTGGGACAGGAGATGGGGTCGGGGCCCTGGGTCGGGCCCTGGGTCGGGCCGAGGGCGGCGGCCCGGGGCCGGAGATGGGGGTCAGGGCGCGGGGGTCAGGGGGGCGGGGGTCGGGGGCGGGACCGGGGTGCGGCTGTGGCGCAGGGTGGCGGGGAGAACCAGGGCGGCGGCGAGCAGCCCGGCCAGACCGATCACCACGAATCCCCAGCCCGGCGACCAGCGGTCGATCACCGCTCCCGCCAGTGGGGCTCCCAGCGCCGTGCCCACCGTCACCGCCGAGCCGTGCAGCCCCATCACCAGGCCGCGGACCGGCGCCGGGGCGAGTCGGCTGAGCGCGTCGGCGGTGGAGGCCAGCGTGGGCGCGCAGAGCAGCCCCGCCGGGATCAGCGCCAGCGCCAGCAGCCACCAGCTGCCGCCGGCGAGCCCGACGGGCACGGTCGCCAGGCCCAGCCCCGCCATCAGTGTCAGCGGGGAGACAGCCTGCCGGGCGGCGCCGTAGCCGAATCCGCCGACCAGCGACGACGCCGCCCAGACACCGATCACCACCCCGGACCACTGGACCTGGCCGGCCTCCCGGGTCGTCGCCACGAGCGCCACGTCGGTGCCGCCGATGACGAGGGTGGCAGCGGCGCTGATCAGCAGAATGCCGACCAGGCGTGGGGTGAGCCACTGCCGTACCGGTACGGGCGCACCGGCGTCGCGCAGCTCCGCGGCGTTGCGGATCGGCGGGTTCAGCAGGTAAAGCGCCGTCCCGGCGACGACGATGCCCGCGCCGATCAGGTAGAGGGTGGTGCGTCCCGAGATCGCGGTGACCAGCAGTACCGCCACCGAGGGGCCGATGATGAACGACAGCTCCACCGACATCGAATCCAGCGCGTACGCCTGCCGGCGCTTGGCCGGCGGTGCGAGCGCGGCGATCGACTGCCGGGAGACCGAGTAGATCGGCAGCATCAGCAGCCCGCCGACGAACGCGGCACCGATGAGCACGCCGTACGGCAGCGACGGCGCACCGGCCCAGAAGATCGCCTCGGCGATGCTGGTGAGCACCAGCACGGGGCGCAGTCCGCGCCGGTCCGCGAGCCGTCCCATCAGCGGCGCGCCCAGGGCGGCGCCGATCGTCACCGCGGCGGCGACGGCGCCTGCGGCGGCGTACCCCCGGTCGAGATCGGTCACCACGTAGAGGGTGAGGGTGATCCCGGCCATCGAGGTGGGCAGGCGCGCGAGCGTCGTCACCAGCAGCAGGGCGCGGAACCCGGGAAGGGCGAGCGCCTCCCGGTAAGGGTTGAGATTCACAGCAGGTCCGTACCTCCGTGATGCATCCTGCTCCGGCGGTACGACCGGCTGACAGCTCAGTCGGCGGTTGCGGCGCCGATCACAGGGGTGCCCTGCAGCACCACGCCGGCCGCGGTGAGCTGCTCCAGGGCCGAGGCGGCCGTCGGGGCGGCGACGGCGGCGGTCAGGTCGAGCAGCACGGTGGTGGCGAAGCCCTCCCGGGCGGCGTCGAGGGCGGTGGCGCGGACGCAGTGGTCGGTGGCGATGCCGACGACGTCGACCTCGGTCACTTCCCGGTCGCGCAGCCACTGCGCCAGGTGCGCGCCGTCGCCGGAGTGCCCCTCGAAGCCCGAGTACGCCGCTGCGTGCTCACCCTTGTGGAAGATCTCCTCCACCCGGTCGGTGGTCAGGTTCGGGTGGAACTCCGACCCGGGGGTGCCCACGACGCAGTGCGCCGGCCAGGAGTCGACGAAGTCCGGCGGGTTGCCGAAGTGCGGGCCCGGGTCGACGTGGTAGTCCTTCGTCGCCACCACGTGGTCCCAGCGCTGGGGCTCGTCGGTGAGGAGGCGGGAGATTCCGGTGGCGACCCCGGCGCCGCCGGCGACGGCGAGGGAGCCGCCTTCGCAGAAGTCGTTCTGCACGTCCACGATGATCAGTGCTCGGCTCATGCCGGCACTCCTTTCCGCTGTTCTGACAGAGTTCAGGCGGTCGGTAGGACATCCACGGGGATCGCCGGGTCGCCGGCGGAGAGCTTCAGCCCTTCCCACGGGATGGAGATCAGGCACTGTCGCAGGTGCTCGCGCGACTCCACCAGCGTCGGCAGCTCGACCGGCTCCCCGCCGACCAGGTACGGCCGCTGCAGCAGCCGGTCGCCGGGCTTGCGCTCCGGCATCCCGTGCGGTATGACGACCTCTTCGGTGGCGGTGCCGGTCGGCTTGTGCCGGCGTACGGCGGTCTTGCGTCCGCCGATGGTGGCCTTGTGCTCGGAGCGCTTGACCACCGGGCGGCCTTCGACCTCGACGAGCTTGTAGACCAGCCCTGCGGTCGGGGCGCCGGAGCCGGTGACGACGGCCGTGCCGGCGCCGTAGATGTCGACGGGTTCGGCGGCGAGGGCGGCGATGGCGTACTCGTCCAGGTCGCCGGAGACGACGATGCGGGTCTCGGTGGCGCCGAGGGAGTCCAGCAGGTCGCGGGACTGCTGCGCGAGCACCGCCAGGTCGCCGGAGTCGATGCGTACCGCGCCCAGTTCCGGTCCGGCGACCGCGATGGCGTTGCGGATGCCCTGGCTGATGTCGTAGGTGTCGACCAGCAGCGTGGTGCCCTTGCCGAGGGTGGCGACCTGGGAGGCGAAGGCGGTCCGCTCGTCGTCGTGCAGCAGGGTGAAGGCGTGCGCCGCGGTCCCGGCGGTCGGAATGCCGTACCGCTGCCCGGCGGCGAGGTTGGAGGTGAAGCTGAAACCGGCGAGGTACGAGGCCCGGGCCGCGGCGACAGCCGCCTCCTCGTGGGCCCGCCGGGAGCCCATCTCGATCAGGGTGCGCCCACGGGCGGCGGTCACCATCCGGGCGGCTGCGGCGGCGATCGCGCAGTCGTAGTTGAGCACCGAGAGCACCAGGGTCTCCAGCACCACGCACTCGGCGAAGGTGCCGGAGATGGTGAGCACCGGGGAGTTGGGGAAGAAGAGCTCGCCTTCGGCGTAGCCCTCGATGTCGCCGCGGAAGCGGTAGTCGGCCAGCCAGGCGGCGGTTGTCTCGTCGACGACTCCGGTGCGGCGCAGGAACGCGACCTCGTCGGCGTCGAAGCGGAAGTCGCGGATCATGTCGATCAGCCGTCCGGTGCCGGCGACCACCCCGTAGCGGCGGCCGGTGGGCAGTCGCCGGGTGAAGACCTCGAAGACACAACGCCGGTCGGCGGTGCCGTCCTGCAACGCCGCGCTGATCATGGTCAGCTCGTAGTGGTCGGTCAGCATGGACGGGCTAAATGCGGTCACCGCCCCAGCCTAGGGTTCAGCCGCCACCGCCGTGAACGTGGTCCGGCATCGCGGCCAGGGCGGCCGGCAGTTCCGGCCGCCCGGCGACGCCGAGTTTGCGGTAGATGCGTTGCAGGTGGTTGTCGACGGTGCGCGCCGAGAGATAGAGCCGTGTGGCGATGCCCCGGCTCGGGGTGCCCGTTGCGGCGAGCCGGGCGATCTCGGATTCGCGGGCGGTCAGCACGGGACGGCTGCCGGCGAGCGCGGGCGTGCGGACGACATCGCAGCGGGCGAGCAGGGCGGTCAGCCGACGCTGCGCGGCCAGGCTGGAATGCCGGTTGTCGCGCAGGCGCCGCACGGCCTGGGCGGCGGCTTCGGCGGCGTAGAGGTGCAGTCCCATCTCCTCGAAGGTGCCGGCGACGGCGAGCAGTTCGGTGCCGGGACCGGTGGTCAGTGCGCGGGCGTGCCACGCCAGCACCGGCGGCAGCGGTCCCTCGACGACCTCTGCCAGCTCGGCAAGGCGCTGGGCGGCGGTCGGCCGCGTCCCGCCGTGCGCCGCCACCCCGACCGGGGTCCGCGGCCGGTCGAGGCGGACCAGGTCGTGCAGGGCCCGCACCTCGTGCCCGGCGAGGCCGTCGTTCTGCAGTCGCAGCACCAGCGCCCCCAGGTGGCGCAGCGCGCCGGTGAGGTCACCGCCGCCGGCGGCGACCGCCGCGCGGGCCTGTTCCCGCCACGGATAGACCATCTCCACTGCCGGGGTGTGCACCCGGTCCGACTCGGCCATCGCCTCCCGGGCGCAGGAGAGCTCCCCGCGCAGCGCCGCGGCCTGGGCCCGCTCGGCGTGGGCCAGGCTGGCGAAGATCCGGCTGGTGGTGAGCAGGGCGCAGGCGCCGAGGCTGGTCCGCAGGGCGTCCGCGCTGCGGCCGCGCAGCCGCGCGGCGTAGGCGCGCAGCACCGACAGGAAGCCGCCGGCGAGGTGGAAGTCGCCGGCGGCGAAGAGGTCGGCGAACTCGTCGGCGACGATCGCGTCGAGCCCGGCGAGATCCGCGCCGAGCGCGAGCCGGGTGCCGTCGGCCACCTCCAGTGCCAGCTGCAGGTACGGCATCTGCGCGCGCCACCGGTCGCTGTCGTCCCGGACGGCGGCCAGCACCTTCTCACTGGTCAGCAGCTCCCCCTTGACCGCGTGCAGGTATCCGAGGGTGCAGTGGGCGAATGTCTGCGCCGCCGTGGGCAGAGCGGGCTGGGCGAGCACCTCGTCGCAGAGGCGCCGTGCGGCGGCGACGTCCAGCTGGTGCAGCCGCATCGCCGCCTCGAAGGAACGCACCAGGCCGCGGGCGCCCGGGTCGCCGAAGGTAGCGCCCTGTTCGGCCAGCTCCTCGACGCCGTCGGTGCGGCACTGTCCCCAGTAGGTGACCAGCGCTCGCATGGTGAGCCGGCGCGCCCGGCGCAGCTCGCTGCCGTCGCTGTCGGCGCGGTCGTCGAGCAGGGCCAGCGCCTCGTCCGACTGCCCGTTGAAGGTCAGCAGGGCGGCGAGGAGCTCGCGGGCGTCGAAGCCACCGCCGGCCGCCACCGCCGCGCGGGCGAGGCGGGTGGCCAGGGGCACGTCGTACCGGACGGAGGCCTCCTGGGCGGCGGTCAGCAGCAGGCGAGGGCTGGGGGAGTCGCCGCAGTCGAGTCGCCAGACGGCGACCCGCAGCAGGTCGTCGCCGCGCCGCTCGGCGGACTGGGCGAGCAGGTCGGCCAGCTGCGTCTTGAGGCGGCGGGCCCGGCTGACCGGGCACTGCTGCCGGACGATCTCGCCGTAGAGGGGCTGCGCCAGCCGTACGGTCGGCTCCGGTTCGTGCCGGGTGACCGAGACCAGCCCCAGCTCCTCGGCCTGTTCGACCTCGGCGGCGGTGGTCGCCCGGATGAGCAGGTCGAGGCCGAGCGGCTCACCGAAGGCGACGTACTCGGCGACGATGCGCAACCCGGGGTCGAGCTGGCCGATGCGGGCGTCGATGAGGTCGGCGAGGGTCGGGGCGATGGCGAGCCGGCCGCTCCACTGCCACTGGCCGTACGCCTCGCTCAGCTCCCCGCCGCGCCTGGCGGCTTCGATCAGCTCCCGCACCAGCAGCGGGTTGCCGCCGGCCAGACGCCAGAGCCGCTGCGCGCTGGCCGGCGCGACCGGCCCGCCGACGAGTCCGGCGATCAGTTCGGCGGTGTCGTCGAGCCCGAGCGGGCCGATGTCGACCAGGTCGGCCAGGTCGTCGGTCCAGAGTGCCCGTACGGGCAGCGGCAGCTGGCTGCCCTCGAGCCAGGCGCCGATGACGGTGGCGTTGTCGGAGCGGGCGATGAGGTGGACCAGCGCGGCCGAGGAGGCGTCGAGCAGGTGGGCATCGTCGACGGCGAGCACGATGCGCCGTCCGGCGGCCTGGCGGTGCAGGGTGTCCAGCGCCCAGCGCAGCACGCCCGCGGCGGGGAGGTTCGGTGGCTGGTCGGCGGGGAGCACCTGGGCCAGGCCGCCGAAGGGCAGGCCGGAGGTGGCGAGCGTCGCCGAGGCCGACCAGAGCGCGAAGCGTTCCGGCGGCAGGGCGGCGCTGCCCTCGCGCAGCAGCCGGCTCTTGCCGACGCCGGCCGCGCCGCTGAAGAAGATCCCCCGGCCGCCGGTCTCGGCGGCGCTGACGAGGCGGGCGAGCTCGCCGGTACGGCCCACGAAGCGCCAGGAACTCATCGTGGCAGCATATCGAGCAATATCGCTCCGCGCAGGTATGGTGACTCTGTGGAATTGAGTAGTGTGGTGCTTGTTGCTGAGTATCCCATCTCTACCGATCCACTCCGGATGGTCCGTATTCTTCTGATCCCCGCACCGGATTGTCCGACCGGCTGACTCACGGCCGCTCACCCCTGGCCAGGGAGGCCATCAGATGGAGCCCGGCGCTCGTCGCCCCGCCACTGATCTCAACCACGATCGCCTGCGCAGTACGGTCTCCGTTCCCGCTCCCCGCCCGCACAGTGGCCGTACCGGCCCGGACGAACCGCTCGCGGTCATCGTGACGGGCCCGGCCGGCGCCGGCCGGCGTGCGGTGCTGGCGGCGCTGCTGGAGACGGACCTGGCGGCGGTGACCGTCCCGGACGGCAGCTACCTCGCGGTCGGCTACGGCCGCAGCGCCCGGCGCACGGCCTACGTCCCCGGTTCCCGGCAGCCGCACTCCGGTGCCGGCCACCCCACCCGCCCACCCCGGCGCACCCAGCTGACCAGCCCCAACCCGATGTTGCGCCACTTCGGGGTGGTGGACTGCCCGGACACCGCCTCGCTCGGTGTCGCCGGGGTCCGGGTGCTGCTGGAGGCCGCGGCCCGCGGGGGAGCCGTTCTGTTCGTCATCGGGGCCGACCAGAGCTTCGACCGGGCCGACCTCGACCTGCTCACCGAGCTCGCGGCCACCGGCGTGGAGGTCTTCTTCGCCGTCACCCCCGGCGCGGCCGGCTGGCCGGCCGAGGACGGCGCCGGGCTGGACCCGGTCGCCATCAGCGTCGACGCCCACCGGGTGGCGTTGCTCGCCTCGGTGCCGGCGCTGGCCGACGCCCCGTGGCTGCCGGTGCCCCCCGGTGATGCCGAGAAGGTCCGGCGCGCGCTGGTCTGCTGGTCGTCCCGGGAAGGACTGCGCCGGGCCAGTCAGAGCCCGCCGGAGGGGGCCGAGACCACCCGCCGGGTGAGTGTGGCCGCGACCGTCGCCGGCAGCGACTGGGCCGGACGGTTCGACAGCCACGTCCGCGCCGCGGTCCACCGGCTGCGGCAGAACGTCTCCCTCGAACTGGCCAACATCCACCTGCGGGTGGTCCGTGAGATCGTCTTCTGCGGCGGTCCCGCCTCGCTGGCGGCCGTGCTCGACCGGGAGCTGCACGCGCTCTCCCTGCTGGCCACCGCCGAGTGCGACGCGACCGTCGACCAGCTGATCGACGACGGGTACGCGCTGGTCTTCGGCGGCACCGCCGAGCCCGACGTACGCCGCCGGATCATCCGGGCGGTGAGCTGGGGCCTGGCGGAGAACGGGCGCAGCCGTGACACCGGCAGGGTGCTGCTGGTCACCACCACCGGCGGGATCGCCGCCCTGAGCGGCCCCGGCGCGCTCGCCGCACTCGACGTCCACCCGGCGGCCGGCCGTCACGAGGTGCTGCCCCCGGTGGGGCTGGCGCTCAGCGGCAGCTGCTACCAGCACTGGCGGGCCCCGGAGAACGCCGACCAGACCCGCGCGCGGATCTGGTCGCAGCGGGCCCTGCGTGAGATCGAGCTGGAGCTGCTGCGCGATCTGTCGCAGCGGGTGGAGGCGGTCCGGCTGGCGTTCGAGCCGGTGCTGGCCGACGCGGTGGACCACGGCATCCTGCTGGCCTGATCACCGTGTTCCGATTCACCGTCCGGGCGCGGGCGGTGGCACGATGGGGGCATGGCGGCTCCGCAGACAGCGCCGGTGCAGACCCCGGACACCCGAGAGGTGCCCGACTCCGGCCGACCCTGGGTCACGGTCGTGTGGGATGACCCGGTCAACCTGATGACGTACGTGACCTGGGTTTTCCAACGTGTCTTCGGCTACAGCCGGGAGAAGGCCGAACAGCTCATGCTCGACGTGCACCACAAGGGACGGGCCGTGGTCTCCAGCGGCGCCCGCGAGCGGATGGAGCACGACGCCGCGCAGCTGCACGGCTACGGGCTCTGGGCGACGGTGGACCGGTCATGAGCACCTTCCACCGCAGCGGGGACAGCTACCTCGCCACCTTCTCCGCCGACGAGGTGCGGGTGCTGCGCAGGGTCGCCGACGAGATCGTGGCCCTGCTCACCGACAGTTTCGACCACGGCGACCCGGTCGTCGGCCGGCTCTTCCCCGACGTCTACCCCGACGACCCGCAGGACTCGGCCGAGTACCGCCGCTACACCGAGGGCGATCTCAAGACCGCCAAGATCGATCAGGCCGGCGCGATCCTGGCGGCGCTGCCGCCACGCGGCGGCGGCACCGTCCGCCTCGACGCCGAGGAGGCCGAGACCTGGCTGCGGGCGATCAACGACGTCCGGCTCGCCATGGCGGTGCGCCTGGAGATCACCGCCGGGACCGACATCGAGGAGGAGCTGGGGCAGGCGGTTTCGGCCGACCCCGCCTCCAGCCGCGTCTTCCAGCTCTCCGTCTACGCCTACCTCGGCTACCTGCAGGAGTCGCTGCTGCAGGCGCTGATCGGTCATCCCGCCAACGCCCGGTGGTCCGAGGAGTGAGCCGGAGTCCACGCTGTGGACCGCGCCGCCGCCCTGCCGCCCGTCCCGCACCGCGCTGAACTGCGCGAACGCGACGTCTGCGCAGGTGGGTGACCGTTCCCACTTAGCGTCGTGCCGCCGGTAGGCGGTAGGCTCTGACTCGTGCTGAGCGTAGACCGGTCGATCATCGACGCGATTGTCGCGCACGCGCGTCGGGACCACCCGGACGAGGCGTGCGGCGTCGTCGCGGGCCCGATCGGGCGCGACACCCCGACCCGGCACATCCCGATGGAGAACGCCGCCCGCTCCATGACCTTCTACGAGTTCGACTCCATGGAGCAGCTGCGGGTGTGGCGCGAGATGGACGACCGGGACGAAGAGCCCGTGATCATCTACCACTCGCACACCGCCACCGAGGCGTACCCGTCACGCACCGACGTCGCCTTCGCCGGCGAGCCCGGGGCGCACTACCTGCTGGTCTCGACGCAGGACGCCGAGACCGAGGAGATCCGGTCATTCCGGATCGTCGACGGCGTGGTGACCGAGGAGCCGGTGCGGATCGTCGAGGCCGGGGTGGACCCGCACGCCGTGCAGTCGTACATGTTCGGGCAGAGCCCGGCGGCGGTCGACTACGAGTGTTCCGACCGCTGACTTCTCAGCGCGTACGGCACCTCCTTCTTTTCTTCCGTCACCTTGCGGTTCTGCGATTTGGAGTACGACATCATGGCCATCGAAGTTCGCATCCCCACGATCCTGCGCAGCTACACCGGCGGCGCCAAGGTGGTCGAGGGCTCCGGCGACACCCTCGCCGACCTGCTCACCGACCTCGACTCCCGGCACGCCGGCCTGCGGGCCCGGCTGGTGACCGAGGAGGGCGTGCTGCACCGCTTCGTCAACGTCTACGTCAACGACGAGGACGTCCGCTTCCTCGGGGCGCTCGACGCCAAGCTCACCGACGGTGACAGCGTGACAGTGCTGCCCGCGGTCGCCGGTGGCGCGTTCGGCTTCGCCGCCGCCGCGGCGATGCTGGGCAACGGCTCCGCTCGCGCACTGGTTCGCTGAGGCGGATCCGGTCATGACGCGATACGACAGCCTGCTGGACGCCTGCGGCGAGACCCCCCTGGTGGGGTTGCCGCGCCTGTCGCCGACGGTGCCCGAGGGCGCCCCGCCGGTGCGGCTCTGGGCGAAGCTGGAGGATCGCAACCCGACCGGAAGCATCAAGGACCGGCCGGCCCTGTTCATGGTCCGCGAGGCCGAACGGGCCGGCCGGCTGCGCCCCGGCGACACCATCCTCGAACCGACCAGCGGCAACACCGGCATCTCGCTGGCGATGGTCGCCAAGCTGCGCGGCTACCGGCTGGTCTGCGTGATGCCGGAGAACGTCTCCGCCGAGCGGGTGCAGCTGCTGCGCATGTACGGCGCCGAGATCATCTTCTCGCCCGCCGCCGGCGGCTCCAACCAGGCGGTCGCCACCGCCAAGCAGATCGCCGCCGAGCACCCGGACTGGGTGATGCTCTTCCAGTACGGCAACGAGGCGAACGCCCGGGCGCACTACGAGACGACCGGTCCCGAGCTGCTGCGCGACCTGCCCACGATCACCCACTTCGTCGCCGGCCTCGGCACCACCGGCACCCTGATGGGCACCGGCCGCTACCTGCGGGAAAAGGTCGAGGAGATTCAGATCGTCGCGGCCGAGCCGCGCTACGGCGAAGTGGTCTACGGCCTGCGCAACATCGACGAGGGCTACGTCCCCGAGCTCTACGACGCCGGCGTGCTCAACCGCCGCTTCTCGGTCGGCACCCGCGACGCGGTGCTGCGTACCCGGCAGCTGGTCGAGGTCGAGGGCATCTTCGCCGGCTTCTCCACCGGGGCGATCCTGCACGCCGCGCTGGCGGTGGCGCACGAGGCGGTCAAGCAGGGCAAGCGCGCCGACGTCGCCTTCGTCGTCGCCGACGGCGGCTGGAAGTACCTCTCCACCGGCGCGTACGCCGGCACGCTCGCCGAGGCCGAGGACGCGCTCGACGGCCAGCTCTGGGCGTGACGGTCGCCGAACAACGCCCAAGGTGTCACCTTGGCGACAAGTTGTCCCGGCTGTTCCGACGTTGCGCGGGCTGCGGCGTAGGCTGCCCTGCGTGCGTGAATCGTCGGTAATGGTCGACGGGGGCCGCTGTCCGGGATCCCGTCGTGTCGGGGGCGGTCGCGGGGCGGGCCGATGCGCCTGACCGTTCTCGGATGCGCCGGCAGCTTCCCCGGCCCGGAGTCGGCCTGCTCGGCATATCTGGTGGAGGCCGACGGCTTCCGGCTCCTGCTCGACTTCGGCACCGGGTCGCTCTCGGCGCTGCAGCGCTACGCCGGGCTGCACGCCGTCGACGCGGTCCTCCTGAGCCACCTGCACGGCGACCACATCCTCGACGCCGTCTCCTACGTGGTGGTGCGCCGCTACGCCCCGGACGGTCCGCACGAGCCTCTGCCGCTCTACGCCCCGGCCGGCGCGGCCCAGCGCCTCGCCGGCGCCTACAGCGCCGACGCCGAGATCGAGTCCGTCGAGGACGTCTACGACTTCCGGACCCTCAGCGAGGGCAACTTCGGGATCGGTCCGTTCACGGTCACGTTGGCGCGGGTCAACCACCCCGTCGAGACGTACGGGATCCGGCTGGAACACGAAGGCCGGGTGCTCTGCTACTCGGCCGACACCGCACCCTGCGACGCGCTGGTCCGGCTCGCCGACGGCGCCGACGTCTTCCTCTGTGAGGCCAGCTACCTCGACGGCCCGCAGAACCCGCCCGGGCTGCACCTGACCGGCAGGGAAGCGGGGGAGGCGGCCCAGCAGGCCGGGGTGGGGCGGCTGCTCCTGACCCACCTGGTCGACGCCTGGGGCAGCGAGGCGCAGACCGTCGCGGCGGCCGCCGCGGTCTACGGCGGTCCGCTCGAGGTGGTCCGCCCCGGCGCCCGGTACGACATCTGATCATCGCCCGGCGCGGAACCGCCCGGGTGGCGAGCCGGACCGCTGCTCACGGCGAGGCCGGCAGCGCATAGGCTCTTCGCCATGGCACGACCTGACGGGCGCGCGCCCGACCAACTCCGACCGGTGACCCTGACGCGGCAGTGGAGCATCCACCCGGAGGGCTCGGTGCTCGTCGAGTTCGGCGACACCCGGGTGCTCTGCACCGCGAGCGTGACCGAGGGGGTGCCACGCTGGCGCAAGGGCTCCGGGCTCGGCTGGGTGACCGCCGAGTACGCGATGCTGCCCCGGGCCACGAACACCCGCTCCGACCGGGAGAGCGTCAAGGGCCGCATCGGCGGCCGGACCCACGAGATCTCCCGGCTGATCGGGCGCAGCCTGCGGGCCTGCGTCGACCTCAAGGCGCTCGGTGAGAACTCGATCGTGCTCGACTGCGAC
The DNA here is from genome assembly GCF_049523535.1 of Melissospora conviva. Taxonomy (NCBI): domain Bacteria; kingdom Bacillati; phylum Actinomycetota; class Actinomycetes; order Micromonosporales; family Micromonosporaceae; genus Melissospora; species Melissospora conviva. Next base: position 1,001,633 of record NZ_JBLLDT010000001.1, read on the forward strand.
GTGCTGCAGGCCGACGGCGGCACCCGTACGGCCGCCATCACCGGCGCGTACGTGGCGCTCTACGACGCGGTGAACTGGCTGGCCGAGCGGAAGTCGCTGGCCGGCAAGCCCGCCGCGGTGATGCACCGCTCGGTCTCGGCGGTCAGCGTCGGCATCATCGACGGCGAGCCCCGGCTGGACCTCAACTACGTCGAGGACGTCGCCGCCGAGGTGGACATGAACGTCGTCTGCACCGGCGCCGGGGAGTACGTCGAGGTGCAGGGCACCGGCGAGGCGGGGGTCTTCACCCGCGCCCAGCACGACGCCCTGCTCGACCTGGCGGGGCTCGGCTGCGCCGAGCTGGCCCGGGCGCAGCGGGCGGCCCTCGGGCTCGCGGAGGTGCCAGCGTGAACACTGTCCTGCTGGCGACCCGCAACCGCAAGAAGCTCGTCGAGCTGCAGCGCATCCTGGACACCGCGCTCGGCGGGCACCGGATCGCCCTGGTCGGGCTCGACGACGTCGATCCGTACCCGGAGACCCCGGAGACCGGGCTGACCTTCGGCGAGAACGCGCTGCTCAAGGCCCGCGAGGGCTGCCACCACACCGGGCTGCCGACGGTCGCCGACGACTCCGGCCTGACCGTCGAGGCACTCAACGGCATGCCGGGTGTGCTCAGCGCCCGCTGGTCCGGCCGGCACGGCGACGACAAGGCGAACCTGGAGCTGGTGCTCGCGCAGATCGCCGACCTGCCCGACGACCGGCGCGGCGCGGCCTTCGTCTGCGCGATCGCGCTGGTGCTCCCCAGTGGGCTCGAACACCTGGTGGAGGGGCGCCAGAACGGCCGGCTGCTGCGCGCACCGCGCGGCGCGGGCGGCTTCGGCTACGACCCGATCTTCCTCGGCGACGGCGAGACCCGCACCAACGCGGAGCTGACCCCGACCGAGAAGGACGCGGTCAGCCACCGGGGCAAGGCCCTGCGCGAGCTGGCCGTACTGGTCACCCGGGTGCTGCCGCCCGCCGACTGAACTCCCGGCACTTCCCGCCGACCGGGGCCCGGCGAGCGCCGTCAGGCGATCCAGCAGATGACGGCGTCGCCGGCCCGGGCGGCCGCGGCGAAGTAGGCCGGCAGGTAGTCGTAGTGGTGACCGAGCTCTTCCAGCTGACCCGGACGGTCCCAGACCTGCGGGTAGATGTGCTCGCGGATCAGCTCGGCCGGCTCCACGCCCTCGATGAGCTTCTCGAACGGCGTACGGGCCAGCAGCTCCGCGGCGAGCTTCACCTGCTCGGGGGTGAGATAGCCGGGCGGGCCGGCGCCCCAGTCGACCTCGGAGCCCTCCAGCTCGTCCCAGTTCTCCAGCTTCTCGACGAACGACTGCTCGCCGGTGACGATGTCCAGCGGAAAGCCGGCGCGCTGCAACAGGTACTGCAGCCCGTGCCACGACTTGTCGGTGCCGTAGTTGCGCGGCTCGGCCGGCTCCTCGACGAACTCCGCCTCGATCACCGAGTCGGCGAGCTGCCGCCCCCAGACCGGGTCGGCGATGCTGCGCGCCAGCTCGTCGGGCGTGACGCGCAGGTACTCCCCGTACATTCCCACGGGGAGCCAGCCTACTAGCCGCAGCGCAGCCGGCCCCGCCGCTCCCGGGCCGGTCCGTCAGGAACACCGGGTCAGCCCAGGGGGCCGATCCGCGTCTCGATTTCGGCCCGCAGCTGTGGGCCGGCGACGACGGCCGCCGCGCGCTCCATCACCGGCGCGAGGAAGACATCCGGTCCGGGTTCGCCGGCCACCCCGGCCAGCGCCGCGACCGCCGCCTGACCGGCCGGCGACGGCGTGAGCGGGGCCCGCAGCTGCAGTCCGCGTACGCCCGCGAGCAGCTCCACGGCGAGCAGGCTGGTCAGGTTCGTCAGGACCGTGCGCAGCTTCTTGGTCGCCGCCCAGCCCATCGAGACGTGGTCCTCCTGCATGCCGCTGGTCGGCAGCGAGTCGACCGAGGCGGGGGCGGCGAGCCGCCGGTTCTCGGCGACGATCCCGGCCGCGGTGTACTGGGCGATCATCAGCCCGGAGTTGACGCCGGCGTCGGGGGAGAGGAAGGCCGGCAGGTCACGGGAGCGGGTGACGTCCAGCAGCCGGTCGACGCGTCGTTCGGCGATCGCACCGACCTCGGCGGCGGCGATGGCGAGGAAGTCGGCGGCGAAGCCGAGCGGCGCGCCGTGGAAGTTGCCCGTCGACTCGACCCGCCCGTCGGTGAGCACCACCGGGTTGTCCACCACGGAGAGCAGCTCCCGGGCGGCGACGGTCTCGGCGAAGTCGAGGGTGTCCCGGGCGGCGCCGGCGACCTGCGGGGCGCAGCGCATCGAATAGGCGTCCTGCACCGCGTGGGCGAGGTCGTCGCGGTGGGAGTCCATGATGGCCGAGCCCTGCAGGAGCCGGTGGATGTTCGCCGCCGAGACCGACTGGCCGGGGTGCGGGCGGATGGCGTGCAGCTCCGGCAGGAACGGCCGCTCCGAACCGAGCATCGCCTCGATCGCCAGCGCCGCGGTCACGTCGGCCATGGTGAACAGGTGCTTCGCGTCGGCGATCGCCAGCAGCAGCATGCCGAGCATCCCGTCGGTGCCGTTGATCAGTGCCAGCCCTTCCTTGGCGGCCAGCGCGATCGGGCGCAGCCCGGCCGCGGCCAGGGCCGGACCGGCGTCGAGCCGTTCGCCGGCCGGGCCGAGCACCCAGCCTTCGCCGAGCAGGGCCAGCGCGCAGTGCGCCAGCGGCGCCAGGTCCCCGGAGGCGCCGAGCGAACCGTGCTCGGGCACCCACGGGGTGATGTCGGCGTTGAGCAGGTCCACCAGCGCCTGCGCCATCAGCGGGCGTACGCCGGAGCGGCCCAGCGCCAGCGACCGTACCCGCAGCAGCATCATCGCCCGCACCACCTCGCGCGGCATCGGCGCGCCGACGCCGGCGGCGTGTGAGCGGATCAGCGCGTGCTGCAGTTCGGCGCGACGTTCGGGAGCGATGAAGGTGTTGGCCAGCGCGCCGAAGCCGGTGGAGACGCCGTAGACAGGCCGGCCGTCGCGTTCGATCCCGTCCACGATGGCGCGGCTGGCCGCCATCGCCGCCACGGTGGCGTCGGCGAGCGCGACCTTCGCGTCGCCGCGGGCCACGGCGAGCAGGTCGGCGGTGGTGATGCCGGTGGGCTGAATTGTCACGGTCGTCATAGCGGTACTCCGTTGCGCAGAACCTGGCGGACCAGGGGCACCCCCGGCCGGTAGGCGAGGTGCAGGTGGGTCGGGGCGTCGAGGATCATCAGGTCGGCGCGGGCGCCGGGGGCGAGCCGGCCGAGGTCGTCGCGGCGCAGCGCCGCCGCGCCACCCGCGGTCGCCGCGGCCACCGCCTCCGCCGGGGTCATCCCCATCTCCCGTACGGCCAGCGCCACACAGAACGGCATAGACGAGGTGTACGACGAGCCGGGGTTGCAGTCGGTCGCGAGCGCCACCGTCACCCCCGCGTCGAGCAGCCGCCGCGCGTGCGGGTACGGCGACCGGGTGGAGAACTCCGCACCGGGCAGCAACGTGGCGACCGTGTCCGAGCCGGCCAGCGCCGCCACGTCGGCGTCGTCGAGGTGGGTGCAGTGGTCGACGCTGGCGGCGCCCAGCTCCACCGCCAGCCGCACTCCCGGGCCGGGGCCGAGCTGGTTGCCGTGCAGGCGCAGCCCTAGACCGGCCGCCCGTCCGGCGAGGAGGACCCGCCGGGTCTGGTCGGCGTCGAAGGCGCCCCGTTCACAGAAGACGTCGACCCAGCGCGCGTACGGCGCGGCCTGCGCCAGCATCTGCCCGCAGACCAGGTCGACGTAGCCGTCGGGGTCCGACGCGTACTCGGCCGGCACGGTGTGCGCGCCGAGGAACGTCGTCTCCTCGGTGAACTCGGCGGCGATGCGCAGGCAGCGGAGTTCGTCGGCGACGGTGAGGCCGTACCCGCTCTTGATCTCGATGGTGGTGGTGCCCTGCCGCAGCGCCTCACCGACCAGCCGGGCGACACCGGCGCGCAGCACGTCGTCGCTCGCGGCGCGGGTGGCGGCGACGGTGGTGCGGATCCCCCCGCCGGTGTACGGCTGTCCGGCCATCCGCGCCGCGAACTCCCCGGCCCGGTCGCCGGCGAAGACCAGGTGGGCGTGGCTGTCGACGAAGCCCGGCAGCACGGCTGCCCCGCCGGCGTCGAGCCGCCGGTCGGCCGCCGGGGCCTGCCGGGTGTCGCCGACCCAGACGATGCGGCCGTCGACGATGACCAGCGCGGCGTCGTGCCGCAGGCCGAGCGGTCCGTCACCGTGCGGCGAGTTGGTCACCAGCTCGCCGATGCCGTCGACGAGCAGGCTCGCTCCGTCCCGGCCGCTCATCGCGTCACCGCCGAGATCGCGGCGCCGAGTTCGGCGGGGACGTCCACAGTGGTGTGCATCCCGGCGGTGACCACCGGCCGGCCGTCGACCAGCACGTCGGTGACGTCGGCGGCGCCGGCGGCGAAGAGGACCCCGGTCGGCGGCACCCCGGCGGTACGGACCCGGTCCAGGGCGACCGTCACCAGGTCGGCGCGCTGTCCGGTGGCGATGCCGCCCGCGTCGGACCAGCCGAGCGCCTCGTGCCCGGCGCGGCTCGCGGCGCTCAGCAGCTCGGCCGCGGTGAAGGTCCCGCGGACCCGGCTGCGCAGCCGCTCGTCCAGCTCCAGCCCGCGGGCCTCCTCGAACGGGTCGATGACGGCGTGGCTGTCGCTGCCGAGGCTCAGCGGGCTGCCGGCCGCGGCCAGCTGCGGCGCCGGCCCGATCCCGTCGGCCAGGTCCCGTTCGGTGGTGGGACAGAAGCAGACCCCGGTACGGCTCGTGCCGAGCAGCCGTACATCGGTGTCACCGAGGTGGGTGGCGTGCACTGCCGTGGTGCGCGGCCCGAGCACGCCGGCGTCGGCGAGCAGCTCGGCGGGGCTGCGGCCGTACGCCGCCTGGCAGGCCTCGTTCTCGGCGGGCTGCTCCGACAGGTGCAGGTGCAGCGGCGCGTCCCGCTCCCGTGCCCACGCCGCGACCACCGGCAGCTGCGCGGCCGGCACCGCCCGCACCGAGTGCACCGCCGCGCCGACGCGGACGTGGCCGCCGGCCGGGGCGAAGGCGTCCACCCGTTGTGCCCAGCGGTCGGCGTCGCCGTCCCCGAATCGTCGCTGCGCCCCGGTGAGCGGGGCGCCGTCGACCCCGGCGCTCAGGTAGCAGGTGTCCAGCAGGGTGATCCGGATGCCGGCCTGCGCGGCGGCGGCCACCAGCGCCTCACTCATCGCGTTCGCGTCGGCGTAGCGGCCGCCGTCGCGGTCGTGGTGCAGGTAGTGGAACTCCCCGACGCAGGTGATGCCGGCCAGCGCCATCTCGGCGTAGACCGCGCGGGCCAGCGCCAGGTAGCGCTGCGGATCCAGCCGGTCCGCCACCGCGTACATCTGCTCCCGCCAGCTCCAGAAGTCGCCCCGCCCGCCGTGGGTGCGGCCGCGCAGCGCCCGGTGGAAGGCGTGCGAGTGGGCGTTCGCCAGCCCCGGCAGGGTCACCCCGGGCAGGCGCCGGGCGCCGGCCGGCGCGGGGACTCCGGCGGTGACCGCACCGAACCGTCCGTCGGCGACCTCGATCAGCACGTCACGGGAGGGTTCGGCCGCGCCCGGTAGCCAGGCGTACTCGGCGTGCAGCCTCATGCCGGCTCCGCCGGCGCGATCGGCTGGGCCGGTTGTGCCGATGCGGTCGGCTGGGCGGGACCGGTCAGCCCCGCCAGCACGTCGGCGAGGGCGCGGACTCCGGCGGCACAGTCCTCATCGTTGGCACCCTCGGCGGGGGCGTGCGACACCCCGGTCGGGTTGCGCACGAAGAGCATCGCCGTCGGCAGGTGCGCGGCGAGCACCCCGGCGTCGTGCCCGGCGGCGGTCGGCAGCAGCGGGCAGCGCAGCAGGGTACGCAGCCGCTCGCCCAGGGCCGCGTCGAAGCCGACCGGCGGGGTCACCGACTCGGCGGTCACCGCCAGCAGGGTGCCGTCGCGCCGGGCCCGTTCGGCCGCCTTGGCGCGTACCGCCTCGACCAGTTCGGTGACGGTCGCCTCCTCGGCCGCGCGGGCGTCGAGCCAGCCGACCACGCTGGAGGGGATGGCGTTGGTGGCGTTCGGCGCCACCCGGACCCGGGCCATCGTGGCGTGCGCGCCGAGCCGGCGGGCCTCCTTGTTCGCCGCCAGCACGGTGAAGGCGAAGGTCAGCATCGGATCGCGGCGGGCCGTCATCGGGGTGGTGCCGGCGTGGTTCGCCTCGCCGGTGAACTCGAACCGCCACCGGCCGTGCGGCCAGATCAGGTTCGCCACCGCCACCGGCGAATCGAGGTCGGCCAGGGCCAGCCCCTGCTCGACGTGCAGCTCCACGAAGGCGGTGAAGCGCCCCAGCAGCTCCGGCCGGGCACCCGCCGGCTCGGCGCCGAGCGCGGCGGCGAAGCTCACCCCGTCCCGGTCGGTCAACGCCGCCGCGTGCGCCGGCGTGATCGCCCCGGTCAGCAGCCGGGACCCCAGACACGGTACGCCGAAGCGCGCCCCCTCCTCCTCGACGAAGGCCGCGACCGCGATCGGCCGGGCCGGCACGACACCCCGGGCACGCAGCTCGTCGACGGCCGCGAAGGCGCTGACGATGCCGAGCGGGCCGTCGTACCCGCCGCCCTGGGGCACCGAGTCGAAGTGGCTGCCGGTCAGCACCGCCCCGCCGGCGAGCGGGTCGCCCCACCAGGCGAAGAGGTTGCCGTTGCCGTCGGCCTCCACCGGCATGTCCCGGGCCCGCGCCTGCGCGGTGAACCAGTCCCGCAGCCGCAGCTCCGGCTCGGAGAAGGCGTAGCGCAGGTAGCCGCCGGTCCGCTCGTCGCGCCCGATCGGCACGATCTGGTCCCAGAGCGCGCGGAAGTCGTCGCTTGACATCAGGCTCCTCAGTGCTCGCTCATCGGGATGCGCAGGCCGGTTGCTCCGGCCACCGCGGCCGCGTCGTCGTAGCCGGCGTCGACGTGCCGCAGCACCCCCATCGCCGGGTCGTTGGCGAGTACCCGCTCGATCTTCTGCCCGGCCAGCACCGAGCCGTCGGCCACACAGACCTGCCCGGCGTGCAGCGACCGGCCCATGCCGACTCCGCCGCCGTGGTGGATGGAGACCCAGGAAGCGCCGCTTGCGGTGTTGACCAGGGCGTTGAGCAACGGCCAGTCCGCGATCGCGTCCGAGCCATCCAGCATGGACTCCGTCTCCCGGTACGGACTGGCGACGCTGCCGCAGTCGAGATGGTCCCGGCCGATCACCACCGGCGCCGACAGCTCCCCGGCGGCGACCATCTCGTTGAACCGGACCCCGGCGGCCTCCCGCTCGCCGTAGCCCAGCCAGCAGATCCGGGCCGGCAGCCCCTGGAAGGCGACTCGCTCGCCGGCGAGCCGGATCCAGCGGGCCAGCGGCTCGTTGTCGCCGAAGAGCTCCAGGATCGCCCGGTCGGTGGCGACGATGTCCGCCGGGTCGCCGGAGAGCGCCGCCCAGCGGAACGGGCCCTTGCCCTCGCAGAAGAGCGGCCGGATGTAGGCCGGGACGAAACCGGGGAAGTCGAACGCCCGGGCGTAGCCGCCGAGCTGCGCCTCGCCGCGGATCGAGTTGCCGTAGTCGAAGACCTCCGCGCCGGCGTCCAGGAAACCGACCATCGCCTCGACGTGCTTCGCCATCGACGCCCGGGCCCGTTCGGTGTACTCCTCGGGGGCCCGCCGCGCGTAATCAGCCGCGTCGGCGACCTCGATGCCCTCCGGCACGTACGACAGGGGGTCGTGGGCGCTGGTCTGGTCGGTGACGATGTCGATCTCCACGCCGCGGCGCAGCAGCTCCGGGAAGACGGTGGCGGCGTTGCCGGCGACGCCGACCGAGAGCGCCCGCCGCTCGCGCCGGGCGGCGAGCACCCGGGCAACGGCGTCGTCCAGGTCGTCGGCGACCTCGTCGAGGTAGCGCTCGCGGACCCGGCGGTGCAGGCGGGCGGCGTCGACGTCGACGATCAGGCAGGCCCCGCCGTTCATGGTGACCGCCAGCGGCTGCGCGCCCCCCATCCCGCCGCAGCCGGCCGTGAGCGTCAGCGTGCCGGCCAGGCTCTCCCCGCCGAGATGCTCCCCGCCGCGGGCGCCGGCGAGCTTGGCGGCGACCGCGGCGAAGGTCTCGTACGTGCCCTGCAGGATGCCCTGGGTGCCGATGTAGATCCAGGAGCCGGCGGTCATCTGGCCGTACATGGTCAGGCCGAGCTGCTCCAGCCGGCGGAACTCCGGCCAGGTCGCCCAGTCGCCGACCAGGTTGGAGTTGGCCAGCAGCACCCGCGGCGCCCACTCGTGGGTGCGCAGCACCCCGACCGGACGTCCCGACTGGACCAGCATCGTCTCGTCGTCGCCGAGGGTGGTCAGGGTGCGCACCAGCGCGTGGTACGAGGGCCAGTCCCGGGCGGCGCGCCCGGTGCCGCCGTAGACGATCAGATCCTCGGGGCGCTCGGCGACGGCCGGGTCGAGGTTGTTCATCAGCATCCGCAGGGCGGCCTCCTGCGGCCAGCCGCGGGCGGTGAGCGCGCTGCCGTGCGCGGCGCGGACGGGCTGCTGCATGGGAACTCCTATCCCGGCCGGGGCCGGATTCAGACGAAGAGCTGGCGGCGGGCGGCTGCGGACTCGAACTCCTCCAGCCGGCGCTGCGTCTCGGCGGGAGCGGCGTCGCAGACGGCCTGCAGCAGCACCATCGTCAACGCCATCGGGGCGGTGTGCAGGTCGAAGACGAGCCGGGTGCCGACCGCGGCCGGCAGGACGATCTCGGCGTGTTCGGCGGCGGGGCTGACCGGCGAGTCGGTGATCGCCACCACCGGCAGGCCGATCTCGCGGGCGGTGCGCAGCGCCGCCAGGGACTCCCGCGGATAGCGGGGCAGCACGATCGCCAGCAGGGCGCTCGCCCCGGCGGCGCGGGCCTGTTCGAGCCGGTCGGTCAGGAGGCTGCCGCCGGAGTCCAGCACCCGCACGTCGGGGTGGACCTTGGCGGCGAAGAAGGCGAAGTACGCCGCGAGCGGCGCGGCGGCGCGCAGGCCCAGCACCGGCAGCGGGCGGCTGGCGGCGAGCAGCTCCCCGGCGGCGGTCACCTGTTTGAGGTCGGTCAGCGCCTCGGCCAGGTGCGCCAGGTTGGCCCGCTCGGCGTGCACCGCGCGTTGCAGCGCGTTGTCGCCGTCCCCGCCGGTGGGCACGGCGGCGGTGGTGATCTCGCGCAGCCGGCGGCGCAGCGCCGGATAGCCGTCGTAGCCGAGCGCGACGGCGAAGCGGGTGACCGAGGGCTGGCTGACGCCGGCCAGTTCGGCGACCTCGACCGCCGACAGGTACGGCGCCGAGGCGGCGTGCCGGACCAGGCTCTGGGCGATCCGCCGCTGCGTCGGGGTCAGCCGGATCTCGCCGAAGAGGTCCAGCAGGTCCCGGGCGGGGGAGTCGTCCGGCGTACGGCCGTCATTCACGTCGTCAGCCTATGCATAAGTTCATTCAGCAGCAATGGTCCGGCATCCACCCGGCGAACACCGGAAAAACGGTGCCCGCCCGGCCATCGAAAAAAGCCGTTCAGGTGGTACAAACTGCCGATGGACGTCACCAGCCTCCGCCGGGCGATCGCCCGTACCCCGCTCGCCCCCGTCGCCGCCTTCCCCAAGCGGCTCGCCCGGGTCGGCCGGCACAACGGCCGGATCATGCGCACCTCGGCCCGCTGGCTGGTCACCTCCCGCGAACACCACAACTACACCTACGACCTGACCAAACTCAGCCGCAGCCACCTCGCCTGGTTCGTCAGCGTCATCTGCGACGTGCCGGTCGGTCAGGTCCGCGCGTACTTCGACGAGATCGAAGGCGACGAGACGCTGCGCCGTCACATCGAGCAGACCACCGCCGGCGCCGCCCGCCGCGGCCTCGCCGACAAGCAGGTCCGCTACGCCCGCCGCATCGGCTGGTACGCCATCGTGCGCGCCACCCGCCCCGCCCACGTCGTCGAGACCGGCGTCGACAAGGGACTCGGCAGCTGCGTCATCGCCGCCGCCCTGCTGCGCAACGCCGCCGAAGGCCACCCCGGCCGGGTCACCTCCCTGGACATCAACCCCGAAGCCGGCTACCTCGCCCGCAGCGAACCCTGGTCCCAGGTCGTCGACCTGGTCATCGGCGACTCCATCGCCTCGATCGAGGCCCTCGACCGGCCGGTTGACCTCTTCCTGCACGACAGTGACCACAGCCGGGCCCACGAACGGCGCGAATTCGCCGCGGTCGAGGCGAAACTCGCCCCGGGCGCGCTGCTGCTCACCGACAACGTCACCGCCACGAACGTGCTCGCCGAGTACGCCGAGAAGACCGGCCGCCGATTCCTCGCCTACCGCGAGACACCGGCCCGGCACTGGTACCCCGGCGACGGCATCGGCGTCGCCTGGTGAGGAGGCTCGACCTGACCCTTCCCGGGTAGATCCCGGTTCAGTAGCCGGGACGGGGGTGACGCGGATCACGAAACATGGATAGCTTCACTTGATCTTCCCGTCTCACCCCCGGAGGCGTTCGTGTTCTCGACGTTGTTCCTGCTCATCGCCCTCGGCCAGCTCGTGCTCTTCGGACTGTTCGTCCGCGCCCTGGTGACCCGACGCCAGCTCGCCGACCTGATCCCGCTCGTCCTGACCGGACTGCTGGCGTACGAGAACGCGGTACTCGGCCTCGGTCGCTGGATCGGCGAGGGTGAGCTGCTCTCGGACCTGAACGCCCCGAGGTTCATCGGCCACGCCCTGCTCACCCCGCTGCTCATCGTGTGGGGATTCGTGCTGCTGCGCCGGCAGCAGGTGGCGTGGACCCTGCGCACCCCGGCCGCCGTCAGCGTCGGCCTGATCACCGCCGCCCTGGTCGCGTACGGCGTCAACCACGACATCGTCCACCTCGCACTCGCGCCCGAGCAGTGGCAGGACACCCTGCGCTACGCCAACGACAACGCGCCCGCCGGGCCGCCGCTGACGGCCATCCTCACCGGGCTCGCGCTCATCGTCGCGGGCGCCCAGCTCTGGATCGAGTCGCGTGCCCTCAACCTGGTCGTCGCCTCCTCGGTGATGGCCATGGTCGCCGGTCTTGCCGGTTTCTTCCCCGTGCTCGGCAACCTCGGCGAACTGGTGCTGATGGCCGGCATCCTGTCGGCGCTCTCCGTCCACGCCAGCTCCACCCGGGTACGCAGGGCGGTCGTCTCCCGGCGCGCCCAGCAGGTCGGCTGGATCGCCTGGCCGGTCTTCTTCTTCGGCTCGCTGATGACCTTCATCCCGATGTTCGGCACCATGGACCCGGCGGACAAACTTCCGGTCAGCGCCCTCCAGTACGACGTGGCGAGCGCGTCACAGGGCGCCTGGCTGGTGCTGATGGTGCTTCACGCCCACTTCGCCATCTCCGTCTTCGGGCTGGCGAAGTCCGGCTCGCGGCTGCGGAAGTTCCACGTGTGGTTCGGCTACGCGAACCTCCTCCTCTGCTTCGGCGGTCAGCTGCTGTTCATCTTCCCGCAGACCGCGACCCTGGGCTCGCACGCGACCACGCTGGTCTTCGTCACGATCACCGTGCACGTGATCCTGGGCGCCATCTTCGCCGTACGCCGCCGCGGCAGCCGCAAGAAGCCGAACCCGCGCGCCGAGCGTGGACCGGCGCTGCAGCAGGTCGCCGGATGAGGCTGGTCTCGATCCACACGTACCCGGTCAAGGGGGCGCGCGACGTCGCACGGGACCGGGCCGAGGTGCGGCCGTGGGGGCTCGCCGGTGACCGGCGGTGGATGCTGATCGACGGCGACGGCGTCGGCCTCACCCAGCGCGAGTTGCCGGTCCTGGCCACTCTGGAAGCGACCGCGTCCCCCGGCCGGCTCACCCTGCGGTCCGCCGACGGTGACGGCCCCGCACTCGCCGAGCCCGCCGACGTCACCCCGATCCCGGTACGCGTCTTCCGCAACCGCCTGCCGGTGCCGGCGCTGCCCGTCACAGCCGAGGCCGACAACTGGCTCACCGCCCTCTTGGGCCGGCCGGTCCGGCTGGTCTGGCTGGGGCAGCCCGCCCGGCACCTCGCCCCCGGTGACCGTCCCTACGACACCGGTGACCAGGTCAGCTTCGCCGACGAGTACCCGCTGCTGCTGGCGAACCAGGCGTCACTGGACGCGCTCAACGGCTGGCTGGCCCAGGAGCAGGCCGCGGCCGTGCCGATGACGCGCTTCCGCCCGAACCTGGTCGCCGACACGGACCGGCCGTGGGTCGAGGAGGAGTGGGCCGGCCGGCGGCTGCGTATCGGCCAGGTGCGCTTCCGGGCCGCGGGGTCGTGCGGGCGCTGCGTCGTCACCACCGTCGACCAGGCCAGTGGCGTGCGGGGACGGGAACCGCTGCGCACCCTGGCCCAGCGGCACACCGTCGACGGCAAGGCCCGGTTCGGACTGCACCTGGTCCCACTCGGCCCAGGAACGCTCGCTGTCGGCGACCCGCTCGAAGCGCCCGACTGAGCTGCGCCACCCGCCTCTACGCAACGGCGCTGCTCGTCGCCTGCGCCGGCCACTCGGTCGGCCGGGCTAACCGTCTGCGGGGCCGGCCGGCTCGACGATGTCGCCGGTGTCCGGCAAGCCCTCCGCCACGAACTCGTCGGCGCCGTCGCGGCGGTGGACACGGTAGCGCGCGAAGAGGATCGGCACCCCGGTGGCGGCGAACGGATCGACGTCATCCATGACCTGGACATGCACATGCGGCTGGGTCGAATTACCCGAGTTGCCGCACCGGCCCAGCGGCTGCCCGGCCACCACCGACTCACCCGGTCGCACCGCCACCGTGCCACAGCGCAGGTGCGCCACCACGAGGTACCCGCGGCCTGCGGCCAGCTCGATGACGACGTGATTGCCGGCCAGTCCCCGTGCACCCTGTCGTGCCCGGGCTGCCTGAGTCAGCGCGTACCCGATGCGGGCGAACGGCGAGCGCCGGGCAGCCAGGTCCGGCACCCCGTCCTGAGCGGACACGACACGTCCGCCGGCTGGGGCGAAGACCGCCTGATCGAAGGCGTAGAACCGCTGCACCGGCTCCACCGTCAGCGCGGTGCGCCAGTCCCGTACCGGCGCTGTCCTTCCCGCCCGGACCGCCACGAAGTCGATGGCGTGGCTCGTGCCGAAGGCGTCGGTGCCGTGACTGGGGACCCGGCGGGCCGGACTGTTCTCGACGATCCAGCTTCCCGCGAACGGCAACATCAGCACCACCGGACGCGGGGTTGCCGGGCCGGTTGTGCTCACCGAAGGCTCCACCGCGACATCCACACGCTTCTCAGTATGGGCCGGTGGGCAACTCTGCGGCGACCACGGACGGGACGGGTCAAGGACTCATTCGCTTGACATGTCGACCGCTCGCCACATCAGCACCTCGTCCCGGTCGTCGTCGGGGGCCACCCGCAGCGCGCCCGGGAGCCGGCCGATCTCCCGGTAGCCGAGACGCTTGTAGAACTCCTCCAGCCCGAGGCCGCCCCGCACCGTCAGGTGCAGCGCCTCGAAACCCAGGGTGGGCGCCAGCCGCTCGGCCTCCCGCATAATCTCCGCGCCGTAGCCGTGGCCCTGAGCCTCCGGGTGGACCATCACCCGGATCAGAGTGCACCAGTGCGGCTTCAGGTGGAACCGGTTGTCGCGGAAGATCAGCATCGCGATCGGGCGCTCGCCCGCGTAGCCGAGCAGCAGCCGGTCCGGACCGTCGGCGATCCCGGCGAAGGTCGCCTCCGCCATCGGGCGCACCTGCGCGGCGGTGACCGGCGGGACGAAACCCACCGCCCCGCCGGCGTTGGTGACCTCCACCCAGAGGTCGACGAGCTGCTCGCGCAGCCGAGGGGAGAGTTCCGGGTCGAGAACGAAACGCAGGCTCACGGCTGCCATGCTCGCCGAAGCGCCACCCATGCTGCTCGCGATCGTGACGCGCGAGACAGCGCAATCAGGGCGCGCCTCTGGATCCACTGGTAGGGCCGGCGGGATTCGAACCCGCACTGGTGCGGACCTAAACCGCATGCCTCTGCCGTTGGGCTACGGCCCCTTGAAGTTGTAGACCCGTACCTTCCATGACCAGGTGGTGCGACCCGGGAGGCGCCGGCCGATCGGAAAGCCGGTGGGGGTTACAGCCTCCGCATCGTAATCCACGTCCGGTGCGACCGTCGGACCCCTCCGGTTGCCGGCGTACGTGGCGGTCTGGCTGTGGCAGTTCGGGCAGAGCAGGCGCAGGTTCACCGGGCGGTTGTCGAGAAAGTCCCCGTTGATGTGATCCACGTGCAGCGTCAATGGCCTCCCCTGCCAGGTGGCGCCCACACCGCACTTCTCGCACTTGTCAGGCAGCCCGATCATGCGCAGGGCGTGTTTGAGGGTGGTGCCCGGCACCCGGCGGGAGTCCGGCGGCAGTTTGACCAGCCGCTGCGGCACCGGCGTCCGGGGGCCTGACCGGCCGCGGTTGTGGACGCGGCCGGTGAAGTGTGAGGTGTCGATGCCGAGGTGCTTGATCCGGCGACTGAGGTGCGCGTGGGACCCGCCGCTGATGCGGACCCCGAGCAGGCGCATCACCTCGGCCATGTTCCGTGACTGCGCGACCGCCTCCGCCAGCGCTTCCGCGGTGTACCGGTATCTGACCACCGGCGCACGGTATCGACTAGGTGTGACGTCCCGAGTGCATCGAGCCGGGACAGGCGGCCCCGACTCATCCCGTCTCGCCCGGCGCCGAGCGTCAGTCCAGGCCGAGGTCGCGGCGGAGCTTAGCGACGTGCCCGGTGGCCCGGACGTTGTAGAGCGCCTTCTCGATCTTCCCGTCGGCGTCGATGACGAAGGTCGAGCGGATCACCCCGGTCACGGTCTTGCCGTAGAGCTGCTTCTCGCCGAACGCCCCGTACGCGGTCAGCACCGCCTTGTCGGGGTCGGAGACGAGCGGGAAGGTGATCGCGTCGCGCTCGCGGAACTTCGCGAGCTTCTCCGGCTTGTCGGGGGAGATGCCGACGACCTCGTACCCGGCGGCCTGCAGGGAGGCGAGCGAGTCGCGGAAGTCGCAGGCCTGCTTGGTGCAGCCCGGGGTCATCGCGGCCGGGTAGACGTAGAGGATCACCTTGCGGCCGCGCAGCTCGCTGAGGGTGAGCGTCTGGCCGGTGTCGGTGGCGAGGGTGAAGTCCGGCGCGGGATCGCCGGCGGTGAGGCGGGCAGCTGCGGTCATACCGGCGACCCTACCGCCGGGGCAGCGGTGTGCGGTTCGGGGCGTGCGGGCGTTGGGGGCGCGGGCGCCGCAGGCGGTGAACCGAGCTGCGGAGCCGGAAACTGCCGCAAACCAACAGTTGCAAACTCATGGCAACAAGGACCGAAAGTGAATAGTCTGATGCGGCGTGTGAGCGCCCGCCTCCGCGCCGACAGGAGATCACGTGGAAACCGTGGCGATGCACATCTCCAACGGGATCATCAACGGTCCCGTGGCCGCTGCTTTCGCAGTCTTCGCCGTGGGCGCGCTCGCCGGCTGCCTGCTCCGCGCCCGTCAGGGCCTCAACGACCGGCTGGCGCCGATGGCCGGCCTGGTGGCCGCCTTCATCTTCGCCGTCCAGATGCTCAACTTCCCGATCTTCACCGCCGGGGTCAGCGGCCACCTGCTCGGCGGCGCGCTCGCCGCGATGCTGGTCGGGCCCTGGGTCGGGGCGCTCTGTGTCGCCGTCGTCCTGGTGGTGCAGGCGCTGGTCTTCGGTGACGGCGGCGTCGCCATGCTCGGCCTGAACATCACCAACATGGCGATCCTCGGCACCGCCGTGGCGTACGGGCTCATCGCCCTCCTGCTGCGGGTGGTGCCCCGCACGGCAGGTGGTCTGGCGGTGACCGCCTTCGTCGCCTCGGTCCTCAGCGTGCTGGTCGCCGCGATGGGTTTCGTGGCGCAGTACCGGCTCGGCGGAACCACCGACCTGGGCGCCGGCTTCGGCGCGCTGACCGCCACGATGGCCGGCTCGCACGTGCTGATCGGCATCGGCGAGGGGCTCATCACCGCGACCACCGTTGTCACCGTCGCCAAGGTCCGGCCCGACCTGGTCCACGCCCTGCGCGGGCGTCCGCTCACCGCTCCGGCCGTGCCGGTGCCCGTCACCGAAGGTGCCCGATGAGCAAGCAGCACTGGGGTTTCGTTCTCGGTGGTCTCCTCGTCGCGCTCCTCCTGGCCGGCGTCGTCAGCAACTTCGCCTCCTCACACCCGGACGGACTGGACTCCTCGTTGCGCGACGGCTGCGTCTTCGACGCCGAGGAGAACGTCATCGGCGGCTCCTGCCCGGCGCAGGCCGCCCGCGAGCACGAACTCGGCGACAGCCCACTGGCCGACTACGGCATCCGCGGCATCGGCAACGACTTCCTCTCCACCGGGCTCTCCGGTGTCGCCGGGGTGCTGCTCACCTTCGCCGTCGGCGGTGGCCTCTTCCGGCTGGTCCGCCCCCGCGACGGCGGTCGTCCTGACGGCGAGGTCGCCGGCACGGCCCGGGCCACCGCCGCCGGGCTCAAGGGCTGAGCGTTGGGCGCAGGCCACGGCCACGTGCTCTACCGGGACACGGCCAGCCCGGTGCACCGGCTCCCACCCGAGGCGAAGATCGTCGCGATGGTGCTCTTCACCTTCGCGGTGGTCGCCACGCCCCGCGAGGCGTTCTGGGCGTTCGGCGCGTACGCCCTGCTGGTGGTGCTGGTGGCGGCGCTGGCCCGGGTGGGGCCGGGATGGCTGCTGAGCCGGGCGCTGATCGAGTTGCCGTTCGTGGCTTTCGCGTTCGCGTTGCCGCTGCTCGCCGCCGGCGAGCGGGTGCAGTGGCTCGGCATGTCGCTGGCCGTCGAGGGCCTCTACGGCGGCTGGAACATCCTCGCCAAGGGCACCCTCGGGGTGCTGGCGTCGCTGCTGCTGGCGGCGACCACCAGCACCCGGGACCTGCTGCTCGGGCTGGACCGGCTGCGTTGCCCGCAGATCCTGACCCAGATCGCGACGTTCATGCTGCGCTACCTGGACGTGCTGATCGGCGAGTCCCGCCGGATGCGGGTGGCCCGGCTCTCCCGCGGTGACGATCCGCGCTTCTTCTGGCAGCTGCGCGGCTTCGCCGCGGGCATCGGCGCGCTCTTCCTGCGGGCCTTCGAGCGGGGCGAGCGGGTCTACCTGGCGATGCTCGCCCGCGGCTACGACGGCCGGATGCCGGCGGTGTGGCGCGAGACCGGCGGGGCGACGGCAGCCCAGTGGGCGGCTGCGGCGACGGTGCCGGTGGTCGCCGCGGGTGTCGCCGCGGCGGCGCTCGTGCTGACATGATTGCGCCGGTGGAGACCGTTGCCGCGCTGGCCGTACGCGACCTGCACTACGCCTACCCGGACGGGCACCCGGCACTGCGCGGGGTCACACTGACCGTCGCCCCGGGCGAGCGGGTGGCGCTGCTCGGGCCCAACGGCGCCGGCAAGACGACCCTGGTGCTGCACCTCAACGGAATCCTCGCCGCCGCCTCCGGGGACGTGTCCGTGGGCGGTCTGCCGGTCCGCGGCGACCGGGCGACGCTGGCCGAGGTCCGCCGGCGGGTGGGGATCGTCTTCCAGGACCCCGACGACCAGCTCTTCCTGCCGACCGTCGCCGAGGATGTGGCGTTCGGGCCGGCGAACCTGGGGCTGCGCGGGGCGCAGCTGCGGGAGCGGGTGGCGCAGGCGCTGGCCGCGGTCGGGATGTCCGCGCACGCCGACCGTTCCCCGCACCATCTCTCGTTCGGTCAGCGCCGCCGGGTGGCGGTGGCGACGGTGCTGGCGATGCGCCCGCAGGTCCTGGTGCTCGACGAGCCGTCGTCGAATCTCGACCCGGCGGCCCGCCGCGAGCTGGCCGAGATCCTGCGTGCGCTGCCGGTGACGCTGCTGCTGGTAACCCACGACCTGCCGTACGCGCTGGAGCTCTGCGAGCGGGCGGTGATCCTCGACGAGGGGCGCGTCGTAGCCGACGCCGGCACCCGTGAGCTTCTCGCCGACGCCGAGGTGCTGGCCCGGCACCGGCTGGAGCTGCCTTACGGCTTCGCCCCGGGCCTCGCCACCGGCTGATCCGTCCCCGCCGCGGCATCGCCCACGGGCTGGGCCACTCCGGCGTTGCCCACGGGCTGGGCCGCCGCGGCGTCACCCGCCGGCTGGGCCGCTGCAATGTCGCCGGTGCGCAGCCGCCACACGCCGGCCAGCGTGAGTCCGGCGCCGATGGCGATGACCGCCGCGACCGCGAGGCGCGCCACCTGCGGGTCGCCGACGGTGGGGGCGACGGCGCGGCTGAGCACCTCCACGTTCGCGACACCGGCGAAGAGCGCCACGCAGGCGCCGGCGAGCGCCAGCGCGAAGTCCGCCGCCGAGCGCCGGGCGAGGGCGTACGCCCCGGCGGCGAGCGCGGCGAGGCCGGTCAGCACCGGCCAGGTGGTGCCGCCGAGCAGGCCGAGCGTCAGCCCGCCGACGCCGCGGGCGCCGGCGTCGAGCTGTTTGAGTACCGAGAAGACCAGCGCGGCGCCGCCGGCGACGAGCGCCAGCGCCCCCAGCGCGGTCAGCGCCCGGTCTCCGGCGGCCGAGGCGACCGGGGTGAGTCCGGCGGCCCCCACCAGCAGCGCGACGATGCCGATCCCCGCCCACCACAGGTACGCGTCCGGTGGCGGCTGCCAGTCGACCGTGCCCCGGACCTCGACGAGGGCGCCGCTGTCGTCGTGCAGCGGCACCGTCCAGTCCAGCACGCGGTGCGGCCCGCCCGGGTCGGCCCGGGCGGCGGGTGGCGGATCCGCCCCGCGCCACTGGGCCCGCTGGTCGTGCCAGCGGGCCACCGGCTCGCCGCCGGTGCGCCGCCACTCGGGGGCGGCCGCCGGGTCGGCGTTGGCCGGCGGCAGCACATCCCCGGCGAGGGTCTCGTTCAGGTACGTCGCCGGCGAGTTGACGTTCTCGTAGACGCCGTCCGGGCGGACCTGCAGGTACGGCTCTCCGGAGTAGCCCAGGACGGTGATGGTGGCGCCGGTGTCGTTGCGCAGTTCCAGCCGGGCGCCGGCCTCGATGGGGCGTACGGTCACTCCCGGCGTCGCCGGGCTGAGCCCGGTCACCTCGGTGCGGTAGTCGCTGGCGTCGGGCGCGTCCGCGCCGTGCGCCGCCGCGGGCGCGCCGACGGCCAGCACGGCGGCGACGACGCCGGCGCAGACCAGGCCGAACCGGCGCAGGCCGGAACTCACCTGCTCGCCTCCTCGACCGCGGCGGAGATCGCCGCCGGGCTGATGTCGTCGAGCTCCTCGCCGTCGACGGTCACGGTCGGGATGGAGTTGACCCCGGCCTGGCTGGCCTCGTCGGTGACGTGCCGGGTCCAGTCGCGGTAGGTGCCCTCGCGCACGCAGCGGCCGAACTTGTCGCGGTCGAGCCCCACCGAGGCGCCGATGTCGATGAGCTGGTCGTTGCTGAGGCCGGCGCTGCCCTGGGCGGGCTGCTGGGCGAAGAGCGCCCCGGCGTACTCGACGTACTTCCCGTCGTTGGCGGCGCAGCCGGCGGCGGCTGCTGCCCGGGTGGAGTACTCGGTGTCGGAGTAGCGGTTCAGGTAGGCGACAGGGTGGTAGATCACCTCGGCCTTGCCCTCGGCGGCGAGCTGCTGGAGGGTCTGCGAGCCGGTGGCCTTGAACCGGGCACAGGCCGGGCACATGAAGTCCTCGTAGACGTCGACCTTCACCGGTCCGCTTCCGGTGACGATGCCGCTGCCGGCGGCGTTCGCGCCCTGCGGTGCGGTGAAGTCCCCGCCGGAGTCGCCCTTCTGGTCCGACCAGACTGCGACGCCGATCGCGCCGGCGATCACCAGCACCACGACCGCGGCGAGCGACGTCCAGAGGGTGCGCTTGCGGCGGCGTTCACGCGCCATCTGCTCCCGTACGACCCGGGTCGCGCTCTTCTTGTCCTTGCGGCTACTCATCGGTGTCCTCCATCCGGTGCGCGCCGTCGAGGGCGCGGTCGACCGACAGTGCGGTGTACGGCCAGATCAGCAGGAAGCCGGCCATGGCGAGGAAGCCGACGTCGCGCAGGATCTCCCCGAAATAGCCGGGATCACGCCCGTCGGTGATCGCGCCGCCCTCGCCGAAGCAGCCGCAGTCGATGTTGAGGCCCCGTGCCCAGGCCGAGGCGATGCCGACGATGAAGACGACCAGCAGCAGCGCCGAGGCGCCGGCGGCGAAGCGCGTCGCGAAGCCGGCGAGCAGCAGCAGGCCGAGGGCGATCTCGATAAAGGGCAGCGCCGCGCCGACGGCCATCGCGAGGTCGTACGGCAGGAGTTCGTAGGCGTTGACGGAGCGGCCGGAGGCGGCGAGGTCGCCGAGCTTGCTCGCACCGGCGTAGATCCAGACGGCGGCGAGCCCGAGCCGCAGCAGGGTGCCGAGCCAGGGTCGCAGGGTGCTCCAGGCGCTGGTGCGCTGTGGGGGCAGCGTCGTGTTCACGGGGCGGCTCCGGTGCGGTCGGGGGTCAACTCTGCTCGGTCTGGCCGTAGGCGTCGACGAGTTCGGCGCGGGCGCGGGCCACCCGGGAGCGGATGGTGCCGATCGGCACGCCGCCGGCCTCGGCGGCCTCGGCGTAGGAGAGGCCGAGGACCTGGGTCAGCACGAACGCCTCGCGTCGTTCGGCGCTCAGGCGCCCGAGCAGTTCGGCGGCGTCGAAGTGGCCGGCCGGGTCGGGGTGCACCGCGTCTGTGCGCTGGGCGACCAGCCGGGCGGTCAGCCGCCTGCGGCGCATGACGACGCGCAGGTGGTCGGCGCAGACCCGCCGGGCGATGCCGAGCAGCCAGGTCCGGACGCTGGAGCGCCCCTCGAAGCCCGGCAGCGCCCGGAAGGCCCGCAGGTACGTCTCCTGGGTGAGGTCGTCGGCGCTCTCGGCGTCGACGAGGGCGGCGGTGAAGCGCCACACCTCGGCCTGGGTGCCGCGGACCAGGGCGGCCTGGGCGATGGGATCACCGTCGCGTGCGGCGAGCGCCCAGGCGGTCGGATCGCCGCCGTCGGGGCGGGCGGCATCGTCACCGGCTGCGGGCAGCGTCGCCCCGGCCGGCCCGGTGACACGTGGGACGGGGATCACGCCACCAAAGGTACGCGGCGGGCCCGGCAGGGGCAGGGTCCTTCGGCCCTTCCATGTCGTGGGCCACTCGTGGAACCGGACGGGGTGCCGGGACGACTATTCCTTCATGACATGTGACGACGTACGCGTGGCGCTGTCGGCGCGGATGGACGGGGAGGACCCGCAGGCGCCGGCGGCGGCGTTGGAGGCCCACACCGGTGACTGCGCCGGCTGCCGGGACTGGCTGGCGCGCGCCGAACGCCTCACCCGGATGGTGCGGGTGCAGCCGGTGCGGGTGCCGGACCTGACCGCGCGGGTGCTCGCGGCGGTGGCCGCCGACGCCCCGGCCCCGGCCGCGGTACGTCACGCCGAGCGGCTGCGGGCCCGGCAGCGGGTACTGCAGATCGCGGTGGCGGTGGCGGCGCTCGGCCAGCTGGCGGTGGCGCTGCCGGTGCTGCTGGCCGGTTTCGGCATCGGCGCCGATCCGCATGCAAGCCGCGAGATGGCCTCCTTCGACGTGGCGCTGGCGGTGGGGTTCGTGCTGGCCGCGTACCGGCCGGAGCGGGCGCAGGCGTTCGTGCCGGTGGCGCTGGTGCTGGCGCTCTGTCTCGGGCTCACCAGCGTGGTGGACATCGCCAACTCGACCACGGCGCTGGTGCACGAGCTCGGGCACCTCTCGGCGATCGTGCAGGCGGGTCTGCTCTGGGCGCTGGGGCGCACCAGCCGTCCGGCGGGTCCGGTGCTGTCGACGGTGACGGCGGGTGGCCGCGGGTGAACCCGGTCATTGCCGCGTCAAGGGCTTCGGCGAGCATGGGCACATGATGGTTGCGACCTCCCGGTTGATTTCCCGGCTCGGCGCCGGGTTCGGCCTGCTCTGCCTGACCCTGGCCCTGCTGGTGCTCCCGGCGGCCCCGGCGCAGGCGCACGCCGTGCTGGTCAGCAGCAGCCCGGTGCCGGAATCGGTGCTCTCCTCGGCGCCGTCGGAGGTGGTGCTGACCTTCAGTGAGCCGGTGAGCCGGATCCCGGACAAGGTCCGGGTGATCGCCCCGGACGGCAGCCGGGCCGATCGCGGTGAGCCGGTCTTCGAGAACACCCTGGTGCGGATCCCGGTCGACCCGGGCGCGGGGCGCGGCACCTACCTGGTCAGTTACCGGGTGGTCTCCGCCGACAGCCATCCGGTCGCCGGCGGCTACACCTATTCGGTGGTGGTGCCGTCCGCGCCGCCGGTCGACGACGGGGCCGACGGGCGGGTGAACCCGGTCGTCGACGGCGCCATCTCGGTGGCGAAGTACATCGGGTACGTGGGCCTGCTCCTGCTGACCGGCGCGGCGCTGGTGCTCGCCCGGCTCTGGCCGGGGCGGCTGCCGCGCCGAGGCGCCGCGCGGGTGCTCTGGGCCGGGTGGGGCCTGGTGATGCTGAGCACCCTGGCCGGGATCTGGCTACAGGTGCCGTACGTCAACGGCGGTGGCCTGCTCGCCGTCACCGGTACCGGTCTGGGCGACGTGCTCGGCAGCACTTTCGGCGCGGCGCACCTGGCCCGGCTCGGGCTGCTGCTGGCGGGGCTGTTCCTGCTGCGTCCGGTCGCGGCCGGAGTCGCCGGTGGCAGTGACCGGCTGATCCTGGCGCTGCTCGGCGGCGCGGCGCTGCTGACCTGGCCGATCGCCGGGCACCCGGCGGCCTCGCCGGTGCCGGCGGTGTCGGTGCCGGTCGACGCGGTGCACCTGGGCGCGATGGCGGTCTGGCTCGGCGGACTCGTGATGGTCGCCGCCTTCCTGCTGCGCCGGGCCAACGAGCGGGAACTCGCCGCGATCCTGCCGATCTGGTCGCGCTGGGCGGCGCTGTCGGTCTCGGCCCTGCTGCTGGCCGGGATCGTCTCGGCGCTGATTGAGGTCGGCACGCCGGCGGCGCTGGTCTCGACCGGATACGGGCGGCTGCTGCTGGCCAAGGCCGGGCTGTTCGCGCTGGTGCTGGGGGTGGCTGTCTACTCGCGCCGGCTGGTCGAACGGCGCACGGCCGAGCGGGAGCCGACAGGCCTGCGCCGGGCGATCTGGGTCGAGCTGGGGGTGGCGGCGGTGGTGCTGGCGCTGTCATCGGTGCTGGTGCAGACCACACCGGCGCGCAACGCCGGGGCGGACGTGGCCGGCCGGGGCGGCGCGGACTACTACAACAGCACGCTGACCAGTTCCATCTACAGCCTCCAGGTGCAGGTCGACCCGGCCCGGCGGGGCAACAACTCGGTGCACGCCTACGCGTACACACTCGACAACAGGCCGTTGCCGGTGGTGGAGTGGCGGGTCACCGCGGCGCTGCCGTCGGCGGGGGTGGAGCCGATCGAGGTGCCGTTGCTGCCCTTGACGGACAACCACGTCACCGGTGAGATCAACTTGCCGGCCGCCGGCGACTGGGAGCTGCGCTTCACAGTCCGAATTTCCGAGATCGACCAGGCAACGGTGCTCGCCACCGTGCCGATCAGGTGAGGGTAGGTAGTCAGATGATTCGCTTCCGACGTGCCGCGCTGTCCGCGGTCACGCTGGCGGTCGGTTTCGCGGTGTTCGGCGTCGCCGCGCCGGCCTCCGCCCATGTCTCGGTGAACCCGAACGAGGCGACCCAGGGCGGGTACGGCCGGTTCGCGTTCCGGGTGCCGAACGAGAGCGACACCGCCTCCACCGTCAAGGTCGAGGTGGTGCTGCCGGAGAACGCGCCGGTCGGCTCGGTGAGCACGATGCCGGTGGCGGGCTGGACCGTGGCGGTGGAGAAGCGCACGCTCGACACTCCGGTGGAGGTGCACGGCACCCCGGTCACCGAGGTCCCGTCGAAGATCACCTGGACGGCGGACGGCGAGGAGAACGCCATCAAGGCCGGTCAGTTCCAGGAGTTCCCGGTCTCCCTGGGGCCGCTGCCGCAGGTGGAGACGATGGTCTTCAAGTCGTTGCAGACGTACTCCGACGGCACGGTGGTGCGCTGGATCGAGGAGCCGGTCGCCGGTGGCGAGGAGCCGGCGCACCCGGCGCCGGTGCTGACGCTGGCCGCGGGGGGTTCGGCGGGGCACGGTGCCGAGGCTCGGGACGACGACGATGACGACGAGTCGGAGGGCTCCGGCGCGGCGCTGGCGCTGGGTATCGCCGGCCTGGTCGCCGGTCTCGGTGGTCTGGCGTTGGGCGGCGCCGCCTTCGCCCGTACCCGGCGGGTCTGAGAGAACGCCGGCGGCGCCTAGTCGCCGCCGAGCGGATGCCGGCGGCGCGTCGTCGTCGCCGAACTGATGTGGCCCTCCGCGCTGCCGTCGCGGAGGGCCACATCTGCACCGGGGGACCGGTGGAGGGTGTTTCATGGTACTGAGGACAATTTAGCGGCTTTGTAGCCGATCCGGTGATGTCTGTCCTTTTGGTGCAACTTCCGGCGATGCCGGCGGCTCCGGTTCCGGCTGCGGCTCCCGGTCGGCGGGACGGATCGGCAGCACCACCAGCAGCAGGAGCGCCAGCAGCACGTACATGTTGCGGACCAGGAACTCGCCCGGCGAGTCGGTCGGTTCCGGCGCCACCCCCCATTTCTGGAAGGACACCACGCCGTAGGTGATCGGCAGGTAGATCCCGGCGGCGAATGCCAGCAGCCACGCCCCGCGCCGGGAACGGCCCGGGGTGGCGCGGGCGCGCAGCCCGGCGTCGACGAGCACCACCAGCGCCGGGACGAACCAGTAGACGTGGTGGGTCCAGGTGATCGGGCTGATCAACGCCCCCACCAGGCCGGCCAGCGCCAGCCCGGCGGTCCAGTCCCGGGCGCGCGCGGCCCGGCCCGCGCGCCACATCCCGTACGCGACGACGAGCGCGGCGAGCGCCGGCCAGAGCAGCGCGGCGGGCTCCTGTGGCACCGCGAGCCGGCTCAGCATGCCCTGCAGCGACTGGTTGCCGGTGTAGTCGAGCCGCCCCACCCGGTCGGTGGCCCAGAGTTCGTGGGTCCAGAACCGCCACGACGCCTGCGGCGCGAACGCGGCAGCCACCAGCGTCGCCACCGCCGCGGTCGCCGAGGCGACGCTCGCCGCCCGCCAGCGGCGCGCGACCAGCAGATAGACGATGAAGATGCCCGGGAAGAGCTTCAGCGCCGTCGCCAACCCCACCCCGACACCCGCCCAGCGCCGCCTGCCCGGCACGGCGAAGAGCAGATCGGCCAGGATCAGCACCACCAGCAGCATGTTGATCTGACCGAAGGTGATCGTCTCGCGGGTGCTCTCCAGCGCCAGGACCAGCAGGGTCGCCACCGTCAGGGTGAACCACCGGTCCAGCCGGTGCCGGCGGATCAGCGGCAGCACCAGCCACCGGGTGGTGACCACCACCGCGACGACACTGAGCGCGCTGAAGAGCGCGATGGTGGCCCAGAGCGGCAGCAGCCCGAACGGGCGCAGCAGCAGCGCGGTCAGCGGGGGATAGGTGAAGTAGAGGGTGCCCTGCACCGGGTCGGACTGCGCGTAGTCGTAGAGATGCTGACCGCTGTTCCACCAGTCCATCGCCGACATGTAGATCTTCAGGTCGAAGAAGTTGTGGACCAGCCCGGGGAGGTAGAGCACAGGCAGGGCCGCCGCCAGGACGGACAGGAGCGCGATCCGGCGGACCGTACCGCCTGCCGGGTCGTCCTCGTCGTCGTTGCGCGGAAGGGCGGGAAGGGCGGGCACGGGAGAAACCCTAACGGTCCCCGCCGCCTGTGGGGGTCAGGCGCGGGGGTACGGCCGGCGCGTAGGCTGTGCCGGTGGCTGATCTTCTTGTCTGGATCGATTGCGAAATGACCGGCCTGGATCTCGGCAAGGATGCCCTGATCGAGGTCGCGGCACTCGTCACCGACTCCGACCTCAACATCCTCGGCGACGGCGTCGACGTCGTCATCCACGCCGACGAGGCGGCGCTCGATGGCATGCCGGAGATCGTCCGGACCATGCACGCCAAGTCCGGCCTCACCGAGGAGGTCCGCCGCTCGGCGGTCACCCTCGCCGAGGCCGAGGACATGGTCCTGGAGTACGTCAGGACGTACGTGAAGGACCCGCGCACGGCGCCGCTCTGCGGCAACTCCATCGCCACCGACCGGGGCTTCATCACCCGGGACATGCCGCGCCTGGACGCGCACCTGCACTACCGGATGGTCGACGTCTCCTCGATCAAGGAACTCTGCCGCCGCTGGTACCCGCGGGTGTACTTCGGCCAGCCCGCCAAGGGGCTGGAGCACCGGGCGCTGGCCGACATCCGGGAGAGCATCCGGGAGCTGGAGTACTACCGGCGCACCATCTTCGTGCCGCTGCCCGGCCCGGACGTGGAGACCGCCAAGGCGGTCGCCGCGCAGCTGACTGCGCCGGCCGTCGAACCGCCGGTCGAGCCGCCGGTCGAGCCGCCGGCATAACCCCCTCGACACCTCCCGGCGGGGTGTGGCTATGATTGGTCGTCGCCGCCCCGGAGCAATCTTCCGGAGACGGTGTACGTGGTGGCTGTAGCTCAGTTGGCAGAGCACCGGGTTGTGGTCCCGGTTGTCGTGGGTTCAATTCCCATCAGTCACCCCACCAGAGAAGAACCCCCTCCCCGGAGGGGGTTCTTTCCTTTTCCCGGCTCGTGTCCGCTTCCCGGCTGGTGTCCGCTGATCGTGCGACCTGCCGCTGCATGCCGAATCGGTCAGGAACCGAGAAGCGCCGCGCTCTCGGCCCGCCTAGCGTGAGTTGCAGCTCAATTCAAGGTCAGGCGAGTTCAGGGAGTGATGTCGATGAGTGTGAAGGTGGAGGGCGGGAGCGCCGGCAGCGGGGGCTTCTCCGAGCAGGAGCGGGCCGCGATGAAGGAGCGCGCGGCCGAGTTGAAGAAGGAGGCGGGTCGTGGCCGGGGCAGGAAGCAGGCCGCCGACCTGCTCGACGTGCTGTCGAAGATCGAGAAGATGGCGGAGCCGGATCGGGCCATCGCCGAACGCATCCACGCCATCGTGACCGCCAACGCCCCCGGCCTGTCACCGAAGCTCTGGTACGGCCAGCCCGCGTACGCCAGGGACGGCAAGGTCATCTGCTTCTTCCGCAGCGGTGCCACCGACAAGGAGCGCTACTCGACCTTCGGGTTCACCCCGGAGGCGCAGCTCGATGACGAGAGCGGTCTCTGGCCGACCTCGTACGCGGTGACCCGGCTCGGGGAAGAGGCCGAGAAAGCCATCACCGCCCTGGTCCGGAAGGCCGCCGGCTGAGCGGGGCGTGCAGAACAGGCGTGTGACACGAAGGAGCCCCCTGCGGCGAGGGGGCTCCTTCGTGTCTGCCTTCTTTGCTTGTGGACCTTGCGGCCGGCGCGCTCCGGGTGCCCGGCTGCCGGTCAGCCGGCCGGCTCGTACGGCAGGGCGCTGCCCTTGACGTACTCGTCCCAGCTCATGTTCCAGTCGGTCCAGCCGTTGCCGTTGGCGAGTTTGCGCTCGGTGCCCTGGACGGTGATCGGGTCGCCGAGCATGGTCTGTGCGAAGAGCCACTTGCCGTCGGCCATCGAGACGTTGACGCAGCCGTGCGAAACGTTGACCCGGCCCTGCTGCCCTTCGGACCAGGGCGCGGCGTGGATGAACTCGCCGCCCCAGGTCAGCCGCTGCGCGTAGTCGATCTTGGTGCGGTAGCCCTCTTCCGGGCCGAGCTCCTCGAGGGTGTCGAAGACCGTCTTGCGCAGCTTCTCCATCACGATCATGGTGCCGGTGGAGGAAGGGGTCTTGGCCTTGCCGAGGCTGACCGGGATGGTCTTGACGACCTGGCCGTCACGGGTGACGGTCATCCGCTTGTTGCTGTTCTCCACCGTCATGATCAGCTCGCGGCCGATGTTGATGTCGACGCTGAGATCGTTGCGCAGGTACCAGTCGCCGCCGACCGGCAGCCCCTCGCCCCTGATCGTGTAGTTGACGCTGCTGTTGGCCTTCCAGAAGTCCTTGGGCCGGTAGTGCACCTCGGTGCCGCTGATCCAGTGCCAGATGCCCTCCTGGGCCGGCTTCGCCGTCACGCTCATCCGCTGCTGCACGTCGTCGCGGTAGTCCGCGGGGATCTCCCGGCCGAACCGCACGATCAACGGCATGCCCACCCCGACGGTCTGGTCGTCGCCGAGGAAACTGCTGACCGCGACCTTGTTCGCCGGCTCGTCCATCACCGTGAAGGTGCTGGTGCCGGTGGCGGGCTTGCCGTCGTCGCCGGTGGCGGTCACCGTCGCGGTGTACGTCGTGCCGTACGCCAGGGACTTCTTCGGTGTCCAGGTGGAGCCGGCCTCGTCCACGGTCCCCGCGACCGCCTTGCCGGCGGCGTCGGTGACCTCCACGGCGGTCTCCACGGCCTGCTCGGCCTTGAAGGTGATCACGGCGGTGGCGGGGACGTCCGTCGCGTCGGCGGCCGGCGCCTCGATCGACACCGATGCCTTCGGTGGGTCCTCGCCCTTCTCCCAGCTTCCGGTCTCGCCACCGTTGCCGCCGGACCCCGTGCAGGCGGCGGTGAAGGTCAGGACCGTGGCGAGCAGCAGCGTCACGCCGCGCCGCGTCGATGTGGAAAACCGTCCCGACCTGCGGCGCATCAGCCCGTTCTGGCTAGCTTCCATGATCCCCTCACAGTTCGGTGCCGAGGTGCCCATCGTCCTCCGGCCGATGCCAGGTGACAAATAGTGCTGCTCAGTCAACCGGCAGCGCGCTGCCCTTGACGAACTCTTCCCAGCTGAGGTTCCAGGCGCTCCAGCCGTTGCCGTGGGTGAGCTTGACCTCGGTCCCCTCGACCGTGATCGGGTCGCCGATCTTGGTCCGGGCGTAGAGCCAGGCCGCGTTGCGGGTCGCCAGGTTCACGCAGCCGTGCGAGACGTTGGTGTTCCCCTGCTGCCCCTCCGACCAGGGTGCGGCGTGGATGTACTCGCCGCCCCAGGTGAGGCGCTGGGCGTACTCGACGTCGGTGACGTAGCGGTTCTCCGGGTCCGGGTTGGTGCGGGTGTCGAAGGTCGTCTCCCGCTTCTTCTCCATGATCACCATCGTGCCGCTGGAGGAGGGGGTCTTCGGCTTGCCCAGGCTCACCGGGAAGGTCCTGGTCAGCTTGCCGTCCTCGTAGACCCTCATCTGCTTGGTGGCGTTGTCGACCTTCATCTCCAGCCGGCTGCCGATGGTGGCCTTCGCCGTCCGGTCGGTGTTGCCGTACCGGCCGTTGCTCAGCGGAATGCCCTCCAGCGCGAGCCGGACGTCGAGCGTCGTGCCCGGCTTCCAGTACTCCGGCGCCCGGTAGTAGGCCTGGGTGCCGTTGGGCAGCCAGTGCCAGACACCCGGCTGCGAGGGCGTGGTGCTGACGAACATCCGCTTCTCGACCTTGGCCCGGTCCTTCTCGGGGATGCCCGGGCTGAACTCCACCACCACCGGCATCGCCACGCCGTAGGTGTTGCCGTCGAAGAGGTAGAGCCCGGAACCGATCACGTTCCCCGGCCGGCCCATCGTGCGGAACGTACTGGTCGCCGTCGCCATCCGGCCGTCGGGCGCGGTGGCGGTCACCGTCGCCGTGTACGTCGTGTCGTACGCCAGCGGCTTGGCCGGCACCCACGCCGAACCGTCGTCGCGCAGCGCGCCCTTGACCTGGCCGCCGCCCGTGGCCTTCAGGACCACGTCGCTGAGAGCGACCCCGCCCTCGACCCTGGCGGTGATCTCAGTGCTGACCGGACGGTCCTTCGCGCCGGACTTCGGCGCCACGGCCACCGTCAACGGCTCCGCCGGCGCGGCGTTCGCTGTCGGAGTGGCGGCCGCCGGCACGAACGTGGCCTTCTCGTCGTCGTCGCCACCGCACGCGGTCAACGCCAGCGGCGCGACCAGAGCAAGGGCAAGCAGCAGCGCCCGAGCCCGGATGAACTTTCGCATTCCCACACCTGTCTGTCGGTCCCCGCGGACATGGTGCCGCATCCGGAGTGTGGTTCGGTGCCGCCGCTCGGGCAGTTACTCCCATCGTGGGTGCTTTGCCGGGAAAGCTCGGCCGAACGGGTGAGCGGGGATGTGATTGGAGCTCCCGTTCTGGGCCGTGCTAATGTTCTCTCCGTTGCCAACGAGCGCCGCTAGCTCAACTGGCAGAGCAGCGGACTCTTAATCCGCGGGTTCGGGGTTCGAGTCCCTGGCGGCGCACCACTGAAGGCCCAGGCCACAGCAGATTTCTGCTGTGACTGGGCCTTCGCGGTTTCTAGCGGTACAGCCATTGGTACAGCCAAGCTCACCCGAAGATCCGCTTCGCCGCTGCGTCCATAGCCGCCCGCTCGACCTCGGCCAGGACGTGTGCGTACGTGTTCATCGTCAACGCGATCTGGCTGTGGCCGAGGGTCTTCATCACGGTACGGGGAGATGCGCCCGACGCGAGAAGGAACGTGGCGCAGGCATGTCGAAGATCATGCAGCGCAACCAGGGCAGGCCTGCGCGAGCCCGAGTCGCATGCCAGGCACGGTCGACGTGGCGCGGCTCTATGGGCGTGCCGATCGTCGAGGCGGCCAGCGATGCGGGCCGCGCCGCCCATCCTCGGCCTGCTGGCGACCTCCGGCCGGCATCGGCCGGGCCGGCCGGCCACGCTTGGGGACGACCAGGAGCTTGAAGACCTCGGGGCTCCGCCCCGACCCCCCGACCCTCCTCAGAGATCCGCCAAGCGGCGCGGTTCGGCATAGGCAGCGCGAGCCCGCCAGACGACGGTGGGACGTTGAGGAGCTAGAACAAGCCGACCTGACCGGGAAGCTCGGTTGGCGTGGGCAGCACAGCACGAAGCTCTTCGAGGTGCGGGAACTGCATCGCCCCGGCTTCGCTCCACAGCTCCCGCCACTCTGAGTGATCTCCCAGAACCCGGACGAGAGCTTCCGCGGCGAGTTCTGGCACGTCTTCGTCCAGCTCAAGTGCATCGCCGGCAAGCAAGAAGTTGGGTGCGTACGTGGAGGTAATCGGCGGCCCGCCGGGCATCCGAGACGCAACGATTGCCGCCGCAGCGATGGCCGCCGCCGCGTCGTCATATTCGAGGTATCCGGTGGTGTGGGCTGCCGTTGTCAAGGCTGCACGAACCATTCCCCGGCGCTCCGACGGGTCGGCATCGTGAAGGCCATCGCACCAGTCGGCTGCGCTGTCGTTCTCAAAAGGGCCCTCGCCCCAGGCGCCCATCTGCCACTCCAACCCGTCGACGTAAGGGGGATCATGAGCCGCCGTTGTGCGGAGCGCAAGACCGAGGGGCATCCGGCGGCGTTGGTCGGCGATCGCTTCCGGCCGACGGTCGGGGCAAGCACCCGGCGTGCCATTAGCGTGCCATTGGGCGAGGACAACAGGGGCCAGTCGAGGTCACGCAAGACCGCCGAGACCAGGCCGCCAAGTCCGTGGCCTGCCGGAGATCGGCAATTCCCAAGCTGCGAGTTCCTGGACCCAGCCGTGAGCGTATGGAGGCCGACGTTTGTCGGCGTCAGCGATGATCGCTGCGTGGCTGAGAAGGACTTCAGGACTCGCGGCGCCGTTGCCTACGTCGACCCTCCGTTCCGGACGTGGGGACGCCCACAGTTCCATCGCAGGGCAACATGGCCATTCGCCCGGCTCGGCGTTGGAGCGCAGGACATCGTGATCTCCTCCATCTTCGGAGAGTTCCGAGTCGCCCGGACGAACCTCGTATCGATCTCCCGCGTCCGTATGGTCCCCGTGCTGGCCGATGGCTTCCTGTTTGTGGCACACGGCCACCACAAAGCAGTGATCTTTTGGGCTGTCGGCGTCCGCAAGGTGTTGGACGAGTTGCATCGCCGCGGA
Source organism: Melissospora conviva (assembly GCF_049523535.1). Taxonomy (NCBI): domain Bacteria; kingdom Bacillati; phylum Actinomycetota; class Actinomycetes; order Micromonosporales; family Micromonosporaceae; genus Melissospora; species Melissospora conviva. The sequence goes on from NZ_JBLLDT010000001.1 coordinate 1,033,442, forward strand.
TGGGCGGTAGGAGACGCCTAGCAGGTAGCAGTCGAAGGCATTGGCTCGTACAGCCATCCGTACAGCCAAGCCCTCCCGCTGGCGCCGACACTGCCCGACAACGACGGACCGCCTAACCAGGCGCTTAGCCACCTGATCCGCGATCTTCTCTTAATCCGCGGGTTCGGGGTTCGAGTCCCTGGCGGCGCACCAACGAGCAAGGCCCTGACCTGGTGGTTAACACCGGGACAGGGCCTTTTTCGTGTCCGGCGGTGGTGGCCGGGTCCCGGCCACGGTCCGCCCGGCAACTACGATGGGCGCGATGGCAATCCCCGAACGGCGACCCAACGACATCCCCAGCGACGAGGACCGCGTCGAGGAGGCCGTGCGGCTTCTCTGCGGCGTGCCGGTCGAGCTCAATGTCGCCGTCAAGCGGCTCAGCCGTGGCAGCGGTGTCTACGCATGGTGGGCGGCTCCCTCGGTCTTTCCCGACCTCCCAGGGCTGCCGAATGAGAACGTCCCGTCGTTGCGGCTGCTGTACGTAGGGCGGGCGACCAACCTGCGGGGGCGAATCCTGCGTAACCATCTCAGGCGTTCGGGCAGCTCGACTCTGCGCCGTACCCTGGCCGGGCTTCTTGTATCCGAGGGATTCCGAACGACCTGGACCGACCGTGTCGTCCTGGTCCCCGAGGATGAGGCGCGGCTGACCGCGTGGATGCATGCGCACCTGCGCCTGACGTGGGCGGAGGACCCGGAACCGGTGGCTGTCGAGGCCGAGCTTGTCCGGCGTCTGCACCCGCCACTCAACGTGCACGGCGTCGACCCCGAGTACCTCCAGGCGACCGTGGTGGCCGCCAAGAACTCGTACAACGCCAGCAGCCGCCCGGCCGAGCCTCCGCGAACGTCGTAACTGATTTCCCGAGATCGGCGGGGTTGAGCGACCGGCGGGGTTGCGACAGATACGCAGAGTTCTCGTGACTCAGTCAGTGCCCGGACCGGTCGGCCTGGCATAGCCGCGTACATCGTGCACCCAGTAGTCCAGATACCTCTCCACGGCCTCGCGGTCCGCAAGGTCCAGCGATAGCCACTCCCGTGCTGACCGGACCATCTCAGCTGCGGCCTGCTCAGTCTCGTCGGACTTGAGCCGCCGGCTACACGAGTCGGCTGATCTGAGCCCAGCTACCAGCGGGGTCCGCCCGATCGGACGCCCATCCGGTCGCTGAGTTCGATGGCCGGCCGAGGTGGCCGGGGGCGGGTGAGAATGTCCCGGACGAGGTCGCGGGAGAGTCGGTTCCACCGGGCGAGCGCGGGTTCGGGGTTCGAGTCCCTGGCGGCGCACCACTGAAGGCCCAGGCCACAGCAGATCTCTGCTGTGACTGGGCCTTCGCGGTTTCTAGCGGTACAGCCATTGGTACAGCCAAGCTCACCCGAAGAGCCGCTTCGCCGCTGCGTCCATAGCCGCCCGCTCGACCTCGGCCAGGACGTGTGCGTACGTGTTCATCGTCAACGCGATCTGGCTGTGGCCGAGGGTCTTCATCACGGTACGGGGAGATGCGCCCGACGCGAGAAGGAACGTGGCGCAGGCATGTCGAAGATCATGCAGCCGCAACCAGGGCAGGCCCGCGCGAGCCCGAGTCGCATGCCAGGCACGGTCGACGTTGCGCGGCTCCATAGGCGTGCCGATCGTCGAGGCGAAGATCAGACCAAAGTCCTGCCAGCGCTCGCCCGCTTGGAGCCGTTCGGCCGCCTGCCGCCGCCGGTGAGTGCGGAAAAGCGCCATGGTGTGCTCGGGAACCGGCACGGTCCGCCGTGAGCGTTCCGTCTTCGGTTAGGCGAAGTGGAGCTGCCCACCAGCACGGAGCAGGGTTTGGCGAACGGTGAGGGTGCCAGCGCTGAAATCCACGTCACACCAGCGCAGCCCGAGCAGCTCGCCGCGCCGCAGACCGACGGTCAGGGCGCAGACCCACAGCGCTTCCAGCCGATCACCCCGGATTGTTCCGATCAAACGACGGGCTTCCTCGACCGTAAGTGCCCGCCGCTCCTGCTGGCGGACGGAGGGAGCCCGGACAGCAAGCGCCGGGTTGCGGTGCAACAACTCCTCGCGCACCGCGTCGCCAAGGACATTGCGGATCATGCCGTGGATGTGGCGAACGGTGGTGGCCGAGAGACCTGCGTCGGCCTTCGCCGACAGAACACGACGGATCATCGTCGGCGTGAGCTTGCTCAGCGCCACCTTGCCGAGCGCCGGTCGGATGTGACTCTCGATCAACCAGCGGTAGCCACGAAGCGTGGACGCCCGAGGGCCCTCCTGAGCCTTCATCGCCATCCACTCGTCCAACCAGTCGGAAAGAGTGCGAGGCTGCGCGGCGAGGTTTTCGCCCAGATCATGCCGCCGCCGCAGGTCATCGCGCTTGCGGATCGCCTCTGCCTCAGATTTGGCGTAGACGTACTTGCGCCTGCGCTTACCGTCGATCCACCCGAGGCCGACCACGGCAGCCAGATACCCGGACGCTGCTCGTACACCGAACCCTCGCCATGAGAACGGCGACGCAGGACGAGGGGCCGTAGCCGCGACGGTTTCGGGGGCGAGGCCGGGCAGCGTTTGGGCGGTGGTCATTGGGTGACCTCCCTCGCGGCGGTGGTGGCATCCTTCGTGCCGTGGATGAGGGACGGTTTGTCAATGTCTTCCGGCAGGGCGATGGCCCGTATGCCTGCCCGTGCTGCGGTTACCGCACTTTGGGTGAGCGAGGGTGCTACGAGATCTGCGATGTGTGTTTCTGGGAGGACGACGGGCAGGACGACCATGACGCCGACCGGGTGCGGGGCGGACCTAACCGGGACCTGAGCTTGGCGATGGCGCGGCGTAACTTCGCCGAGTTCGGCGCGGCCGATCGCCGGGACCTGCGACTTGTTCGACCGCCGAGGGATGACGAGCACCCGCTGGCTTGATCCGATCAGCGCGGTCAGGGCCGCGGTCATCGGGTCACCTCCCCGGTCAGCGGGGTTCCGTTACGACGGACGAACGCGGTAGGAGCGACCGGGGCCAGCGGCACCGAAGGGACCGGAGCCGGACGGGCCGAGGCGCGACAACGGCGGGCGCCACCTCGACCCGAGCCGGAACGGGCCCGACCGGAGCCGGAGCCGGGGCGGACTGCTCGACCTGAGGGGCCAGAGCAGAGGGCGGGGAGGGCTGCTGGACCGGACGAGGGCCGGAGCGGGGGTGGGTTCGGTGGCAGGACGAGTTTGACCAGGGTCATCTTCTCGCTGTGGGAGTCCGCTGCCGAAATCGCGAGCTGGGGCGGACTGGCTTGCCTCGCGGCGTCGGCCAGCTACGGTCTCAGCTACGTCTACATGGGCCGCTACTTGACCGGGCGGGGGATCAGCCCGCTCGTGTTGTCCGAGAGTCAGCTCGGTGCCGCCACGGTCCTGCTCGCCCTGGCGATGCCGTTCGCCGGCCTCGATGCACCCGAGTGGCGGTGGGACGCGGTGGGAAGTCTGCTTGTGCTGGGTGCCCTCGGTACGGGTATCGCCTACGTCCTGAACTACCGGATCATCCAGGACGAAGGACCAACGGCCGCGTCGGTGGTCACGTACCTATTGCCGATCGTCGCCGTGATCCTCGGTTGGGCCGTCCTGAACGAAGCGGTCACCGTGGCGATCCTTGCCGGTGTCGTCCTGGTCCTCGGCGGCGTCATCCTCAGCAAGCGAACCGGGCGCGACAGGCGATCGCAGGAAGTTGCCGAATAGTCCTCTTAAGAATCAAGGCGGCCCGCGATGCGGGCCGCGCCGCCCGGCCTCGGCCTGCTGGCGACCTCCGGC
>NZ_JBLLDT010000002.1:0-168006 GCF_049523535.1 Melissospora conviva
GCGTCAACTGCTCGTCCGGGATGCCGTAAGTACGTTCGGCCGCCCGCTGATCCATCACCGCCTTGACCCGCGCCAGCGCCCAGTTGTAGGCCTTGCGGGCCGCACCCGCGTGCCCCAACAGCGCCCGCTCCTGGGCCGGTGTCAGATCCAGGGCGAACCGGTACGCCTGGACGGTCTTCACGCCGGACCGCCCGGATCTGTGGCCGCCTCGACGGCACGCCGCCCGTACAGGCGGGCACACAGGGAAGTCAGGATTTCGGTCACGTCGCGGACCAGGTCGTCGTCGACCTCGGCCGGGTCCACCACCAGCAGACGCCGGCCCTGCGCGGCCAACGCCGCCTCGACATACTCGGCGCCGAACCGGACGAACCGGTCCCGGTGCTCCACCACGATCGTCGACACCGCCGGGTCACGCAACAGCGCCAGAAACTTCTTACGCCGCCCGTTCAGCGCCGACCCGACCTCGGTGACCACCCGGTCGACCGGCAGCCGCTGCCCGGTCGCCCACACGGTCACCCGGGCAACCTGCCGATCCAGATCGGCGCGCTGCTCGGCCGACGACACCCGCGCGTAGACCACAGTCTGCCCCGCAGCGGTTGTGGCCGCGCCGGTTACCGGCTCACCCACCATGATCAACCGCCCGAGGCGGTACGTCGGAACGGGCAGCGTCCCCGACTCATAGCGCCGCCGCGCGGTCGCGTACGAGATCCCGGTTGCCGCCGCCCACTCCTTCAAATTCACGCCCATCACTATAGCACGCCAAAAACCACTAAAGCCCACTCACGCGCCAGCAGGTGCCAGCCCCGCGCTACCGTGACAGCAGGGTCGAGGAGGTGAGCCGATACTGCCGGGCTGGGAATCCGTGGTCGAGGCACGGGTGGCGTACCCACGCGGCCACACCGACCCGCCCGCAACCCCACCGGCCCCCGCCGACGATCCTGCACCCCGGTCACGTCGGCGCCACCGGCGGCGCCGACGCACCTGACCAGCCCGGCCCGTCCGACGCTCTCAGTAGTACGCAGGTTGATCCTCGGTGGGGCAGGCCGGCACCACGTCGAGCCCACCATCGGCGACGAGTGCGTCGACGGCCGCCTGCCCGTCACCGAGTTCCGCCTCCCAGGCGTCGAGGTCATTGAGCGCACCGCGAAGCAACGCGTAACGACGGTGGGGTGTCTCGACCATCGGGCCGCGCAGGACCCGGGACGGCAGCGGGATGTCGGAGTACCCGTCCCAGACGCAGAAGTAGCAGTCCTGTGGCGTGGAGGTGAACTCGGCGAGCCGCCGCAGCACGCGCCGCGTCCGGGTCATCTCCGACGGATGGTCGCCGGAGAGCTCCACGTGCGACTCCAGCTGACCGGGCCCGCTGGGATCGGGGATGAACCGCAACCGGGCGTACGCCTCGAAACCCGCCGGACCGAACCCGATCAACTGCCAGTCCGGCGTACCGGAACGCACCAGCCAGTCCGCCGCGCTCACGTCGGAGCAGAAGCTGAGCCGCATTCACACCGCCTCTGCGCCATCGCCGGCGCACCGGCCCTCGAAGGGCACCGGCAGTGCCGTCGTACCAGGTCGAAACCCACCCTATGACGCGACCGGCTCCGCGGACGCCGGGATCAACCCGGCCAGCGCCCGGTTCGTCCGGTTGGCGCGCACCGCCGCCCGCTGCTGATCCGCCGTCACCTCGATGTAGTTCTGGCTCGACGCCAGACTCGCATGCCCCAGCAGCCGCATGATCTCCGAGGCGCTCGCCCCGTCCTCGGCCAGCCGGGTGGCGAAGGTGTGCCGCAGCGCGTGCAGCCGGGCCCCCGCCGGCACCCGGTCGTTGACACCGGCCCGCCGATAACAGGAGTCGACCAGATACTGCAGCCCACCGCGGCGCAACGGCTCGCCCCTGCGATCCACCAGCAGCGGCGAATCCGGACGCACCGACCGGGGCCCGAAGCGGCGGGCGCGACTGCGCAGGTAGGACTCCAGCAGCCGGTCCAGCTCCGGCTCGATGGGGAGGATCCGCAGCCGTCCGCCCTTGCCCGAGACCTCGACACGTCGCTCGCCGTCACGTCCGGCGATCGAGGCGACCCGCAGGGCCAGCAGCTCCGACAGACGCAGCCCGCCACAGAGCGCCAGGCCCAGCACCACCAGGTCGCGTTCCGGCCACGGATCGCGCTGCCGGCCGTCGTCGCGGGCCACGGCGGTGAGCAGCTGCTCCGGGGTCTGCTCGCCGCGCAGCGGCTTGGGCAGGGGAGCGGGCACCCGTGGCTTGTCCACCGCCGACATCGGGTTGCCGGCCACGACGCCGTCGGCGACCAGGAACGCGAAGAAGCTGTTCCAGGTCGACCAGGCCCGATAGATCGAGGCAGGGGAGCGGGGAGCGGCGAACCGGGCGAACGCGGCGCGTAGTGCGCGGGGCGTCAGGGCGGTGACCGCAAGCTCGTCGAGGGGGAGGGGAGCGGCCGGGTCGTCGGCGACCAGCGCGGCCAGGGAGAGCAGATCCCGGCGGTACGCGGCCAGGGTATGGGGGGAGGGCTTGCGGGTGGCTCGCGCGGTGAGGAACTGCTCCACCAGAGCCGTTACGGTTGGTTCATCCGTTTTGTCCTGCATAAGAGATATTATGCAGGATTTTCACGTTCCGCGGCAATGGAAACGGGGGGAGCCGAGGGGCCTGTTCGTCCCCACAAGTTGTGGGTCGCCGCGCGATCTTCCCTCGACGCCTGCGCGCTGCAATCCGGCTCGACGTCCGCGGCGCGATCCGGGCGTAAGGGAAGGCAACGCGGGAGCAGGCGCGGCGGTGTGGACCTGCGATGTCGACTGTCGCCCGGTCTCCGCCGCGACGCTGCCGGCAGCGTCGGGCAGGTGGAGCCCGTGCGCTCCACGAAGGGCGGAGGCATTCCACCGCGCGGCACCGGGTGCGGAGCCCCACTCTCGGGGAGTGTCACAAACGTCTACTTTACATAATGTACATTATCGAACTTCGCGATCTGGCTGGTGAGAGGGGTCGAATGGGCGTACCTCGATCCGATCAGCTGCATGCACGAGCCCAGCGCGGAAACCCGGCGCCGGTGCGGCAGCGCCGGGTTTCACACCTGGTTGGCGAACGCACTGAAGCTCACCGGCCGAGGGCAGAAACTCAGGCACCCACGTACGCCGCCAGGTGCTCACCGGTAAGGGTCGAGCGGCCCGCGACCAGGTCGGCCGGGGTGCCTTCGAAGACAATCCGGCCGCCGTCATGGCCGGCACCGGGTCCGAGGTCGATGATCCAGTCGGCGTGTGCCATCACTGCCTGGTGGTGCTCGATGACGATGACGGACTTGCCGGATTCGACGAGCCGGTCCAGCAGGGCCAGGAGCTGCTCGACGTCGGCGAGGTGCAGGCCGGTGGTCGGCTCGTCGAGGACGTACACGTTGCCCTTGTCGGCCATCTGGGCGGCGAGCTTGAGGCGCTGGCGTTCGCCGCCGGAGAGGGTGGTCAGGGGCTGGCCGAGGCTGAGGTAGCCGAGGCCGACGTCGGCGAGCCGGTCGAGGATCTTGTGGGCGGCCGGGGTGCGGGCCTCTCCCCCGGAGAAAAACGCCTCGGCTTCGGTGACGGACATCGCGAGCACCTCGGCAATGTTGCGGTCGCCGAGGGTGTAGTCCAGCACCGCGGCTTGGAAGCGTTTGCCTTCGCAGTCTTCGCACGTGGATTCGATAGTGGCCATGATGCCGAGGTCGGTGTAGATGACGCCGGCGCCGTTGCAGGTGGGGCAGGCGCCTTCGGAGTTGGAGCTGAACAGGGCGGGTTTGACGCCGTTGGCTTTGGCGAAGGCTTTGCGGATCGGTTCGAGCAGGCCGGTGTAGGTGGCGGGGTTGCTGCGCCGGGAGCCTTTGATGGCGCCCTGGTCGATGACGACGACGCCGTCGCGGCCGGCGACGGAGCCGTGGATCAGGGAGCTCTTGCCGGAGCCGGCGACGCCGGTGACGACGCAGAAGACGCCGAGTGGGATGTCGACGTCGACGTTTTGCAGGTTGTGGGTGGCGGCGCCGCGGATCTCCAGGACTTCGGAGGACTTGCGTACGGAGTCCTTGAGGCGGGCGCGGTAGTCGAGGTGCTTGCCGGCGGTGGTGGCGCTCCCCCGGAGTTTGTCGACGGGGCCTTCGAAGCAGATGGTGCCGCCGTCGGTGCCGGCGCCGGGGCCGAGGTCGACGACGTGGTCGGCGATGGTGATGGTTTCGGGTTTGTGTTCGACGACGAGGACGGTGTTGCCCTTGTCGCGGAGTTTGATCAGGAGCTGGTTCATGCGGTCGATGTCGTGCGGGTGCAGGCCGATGGTGGGTTCGTCGAAGACGAACGTGACGTCGGTCAGTGAGGATCCGAGGTGGCGGATCATTTTGGTGCGCTGGGCCTCTCCCCCACTGAGGGTGCCGGCGGGGCGGTCGAGGGAGAGGTAGCCCAGGCCGATCTGGGTGAAGGAGTCGAGCAGGTGCTGCAGGCCGGCGAGCAGCGGGGCGACGGAGGGTTCGTTGAGGTCGCGGATCCAGTCGGCGAGGTCGCTGATCTGCATGGCGCAGAGGTCGGCGATGCTCTTGCCGTTGATCTTGGATGAGCGGGCTTCGGGGCTCAGGCGGGTGCCGTCGCAGTCGGGGCAGGTGGTGAAGGTGATGGCGCGTTCGACGAAGGCGCGGATGTGAGGCTGCATCGCCTCACGGTCTTTCGACAGCATCGATTTTTGGATCTTGGGGATGAGGCCCTCGTACGTGAGGTTGATGCCGTCGACCTTGATCTTGGTGGGTTCCTTGTGGAGCAGATCGCGCAGTTCGCGCTTGGTGTATTTGCTGATGGGCTTGTCGGGGTCGAGGAAGCCGGAGCCTGCGAAGATGCGGCCGTACCAGCCGTCGGCGGTGTAGCCGGGGATGGTCAGGGCGCCTTCGTTGAGCGATTTACTGTCGTCGTAGAGGGCGCTCAGGTCGAAGTCGGTGACGTTGCCCATGCCTTCGCAGCGGGGGCACATGCCGCCGAGCCGGTGGAAGGTGGCCTTTTCGGTCTTGGTTTTGCCGGGGCCGCGGTCGACGGTGATGGCGCCGCTGGCCTTCACGGTGGGGATGTTGAACGAGTACGCGTTGGGTGAGCCGATGTGCGGCTTGGCGAGGCGGCTGAACAGGATCCGCAGCATCGCGTTGGCGTCGGTGGCGGTGCCGACGGTGGAACGGGGGTTGGCGCCCATCCGCTCCTGGTCCACGATGATCGCCGGGGTGAGTCCTTCGAGCAGGTCGACGTCGGGGCGCGACAGGGTCGGCATGAAGCCCTGCACGAAGGCGCTGTAGGTCTCATTGATCATGCGCTGGGACTCGGCGGCGATGGTGGCGAAGACCAGGGAGCTCTTACCGGAGCCGGAGACACCGGTGAAGACGGTCAGCCGGCGTTTGGGGATCTCGACGTCGACGTTTTTGAGGTTGTGCTCGCGTGCTCCGCGTACCCGGATCAGATCGTGGCTGTCGGCGGCGTGGTCGGCGTGCGCGCTCATGGGTCTCCGTGTCTGTGGCGGCCGGTCGTGGGTCAGGACAGTTCGTTGACGCGGATCAGGTTGCCGGCGGGGTCGCGGAAGGCGCAGTCGCGTACGCCGTAAGGCTGGTCGACGGGTTCCTGGACGACGTCGGCGCCGGCGGCTTCGAGCCGGGCGAAGGTGGCGTCCAGGTCGGCGGTGGCGAGGGTGACGGTGCTGTAGGTGCCCTTGGCCATCATCTCGGTGATGGTGCGGCGTTCGTCGTCGGTGATGCCGGGGTCGGCGGCCGGCGGGTGCAGCACGATGGAGGTGCCGGTCCCGCCGGCGGGACCGACGGTGATCCAGCGCAGGTCGCCGTAGGCGACGTCGTTGCGGACTTCGAAGCCGAGGATGTCGCGGTAGAAGTTCAGGGCGGCGTCGGCGTCGTCGTGGGGCAGGAAGGCGGAGTGCACGTTGATGTCCATGCCGGTCACGCTATCGGCGAGGTGGGACGGGAAGCTTCTCGATTCCTGACCGGTCGGGTGGCCTTCTTCGTCGCGCATGGTGGCGGGTCCGAGATCTGGTCGGCGGTCTGCCGGCGGTAGGTGCTGGGGCTGACGCCGACCAGTTCGGTGAAGCGGGTGCTGAAGGTGCCCAGGGATGCGCAGCCGACCGCGAAGCAGACCTCGGTGACGCTGAGGTCGCCGCGGCGCAGCAGTGCCATGGCGCGTTCGATGCGCCGGGTCATCAGGTAGGAGTAGGGCGATTCGCCGTACGCGGCCCGGAATTCGCGGCTGAGGTGCCCGGCGGACATGTGCACGCCGCGGGCGAGGGTCTCCACGTTCAGTGGCTGGGCGTACTCGCGGTCGATGCGGTCGCGGACGCGGCGCAGCAGCGCGAGCTCACGCAGCCGCTGCGGGGTGACGGGTGGACGGGTCACCTGCGGAATCGTACGTGCTCGGGGGTGTCGGTTCAGGGACGTCGGCGGCGGGCGCGGACGGTTTCGGTGGCGATGCGGTAGGCGGGGTCCTCGGGGTATCCGGAGTGTCCGCGGGTGGGCGGGTAGGAGTTGTCGCCGGGCGGTTTGGCGAAGACCGGGTCGACGAGGCGGCGGTCGATCCCGGGGGTGGTCTCGGTGCTCGCGCCGTCCGCCGGCGGTGCGGCGTGCAGGACCCAGCCGCCGATCGGGTCGCTGAGCCGGTACAGGTTTCGCCACGGCCAGCGGCTGTGCTCGTCCGTGGCGGCGGATTCACCGGCGAGCAGGGCGCCGACCCGGTGCAGCGTCGCCGTCCCGAGGTAGGCGGGGAAGAACCGGGCGTAGAGGCGGCGCAGTGGGCTGCCGTAGGTGAGCAGGCCGACGCGGGAACGCTGCTCGGCGTTCAGTTGCAGCACGACCGCGGCGCCGATGACGCTGCCCTGGGAATGGCAGGAGAGCAGGACCTGCCCCTGGCAGGTGCGGCCGAGGTGGTCGATGCGGCGGACCAGGTCGGGTACGGCCCGTTCGGCGTAGCAGGGCGGGGCGAGCGGATGGGTGGCGCGGGGCCAGAACGTGCCGAGGTCCCAGAGGACGCCGACGGTGCGGCGGAAGCGGGGACTGCGGTAGGCCTGGCGTCCGACGTAGAGCAGGCCGGCGACGAGGCCGACGACGAGCGCGTCGCCGATGTTGACCGCCCAGCGGGTGTGGACGTACACGCCGTCGGGGTCGAGCAGGTAGCCCACCAGCCCGGCGGTGATGACGGCGGCGAGCCAGAGTGCGAACGCCCCGGTGAGGCGTCCGCCGAGGTCGCCGGCGGTGGCCCAGGACCAGTCGGTGGCGATGCGGCGGGCCCGGCGTGCGATGGCGGCGTGCCGGGGGGTGCCGGGGTCGGCGAGGGCCTCGGCGACGGGTGTGCCGGGGTAGGCGGGGATGACATGTTCGCGCAGCATCGCTCGGGCGCGGTGACGGACCAGCCAGACGCCGACGGCGGCGAGCAGCAGCGCCCCGGCGGTGACGGGCACGGTCAGCGCGGCGGCCCAGAAGTAGACCAGGGGCAGCACGAGGGCGTCGGGGTCGACGCCGGCCGGTGCGGGTGTGCCGAGGGTGTGGGCGACGGTGAGGGCGCCTCCGGCGGCGAATCCGACGGCGACGGTGGCGGCTGCTGTCATCATCGCGGCGGTGGTGAGGCCGAACCAGGCCGGTGTTGTGGCGTCGGGACCTGCGGTGCGGCGGTGCCGGGTGCGCAGCAGGAGCAGGAGCGTGACGACGGCGGCGAGCAGGGCCAGTTGCACGCCGGTGAGGGCCCCGACGGTGGTGGCCAGCCCTGGCAGCGGCGTGATCTCGGCTGTCGGGGTGGTGGTGCCGGCGGCCGGTTGCCAGATCACCGCTGCGGCCGCGACGGCGAGTGCGACCCCGAGCCACGGCAGGACGGTGTAGAGGTCGGCGTGGTCGCGGACTTCCTGGTCGGGGTGGTCGCGGCGGCTCATGGCGGGCAGGCAGGTCAGTACGACGGTGAGGGCGAGCAGCAGCAGCGTCAGGGCGAGCAGGATCAGCGCGGTGACCTGCCAGGGGCCGGCCGGACGGGTGCCCGGGTCGGTGAAGGGCGCGAGGAGGAAGAGGGCGACCAGGGCGAAGCCGGCGCTGATGTGCACGGCGCGCAGCCGGCGTACGGGGCTTTCGCCGTTCCACATGCGGTGGTCTTCCAGGGGTGTGGGGTGTTGTTGCGGTTGGCTGGTTGCCGGCGCGGAGGTGGTTTCCAGTTCCCGCCAGGTTTTGTTCGCCAGCCACCAGAGCAGGCCGACGACGGCCAGGGGCACGAGGGCGGTCACGGCGAGTTGCCGGCCGGGCTGGTCCAGCCAGGACCAGGTGAGCGGTCCGAGCCCTCGGGTGCGGTCGGGGCAGCCGGTGGACTGGGCGGCGCACTGCCAGCCGGTGAGGTCCATGCTGACCCCGATGGCGGCCAGGACGAGGGTGTGGGTCAGTGACAGCGCGAAGAGCCGTTGCAGTGCCTCGGTGGCGCGTCGGGTGCGGCTGGTGGGTGCAGTGTCGGCGGCGTACGGCAGGGCCCAGTAGGCGATGTTGGCCAGCAGGAACGGCGTCAGCAGCAGCCAGAGCGCCCGTTGCCCTTTGCCGGCCGTCAGCCCACCCCACGAGTACGCCTCCTGCCGGTCGTCGGCGGTGTCGGCGGAGGTGAGGGGGGATTCCCAGCGGCGGCGGTAGAAGCCGGCTTCGGCGTCGCCGGCGACGCGCCGCACGTGCGGGTGCTGCAGTATCTCCTCCGGCGGGGTGCCGGAGACCCCGTGGACCCGAAGTTCGGTCCAGCCCCCGCAGTCAGGGTTCACGTAGCCGCCCATGTCGCACCTCCGCCCTGATTGTCGTCGATGTGCGGCCTGCTGGGAACGGCATTCGGGCTGGTGGCGGGCAGGATGGCGGGTGTGGAGGGTGCGGTGCGGCAGTATCTGGGCGCTGTGGTGCAGGTCGCGGCAGACGTCCTCGGGGCGGATCTCGTCGGCTGCTATGCGGCTGGTTCTCTGGCGCTGGGCGGCTATCAGCCGGGTCGCAGCGACATCAATGTGGCGGTGGTCTGCGCCGGTACGCTGACCGACGGGCACAAGCGCACGCTGGTGGCGCGGTGACCGCCGGTGTGGCGCGTACGCTTCGGGGTCACTGTCGAGCATGGAGGTGCCGGATGGCGGACGTAGCCGCTGTGGGTGATCTGGTCGAGGATTTCACGCTGCCGGACGAGACGGGTACGCCGCGGCGGCTGTCGGAGTTCCTGGCCGACGGGCCGGTGGTGTTGTTCTTCTACCCGGCGGCGATGACGCCGGGCTGCACGAAGGAGAGCTGTCACTTCCGGGACCTGGCGGCGGAGTTCGCGGCGGTCGGGGCGCAGCGGGTGGGGATCAGCCGTGACCAGGTCGCCAGGCAGGCGGCCTTCTCGCAGCGGTACGGGCTGGACTTTCCGCTGCTGTCGGATCCTGACGGGGTGGTGGCACGGCAGCTCGGGGTGCGGCGTTCGCTGCCGTTGGGGCCGTTGAGCACCCGGCGGGTCACGTTCGTCATCGGCACCGACCGGCGCATCGTCGAGGTGATCTCGAGCGCGCGGGACATGAACGCCCACGCCGACCGGGCGCTGGAGGTCCTCGCCGGCTGACGCCGGCGTGACCTGGGGACGCCGGTGGCTGTTGCCGGCCGGGGCGGGCCACACCGGCATGCCGGTGATCATGCTGTCGCAGGCGCCTGGTAGTAAGGGCGGCGGTCATACAGGTGTACGGAAGAGGGTGCTGATGTCTGCCGCGGAAATTGCTGTGCAGGGATTGTCCGATGAGGATCTGCAGCGCGTCCGGGAGGCGTTGGCGGCCGGCCGCAAGCCCAAGGTGGTCTTCACCGCGTCCGCCGGGCAGATCGCCGGGCAGATCGGGCAGGTGGTGGAGCTGACCGATCCGGCGACGGAGGAGTTCGTGGTGGTGCGCTTCGGCCGCGACGAGTTGCCCTTCTCCCCCGCCGATGTGGCGATCGCACCGAAGGGGGCGGGGAAGCGGCCGGAGCCGGCCGTCGAACCGGAGCCGCCGGCGCGGCCGGAGCCGGAGTTCATGCTGGACCGTAAGCCGGTGCCGGCCCGCGAGGAGACGAAGGCGGAGCCGGTCGAACCGGAGCCGGTCAAGCCGGCCAAGCGGGCCGCCAAGCCGGTGGCGAAGCAGAAGCCGTCGGCGGCGTTGACGGTGACGCTCGCCTACGCCGACGGCGAGTGGACCGTCGCCGCCCAGCAGGGCACGAAGGTGCTGGCCAAGCCCTACCTGGTGCGGCCGGCGGAGGCGCTGAAGATCGTGGGTCTGGTCGACGTGCCGGGCGTGCAGGACGCGGTGGAGCAGATTCTGTCGGTCGAACGGGCCGAGGCCGAGCAGCAGGCGCAGAAGCTGCGCGCGGAGCTGGCCGAGATCGAGGCCCGGCTGGCGGAGCTGCGCGAAGCGAGCTGAGTCCGGACGTGACGACGGCGGTGGCCGGTTCCCTTGTGACAAGGGGGCCGGCCACCGCCGTTTCGGGGGTCAGAGCGGCGGGATGTTGGCCACGCTGATGCGCTTGCGGAACACCCAGTAGGTCCAGCCCTGGTACAGCAGGACGATCGGGGTGAAGATGACCGCCACCCACGTCATGATCTTGAGCGTGTACGGGGTGGAGGCCGCGTTGGCGGTGGTCAGGGTGCCCGCCGGGTCGAGCGTGGAGGGCATCACGTTCGGGAAGAGCGTGGCGAACAGGGTCGCCACGGCCAGCGCGATGGTGATCGCGGTGCCCAGGAACGCCCACCCTTCGCGGCGGGCCTTGGCGGCCAGGACCGCGCCGACCAGGGCGAGCGCCGCGCCGACGGCGAAGACCGTGGAGAGGGTGTTGCCGCGGATGGCCAGCGTCCAGGCCAGGAAGCTGCCGGCGATGACGATGGTGACCAGGCCGCTGCGGAAGGCCAGCGTGCCGGCCCGTTCGCGGATCTCGCCGTTGGTCTTGAGGGCGATGAAGACCGCGCCGTGGGTGAGGAAGAGCGCCGCGGTGGTCAGGCCGCCGAGCAGCCCGTACGGGTTGAGCAGGGTGAACAGGCCGCCGACGTACTCGTGATCGGCGTCCAGTGGCACGCCGCGCACGATGTTGGCGAATGCGACGCCCCAGAGGATCGCCGGGACCACGGAGCCGATGATGATGGCCAGGTCCCAGCGCTGCTTCCACTGCTTCTCGGGGCGCTTGTGGCGGTACTCGAAGGCCACGGCGCGCACGATGAGGGCGAGCAGGATCAGCAGCAGCGGCAGGTAGAAGCCGGAGAAGAGGGTGGCGTACCACTCGGGGAAGGCGGCGAACATCGCGCCGCCGGCGGTGATGATCCAGACTTCGTTGCCGTCCCAGACGGGGCCGATGGTGTTGAGCATGACGCGGCGTTCGCGGTCGTCGCGGCCGAGCACCGGCAGCAGCGCCCCGACGCCGAAGTCGAAGCCCTCGAGGATGAAGTAGCCGGTGAACAGGACTGCTACCAGCAGAAACCAGACGGTGGTGAGTTCCACGGTGGGCTCCCGGGTCAGTAGGCGAACTCGAGCGGGCGGTCTTCATCCGCGCCGTCGTGTTCAGGTGGTGGGGTGACGTCGGGCAGCCCCTTCTTCGCGTACTGCAGCAGCAGTTTGACCTCGATGACGGCCAGGACGGCGTAGATGAGGGTGAACGCGGTGAAGGAGGTGAGGACCTCGGTGAGCGAGACGCTGCGGGAGACGCCGTCGCGGGTGAGCATCTCGCCGAAGACGATCCAGGGCTGGCGGCCCATCTCGGTGAAGATCCAGCCGAAGGAGTTCGCGGCGAGCGGCATCAGGGGCAGGACGAGACCGGCGCGCAGCAGCCACTTGTTGTTCGAGTCGCGGTCCTTGCGGTAGGTCCAGAGCACCCAGACGGCGATGAGCGCGGCGATCATCCCGAACATGATCATGAAGCGGAAGCTCCAGTAGGTGACCGGGATGATCGGGGTGTAGTTGCCGGCGCCGTACTGGGCGCTGTAGGCGGCCTGGATGTCGTTGATGCCCTGGACCTCGGAGTTGAAGTCGCCGTTGGCCAGCCAGGAGAGCAGGTAGGGGATCTTCAGTGCGAACATCTCCCGGCTGCCGTCGAGGCTGCCGATGGTGAGCACGGAGAACGACGCGCCCTGCTCGGTGGTGTAGAGGCCTTCGGCGGCGGCCATCTTCATCGGCTGGACCTGCATCATGATCTTGCTCTGGATGTCGCCGGTGAGCACGACGGCGGCGGCGGAGGCGATGGTGACCCAGGAGCCGAACCGGGCGGCGAAGCGGTACGCGTCGGTGTCGACGCCGCGGTTGCGGATCAGATGCCAGACGGCCACGGAGACGACGAGGCTGCCGGCGACCAGGAAGGCGCCGGCGAGGGTGTGCGGGATGGTGATCAGTGCGACCTTGTTGGTCAGCACGGCGAGGAAGTCGGTGAGTTCGGCGCGGCCGGTCTCGGGGTTGAAGGTGTAGCCGACCGGGTTCTGCATCCAGGAGTTGGCAGCCAGGATGAAGAAGGCGCTGAGGTTGGTGCCGATCGCGGCGGCCCAGATGCTCGCCAGGTGCAGCTTCTTGGGCAGCCGGTCCCAGCCGAAGATCCACAAGCCGAGGAATGTCGACTCGAGGAAGAAGGCGACGAGCGCCTCGATGGCCAGCGGCGCCCCGAAGATGTCACCGACGAAGCGGGAGTAGTCGCTCCAGTTCATGCCGAACTGGAACTCCTGCACGATCCCGGTGACGATGCCCAGCACAAAGTTGATCAGGAAGAGCTTCCCGTAGAACTTGGTGAGCTTGAGGTAGCGCTCCTTGCCGGTGCGGTACCACATCGTCTGCAGGATGGCGACGAGCACCGACAGCCCGATGGTCAGTGGGACGAAGAGATAGTGGTAGACGGTGGTAACACCGAACTGCCACCGGGCGACATCTAACGCGTCCACCAGGACTCCCAAATGAGGTTGTACTACGAATCGTAGTAGATCCTACCGTCGAAGGTGAAGACCGCTCAGGGGCCCGGGACCCCGGTCCATGGGCCGAAGGGCCCGGATCCGGCGGGACCGCCGGGCGACACGGCGGGACACGACCGGCCCGTCGGCCGCGGGTGGCGTCCGGCGTGGCACCATCGAGCGCTGATGGAGACCTCACCCCCACCCTGGCGGCCACCGCGTCTGTGGCGCGGCGCGCAGGCCCTGGCCCGCGGCATCGTGGCGCTGCTGTCACGCCTGGAGATCACCGGTGACCTGCCCGCGCAGCTGCGCGCCCAGCCGCTGATCCTGGCCGCGAACCACATCAGCACCTTCGACCCGATCGTGCTCGCCGCCGCCTGCCGGGCCCGCGGGATCTCCCCCCGCTTCATGGCCACCGGCGGGCTCTTCCGGACCCCGGTCATCGGCCCGCTGATGCGCCACTGCGGCCACATCCGGGTGGACCGGCGCGACGTGAGCGTGGCCGACGCGCTGCGCCACGCCACCGAGGCGCTCACCGGCAACTCGGTGGTGCTGGTCTACCCGGAGGGGCGCATCGGCCTGGACCCGCAGATGTGGCCCGAGCGCGGCAAGACCGGCACCGCCCGCCTCGCGCTCGCCGCCGGCGTCACGGTGGTGCCGGTGACACAGTGGGGAGCGCACGAGGTGCTCCCCTACGCCGCCCCGAAGGGACTGGGCCGGGCCGTGGCGCGGGCGCTGTGGCGCCGGCCCGTGGTGCGGGTGCACTTCGGGACGCCGGTGGACCTCGACGGGCTGACGCCGGGCGCCCCCGGCGCGGCACTGCGGGCAACCGAACGCATCACCGCGGCGCTGACCCGGGACCTGCGGCCGCTGCGCGCCGACGAGCCGGACCTGCCGCGCCACGTCGACCCCACCCGGCCCACCGAGACCCGGCGTACCTGGCGTCCGCCGTCGGCCTGACGCCAGGACGGGCATACTGCGCGACGTGAGTGAGATTTCCGGTTACCTCGACACCGCCGGGCCGCTGGCCTTCGCCCACCGCGGCGGCGCCGCCCAGGGCGACGAGAACACCGCCGACGCGTTCGCCCGGGCAGTCGGCCTGGGCTACCGCTACATCGAGACCGACGTGCACGCCACCGCCGACGGCGTACCGGTGATCTTCCACGATCCGACCCTGGAACGGCTCACCGGCCGGCCGGGCCGCATCGCCGACCTGCGCTGGGCGGACCTGGCGGCCGTACGCGTCGGCGGGGCGGCGGCGGTCCCCCGCCTCGACGAGGTGCTCGACGCCTGGCCGCAGGTGCGGTTCAACATCGACGTCAAGGCCGACAGCGGGGTGGCCCCCACGGTGGCGACCGTGGCGCGCGCCGGCGCCGGCGCCCGGGTGCTGCTGGCCTCCTTCAGCGACGCCCGGCTGGCCCGGCTGCGGAAACTGGCCGGGCCCCGGGTCGCCACCTCGACCGGCATGCGCGAAACGGCCCGCATCTGGCTCGCCGCCCGACTGGGCCGCCCGCTGCTGCTGCCGGCCTCGGTGGTGGCCGTGCAGGTCCCGGTGCGGTTCCGCCGGGTACGGGTGGTGACCCCCCGGTTCCTGCGCCACGCGCACCGGCTCGGACTGCAGGTGCACGTCTGGACGATCGACGATCCTGCCGAAATGCACGACTTACTTGATCTCGGAGTGGATGGCATCATGACCGATCACGTCGACGTGTTGCGTGACGTGTATCGCAGCCGCGGCCACTGGGCCGCCTGAGAAGAACAGGGCCCGCCGATGGCCGAGACCGTCACCCCCGCCGTCGCCGACGGCACCCCCGCGCCGGGCAGCACCCGGCGGGAACGCACCGGCTGGTACCTCTACGACTGGGCCAACTCGGCGTTCTCCACCACGGTGGTCACCGTCTTTCTCGGCCCGTTCCTGACCACGATCACCAAGACCGCCGCCGGCTGTGAACTCGGCGCGGACAGCTGCACCGCGTACGTGTACCCACTCGGTATCAAGGTCGCGGCCGGCTCGTTCTTCCCGTACCTGGTCTCGCTGTCGGTGCTGCTGACCGTCTTCGTGCTGCCGGTGATGGGAGCCGTGGCCGACCGGTCGGCGCACAAGAAGCGGCTGCTGGGCGGCGCGGCCTTCGTCGGCGCCGGCGCCACCATCGCGATGATCTTCGTGACCGGCGACCGGTACCTGCTCGGCGGGGCGCTCTTCGTGCTCGCCAACATCGCCTTCGGCGCCAGCATCGTCGTCTACAACTCGTTCCTGCCGCACCTGGGCGGCCCCGACGAGCGCGACTCCATCTCCAGCTACGGCTGGGGCCTGGGCTACCTCGGCGGCGGGCTGCTGCTGGCGTTGAACCTCGTCGTGGTCGAGTCGTTCAGCAACGGCGAGGCCGAGCGGACCCTGGACCTGGCCCGCTGGTCGATCGTCTCGGCGGGCGTGTGGTGGGCGGTCTTCACCCTGGCGCCGCTGCGCTGGCTGCGGGAACGCCCCAGCGCCGAGGCGGTCACCGCCGGCGGCGGTAACCTCCTCGTCGGCAGCTTCCGGCAGCTCGGGCGCACGATGCGCCAGATGAAGGCGTACCCGCTGACGCTCTTCTTCCTGCTGGCGTTCCTGGTCTACAACGACGGCATCCAGACCGTCATCGCCCTGGCCAGCCAGTACGGCACCGAAGAGCTGAAGCTGGAGCAGTCGACCCTGATCGTGACGATCCTGGTGGTGCAGTTCCTCGCCTTCGGCGGCGCGCTGGGGCTCGGGGCGCTGGCCCGGTTCATCGGCGCCTGGAAGACGGTCCTGATGAGCCTGGTGCTCTGGACCGGGGTGATCATCGCCGCGTTCCGGCTGCCGGCCGAGGCGCCGCTGCAGTTCATGATGCTCGGTGCGGCGATCGGTCTGGTGCTCGGCGGCAGCCAGGCGCTGAGCCGGTCGCTGTTCAGCCAGCTCATCCCCGCCGGCAAGGAGGGCGAGTACTACGGCTTCTACGAGATCAGCGACAAGGGCACCAGCTGGCTCGGGCCACTCGCCTTCGGCCTGGTGTTCCAGCTCACCCACTCCTACCGGGTGGGGCTGGTCTCACTGCTGGTCTTCTTCCTGGTCGGTTTCCTGCTGCTGCTCGCCGTGCCGATGCGCCGGGCGATCATCGCCGCGGGCAACACGCCCCCGAAGCGGCTCTGAGCGGCGGTGCGACGCCGGAGCGGACACCGGCTGATGCGTTAGGCTGCCCGACCGTGACCGAACACGCCGCGAGCCGCACCCTGCCCTCGACCAGCCCCGCCCGTACGGTCGACGGCCGCCCGCTGCACGCGGCAGCGCTGAAGTTCTTTTGGGGGCCGATGGACTGCGGCAAGTCCACGATGGCGCTGCAGATGAACCACAACCACGCCCGGCAGGGCCGCCGCGGGCTGGTCACCACCCGCATCGACCGGTCGATGGGCCCGCAGGTCACCAGCCGCATCGGGCTGTCCCACGACGCCGTCGAGGTCACCGACGACCTGGACCTGCGCGACCTGGTGCTGCGCGGGCACAGCGACGGCACCCGCATCGACTACCTGGTCTGCGACGAGGCGTGCTTCTACAACGTCGAGCACGTCGAGCAGATGGCCGAACTGGTCGACCAGCACGACGTGGACGTCTTCGCCTTCGGGCTGGCCACCGACTTCCGCTCGCATCTGTTCCCCGCCGCCCGGCGGCTGTTCGAACTCGCCGACGAGGTGGCCCGCATCCAGATCGAGGTGCTCTGCTGGTGCGGACGTGAGGGGCTGCTCAACGCCCGGGTGCTCGGCGGCCGGGTGGTGCGCGAGGGCGAGCAGGTCGTCATCGGCGACACCGCCGACGACGCCGAGGTCCGCTACCAGGTGCTCTGCCGCCGCCACCACCGCACCGGCGACCTCGGCCCGCTCGCCTGGTGACCCGGGCGGCCGCCGTAGCCGGCGCCGCCCCTGCCTGAGCGCCGCGGATCACCAGGGGTCGCCGCAGACCCGCCAGGCGTCGTCCTCGGGGATCACCGTCAGCTCCCGGTTCTGACCGGGGCCGGCGTCGCGGCTGAGCTGCACCCGCACCGTGCCCCGCGGGCGGCCTTCGTGGGTGGCGACGGTGACCTTCTCGATCTGGTACGCGGCCAGCAGCGGCGGCGTGCGCACCCAGGCGGTGAAGCCCTGCTCGCTCCAGCGGGTACGGGCGTCGGCGCAGAGCCGTCCGTACGCCGCGGCGGTGTCCCCGGCGATCATCTCCCGCAGGAAGCTGTCGGCGGTGTCGCGGACCGGGTCGTCGGCGCGTTGCACCGTCTGCAGGCTCGACAGCCCCAGCCCGGCGGCGCCGATCACGCAGAGCCCCAGGGTGAACAGGGCCACGATCAGCGCCGTGCGCTTGGTGCGCCGGGGGCGGCCCGGGCGGATCCAGGGTTTCCGGTCGTCCATCGCTACCGACGGTAGGCACCGCGGCCGGGTTCGCGGGGCGGTTTGCGCCGATGAGGGCTGTGCCGGGCGTCGATGCTCGTCTACGGTCGGGACATCGCCGCAGCCAGGGGGGTGCCCATGGACCGGTACGTGCAGCATGTTCCCGCGCCGGCCGACCCGTACGAGGGCGATCCGTTGCTGGTGGCCTGGCTGGCCCGGCACCTCGGCCCCGGGCTGGACGCGGCCCGGCCCCGGCTGAGCGCGCTCGCCGCCGAGGTGGCGGGGCCGCTGCGGGCGGCGCACGCCGATGCGGAGGCGCATCCGCCGCGGCTGGTGCGCTACGACCCGTGGGGCGCGCGCGTCGACCGGGTCGAGACCAGCGCCGGCTGGGCAGCGCAACGGGACGCCGCCGCCCGGCACGCCCTGGTGGCGCTCCCCTACCTGCCGCAGGTCCGCGCGCAGTGGGGCGCCGGCGCGCGGATCGTGCAGCACGCGCTGCTGCACCTGTACGGGCCGGAGTCGGCCACCTTCTCCTGCCCGGTGGCGATGTCCGACGGCGCGGCGGCCCTGCTGAGCCGACCGGAGGTGGATCCGGCGCTGCGGGCGGCGTGGCTGCCGCGGCTGCTCTCCACCGACCCGGCCACGGCGATCACCAGCGGGCAGTGGATGACCGAGGCGCAGGGCGGCTCGGACCTGTCGGGCACCACCACCGTGGCGATCCGCGCCGGCGACGGGTCGTGGCGGCTCACCGGCGATAAGTGGTTCTGCTCGGCCGCCGACTCGGCGCTGGCGGTGGCCCTGGCCCGGCCCGAGGGCGCCGGCGGCGGCAGCCGGGTGCTGGCGCCGTTCCTGGTGCCCCGCTACGCCGGCGACTCGCCGCTCGGGGCCGGCCTCGACGCTGCCGCGCCCGCGCCGGGAGTGCGGCTGCACCGGCTCAAGGACAAGCTCGGCACCCGGGCGCTGCCCACCGCCGAGATCGGGCTGCGGCAGGCGTACGGGTGGCCGCTCGGGGATCCGGCGCAACCGGGACTGGGACGGGCGATGACCCTGGTGGTGGTGACCCGGCTGCACAACGCCGCCGCGGCGGCGGCCGGGATGCGGCGCGGACTGGCGTACGCGCTCGACTACGCCCGGGCCCGCACCGTCGCCGGCGGGCTGCTGGTCGACTCGCCGCTGCACCGCGCCACCCTCGGCGCCCTGGCCGTTGACGCGGCGGGGGCGTTCGTGCTCGCCGGGCACGCCTTCGCGCTGCTGGGGCGGGTGGAGCACGGTGACGCGGCGGCCGCCGCCGAGCTGCGGCTGGTGGCGCCCCTGGCGAAACTGGCCACCGGACGGCTGGCGGTGGCCGCGGCCGCCGAGTACGTCGAGTGCTTCGGTGGCGCCGGCTACGTGGAGGAGACCGGGGTACCGCGGTTGCTGCGCGACGCGCAGGTGCTGCCGATCTGGGAGGGCACCACCAACGTGCTGGCCCTGGACGTGTTGCGGGCCGTCGGCAAGGAGGGCGCGGCGAGCCTGCTGGACCGGCTCGGCAACGCCGCCGCGGCCGCCGAACCGCAGAGCGCGGACGTGTTGGCCGGGGTGACGCAGCGGTTGCGCGCCGACCTCGCGGCGGTGACCGGCGCGGCGGTCGCGGGCGCCCGGTCGCTGGCGTTGCGCATGGCGTACGCCCTCACTGCCGCGCTCCTGGTCGAGCAGGCGGGCGCCGACGAACGGAGCGCGGTGGCGGCGCGGCTCTGGATCCAGCGCCGGCTCGCCGGGGCGGAGATCGACGTCGCCGCCGCCCGGGATTTCGGCCGGCTCTGCTGAGCGACCCTCGACTGTGGGCCCCGTCACGGTGACTGCCCGGCACCCCAGCGGCAGACATCGGCGCTCGTACGGTTGAACCGCTCCGCCGTGGGCACTGTCCCGCGCGCGGGACCATCACCGACGACTGAGGGACTGGGCGTGTTCGCTTCCTGGGGATCGTTGACCTACCGGCTGCGCCGGATCATCCTCGCCGTGCTGGCCGTGGCGGTGGTCGGCTCCGGAGTCTGGGGCCTGGGCGTCTTCGGCGAGCTCAGCGAAGGCGGCTACATCGACCCCGGCAGCGAGTCCTCGCAGGCCTCGGCGATCGCCGAGGCCGCGCTCGGGCCGCAGGGCGGCGAAGCCGTCGTCATCTACACCCCCGAGGCGGGCCTGGACGATCCGGCCGCCGCCGAGCGGATCGGCGCGAAGCTGGCGGCGCTGCCGGCCGACCGGGTCGCCGCGGTCACCTCGTACTGGCAGACCCCGGCGCCGCAGCTGGTGTCGGCCGACGGGCGGTCGGCGCTGGCGGTGCTCACCATCGCCGGTGACTCCGACGCCGACAAGCTCGCCAACTACCGGGAGGTCGCCGACGACCTCGCCGTCGACGGGGTGCGCACCGAGATCGCCGGCAGCCTGCCGCTGGCCCAGTCCACCTCGGATCGTTCCAAGACCGACCTGATCAAGGCAGAGCTCTTCTCGCTGCCGATCGTGCTGCTCCTGCTGGTCTTCATCTTCGGCTCGGTGGTGGCCGCGTCGCTGCCGGTGCTGGTCGGCGGCTCCGCGGTCGCGGCGTCGCTGGGCGTGCTGCACCTGGTCGCGCTCAACACCGAGGTGAACTCCTTCGCCGTCAACGTCGCCAGCCTCCTCGGGCTCGGCATGGCCATCGACTACGGGCTCTTCGTGGTGGGGCGGTTCCGGGAGGAACTGGCCGCCGGCCGGGCCACCGAGACCGCCGTCCGCAACACCGTGGCCACCGCCGGGCGTACGGTCGTCTTCTCCGCCTGCCTGCTGATCATCGCGCTGGCCGGGTTGCTGCTCTTCCCGCAGGCGTTCCTGAAGTCGCTGGCGTACGGGGGCATGGCGGCCGTGGCGATGGCGGCGCTGATCTCGCTGACGCTGCTGCCGGCGGTGCTGGGGCTGCTCGGGCCGTGTATCGAGAAGCTCGCGGTGCGCAGGCCGAGCAGCCCGGAGCGTGCCGCGCCGACCGAGCGCAACGGCTGGGTACGGCTGGCCCGTTTCACCACCCGTCGCCCGGCGCTGGTGGCGCTGCCGATCGTGGCGGTGCTGGCGCTGCTCGCCGCCCCGATCACCGGGGTGAACTTCGGCGAGATCGACGAGCGGGTGCTGCCCCGCGACGACGCCGCCCGGCAGGCGATCGAGACCCTCAAGATCGACTTCCCGGCGATGAGCGGCAACGGGGTGCAGGTGGTGCTGCGCGGCAGCGCCGATCAGGCCGCCGTGCAGGGCTTCAGCGGTGAGCTCGCCGCGGTGCCCGGGGTGGCGCAGGTCGTGCCGGCCGGCTCCGCCGACGGTGTCACCGTGCTGACCGCCGCGCTCGCCGAGCCCGACGCCCTCTCCGACGCCGCCCGCGACACGGTCGTCGACATCCGGGCCCTGGACGCGCCCGCCGGCACCGATTTGCTGGTCGGCGGGGTGACCGCCCGCAACGTCGACAGCCTCGCCGCGACCGCCGCGCAGCTGCCGTGGATGGTGCTGCTGCTGGTGGGGGCGACGTTCGTGCTGATGTTCCTGGCGTTCGGGTCGATCCTGCTGCCGCTCAAGGCGGTGGTGATGAGCCTGCTGAGCCTGAGCGCCACCTTCGGCGCGCTGGTCTGGCTCTTCCAGGAGGGCAACGGCGCGGACCTGCTCGGGGTAACCCCGGCGCCGCTGGAGGTTGGCATCGTGGTGCTGATGGCGGCGGTGGTCTTCGGCCTCTCCACCGACTACGAGGTCTTCCTGCTGTCGCGGATGGTGGAGGCCCGGGAGAAGGGCGCGAGCAGCGCCGACGCCGTGGCGGTCGGGCTGGCCCGCACCGGCGGCGTGATCAGCGCGGCGGCGCTGCTGCTGGTGGTCGTCACCGGCGCGTTCGCCTTCGCCTCGGTGACGATGATGCGCTTCATCGGCATCGGCATGATCATCGCGTTGGTGCTCGACGCCACGGTGGTGCGGATGCTGCTGGTGCCGGCGGTGATGCGGATGTTCGGCGACGCCGCCTGGTGGGCGCCGGGACCGCTGCGCCGGCTGCAGCAGCGCGCCGGCCTGCAGGAGGTACACGATCTTGACGACGACGCGCCGGCCGAGAGCGCCCGGGAAGCGGTGCCGGCCGGCCGTTAGGGGATGGATCCCTGGCTCTGCGCCCTTAGCATGAGCGCCCATGACGACCTTGAGCGCGATCGAGACCAATCTCGATGACTGAGGCCGCCCAGGTGCGCTGGACAACGGGACAGGGCCTGTCGATCCACGCGGCGCGTCACGTCCGCCTCGTCGCCGACCATGGTGAGCTGTGGCTTCACGGGGTGCGCGCCGAGCCTCGGCTCCTGGGGACGGTCGCATCCCTGACCAGCGCACATCTGCGTACTCACGGCGAGTTGTGGTCGCTTCGGCGGTGGCCCGCCGACCCTGCCGACGAGAGCCTGCTTGCGCGAATGCCCGCGTCCGGGAGGGCGCGCGTGATCGAGGCCGAGCGGGACCGCAGCGCTGGGCCTCACCGTCGACATCGCCTGCGGTCTGGCCGCAGCCCTCGGGCTGGTCGCGCCGCTCGGCCCAGGGGTGAGCATCGACGTCTTCGGCCGGCTGCTCGTCGCCGCCCACCTCGCCTGTCTCCTGGCAGTGCTCACCGGCACGGTCGGCCGGTGGTGGCGTAAGCGCCGGCTCCTACATGGTGGACGGTAGGCACAGAAGCGCGCAGGTCGAACGACATGGCATGAGATCGGCGGCACAGGTCAGGGCTTGCGGCGGGAGCGCGCCGCCCAGATCGCGTACGCGGGGTCGCGGTCGAGGTTGTGGCGGTCGCGGTCGTAGCGGCGGGTGGTGCGCGGATCGGCGTGCCCCATCGCGTCCTGCACGTCCTCCAGCGGCACCCCCTCGCCGCGGGCGGTGGTGGCGAAGGCGTGCCGCAGCGAGTGCGGCGACAGACTCGCCCAGGCCGGGATGCCCGCCTCGCGGGCCAGCCGGCGCACCAGGCGGAAGACGGCGTGCCGGTCGAGCCGGTTGCCGGCGGCGGTCACCAGCAGCGGCCCGGTGAGCGTGTCGACGCCGACCCCGGCCGCGGTGGCCCGCTGCTGCAGGTAGCTGTCAATGGCATAACCGGCGGTGGGGGTCAGGGCGCGCCGGCGGGGGCGGCCGCCCTTGCCGGTGAAGCGGATGCTGCGATGGCCGCGTTCGTGCCCCAGGTCGGTCAGGTCGAGCCCGACAAGCTCCCCCACCCGCAGCCCGAGGTCCGCCAGGAGCGTGACCACCACGGTGTTGCGCAGCGCGTACGGGCCGGTGTCGGCCGCCGCGGTGGCGAGCAGTGCGTCGACCTCGGCGGGAGTGAGCCCCACGGTGGCCGAGTGATCCCGGTCGACATAGGGCCGGTCAGCGCCGGCGACCGGGTTCGCGGGCACCGCGCCGAGCTTGGCGAGGAAGTCGTACCAGCTGGAGACCGCGGAGAGCTTTCTGGCCACCGTCGCCGGCGCCAACGGCCGGCCGGTCCGCCGGTCCGGCGTGGACTCCAGCTCGCGGGCGTAGGTGTTGACCTGCAGGAAGGTCACGGTGAGCGGGTCGAGGTCGCGGGCGCCGCACCAGCCGAGCCAGCCGGCCACGTCCCCCCGGTACGCCGCCCGGGTGTGCGCCGACAGCCGCCGGTTGGCCAGCCAGGCGTCGGTGAAGTCCATCGGGGTCGACGGCAGCGCGGGGGCGCTCGCGGCGGGACGGGACGGCGTCAGCGCGGCACTGTCGATCACCATGTGCGCAACCGTACCGATCCGCCGGTACGCGCGGGCGATCCGGGCGGCGCGCTGCACCGGATGCTCTCCCCGCCGACGACAACGGCCGCCCACCCGGTGCAGGGTGGGCGGCCGTTTCGGTACCGCAATCAGGCGTTGATCTGCTTGCGGTCGTTGTCGGTGGCCACGATGCTGATCTTGCGGGGCTTGGCGCGTTCGGCGACCGGGATGCGCAGGGTCAGCACCCCGTTCTCTTGACGTCCTCCCTTCCCTGAGGGGAGGGGATTCCGGTCTGCTACACCGGTGAGGGTGTGAGCTTCCGGTGGGTTACCGCTTCGCCGCGCGGTGCCGGGATTGCTCCTGGTCTTATCTGCGCTCCACGGTCGTTGAGGTCCACCCGTCCGGCGGCCCTGATGTTGCGTGCGGCGTTGATGTCCCGGTCGTGGATGGCCCCGCAAGGGCACGTCCACGACCGGACGTTCAGCGGTACCTTGCTGCTGACCGCCCCGCACTGCGAACACATGCGGGTGGAGGGGAACCAGCGGTCCACGCGGGCGAAGGTGCGCCCGTACCGGGCGGCCTTGTACTCCAACATGGCGGTGAACTGCGCCCAGCCGGCGTCGTGCACCGACCTGGCCAGCCGGGTCCGGACGAGCCCGGCAACAGCAAGGTCCTCGACGAACACCGCTTGGTTGTCGCGGATGATCGTCGTGGACAGTTTGTGGTGCCAGTCCCGCCGGGTGTCGGCCACCCGCGCGTGGGCGCGGGCAACCTTGACGACGGCTTTCCTGCGGTTGGCGGAGCCCTTCTGCTTACGAGCGAGGCCCTGCTGCAGACGCTTGAGTTTGCGGGCGGCACGGCGCAGGAACTTCGGCGCTGCCACCTTGCTGCCGTCCGACAGCACCGCGAAGTGTGTGAGCCCGAGGTCGATACCCACCTCGGACTCGACCGGCGGCAGCGTCTCGTCCTGCGTCATGGTCACGACGAACGAGGCGAAGTACCGGCCGGCAGCATCCCGGACGATCGTCACCGAGGTCGGCGCGGACGGCAACGGCCTCGACCAGCGCACGCTCAAGTCGCCGATCTTCGGCAGCCGCAGCCGCCCGTTGCCCAACACCTTGAACCGGGCGTTGGCGGTGAACCGGATAGCTTGCCGGTTGTCCTTGCGGGACCGAAACCGCGGCGGGGCCACCTTGCGACCCTTGCGCTTGCCGGACAGCGAGTGGAAAAAGTTGCGGTAGGCGGTGTTCAGGTCCGCCAGTGCCTGCTGCAACACCACCGCCGACACCTCGCCCAACCACGCGCGGGCCTCGGTCTTCTTGGCCTCGGTGATAACCCGCTTCGACAGATCCCCGTCCGAGACGTACGGCAGACCGTTCTCGCGGGCTTCCTGCCGGGCGCGCAGCCCGTCGTTGAACACCACCCGCGCGCACCCGAACGCCCGCGCCAGCGACTGCTGCTGGCCCGCCGTCGGGTACACACGGAAGCTGTAACGCAACTGCACCCGTCGACCGTATCGACCAGGTCTGACATCCAAGACACCCGCACGGGTAGGCACTTGAGGACCAACGCTCGGAGAAGTCCCGTTAGGCAAGATCAATTAGCGGCGCCGGTCATCGAGCGCGGCGTATTCACTGACCGAGAAGCTCTGGGCGTCCGGGTCGTCACGGCGTTCCGGTCGGATGTCGCAGAACGCACCTAGCCCGACGACTCGTCCTGGGTTGGCTGGGCGAAGATCGGTGTGGTCGTCAGCGCCGTCTGGGTGCGCATGCCAACCGCTCCTCGATGGTCTAAGGGATTCGGGTTGAGCCGGGGTGACTCAACTTCTGCTTCCTGTTCAGCTCGGGAAAGCCGCGTCGTCAACTCGAGGCGGGCACGCCGGCGGCCGACGTGCCCGCGCCCGGTCAGACGTCGGTGATGCGCAGGCCGGAGTGGGCCTTGTAGCGGCGGTTGATGCTGATCAGGTTGCAGGTCAGCGCCTCGACCTGGTGGGCGTTGCGCAGCCGGCCGGCGAAGATGCCGCGCATGCCGGGGATGGTGTCGGCAAGCTCGCGGACCACGTCGGTGGCGGCCCGGTCGTCGCCGAGCACCAGCACGTCGGTGTCGAGGGAGGTCACCTCCGGGTCCTCCAGCAGCACCGCGCTGACGTGGTGGAAGGCGGCGACGACCCGGCTGTCGGGCAGGATCGCCGCGGCCTGCTGGGCGGCCGAGCCCTCCTCGACGGGGAGCGCATAGGCGCCCTGCTTGTCGAAGCCCATCGGGTTCACACAGTCGACGACGATCTTGCCGGCGAGCGCCGGGGCGAGCTCGGTGAGCAGCTCCTTGTGGCCGTCCCAGGGCACGGCGACGATGACGATGTCACCGGCGGCAGCGGCGTCGGCGTTGGCGGCGCCGGTGATCGGGCCGCCGGTCGCCTCGGCCAGCTCGGCGGCCGTGGCCTGGGCGCGGTCGGCGGCGCGGCTGCCCAGCACCACCGTCACGCCGGCGGCGGCGAAGCGGCGGGCCAGGCCGCGGCCCTGCGGTCCGGTGCCGCCGAGGACGGCGACGGTCTGGTTCTCCAACAGGCTCACAGGTGTTCTCCTCGGTGTCGTGTGGACGGGGTCAGGACTGGTAGACGCCGCGTAGCCGGCGCAGGTGCTCACGCATCGCGGTCTCGGCGCCGGGGCCGTCGCCGGCGGCGATGAGGGCGGCGATGTCCCGGTGGTCGTTGTCGATCGCGCGCCAGTAGTCCTCGGTCAGGTCGTCGCGCAGGAAGCGGCCCTGCAGCACCCGGAACATCGGCTCGGTCATCACGTCCAGCAGGCTGTTGTGGGCGGCGGCGATGACGACGCCGTGGAACTGCCGGTGCTCGCGGAACTTCAGTCCGCGGGTGCGGCTGCGCTCCTCGTGCTCCAGCGCCTCCTCCATCAGCCGCAGATGGTCGGCGGTACGCCGTTCGGCGGCGAGCCCGGCGGCCGGGACCTCCAGCAGCTCGCGCGCCTCCAGGATCTCGCCCACGCTCATGCCGTCGCCGGACATCAGCCCGATGCTGGCCTCGAGATAGTCACTGACCTGGTGGGGCTGGACCCGGGCCACGAAGGTGCCGCCGGTGGTGCCGCGGACGGTGACCAGCAGGTCGCGGGAGGTCAGGGCGCGCAGCGCCTCGCGGACGGTGCTGCGGCTGACGCCGAAGATCGAGGCGAGTTCGCTCTCGGCGGGCAGCCGGTCGCCCGGGGCGAGCTTGCCGCGCATCACCAGTTCACGCAGCTGGTCGGCGACCTGCTGGTAGGCGGGCCGGACCTTCTGCACGGGCAGCGCCGGCGACGGTGACACGTCCGGTGTGGTCATCGTTTCGCCTCTTCCTGCCGTACGCCATGAGGCCGTCGCGCCTGCTTCCGGCGGACCGGGCCGCACCCGCGGTGCGCTGCCGGTTCTGCTGAGTCTGACATATCCCCGGCCCGCCGTGGCCAGCTGGCTCGCTCTGTGGAACGGTGTTCCGAAAGCGTTGACAACAATATGTCAGACATTTAGGTTCGCGTCATCGGACCGCGCGCGGAAGGGCAGGGACATGGGCGTCAAAGAGGGCTGGCAGGGCAGGTTCTTCGAGGACTTCGAGATCGGTGACATCTACCAGCACCCGCTGGGCCGCACCGTCAGCGAAGCCGACAACACCTGGTTCACGCTGCTGACGATGAACACCAACCAGATGCACTTCAACAGCGAGTACGCCAAGAAGAGCGAGTTCGGCAAGCCGCTGGTGGTCTCCACCTTCACCGTCGCCATCGCCGTCGGTCAGAGCGTCACCGACATCACCCAGAACGCCTTCGCCAACCTCGGCTGGGACGAGATCCGGATGACCAACCCGGTCTTCGCCGGCGACACCCTCTTCAGCGAGTCGATCGTGCTGGAGAAGCGCGAGTCGGGCAGCCGCCCGCACGCCGGCATCGTCACCGTACGCACCCGCACCCTGAACCAGGACGGCAAGGAGGTCTGCTCCTTCAAGCGCACCTTCTACGTCTACAAGCGGGGCGCCGAGCAGCTCGCCGACACCTTCCCCACCGCCGAGCGTCCCCTGACCGTCGACGGGAAGTGACCAGCCGCATGCGCATCACCTACGCCCCCTGGGGCGAGACGCTCGCCGAGCTCGCCGAGGTCTCCCGCCGGGCCGAGGCCGCCGGCGCCGAGACGGTCTGGGTGCCGGAACTGCACCGCAGCGCCACCGTCACCGCCGCCGCCCTGGCCCAGGCCACCAGCACCGTACGGGTCGGCACCGCCATCGCGCTGGCCTTCACCCGCAGCCCGATGGTCACCGCCCTGGAAGCCCTCGACATCGACGAGATCTCCGGCGGCCGGTTCGTGCTGGGGCTCGGCAGCGGCGTGCAGCGGCTCAACGAGAACTGGCACAACGCCCAGTGGGGCAAGCCGGTCGGGCACCTGCGCGAGACCGTCCGCAACATCCGCGAGTTCATCGCGACCTGCACCAGCGGCGACGAGATCGCCCTGGAGGGCGAGTACGAGCCGATGCGCATCCGCGGCTACGAGCGGCCCTTCCCGGTGGTCCGCGACCGGATCCCGGTCTACCTGGCCGCGATGGGGCCGGCGATGACCCGCCTGGCCGGGCAGATCGGCGACGGCTGGATCAGCCACGAGCTCTGCTCGCCGCGCTACCTGACCGAGCGGATCCTGCCGGAGCTGGAAACCGGCATCGGCCGCACCGAGGGCAAGACCCGCGCCGACCTGGACGTGGTGGTCTCCGCCTGCTGCTCGGTCGACCCGGACCCGGCCCAGGCCCGCCGCCGCGTCGCCGGCCTGGTCGGCTTCTACGCAAGCGTCCGCACCTACGCCGACTTCTTCGAGTTCCACGGTCTCGGCGAGCAGCAGCAGGCAGTCATCGACGCCTTCCGCGCCGGCCGGGGCGCCGACTACCTCGCCGACTCCGTCACCGACGAGATGGTCGAGGCGCTCACCCTGGTCGGCGACCGCGACCAGGTCGCCGCGCAGATCGCCGCATACGAGGGCAAGGCCGACTCGGTCAAGCTCAGTCCCCCCACCCACGGCATCGACGCCGCGGACACCCGCAAGGCGCAGGACGAGATCATCGCGCTGATCGCGGAGCTCACTGGAGGCAAGGCATGAAGCCGCTGGAAGACGTCCGGATCATCGCGGTCGAGCAGTACGGCGCCGGCCCGTTCGGCAGCGTGCACCTGGCCGACCTGGGCGCCGAGGTCATCAAGATCGAGGACCCGCGGATGGGCGGCGACGTCGGCCGCTACGTCCCGCCCTACGGCGAGGAGGAGGACTCGCTCTTCTTCGAGACCTTCAACCGCAACAAGCGCAGCCTCTCCCTGGACCTCTCCACCCCCGCCGGGCGGCAGGTCTTCGAGGAGCTGGTCAAGGTCAGCGACGTCGTCTACTCCAACCTGCGCGGCGACGTGCCGAAGAAGATCGGCATCACCTACGACGACCTCAAGCACATCAACCCGAAGATCGTCTGCTGTTCGCTGACCGGCTTCGGGATGACCGGGCCGCGCTCCAAGGAGCCCGGCTACGACTACGTGCTGCAGGGCCTGGCCGGCTGGATGGACCTCACCGGTGAGCCCGACGGCCCGCCGACCAAGTCCGGCCTGTCGCTGGTGGACTACTCCGGTGGTTTCGTGGCCGCGATCTCGCTGCTGGCCGGGCTGCACGCCGCCCGCCGCGACGGTGTCGGCATGGACTGCGACGTCAGCCTCTACGACACCGCCATGGGGATGCTGACCTACCCGGCGACCTGGCACCTCAACGCCGGCTTCACCCCGGTGCGTACCCGCCACTCGGCCCACCCGTCGCTGGTGCCCTTCCAGGCCTTCGAGGCCTCGGACGGGTGGCTGGTCGTCGGCTGCGCCAAGGAGAAGTTCTGGGCGCGGCTGGCCGAGGTGGTCGGGCACCCGGAGTGGGCCCAGCCGGACTCGCCGTACGGCACGTTCGCCGGCCGGCAGCGCAACAGCGTGGAGCTGCTGGCGCAGCTGGAGGAGATCTTCCAGAAGCGCACAGTCGACGAGTGGCTTTCGGTGCTCTACCCCGCCGCGATTCCCTGCGGACCGATCAACGACGTGCCGGCGGCGCTGCGCGAGGAGCACACCCTGGCCCGCAACCTGATCGTCGAGACCGAGCACCCGCGCTTCGGCACCGTCACCCAGGTCGCCTCCCCGGTGCGGGTGGGCAGCGAGACCCCGACGTACCGGCGGGCGCCGCTGCGCAACGAGGACTTCGACCTGGTGGTGCGTGACATCCTCGGCCTCGACGACGAGCGGGTCAGCGAGCTGAAGCAGCAGGGCGCCTTCGGCGCGGCGGAGGCCTGAGGCGATGATCGCGCGGGAGCTGGCCGAGTGGGCCACCGGTGAGATCAGCGCGCCGGAGCCGGTGCGGGCCGCGGCCGCCCGGCACCTGCTCGACGGCCTTGGCACCGCCCTGGCCGCGGTCCGCACCGGCGCGGCGACGCCCGCGCTGACGGTGGCCCGCGGGCTGGGCGGCCCGGCCGAGTCGACGATCCTGGGCACCGCCGAGCGCCTCGGCGCGCCGGCGGCGGCGCTGGCCAACGGGACGCTGGTGCACGCCCTGGACTTCGACGACACCCACGCCGGTGGCCTGGTGCACGCCACCGCGGTCGTGCTCCCCGCGGCACTGGCCGTCGGTGAGGAGCGCGGCGCCTCCGGCGCGGCGGTCCTCACCGCGGCCGTGGCCGGCTACGAGACCGCCTGCCGGGTCGCCGCGGCGGCGCCGCACGGCTTCCACGCCCGCGGCCTGCACGCCACCATGGTCGCCGGGGTCTTCTCCTCGGCGGTGGTGGCCGCCCGGCTGATGGGGCTCGACGCCGCCCGCACCGCCGACGCGCTCGGCATCGCCGGCAGCCAGGCCGGCGGCCTGCTCGCCTTCCTCGGCACCGGCGCCTCCACCAAGCAGCTGCACCCCGGCTTCGCGTCCCAGGCGGGCATCATCGCCGCCCGGCTCGCCGCCGCCGGGGCGACCGGGCCGGAGACCGTCTTCGACGGGCCGCACGGCGTCTACGACGCGCTCGCCGCCGGCACCACCGACCCGGGCAGCATCGTGGCCGGGCTCGGGCAGCGCTGGGAGACCGGCGGCATCGGCATCAAGCCCTGGCCGGCCTGCCAGCTCTCGCACGCCACCATGGCCGCGGTGCTGGACGCGATGAGCCGGCACGGCTTCGGCGCCGGCCAGGTCGCCGCCGTGCACGCGGTGGTGCACCCCGACTCGGCCTCGGTGGTCTGCGACACCAGCCGGGACCTGACCCGCCCGGCCAGCCCGTACGCGGCGAAGTTCTCGCTGCCCTGGTGTGTGGGTGCGGTCCTGGCCGACGGCCGGGTCGGCATCGACACCTTCGCCGAGTCGTCCCTGGCCCGGCCGGAGGTCGCCGCCCTGGCCGCCCGCGTCACCTGGGACGTGGCGGGCGCGCCCGGCGTGCACGCCGCCGACGCCCCCGGCGACGTCCGGATCACCCTGACCGACGGCCGTACGGTCACCGGTCACGTCGACCGCAGCCCCGGCGGCGGCAGCGCACCGCTGACGCAGGACGCCCTGGTGACCAAGCTCGAGACCAACGTCGGCCGGCCCGCACCGGAGCTGGTGCGCGCCGTCACCGAACTGGACTCGGCCCCCGACCTGACCCACCTCATCCGCGGGTGCGCCGCCGCGGTTGCCGCCCACACCGAACACGGAGACTGACGACATGGCCCTGGAAGCGATCAAGCCTGCGGACTTCCACTGGTTCCCCTACGAGGGGTTCACCTTCTGCCTGGGGCTCGCCGAGGGCGAGCACGCCTGGACCTCCGGGCACACCGCGGCGAAGTTCGACCCGGCGATCGGCAAGATGCGGGTCGAGGGAACCATGCAGGAGCAGGCGCGCACCGCGTACGCCAAGGTCCTCACCATCGTCGAGGGCGCCGGACTGTCGCTGTCGGACATCACCCACATCACCGAGAACGTGACGCTCTCCGGCCTGCCGCACTACGCGGAGGCCGCCGCCGTGCGCGCCGAACTCTTCGGTGCGCACCAGCCGACGGTGACCACCGTGGTGGTCGAGCGGCTGGTGCGTTCCACGGCCTTCCTGGAGGTGGAGCTGCGCGCCACCAAGGGCGGTGGGACGCGGCTGCTGGCGGCCAGCGAGGAGCGGGCGGCCGGCACCTTCGTGCCGTCGGCGATCGTCGAGGGGCACGACGGGACCGTGCACCTGCCGACGATGGTGCCGATCGACGCAGACGGCGACATCGTCGCGCCAGGCGACTTCGTCGGCCAGTACCGCTACTGCCTGGAGCAGGCCGACGTGCTGCTGCGCCAGGTGGGGCTCTCGCTGGACAACGCCGTCACCACCTACGACTACTCCACCCCCGGCAGCCGGGAGGTGTACCGCAAGACGCACCGGGTGCGCAAGGAACTGCTCGGCAACGGCGGGGTCTACCCCGGCGCCGGCGGCATCCTGATGAGCCGGCTGCACCACCCGGAGCAGCTCGTCGCCATCGACGTGACCGCCTCGCGGCACCCGCTGGAGCTGGTCAACCCGGGCTGGAAGCGCTACGACACCCTCACCTACGCCCCGGGTGTGAAGGCCGGCCGGACGCTGTTCATGTCCGGCTTCGCCGCCCTGGACATGGAGACGCAGGAGGCGCTGCACCCGGGCGACCTGGGCGCGCAGGCCGAGGCGACGTACGGGGCGATCCTGCACCTGCTGCGTTACGCCGGGCTCGGCCCGGAGCACCTGCTGTCGACCATCGAGTTCTGTGTGGAGCGGGAGCTGCGCAACTACCGCGCGGTCGCCCCGGTCCGGGAGCGGCTGCTGACCGCCCCGTGGCCGGCCTCCACCGGCGCGATCTGCGCCGACCTGCTGCGCCCGGAGTTCCTGCTGGAGGTCTTCCCGACCGCCCTCTACCCCGCCGAGGCCGCCTGATGGGACTGCTCACCGACGAACTGCGCGCCCGCATCGGCGAGCGCCGCGTCTACACCGCGCCGGAGGAGTTCGGGGCCGCCGCCGGCCGCTACTTCGGACTGGCCATCGGCGACACCAACCCGCTCTACTCCGACCCGGAGTACGCCCGCGCCCAGGGCCTGGCCGGGGTGACCGCCCCGCCGACGCTGATCTGCGAGACCAACCAGTACGCCAACATCGCCCCCGACCCGGAGGGTTACGCCGGGCACACCTGGGGTCTGGAGCTGCCCGGCACCCGCACCGTGCGCGGCGGCAACTCGTACGAGTTCTTCCGCCGGATCCGCCCCGAGGACGTGATCACCGCGACGTGGGAGATCGCCGACATGACGGAGAAGCGCACCGGCAGCGGCACCGAGATGCTGATCGTGGCGTCCCGGGCGAGCTACACCAACCAGCACGGCGAGCTGCTGGCCACCAACGAGGAGACGATCATCTTCGTCGCCCTGGGAGGCAACTCATGACGCCCCGCGTCGGCGACACCGTTCCCGAGCTGACCCGCACCATCACGCTCACCGACATGGTGGCGTACGCGGGCGCCACCTGGGACTGGCACCAGATGCACTACGACCCGGCGTTCCTGGCACGCAAAGGGCTGCCGGCCGCGGTGGTCGACGGCCAGGTCTTCGGGGCGCTGCTGGTGGAGCAGTTGCAGGACTGGCTCGGGCCGCAGTGCTTCGTGCGCAAGCTGCACTTCACCTTCAAGGCGCTGGTCTTCGCCGGCGAGACGATCCGCTGTGAGGGCACGGTCACCGAGGCCGACGACACGCAGGTCGTGGTGACCCAGCGCATCGTGGTGGTCGACGCCGACGGGCAGGAGACCCGGGTCGCGGTCGCCAAGGCCGGCGCGACGGTGCTGCTGGGACGCGCCGACGGGCCGGGCGCGGCATGAGCGGCGGGGTCGCGATCGTCGGTGCCGCCGAGTGCGATCTCGGCGTCACCGGCGCCTCCATCCTCGGCCTGCAGACCCAGGCGGTGACCCGGGCGCTGGCCGACGCCGGGCTCAAGCTCAGCGACGTCGACGGCATCGCCACCACCGGCGTCTCGCGCTTCTCGGCCACCCAGCTCGCCGACCACTTCGGGCTGACCCCGCGCTGGACGGACTCGACGTACGCGGGCGGTTCGGCGTTCGAGATGTTCGTGGCGCGCGCCGCGCAGGCGATCGCCGCCGGGCAGGCCGAGGTCGTGGTGATCTCGTTCGCCTCCAACCAGCGGTCGGCGAAGTCGCGCTCGCTGGCCGGGGTGCTGGAGAGCCACACCCCCGAGGCGCAGTTCGAGACACCGTACGCGCCGCTCTTCCCGCTGTCGTACTACGCGATGGCCGCCCAGCGGTACCTGCACGTCTACGGCAAGTCGCGCGCGCAGCTCGCCGAGGTGGCGGTCGCCGCCCGCGAGTGGGCGCTGCTCAACCCCAAGGCGTTCCGGTACGGCGCCGGGCCGCTCAGCGTCGACGACGTCCTCGGCTCGACCATGATCTCCAGCCCGTTGACGGCCGGTGACTGCTGCCTGGTCACCGACGGCGGCGGCGCGGTGGTGCTCACCAGCGCCGAACGGGCCCGGGACCTGGCGAAGAAGCCGGTGCACGTGCTCGGCTACGGCGAGCGCACCACCAACACCTCGATGACCGCCGTACGGGACCTGACGGTCAGCGGGGCGGCCGGCGCCGCGCAGGACGCCCTGGCCCGGGCCGGGCTCGGCATCGGCGACATCGACGTCTTCGAGGTCTACGACTCGTTCACCATCACCGTCGCGCTGACCCTGGAGGCGCTGGGCCTCTGCGGCCCCGGCGAGGCGCTGGACCTGATCGCCGACGGCAACATCCGCCCCGGCGGCGGACTGGCCCTCAACACCAGTGGCGGCGGCCTCTCCTACTGCCACCCCGGCCAGTACGGGGTGCTGCTGCTGGTGGAGGCGGTGCGTCAGCTGCGCGGCGAGGCCGGGGACCGGCAGGTGCCCGGCGCCCGGCACGCGCTGGCCCACGGCACCGGGGGGATCCTCTCCACCCACGCCACCGTCGTTCTGGGGGTAGAGCCGTGATCGACTCGATGAGCGCGCCGGATGTTCCGCCGGCCGACGAGATCACCGCGGGCTGGTGGGACGCCACCCGGGAACACCGGCTCGTGGTGCAGGGCTGTGAGTCCTGCGGCGCCGTGCAGCACCCGCCGCGCGGGGTCTGCACCGGCTGCGGCGAGACCGGTGCACTGGTCTGGCGCGACGACACCGGGGCCGGCGTCGTCGACTCCTTCACCGTCGTGCACCGCGCGCCGCGCAAGGACCTGGCGGTGCCGTACGTGATCGCCCGGGTCCGCCTTGACTGCGGGGTGCTGCTGCTGACCCGCCTCGAAGGCGCCGACGCGCAGGCGTGGCGCATCGACGACCGGGTCCGGGTGGCCTGGGTCGACCTCGCCGACGGGCGTGCCCTGCCGGTCTTCACCACTGCCGACTGACTTTCCCCGGGCGCACGCGCGCCCACCGACGAGAGGTACGACGTGGACTTCAAGTTCGATGAGGACCAGCGCGAGTTCCGGGCGCTGCTGCGCAACTTTGTCGACCGGGAGATCATCCCGGTGGCGCGGGAGTGGGAGCAGTCCGGCCGCTACCCGACCGAGATCGTCAAGGGCATGGCCGACATGGGCCTGTTCGGCATCACCATCCCCGAGGAGTACGGCGGCCTGGACCTGGACCCGGTCTCGTTCGCGCTGGTCTTCGAGGAGATCGCCCGCGGCTGGATGGGGATCGCCGGCATCCTGGGCAGCCACTCGCTGGCCTGCCGCATGATCGCCATGCACGGCACCGAGGAGCAGAAGCAGGCGTACCTGCCGGAGCTGGCGACCGGTGTGCGGCGTACCGGCATCGGCCTGACCGAGCCCGACGCCGGCACCGATCTGCAGGGCATCCGCACCACCGCCCGGCTCGAGGGTGACCACTACGTGGTCAACGGCTCGAAGATGTGGATCACCAACGCCCGGTACGCGAACCCGCTGCCGGTGCTGGTCAAGACCGACCCGAGCGCGACGCCGGCCCACAAGGGCATGAGTGTGCTGCTGATCGACTCCGACCTTGATGGCTTCATCGTCACCAAGGACATCCCGAAGCTCGGCTACAAGGGCACCGAGAGCTGCGAGATCCTGCTGGACAACGTGCGGGTGCCGGCGGACCGGCTGCTCGGCGGCGTCGAGGGCATCGGCATGAAGCAGGTGCTGTCGGCGCTGGAGTGGGGCCGGGTCAACATCGCCGCCCGCTCGGTCGGCATCGCCCAGCGCGCCCACGACGAGGCGCTGTCCTACGCCCAGCAGCGCAAGGCGTTCGGCAAGCCGATCTCCGACTTCCAGGCCATCCAGCTCAAGCTCGCCCAGGTGGCCACGCAGCTGCAGGCGGCGCGGCTGATGGCGTACTGGGCCGCGGACGCGGTCAAGTCCGGCCGCGCCGACGGCGAGACCGGCATGGCCAAGATCTTCTGCTCGGAGGTGGCGCTGGAGGCGGCCATCGACGCGATGAAGGTGCACGGCGGCTACGGCTACTCCACCGAATTCGAGGTGGAGCGCCTCTACCGCGACGCCATCCTGATGAGCATCGGTGAGGGCACCAACGACATCCTGCGTACTGTTGTCGCGAAGTCGCTGATCCGCGGCGAGACAGTCGTCGGCTGATCTCCGCCAGAGTCCGCGCACGAACCGAAAAAGGGACAGCAATGATGAACGACAACAAACGCGTAGGTGTGCTCGGCGCCGGCCTGATGGGCTCCGGCATCGTCGAGGTCTGCGCCCGCAGCGGTTGCGATGTGATTTCGTACGAGGTCTCCCCCGAGGCATCGGCGGCCGGACGCAAGCGGGTCGAGGCGTCGCTGGGCAAGGCCCTGGCCAAGGGCAAGATCACCGAGGCGGAGCACGCCGAGACGCTGGGCCGGATCCGCTACACCTCGGACCTGGACGACCTGGCCGACCGGCAGCTGACCTTCGAGGCGGTAATCGAGCGCGAGGACATCAAGCTCGACCTCTTCAGCCGCCTCGACAAAATCGTCACCGATCCGGAGGCGGTCCTCTCCAGCAACACCTCTTCCATTCCGATCATGAAGCTGGCGATGGCGACCAGCCGCCCCGACCG
The DNA here is from genome assembly GCF_049523535.1 of Melissospora conviva. NCBI lineage: Bacteria > Bacillati > Actinomycetota > Actinomycetes > Micromonosporales > Micromonosporaceae > Melissospora > Melissospora conviva. The sequence goes on from NZ_JBLLDT010000002.1 coordinate 36,058, forward strand.
GGTCATCGGCGTGCACTTCTTCAACCCCGCGCCGGTGCAGCCGCTGGTGGAGCTGGTGCCGTCGCTGCTCACCTCCGACGAGACCGCGGCCGCCGCCGACGGCTTCGCCGCGCAGGTGCTCGGCAAGACGGTGATCCGCTCCCAGGACCGGGCCGGTTTCATCGTCAACTCGCTGCTGGTGCCCTACATCCTCTCCGCGATCCGGATGTACGACTCCGGCTTCGCCAGCGTCGAGGACATCGACCGGGGCATGGAGCTTGGCTGCGCCCACCCGATGGGCCCGCTCAAGCTCGCCGACCTGATCGGCCTGGACACCATCCAGGCGATCTCCGAGGCGATGTACGAGGAGTTCAAGGAGCCACTGCACTACGCCCCGCCGGTGCTGCTGCGGATGGTGCAGGCCGGCCTGCTCGGCCGCAAGTCCGGCCGCGGCTTCTACGACTACTCCCGCTGACCGCAACCGGCCCCGCTCGTGGTGAGCGGGGCCGGCCGCTGCGCGGGGACACCGGGACCCGGCGCCTCCGCGCTACCGTCGGGGCATGGACGCGTTCACCGAAGTCGATGTCCAGTTCTCCAGTGACGGCGGCCGGCGGGCCGGCCGCCTGTTCCGGCCGGAGGCGGCGCGGCCGGTGCCGTGCGTGGTGATGTGCTCCGGCTTCGGCAGCACCATGGACCGCCTCTTCGGCTGGGCCGGGACCTTCGCCGCCGCGGGACTCGCCGCCCTGGTCTTCGACTACGGCAGCTTCGGCCGCAGCGAGGGCGAGCCGCGTCAGGTCGTCGACATCGACGGCCAGCTCGCCGACGTACGGGCGGCGGTGGCCTTCGCCCGGGCCGACGACGCCGTCGATTCTGACCGGATCGTGCTCTGGGGCAACTCCCTCGGCGGCGCCCACGCGATCACCGTCGCCGCCGACGACCCGCGGATCGCCGCCGTGGTGGCGCAGATCCCGTTCAACGGCTTCCCGCGCAAGGTGCAGGGGCGGTCCACCGGGTACACCCTGCGGCTGCTGAGCGCGATCGGGTGGGACGCGCTGCGGGGCCGGCTGGGGCTGAGCCCGCACTACATTCCGCTGGTCGGCGAGCCGGGCGAGGTGGCGATCACCAACGCGGCCGAGGCGAAGGAGCACATCGGCACGCTCTCGGCCGGCGGCTCGCTCTGGCGCAACCAGGTCGCGCCCCGGGCGACGTGGCCGATGATGCGCTACCGGCCGGAGGAGTCGGCCGCCCGGCTGCGGGTGCCGCTGCTGGTCTGCCTCGCCGCCGACGACGCCGAGTCGCCGGAGGAGCTGAGCAGCCGGCTGGCGCGACGGGCGCCGCAGGGGCGGCTGCGGCACTATCCGGGCACGCACTTCTCCTTCTACACCGACGCGGGGCTGCGGCAGCGGGTCGCCGCCGACCAGATCGCCTTCGTCGACGAGGTGCTCTCGCGTGACCGGTGACTTCACCCTGACCGCGGAGGAGCTGCGGACCGTGGCCCGCTACGTCGCCGGGACCGCCCAGCAGGTGCTGCCGGTCTACGAGGAGGCCCACCCGGGTGACCCGCGGCCCCGGGCCGCGCTGGCGGCGGCGTGGGAGTTCGTCGAGGGCGCGCCCCGGACGCGGCTGCAGCGGGTCACCTCGATGGACGCGCACCGCGCGGCCCGGGAGGCCGGCGGCGAAGCGGCCCGGCTCGCCGCCCAGGCCGCCGGGGACGCCGCCTCCGCCGCCTACCTGCACCCGATCGCGAAGGCCCACCAGGTCGGGCACATTCTCCGCGCCGCCGCGAACGCCGCCCGGATCGCCGAACTGCGTGCCGGTGACGATCCCGCCGCCGGAACGCGGGTGATCGCCGAGGCACGGGCCCGGGCCACGCCGGAGCTGATCGACGTGCTGCGGCGGTACCCGCCCGCGCCCGCCGGCCGCAGCCGCGTCGCGGCGCTCATGGCCGGGCTCGACGCGGCGCTGCGCGAGAAGTGAGACCGGCTGCACTTCCGGGGCCCGATCGCGTGCACGTCCTGCCCGACGTCCCGGGACGCCGCGACGTTGCCGGGCCGAACCGGGAACGTGACGCCCTGTCCCGGAGGCAGGGCGTCACGTTCCGCGTCGTCAGGCGCCCTGCTGGGCCAGGCGCTCGCCGAGGAGCCGGCCGAAGGTGAGCGCGGGCGTCACCAGCATGCCGGAGCAGAAGCTGTTGCCGCAGGTCGCGCCCGCGCCGATCACCTCGCCGACGGCGTAGAGGCCGGGGATCTGCGCGCCCGCCTCGTCGCGTACGGCGAAACTAAAGCCCACCAGGTCGGCCACATCCTCCGCGCCGCCGCGAACGCCGCCCGGATCGCCGAACTGCGCGCCACTGACGATCCCGCCGCCGGCGAGCCAGTGGTCGCCGGAGCCCGGGTTCGGGCCACGCCGGTCCTGGTCGACGTGCTGCGGCGGTATCCGCCCGTTCCCGTCGGCAGTAGCCGCGTTCCTCATGGTCAGACTGGACGCGGCACTGCGCGACCGGTGAGGTTTACGGCCGTCTGCACCTCGTCGAGTCATGGGCGTCGCGTGGATCCACCTCGCTCGGTACGCCTGCTGGCAGCCGCCGGGCGGTGAGCATCGACCCATACTGCCCGCTGGAAGCCGCGGACGGGCCCAGCGGCATATGCCGCGCGGCGCTACGGTCGTCGGCGTCGCCTCGCCGGGCTCGCGAGAACACCGTCGGAGGTTCCGAGGGTGTTCCCGCGAGCTGCTTTGGCCGCCTTGCCGAGGGCCGGAGGCCCCAGCTCAGGTGGGACGTCTGACGAGGGAATACTCGCCGCGCATCAAGCCGCGCGCGACGACGGTCGCAAGGACAGGCGGACCGAGCACGATGGCCATCAGTGCGAGCCACGGAACATGCCAGCGGAGTTCGACGCTGTAACCGACGTAGGCCGCTGCGGGGCCGATTCCGGATATGAGGCCGAGAACGGCACCGGCGCCGACGATGACCAGGGCTTGCACCGCCGCGATGCGCCTGCGGATTTGAGGTGTGGCGCCGACCGCAGCCATGGTCGTCAGATCTTGACGAAGCTCCGTTGCTGCCAGTCCGACCGCCACAGTGCTGGCCACGAGGGTGACCAGGACGCTCACTGCGACCAGAAGGTAGAACATCGTCGTCACCTCGCGGGTCGGCTTGTCCGCCGCCACTGCTTTGACGGTGACCGGCGACCCGGGCGGGTTGGCGGCACGGAGTTGCGCTTGCAGCAGCACCGCGTCCGCGCTGGCGAGTTCCGTCCTGTTCGGCACACGAGTGGTGTCCACGACCATTAGCCGGGGCCGAATCTCCAGCCCGAGTCGCTGCGCGGTAGCGGGCGAGATGACCAGACCGGGGAGTTTGGTGAAGTAGTCCCGACGGGCGGCCACGACGGCCGGCAATGATGTCGGTGGTTGGTCTTTGGACGACAGGATGACACGGCCGTTCGCTGCCAGCGTGTCGTTGAAGACAACAGCGTCTCCCCGGTCGAGGGCAGCCAATTCCGGGGTGGTGGCGGCGCGGCCGGTCACGAGTCGGATGAGCTCAGCCCCACCGACGGCGATGTCCCGCTGCTCGGCGGCGGTCAGCGCCGTGGAATCGGTGGGCCCACCTGGCAAGCTGTGATACGCCACGTTGGCGTGGACGTTGGTGGCAGCCTGAATCGTGACGACAGCGCGTGCCGGCAGGGTAGCCGCCAAACGCTCCCGCTCCGATGGACTCAGCAATTCGGCGGCGTCGACTGGCACCAGCACCTGTCCGGGCCGGGCATCCAGCCGCGTGGGAACCGCCTCACCGCGCGCCGAGCCGGCCAACGCGAGCGCGACGCTGCCTGCGACAGCGGCGATCACCGCCGCCATCGCTGCGGCGGTGCGAAGCCGGTGCCGTACGGCGTGGCGCAGTGCCAGCCGGGCCGGCATCGGCAGCCCGGCGGCGAGGCGTCCGATCGCCTGCACGAACGCTGGCGTGCAGGCGACGATGCCGAGCAGTAGGGCGATGCCGCCGGCCGCGAGCGCTTCCGACCGGCCCTCCGGGTTACCGGAGATCAGTAACGCTGCCGTTCCGACAGCGATCAGGATCGCGCCCGACACCACGCCGACAACATCCAGGCGCGACTGATCCCGCTGACCACCCAGAGCGCCGCGTACGGGACGCTTTCGGACGGCACGGGCGGGCAGCAGGGCCGCCAGGGTCGCGAGGCACAGCGTGAGCCCGGCGGCTCCCGCCAACTGCCAGGCGGGGATCGACACGTCGAGCAGCGGGTGGTCCGCGATGCGTTCCATGGACGAGCCGGCAGCGGCAAAGGTCAATAGACCAAGGATCACGCCTGCGCCTGCGGAGATGATCCCGAGCAGCAGACCGCCGGCACCGACGATCCGGCTGACCTGCCGGATCGTCGCGCCGGCGGCGGCCACAAGGGCCAATTCCCGGCGCTGCCGCGCAGCGCCGACCGTGAAGGCCGCCCCTACGAGAAGGACGATCTGCGCACCGGCGAAGCTGGCCACGAGCAGCGCGCCGGCCGCCGCTATCCGGCGCTCAGCGGCAGTCGGGGCCATCTGCTCGCGGGACAGGACCGAGACGCTGCCGACACCGGGGCTCAGGCGTGCCGGCGACCATTCAACGCCGCCGGGCAACTCCACCATCAGCTTGGCGCGTGCCGAGGACAGCGGGGCATCGTATGGAACGATCAGCCCGGATGCGCGCAGCGACCGGCTCCAGTCGATCAACCCGACCACGGTGAGGTCCCGCTGTGGCATCCCGGCGGTGACACGGCTACCCAGTCCCAGCCCCAGTTCGTTCGCCATCGCCCGGGTCACTGCCGCTTCGGCCGGCCCGCCGGGGGCGCGCCCGGCCCGGAGTACGTACCGACCGTTGTTGATCGGATCAGTCAAGTCGGTCGCTTCGTACTCGGACACTCGCGGCCCGTCGGGGCCTTGGACCACGGTGCGGGCCTGAACCAACAGCGTGGTGTGGCTGCCCGGGGGGAGCGTGGCCGCAATCTCGGCGCGGTCGTCGGACTCGACGATCAGATCGGCGCGGCCCATGGTGAACGTGGTTTCCTGCGCGGAAGTACCGCTGAGGTTGCTCCAACCGGTCAGCAGGACTGTAGCCGCGTACGTGGGAATGAACAGCATCAGCATGATGAGCACACTTCGTCCCCGATGGCGGAGCGCGGAGCGACGTGCGATGCGAAGCGCGACACGCCACGAGCTGACCAGGCCGTTCACGATGACTCACTCAGCAGGTGCTGCGGATCGTCGCGCTCCGACGTTGCGTCAACCAGGCGACCGTCCCGAAGGAAGATGGTGCGGTCCGCCCAGCCGGCGTACCTCGCCTCATGGGTGACCAGTACGCCGGCCGCCCCGGCGTCTATCCGCGCCCGCAGAACCCTCAACACGGCGATGCTGGTCTGCGAGTCGAGAGCGCCGGTCGGCTCGTCGGCCAGTACCAGTCGTCGCTGTCCCACCAGTGCCCGGGCAATTGCGACGCGCTGCTGTTGCCCGCCGGACAGCTGGTCGGGAAACCTGTCTGCGACAGTGGAAAGGCCGACTTCGTCCAGCGCACTGACAGCTGCCTTGCGGGCCGCTCGTGTTCCGGTGCCGCCGAGTTCCAGCGGCAGGGCGACATTCTCCGCGGCGGTCAGGTCGGTCACCAGGTTGTAGTCCTGAAACACATAACCGATTCGGTCCCTGCGCAGGTGAGCCACCTCCGTTGGACCCAGACCGCCGAGCTCTACCCCTTCAACCTCAACCGAGCCGGCCGTAGGCGTGTCGAGACCGCCGGCGATGGACAGAAGTGTGGACTTTCCCGACCCTGAAGGCCCCATCACCGCGACAAGTTCGCCCGCTCGAACATTCAGGCTGATACCGGCCAGCGCACGCACCGACACTTCGCCCGCGCGATACACCCGCTCGACGTCGGTGAGCCGCAGCACCAGGCCACTCATCGCTGCACCTGCCCTGACAGGGGGGCCTCGGAGACAGCGGGCGTCAGGTCGGACGCCGGTTGGATCTGTTCGCGCCGCAGTACCATCGCCTCCGCGTGATCAAGCCACCGGATCTCACTCTCGAGCGCGAAGATCAAATGGTCCAGGAACAGCGGCCAGATGAGATCGCCACTGTCGTTGGCATGTCTGCGCAGGTCGGTGTAGTCGCGCATCTGTCGCATTGACTCTGTCCGCTGCTTCTGCACTACAACGGCGATGTCCACACGGGGGTCGGCTGTTGCCATCGCCAACTTGATCGCCAGTTCACTGCGTGGGCGATCCGTCTTGGTGATTGGGGTGACGTACCAGCACTCCAGGGCTGTCCGCCCCTGATCTGTGATTTCGTACATCGCCAGTCCATCCCTGCTGTCGCCCGCAGATGAGACGTACCCGTCCCGTACAAGACGATCCAGTGTGGTGTAGATCTGGCCGACGTTCACCGCCCAGCTGCCGCCGGTACGCGTGTCGAACTCCGTTCGGAGCTGGTATCCATACTTGGGGCCATCAGCGAAGAGGGCCAACAGTCCCCAACGCACCGCGTTTCTCAGCACATCGCGAGAACTTACCAGGTAACTACTTATCCGGTAAGCACCCGCTCGAGGTGCCGAGCGCCGGCTTGCGGCGGGTGGGCCAGGTCGCGCAGCCCGGCGGCAACACGTCAAGGAGGCGGCACGTTGGATTACGCACCTTCACGAGGCTTCTGAGCTGCTGAAAAACCTGCGCGCTCACGTGCGTCATCAAGTCCATCGGCTCCACGCGCTCATCCCGTCAGGGCGAACTCCTTGCGCTGCATCACGACGAACGGCGATGTCAATGTGATCTTGGTCATGCGCCACGGGGCTGTAGACGTTGTCCACTCTCGATATATTTCCTGCCGTCAGTTGCCGGGGCCGCAACACTGCGATACCCCTACCATTTAGTGCCGTCTCATAGCCAAGGCTTGGCGAACGCACGGGTCCCGCCGCTTTATGGACAGCAATTTGAATGACGGAAGAAAAGGACTACGAAGTGAACAAGCAAAAAGCCATCAGGCTGGCAGCCGCAGCGGCGCTCGCTGCATCGGCGACACTGGGAGTCGCTAACCCGGCTGCGGCAGCGGAGGAGACCCTACCCGCCTCGTTCAGCATCCAGGCCGGATGCGGAGCGGTCTTCAACAATGTCACGGTTGACGGCGGAGCGGCTTCATGGAACATCAGCTGCACCAACGGGACCAACGCCAGGATCGAAGGGTTCGTGGAAGACACCAAGGCAGACGGCAAGTGCGCTTACGTCAAGGCCTTTGCCAACACCGGTGACGCGAGAGTCCCGCTCGCCAAAGCCTGCCCGAAGGGTTCCAGGACGAACTTCGACTGGAAGGTAAACGGCGCGACTGACATCACGGCCTACCTGTACACCGCTGCCTGACAGCCCGCTGGTGTCCCCACATCACCTGCGGTTGCGCCCTCCACGCTGCACGATCCCGAAGAGCTGACGCTGGGACGGCTTGGATTGTCACGCAGGGGCAGATCCGTGCGGGTCTCGGCGTGATCGCCTGCCAAGGCGGCAACCGAGAACGCGGTGCCCTGCATGTGGGAAGCAGGGCACCGCGTCGGGCGGATCGTCAGGCGCCCTGCTGGGCCAGGCGCTCGCCGAGGAGCCGGCCGAAGGTGAGCGCGGGCGTCACCAGCATGCCGGAGCAGAAGCTGTTGCCGCAGGTCGCGCCCGCGCCGATCACCTCGCCGACGGCGTAGAGGCCGGGGATCCGCGCGCCCGCCTCGTCGCGTACGGCGAAGGTGCCGTCGATGTCGAGCCCCATGAAGGTGACCAGGGTGATGGCGTGGTTGCGGATGGCGTAGAACGGCCCCTGGGCGATCGGCGCGGGCAGGTGCTTGCGGCCGAACTCCTCGTCGACGCCGGTGGCGACGGCCTCGTTGTAGCGGGCCACGGTGGCTTCCAGGTTCGCCGCGTCGATACCGGCCAGGGCGGCCAGTTCGGCGATGCTGTCGGCGCTGTGCAGGCCGGGGCGGTTGTTCATCATGGCGCGCACCTGGTCCGGCTCGGCGCCGACCACCATCTCCATCGCGCCGGTCGACTGGCTCAGCGCCGCGTCGTCGAAGATCGTCCAGAAGGTCTGGTCGGTGATCTTCGTCAGCGCCCGTTCCTTCTCGTCGATCGAGGGCTCGTCCTCGGCGACCCAGCGCCGCCCCTCGACGTTGACGTAGATCTCGAACGGGGGGCGCTCGCTGGTCAGCCGCTGCCGGTCCGACCAGTTGGCCCGTCCCGGCGTACGGGGGTCGGGCAGGCCACCGAAGGTCGGCAGGTAGGTCCCCTCCCCCTGCAGCGCGGCGCCGGCGGCCATGCCGAGGTGGATGCCGTCGCCGGTGGAGGCCTTGTACGCCGCCGACACCAGCGGCGACTTCTCCAGCTCCTCGAAGAGCTCGTGCTCGGAGCCGAAGCCGCCGGTGGCGATCACCACCGAGGGCGCGTCGATCTCGACGTCGCGGCCCTCGCGGTAGACGGTCACCCCCAGCACCTGGCCCTGGTCGTCCTGGCGGATCTCGGTGACCGGCGCGTTGGTCCAGAGCATCAGCTCGTGCGCGGCCTGGGTCTTCTCCAGTTCGGCGCGGAGCACCTCCAGGATGGACATTCCCTCGTCGCGGCCGTAGTAGGTGCGGGCCGTGTGGTACGGCTCGTGGCCGTAGACAATGCGGGGCGTTTCGGCCGCGAAGGCGAAGCCGCGTTCGTCGAGCCAGTCGACGGTCTGCGCGGCGTGGTGCGCCAGGGTCTGGATGAGGTCCTCGCGGGCGGTGCCCTGGCTGATGCGCCGAATGTCGTCCAGGTGTGCCTCGGGCGAGTCCTCGATGCCCCGTTCGGCCTGGCGGCGGGTGCCGGCGGCGGCGAGGTGCCCACCGGAGATGTGCAGGGTGCCGCCGATCAGGCTGTCCTTCTCCACCAGCAGCACCCGCGCGCCGCCCTGGGCGGCGCTGATCGCGCAGGGGATCCCCGCCGTGCCCGCGCCGATGACGACCACGTCGTAGGCGCTGTCTGCCGGACCGTTCACAAGCTTTCTCCTTTGTTGTCACTGGGCCGTCCGGCTGCCTGCGGCCGCGGCCCGCAAACCCCGCGACCCACGCCCGCAGGCGTGGGTCGCGAAGCGTTGGTGCAGGTCACATACCGTCGCCGTCCCAGCGGCCGCGGGAGCGGCTGCGCACCGGCAGGGAGGAGATGATCGGCGCCGGGATCGGGTCGCCGTCCTTCCAGTCGACGCGGGTGCCCCAGTTGTGGGCGTGCGGGCCGGTCCGCTCGTCACGGTGCTCGACGGCCTTGCCCGACCAGCCCCAGTCGAGGTTGATGACCTCACGGGCGGCCTCGGCCGGCTCGTGGCTGTGGTCGTGGTCGCCGTGGCTGTGGTCGTGGTCGTGGTCGTGGCTGTGCTCGTGACCGCCGTGACCGCCCTGGAGGTTGGCCGCGTCCATCGCCTTCATGATGGCCAGGATCGACGGGTCGGCGCCGGTGCCCTGGTGCTTGATCGGCGTGTTCTGCTGACCCTGGTCGATCTGGAACTGCCACGACGCGGTCATCTGGCGCATGTCCTCTTCGGAGCGCCACGGGGTCGCCAGGTCGTGGGTGGAGGACGACCAGCGGGTCGGCGGGTGCGGCTCCTCGTTGAGGCCTTCGGGGGTGTAGTTGACGCCGTCGCCGCCCCAGCGGACCCACTCGTTCTGGGTGTACCAGTTCTTCAGCTCGCCGTCGGAGCGCAGCAGCCAGGTGGCGCCACCCTCCATGGTGGTGAAGTGGCCGTGCTTGACGCGCGCCGGGCGGAAGAAGTAGGTGCCCAGGTCCAGGGTGCCGAAGTTGTACTCCATGTGGCCCTGGGTGGTGTAGGCCTCCTCGTAGCACGGGTGGTGCGCGAGGCGGTGGTCCGACCAGCCCTGCTGGGCGTGCACCAGGCGGGTGTAGAAGCCGGTCACCGGATCGACGTGCAGGTATTTGATGAACAGGCCGGGCATCGGGCCCGGGTTGGGCACCGCGTCCCACTTCATCGCGTCGCTGTCGATAACGATGATGTCCTCGCGGGCGCTCTCCCAACGGGGGGCCTTGATCGAGTCGACGGCGTCGAAGCCGGCGTCACCGTATTCGCGGTAGTGCAGGATCCGGGTGCCTTCGGCGAAAGTGATCGCGTCGGTAGGCACGCCCTTTGGCGCGTAGACGTATCCGCCCTTGCCGATTTGCTTTCCGCCGTAGGTCATAGCGCCGTCGAGCACGTAGTACTCGGTGTTGGCGTGATGAATACCCGGGCCACGGCCCCAGGAGGTGTGGAAATCGACGCGCAGCGACGACGAGCCGTCCTCCTCGTCGACAGAGAGGCGGCGCTCGCTGGCGCGACCTTCACCGCCGGGGAGTTCGGCGCCGTGCCAGACGTAGTCGTCTTCTTGAATGAGTTCAACGTGGGGGCGCAATTCTGCCTCATTCCCTAAAGGTGTTCCATTAACCGGAACACTGTTTCGGAGTAACTTTAGGGGTGCCCCAGAAGCCGGTCAAGGTTTCCCAGCCGCTGGAAACGTCCCCTCAGGCGGCCTGCTCGGCGAAGGTCACCGGGATGCCGTTGGGGGTGTCGACGAAGGCCACCCGGGCGCCGCCGAAGAGCAGCGCGGGCGCCTGCACCGGGCCGGTCCGCACGCTGCCGCCACGCTCGCGTACGCGCTGCAGGGCGGCGTCGAGATCACGCGTGGGCACCAGCCAGCCGGTGTGCCCGAGGTGCCGGCCGGTGCGCTGCTGCGGCCGGCGGTCGGTGCCCACGGTGCGGTCCTGGATCCGGGTGACCTCGATGCGGGCGGTGAGCTCACCGGCGAGGAACGCCAGGCGCATCACCGTGCCCGGGGGCAGCGAGGCCATCTCGTCCAGGCCCGGGTCGCTGAAGCTGACGTCGTACCACTGGGACAGGCCCAGCCCGTCCGGGCCCCAGAACGCCACCTCGGCGTCGAAGTCCGGCACGTGGCAGACGAGGGAGGTCAGCTCGGTGTAGAACCGGTCCGGTTCGGCGTCCCAGGCGGCGGTGCCCCGCGGCGCGGCGGGCTCGACGAAGACCACGCCGGTGCCCTCCGGGGCGTTGCAGAACCCCTCGGTGACGGTGACCAGCTTCTCCCCCAGCGGCACCTGCCAGGTCGCCGGCGGCGTCACCCAGGAGTAGCCGGCCGCGGTGAGCACCCGGTGCGACTCGGTGATGTCCCGGGTGTAGAGGTCGATGCCGGCCAGTCCGTAGTCGGCCGAGTGCGGGTGCACCGCCTCGCCGGCGGGGACGGTCAGCAGCACGATGCGCCCGTGCGGCGCGCCCGCGGCGGTCAGCACGGTGACACCGACCTCGCCGACCCCCTCGCCCCAGATCGCCGCCGCGTCGGACGCGGCGAGCACACCGGACTCGGCGACGGCGAAACCGAGCTGGTCGCGGTAGTAGGCCAGATGCGGTTCGGGATCGGTGACACCGAGGAAGGCGGCGTTCACGCCCGGGATCAACGGCTGTTCGGTCATGCTGCGCTCCTGTCGTGGCCGGCGGCCGCCAGGCGGGCACCGAGGTGCCGGCCCAGCGTCATCGCCGGGGTGATGCTCATGCCGCCGACGTAGTTGTCGCCGGCGAAGACGTTGTTGCCCAACACCTCGCCGACGGCGTACAGCCCGGGGATCGGCTCGCCGGACTCGGTGAGCACCGACAGGTCGGTGTTCACCCGCAGCCCGTCCCGGGACAGGATCGAGGCGGCGACGCTGGTGACGGCGTAGAAGGGGCCGGCACCGATCGGCGCGGGCAGGACCGTGCGGCCCAGGTGCGGGTCAGCCCCGGCCGCGACGGCGGCGTTGTAGTCGTTCACGGTCGACTCGAGCGCCGCCGGGTCCACCCCGAGTTTGCGGGCCAGTCCCGGCAGAGTGTCGGCCCGGGTCACCCACGGGCTGTCGCGGCAGGCCCGGGCGAACCGGTCGCTGTCCCAGTCGCCGCCGGGGTTGCGGATCAGGGGCACCGGCGCGGCGTCGACCGCCGCCTGGTCGAAGACCACGTGCATGGTGACGTCGGGCTGTTCCAGCAGCGTGCGCTCGCGCAGCTCCGGACTGGTGGTGTCCTCCGGCACGAACCGCTCGCCGCGCTTGTTGACCCAGATCTCGTACGGCGTGCGGTACGCCGGCGCCAGCTCCACGAACGCCTCGCGGTAGTCGACGGCGTGGCCGGGGCGCCCCGGGTCGGGGATCAGACCCATCACCGGCAGGAAGATGCCGTCGGCGGAGACCGCGGCGCCGAGTTCCCGGGCCATCACCAGCCCGTCGCCGGTGGCGTGGTCGAGGCAGCCGATGAGCACCGAGGAGCAGTGCGCGGGCAGGAACTGGTTGCGCAGCGCGGCGTCGGCGTCGTAGCCGCCGGTGGCCAGCACCACCGCGTCGGCGGTCAGCTGCCGCTCGGCGGTGTCGGCGGGCCCCTGGACGCGGACCCCGGTGACCCGGCCGGCGGAATCGGTGAGCAGACCGGTCACGGCGGTGCGCAAGTGCAGCACGATCCGGCCGGATTCCAGCAGGGGCGCGAGCTGCTCCAGCAGCACCCGCAGCACCGAGCGGCCGTGCTCGACGCCCCAGTAGGTGCGCGGCACCGAGTAGACCTCGTGGCCGTGGATGAGCCCGGGGGTCGCCGGGTCGAACTGGAAGCCGAGGTCGTCGAGCCAGTCGACGGTCTCGCCCTGGGCGCTGACCGACATCCAGGCCAGCTCCCGGTCGACCTTGCCGTGCGAGATGCGCAGTACGTCGTCGAAGTGGCGCCGCGGGTCGTCGTCGATGCCGTGCTCGCGCTGGCGCCGGCTGCCCGCGCCGGAGAACTCGCCGTTGGCGATGTGCAGCATCCCGCCGAGCTGCTCCTGCTTGTCGAGCAGGTGCACGGTAGCGCCGTGCTGCGCCGCGGTGATGGCGGTGCAGAGTCCGCCACCGCCACCGCCGACGACGATCAGCGTGGGCGCGCCCGCGGCGGTCATCGCTGCTCCCGGGCGACGAGGGCGATCTCGACTCCGGCCGGTCCGCGCAGCAGCCCGCCGTCGAGCTCCGTGGCGCCGGCGGCGAGCAGCCTCGCGCGGTCGGCCGCCGGGTCGTCGGCGGCGAAGACGATGCGGCGGATGCCGACCGGGTCGTCGCCGCGGTCGGTGGCGGTGACGCCGGTGAAGGACATGATCTCCACCCGGGCGGGGGCCTCGTCGGGGCCGACCAGGAAGGCAAGGCGCAGCGCGGCGCCGGCGGGCATGCCGACGAGCTCTTCGAAGTCCGGGCCGGTCATGGTGCCGTCGAAGACGACCCGCAGCCCGCCGGCGACGAAGAAGCGCACCGCGGCGTCGTGGTCGTCGACGACCAGCACCACCGTGTGCAGTTCGGAGTGGAGCCGCGCCGCGTCGGCGGCGAGCGCCGGACTGGGGCGGTGGGCCCCGTCGACCGCCAGCGGCACGGTCCACCAGATGCCGTCGGCGCCCTGGGCCACCAGCTCCGACAGCGACGCCGTGCCGTAGGGGTAGGTGACGGGGTTGCGGGGCCGGCCGCCGGCGGCGGCGATGGCCGCCGCGGTGGCGGGCAGGTCGCGGGAGTAGATGCCCAGCAGCCGCGCGCCGGGATCCCAGAGCGCCGGCGGCGTCGGGTCGGCGGGCCGGTCCGCGGCGGGGACCAGGCGCAGCCGGCCCCCCGTGGATCCGGGTACGCCCAGCAGCGTGCTCCCGGCGTCCTGGCCGAGCACCTCCAGGTCGAAGGCGGCGCTGTGGAACCGCGCGGAGGCGGCCACGTCCGCACTGGCTACGACGACCTCACGCACATCGCGAAGGCTCACCTGGTGACTCCTTTATCTCTGTACGGCGCCGTCACCCGCCGGGTCGTACCTCTGCGGCGGGTGACGGCGTGGTGGGGCGCTAGCGGGCGAGCGCGAGCACCCGGCGGGCCTTGCGGACCACGGCCTCGTCGATCATGCGGCCGTCGGCGCCGACGGCCACTCCCCGGCCGGCGGCCATGGCGGCGTCGAAGATCGCCACCAGCTCGCGGGCGGCGGTGACCGCGGCGGCGTCGGGGGTGAAGACCTCGTTGGCGACGGCGATCTGCGCGGGGTGGATGCAGGCGCGGCCGATGTAGCCCTGCCGGGCCAGCGCCTCGGTGGAGTGGCGCAGCTTCGCCAGGTCCCGGAAGTTGGTGGAAACCGGGGCCACCGGCGGGTTGATGCGGGCGGCGGCGCTGACCAGCACCGTGCGGGTGCGGATGGAGGCCAGTTCCCGCTCGTCCTCACCGGGGGTGATGCCGGTGTCGGCGGCGAGGTCCGCCTCGCCGACCTGCAGCCGCACCACCCGGGGGCCGGCGGCGATCTCCTCGGCGCGCAGCACCGCGGCGGCGGACTCCAGCAGCGGCACCACGCCGGTCGACCCGGCGGCGATCCCGGCCGCTGCCTCGGCCTCGGTGAGCACCGCGTCGAGCGCGGTCAGTTCGGCCTGCGACTCGGTCTTGGCGACCATCACTCCGGTGAGCGCGGGTCCGACCACGGCGCGTACGTCGGTGTGGCCGAGTGCGCCGGGGTTGACCCGCACCCAGAGCTCGACGGGCTGCTCGCCGGCGGCGGGCTGCTGCGCCAGCCAGGCAGCCACCGCGGCGCGGGCGGCGTCCTTGCCGGACGGCGGTACGGCGTCCTCAAGGTCGACGATCAGCGCGTCGGCGCCACGCCCCAGCGCCTTGTCCAGCTTCTCCTGGGCATCGCCGGGCACGTACAGGTAGGAGCGCGGGAGCACGTGGCCTCCTTGTAGATGGCGCCGGCATATTTCGGCCGCCCGCCGCCTCGGACGAACGGGCGGCGACCCCGGCTATTCCGTTGTATGGAACGCTGTTCCACGTACATTACGGTTGGCCCGAGATGGCGTCAATGGTGCTGCTCACCGGGGTCGGCCCGCCTCGGCCGCACCCTCGCCCCGAGCGGTCCTCCCACTCCTCGAACGGGTGTACGCGATCGCCGCCACGAATGATTGACGCCCTGATCCACACTCCGTTACTGTCCCGGAATATCGTTTCGCCTGACGGAACAGCGTGCGCGCACGGATCCCAGAGAGGAACCCTCATGCAGGACGGTCCGCTGAGTGGCCTACGTGTACTCGACGTCTCGACGATCCTGGCCGGCCCGCTCTGCTGCCAGATCCTCGGTGACTTCGGCGCCGAAGTGATCAAGATCGAGCACCCGGTCGCCGGCGACAGCATGCGGGGCCACGGCGAGAGCAAGGACGGCGTGCCGCTGTGGTGGAAGGAGATCTCCCGCAACAAGCGCACCGTCGGCCTGAGCCTGTCCGCACCCGAGGGCGCCGAACTGTTCCTGAAGCTCGCGGCCACCGCCGACGTCATCGTCGAGAACTTCCGCCCCGGCACCCTCGAACGCTGGGGTGTCGGCCCGGAGAAACTGCACGAGGTCAACCCCGGCCTGGTGATCGTGCGCGTCACCGGCTTCGGCCAGAGCGGCCCGTACGCCTCCCGTGCCGGCTTCGGCACCCTGGCGGAGGCGATGAGCGGCTTCGCCCACCTCACCGGCCAGCCCGACGGGCCGCCGACCCTGCCCGCGTTCGGCCTGGCCGACAGCATCTGCGGCATCGCCGCCTCCTCGGCGGCGACCATGGCGCTGCTGGCCCGCGAGCGCAACGGCGGACGCGGCCAGATCGTCGACATGAGCCTGCTCGAACCGATCATGACCGCGGTCGGTCCCGGCCCCACCGCCTACGACCAGCTGGGCAAGATCGGCATGCGGCACGGCAACCGCTCGACCAACAACGCCCCCCGCAACACTTACCAGACCAGCGACGGGCACTGGGTCGCCATCTCCACCAGCGCCCAGTCGATCGCCGAACGGGTACTGACCCTGGTCGGCCACCCCGAGGTCATCACCGAACCGTGGTTCGCCGCCGGGCACAGCCGCGCCCAGCACGCCGACCTGCTCGACTCCTACGTCGGCGGCTGGATCGCCGAGCGCACCCGCGACGAGGTCGTCGCGGCCTTCACCGACGCCGGCGCCGCGATCGCCCCCATCTACACCGCGCGCGACATCGTCAAGGACCCGCACGTGCAGGCGACCGAGATGATCGTCGAGGTGCCCGACCCGGACCTGGGCCGGGTCAAGATGCACAACGTGATGTGGCGGATGTCCGAGACCCCGGGACGCATCCGCTTCACCGGCCGCGACAAGGGCGCCGACAGCGAATCGGTCTTCATCGACGAACTCGGCTGCGACCCCGCGACCATCGCCGAGCTGCGCGCGCGCAAGGTTGTCTTCTGAGCACCCCGGCTCACCCGATCCCACTGAACACTGACGAGGAGCCCATGACCATCGAGACCACCCCGGCCGCCGACTCCGCAGCGGTCACCGACCCCCTGCTGTCCGCCGTCCGGGCGGGAGTCCGGGTCATCGACCTGGGCCGGCGCCTGACGGTGGGGATGCCCCAGTCCCCCAACCACCCGGCGTACTGGCACTCCCTGCCCCGCCGGCACGGGGACATGGTCCGCTCCGACGGCGGCTCCGCGGCCAACGACATGATCACGATGGGCACCCACGTCGGCACCCACATCGACGCGCTGTCTCATGTGTCCCAGGACGGCAAGCTCTACGGCGGCATCGGCGTCGACGAGGCGCTCAAGGGCGGTCGCTACGAGCAGCTCGGCGCGCACACCATCGAGCCGATGGTCCGCCGCGGCGTCCTGCTGGACATCCCCGCGGCCAAGGGCGTCACCCGCCTCGACCCCGGCTACGAGATCACCGTGGCCGACCTGGAGGCCGCCGTCGCCCGGCAGGGCACCGAGATCGGCGCCGGTGACGTGGTCCTGGTGCGCAGCGGCTGGGGCCAGCACTTCGACTCGGGCGACAAGGACCTGTTCATGGGGCAGTCCTCCGGCGTACCCGGGGTCAGCACCGACGGGGCCACCTGGCTGGCGGCCAAGGGCATCCACGCCACCGGCGCCGACACCATCGCGTACGAGTGCCTGCACCCCGGCGCCGGGC
Source organism: Melissospora conviva (assembly GCF_049523535.1). NCBI lineage: Bacteria > Bacillati > Actinomycetota > Actinomycetes > Micromonosporales > Micromonosporaceae > Melissospora > Melissospora conviva. The sequence goes on from NZ_JBLLDT010000002.1 coordinate 53,014, forward strand.
ACGCGACCCTGCCGGCCCACCGGGTGCTTCTGGTCGAGCACGGCATCTACATCATCGAGACGATGGCGCTGGAGCAGCTCGCCGCCGAGGCCGTGTACGAGTTCCTCTTCGTGCTGTCGCCGCTGCCCCTCTTCGGCGCCACCGGCTCCCCGGTGCGCCCGCTGGCGGTGGTCAGCAATGGCTGACGAGACCACCCTCGGCGCCCGGCTCGCCGAGTTCGCCGCCCGCAGCGCCACCGACGGCGTTCCGGCCGAGGTCGCCGCCAGCGTGCGCCAACGCGTGCTGGACATCCTCGGGCTCTGCGTGGCCGCGCACCGGCTGGAGACCAGCGCCGCCATCATCGAGCACCTGCTCGACCAGGGCGGGAACCCGCAGGCCCACATCGTCGGTGTGCCCGGCCCGGTCACCGCCGCGCAGGCCGCCTTCGGCAACGGGGTGCTGGCCCACTCGCTGGACTACGACGACACCCACCTGCCGTCGGTGCTGCACCCCAGCGCCAGCGTGGTCCCGGCCGCCCTGGCCGCCGCCGAGCACGCCGGCGCCGACGGAGAGCAGACCGTACGCGCCATCGCGGTCGGCCTGGAGGTCGCCGTCCGGCTCGGCATGGCCGGCTACGACCACAAGCTGGGCAACTCGGTCTTCTTCGAGCACGGCCAGCACGCCACCAGCATCACCGGCGCGATGGGCAGCGCGGTCGCCGCGTCGATGCTCTACGGCGCCGACGCCAAGGGCATCCTTGACGCCCTCGGCATCACCGCCTCGATGGCCGCCGGCATCATCGAAGCCAACCGCACCGGCGGCACCGTCAAGCGGCTGCACTGCGGCTGGGCCGCCCAGTCGGGGGTGACCGCCGCGCAGCTGGTCCGCAAGGGCTTCACCGGCCCGCCGACGGTCCTGGAGGGACGCTTCGGCTTCTTCGAGGCGTGGCTGCACGGCAACTTCTCCGCCGAGGAGATCACCCGCGGCCTCGGGCAGGAGTGGTCGGTGCCGGGCATCTTCTTCAAGCCCTACCCGGCCAACCACTTCACCCACACCTCGATCGACGCCGGCCTGGCGCTGCGGGCCCGGGGCGTCACCCCGGAGTCGGTGGAGCGCATCACCGTCGCCGTGCCGGCCGCGGTCATCCGCACCATCGGCCAGCCGATCGAGACCAAGCGCACCCCGGTCACCGGTTACCAGGCGCAGTTCAGCGGCCCGTACGCGGTCGTCGCCGGCCTCTTCGGCGGCGGTGGCCTCGGCCTCGGGCTGGACGACTTCTCCGACGTCCTGGCCCAGGACCCGCAGCGGCGGGCCCTGATGGCCAAGGTCGACGTGGTCGCCGATGCGCGCTGCGACGAGATCTTCCCCTACCAGTTCCCCGCCGTGGTGACCGTACGCACCACCGACGGCCGGGAGATCGTCGAGGAGGTCCTCACCAACCGGGGCGGCCCTCAGCGTCCGCTGCGCGACGAGGAACTGGCGCTCAAGTTCGGCGACAACGTCCGGGGCCGGCTCTCCGACGACACCGCGACCGAGGTCAAGGAGAAGGTCCTCGCCCTGGGCGAGCTCCCCTCCGTCGCGCCGGTGCTCCAGGCGCTGTCCCACCTCTCCACTCCCTGATGACCTCTCACTTGCGTGACTAGGAGGACCGTGTGACCAGCACGCTCGATCTGCTTATCAAGAACGTCTCCGTGGTCTGCGACGGCCAGGCCGACCCGGTGCGCGTCGACATCGGCATCGCCGACGGCAGGATCGCCCGCCTGGAGGCCGACATCCCGGCCGCCGAGGCCGCCCGGGTCGTCGACGGCCGCGGCCGCGTCGCCTTCCCCGGCGTGGTCGACGCCCACCAGCACTGGGGCATCTACAACCCGCTGGAGACCGACACCGCCACCGAGAGCCGGGCCTGCGCCCAGGGCGGTGTCACCACCGCGCTGAACTACATGCGCACCGGTCAGTACTACCTGAACAAGGGCGGCCCCTACGCGGAGTTCTTCCCGCAGGTGCTCGCCGCCGCCGAGGGCAAGTCGCTGGTGGACTACGCCTTCCACCTGGCGCCGATGAGCAAGGAGCACATCGGGGAGCTGCCCGACATCGTCAGCGACTTCGGCGTCTCCTCGTTCAAGATCTTCATGTTCTACGGCAGCCACGGCCTGCACGGGCGCTCGTCGAACCAGAGCTCCTTCCTGATGATCCCCGAGGATGAGCGGTACGACTACGCCCACTTCGAGTTCGTCATGCGCGGCGTGCAGAAGGCCCGCGAGGCGCACCCGGAGCTGGCCGACCAGATCTCGCTGTCGCTGCACTGCGAGACCGCCGAGATCATGAGCGCGTACACCAAGATGGTCGAGGAGGAGGGCACCCTCACCGGTCTGGAGGCGTACAGCGCCTCGCGCCCGCCGCACTCGGAGGGGCTGGCGGTCACGATCGCCTCGTACCTGGCCCACGAGACCGGGCTGCCCAACATCAACCTGCTGCACCTGACCTCCGCCAAGGCGGTCGAGGCGGCGCTGCTGATGGCGAAGACCTTCCCGCACATCAACTTCCGCCGCGAGGTCACCGTCGGGCACCTGCTGGCCGACATCCACACCGCCCACGGCATCGGCGGCAAGGTCAACCCGCCGCTGCGCCCGCGCGATGACGTCGAGGCGCTCTGGCAGCACCTGATCGACGGTGAGATCGACTGGGTGGTCAGCGACCACGCCTGCTGCCGCGAGGAGCTGAAGTTCGGCGACCCGGCCGACGACGTCTTCCTGGCCAAGTCGGGCTTCGGCGGCGCCGAGTACCTGCTGGCCGGCATGGTCAGCGAGGGCCGCAAGCGGGGGCTGTCGTTCGGCCGTATCGCCGAGCTGACCGCCGCCAACCCGGCGCAGCGCTTCGGTCTCAACAGCAAGGGCGCCATCAAGGTCGGGCTCGACGCCGACATCGCCCTGGTCGACACCGACCACACCTGGACGGTGCGCGCCGAGGACTCCGAGTCCACCCAGGAGTACACGCCGTTCGAGGGCTTCGAGCTGACCGCGAAGGTGACCGACACCTTCCTGCGCGGCACGCAGATCCTCACCGACGGCAAGGTCACCGGGACCCCCGGCGCCGGCCAGTACGTGCGCCGCCCCAGCGTCTGACGATCTCCACGACGGAACGGCCGGCCTCCCCCGCGGGGGAGGCCGGCCGTTCCGCATGCCGGTGGGGCGGGCCCGCGCCCGGGGCGCCGACCGGTCCGCAAAGACGTTGGAACGCTGTTCCCTTGATTGGAACAAGACGGTATTCTCGCTGCTCAGAAGCGGCTCAGTGAACACTCTGCCGCCGCTTCCCCGGCCGAGCACAGGAGAAGACAATGATCAGCGCAGTCCGGTACGTCACCGTCGCCGTCCGCGACCTGGACCGCGCCTGCCGCTTCTACGAGGAGACCTTCGACTACCTGCCGCACGCCCGGGCGACCGTCACCGGCGCGGCCTTCGAGCAGCTCTGGCGACTGCCCGCCGGGATGACCGCCGAGGTCGCCGTCCTCGGACCGGCCGGCGCCGACAGCGGACGGCTGCGCCTGATCGCCTTCGATCGCCCCGGTGAGCCGTACTGGGGCGACTACGGCAACCCCCAGGACCACGGGCTCTACGCGCTCAACATCCGGGTCCCCGAGATCGGGGCGGCGGTGCAGCGACTGCGGGCGGCCGGCGGCCGCAGCAAGTCCTCACCGACCCGCTGGACCGTCACCCCGCAGGTGTCGGCGTGGGATTCGCTCTCCTACGATCCCGACGGCGTCATCCTCGACGTCTTCGAACTGGAGACGGCCCCGGGCTCCCTGATGGACGACTACGACGGGGGCTGCACCGCCCTGCAGACGATCTGCCTGCACTCCGGCGACGCCCGGCAGAGCGCGCGCTTCTACGCGGCGCTGGGCTTCCGCCCCTGGTACGACAAGATGATCGAGCGGATGGAGGGGTTCTTCAAGATCCCCGCCGGTACGCCGCTGCACAACATCAACATGGTGATGCCGGACTCCCCCTCGATCGGGCGCATCGAGATCGCCCAGTACGTCGGTTTCCCCGGTTCCTCCCAGCGCGACCGCGCCGTACCGCCGAATCTCGGACTCCTCTCGGCGTCGCTTGAGACGACCGACCTGGCCGAGACCGGGAAACTGCTGCGCGCCATCGGCGCCGAGCCGGTCGGCGAGGCCGTCGAGGTGGACCTGCCCGGCAGCGGCGCAGTCCGGGCCCGCTCCTACTACGGTCCCGACGACGAGGTGCTGGAGTTCTACCAGACGCTCTGATCGCCGGGGTCACCCGCGGCGGACACGAAGGAGGGGGCGGCCCCGGCAGGCCGCCCCCTCCTGGCTCTGTGCCGGCCCTCAGGCCGGCACGACCGGCAACGTCACCGCGCCCGCGGGCACCTCGGCGGCCGGCACCGCGTGACAGGCGGCCTGCTGGCCACCGACCTTGACCTCCAGCACCGGGTACTCCTGTCTGCAGACCTCCATCGCCAGCGGGCAGCGCGGGTGGTAGTGGCAGCCCGAGGGACGGTTGATGGCGCTGGGCACCTCGCCGACCGGCGCCGGCTCCTTGCCGCGCCGGCGCGGATCCGGCTTCGGCGCGGCCTTGAACAGCGCCTGCGTGTACGGGTGCTGCGGCGCACTCTCCAGCTGCTGCCGGGTGCCGATCTCCACGATCCGCCCCAGGTACATCACCGCGATCCGGTCGGCCACGTAGGAGACCACCGCCAGGTCGTGGCTGATGAACATCAGGGTCAGCCCCAGCTCGGACTTCAGGTCCTTGAGCAGGTTCATCACCTGCGCCCGGACACTGACGTCGAGACTGGCGGTCGGCTCGTCGGCGACCAGGAAGTCCGGTTCGGTGGCGAGCGCCCGGGCGATCCCGACCCGCTGCAGCTGCCCGCCGCTGACCTCGTGCGGATAGCGGTGGGCGAAGTCGGCGTTGAGCCCGACCAGCTCCAGCAGGTCCAGGGCCCGGGCACGGCGGGAGGCGGCGTCGCCGATGCCGTGCACCAGCATCGGCTCGGCGATGATGTCGGTCAGCCGGTTGCGCCGGTTGACCGACGAGTACGGGTTCTGGAAGACCATCTGCATCTTGCGCCGCTGCCGGCGCAGCGGTTCGCGCCCCAGCCGGGTCACGTCCTGACCCCGGAAGCTGATCGTGCCCGAGGTCGGCTCCTGCAGGCGCAGGATGGTCCGGCCCAGGGTGGACTTGCCCGAACCGCTCTCGCCGATGACCGCCAGGGTCTGCCCCGGCATGATCTCCAGGCTGACCCCGTCGAGGGCGTGCACGACCTCCCGCTTGCCGGTGAAACGGCTCAGCAGACCACCGCCGACCGGGAAGTGGGTCTTCAGATCCTGGACGCCGACCACCGGGGCGTTGTCGTTCTGGGTGCCGCTGGGCATCAGGCACTCTCCTTTGCAAGAAGCGGCGTCCGGCCCACGCGGTGGCAGGCGGCGAGGCCGCCGGCGTCGTCCGCCACCAGCGCCGGCGCCGTCGCGTGGCACTGCGGGCCGAGCAGCGAATCGCAGCGCGCCGCGAAGGTGCAGCCGGTGATCTTCTCGTCGAGGCCGGGAACGGAGCCGCGCATGGCGTAGAGCCGCTGCCCGTCGTGCGGGAAGCCGGGAATCGCCTTGAGCAGCTGCTGCGTGTACGGGTGCTGCGGCCGTTCGAAGAGGTCGTAGACGTTCGCCACCTCGACGACCCGGCCGGCGTACATCACGATGACCTTGTCGCACATCTCGGCGACAACCGACAGATCGTGGGTGACCAGCACCATCGCCAGGTTGCGCTGCGCGCAGAGCCCGCGCAGCAGTTCGAGCACCTGCGCCTCGATGGTGACATCCAGGCTGGTGGTCGGCTCGTCGGCGAGGAGCACCTTCAGGTTGGTGCTGGAGCAGGCCACGGCGATCATGATGCGCTGCAGCTGGCCCTGGCTGAACTGGAACGGGTAGGAGTTCAGCTTGCCCCGGCCGTCGATGCCCACACCCTTGAGCAGGCGGATGATCTCGGCGTCGTACTCGCTGCGCTTGAGGTCGGGGCGGTGCAGGCGCAGCACCCGGCGGAACTGGCTGCCGATCGTCCAGGACGGATTGAACGAGTTGATCGGATCCTGGAAGATCATCGCCATCTCGCCGCCGCGCATGCGCCGGCTCTCCTCCGAGCTGAGGCTGCGCAGGTCGCGGCCGTCGAGGACGATCTCGTCGGCCTGGACCTCGGCCGGCGGCTTGAGCATGCCCAGGATCGACTTCAGCGCGGTGCTCTTGCCCGATCCGCTCTCGCCGACCAGGCCGACGATCTCGCCGGGACGCACCGACAGGGAGAACTCCTTGACGGCCGGCACCTTGGCGCCGCGGAACTCGTAGCTGGTGCGCAGGCCCTTGACCGAGAGGACCTCGGTGGCGGGCGAAACCGGCTCACTCATCGTCACTGCTCCTCCGAGTCGGACCGCGTACGGCGCTTGGTGGTCTTGGCGCGCGGGTCGAGCTCGTCGCGGAGCTGGTCACCGAGGAGGTTGAAGACCAGCACGAAGAGCGCGATCGCGATGGAGGGGAAGACGACCAGCCACCAGCCGCCGAGGGTGAGCTGCTTGCTGGCCTCGTTGAGCAGGGTGCCCCAGCTCGCCCCCGGTGGCCGTACGCCGAAGCCGAGGAAGGAAACCGCCGCCTCGACGGTGACCGCCATCGCCAGCGCGAAGGCCGCCTGCACCACCAGCGGGGCCGCGATGTTGGGCAGCAGGTTGCGCAGCAGAATGTCGCGGGTACGGCCGCCGAAGGACTTGACCGCGAGGATGTAGTCCTCGCGCATCTCGGCGAGCACGCTGGCGCGGGCGATGCGGGCGAAGACCGGCACCAGCACCACACCGATCGCGATCGCCACCAGCACCTCGTTGCTGATCTCCAGCGGGCCGATCCCGAGGTCGCGTTCGCTGAGGATGCCGGTGACCACCGGGACCAGGACGAGCAGCGGGAAGGAGAGCACCACGTCGAGCAGCCGCATGATCAGGGAGTCGACGCGCGAGCCGGCCCACATGCCGGCGAGCATGCCGAGCAGGGTGCCGAGCGCCAGTGCGCACGCCACCGCACCGAAGCCGATGATGATGGAGATCTGCGAGCCGTGCAGGAAGCGGCTGAACACGTCGCGGCCGAGGCTGTCGGTTCCCATCCAGTGCTCGCCGCTGGGTGCGGCCAGCGAGTCGCCGACCAGGCCCGCCGGATCGTGGGGCGCCAGGAACGGGCCGACCAGGGCCAGCAGCAGGAAGAACCCGACACCGATGAGGCTGAACAGCGAGCCCGGCCGGGAGGCCAGGCGGCGCAGCAGGCTGGGCTCGCCGGTGTGGTGCACCGAGGCGTGCTTGCGGCCGGTCCCGCCCGGTTGCGGCGTCTCGGCAATGGATTCGGCAGCCATCGTCACTCCTTCCCAGCTCCGTACCCGAAGCGGATGCGCGGGTTGATCACGCCGTAGAGGAGGTCGACGACGATGTTGATGGCCACGAACGCGGCGGCGACGAACATCATCACGCCGATGGTGACCGGGTAGTCGCGGATGTTGAACGACTCGACCAGCAGCCGGCCCAGGCCGGGGATGCCGAAGACGGTCTCGACCACGACCGAGCCGCCGAGCAGGAACCCGGTCTGCACACCGAGGACGGTGACCACCGGCAGCAGTGCGTTGCGCAGGGTGTCCTTCCAGATGATCACCCGTTCACGTACGCCCATCGCCCGGGCGGCGGCGACGTAGTCGTGGCCGAGCACCTCCAGCATGCTGGAGCGGGTGAGCCGGGCGACCAGCCCGATCTGCGGAGCGGCCAGCGCGATCGCCGGCAGCCAGGTGCGCTGCAGGCTCGCGACGACATCCTCGGTCAGCGGGACGAATCCCTGGTAGGGCAGGATGCCCGGGAACCACCAGCCGAAGATCAGCACCAGGAAGAGCGCCACCACCAGGTTCGGCACCGAGATGCCCGCCAGCGAGCCGACCCGGATGAGCTGGTCGGTGAGGCGGTTGGCCCGCAGCGCGGAGAGCACGCCCAGCGGCACCCCGATGACGATGATGAACAGCAGGGCGACGACGGCGAGCTGGATGGTGGCCGGCAGCCGCTCCGCGATGACCGCGGTGACGGCGGCCTTGTCCGTGTAGGACGTGCCGAGGTCGCCGCGCACCAGATCCCCGAGCCAGGCGAGGTACTGCAGCCAGATCGGTTCGTCCAGCCGCATGTCGGCGCGGATCTGGGCGAGCACCTCCGGCGGCGCCTCCAGGCCGGCCGACATCAGCGCCGGGTCACCGGGGGCCAGCCGCAGCAGTGTGAACGCCACGATCGAGGCCACGAGCAGTACCGGCACGGCGGAGAGGATGCGGGAGACCGCGAGCCTCAGCATCGTGCGACTCCCCGCTTCGGGATGCACCGATTAGTCGAGTACATGGTTCCGCCTTAGATTTCGCAGTCGAGCCTGCGGGTCCACAACCGTCCGCCCTGACGCTGGACCTCTTCAGCAGGCCACATCCGTTCCGCCTATAGGAACGTTGTTCCAGACACTAAAGCCCTGGTCATTGCGGGTCAAGGAGCCGAACGTTTCGGATCTGTGCCCGATTCAGCGGTCAGCCGGGGCCGGATTGGTGGCCTCCACGACCAGGTGCCAGACACCGTGCGGCGGCAGTACCACCGCCGCCCGGGTGACCCCGAACGGCGCCATTTCCAGGTCGGTTGGGGCCGTCGCCACGGCCTGCTCGCCGCCGGTCTCGCGTGCCTTCGACAGGGTGGCCGTCAGGTCGTCGGCGAGCAGCACGGCACCGACCAGACCCCGGCGCGGCGGCCCGGAGCGGCCGCGCAGGGACGCCGCGCCCGAGCTCATCCCGTAATCCATCAGGCCGAAGTACGGCTCCCGGGTGGAGTTGCCGACACAGAGCCCGCGCAGCTGGACGTCCTCGCCGCTGCCGAGCATCGCGGCGAGCGAGGCGTCGGTGATGGCGTACTCGAAGATCACCTGCCAGTCGAAGACGGCGTCGTAGAAGTCCAGCACCGGCGCGGCGTCGGAGACCGGCGACGAGATGCTGAGGACCTCGCTGACCACCCTGTCGCGAACCTGGGCGTAGCCGGTGAAGAAGTCCGCCGGTCCACCCAGGAATGCCGTCGCCACGTTGTCCCCGGCCCAGAGGTGCGCCTCGCGGAACGCCCCCGCCTCCAATTCGTACGCCGCCTCTTCCTGGACCACCGCGTAGCCCCGCTCGCGGGCGTGCCGTACGGCCGCGGCGTGGTCGGGAGCGTAGAAGTCGATCACCTTCAGCGCGTCGGCGGCGAGCCGGGAGTCCTGGTCGCGGACCAGCTCCTCGCAGGGCGGGTCGAAGGAGCAGAGCATTGCGCCGTTGTTCGTGCCGGGGGTGTTGAGCACGATCACCTCGGCGGCGCGCACCTCGGGGCCGAACAGGGCCGCGGCCTGCTCGCCCTCGACGTGGGTGCGGCAGGCCTCCCGCATGCCGAACACCTCGGTGAACAGGCGTGTCTGCCCGTCGAGGTCTCCGGTCGAGATCAGCGGACCATAGATGCGGGCAGCGGTCATGGCGTTCCTTCCGGCGGCAGTGCGGTCGACAGATGAGCCGGTGGGGGCGGGGCAATCACCCCACCCCCACCGGGAGACGAACCCTGCTGCGGTCAGCTGGCGTCGAGCAGGGTGTTGAACCAGAACAGCGAGGAGGGCTGGTAGTTCTTCAGGTTCTTCGACCACGCCTCGCTGGTCTGCGAGACGACGATCTGGATGTTGCCCTGGGTCACCACGTCCCGCTCCTGCACCGCGAGCCAGGCCGCGGCCCGCTCCTGCTCGGTCTCGGCGATCAGCGCGGTGTTGAGCAGCTTGTCCATCTCCGGGTCGGAGAACTTGTTGAAGTTGTTCGCCGAGGCGCTGTTGAGGCCGCCGTTGACGTAGTCGGGAGCGAAGCCGCCGGCGGCGGTCACCGCGTTGCTGAACATGATCAGGTCGTAGTCGCCGGAGACCAGCTTCGGGTAGAAGGCGGCGGTGTCCTGCCCCTCGACCGTGGCCTCGATGCCCAGCTCCTTCAGGTTCGATTGCACGATGGTCGCGGCGCTGACCAGGTCGGGGCTGTTGAAGGCGATGATGCTCAGCTTGCGGTTCAGCGTGACGCCGGAGGCCGCCAGGTGCTCCTTGGCCTTGGCCAGGTCCGGCTTGTCGCCGAAGGTCTTACCGAGCGTCTCGTCGTGGTACATCATGCCGGGCGTCAGGTAGGTGCTGTTCGCCGCGGCGGCACCCTTGTAGACCTGGTTGACGATGGCGCCCCGGTCGATGGCCCAGCTCAGCGCCAGCCGGAAGTCGGTGTTGGCGGTCGGCTGCCCCTTCTTCTGCGAGGGGTAGAAGAAGACGCGGCTGATGTTGGTCGTCACCGTCTCGGCGTTGTGCCCGCGGTCCTTGATCTGCTTGACGTACTCGGCGGGGATGTCCGGCGCCAGGTGCGATTCGCCGTTGGTCAGCCGCGCGATGCGCGATGCCTCCTCCGGGATCACCTTCAGGGTCACGCTGTCGAAGGCCGGCTTGGTGCCGTGGTACCCGTCGAAGCGGACCAGGCGCATCGAGTCGCCCCGGCTGACCTTCTCCAGCTTGAACGGTCCGGAGCCGTTCTCCGTCTGCGAGTACGTCTCGTTGGGCTTGTAGCCCGCTTCCGACGACAGGATCGGGATCATCGCCAGGCGGCTCTCCATGTACGCGTACGGCGCGTTGAGGGTGAGCACGACGGTGTCCGCGTCCTTGGCCTCGATCGAATCCATGTACGCCAGTGCGGAGAGGTAGATGGTGCCGTTGCTCTTCTCGGCGGCCTGGGTGTAGGTGAAGACGACATCCTCGGCGTCGAGATCCGAGCCGTCGTGGAACTTCAGGCCGGGCCGCAGCTTGATGGTGTAGGTCTTGCGGTCCTCGCTGATCTGCGGCAACTCGGCGGCGAGGTCGGGAGCGACGCTCTTGTCCTCGTTCCACTTCAGCAGGGAGCTGTAGGCAAGGCGGTAGAAGCGCTGCGCCTCGGGGGTGTTGCGGTACATGGGGTCGAGCGAGTCCGGCTCGGCCGAGACATCGATGACCAGGTCGGTGATCTTCGCGTCCGCGTCGGCACCCGTACCCCCGCCGCAGGCGGCGGTGGCGACCACCAGGCCGGCAGCGGCCGCTCCGAGGACAGCCTTGTGCAGGTGCGCTCGGGACCGCAGCGCCAGCCTGCGTCGAAGAGTGGTTTTCAAAGCGACTCCGATTCTAAGGACGGCCGCAGGCCGAATCGCGCCTGTTCCGATGAGCGGAACCCCGTTACGGATGAAATGTAGGAGTCGGCGTAACCCAAGGTCAAGGCCCAATCAGGGCTTGAAATCGGAATCCGGTTTCAGGTATTGGAACAAGAGACGCACGCCCTGCGGGGATCCCGCAGGGCGTGCCGACGTGAGGGAAGAAGTCCGTTATTACCCGATCCAGCCGCACTTCTCGGAGAGCCGCCGACTGATCTCCAGCAGCGTGTCGCGGCAGGTGTCGAACTCTGCCGAGAATCGCTCCAGCGGGCCGCAGACACTGATGACCGCCACCGGCGTGCCTTCGTGGCCGAAGACCGGAGCGGCCACCGACGCCGCACCGCTCTTGCGCTCCGCGGTGGAGCGCGCGAAGCCCTGGGAACGCACCTGGGCGAGATCGGAGCGCAGCGCCTGAGCGTCGGTGATGGTGCCCGGCGTCAACGACTCCAGCGGCACCTTCTGCAGGTACTCGGCCAGCTCCCGGTCGGTCAGATAGGCCAGGAACGCGCGCGACGAAGCGCCGGCGTGCAGCGGGTACGGGGTGCCGAGTGAGATCGACATGATGACCTCGCGCGGCGGGGTGATCTGGTCGACGTAGATGCGTCGCGAGCCGGCCCGGATGGAGAGGGTCGCGGTCTCATTCGTGCGCTCGCAGAGCTCCATCAGGAACGGGTGCGCGATCCGGCGCACGTCGATCCGGTCCAGGTAGGTCAGGCCGAGTTTCATCGCCGCCAGGCCGAGGGAGTAACGCCGGGTGTCCTCGTCGAGCTCGATCAGGTCCCGGCTGCGCAGCGACGCGAGCACGCGGTGCACGGCGGCCTTGGAGAGCCCGAGCGCCTCGGCGATCTCGGTGACCCCGAGCGTCGGCTTGGCGGAGGCCACGAAGTGCAGCAGCACGTCGGCGGCGCGTTCCACCGTCGCGATGGTGGCGCTGCCATTGTCGGACCTGCCGTTGCGCCGGCCCTTGTCAAGCTCCGCTACCCGCCCTGGCATAACTGGACTCCTTGTCACTTCTGGTCGCGGTCTCGCCCACGGACCGGCCGGACGGAACCCGCCGCGAGGCGTAAGCACCACCTGGCGGCGCCACCGGTCTCGAGACCACAACATGCCAGGGATCTGAGGTTCCCCGGGGGATGTGACACCGGGCTATGCCTTGATCTATTGCAGGTTAGTCGATTCGACGCTCGGTTCATAGTGGCTCGGCGGCAAGTAACCGAGGATTGAGAGGCGACGCGCCTGAGCTGCGGACACGCGGGTTGCCGACTGGTTCGCGCCCGGCAATGTGGACCGGTGACCCCGCAGATGTCGGCATGGCCCCCCGGTGGCTTCTGCCGCTTTTGGGTGGCTGCCGCGCAGGTCTGGACGTGACACCCAGAATTATGAAACGCTGTTCCGGTCAACGGAATGCATCCCGTGCGGCCGCGTCGCGGGGCCCGACCCGGCCACGGCTGCCCCAGCCCGGCCAAGGGCAGCTTCGCAGCACTCTGCGATCCGCTCCCGCCGCCAGCATGAGGAGAACCCATGTCGCTGCCGCCGTCGTACCGGGCACTGGCCCTGCAGGTGCGCACCGAGGCGGTCAACCGGCTCGGCGTCACCGAGGCCCGCGAACTGATCGCCGCGAGCATCGCGCGGATCGGGCAGGCCGCCCGCGGCGCCAAGGGCTGGGTCGGTGCGGAGTGCCGGCTCATCGTGCTCCCCGAGTACGTCCTGACCGGCTTCCCCATGGGTGAGGCCGTCCCCGCCTGGCGGGACAAGGCCGCCCTGGCCCCCGACGGTCCCGAATACGCCGCGCTCGCCGCACTCGCCCAGGAACTGCGGGTGTACCTGGCCGTCAACGCCTACGAGTCCGACCCGCACTTCCCGCAGCTCTACTTCCAGGCCAGCGTGGTCCTCGGGCCGACCGGCGAGGTGGTACTGCGCTACCGCCGCCTGCACTCGCTCTACTCCCCCAGCCCCTACGACGTCTGGGACCGCTACCTCGACGCCTACGGCCCCGACGCGGTGCTTCCGGTGGCCCGTACCGAGATCGGCGCGCTCGCCGCGGTCGCCAGCGAGGAGATCCTCTACCCGGAGCTGGTCCGCGCCCTCGGGCTGCGCGGCGCCGAGGTGCTGCTGCACTCCACAAGCGAGGTCACCAGCCCGCAACTGACCCCCAAGGCGATCGCCCGCCGCGCCCGCGCCATCGAGAACATCGCCTACGTGGTCTCGGCCAACACCGGCGGGCTGCGCGGCACGGCGATCCCCGGCGACTCGGCCAACGGCGGCTCCGAGATCCTCGACTTCGCCGGCCGGGTGCTGGTGCAGGCCGGCCCGGGCGAGAGCACCGCCGCCTACACCGACCTGGACCTGGGCGCCCTGCGCCGGGAACGCGCCCGGCCCGGCATGCTCAACCTCCCGTCGCGGGTCAAGGCCGCCCTCTGGGCACAGGAGTACGCCCGCCACGACCTGGAACGCCCCAACTCGCTGGCGGAGACCGCCCCCGACCGGGCCTTCTTCACCCGCCGTCAGGCGGAGGTCCTGCAACGGCTGGCCGACGCCGGCGCAATCAACTGACCCATCGCGCAAGGAAAGAAGCAATATGAGCGATCAGCCCGCACCCGGACGATACGAGACCGCGCCGCTGGCGAAGGAGCGCTGGACCCTCGGGGTGGTGCAGTCGCGCATCCACGCCGCCGCCGACGCCGCCGAACAGGCCGCCAACCTGCGGCACATGCTCCACCTGATCGACAACGCCTGCCACTACGGCGGCGGACCCGACCTGCTGCTGTTCCACGAGTTCCCGATCAGCGGCTGGGACACCTGGACCCGCGCCGAAGCCGAGGCCCGCTGTATCGAGATCCCCGGCCCGGAGGTCGCCGCGATCGCCGCCAAGGCCAAGGAGTACGGCACCTGGATCGCCTTCGGCGCGTATGTGCGCGACCCGGACTGGCCCGGGCACATCCTGAGCCTGACCACCCTGATCGACTCCGACGGCGAGATCGCGGCCACCCACTGGAAGGCCCGCAACGTCAAGGGACTCTTCCCCGGCTTCGAACTCTTCACCACCACCATCTACGACGTGCTCGACGAGTACGTCGAGCGGTACGGCGCCGACGCCGTCCTGCCCATCGCGCGCACCCCGCTGGGCAACCTGACCATGTCGCAGACCCAGCTCGAACCGGAGCTGATGCGCGGCCTGGCGATCAAGGGCGCCGAGGTGATCCTGCGGACCGCCAGCGGCGGCTTCACCGAGACCGACATCGCCGCGACCGCCCTCTACAACCGGGTCTACTGCGCGGTGGCCAACAACGCCCTGCTGCTGCCGGAGGGACCGTACTTCCAGGACACCGGCGCCGGCGGTTCGGCGATCTACGGACCGGACGGCAAGGTCATCGCCAAGGCCGACAAGTTCGAGACGATGCTGACCGCGCCGATCCCGATCGCCGAGTTCCGCGCCCGGCACCTGCAGCCCGACATCCACTGGGACCTGGTCCGCGGCGTCTTCGACGGCTACACCAGCCGGTTCGCGCCGAACCTGTTCAGCGAGTACCAGCCCGAATCCCTCGACGACGCCGCGCGCTACGTGGCCGGCCGGTCGCGCTGGTCCTGACGGCCTGCGGCGAAACGGGCGACCGCCCCGCACCGATGACGGTGCGGGGCGGTCGTGCGTTCGGCCCGAGGTGGTCTCAGGCGACCTTGCGCTCCCGGATGACGGTCCGCTTCACCAGGCGGTCGTCCTCCATCCAGTGCCAGGTCCGGACCTTCTCCTGCCCGTCCTTGCTGAGCTGGATGAGCTCGTAGAGGTAGTTGCCCGGCTTGAGCAGGTCCTTATAGGTCCAGGTCAGCAGGATCGTCTGGTCGTCCCACTGGTTCATGTAACCGCTGATGCGGTCGTTGTCGAAGTGGATGTCCCGGCCCTTGAGGACGCCGTCGAACTGGATGGCCTCCTCGCGGCCGTCCGGCCAGGTGTAGGTGTTGATCTGGATGACGTCACAGGATCCGTCCTGCGGTTCCCACATCCGCAGGTGCGAGGCGTGCCGGTCGATCTCGCGGCCGTCCGGGTCCAGGTGGACGTACTCGCCCCGCCACTCGCCCATGTGCCGGGCAAGGATCGGGAACTCGGCTTCCCAAGCGCTCATGACGTTGTTTCCTTTCTCGATGTTGCTGTGTGCGCACCTGGTGACACCACGACGGGTCAGACGTCGTACCACCAGGGTTGAATACGCGGCGATCTGCGGGTCAGCAGCACCCGCTGACGCAGGAACCGCCGCAGCGACGCCGGTCCCATCCGGCTGGGCCCCAGACCGGAGGACTTGAACGCCTGCTTCTCGCCCTCCGGCACCAGACCGGTGAGGCAGACGTCGTTGACGCTGATCCCCCCGGCCAGCAGCCGGGGCGCGATCAGCGCCGCCTGCTCCGGGTCGGCGAAGACCGCGCCGGAGAGCCCGTACTCGCTGTCGTTGGCCAGCCGTACCGCGTCTTCGACGCTATCCGCCACCATGATCGGAATGACAGGGCCGAAAGTCTCTACCGACATCAGCGTCATTTCGTGATTTACGCCGGTCACCACCGTCGGACGCAGGTAGCGCCGCCCACCGTGGACCTCGATCTGGCCACCGCAGCGAATGGTCGCGCCCTGTGCCACCGCGTCGGCGAGCTGAGCGGCGACCACATCGGCCTGCCGGTCGTCGATGAACGGGCCGAGCTCCCCGTCGGCCGGCTCCGGCACCGCCAGGCGTACCCGGTTGGCCTTGGCGACCAGCCGCTCGACGAACTCCTCGGCCACCGGCGCCTCGACATAGACGCGCTCCAGGGACATGCAGGACTGGCCGGTGTTGGCGGTCGAGCCCCAGAGGATCGCCGAGCTGGCGATATCCAGGTCGGCGGTCGCGGTCACGATCGCCGGATCCTTGCCACCGAGCTCCAGGAAGGCCGGAATGAACTGCTCGGCGGCTGCCGCGGCGACCAGCCTGCCGGTGCGCACACTGCCGGTGAAGCAGACAGCGTCGACCTGGCGGACCAGCTCCGCGCCGGCCGCTGGGCCGCCCTCGACGATCGACAGCACCGCCGCCAGCTCCGGCACCGCGGCGATGCTCTCCCGCAGGGCCGGCACGAAGGACGGGGTCAGTTCACTGGGTTTGACCAGCACCGCACAGCCGGCCAGCAACGCCGGCACCGCGTCGATCAACGCCAGCTGCAACGGAAAGTTCCACGGCGAGACCACACCCACCAGCCCGTACGGGACAGGAGCGTCCTGGATCGCCACGGCGCCGTCGGCGCTGGACCGCTCCTGGCCCTGCGCCAGCAGTTCCCGCGCCCAGCCGGAGTGCCGCTCGATCGAGGACAGGACCGCGCCGACCTCCATCTCCGACAGCGCCAGGCGACCGGTGTCGCGGGCCAGCCCTGCGACGAGCGCCGGACGGCGGGCGGCGATCTCGGCCGACCAGCGGGCCAGCACGGCGATCCGCTCGCCGACGCCGCGCCGCGCCCAGTCGCCGGCGTGCAGCCGCAGCACGCCGGCCTGCGCGGCGAGGGTGTCAGTCATCTGTCTTCTCCTCGATGGTCCAGTTCGTCGCGGCGAGCGCGTCGAGGCGCAGGCAGGACACCGTGGTCCCACCCGGTGCCGGCTGCGGTTCGGGGACCTGTTCGCGGCACTGTGCGGTGGCGAACGGGCACCGGGTGTGGAACCGGCACCCGCTGGGCACGTCGACCGCCGAGGGCACCTCGCCCACCAGCGGTGCCTGGGGCAGTTCGCCGATGCGCAGCTCCGACGGCGCCGCCGCCAGCAGGGACCGGGTGTACGGGTGCGCCGGGTGGGAGAAGACGTCCGCGGCGGCGCCCACCTCGACGAACTTCCCGAGGTACATCACCGCGACCCGGTCGGCCAGGTGCCGGGCGATGTCCAGCTCGTGGGTGATGAGCACGTAGGAGAGGCCGAGTTCGGCGCGCAGGTCGGCCAGGAGGTTCACCAGGATCGCCTTGACACTGACGTCGAGACTGGCGGTCGGTTCGTCGAGGACCAGCACCTGCGGCTCGCCGGCGAGCGCCCGCGCGATGGTGACCCGCTGCAGCTCACCCCCGCTGATGTCACGGGGCCGCCGGTCCAGGTACTCGGCGGGGAGTCCGACCAGCCGCAGCAGCTCCACCGCCCGGGCTTCGCGCGCCGCCCGGTCTGGCGCCAGGCCGTGCACCTGCAGCGGCTGCGTGACGATGTGCCGGATGGTCTTGGCCCGGTTCAGCGCCGACCACGGGCTCTGCGAGACCAGCTGGACCCGGCGCCGGGCCGCGGGGTCGCGCACCGTCACCGGCCGTACGTCGTGCCCGGCGACCCGGGCCAGTCCGGAGGTCGGTTCGAGGAGCCCGACGAGGACCTTCGCCACGGTCGACTTCCCGCAGCCCGACTCGCCGACGATCGCCAGCGACTCCCCCGGGCCGACCTGAAGACTCACCCCGTCGACGGCGTGCACGACCGGTGCCGGGCCGCCCCGGCGCCGCCGGCCCTTGACCGGGAAGTGCTTGACCAGCTCCTGCAGCTCCACCGTCGCCGCGGCGACGGGAGTTGTCGTGGCGCTCATTCCGCCTCCTCCATGTGGTGGCAGCGCGCCACCGACAACGACAGCACCCGAGGCTCGGGCACGACGCGGTGACAGAGCTCGTCGGCACGCTCGCAGCGGGGCGCGAACCCGCAGCCGGGCAGCCGGTGCGAGCCGCTGACGGTGCCGGGAATGGCGCGCAGCCGCTCACCGCGCGCATGCCGGGCCGGCATGGCGTTGAGCAGCGCCTGCGTGTACGGGTGCCGGGGCCGGGCGAAGAGTTCCGCGGTCGGGGCCAGCTCGACGAGCTGGCCGCCGTACATCACGCCGACCCGGTCACAGATCTGCGCCACCACGGCCAGGTCGTGGCTGACGAAGACGACCGAGTTGCCCAGCCGGTCCTTGAGGTCCACCAGCAGCCGCAGGATCTGCGCCTGCACGGTGGCGTCCAGGGTGGTGGTGGGTTCGTCTGCCAGCACCAGCTCCGGTTCGCGGGCGAGGACCGCCACGGCGATGAGCATCCGCTGCAGCTGGCCACCGGAGAACTGGAACGGGTAGTCGTTGAGCCGGGAGGTGACACCGGCGAGGCCGACACTTGTCAGCAGCTCGTCGATGCGGTTGTCGTCGAGACCGGTCAGCCGCCGCAGCTGCGCCCGCACCGGGGTGACCGGCGACAGCGACGTCATCGGCCGCTGCGGGACCAGGCCGATGCGCCGGCCGCGCAGCTGCCGCACCGCCCGCTCGTTCATCCGCGACAGGTCCTGCCCGGCGAAGCGCAGCACGTCGGCCCGGGTCTCGGCGCCGCGGGGCAGCATCCGCATCAGCGCGGTCAGCACGGTGCTCTTGCCGGAGCCGGACTCACCGACCAGACCGAGCACCTCACCGCGGGCCACCGTGAACGACACGTCCCGCACCGCCGGCAACGGACCGGCCGCCGTCGGGTAGGTGACGTGCAGCCCCTCCACCCGCAGCAGCTCCTCGGCCGCGCCAGGGGCGCCGGTGGCCGCCGCGGCGGCCACCGGCGCAGGTCCGTCACTACGAACCATCACCTGTGTGTTCCTTTCATGCCATCAGCTGCGCGCCGGCTGCGGGCAGCCGGCTGAGCGAGAGCTGACCGGCGTCGAGAGCCGTGACGTCCGTACGCTGGGCGATGATCAGGCTCGGGTAGACCGGCGGCACCGCGATGGCGTCGGCGGCGAGCAGGGCGTCGGCCTGCTTGCAGGCGGCGGTGCGCTCCTCGTCCGAGCTGGTCGCCCAGGCCTGGCCGAGCAGCTTGTCGACCTCGGCGTTGGCGTAGCCGTAGTTCATCGCGTTCGTCGAGACGTACGTGCTGAACAGCGGGAAGGCGGTCTTGCCGGCGCTGACGCCGGTGGAGTAGCTGCTCATCGCCATCTGGTAGTCGCCGGCCATCCAGCGGGAGATCCAGGTGCCGCCGTCGATGATGTCGAGCTTGCAGGTGATGCCGGCCTGCTTCCAGCCCTCGACCAGCACCTGGGCGGCGTTGGTGAGTTCCTTGGACGAGGAGCTCACCATCAGGGTGAACTCCACCGCCCCGGCGCCGGCCTCGGCCAGCAGCGCCTTGGCCTTGTCGACGTCGGGCGTACCGCTGTAGAGCGCGGCGTCGGGGTTGTGCCCCTCCAGCGCCGGTCCGGCCGGGCCCTGGCCGATGCCGGCGGTGCCGGCGTAGACGACCTCGTTGACTCCGGCCCGGTCCATCGAGTGGGCCAGCGCCTGCCGGACCTTGACGTTGTCGAAGGGCCCCTTCTTGGCGTTGAAGTAGCTCAGGATGGAGATCGGCGCCGCCACCACGTGCACGTTGATGGCGGATTCCTTCTTGAGCAGCGCCACGTTGTCCGGCGGCACGTCCGTCATCACGTGGATCTCGCCGCTGCGCAGGCTCACCGTGCGCGTCGCCGCGTCCGGGATCGCCGTGAAGGTCACCTTCTCCAGGGCCGGCGCCTCGCCGTGGTAGCCGGCGTTGCGGGTGAGCTCGACCTTCTGCCCCTGGGCGACGGAGCCCACGACGAACGGGCCGGTGCCCATCGTCGTGTCGGTCTTGTCGATGAAGTCCTTGTGGACGATCGGCAGGTTGTTCAGCAGGGAACGCAGGATGCCGTACGGCGCCGCCAGGGTGATGACCACGGTCAGGGCGTCGGTGGCCTTGGCGTCGGCGACGCTGTAGGCGAAGTAGGTGGTCCAGTCGCTGTAGGCCTTCGTGTTGCTCACGTGCTTGAGCACCGCGGCGACGTGCTCGGCGGTCAGGGCGTCACCGTTGGAGAACTTCACGCCCTCCTTGAGGGTGATCGTCCAGGTGAGACCGTCGGCGGAGATCTCGGGCTCGCCGGCGGCCAGCAGCGGCACCGACTTCATCGACTCGTCGTAGTCGTAGAGCGACTCGACCACGGGAGCGCTGGCCCAGGCGACCGCGCTGGTGGTGGCCACCAGCGGGTTGAGGTAGTCCGACACGGCGGGCATCCCGATGAGCAGGTTGCCGCCCTGCTGCGGGGTCAGGTTGCCGGCGGCGCCGCCGGAGCTGTCGCTGCCGCCGCAGGCGGCCAGCGCGGTGCCCGCGCCGACGAGACCGATGGCTGCCAGGAAACGCCGACGAGAGAACGAGGACGAAGTGAGGGACATCAGGGGACTCCTTGTTACCGGCGGTGCGAAAGGGGATCGGTTGGTGTGTCGCCGGCTCAGCGGCCGTTGCCGAGCAGCCGGTCGACTTCGTCGCCGAGCAGGTTGATGCCGATGGTGACCAGCAGGATCACCAGGCCGGGGATGATGGAGAACCACCAGGCGCCGAGCATCAGGTAGCTCGTCGCGCCCGAGAGGATGTTGCCCAGGCTCGGGTCGGGCGGCTGGATGCCCAGACCGAGGAAGGACAGGGCACTCTCGGAGAAGATGGCGATGCCGACCCAGAGGAAGGCCTGCACCAGCACCGGTGGCAGCACGTTGGGCAGCAGTTCGACGGTGACGATGCGCCAGCGGGGCACGCCGACGACCCGCAGGCAGTTGACGTACTCCTCCTGCACCTCCACCAGGGTGGCGGCCCGGGCGACCCGGGCGAAGTAGGGCAGGAAGGAGAGTGCGAGCAGCAGCACGACCTTGGCGGCGGGGCCGACGGTGACCGGGCCCCACTGCGACTCGCCGTTGCCGAGCATGCCGAGGATGAACAGCGCCAGGATGAACACCGGCAGCGCCTGGAGCGCCTCCAGCGTGCGCATGATCGCGTCGTCGATCCACCGGCCGCCGTGGTAGCCGGCGAGCAGTCCGAGCGGCACTGCGACCAGCAGCCCGGCCAGCACGCTGCCGATCGCCACCAGCAGGGAGAGCCGGGCGCCGTCGGCGGTGCGGGCGAACAGGTCCCGGCCGAGGTTGTCGGTGCCGAACCAGTGCGCGCCCGAGGGTGCCTCCAACGGTCCCCCGGTACGCGCCAGCGGGTCGACGGCGATCAGCGGACCGACGACGGCCAGCAGCGCGAACGCCATCACGAAGACCAGGCCGGTCCAGCCGAGCGGGCTCAGTCGCGGTGCGCGCCGGGTACGCCTGCGGGTGGCCACGGTGGCGGTGGCGTTGCTCATCGGGATCCTCCCGTGGCGGCCGAGAACTGGGCACGGATGCGCGGGTTGATCGCGAAGTAGAGCAGGTCCACGATCAGGGTGACGATCAGGAAGAGTCCGGCCGTCCAGTAGGTGCTGGCGATCGCCACCGGGTAGTCCTGCGCCATGAAGGAGGTGACGATGAGCTGTCCGAGGCCCGGCACGTTGAAGACGTTCTCGATCAGCACGGCGCCGCCGATGAAGGAGCCGAGCGTCATCCCGACCACGGTCAGGGTCGGGATGACCGCGTTGCGCAGGGCCAGCCGGCTGAGGATGGTGCGTTCGGGCAGCCCCATGGCCCGGCCGAAGGCGACGTGGTCGGCGCGCAGTTCACCGATGAGCGACGAGCGCAGCGTCCGGGCGATCACCGCGGCGGAGGCGAGCCCCAGCGCGAAGCCGGGCAGCACCATCGATTTCAGGTTGCCCAGCGGGTCCTCGGAGAAGGAGACCCAGCCGGAGCTGGGCAGGATCCCGGTGAGGTAGAGCCCGAAGGTGAGCACCAGGACGAGGCCGAGCCAGAAGCTGGGCACCGAGAGGGCGACGACGCTGCCGACGCGGACCAGGCCGTCGACGAAGCCGCCCTGGCGGGCGGCGGCGACGGCGCCGGCGAGCAGTCCGACGACGGTCCAGAGCGCGAACGACGTCAGGCCGAGCTCCAGCGTGATCGGGATGCGCTGCATGAGCATCTCGCTGACGGGCCGGTTGGTGGTCAGCGAGTTGCCGAAGTCGAAGGTGAACATGCTGCCGACGAAGTGCCAGTACTGGGTCAGCAGCGGCTGGTCGAGGCCGAGCTGCGCCATCACCGCCGCGCGCTTCTCGGGCGTCGGGTTGTTGCCGAGGTATGCATTCTCGGGACCACCCGGGCTGGCGTGCAGCATGAAGAAGACGAGGGTCAGGACCAGGACGAGCACGCCCGTCAGACCCAACAAGCGCCGCACGAGGTAGCGCACCACCGAGGCAGCCTCCTGTTCCGTGGGTTGGAACGCTGTTTAACAGGTGGGAACGCTAGACGAGAACCACCGAATGTGGAAGACCCGTTTTGTGGTCTTCTTCGAGGCCGTCACCGAAGCGTGATCTTGAGTCGAGCGCCCCTCTAGACAGGAAGTTCCTATCTGTGGAACGCTGTTTCACCCAACCTCTCGACAGTGCTGAGGGTGATCCTCTGTGACGACCGCACCGAGCGGCGCTCCGCTCAACATCGCCAACGGTGTCCGCGAGTTCGCCCGTGCGACACCCGACGCCGTAGCCGTGATCGACGGCGACCGGCGGCTCACCTACCGGCAGCTGCACGAGCGGGCCGCCCGGCTGGCGCAGAGCCTCACCGGCCGCGGCCTGACCGCCGGCTCACGGGTCGCGGTCTGCCTCGGCAACCGGCTCGAACACCCCGAAATCGCCTGCGGTATCGCGATGGCCGGGATGACGATGGTGCCGCTGAACCCGCGCTACACCGCGGCCGAGGCCACGTTCATCCTCGAACACTCCGAATCCGCCGCGGTGATCGCCGACGCCGCGCTCGCGGCCGTGGTGGCTCCCGCCGTCGCCGCCGGCGCCCTGATCGCCCTCGCCGTCGGCGACGCCGATGGCTTCGAGTCCTACGACGAGGCGCTCGCCGCCGCGACCCCCGTGGACCCGCAGGTACCCGTCGACGAAGAGGCGCCCTTCTGTATCGCCTACACCTCGGGCACCACCGGCGCACCGAAGGGCGTCATGATCAGCCACCGGTCCCGGGTGCTGACCTTCTACATGGCGGCGATGGAGTGGGGCCTGGGCATCGGCCGGACCTCGATCGCCGTGGCGCCGATGTACCACGGCGCCGGTTTCGCCTTCGGCTACGCGCCGGTCTTCACCGGCGGCACCGTGGTGATGCTGCCCAAGTGGAACCCGCAGGCGCTGCTCGAACTTATCGAGCGCGAGCGCGCCCAGTCGGTCTTCCTGGTCCCCACCCACGCGCAGATGCTGCGCGGCCTCGGCGCCGACGCCATCGCCGCCCGTGACCTGTCCACCCTGGACACTCTCTACTTCAACGCCGCTGCCCTGCCGTGGGAACTCAAGCAGTGGGTGATGGCGGCCTTCCCCGCCGTCGGCGTGCACGAGCTCTACGGCTCCACCGAGAGCGGGATCATCACCAACCTGCGCCCGGCGGACATGGCCCGCAAGCCCGGCTCCGTCGGCCAGCCCTGGTTCATGACCGAGGTACGCGTCGTCGACGCCGACGGCAACCCCGTGGGCCCCGGCGGCACCGGTGAGCTGTTCAGCCGCTCGCCGTACCTGATGCGCGGCTACCTGAAGAACCCCGAGGCGACCGCGGCCTGCACCACCGACGACGGCTTCCTCAGCTGCGGCGACATGGTCCACATCGACGACGAAGGCTACTTCTACATCGTCGGCCGCAAGAGCGACATGATCGTCTCCGGGGGCATCAACGTCTACCCGCGCGAGATCGAGGACGTGCTCGCCACGCACCCCAGCGTCGCCGAGGCCGCCGTGGTCGGCCTTCCCTCCGCCCAGTGGGGCGAAGAAGTGACCGCGTACGTCGTCCCGGCCGGCGACGCCGACCTCGACGTCGAGGCGCTCGAGGCGCACTGCCGCCAATCTCTGGCAGGCTACAAGATCCCCCGGCAGTGGCACCCCATCGCCGAGCTTCCGCGCAACGCGGCAGGAAAGGTCGTCAAGCGCGACATCCGGGCCTGAGCAGCCCCCGCGAACCACCCCGATCGGAGAACAATGCCGTTGGCAACCACCATCGAGCCGGTCTACGGCTTCGATCTGCACAGCTTCGCGATCCTGCTGCACATTCTGCTGCTGACCTACTGGCTCGGCGGGGACCTCGGGGTCTTCTACGCCAGCCGCTACGTCACCAACCCGGAGGTCTCCCCGACCGGCCGGGCCATCGCCATGAAGATCATGCACATGGTCGACCTGGCGCCGCGGGTCTGCCTGATCCTCATGCTCCCCTCCGGCGTGACCCTGATGGCCGCCACCGACCTGGGCCGCGACATCTTCTACGGCTGGCCGCTGGCGCTGGTCTGGGTGGCGGCCCTGATCTGGCTGGCGATCATGCTGGTCGACTTCTTCAAGCGCGCCGACCGCTACGCCGACCTGGTCCACAAGGCCGACTGGATCGTCCGCATCGGCCTGGTCGTCGGCCTGCTCGGCGCCTCGGTCTACACCCTGATCGTCGACGAGCCGTTCGGTGTCACCACCAACCCGAAGTGGCTGGCCGGCAAGGTCGCCGCCTACGCGATCTGCATCTTCGGCGGCATCATGATCCGGGTGTCGCTGCGGCCGTTCGGCCCGGCCTTCGGCAAGCTGATGTCCGAGGGCTCCTCCCCCGAGGTGGAGAAGGGCATCGGCGGCGCGATGAGCCGCGCCGTGCCGTACGTCTTCCTGATCTGGGCGATGGTCCTGGTCGCCACCTTCCTCGGTGTGGTCAAGCCCGGCACCATGGCCTGACGACACCGTGATCTGACAGCAGACACCGAGCGCCTCCCACCAGCAGTCGGTGGGAGGCGCTCGGTGTTGTCGGATCGGGGCCGCTCTCAGGCCCAGGTACGCACCAGCGCACGTCCCGAACCGGTCGGGGTCGCACCCGCCGGGAGCAACTCCCAGGTCAGGCTCTCCAGCCAGAGAATGTCGGTGTCGACGGCCACGGGTTCGGCGGGGACAGTGTCGAGCGCCTGGAAGCTGCCCGCCACCTCCGGCGCGTCCTTGCGCATCACCCCGGCCGGGACGCCGTGCACCGGCTCCTGCGGCGCGGCCTCGTCGGGCTCGCCCTCGGTCCACTTCGGCGCCCCGGCGAAGTACGCCAGCACGAGCGCCCCCTGCGGGCTGGCGGTGCCGGCACGGATCGCCCGCGGCGGCAGGTACACGTAGTCGCCGGCGCCGTGCGTGCCAACGACCTCCATGCCGCCGTCGAGCACCACGAACTCCTCGGCCACCGGATACCAGCCGGTGCCGGGCCGGCGCCAGCCGGCGGGGAAGCGCACCAGCGAGACGCTGGCCTTGGTCTCGGGGTCGGCGTGCAGCCGGCGCATCCGCACCGGGGGCTCCGAGCCGGGCAGGGTCAGGTCCAGCCACTGGCCCTGGTCTTCGGCGCGCAGGTCAATCGGGGTGGTCGTCACGGTCGCCCTCTCCACAGGTCACGGCGCTGTTCCGTCTAGTGTAATCGCGTTTCCTTATCTAGGTTGAGGGCATGAGTGTTCGGAAATCCACCTGCGTGGTCCTCGCGGCCGTTCCGCAGGGCGTGCCCGGTCCCGAGATCTTCACCGTCGCCACCGAGGAGGTCGGCGACCCGGGTCCTGGCGAGGCACTGGTCCAGGTCAGCGATCTGTCGCTGGACCCGTACCTGCGTACCACCCTGGTGGGGCGCCACCTCGACGATCCGGTGGTGCCGATCGGCGGTGTGATCCCCGGCCGCGCGGTCGGCCGGGTCGTCGCCTCCGCCGACCCGTCGCTGCCGGCCGGCTCGTGGGTGCTCGGCGAGACCGGCTGGCGCGAGTACGCCCTGCTGCCCACCACGCAACTGCGACCGATCGCCGTCCCCGACGGGGTGCCCCGCTCGGCGGCGCTCGGCGCGCTCGGCATGCCCGGTCTGACCGCGTACGCCGCCGTGCAGCGTCACCTGCGCCCGGTCGCCGGTGACACCGTCGTGATCGGGTCGGCCACCGGCGGCGTCGGCTCGGTCGCCGGCCCGCTGGCGAAGCTGGCCGGTGCCCGCACCGTCGCGCTCGTCGGTGACGACGCGAAGGCCAAGACCGCCGTGCAGACCCTCGGCTACGACGCCGCCGTGGTGCGCACCGCCCCGGACTGGATCGAGCAGCTCGCCGCCGCCTGCCCGGACCGGATCAACGGCTACCTGCACATGGGCGACGCGCAGACCCTCGAGGTGGTGATGGAGTCCCTTGCCGTCGGCGCCCGGGTGTCGCTCTGCGGCCTGATGGATCAGACCAACGGCGGCCCCCGCACCATGCTGCGTGCCGGCGCGGTGATGGCCGCCCGCGCCGTCGTGCACGGCATGGTCGTCTACGACCACTTCGACCTCGCCGCCGAGCAGGTGGAGCGGGTCGCGGACCTGCTGCGCGAAGGGCGGCTGCACCTGCACGAGGACCGCTACCAGGGGCTGGCGAGCGCCCCCGAGGCGTTCGCCCGGCTGATGAGCGGCCGCAACCACGGCAAGGTCGTCGTCCAGGTCGCCGCGCTGGACTGAGGCGTCGTCGTCCAAGTCGCCGAGCTGGACGACAGGTGTGTCGCCGGTGGCCCTGCCCCCGTGCCGGGGCCGCCGGCGACACACCGCGTCGCGACGGGCCGCAGGTCAGCCCATCGTCTTCGCGCCGTCGATCGACTCCCGGATGATGTCGGCGTGCCCGGCGTGCTGGGCCGTCTCGGCGAGGATGTGCAGCAGCACCCGCCGCCCCGACCAGCTGATCGGCTCCGGCCACCAGGGCGCCTCCGGCAACTGCTGCGCCGTGTCGAGGTCGGCCAGCGACCGCACCACCTCCTCCGTGCGGTGAGCCACCTGCTCGTACTTCACGAGCAACGCGGCCAGCCCTTCGCCATCGGCCGGCACGAACTCGGCGGCGTGCTCGTCGGCCTGGGCCGGATCGGTCCAGCTCGGCAACGCAGACGGCCCCTCCACGAGGAAGTTCACCCAGCGGCGTTCGGTTTCACTGACATGCTTGATCAGACCGCTGATGCAGAGCACGCTGACGGTGCTGCGCTGCAGCCCCTGCTCGTCGGTGAGTCCCTGCGCGGTCTGGCGCAGAAAACCCCGGTGCAGGGCCAGCGTCTCCAGCAGCGTCGCACGCTCGGCGTCAAGACCGGCTTTGGTCTCGGTCACGGCAGCACCTCCCATAGATTCATCCACCGCCGCCGACGCTAGCCCTGCCCTCCGACACTCACTTCGTCGTTGCGGCTACGTCCTGTCCCGAACAGCGAGGCATGCCCCTGCGTCCACCGCGCGAAGGCCGGGCCGCCTTTCGCGTACCTCAGCCGCAGCTCACCGCTGCGAAAGGACCCGCCGCACATCAGTCGAGCCAGCAGATGACCGCGTCCCCCGCGCGGGCGGCGTCGGCGAAGAACTGCTTCACGCCGGGCAGAAGGTGAACCGCCCACTCGAGCTCACCGGGGTCGTCGTCCCAGACCGAAGGGTAGATCTCATCCATCTCGGCCGGATCGACATCCCGGATCAGGTCGGCCTCGGTGACATCCGCAAGCGCGGCGGCGACTTTGGCGACGTTCTCCGGCACGAGGTAACCGGCCGGGCCGGCACCCCAGTCGGCGTCCTCCAGGGACCTGGAACCGTCATTCACGGCGTCGACCAGCAGGCCTTCACCGAAGGCGATCGGCACGTCGAGGCCGTGCCGGTTGAGGAGGAAATCGAGGGCGTGCCAGGTCTTGTCGGTGCTGAACCAGCGACCGTCCTCGTTCTGCACCGCGGCCTGCGCCTGCTCGTACGCCCAGTCGAGGTCGTTCTGTGCCCGCGCCAGATCCGCGCCCGGAATCCGCGCCCAGTTCCCGTTGATGCTCACGGCCCGCATCGTAGGCGGGCGGTGCGACAGGAACACCCGGCAGAAAGAAAGGCAGGGCAGGCAGAAGAAAGGCAGGGAGAACGCTCTCCCTGCCACTATCAACGTATATCGCACCCCGGGTCTTGCCGCAAGACCCTGGTCCTGTCGCAGAATCTCCCCCGAAGCCGGACCCATGCTGAAACCACCGATTCGCGGTGTAGCCACCCTTTGGCGGCATAAGCAGGGGTCGCATCCGCGGCGCCGGCGCGAGACAGGGGGCATTGATGATCGACGTGATCGTTGTCGGAGCCGGACCGACGGGCCTGATGCTCGCCGCCGAGCTGCGGCTGCACGGCGTACGCACGCTCGTGCTGGACAAGGACCCGGAACCGACGAAGGTCGTCCGCGCGCTCGGCCTGCACGTACGCAGCATCGAGATCCTGGACCAGCGCGGCGTGCTGGACCGCTTCCTGGCCCTGGGCACCCGGTACCCCATCAGTGGCTTCGCCGCCATGGACCGGCCCGCGCCGCCCGACCTGGACAGCTCTCACCCCTACATCCTCGGGATCCCGCAGCCCGTCACCGACCGGCTGCTGGCCGAGCGGGCCGTCGAGCTCGGCGCCGAGCTGCGCCGCGGCTGCGAGCTCACCGGCCTGAGCTGCGATGACGAAGGGGTAACCGCCGAGCTGGCCGACGGCACCCGGCTGCGGGCCCGCTACCTCGTCGGCTGCGACGGCGGCCGCAGCACCGTACGCAAGCTCGTCGGCATCGGTTTCCCCGGCGAACCCAGCCGCGTGGAGATCCTGCTCGGCGAGATGGAGATCGGTGTGCCCCCGGAGACGGTGGCGCAGATCGTCACCGAGGTCCGCCAGACCGAGAAGCGCTTCGGCGTCGGACCGGTCGGCGACGGGGTGTACAAGGTGGTCGTACCCGCCGAAGGGGTGGCCGAGGACCGGTTGGCCCCACCGGCCCTGGAAGAGTTCCAACGGCAGCTCAAGGCCGTTGCCGGCACCGACTTCGGCGTGCACTCGCCCCGCTGGCTCTCCCGCTTCGGTGATGCCACCCGGCTCGCCGAGCACTACCGGGCCGGCCGGGTGCTGCTCGCCGGCGACGCCGCCCACATCCACCCGCCGACCGGCGGCCAGGGCCTCAACCTCGGCCTGCAGGACGCGGTCAACCTCGGCTGGAAGCTCGCCGCCGCCGTCGCCGGCTGGGCCCCGGCAGGGCTGCTCGACTCCTACGAAGCCGAGCGCCGCCCGGTCGCCGACGACGTCTGCAACAACGCCCTGGCGCAGATGGAACTGCTCTCCACCGAACCCGGCCCGCAGGCGGTCCGCCGGCTGCTGGCGGAGCTGATGGACTTCGACGTCGTCAACCGCCACCTCGTCGAGAAGACCACCGCCATCGGCATCCGCTACGACTTCGGCCCCGGCCCCGACCTGCTCGGCCGCCGGATGCGCGACGTACGCCTCGCCGATGGCCGCCGCCTCTACGAGCTGATGCACACCGGCCGTGGTGTGCTTCTCGACCGCACCGGAGAGCTCTCGGCCACCGGCTGGGCCGACCGGGTCGACCACGTCGTCGACGCCGGCGCCGAGCTGGACGTGCCCGCGGCGCTGCTGCGTCCCGACGGGCACGTGGCCTGGGTCGGCGACGACCAGCAGGAACTCCTCGACCGGCTGCCTGTCTGGTTCGGCGCTCCCGTCGGCTGATCCGCCCCGGCCTGCAGTGTTCGGCGGGCTGCCTCACGCAGCCCGCCGAACGCCGGTCACTCGGGAGCTCTCCGCTGGTGCGGCCGGCTCCGACGACTACCGCAGGAGCAGGTGACGCGTGAAGAAATGGACCGCGCTGTCGAGCTCATGTTCCGGCAGCCGGTCGCTGTGCCGTCCAGGGTTGGCGTGCAGAGACTTCTCGGCCGAGCCGAACGCGTCGAAGAGTGCCAGGCTCTGCTCGCGCGGCACCCGCTCGTCGTGCCACTGCACCAGGAACTCCACCGGCACCGTGATCCGCGCGGCGGCCTGCGCGCAGCCCGGGTCGGTCGCGCCGCCCAGGCCCAGCACGGCCGCCCGTACCCGGGGCTCGGCTGCCACGAACGGCACGCCGAGCCCGCAGCCCAGTGACACCCCCCAGTACCCGACCGGCCCGGGATCGAGGTGGTCGAGGATGGCCTGCCATTCCGGCACCGTCTGCTCGGCGACCAGGGCCTGAAAGCCGGCGAGCAGCGGCGCCAGCTCCTCCCCGCGGTCGGCGCGGAGACCGATCTCGGTGGCGAGTCGCTGGTAGCGCTCGTCGGTCGGGCGTTCACCGTGGTTGGGAACATCCGCCGCGACGACGGCGAAGCCGCAGGCGACAAAACGGTGAGCGCGGTGCAGAACGGCCGGGGCGGTCTTGTGCTGACCACCACCGTGACCGATGAAGATCAGCGGACGGGGACCGTCGGCCTCGTCGTCCGGAATCCAGCAAACGACGGGTACGCCGTCGACGGTGAAGAGTTCTTCGCGCATGAGAAACAGATGCCTTTCGGAGTGCGTCCTGCGGGCACTCCCCGGGTCACGTCAACGAGGGAGGCCCGACCTGTCACAGCGTTGATCGGACTCACCTCCTTCATCAGTGACCACGTACGGCAGCGGTGACGGTACCAGCTCCAGCGACCCGAATCGATCCGTTTGACGAACGAGCCTCTGGCTGCTGACCGCCGGTCCCGCCCGCCGTGAACCTCGGTGCCTGCCCCGGTTCCTGGCCAGGAAAAAGCGGCGACGTCACACGGTCGGCGTGTTAGCGTGACCGCCGCAGAGACGCTCGTGTCGACTGCCGGAACAGAAATGGGAGGTGAGTGTGATGGCCGTTGTTGATGCCACTGCCGTGCGCAGTGCCCGCCGGATCGTCCTCACCATCCCGGACCCCGCTCTGACCTGACGTCCCACCCGTTTCGAGCCTTGGCGGCTCGCTCGGAGACGTACCTGCTCGGGGTCCCTGTTCAAGGGTTTCCACATTGTCCGAATCTTCGTTCCATCAGGCTCGGCCGTACTCCCTGGCGGACTACGGCTGGGACGAGGCGTGGCAGCACGCCTTCACGCCTCATGCCGCTGCCGGGTTGATTCCGGCCCGCCTCGTACGCGCCGAACGCGGCTCCTGCGAGGCCGCCACCGACTCCGGCATCATCCGCGTGGAGACAGCGGGCGCCACCGCCAACAATGAACCGTGTACCGGCGACTGGCTGGCGGTTCGCCCTGCCGCCGACGGACACCCGCCGCTGCTGCACGCGGTGCTGGAGCGCCGTACCGCCCTGGTCCGCTCCAGTGCCTCGCGTACGTCCCACGGTCAGATCCTGGCCGCCAACGTCGACACCGTAGTGGTGACGGTGTCGCTGGCCGCCCCGCTCAAGCACGCCCGGGTCGAGCGCATGCTCGCCCTCGCCTGGGAGAGCGGCGCCCGGCCGGTCGTGGTCCTGACCAAGGCAGACGCCTGCGCCGACGCACCGCAGGCCGCAGCCGAGGTCGCCGAGACGGCCCCCGGCGTGAAAGTCCTGGTCACCAGTGTCGTGACCGGAGAAGGGCTGGATGCCCTGGCCGCAGTCCTGGACGGCACAATCGTCCTGCTTGGACCCTCCGGAGCCGGCAAGTCCAGCCTCGGCAACCACCTGCTCGGCGAGGAGCGGCTC
Source organism: Melissospora conviva (assembly GCF_049523535.1). Lineage (NCBI taxonomy): Bacteria > Bacillati > Actinomycetota > Actinomycetes > Micromonosporales > Micromonosporaceae > Melissospora > Melissospora conviva. The sequence goes on from NZ_JBLLDT010000002.1 coordinate 84,524, forward strand.
GCCACCGGATCGGTGCGCGAGCAGGACGGCAAGGGCCGGCACACCACCGCCTGGCGGGAGCTGCTTCCGTTGCCCGGCGGCGGGGTGCTGCTGGACACCCCGGGTCTGCGTGCGGTGGGCCTGCAGGATGCCCAGGACGGGCTGGAGCAGACCTTCGCCGAAATCGAGCAGCTGGCCGGGAACTGCCGGTTCGGCGACTGCGCCCACGCCACCGAACCAGGGTGCGCGGTCGTGGCGGCCATCGAGTCAGGTGAGATCACCCAGCGCCGACTGGACAGCTACAAGCGGTTGTTGCGGGAGAACGCGTACGCCGCCGCGCGCGCCGAGGGCCGCTTGCGGGCCGAGCAGAAGGCGGTCCGCAAGGGCATCACCCGGCACCAGCGGGCCACCTACCAGTTCCGGGAGCGCCAGCAGTAACCGGCGGCATGAAGTGCGCCCCCGGCCCGCGGCGGTGGCCGTCCGATTCGCGACGGCCACCGCCGTAGGGCGTCAGTCAGTTCCCGTCATCGAGGGCACCGGGTGCGGCCCCTCGCTCCGGCCTCGCCGTGGCGGGCGTTCTACCCAGATGCTGCCGGGATTCCCGCGGGAGCCGAGCACACCATAACTGTCATTATGGTGTGCGTCCGATATGGTAGTGTTTGCCCGGGCTAATTACTGAATTGTTATTAACGATAATTCGATAATCCATAGAGTCCCCTGCCGTGACGTGGTCGCCTCGTTCGGGAGACTGGATGGCCTGGGTCTCACGCGGCTGGCCTCTGCTCAGCGCATGCGGCCGATGGCCTGCGGTGAACGCGAGCAGGACACCGCGCAGCCAGTGAGCTGCCGGCGATGGACTCCTGTGATTCAGCGGGCGCGGCGGTAGTGCAGGGACATCACGCCGTTGCTCAGCGGCTCGGCCGAGAGCAGCTCGAGCCGGCGAGTGGCGGGCAGCCCACCCTGGTACAGCGTCGGGCCGTGGCCGGCGATCCTTGGATGAACAAGCAACTTGTACTCGTCGATCAGGTCCAGCCGGTCGAGTTCGGTCGCGAGCTTGCCGCTTCCGAGGAGAACCCCGGCCGGGGTGGCGTCCTTGAGCTTCTGTACGCCCTCGCGCAGATCGCCGGCAATGTGGTGGCTGTTGTTCCACGGGAAGTCCGTGCGCGTCGACGACACCACGTACTTGGGCTTGGCATCCAGCTTGACCGCCCACTCATGGATGACCGGCGGCGCCTCCACGTCACCGCGGGCGACGGCCGGCCAGTAACTCTCCATCATCTCGTAGGTGACGCGACCCCACAGCATTGCGCCGCCCTCGTCCATGAGACGGGTGAAGAAGGCGTGCGTCTCGTCGTCGGCGACCCCCTCCTGGTGGTCGACGCAACCGTCCAGGGTGACGTTGACGCTGAAGGTGACCAGTCCCATGACCGGAGAGTTTACGGCCGCTACGGCACCGCGACCTCGAGATACACGCGCTCCGTCTCGTTGAAGTCGTCGGTTCGGTCTGGACGAGCCTGCGCTCGCTCGTGACAGGGATCGTGTAGCAGCCGTTCTGACAACCAGCCCTTCCCTACCGCCCCTGAGCAGGCATTACGCCGCGAGCGCCAGCCAGCGCCACGAAATCCGGTTCCTGGTGGGGCGAGCCTGCCCGCAGCAACCGGCCGGGCTCAGCGCCGCTCAGGACGTATTCACTGCTCACGGGCGGTGTGGATCAGGCATCCGGCCGGCGCACGCACCATGTACACGTCCACCGGGTCCTCGGTTTCGAGTCTGAATCCGTGCCGTTGGTAAAGCCGTCTGGCCGGACTGCCTTGGAGCACGTTCAGCCGAACCAGGGTGCCATCGCGGTCGCACTGCTCCAGCAGCCCAGCCAGCACGGCGGCGCCGATGCCCCTGCCCTGCAGGTGCGGGGCCAGATAGAAATGCTCCAGCCAGTGGGCGCCGGTGGCCGGCCGCAGCGACACGCAACCGGCGAACGCTCCACCCACCTCGATCATCCAGGTGTGCGCCGGTGCGAACCCGTCCCGCAGTCGCTGCCGTACCCGGTGCGCGTCGTACCGCCCGAGCCGTTCCAGATCCGCCCGCAGCACGACGGAGTGCAACTCGGCCACCACCTCGACGTCCGCCATTGAAGCCTGCCGGAGTTCCCAGTCCGCCATGATCGCCAGGCTAGCGCCGGGAGCGTTGCGCTGAACGGCCCCGCACGGCACAACCCGGAGCCGGCAGAACCCGGCACCGGGGTCCGTGGACGGCCAGTTGCCGCGATTATGGACCGGAGATGTTCCAGCCGATGAGGAGTGACTTTCCATGCCGGTGCCGCCCGACCCGACGATCCTCCGCCCGATGCCCGATCAGCCGAGGGTGGTGCTGCTCAAGCCGCTGGTCACCTCACCGCTCATCGAGGTCGGGGAGTACTCCTACTACGACGACCCGGATGAGCCGACAGCGTTCGAGAGACGCAACGTGCTCTACCACTACGGGCCGGAGAAACTGATCATCGGCAAGTTCTGCGCTGTCGGCACGGGCGTACGGTTCATCATGAACGGCGCCAACCACCGCATGGACGGCCCCTCGACCTTTCCCTTCCCCATCCTGGGCGGTTCGTGGTCGGCGCACTTCGACCTGCTCACCGGCCTGCCCAACCGAGGCGACACCGTGGTCGGCAACGATGTCTGGATCGGTCACGGCGTGACGGTGCTCCCCGGCGTACGGATCGGAGACGGCGCGATCGTCGGCGCCGCATCGGTGGTCACCGCGGACGTACCCGACTACGGGATCGTCGGCGGAAACCCGGCCCGTCTCATCCGCACCCGTTACAGCGACCAGGACATCGCGCGACTGCGTGCGGTGGCATGGTGGGACTGGCCGGCCGAGCACATCACCGGACATCTACGGACCATCATGTCGGGCAGCATCGCCGACCTGGAGGCCGCCACCCCGCACACCCCCTGGTAGGAGGCCATATGTCCGGCACCGGATCACCCGAGCTGCAACTGCTTGGCGCCGGTCACGCCCCCGCGGTGCTCGCCTTCGAGGTGGCCAACCGTACGTGGTTCGCCGCATCGGTTCCCGACCGCGGTGACGACTACTTCAAGCACTTCGCACAACGGCACCACGCGTTGCTGGCCGAGCAGGAGAGCGGTCGGTGTGCCTTCCACGTCCTGGTCGCCGACGACGGTGCGGTGCTGGGTAGGTTCAACCTCGTCGACATGGACGAAGGCGTTGCCACACTCGGTTACCGGGTGGCGCAGCAGGTCGCGGGCCGGGGTGTGGCGACGGCGACGGTCCAGCAGTTGTGCCGGCTGGCCACCACACGCCACGGGCTGCACACGATCAACGCATCCGTCACCCAGGACAACGCCGCATCCCGCAGGGTGCTGGTCAAGGCCGGATTCGTCCCGGTCGGACCGGCGGATCCGGCCGACCTCGACGGAGAACCCGGCCTCCGCTACCAGTGGCGCGAATTCCGGGACTGACTCCGGTACGGCGGCGGGCGACGGACCCGCCGATCTGCCGGATGCCCGCCGCCGTCACCCCTACCGGTAGTCGGCGAAGATCCGCCGCTGGGCGCCGTCGACGGTGACGGGGCCGCCGTGCGGCAGGATCCACTGCGGCCGGGTGTGTCCGAAGGGGACGCCGACACAGACCACCGCCTCCGGGTTGTAGCGGTTCACCTGTGCGACGACCGCGTCGCGCTGTTCGGCGCGCAGCCGTGCCCGTTGCGCGGCGTCGGGGCGGCGGGTGAAGTCCGAGACCGGCGGACGGGCGAGCAGCACGGCGTCGACCGCGCCGAGCAGCCCCCGCTCCCCCAGCGACCGCACGATCCGGCCGACGTTCTGCGCCGGGAGCAGCTCCTCGGAGGTCTCGATGATCAGCACCCCGCCGGTCAGGACGTCGGCGTCGAACGGGAAACGCCCCGCGGTCAGGATCCACTCCAGGACCTCGAGGCAGCCGCCCCAGGTGGGGCCGGTGACCGCACGGGCCGGTCCGTGCCAGCTCCAGGGTTCGGTCGGTTCGCGGTCCCCGTACGATGTCAGCGCCCGCGGGTCGGTCCATTCGATGCCGTTGTCCTCGGACTCGCCCGGGTCGGTGATCTCGAAGGTCTCCCCGGTGAGCAGCGCCGCCCGCAGCGACCGGGCGTGGATGTCGTCGACGGCCGGACCGGGGCCAAGGTGCACCTGGGAGGAGCCTCCGTAGAAGCTGGCGATGCCCAGTCCCCAGAGCCACTGGTGCAGATTGGTGTTGTCGCTGGTGCCGAGGAACGGTTTCGGGTCGGCGCGGGCCAGGTCGGCGTCCAGGTGCGGGATGACGGTGATCTGGTCGTCGCCGCCGATGGTGGCGAGGATCGCCCGGATCTGCGGGTCGGCGAAGGCGGCGTTGAGGTCGGCGGCGCGCGCCTGCGCCGTGGCGCCGACCTGGCGGGTGGTGGGGTACTCGACCGGCACGAGGCCGGTGACCTCGGCGAGGCGCCGCATGGCCTGCTCGTGGAGCTCCGGGAAGGGACCCGGCGCAGCGAAGGAGGGCGACAGGACGGCGATCCGGTCCCCCGGGCGGGCCTTACGGGGCTGCTGAAGTCGGTGTGTCATCCCGGCATTCAACCTTCCCGCATCTGCCCGCGCACCCCGTTTTGCCGCTGCCAGTCGGCGCGGGTCAGCTCGTACGCGACCTCGCCGTGCTCGCTGCCCTCGATCGGCTCTGGCCAGTCGAGGGTGAAGCGGCGTACGAACGTCAGCCCGGCCTTCTCCATGACCCGCCGGGATGCGGTGTTGACCGCCATCGTCTCGGCGACCACCCGTTCGACACCGAGGTCGGTGAAGCCTTTGTCGATGAGGGCACGGCAGCCTTCGGTGGCGTATCCCCGGCCCCAGGCGGCGCGGCGCAGCCGGTAGCCGAGTTCCACCACGGCCGGGCTGCCGGGGTCGACGGGACGCAGTTCGAACCAGCCCAGGAAGGTTCCGCCGGACTTCTCCTCGGCGGCCCAGTAGCCGCGCTCACCCCGCCACGGGTACTCGCGGAGCAGCCGGGGCAGGGTCTGCGACACGATCGCCTCGCGGGTGGTTGGCGCGCCGCCGGTGAGGAAGCGCATGACCGCCGGGTCGCTGTCCAGGGCGTACAGATCGTCGGCGTCGCCGCCGGCGAACGTACGCAGCACCAGCCGCTCGGTTTCCAGGAAGACGGTCATGGCGCGATTGTGATCTCCTCCCGCAGCCGCGGGCGATCGGTTTGCGGCGGCGGGCCGACGTCGGGTTCTCCGGAGGGCGCGCAAGGCCGCGGGCGCTCCGGAGAACCTCGCACGACCGAAGGTCAGGCCTTCTTCTCCGCGCTCTCGTCCGCGGCGCCGCCGTCGGTGTCAGCGGCGTCGGCAGCGTCAGCCTTGTCGGGGGCGGCGGCGGGCTCGTCGGCGTCAGCCGACTCGCCTGCGGGTTCCTCGGCGTCGGAGGCCGCCGTCTCTTCCTCGGCGTCGGAGGCGGTGGGCTCGTCGGCAGCCGGCGTGGTGGCCTGAGCCGGGGTCGCGGGCTTCCCCGCCGCGGCGTTGTCGGCATCCGCCACAGACGAAGAGCCGAGAGTTTCGGCGTCGACCGGGGCGGTGACCTCCACAGCGCCGGCAGCGACGGCGGGAGCAGCGGCGGCCGGCTTGTCCACGGCCGGCTCGTCCTCCTCGCCTTCCTCGTCCTCTGCCTCCTTGCCCGCGTCCTCTTCTTCGTCCTCGTCCTCGTTCTCGGAGGTGTCGGCGGAGGCCGGCCGCGGGCTGGGCCAGGTGAACTCGATCTCGACGGAGATCTCGCCGTCCTCGTCCTCGATCTCGAACTCGCACTCGACCTCGTCGGCGACCCGCACGGTGCCCGCGGCGCCGAAGAAGATCCGTCCATCGGATTCCAGCTGGTTGGCGAGCTGGCGAAGCCAGGCGGCCAGATCGTCCCGCGACACGGTGCGGGAGTCCTCGAAAATCTCCATGCGATCATGCTCGCACCCGCCGGCAACCCGACCTCGCCGGGGGCTGTCTCCCGCTCACGCGGACCCGGCCCGCCGGCGAAGGGCCTGACCAGGCAGAACGCGCCGAGTGCGGCCCGCGCCAGGAGATCTGAGAACGAGAACCCGAGTGGGGCCCCCACGCACCAGTCGCGGACGTACCGATGTCGCCGCTGCTCAGGAGCCGGGCCGGCTGTCACCGCCGCCGAGGACGGTTGCTATCCCAGTACGTGGGTGACGTCTTCGGTGGCGACGCGGGCCGCGAAGGCGTCGGCGTCGCAGTTGGCGCAGAGCAGCACCGACGCTCCCACCGACAGCGGAGTCAGCAGCCACTTCACCGGCTGCTCCTCGGTGGCGACGTCGACGGCGAGCCGGTCACCCGCGGCCAGTCCCAGTTCGGCGGCGATGCCCTCGGCGATCACCCGCCACTGCTGGTAGGTGGTGCCGTCCGGGCTTGCCGCGTCCCCGGCGCGGACCGTCTCGTACGCCGGGGGTTCGCAGCCGTGGGTGCCGGCCTCGGCGAGGAAGTCCCGGTAGCCGGGGGGCGTCAGCTCCGGCGCGGCCCCGGGCGGTGCGGTGTCGACGACGAACCGGTGCCGGGCCTGCGGCACCACCTCCAGGGGGCTGCGCAGCCGCTGCCGGGAGACGAAGACCGCGTCGTACGGGCCGTCGTCGTCGCCGGCGAGTCCCGCGGTGGCCCACGGCCGGAAGGCGACGGTCAGGCCGGCCGCCCAGGCGCCCAGCAGCACGGCGGCGCTCTGCCAGTGCGGCGGCAGCAGCACCGCGACCGTGTCACCGGGGCGCAGGCCGCACCCGTCGCGCAGCAGCGCCGCGCTGCGGGCGGCCCAGTCGCCGAGGTCGGCGGCGGTCAGGTCGACCCGTTCGCCGCTCGCCTCGTCGATGTAGGTCAGCAGCGCCGAACCGGTGACGGCGGGCGCGGCGACGACGCTCGGCGCGGCGGGAACGGTCGATGTCATGGCGGCCTCCGGTGGTGGACGGCATCGGCGTCCTGCCACCATAACCAGCTCATCCCGGCCACTTGGGTGTGCGGTCAACGGCGCGCCGAACCGTCGCGCGGTCGGCGCTGAGCCGACCGGCACTTGCCGAGATATACCCCCGGGGGTATGGTTGGCAACGGATGCGGGTCCGCCCCTGGTTGCCGGGGCGTCCGCGCTTCGTGCGATGCCGCCACCGGCGGCGGTCGCGCCCTCGCGCTGGCCATCAGTGCGCCCCCTGCATACCCCCCGGGGTATTTTCGAAGGAGCGAACCCATGACCGTAGAGGTTTCCGTCATCTCCACCTCGTCGCTGGGCGACCGCAGCTACCTCGCCACCGACGGCACCGTCGCCGTCGTCATCGACCCGCAACGCGACATCGACCGCGTCCTGGCCGAAGCCGGCCGCCTCGGCGCCCGCATCACCCACGTCGCCGAAACCCACATCCACAACGACTACGTCTCCGGCGGCCTGCACCTGGCCCGCGTCGTCGGCGCCGAATACCTCGTCAACGCCGCCGACACCGTCGACTTCACCCGCCGCGGCGTGCGCGACGGCGACACCATCGACGTCTCCCCCGCCATGCGGGTACGCGTCGTGGCCACCCCCGGCCACACCTTCCACCACCTCTCCTTCATCCTCGACACCGCAGGCGACGACGGCTGGAACCCCATCGGCGTCTTCACCGGCGGCTCCATGCTCTTCGGCACCACCGGCCGCCCCGACCTGCTCGGCCACGAACACGCCCACACCCTCGCCCACCACCAGCACCACTCCGTACGCCGCCTCGCCGACCTGCTCCCCGACGGCGCCGAAGTCTGGCCCACCCACGGCTTCGGCAGCTTCTGCTCCGCCACCCAGGCCGACGCCCCCGCCTCCACCATCGGCCGCGAAAAGCAGCAGAACCCCGCGCTGCGGCTCGCCGCCGACGACTTCGTCACCCAGACCCTCGCCGGCCTCGACGCCTACCCCGCCTACTACGCCCACATGGGCGTGGCCAACAGCGCCGGCCCCGCCCCCGTCGACCTGAGCCCCGTCACCCGCGCCGACGCCGCCGAACTGCGCCAGCGCATCGCCGCCGGCGAATGGGTCGTCGACCTGCGCCACCGCAAGGCGTACGCCACCAGCCACGTCGCCGGCACCGTCAGCCTCGGCCTCGACGGACCCATGTCCACCTGGCTCGGCTGGCTCATCGACTGGGGCACCCCCATCACCCTGCTCGCCGACACCGCCGAGCAGATCGCCGACGCCCAGCGCGAACTCGTCCGCATCGGCATCGACCGGCCCGCCGCCGCAGCCACCGGCAGCCCCGACGAATGGGCCACCGACGAGCGGCAACTGCGGGAGCTGACAGTCGCCGACTTCACCGACCTCGCCGCCGCCCAGGCCCGCGACGGAGTCGACGTCATCCTCGACGTACGGCTCACCGGCGAGTGGAAAGCCGGCCACATCGACGGCGCCATCCACATCCCGCTGCCCGAACTGCCGCGCCGCCTCGCCGAAATCCCCGCCGGCGTGATCTGGGTGCACTGCGGCTCCGGCTACCGCGCCGCCGCCGCCGTCAGCCTGCTCGCCAACGCCGGCCGCGACGTCGTCCACATCGACGACATGTTCGGCCACGCCGAGGCCGCCGGCCTGCCCATGACCACCGGCGCCTGACACCACAGCCGCGGCGGCACGGCACACACGCCCGTGCCGCCGCGCTCCCGGCAACCCCCACCACCGACCAGAAACAAGGACCATGACCAGCAGCAACGCCACGATCGACCCCACCGCCCTGCGGGAACTGCTCGACACCGGCAACGGCGTACGGGTACTCGACGTCCGCACCCCCGGCGAGTTCGAAAGCGCACACATCCCCGGCGCGTACAACGTGCCCCTGGACCTGCTCAAAGAGCACCGCGCAGAACTCCGCGCACACCTCGACGACGACATCGTCCTCGTGTGCCACTCCGGCGCCCGCGCCACCCAGGCCGGCCAGAGCCTCGCCCAAGCCGGCCTGCCCCACCTCAAGGTCCTCGCCGGCGGCATGCTCGCCTGGCGCAACAGCGGCGCACCCGTCAACGAGGCCAAAGCCCGCTGGAACCTCGAACGTCAGGTCCGCCTCGTCGCCGGCGCCATCGTCCTGCTCGCGGTCCTCGCCTCGACCGTGATCCCCGGCGCGAAATGGGTCGCCGCCCTCATCGGCGCCGGACTCACCTTCGCCGCCGTCACCAACACCTGCGCCATGGGCATGATGCTCGCCAAACTCCCCTACAACCGCGCCACCGCCACCTGCGACCTCGGCACCATCGTCGCCCAGCTACGCGAGGGCGCCCCGACCGCACCGGCCACCCGATGAGCGCGGGCACCGCCCTCACGGTCATCCTGGCCGTCGGCATCGGCGTCACCCTCGGCCTGCTCGGCGGCGGCGGTTCCATCCTCGCCGTGCCGCTGCTGGTCTACGTCGCCGGGCTGCCCGGCAAGGAAGCCATCGCCACCTCGCTGCTCGTCGTCGGCGTCACCAGCGCCGTCGCCGTCATCCCCCACCTGCGCGCCGGCCGCGTACGGTGGCGCACCGGCCTGATCTTCGGCGCCGCCGGCATGGTCGGCGCCTACCTCGGCGGCCTCGCCGGAGCGAAACTGCCCGAGAAACTGCTGCTCGTCGCCTTCGCCCTGATGATGCTCGCCACCGCCGGCGCGATGATCCGCGGCCGGCGCAACACCACCGGCAACGCCACCCCCACCGACCTGCCAATCCGACGGATCCTGCTCGACGGAGTCGTCGTCGGCGCCGTCACCGGACTCGTCGGCGCCGGCGGCGGATTCCTCGTCGTCCCCGCCCTGGCCCTGCTCGGCGGACTCCCCATGCCCATCGCCGTCGGCACCTCACTCGTCGTGATCGCCATGAAGTCCTTCGCCGGACTCGCCGGCTACCTCAGCACCGTACAGATCAACTGGGCGCTCGCCGCGGCAGTCACCGCCGCCGCGGTCCTCGGCAGCCTCATCGGCGGACGCCTCGCCGGCCGCATCCCCGAGACGACCCTGCGCAAGACCTTCGGCTGGTTCGTCGTGGTCATGGGCGTGTTCACCCTCGCCCAGGAACTCCCCACCGCAATGGTCACCTCGCTCTGGCTCTGGGCCGGCCTGCTCCTCACCACAGCCGTCGCCCTGGCCGTGCACCGCCACCGCAGCCGCCGGCGTGCCACCACGCCCCCGCCGCCATCGCCACCCACCCGGGTCGGCGCCACCCGCTGACGGGCCCGTCCCGCACCGACGACCTCAACCCAGATCGATGACCAACGGCCGATGATCCGAGACCACCGACAGCGGAGTGTGCACGTCCCGCACCGGCGGCAACATCGCCAGCGCGTCCGGATCAGCCAGCATGTGATCCAACTGCACCCGCGGCACCACCGACGGAAACGTCCGCGCGCCCCCCAACGGCCGCCAGCGCGTCACCAGCCGCACCGCCCCCGCCGGCAGATTCAGATCCCCCATCAGCAGCCGAGGCCCCGGCAACGACCGCAACGCCCGCAGCACCTGCCGCAACTGCAACACGTTCCACCCCGGCACGAACGACAAATGCGTCGCCGCCACCGTCAACCGGCCCAGCGGCGTCTGCACCACCGCCGCCAACACCACCCGCGGCTCGTCATCCAGCAACACCAGTCGCCGCCCCATCCCCGGCACCACCATCGGCGACCGCACCGGCGACGAACGCAACCGGAACACCTGCCACGACACCACCGGATACCGGCTCACCAGCCCCACGCCGTAACAGGGCTGCCCAAAACCGTCGTCATCAGCCCGCAACCGCCGGAACACCCCACCCGGCGTACCCACCAGCGCCGCGGCGAACCGGTGCTCGGCAGCCCCCAACGCCCGCGCGGCGATCGCCGTCTGATCCAGCCCGCCACTGCGGGACTGATCCCGATCCACCTCCTGCAACGCGAGGATGTCGGCGTCGATCGCCCCCACCGCCGCCGTCAGCCGCTCGGGATCCACCAGGCCGTCGTCCGGAGAACGGCCGTGCAGCAGATTGAACGTGGCCAAGCGCACCCCTGCACCCTACGTGCCGCCATGCCACAGTTGCCCCGTGATCTTCAAGGCGCTCTTCTGTTCCCTGCTGGTATTCCTCGTCGCCTCAGCCATCGGACTCTGGATCCGCCGCCTCCGCGGCCGCTGACCAACACCCCGGCCCGACGAACACCCAGGTGAAGCTCCCCACACCAGCTCACCGACACCACCGGCCGCCCGGAAGAATCACCGCGTGGATCCCGCCTCCCTCGGCCTGCTGCTCACCGCCGCCACCCTCGCCGGCTGGGTCGACGCCGTCGTCGGCGGCGGCGGCCTGCTCCTGCTCCCCGCCCTGCTCATCGCCGTACCCGGCGCACCCGTGGCCACCGCCCTGGGCACCAACAAACTCGCCGCCATCTTCGGCACCAGCACCGCCGCACTCACCTACGCCCGCCGCACCCGCATCGACTGGCGCGTCGCCGGCCCCGCCGCCGCCATAGCCGTCCTCGTCGCCGGCGTCGGCGCCGCGCTCGCCGGGACCATCCCCGCCGAGGCGTACCGGCCCGCGGTGCTCGCCGTCCTCGTCGCCGTCGCTCTCTTCGTCACCCTGCGACCCAGCCTCGGCCTGCACGCCGCGCCCGGCCGGCGCACCCCCGCCCGCGCCGCCGCGGCCATCGCCATCGCCGGCGGCGGCATCGCCCTCTACGACGGAATGATCGGCCCCGGCACCGGCACCTTCCTCATCCTCGCCTTCACCACCGTCATCGGCGCCAACTTCCTGCACGCCTCCGCCATGGCCAAGCTCGTCAACGCCGGCACCAACCTCGGCGCGCTCATCGTCTTCGCCTCCACCGGGCACGTCATGTGGCAGCTCGGCCTCGCCATGGCCGCCTGCAACGTCATCGGCGCCCTGATCGGCTCCCGCATGGCGATCCGACGAGGTGCCGGATTCGTCCGCGCCGTCCTGCTCGTCGTCGTGCTCGCCCTGATCGTCAAACTCGGCTACGACCAGTTCACCTGACCGCCCGGCTCACCGGAGCCCGCAGGGCAGGTCGCCGGCGTATGACGGGTGCGCCTGTCCCGAAAAGGCGGCGGCCCCCCGCGACAAAGGGAGACCCGGGCCCCCCCCCGGACCCACCCACAAAGCCCACAACGCACACACCCCGCCGCGCGAAAAACCCGCCCCCCCCCCCCCCCCCCCCCCCCCCCCCCCCCCCCCCCCCCCCCCCCCGCCCCCCCCCCCCGCCGCCGGGTCACACCCGATCAGGCCGACACGGCATCCACCGGACGCTCGAAGAACCGGTGCGCCGCCACCGCCGTCACCAGCTGCCCCAGGAAATCCTCATCCGGCGCGCCCGCGCCGGAAGTGAGCACCCCGGCCTCCGCCGCCGCATCCCCGGCCGGCAGGTTCGCCGCGGTACGCACCATCGCACCCGCCCCGATGAACGCCACCGGCTTGGCATGCTTGTACGCCTCGGCCACGAAGTGCACCGCGTACCCGTCACCGCAGATCAGCTCCGCAGCCGCAGTGCCGTCGGGCACCACCACCGCGTCGTAGAGCACCGACGCGACAGTGACGATCGCCCGGTCCACCGGCAGCGGCGTCCCGTCGGCGGCCGTCACCGCACCGTCCACCGGTGCCAGCAGCTCCGGCACCGCCCCCTGGGCCTTCAGCGTCTCCACCAGAGGGGTGACGCTCGCCGCGTCCACGCCGTCGGCCACCAGGATGGCGACCTTCCGGCCGAGAGGCTTGTCCTTCGGTTCGATCGCCTGGCTCAACGCCGGCGACCTGCCACCGAAGTTGTCCGTGACCTTCTCCGGGGCGGCGACACCGAGGCCCTGGGCGACCGCCACCGCCAGGTCGTTGTCGATGCGGTTGAGGTGCTCCACCATCCGCTGGCGGATCTCCTTGCGGACCACCCGGCCCAGCTCGAAGCGGTACGCCGCGACGATGTGCTTCTTCTCCCACGGCGACATGCTGTTCCAGAACATCGCCGCCTGGCTGTAGTGGTCGGCGAAGCTCTCCGGCCGCAACCGCAGCTTCGGGCCCGCCACCTGCGACGGGTAGTGCACGTACCCGCGGTCGCCCTGCGGCGTCGGCGTGTTGCCGCTGATCGAGTTGGGGTGGTAGTTCGCCTCGCGCGCCGGTACGGCGTCGAAGTGGAAACCGTCCTGCTGGTGGTTGTGCACCGGCGCCACCGGCCGGTTGATCGGGATCTGCGCGAAGTTCGGCCCGCCCAGCCGGGTCAGCTGGGTGTCCAGGTAGGAGAAGAGGCGGCCCTGCAGCAGCGGGTCGTCGGTGAAGCCGATGCCGGGCACCACGTTCTGCACACAGAAGGCGATCTGCTCGGTCTCGGCGAAGAAGTTGTCGGGGTTGCGGTCGAGGACGAGCTTGCCGACCCGGCGTACCGGAATGATCTCCTCAGGGATGAGCTTGGTGGGGTCGAGGACGTCGAAGTCGAGCCGGGCGGCCTCCTCCTCGGTGAAGAGTTGCAGACCGAGCTCGTACTCCGGGTGGTTGCCCGACTCGATCGCCTCCCACAGATCCCGGCGGTTGAAGTCCGGGTCCTTGCCGGCGATCTTCTGCGCCTCGTCCCAGACCAGCGAGTGGGTGCCGAGCTTCGGGATCCAGTGGAACTTCACGAAGGTCGAGCGCCCCTCGGCGTTGATCAGCCGGAAGGTGTGCACGCCGAAGCCCTGCATCATCGCGTAGCTGCGCGGCAGCGCCCGGTCCGACATCAGCCACATGACGTGATGCATCGTCTCCGGCTGCAGCGAGACGAAGTCCCAGAAGGTGTCGTGCGCCGAGGCGGCCTGCGGGATCTCGTTGTGCGGCTCGGGCTTGACGGCATGGATGACGTCGGGGAACTTGATGGCGTCCTGGATGAAGAAGACCGGCATGTTGTTGCCGACCAGGTCGAAGTTGCCCTGCCGGGTGTAGAACTTCGTCGCGAAGCCGCGCACATCCCGGACGGTGTCGGCCGAGCCGCGCGAGCCCTGCACAGTCGAGAAACGAACGAAGACCGGCGTACGCAGCGACGGGTCGCAGAGGAAATCGGCGCTGGTGTACTCGGCGAGCGACTCGTACAGCTGGAAGTAGCCGTGTGCGCCCGAGCCGCGGGCGTGCACCACGCGCTCCGGGATCCGCTCGTGGTCGAACCGCATGATCTTCTCGCGGAAGTGGAAGTCCTCGAGCAGGGTCGGGCCCCGATCACCGGCCTTCAGTGAGTTGTCGGTGTCCTGGACGGGGATCCCCTGGTCGGTGGTCATCCCCTGCCCCCGGTTGTCCACCTGGTAGCTCGCCAGCTGTGCGTCCTTGACGGACTGAGGTGCCTGCTCGCGGTCGGTCATCTCTTGGCCTGGGCCTTTCTGTCGGTTGTCCTTCTCCCCTCCCTTTCCAGCTGTGCGACCGCGAAACCGCGCCGGCTTGTGTTGGTGCTGTCGCCGGGCTTGCCCGGCGTCTTCTTTGTGATGAGGGCTATGCCCTCTAGGCCATCCTAGGACGCTAGGTTATGGGGGGGAAGCGGGGTCGTGGGGGCTGGCGAGCTACATCAGGGGCGATGTCGCAGCGCTGTTATATTAGCGCTGTGACATCTTCGGACCCAACCGCGCTACGCGATCCCTGGCACGGTCTGCACGAGCTGCTGGCGGCCATGGAAGCCGAGATCGAGCAGGTCTACGTCGAGCGTGGCATCACCGGGGTCCGGCCCCGGTTCGCCTATCCCCTGATCCGGCTCGCCCACACCGGACCAATGACCATTCGCGAGCTTGCGACGTCCCTGGGTCGCTCCCACTCCGCGGTCAGCCAGACCATCGCCGCCATGCGCAAAGAGGATCTGGTCACCTCCGAGCCGGGGCCTGACGCCCGCACCCGGCGAATCGACCTGACCGAACGGGGCAGATTACTGGTGCCGTTCCTGGAGGCCGAGTGGCGTGCCACCCACGAGACGGTCGCCGAGCTGGACCGGGAGATCCCTTACGCGATGACAGCCGTTGTGGAGCAGGTGCGGCGGGCGCTTGCGCGCCGGCCGATGCGGCAGCGGATCCTCCACCACCTTGTCGAGCCACCGCCGTGAGAAGGCGGGTCCGGTTCCTCGACACCCGCCCGCTGCGGGGCAGTCAGTCGTTTCGCGACCTGTGGATCGGTTCCTCCGCCGCGCAGCTCGGTGCGCAGATAGCCAACGTGGCGGTGCTGGCCCAGGTCTGGGAGCTCACCGGCAGCCCGGTGAGCACCGGCGCCATCGGGCTCGCCGTCGGCGGGCCGATGGTGCTGTTCGGACTGCTCGGCGGCACGTTGGCCGACGGCTTTGACCGCCGTTCGGTGCTGCGGGCCGCCACCGCCGGCCAGGTGCTGGCCGCCGCAGGACTGTGCGCCCAGGCCCTGGCGGGCAACTCAAGCGTGCCGCTGCTGCTCGCGCTGGTGGCTATCGGGGCGAGCAGCAGCGCTCTCGGCGCCCCTGCCCGGCGGGCCTTCCCGGTCCGGCTGCTGCCGGGTGACCAGGTCGCGGCCGGTCTTGCCCTGACCAACGTCTCCTTCCAGGCAGCGATGCTGACCGGTCCCGCGCTGGCCGGGGTGATCATCGCCGGATGGGGGTTCCCTGCCGCATACGCGGCCCAGGCCGTGGCCCTGGCAGTCGCAATGCTCACGGTGATCCGGCTGCCTGCCATGCCGCCCGACGGCGCCGATCCGGCAGCCGGCCGACGCCGGCCGGAGCGTGGCGGTTGGACTATCGTCCTGCGCCGCCCGACGCTGTGGGGCTCGATGGCGACCGACCTGTCCGCGACGCTGCTCGCCATGCCCGTCGCGCTCTTCCCGCTGGTCAACGAGATCCGTTTCGGCGGAAACCCGCAGACCCTCGGCCTGTTCCTCTCGGCCGTCGCGCTCGGGGGCATCACGGCCGGTCTGCTCTCCGGCACGGTGACGCGCTGGCGCCGTGCCGGCCTGGTGCAGCTCGCCGCAGCCGCTGTCTGGGGCTTGGCGCTGGCCGGTTTCGGTCTGGCCGGACCGTTGTGGCCGGCGCTCGGCTGCCTGGCCGTGGCGGGCGCCGCCGACACCGTCTCCGTCGTCACCCGCAGCGCCCTGGTCCAGCTGGAGACACCGGACGCGTACCGGGGGCGGGTCTCCTCGGTGGAGCACGTCATCGGGGTCGCGGGGCCAGAACTCGGCAACTTTCGTGGTGGCCTGTTGGCGTCGGCCACCTCCGCCTCCTTCTCGCTGGTCTTCGGCGGGCTCTCCGCGCTCCTGGCGATCGCCGCCGTGGCGGCGGCCAACGCACCTCTTCGTGCCTACCGCACCCCGGCTGCTGCGGAGCCGACTCCCCATGGAGTCGCCGACGCGGCGGCCGCTGGTCAGGTTCACTGATTCGCCTTCGGCGCAGCGGCGAGGGGCCACCGGTGTCGGCGGCGGTCCGCAGTTGCGGGGCGGCCGTCCGGGTCAGGCCGAAGGACGGTCGAAGCGACCGGTGCGGATCTCGCGCAGCGCCTGACGGCGAGCCGCTCCCCGGAGTGTGTCCACGTACAGCCGGCCGGCCAGGTGGTCGGTCTCGTGCTGCAGCGCGCGGGCCAGGAAACCGCTGCCGGTGACGGTCAGTGGCTCGCCGTGCTGGTCGAAGCCTGCGACGGTGACGTGCATGGCGCGCGGGGTCGGGAAGTAGAACCCGGGAATCGACAGGCAGCCCTCGTCGTCGTCCTGCAACTCTTCGGAGAGCTCCACGATCTCCGGGTTGACCAGGTGTCCTCGGTGGCCGTCGGCGTCGTAGACGAAGACACGCAGACCGACCCCGATCTGCGGGGCGGCGACCCCGGCCCGGCCCGGCGCGCCGAGCATGGTGTCCATCAGGTCGGCCACCAGCGCACGCAGTTCGGCGTCGAAGCTGGTCACCGGGTCGCATTCGGTACGCAGGACAGGGTCACCGATGATCCGGATCGGTCGCATGGTCATGATCCAAGGCTATCCGCTGTGCCGCCCGACGCGGCCACGGCCGCCCGTAGCGGTGCCGCTTTCGCGGCCGCCTCGGCGACCTCCGCCCAGGGTTCACTGCCCCAGGTGATCCCGCCGCCGGCCCACATGTGCAGCCGGTCACCGTCGGCGGCCACCGTCCGGATGGTCAGCCCCAGGTCGAGCCCGGCCGGACCGAGCCAGCCGAGCGCCCCCATCGCGGCGCCGCGCCCGACCGGCTCCAGCCGGGCGACCTCCCCGAGCGCGGCGAGCTTCGGCGCCCCGGTCACCGAACCCCCGGGACAAACCGCGCGCAGCAGCGCGGCCAGGCCGATCCCGTCGTCGAGGCGGGCCGAGACTGTCGACTCCGCCTGCCACAGGTCGCACCAGCGCCGCACCGCGTAGAGCTCGTCGACCCGTACGGAGCCGGTTCGCGCCACCCGGGCCAGGTCGTTGCGCTCCAGGTCGACGATCATGACGTGTTCGGCCCGTTCCTTCACCGAGGCGAGCAGCTCGGCCCGCCCGGCCGCGGTCGCCGGACGGGTGCCCTTGATCGGCCGGGTCACCACCTGCCCGCCGCTGACCTGCACCAGTGTCTCCGGGGAAGCGCAGCCGATCGCCCAGCCCCGGCCGGTGAGCACTCCCCCGTATCGCGCGCCCGGCAGCGCGGCCAGCCGGCGCAGCGCCGGCAGTGGGTCACCGCGGTACCGGGCAGCGGCATGGCCGACGAGGTTGACCTGGTAGACGTCGCCGGCGGCGATCGTCTGCCGGACCGCCGAGACGGCGTCGGCGTGCGCCTGCGGCGTCCAGCTCGCCGCCCACCCGTCCAGTTGCCAGGGCTGGGCGGCCGCGGCCGGCTGCGGGGCAGGCCGGGCCGGGGTGTGGGCGTAGAGGACCACCGCCACGTCCGGCAGCACGGGCGCGGGGCTCGGCTTCCCGACAGGTCCACCCACGGCCACCGCACCGGCCGCGGCGGAGAAGTGGAGGGCTGCCCCGCAGATCCCCGCCGGCCAGGTCCCGTCCGCCGCCTGGTTCAGCTCGGTCACCGGCAGTCCGTGCGCTGCGAGGAACTCCTCGGCCAGGACCGCCGGATCGCCGGGCTCGCCGACGCGCCACTCGAAACGCCCGACGGCGTGATGGCCGGCACCGCAGTCGCGCGGCGCGGCAGGCGGCAGCGCCTCAGCGGCTCCGAGCAGCGCAGACGGCAGCGAACCAGGGCCGGCGAGCGCGTCGATGCTCATCTACGCGACGCAGCTTCGGGTACGCGCACCGGAGGTCCTTCGATAGCAGACGCACGGACTTGGTACTGTGCGTCCCTTAGATCTGTGAAACGTGCCACAAGCGAACCCACAGTCCGGAGACCCCGATGTGCCAGCACCAACCGCCCTGCCCCTCCGCAGAAGCCACCGACCGGGAGGCGGCGCGGATCGTCGCCCGCTTCCCGGAGCAGGGATGGAGCCTACTCTGCAACGGTGTGATCCTCTTCGAGGACACCGGTGAGCTGCTCCCCGACGGAAGCACCGTCGCCCCGCGGCGTGGACCGGCCCGGCGCACCGTCGCCGCCTGAGCCGACAACCACACGTAGTCGCTGATCACCCGCCACCGGTCACCTGCTCCCCCGACCGGCCGCGGCCAACGCCGGCGCCGGGACGGCGCACATCCCCGTCCCGGCAGCCACGGTCCTCACTCCTCGAACGCCTCCGGGGACGGACACGCACAGACCAGATTCCGGTCCCCGTACGCCCCGTCGACCCGGCGCACCGGCGGCCAGTACTTCCCGGCCCGCTCCACCCCCGCCGGGTACGCCCCGACCGACCGCGGGTACGGGTGCGGCCACTCGTCGGCGCTCACCATCGCCGCGGTGTGCGGCGCGTTGCGCAGCGGGTTGTCACCGGCCGGCCAGGTCCCCGTGCCGACCTCGTCGATCTCCCGCCGGATGGCGATCATCGCGTCGCAGAAGCGGTCCAGCTCCGCCAGGTCCTCGCTCTCGGTCGGCTCCACCATCAGCGTCCCCGCCACCGGGAACGACATCGTCGGGGCGTGGAAGCCGTGGTCGATCAGCCGCTTGGCGACGTCGTCCACGGTGACGCCGGTCGCCTTCGTCAGCGCCCGCAGGTCCAGGATGCACTCGTGCGCCACCAGCCCTTTGCTGCCGGAGTAGAGCACCGGGTAGTGCGCCCGCAGCCGGGCCGCCACGTAGTTCGCCGCCAGGACCGCCGTGCCGGTGGCCCGGGTCAGCCCTTCGGCGCCCATCATCCGCAGGTACGCCCACGCGATCGGCAGAATGCCGGCCGAGCCGTACCGCGCCGCCGAGACCGCCGGCGTCCCGTCGGCATCCAGCGGATCCCCGGGCAGGTACGGCGCCAGGTGCGCGCGTACCGCGACCGGTCCCACGCCGGGTCCGCCGCCGCCGTGCGGGATGCAGAAGGTCTTGTGCAGGTTCAGGTGCGACACGTCCGCGCCGAACTGGCCGGGCTTGGCGAAGCCGAGCAGCGCGTTGAGGTTGGCGCCGTCGACGTAGACCTGCCCGCCCGCGTCGTGCACCTTGGCGCAGCAGGTGGCGATGCCGCTCTCGTACACGCCGTGGGTCGAGGGGTAGGTGACCATGATGGCCGCCAGCTCGTCCCGGTGCTTTGCAATCTTGGCGTCCAGGTCGACCAGGTCGACGTTGCCGTCGGCGTCGCAGGCGACAACGACCACCCGCATCCCCGCCATCACCGCGCTCGCCGCGTTCGTGCCGTGCGCCGACGACGGAATCAGGCAGACCGTGCGGTGCGTCTCGCCCCGGTCCCGGTGGTACGCCCGGATCGCCAGCAGCCCCGCCAGCTCCCCCTGCGAACCGGCGTTGGGTTGCACGCTGACCGCGTCATAGCCGGTCACCTCGGCCAGCCACTCCTCCAGTGAGGAGATCAGCTCCCGGTAGCCGGTGGTCTGCGCGGCCGGAGCGAAGGGGTGCAGGTCGGCGAAGCCGGGCCAGCTGATCGGCTCCATCTCGGCGGTGGCGTTGAGCTTCATGGTGCAGGAGCCGAGCGGGATCATGCCGCGGTCCAGCGCATAGTCGAAGTCGGCCAGCCGGCGCAGGTAACGCAGCATCGCCGTCTCCGACCGGTGGGCGTGGAAGACCGGGTGCGTCAGGTACGCGGTGGAACGCGCCGGCCCGGCGGGCGCCGGCGACTGCGGCTCACCGGTGGGGGCGTCGACGCCGAAGGCGGCCCAGACGGCCCGCAGGTGCTCCTCGGTTGTCGTCTCGTCGCAGGCGATCCCGACCCGGTCGGCGTCGACCAGGCGCAGGTTGACACCGCGCTCGGCGGCCGCGGCCACCACCGCGGCGGCGCGCTGCGGGACCACGGCCGTGACCGTGTCGAAGAACGGCTCGGCGCCGGTCTCCACCCCGCCGGCCCGCAGCCCGCCGGCGAGCCGGTCCGCCATCGCGTGCACCCGTTCGGCGATGCGCCGCAGCCCGTCCGGGCCGTGGTAGACGGCGTACATGCCGGCCATCACCGCCAGCAGCACCTGCGCGGTGCAGATGTTGCTGGTGGCCTTCTCCCGGCGGATGTGCTGCTCGCGGGTCTGCAACGCCAGCCGGTACGCCCGTTCGCCGGCCGCGTCGCGGGAGACCCCGACCAGCCGGCCGGGCAGCATCCGCTCCAGTCCCGCCCGGACGGCGAGGTAGCCGGCGTGCGGGCCGCCGTAGCCCATCGGCACGCCGAAGCGCTGGGTGGTCCCGGCAGCGATGTCGGCGCCGATCTCCCCCGGCGGGCGCAGCAGGGTCAGGGCGAGCAGGTCCGCGGCGACGGTCACCAGCGCGCCGCGCTCGTGCGCCGCCTCGACCAGGTCCCGGTGGTCACGGACGGCCCCCGACGCCCCGGGGTACTGCAGGTGCAGGCCGAAGAGCTCGGCGGGCAGGTCGGTGGTGGCCAGGTCCAGCACCCGCACCTCGATGCCGAGCGGTTCGGCGCGGGCGCGGAGCACGGCGACGGTCTGCGGCAGAGCGTCGGCGTCGACGACGTAGACGGCGCTGCCGTTGCGGCTCGCCCGCCGGGCCAGGGTCATCGCCTCGGCGGCGGCGGTCGCCTCGTCGAGCATGGAAGCGTTCGCCAGCGGCAGCGCGGTCAGGTCGGCGACCATGGTCTGGAAGTTCAGCAGCGCCTCCAGCCGGCCCTGGCTGATCTCCGGCTGGTACGGGGTGTAGGCGGTGTACCAGGCCGGGTTCTCCAGCACGTTGCGCCGGATCACCGGCGGCGTGTGGGTGCCGTGGTACCCGAGTCCGATCATGGAGACGGCGACGGTGTTGCGGTCGGCGAGGGCCCGCAGCTGCGCCAGCGCCTCCTGCTCGGTGGCAGGCTCCGGCAGGTCGAGCGTGCCGTGCCAGCGGATCACCTCAGGGATAGCGGCGTCCATCAGCTCCTCGACGGAGCCGTAGCCGACGGCCTCCAGCATCCGGGCCTGCGCTGCCGCATCAGGGCCGAGGTGACGGTTGACGAACTGCTCGACGGTCATGGGCGGCGCTCCCAGGCGGTGAGGTCGACGGGTCGGCCTCCCCCTCTGTCGCGCCCGGAACAGATTCCGGCCCGCTTCACAGTGCCTGCCCTGCGTGGTCCTTTTGCCTGAGAGGTTCCGGGGAGGGGTTGCCCCTTCGGCGCCGTCGGAACGTGACGGTCTCTCCCACGCGGGTGTTGCCGGCACGTTCCACGCTACCAGCGGCGACCGTCACCGCATCGCGCCCCCGGACCGGACCGTCATGATCGACGCCGCGGCACGGGCCGGCCGCGTGGCTGCCGGCGGAGAGTTCAGGCGCTCACCGGGACGGTCGACGGCGGCGGGGTGGGGCCGGTCCCCGTCGGCGGGGACGGGGTGCCCTCGACGTGCCGGCAGAGCTCGGGCAGGACCACCCCGAGCGGGGCGTCGAGGCTGAGCGTGGCGCAGCCGTCGCCGCGGGTCGGCCCCTGGTTGACGATGGCCACCTCGATGCCGAGGGCGGCGGCCCGGGTGACGAACCGGCGACCGGAGAAGACGGTCAGGGAGGAGCCGAGCACCAGCAGCAACCGGGCCCGCTCCACCAGGTCGAAGCAGCGGGCCACCCGGTCGGCGGGGACGTTCTCACCGAAGAAGACCACGTCGGGTTTGAGGATGCCGCCGCAGTCCACGCAGTCGACCGTACGGAAGGCCGCCACCGCCTCGGCGGGCAGGTCGACGTCGCCGTCGGGGTTGAGTTGCGCGCCGTGGTCGGCCAGGTGCGGATTCGCCGCCCGCAGCCGGCGGTCCAGCTCGGCCCGGTCGCTGCGCTGCCCGCAGCCGAGGCAGCGCACCCGCGCCAGGTTGCCGTGCAGTTCGATCACGTCGGGGCAGCCGGCCGCGGTGTGGAGTCCGTCGACGTTCTGCGTCACCACCGCGGTCACCAGCCCGTCGCGGTGCAGCCGCGCCACCGCCCGGTGCCCGTCGTTCGGGGCGGCACCGGTGATCGCCCGCCAGCCGAGGTGGCTGCGCGCCCAGTAGCGCTGCCGCGCCTGCGCATCGGCGACGAAGGCCTGATAGGTCATCGGGGTGTGCCGGCGCCGGGCCGCGCCGCTGGGTCCCCGGTAGTCCGGGATACCGGACTCGGTCGACAGGCCCGCACCGCTGAGCACCACCACGCCGCCGCCGGCTACCCGCTCGGCCAGCGCCTCGATTCGCTGCATCACGCTTCCATGCTGCCTCACGGGTGTGGCGGTCAGCGAGGACTCACCGACCCGGCTGCGCGGCCTGCCCTACGGCGTGGTCAGCGCCGCGTCGATCACCGCGGTGACGAGCGCGTCCAGGGTCGCCGGATCCGCCCAGAGGAACAGGTCCGGCTCGATCAGCTCGAGCTCCATCAGCAGCGGCGCGCCGTCCGGGCCGGGCACCAGGTCCACCCGGGCGTAGAGCGGCGGCGCACCATCGAGGGCGGCCAGCGCCGTACCCGCCACCGCCAGCTCCCGCTCGGTCGGCGTGTAGCGGCGCAGGTCCGGGTGCGCGTCCCGGTCGCTGTCGTAGGCGACGCCGGGCGCGAGCACCGCGCCCTTGCGTACGGCATGCCGGAACCGGCCCCCGACGAAGACCAGGGCTGCCTCCCCCGCGGTGTCGACCGCCGCCTGGTACGGCTGGATCATCACCGTGGCGCCGTCGGCGTGCAGGCAGCCGATCTGCGCGGCCGCCCGCTCGTGCTCCTGCGGGCCGTACCGGGCCGCGTGCAGGGCGCCGGCGCCGACGACCGGCTTGACGACGAACTCCCCCGCCGGCAGCGCCGGCTGCTGCCCGGGCGCGACGAAGGCGGTCGGGACCACCGGCACACCCCGCTCGCCCAGATCCGCCAGGTACGTCTTGACGGCGTTCCAGCGCACCAGCGGCCCCGGGTTGACCAGCCGGGTCGCCCCGGCGGCCCGGTCGACCCAGTCCAGGAACTCGGCGACGCGCCCCGGGTAGTCCCAGGTGGAGCGAATCAGCGCCAGGTCGAAGGCGGCCCAGTCCACGGCCGGATCATCCCAGCGCACCGTGCTCACCCGGGCCCGCTCACCGATCCGCTCGGCCAGCGCCGAGAGTTCGGTGTCGACGGTCAGCCCGAAATCGGAGGTGACCAGCGCGATCACCGGCTCGGTCCGCACTGCGCCCACCTGCTGCTCCTTGTCATCGCCACTGCCGCTCGGGCGGATCCGGTGTCACCGGCGCCATGTCCGCCGGCTCGTACCCGGCGATGGGCATCGACGCGACCCTACCCGCCGACGGCTCAGGTTCTCGCCCCCATTTGAAGGGCGCCCGGCCCGGTACGCCCGTACCGGGCCGGGCGGGCGGCCCCTCAGCGTTGGTACTGGCCGGGCAGGGCGGTCTGGCCGCCGGACCGCTGTGGGCCACCGGACTGCTGTGTGCCACCGGGCAGTTCCCGGGCCAGCCGGTCCATGGTGCGCGCCAGGTGCTCGCTGCCGTCGTCCAGATGCCGCGCGGCCGCCTGCATGTGCGAGATCATCATCTCGCCGTAGATACGCAGCGCCTCTCGGGCGGCGACCCCGTCGTCGAAGGTGTCCCCCGCGGTGCGCCGGTAGTCCTGCACCGCGCGTTCGGCCTCCTGCCGGGCCTCCTCGACCGCCGCCTGCATGTAGCTCTCGTACTGCACCCGGGCGTAATCGGCGACCCGCCGGGCGTACTCGTGGGCCTGGGCGATGATCTGCTCCGCCTCACGCTGCGCGGCGGAGAGCAGGTTCACCTCCTTCGCGGCCGGCAGTTTGGACCGTCCCGTGCTCGGCAGCACGCCGTGCCGGTGCAGCTCGAGCTGGTCGGTGAGGCGCTCGTTCTCTCCCCGCAGGTAGCCCACCTGCGCGGCGAGCACGTCCAGCTCGTCGGCGACCTGCATCCGGAACCGGTCGACGTCCTGGTGGTCATAGCCGCGCCGGGCGAACGAGGCGCTCTCGAACTCCCAGCGGCGCACCCGGTCGGCGGTCAGCCGCACCTGCGGTTCGGGCTCGACCGGAACACCGTCGTAGCTGCCGATCTGGGTAGCGCTCACAGGGCACCTCCGGCTGTTTCGGGTGTCAGGTGGGACGCGTCGTGACCCGCCGTGCGCCACGTCGGGCCGTACCAGTGCTTGCCGAGACCCTCGTGGTGCAGCTGCGCGGGGTGGTGCCCGGCCCGCACCAGGGCGGCGCGGGAGGCGAGCACCATCTCGTCGGAGCCGCAGATGTAGACGTGCCGGTCGCGCCAGTCGCCGTCGGCCAGCGCCGGCTCGTACGGATGTACCGGCTCGTGCGGACGGCGGGGATCGAGCCCGATCACGTGGGTCACCGTCAGCCAGGGGTAGGCGGCCGCGTACTTCGCGATCGTCTCGCCGTCGTAGAACTCCGACTGGGAGCGCGCGCCGACGTAGAGCGCGACCCGGCGCCGCCCACCCTCGGCGGCGACCTGCTCGACGAGCGAACGTACCGGCGCCCAGCCGGTGCCCGCGGCGAGCAGCAGCAGATCCGCGTCGCCGGCCCGGGCCAGGGTCAGCCGTTCACCGATCGGCGAGGCGAGGTGGAGCTGGTCGCCGACGCGGTTGCCGTAGACCAGGCGGGAGCTGACGGTGCCGCCGGGGGCGGCGCGCACGTGCAGCTCGATCGTGCCGTCGGGACGCGGCGCGTTCGCCGGCGAGTAGTAACGCCAGGAGCGCACGGCCGGATGGGACACCCCGATCGACTGGCCCGGGGTGAAGGGCAGCAGGTACTGGGGGCGCAGGGTGACCACGGCGACGTCGAAGGTACGCCGTTCGTGTCCGACGATCTCCCCCACCCACCAGGGCGGGGAGATGTTCTCGGCGGCCTCGGCGGCCTCGGTCATCACCTGTGCCACCAGGCCGTACGCCGCGGCCCAGTCCTCCGCCAGCTCCTCGCTCCACTCGTCACCGCTGAAGTGCGCCAGGGTGCCCAGCAGCGCCTCCCCTACTGCGGGGTAGTGCTCGGGCGCCACGGCGAACTTGCGGTGGTCGGCCCCGAGATCCTGCAGGAAGCCCACCAGACGATCCACCTGGTCCACATTGGTGACGATGTGTCCGAGTGCGGTGAAGAGCCGGTCCCGCTGCCCGGCCATGTTCGTGGGGAACATCTGCCGGATATCGGGATTGGCCAGGAAGAGCAAGGAATAGAAGTAGAGCGGCACCTGGTCGCCGTGCGAGGCGACCAGGTTCCAGCTCTGCTTGAGGCGGGCGACGTTCACGCTCAGGCGCCCGCGGTGTTCCCGTTGAAGACCACCTGGTCCTGCACCTGGCCCAGCACGGTCTGCACGTCGGCGATGATGTCGGCCGGCACGCCCAGCCCGATGAGCACGGCGACCAGGTGCTCGCCGACCAGGGCAAAGTGCGCTGCCGGGATCCGCAGCGGCTGGTGCGCCTCGGCCAGGCCGCGGCCGGCGTACTCGTTCGGTCCTCCCAGCACGGTGGCGAGCATCAGTGCGAGGTGGCGACGCTGCCCCGCCATGTCCACGGAGGCGAAGTAGCCGGCCAGTTCCGGGTCGGCGAGCACCCGGTCGTAGAACTGCTCGACCGCGGCGCGGACGGCCGGGGCGCCGCCGATGCGGTCGTAGTGGGAGGCCGCGGTGTTCTCCTGGGTAGCCGTCACAGTCGTTCCTTCCGGAGGGAATGGGCATCCGGCGTCACTCCTGCGCGGATGGCAGGCCCGCCGGTCGCATCTGGGGACGATAGCGTGCCCCATGATCAGCGCAATCGTCATCCTGCCATGTTCCGGAACCGGTTTCGGATTCGCCGTCCGGGCATCGATGACAGCGCCCGTGCGCGGTAACGCGGGCGTCCGGAAACGGGGGCGGTAGGGCAGCGACCCGGAGACGACACGAGGTCGATGCCGGCCTCGTTCGGCTCAGCCGGCGCGGCGGCGCGCCCGTCGGGCGGCCAGTTCGTCGCCGGCGCTCTCCTGCTCCGGCAACGGCATCGGCACGGCCGGGGCCGGGGCGGGACCCGCCGGCTCGGCCGGCAGCAGCGACAAAGATCCCTGGATCTCCTTGAAGGCCCCGCCGATCGCGATGCCGAAGACGCCCTGCCCGCCCTGGAGCAGGTCCACGACCTCCTCCGGCGAACGGCACTCGTAGACGGTGGTGCCGTCGGAGATCAGCGTGATGCCGGCCAGATCCCCCACCCCGCGGGAACGCAGCACCTCGATCGCGCGACGGATGTTCTGCAGCGACACGCCCGCGTCGAGCAAGCGCTTGACGACCTTGAGCACCACCAGGTCACGGAAGGAATAGAGCCGTTGCGTGCCGGAGCCGGAAGCGTCCCGGATGCTCGGCACCACCAGGCCAGTACGCGCCCAGTAGTCGAGCTGCCGGTAACTGATCCCGACCGCGCTACACGCCGTCACACCTCGGTACCCGACCGAATCGCCGTCGTCGGCGAACACGTCGTCGGCCTGGCCTGCCACCAGGGCCGGATCAGGGTCTCGTGGCTCATGCATCCGGATGACCTCCCCGCAAGTGCGGTGACCCACCGTTTACGTGGCGCGCCCCGACTGCGCAAAAGCCTATAGGGCAACGAGTCGGTTACCAGGAAGGAACGGCCACGACACGCCGATCACGAAAATGCTCCACTGTCGCCGGTGCAGCGGTAAACCGTCAGCCGGCGAAATCCTCGGGGCTGACCTGATCGAGAAACTCGCGGAACTTCTCGACCTCGTCCTCCTGCTCGTCGGGAATGACGATGCCCGCCTCGGCGAGAACCTCCTCGGCACAGCGGATCGGCGCACCGACCCGCAGCGCCAGGGCGATCGAATCGCTCGGCCGGGCGGAGACGCGCACGTCGTCACCGATGAGAAGGTCGGCGTAGAAGACGTTCTCCTTGAGCTCGACGATCTCCACCGCGCGCAGCGGGGCGTCGAGCGCCGTCAGGATGTCGCGCAGCAGATCGTGGGTCAGCGGCCGGGCCGGTTTGACGCCCTGCTGCTCGTAGGCGATCGCGGTGGCCTCCACCGCGCCGATCCACACCGGCAGGTAGCGGTCCCCGTCGACCTCCCTGAGCAGGACGATCGGCTGGTTGTTGGGCAGCTCCACCCGAACCCCGACCACGCTCAGCTCGCGCACCGCCGCCTCCGTGTCGTCGTCATTGTGCTGCACCCTTCCGGCACGACCGTACACGGAACGGGACAGGCCCGTCCCGTGTGATTCACCGCGTCCGTACGCGCCGGAAAGGGGGATACCCACGCAAGCCTACGGCACGCACCCCGGCGCCTGCCTGACGGCGAACGCCGGGGTGGATCATCCGCCGAGAGCCGACCGCAGCCCCACCCGGACCAGCGCCGCGTGCAGCTGCTGGGAGAGCGAGGCCAGCTCCCGTGCCAACTCGTCGGCACGGGCCCGCGCGGCCGGGTCCTTCTGCCGCGCCAGCGGGGCCACGAGCTGGGCGAAGAGGCCGACCTCGCGGTCCGCGGCCGAACGGAAACCGCGCAGATGCCGCGGCTCCAGGCCGTACGTCGCCAGCCCTGCCACCGCCCGGGCGATGATCACCGCGTCACCGTCGTACCAGCCGGAGGCACCCGAGCCGAGCACGCCGAGGCGCTCCAGCTCGGCCAGCGTGCTCTCCTCTATGCCGGTCCGTGCGATCAGCTCCGCCCGGCCCAGTCGTTCGTCGACCGGGACCGGTTCGCTGTCGGTGCGGCCCGGCACCGCACCGTCGGGTCCGACCGCGACCAGCGCCGGCCGTTGCGGCGGCGCGGCAGCGGTGTCCCGCTCGAGAAGCTGCTCACGGATCACCCGCAGCGGGAGGTACTGGTCCCGCTGGGCGGCCAGCACGAAGCGCAGCCGGTCGACATCCGCCCAGCTGTACTTGCGGTACCCGGACGGGCTCCGCTCCGGCTCGACCAGGCCTTCGGCCTCGAGGAACCGCAGCTTGGAAATGGTGGTGTCGGGAAACTCCACCCGCAGCTGCGCCAGCACCTCGCCGATGCTCATCAGCGCAGAGGTGTGCGCAACCGCCGGTGGCGTCGCCGCCGCAGGCTCGTTCACCCCCGGCCGGCCCCCTGCTCCGCACGCGGACCGGCGATGAAGACGACGCGGAACTTGCCGATCTGCACCTCGTCACCGTTGCTCAGCGTTGCCGCCTCGACCCGCTCCCGGTTGACGTAGGTGCCGTTGAGGCTGCCCACGTCCCGGACCGTGAAGGTGTTGCCGTCACGGTGGAACTCGGCGTGGCGGCGGGAAACCGTCACGTCGTCGAGGAAGATGTCACTGTCGGGGTGCCGCCCGCTGGTGGTGACGTCGTGGTCCAGGAGGAACCGGGCTCCGGCGTTCGGACCCCGCCGGACGACCAGCAGCGCCATCCCGGGGGGCAGCGAACCGGACATGCGGTTCGGCGCCACCTCGGTCTCCGGACCCTCGAGCACTTCCTCGAGCGAACCGAGATTGAGCGTCGAAGTGACGTCGAGTGGGGGGAACTCGTCGTCTGGGCGCGTCATGGGACCACCTCACGGTTCTATTCAGTCGGCGTCAGGGATGGCGGGTCTGGCCGCCGAGTGCTTTCACTCCCGGCGGCTGGCTCCCCGTGCCCAGGGAAGGCAATTCCGTAACGCCCTATGGTTTCTTCTCGGTCAACTGGACGAGCCTAGCCAGCGCCGAAATACAGAGCAACCGGACGCGCACACACCGCCATCGCGATGTCCGCGCGCTCAGCTTCCAGTCAGTTCGCCGTACGCCGTCGCGGTGAGCAGGTTCTGCACCGCGGCCGGTTCGGCCGGCGCCAGCTCGATCAGCCAGCCCTCGCCGTACGGGTCGGTGTTGATCAGCTCGGGGGTGTCGGCCAGCGCTTCGTTGCGGGCCACCACCGTGCCGTCGACCGGCGCGTAGAGCTCCGAGACGCTCTTGGTCGACTCGATCTCTCCGAACGGATCCCCGGCTGTCATCACGGCACCTGTCTCGGGCAGCTGCACGTAGACGATGTCACCCAGGGCGTCCTGCGCGAAGTGGGTGATGCCCACCCGCACGTTCGCGCCCTCGCCGCCGGCCACCCACTCGTGGTCGGCGGTGTACCGCAGATCATCAGGTATCACCAGTCGAGTCCTTCGTCGTCGCGCTGATCACGCGGGGCGAGGCGACACGCCGCGCGCCGCGCGGTCAGGATACCGGCTGGGCATGTTTCAAGCTGATCGATCCGCGCACGGCGATGACCTCCACCGTCCTGCGTTCTTCCATGGTCACGGTACCGCCGTCCTTGCTCACCGATGAGACCACCCCGCCCGGAATGTTCAGCGCGGTCCGCATCGTCGCCGGATCACCGATCACCGTGATCGTGTACGGCCCGGTCAACCGCCGGCCGTCGACGATCACACCGCTCTCGGCGGAAGGAGACGCGTCGACGAAGTAGGTGGACGCGACGATGCGCACCATTCCGCGGTCGGCCCCGGAGATCTGCATCGCCTCGGCGCCGGCGCCGCGCAGCTCCTGCACGGCGTTGAGCAGCACAGAGGCGCTGATCGGCGTACCCCGCCCTGCGAAGGTCACCTCCATGCCGGGCCCGGTGGCCTTGAGCGTGCCGGCGAGGATGCCGAGCTCGTCGGCACGCTTGGCCGCCTCCTCCAGCGCCGCCTGCCGGCCCTCCTCGCCGGAGCGCAGCTGCCGCTGACTCTCCTCGAGCTCACGGATCTCCTGGTTGAGGCGCTCCTCCTGGGACTGCAGGTCGGAGAGGATGCGGACCAGGTCCTCCTGCCGGGCGGTGCTCAGCGACCCGTCGGTGGCGGTGGACTTGAACTGGACCGCCACGGTGAACCCGAGCAGTGCCAGCAAGATCACAATGACCAGTCCCGCCGGGGTGCCCCCGGAGAACGGCGCCCAGAACTTGAGACCGCCGCGAGGCGCGGCGCCGTCCCCGCCGGCAGACGCCCCGGTCGTCTCGGCTCCGGCGTCCTGCTCGGGTTCGCCGACCGCGGCGCCGTGCTCGGGCGCTTCCGCGAGGGCGGCAGGCCCGGGTTCATCGGCCCCGGCGCCGCGCTCGGGTGCCCGACGCGCGGCCGGCTGCGGCTGCGCGGACGGCACGCCGGGCAGCGCCGTGCTCGCCGGCACCTCCTGCTGCGCATCGCCCGTGCCGGTCGGCGTCCCGTCGGCGCCGAGCTCGCGCGCCGCGGCCGGCGAGATGTCGCTCAGCTCGTCGGCCGGGGGCGCGTCGGGGCGCGGATCGGGCTCGCCGGCAGCGCCGGCGGGGCGGCCCGGTGCCGCACCCGCGGGCCAGCCGGTGCCGGTATCGCTCGGTTCCTGGCTCATCACAGCAAACCTACGCTCTGAACAGGTGTCGGCGGATCGCGGCGACGTTGCCGAAGATGCGGACGCCGAGTACCACCACCACGCCGGTGGAGAGCTGGCCGCCCACACCCAACTGGTCACCGAGGTAGACGATGAGGCCGGCGACGAGGACGTTGGAGATGAACGAGATCACGAACTGCTTGTCGTCGAAGATCCCGTCCAGCTTGGCCCGGATGCCGCCGAAGACCGCGTCCAGCGCCGCCACGACGGCGATCGGCAGGTACGGCAGCAGCGGCGCCGGCACCGCCGGGTCGAGATACAGCCCGAGCACGATGCCGGCCACCAACGCCAGTACCGGGATCATCAGCCACCTCCGGAGGAGCTCGGTCGCGGGCTCGCCCCGATCGGCGGCGAGCCGTTCGCCGCGCCCGACTCCGTGGGATCCGGAGTCACCAGCGGCTCGGCGTAGCGTAACTGCGGCTCAGCGGCGGCCGGCAGGGTGAGGTCGTCGGCGTCGGCGATCTCGAACGAGATGCCGTAGACCTGGACGACTCTGCGCATCACGCCGGCGGTCTCGCTGGCCGAGAACTCGCGCTCCATCTGCCGCGGTCCGATGGCGGTGACCTCGTACGGGCCGGTGACCGGCCGGAAATCGACCAGGATCGTGCCGCCGGCCGACCGGATGGTCGAGGTCGAGGTGAGACGCTGCCCGTTGATCGCGATCGCCTCGGCACCGGCGTTCCAGAGCGCGTTGGCGATCTTCTGCAGATCGATGTCGAGGACGCGGCTGTTGGCGCTCTCGGCGTCCGGGGCGTCGGCGACCCGGACCACGACACCGTCACCGCTGACCCGCCCGAAGCCGGTCACCGCCTCCAGTTCACGCAGCCGGATGGCCTCGGTGTCGGTCAGCGCGGCGGACCGGGCCGCGGAGACCTCCCGGCGCAGCTGTTCGGTGCGGCGGGCAAGATCGTCGGCGTCCTTCTCCCGCTCGTGGATCTGCGCGATCAGTCCGGCCCGGGCCTGGCTGCGGTCGGGCTCCTCGGCGACGGTCTTGCGGTACGCCATCGCGAAGAGCATCCCCGTCACGACCAGAGTGACCAGTGTGAGGGTGCGCAGGGTTCCCCAGCGCCAGGTGCGGGCCTCGCGGTCACCGGAGCGGCCGGCCGCCGCGTCGGCGTAGCCGGGATCCAGCGGGTCCTGAAAGAGCTGGGTGAGGAAATCGGGGGCGTAGTGCCGTTCCGGCTTGCTCGCCGGAGTGCCTTCCGGGTCGCCGGGAGAGCCGGGGTCGACGGGACGGCTCACCGCGACTCCCGCAGGCGCCGCGACTCCCGTACCAGCCGGGTCGCCTGCACCACGTAGAGGGCGCCGGCCACCCAGTACAGCACCAGGCCCCACCACGCGAGGCCCCAGCCGATCGCCATGGCGACGGTGGCCGCCGCGGGCACCGCCGCGGCCAGCAGCAGCACCGGGAAGGCGGCAAGGAGGATGAAGGTGGCGGTCTTGCCGACGTAGTGCACCGGGGGCGGTCCGTGGCCGTGGCGGCGCAGCACCAGCAGCGACCCGAACAGCAGGACCTCCCGGGCGAGCAACGCGGCGGTGAACTGCCAGGGCACCACGTCGCGGAGGGTGAAGGCCACCAGCGTCGCGAGGATGTAGAGCCGGTCGGCGAGTGGGTCGAGCAGCTCCCCGAGCCGGCTGACCTGGTCCATCCGGCGGGCGAGGTAGCCGTCCACCCAGTCGCTGGTGCCGCCGATGGCGAGCACCACCATGGCAGCGAGGTCGGCCCGTGCGCTCAGGAACAGGTAGAGGAAGACCGGTACGCCGATCAGCCGGGCGAAGCTGATCAGGTTGGGGATGGTGAGGATCCGGTCGCCGATGCCCCCTGCTCCGGAACCGCCGGACTGGGAGCGGGTCGTCCTGGACGGCCGACTCGTCACCGCACCTCCCTCTGCAACACCGCTGTGCGGTTCCGGTGCCCGGCGGCGCAGCCACCGCGGCAGGTGGGGAGAGGACCGGTGCCATCTGGCCGGGCCGGCTCCGCTCACCACCGGGTCGTTGCGCCTACTGCCCGGCGGCTCGCCGGCCGGCTGCCGGGGCCGGCTGTGGACCTGAAGCCGCTCTTTCGCGCTGCCACTATATCGGCCCGCTGGCCCGGGACCTGTCTGCCGTGCGCTCGGCCCGGGGTTCGTTTGGTGACGTCGACCTCACGCCGTCCAGACCGTCCTAGGAGGCTAGGTGTCGGAATGATCGCCGTTCTGGCCGAAGAGCGCCGCATAACCGGCGGGCAGCCGGGCCAGCACCGCGTCGAGTTCGGTCGCCGAGACCGCCGCGGCGACCGTACGCAGCACCGCGCGCGCATCGGTCTCGGCGGTCTCCGGTGGCACCCCGGTCGCGATCCCGACTCGCTGGAGGAACTCGTCGGTGCCGATCGGCACCGACGGACCGCCGTCACCGGTCAGCCACATCCCCATCGGCAGCGGCAGCCGGCAGCCGAGCTCTTCGGCATCGGCTTCGTCGAGACGGTGGCCGAGCACCCCCAGCACCGCCTGGGTGACGACCGCGGCCTCGGCCTCGTCGGCGTACCCGCCGCGCCGGCGCACCTGGCCGACGAATTCGTCATAACGCATCGAGGGCCCCCGCCCGCGCGTCCCCTCCTCGAGGATCGCCCGGCGGCGTACCCGTTCCCGGTGCTTTGATGCCGCCTCACGTGGTACATCACGGACAGACGCCGCCGCGACCGCCGTCGGGTTCGGCGCGCGCGGGCCCCAGCCAGTCCAGGCAGACGATCACCGCGTCGTCACGCAGGCCGGAGCCCGCATGGTGTGCGTACATTTCCCGCATGACCGCGCCGACGGCTTCCCCGGCGGGCTGTAACCGGGCCGCCCGCATCGCCCGCGGCATCGCCCGGTCGCCGTACGGCGCACTGGCGCCGGACCCGGCCGAGTGGACCCCGTCGCTGACCACGAAGAGCCGGTCACCCGGTTCGAGGTCGAACTCCTGCTCTTCGTAGCGGGTCTCGGGGAACATCCCCAGCGGCATCTGCTGCTCGAACTCCAGCGGCCGCACTGTCGTCCCGCGGACCAGCAGCGCCCGCGGCGAACCGGCGTCGACCGCCCGGACCCGTCCGCTGTCCAGGTCCACGTCGAGCAGCAGGGTCGCCACGTGACGCTCTCCGCGGTGGTGGGAGTAGACGGTGTCCGACGCCAGCTCGGCTTGCTCGACGAGGTTGCCGCCGGCCCGGCGGGCGTTGCGCATGGCGTTGACCGTCAGCGACGTCAGCAGCGCCGCGGACAGCCCCCAGCCGTCGCCGTTGAGCACGGTGACAACCAGCCGCCGGTCCTCGACCGACCAGTCGAAATGGTCACCGCCGATCGTGTACGCGGGCTCGAGCTGCCCGGCGAGCCGGTACGTCACACCGGTCAGCGCGCGCCCCGGCAGCAGCTCCCACTGCAGCTCGGCTGCCATGCTGAGCCGCTCCTGCCGGCGGCTGCGCCGGTACCTGTCGGTGCACTGGTCCGCCGCGCGCAACGCCAGCGCCAGTTCGTCGGCGATCAACTGCGCCCGGCGCAGCGTCGGCTCGGCCGGCTCGGGATCGAAGTCGACGCGCAGCACACCGATCCGGTCCCCCCAGATCGTCATCGGCAGGTGCCACCGGCAGCCCCCCTCGGCGAGGAGCTCGACGATCCGGCGCTGGCTGCGGAAACACCGCTGGGAACCGGCGGCGGCACCGTCCATCAGCGAGGTCGGCTTCCCGGCGGAGATCACAGGCCAGAGACCGCTGAGCCGGTAGTCGGCGAGCAGCACCTCCAGCCGGCGCGCGCCGAGCTCGGCGCGGGCGAGGCGGTCTGCGGTCTCGGCCAGCTGGTCCGGGGGCGAGTCGAGAAAAGCCCGGCCGGCCGGAGCGACCACCGGCAGATCACCCTCCGACTGCAACTGTTGCTGCACGGCAAAGACCATACCGGGCGGCGCCCGAGCCCGGTCGGCGGCCGCCCCGCCGTCCGCGGCCGGCGATACCGGCATGACCGCCGTGCCGCCGGGTAGGCGCGGGGCCGGACCAGAACACGGGGAGGCATCATGCCGGGATCACGACCGGGAAGTCACGCGTACGACGTGGAACGCGCCAGGCTGCGCAAGGAGCTGGAGAACTCCGGCCGCGCGGTCGACGAGCACGCCAACGAGGAGGCCAACCGCATCCTCAAGGACGAGCGGGGGCGCCGGGGCGTACTCCGCAGTGACCGGGGACTGGGCCCGAAGGGCGAACGGGGCCCTGGCGAGCCACGCTGACCCGGAGGCGACGAGGAGCATGCGGCGCCGGCCCCTTGCTGTCCTGCACGGTCGGGTTCTTGCCGTTGCGCCGCATCTCCGGCTGCTGGACGTTCGTCACGGATTTCCCCTCTCTCCCGGTCGCGCCGATGGTCGCGGCACGACCCCGCTTCGCGTACCCGGGGCACGGCCGCGCATACGCGGATGCGGCGGATACCGGCGGGCCGGGAGGGTAACCGGTGCCGGTGACCGACGATGCGACGCTCGCCCGCTGCCTGGTGGACCAGGGCGGGCGGACCTACGCCGAAAGCGCGGGGATCACGCTGGCCGACCGGCCACGGCCGCTGTACCAGCTGCTGGTCCTGGCGGAGCTGCTCAGCACCCGCATCCGCGCCGGCATGGCGGTGGCCGCCGCCCGGGAACTCTTCGCCGCCGGCGG
Source organism: Melissospora conviva (assembly GCF_049523535.1). NCBI lineage: Bacteria > Bacillati > Actinomycetota > Actinomycetes > Micromonosporales > Micromonosporaceae > Melissospora > Melissospora conviva. The sequence continues at coordinate 119,820 of NZ_JBLLDT010000002.1, forward strand.
TGCGACACCGTCGGGGATGGAACGGCTGAGCTGGCAGCAACGGGTCGACGCGCTCGGCCGGGCCCACTACCGGCGGTACGACGAGAGCACCGCGACCCGGCTCGGGGAGGGCGCGGTGCTCTGCCGGCAGCGCTGGCGCGGCGACCTGCGCCGGCTGCACGCCGAGGCCGGCGCGGATCCGGTGGCGCTGCGGCGGCTGCTCACCGGGTTCCCCGGCATCGGGCCGACCGGCGCTGACATCTTCCTGCGCGAGGTGCAGCGGGTCTGGACCGATCTGCGGCCCTTCGCCGACCGGCGGGTGCTCTCCGGCGCCCGCCGGGTGGGGCTGCCCGCGGATGCGCGCGCGCTGCGCGAACTGGTCTCGGCTGGGCAGTTCGACCGGCTTGTCGCCGCGCTGATCCGGGTCGACCTCGGCGACCTCGTACCGGATGCCTGTGTCCAGCCGGCCCGGTGAGCGGCGCTCAGCTCACCGGGGTGCCACTGTCGCTGGGTCTGGTGAGGTGGTAGACGGCGGCTGCCGCGATCAGCGCCCAGATCAGGACGCCGTTGGAGATCTGGCGGTCCTGGCCCGCCGAGTCGCCGCCGCTGCCGAAGTAGAGCACCGCCAGGCCGGCGGCGACCGCCACGAAGATGCGAAAACGTCGGTTCTTCACCACCGCACGGTAAACCCCGCAAAACGGTCAAATACTACGAACGCCGAGAAAAGTCCAGGTGCACCGCTCAGGCCTTCTCCAGGTCGTCCAGCTCGATGGAGTGCGACATGAGCCACCGGGCCAGCGAGCGCATGCCGAACAGCCAGAGCGGCGCCGACTCCGCCAGCGCGTTCGTGGCGTAGACGGCGAACCGCAGATCCGGGGCCCGGTACGCCTCGATGCGCCACCGGTGGTTCTTGTCCCGCCAGATCGCAGCGGCCTCCATACCTGCTCACGGTAGGCGAGCCGCGGCGTCGGCGGGCCCGGTTTCACGGCCCGCCGAGCGTCCGGGAGTCGTCCGGCAGCCGCCGGGTGACTCCCTGGCGGTCCAGGGTCTCCAACAGCGGGACCGCCACCCGCCGGGAGGTGTCCAGGGCTCGGCGGGCCGCGCTGAGGGTGAAGGGCTGCGGCAGGCCGGCCAGCACCCGAGCCGCCGCCTCGACGGCGTCCGGGGGCAGCACGACATTCTCGGCGACCCGGAAGAGCAGGCCGGAGCGGACGGCGGCGGCGATCTCCCGCGGCCCGAGCCCGAGGGCGGTCAGCAGGTCGCTCTCCGGTGCCCGGAACGGCGCGTGCGCGAAGTCCTGCCGGATCCGCTCGACGGCCCGCAGCACCCCCGCCGGAAGCGGGCTCGGCGTGCCCACCCGGCCGTCGCGCAGCACAAGCGGCGCCGGGACCAGCGGTGCCAGCAGCGCCCGGTCCGGCAGTCCGAGGAGCCGGCAGAGCGTGTCGACCGGCAGCCCGGCGGCGAGGGGGTTCTCCCGCTGGTGCCGGGCCACCTCGGCGGCGAGACGCGCACGCAGGTCGTCGCGGTGCGCGGGATCGACGTACCAGTCCCCGGCCAGCGGCGTCCCCTGCACGGGCACCCCCATCCGGGCCAGGCGCGCACCCTGCACCAGGCGGCGACGGCGCAGCTCGCCGGTGAAGTCGGGGCTGCCGTCCATGGCGGCGAGCAGTTGCGCCCGGGCCGCCGCGGCGCCGCGCCGGCGCAGTGGCGGCGGGTCGACGTCGAGCACGGTGACCCCGCCGGTGACCCGGTGCCGACCCGGGTCGCGCAGCAGTGCCCGGTCACCGACGCGCAGCGGCAGCGCGGTGGCCAGTCGCAGCCGGACGGTGTCCGGTCCGAGAGGGCGTACCCGCACGCCGACCGCGGCCGCGCCGACGTGCAGGGTGAGCTGCGCGGGCAGGTCGGCGGCCGGATCGCCGGCCAGGCGGATGTCGACGCAGTCGCTGCGGTGGAACCGCCCCGGGCTCAGCAGCGCCTCGCCGCGGGCGAGCCGCTGATGTGCGACGCCGCGCAGGTTGAGCGCCACCCGGGCCACCGCCGGCACCTGCGAGCAGGTCCGGCCCAGCGACTGCAGTCCGCGTACCCGGACCCGTTCGCCGCTGCCTGCGATCTCCAGTTCGTCGCCGACGCGCAGCCGCCCCGCGCCGAGGGTTCCGGTGACGACGGTGCCGCTGCCGCGCACGACGAAGCAACGGTCGACCCAGAGCCGTACGGGCGCCGAGGTCGACGGCGCCGGCAGGGCCGCACCGAGCTGGTCCAGCGCGAACCGCAGCTCGTCCAGGCCGGCGCCGGTGGTGCCGCTGACCGCCACCGCCGCCACCTCTCCGAGGCTGGTGGCGGCAATCTCGGCGCGGGCCTGGCGCAGCGCACGACCCGGATCGGCGAGGTCCGTACGGGTCACCGCGAGCAGAGCGTGCCGGACGCCGAGGGCGTGCAGTGCGGCCAGATGCTCGGCTGACTGCGGCATCCAGCCCTCGTCGGCGGCGACCACGATCAGCGCCGCCGGGACCGGACCGACGCCGGCGAGCATGTTCGGCACGAACCGCTCGTGGCCGGGTACGTCGACGAAGGCCACCGTCGCGCCGGAGGGCAGGGTGGTCCAGGCGAAGCCGAGGTCGATGGTCATCCCCCGGCGGCGTTCCTCCGCCCAGCGGTCCGGCTCCATTCCGGTCAGCGCGCGGACCAGGGTGGACTTGCCGTGATCGACGTGCCCGGCCGTGGCGACCACCCACACCTCAGGTCTCCGCGGGCAGGCGCAGCAGGGCGGCGAGCAGGAGCGCGTCCTGTTCCGGCGCGAGGCAGCGCAGGTCGAGCAGGAGACGCCCGCGCACCACCCGGCCGAGAACGGCCGGGTCGGCCCCGCGCAGCGCCGCCGCGTGGGCCGCCGGCAGAGCGAGCGCCCAGGAGTCCAGCTCGACGCCGGGCGCTCCCCCGCCGCCGACGACCGCGGCGCTGGGGACCACCTCGGCCTTGTGCCCGGCCCGCCCCAGCGCCGCGCCGAGGCGCTCGGCCCGCCGGCGGAGCTCGACGGGATCGGCGTGCAGGGCCGCGCGTACCGGCGGGCATGGGTCGGCGAGAGTCGCGGCCAGGGCCGCGAAGGTGAGTTTGTCGACCCGCAGCGCGCGGGCCAGCGGGTGCCGCCGCAGCCGTTCGATCAGATCGGCGCGGCCGAGCAGCAGCCCGGCCTGCGGACCGCCGAGCAGCTTGTCGCCGCTGGCGGTCACCAGGTCGGCGCCGGCAGCGAGGGTGGTGGCGGCGTCCGGTTCGTCGGGCAGCAGCGGATCGGGCCGCAGCAGCCCGGAGCCGATGTCGGCCACCACCGGTACGCCGAGGCCGGCCAGTTGCCGCACCGGCACGGCCGACGTGAAGCCGCAGACCACGAAGTTCGACGGGTGCACCTTGAGGACGAAGCCGGTCTGCGGACCGATCGCCGCCGCGTAGTCGGCCAGGGTGGTGCGGTTGGTGGTGCCGACCTCGCGCAGTCGTGCGCCGGTGCTGACCAGCAGGTCGGGCAGGCGGAACCCGTCGCCGATCTCGACGAGTTCGCCGCGGCTGACGACGATCTCCCGGCCGCCGGCGAGCACCGCGGCGGCCAGTGCCAGCGCGGCGGCGCCGTTGTTGACCACGTGCACGTCACCGGCGGCGGGCACCGCCGCGGCGAGCGCGGCCAGGGCGTCCCGGCCGCGCCGGGCCCGCCGGCCGGTGGCCAGGTCGAGTTCGACATCGGTGTGCCCGGCTGCGGCCACCAGGGCGGCGACGGCGGAGCCCGAGAGCGGGGCCCGGCCCAGGTTGGTGTGGAGCACGACACCAGTGGCATTGAGGACACCACGCCGTCCGCGGTCCTGCGTCAGCAGCCCGGCGGCGGTGTCGGCGACCTGCTCGGGCGGGATCTCACCGCGACGGGCACGCTGCTGCGCCTCGGCGATCACGGACTTGGCGCGGGCGCGGCCGAACCGGTGCACGGCTGCCGCCAGCCGCGGATCGGCGAGCAGCGCGTCGGTACGGGGTATCCGCCGGCGCGGGTCGCTCGCACCGTCGCCCATGGACCGTCCTCACGTCGTCGGGTGGCGGAGGCGGACGGGAATCGAACCCGCCTGGCCCGGATCCCGGACCACACCGGTGTTGAAGACCGGGAGGGGCACCAGCCGCCTGAACGCCTCCAATGGCTTCCGGGGTGCATGCACGCCCATCGAAGCCAACGCCCGCCATGCTATCAAGATCAGTCAGTGCCGGTGGTGGTGTCGACTCTGCAATCCTCGTCGGCCGGCTCATTGAGGAGCAGTGCCGGCAGCCGTCCGGGCATCGCGGCGACGGCGCTGCGGCATCACCGTGTAGCGGGGGTCGCGGGCCGAGGCGACGCCACCTTCGTAGAGTCCGAAGCGGGTCACCACCGAGGCGGCCAGCAGCGCCGCCCCCGACAGCGCCGAGACCGCCCGGCTACGGCGCCCCAGCAGCGCCCCGGCCACCCCGGCCGCGGTGAGCGCCCGCCCGGCGTGGAGCAGCCGACCCGCCCGTGCGGTGCGGTACGGCTCGCTGAGCAGGCCGAGGCGACGCTCGATGCGGTGCGCACCGGCGAGTTCCAGCGCGGCGCCGGCCACCGCCAGCCGGCGGGCCGGGCCGGCCTGCTGCGGCGCGACCGCGATCAGGGCGCTGCCGGCGCCGCTGGCCAGCGCGCTACCGGCGAAGACGAACGGCAGGTACGGGTACGCCTCGTGCCAGGAGGGCACCGCGGTGTCGGCGAGCAGGACGGCGGTGTAGGTCGCCAGCGCCGGCGCGGTGGTGGCCGAGACCAGACCGGCGGCACGGCCCGCGCCGGGCAGCAGCCGCCGGACGAGCCCGAGCGGGCCCCGGCGCGGCAGAAGCGGCGCGGCTTCGGCGATCGCGGCGATGCCGGCCGCCGGGCCGAACACCGACAGGATCCAGGTGCCGACCGACATCGGCGAGGTCGGCTTCGCCACCCGCAGCATGTGGTGGAAGCGCGCCGGGCGGCCCAGGTCGGCGATGAGGAAGTAGGTGCTGGCGCCGATCGCGCCGAGCGCGGTGAGCCGCCCGGCGCGGCGCAGCGCCGTACGGCCGGTCAGGTCGCCGCCAGCGGCCAGCAGCGCCGCCCCGGACGACAGGCCGCCGGTGAAGAGGTACGCCGGGATGTCCCGGGTCCAGACCGGCGCCTTGAGCACCGGCCGACCGTGGTACGAGGTGAACTCCGCCGGCGGCACCGCGGGCTGCTCCCCCCGACCACCGCGGCCACCGCCCCGCCCGCGACCGCCCGCCGACCCGCGGCCCGGGGTGGCACCGGGCCGGCCGCGGAGCGGGTCGCCGGCCGGGTCCCCGCCGGCCGACATCCCGGCCTGGTAGCGGCGGAAGCGGTCGCCGACCCGGTCCGCGTCTCCCCCGGCGCGCTCGCGCCCGGCCGGGTCCTGCGCTGCGCTGCTCACGGTCGACCTCCCACGAAGGCGGCGACGGTGGCCGCCGCCATGGCCAGCGCTGCGAGCCCGGCACGCCGCCACATCTTCGGCAGGTCCCGGGTGGTGACCACCGGGTCCGGCGGAAGACCGTAGACCTCCGGCTCGTCCAGCAGCAGGAAGAACGCCCCGTCACCGCCGACACCGTCGCCCGGGTCATGCCCGTAGAGCTGAGCGGAGCTCACGCCCGCATCCCGCAGGTGCGCCAGCCGTTCGTCGGCGCGCCGTCGCAGCTCGTCGAGTTCGCCGTACTGGATGGACTCCGTCGGGCATGCCTGGGCGCACGCCGGCGTCATGCCCGCGCCGATGCGGTCGTAGCAGAGGGTGCACTTCCAGGCCCGGCCGTCACCGGCCCGCTTGTCGATGACCCCGTACGGGCAGGCCGAGACGCAGTAACCGCAGCCGTTGCAGATGTCCTCCTGCACCACCACCGTGCTGAACTCGGTGCGGAAGAGCGCACCGGTCGGGCAGACGTCCAGGCAGGCCGCCTCGGTGCAGTGCTTGCAGACGTCGGACATCATCAGCCAGCGGAAGTCGGTGCGCGGCGCCGTGCTGTCGCGACCGGGCGGGGCGGCGCCGGGCATGCCGAGGAACTGGGTGCGCCCGGCGGCCGGGGCGGGGGCCGGGGCGGCGGGTTGCTCGATGAAGGCGACGTGCCGCCAGGAGTTCGCGGTCAGGGCGCCGGTGTTGTCGTACGAGAGGCCCAGCAGGTCGAAACCGGTGTCCGGGACGCCGTTCCACTCCTTGCAGGCGACCTCGCAGGCCTTGCAGCCGATGCAGACGCTGGTGTCGGTGAAGAAACCCATTCGCGGCGGCGGATCGGCGTACCCGGCGCGGGCGGCGGGCGAATCGGCGCCGGCAGGGGCCGGGCCACGGTCCGGCGAACCGGCGTGGGCCGTGCGGGCTGAGGGGGTGTCGGCACCGGGGCGCAGGTCGGTCATCGCGGTCTCTCCTGATCGGCGCTCGGCGGACTCCCACCCGGCCCGCCGCTGCGGCGGTGGTACTGCTCTATCAGCGCCCGCAGCGCCGGCCCTCTCGGCCGACGACCCGGCCGCACGTCGCAGGTGCCGACCTTGCTGCTCTGGATCAGCACGTTCGGGTCCAGGGTGATGCCGAAGAGGTCGTTGGCGGAGTCGCCGGTGATCAGCCCCTCCCCACCCCAGTGGTAGGGCAGCCAGACCTGGTGCAGCAACCGGTCCTCGATGCGCAGCGGCCGGATCCGCTCGGTGACCAGCACCCGCGCCTCGACCGCCGAGCGGGCGGTGATCAGATGTGCCCAGCCCAGGTGGGTCAGGCCGCGTTCGGCGGCGAGTGCCGGGGAGACCTCGACGAACATCTCCGGTTGCAGCTCCGCCAGGTACCGCACGTTGCGGCTCATGCCGCCGGCGGTGTGGTGCTCGGTGAGCCGGCTGACCGTGAAAACGTACGGGTAGAGCTGCTCGTCGGCGTGCGGCGGCTCCGGATGGGCGGGATTCACCGGGTGGTCGTAGCGCTTGCGTACCGGGTTGGCCTGGCGGCCGTAGAGGCGGTTGCGTACCGGTGACTCGGCCGGCTCGTAGTGGGTGGGCAGCGGTCCGTCGAGGGCGCCGGTGGGCGCGTACAACCAGCCCTTCCCGTCGGCCTGCATGATGAACGGGTCGTCGCCGGCGATCGCCGCCGGACCGGTGGCGTCCGGGCCGGGACGGTAGTCCGGCGGCTTGGTCACCTCGAAGTCGGGCACGTCCGGCCCGGTCCAGCGCCCGGCCGCCTCGTCCCACCAGATGTAGCGCTTGCGCTCGCTCCACGGCCGGCCCTGCGGATCGGCCGAGGCCCGGTTGTAGAGCATGCGACGGTTCGCCGGCCAGGCCCAGCCCCACTCGGCGGCGACCAGGTCCTGTTCGTGGCGCGATCTGCGGCGGGCGGCCTGGTTGACCCCGTCGGCGTAGACGCCGGTGTAGATCCAGCAGCCGCCGGCGGTGGTGCCGTCGTTCTTCATCTCGGTGAAGGAGCTCAGTGGCCGGCCGGTCGCCACCTCATAGCCGTTGATCTCACGCAGCACCGCCTCGGCGCTCGGCTCGTCGTAGCGGCCGTGGACGGGGTAGTCCCAGGTCAGGTCGAGCAGCGCCCGGTCGCGCGGGTGGGTGGAGCCCGCCAGCCGCTGCCGGATGATCCGTCCGAGGTGGTAGAAGAACCAGAGCTCGGAGCGGCAGTCACCGGACGGGTCGAGGGCCTTCTCACGCCACTGCAGCAGCCGCTGGGTCTGGGTGAAGGTGCCCTCCTTCTCCACATGGGAGGCGGCCGGCAGGAAGAAGACCTCGGTCCTGCACTGTTCCGGGACGATCTCGCCGGTGGCGACCTCCGGGCCGTCCTTCCAGAACGTCGCCGACTCGATCATGAACAGGTCGCGGACCACCAGCCAGTCGAGGTTGGCCATGCCCAGGCGCTGGGCGCGGCCGTGCGCGGAGCCGACAGCCGGGTTCTGCCCGAGCAGGAAATACCCCTTGATCTTGCCGTCGATCATGTTCAGCACCTGCTGATAGGTGCCGTGGTCGCCGGTCAGCCGGGGCAGGTAGTCGTAGCAGAAGTCGTTGTCGGGCGTCGCCGCCTCGCCCCAGTACGCCTTGAGCAGGTTCGCCGCGTACGCGTCGGCGTTGACCCAGAAACCCTTCTGGTCGGGGTGGCGGATGCTGTCGACCCACTCGGCGTACGTCGGATGGTCGGCGTGGTGCGGCATCGGCAGGTAACCCGGCAGCAGGTTGAACAGGGTCGGAATGTCGGTGGAACCCTGGATGCTGGCGTGACCGCGCAGCGCGAGGATGCCGCCGCCCGGGCGGCCGACGTTGCCCAGCAGCAGCTGAATGATCGCGCCGGTGCGGATGTACTGCACGCCGACGGTGTGCTGGGTCCAGCCCACTGAGTAGACCAGCGCCCCGGTGCGCTCCCGGCCGGAGTTGCGCGTCCAGGCCTGCGCCACCTGGTCGAACAGCTCCGCCGGCACCCCGCAGACCTGCTCGACCAGCTCCGGGGTGTAGCGGGCGAAGTGCCGTTTGAGGATCTGGTAGACGCAGCGGGGATGCTGCAGCGTCTCGTCGCGGTCCTTGTCGCTGTCGGTCGGCGGCCCGTGCGATTCCTGCTCAAGCCCGGCGGCGGTCTCCCGCTGCTGCGCGCTGTCCTGCTCGTCGCCCTCGTCCTCCTGGCCCTGGTACTGCCAGCTGGTCTGGTCGTACGTGCCGGTCTCGGGGTCGAAGCCGGAGAAGAGACCGTCGAGCTCCTCGGTGTCGACGAAGTGCTCGCTGACGATGGTCGCCGCGTTGGTGTAGGCGAGCACGTACTCCCGGAAGTCGAGTTCGTTGGCCAGGATGTGACGCACGATGCCGCCGAGGAAGGCGATGTCGGTGCCGGCCCGGATCGGCACGTGCAGGTCGGCCACGGCGCTGGTACGGGTGAACCGCGGGTCGACGTGGATGACCGTGGCACCCCGCTTCTTCGCCTCCATCACCCACTGGAATCCCACCGGATGACACTCGGCCATGTTGGAGCCCTGGATGACGATGACGTCAGAGTTGATCAGATCCTGTTGGAAGTCCGTCGCGCCGCCGCGACCGAAGCTCGTCCCCAGACCGGGAACGGTGGCGGAGTGTCAAATACGGGCCTGGTTCTCGATCTGGATCGCGCCCATCGCGGTGAAGAGCTTCTTGATCAGATAGTTCTCTTCGTTGTCCAGCGTCGCACCGCCCAGGCTGGAGATGCCGAGGGTGCGGTTGAGCGGCCGTCCCTTGTCGTCGCTGGACTCCCAGGTCTGCTCCCGGGCCGCGAGCACCCGGTCGGCGATCATCTCCAGCGCGGTGTCGAGGTCGAGCTCCTCCCAGTCGGTGCCGTACGGGCGGCGGTAGCGGACCTTGGTCTGGCGCCGCTCACTGGTGACGAGGTTCTTGCTCGCCGCGCCCTTCGGGCAGAGCCGGCCGCGGGAGATCGGGCTGTCCGGGTCGCCCTCGATCTGGGTGACCTTGCCGTCGGAGACGTAGACGCGCTGGCCGCAGCCGACCGCGCAGTACGGGCAGACCGAGCGGGCCATCGAGTCGGCCGTGTCGGTACGCGGTGTCAGGCTGCGCGAGCGCGGCGATTGGGCGGCCGCGCCGAGACCGAGCGGGTCGGTACCGGTGAGCTGGCGGTAGACGGGCCAGCCCTGGAGGAACGTGCGCAGGCCCATGAGCGCGGCCCTCCCTCGTCGGCAACGGGTCTGCGTCCACCTTAGGGCAGGAGCCTGCGGGCCGGCGCACGACCGGTGAACGTGACCGGTCCGGGATGTCGATGCGCCGAAGGCCGGGCACCCATGGTGCCCGGCCTTCGTTCGTCTGCTGTTGTGGTTGCTCTTTGTCGGTGTCCGTCACCAGTGCTGGGCGACCAGCTCGGCGGCCTGGGTCTCCCACTGCGCGTACGCGTTCGGGTACGCCGACACCTGCACCTTCTGCGCCGCGACGGTCAACGGCATCTGCTCCCAACCCTCAACCTCGTCAAGGGAATCAAGGAACGCAGTCGTCGAGTACTGCGGATCCCGAATCTGCTCCACCGAGCCCCAACCACTGGACGGACGCTGCTGGAACAGACCCTGCGAATCATGATCGTTGGCCGCACCCAGATGACCCAGGTTCTCCAACTTCGACTCCTGCATCGCAGTAGCCACCGCGATCACCGCAGCACGCTCGTTCATACCCGAATCCTTCGTCGCCGCCACGATCGCCTTCGCGTTCTCCTGCTGCTCCGCAGACAGATCGATACGCGACTGCTTACCCTGCACACTCGTCGCCAGGGCAGCGTGATCCGGACCGGCCCGCACCTGCGCCACGGCCACGGTACCCGGCTGCGCCACCTCAGCCGCCTGCGCGAACACCGGAACCGCCGGACCCGCAACCACACCAGAAGCGAACGCCAGACCCGCGACACCCACACCAATACCACGGAAAATGTTCTTCATCAGGGGAACTCCTCCACGCTCGAAACAAGGGGAAAAAAACCCGCAAATACCTGAGCCGCGACTCAGCACGACACCCAAGCACGGGCCCTCACCGAAAAGAATGGGAAACGGCCGAGAAAGGGGGACACACACCCGGCACACACACCAGCCGGCTCACCGCCGGGCCGGGGGTCGCGTTCCTCGGCCGTACGCCATACACAACCACCCCGACCCCCGAAGCGATTCCGGACCGACCCCGGATCCGCCCCGAAAAAATCCGGACATCCGCGGCGAAAGTCACGGGGCACAGGGGACAGCGCGACCATACCGGCGGCAACCGGACGCCCGTGTCGGCGGCGGCGGCGGTCCGGCCTACCGCCGTCGATTCATCCGCGACCGGCGAGGGGCCTCCCGCTGCGCATTGACAGGGATGGGAGGGCTGCCTAGTTTCGGGTGGCACTCCCGCCCGCCCGGGCCGACCAGCGGAATCGGGGGCCTCTCGGAGGTGGTCACGTTGTCCCCGTCCCGCACCCGCTCGGCAGATCCCGAATCCGCCAGGCGACCCCGGACCGCACCCGGGTCCGTGACCGGTACGCCCCCGACCACTCCCCTCGGCCGATGAGCGGGCCGAGCCGCGCGCTCGTGCTGGGCGGCGGCGGCTTCACCGGCATCGCCTGGATGACCGGGGTGCTGGCCGGCCTGCGGGAGGCCGGCCTCGACCTCGGCGCTGCGGACCTGGTCGTCGGCACCTCGGCTGGTTCGATGGTCGGGGCCCGGCTCACCGCCGGGCTCGACATCGAGGAGAGCTACCAGGCCCTTGTCGCCGAAGGACCGCAACGATCCCGCCCACCGGGCGAGAGGGCCAGGTCGGGCGGGCAGAAGGGCGCCGGCGGCCGGCTGGATCCCGGCACGCTGCTGCGCTGGGGCTGGGCGGGCGTGCGCAGCCGGGACCCGCAGCGGTTCCGTGCCCGGGTCGGCCGGGCGGCGATGGCCGTGACCGCGCCGGCCGGACCGGCGGCCCACCGCGCCCGGGTGGCCGCCCTCCTCGCGGTGGCGCAGTGGCCCGCGCGCCGGCTGCTGGTCACCGCGGTCGACGCGGAGTCCGGCGAATTCGTCGCCTTCGACCGGGACAGCGGGGTCGACCTGGTCGACGCCGTCGCCGCCAGCTGCGCGGTTCCCGGCGTCTGGCCCCCGGTGGCGATCGGTGACCGGCACTGGATGGACGGCGGGATGCGCTCGATGGCCAACGCCGACCTGGCGGCCGGCTACGAGCGGGTGGTGGTGCTGGCCCCGCTGCAGTTCGGCGTCGGGCACCTCGTGCCGGTCGAGGCCCAGGTGCGCCGGCTGCGCGAGCACGCCCGGGTCGTACTGATGTCACCGGACCAGGCGGCCCGGCAGGCGATCGGCCGCAACATGCTCGACCCCCGGCGGCAGGGACCGGCCGCCCGTGCCGGACGTACCCAGGCCGCCACCCTGGCGGCCCGGGTACGCGAGGTCTGGCAGGGCTGACCGCGGCGCGACGGTACGTGCCGTCGCCAGCGCGGTCGGCGGCCCCGATCAGCTGATCGGCCGGCCGCCGGTCACGCCGAGGATCTCCCCGGTGACGAAGCTTGACTCCTGGGAGGCGAAGAAGACGTACGCGGGAGCCAGCTCCGCCGGCTGCCCAGGGCGGCCGATGGGCGAGTTGTCGCCGAAGGACTCCACCGCCTCCGGCGGCATCGTCGCCGGGATCAGCGGCGTCCAGACCGCGCCCGGGGCGACGGCGTTGACCCGGATTCCCCGGTCGGCGAGGTTCGCGGCGAGCGACTTGGTGACGTTGACGATCGCCGCCTTGGTGGCGGCGTAGTCCATCAGCTGCGGCGACGGGTCGTACGCCTGGATCGAGGTGGTGTTGATGATGGTCCCGCCGGCCGGCAGGTGCGGGATCGCCGCCTTGCAGAGCCAGAACATGGCGTAGATGTTGGTCTTGAAGACCCGGTCGAGCTGAGCGGTGTCGATCCCGGCGAGGCCGTCGGACTGCGACATCTGGTATCCGGCGACGTTGGCGAGGATGTCGATGCCGCCGAGTTCGGCGACGGCGCGTTCGATCAGCAGCTTGCAGTGGTCCTCGTCGGTGATGTCACCAGGCATGCCGACGCCCCGCCGGCCGGCGTCGGCGACGAGCCGCAGCGTCTGCTGCGCGTCGGCCTCCTCCTCGTCGGGGTAGGAGATCAGCACGTCGGCGCCCTCCCGGGCGAAGGCCAGCGCGACCGCGCGCCCGATGCCCGAGTCGCCGCCGGTGACCACCGCCCGCTTGCCGGCCAGCCGTCCACTGCCCCGGTACGTCCGCTCACCGTGGTCGGGCTGCGGCCGCATGTCGCCGGTGTGGCCCGGGTGCTCCTGCTGCTGGACGGGCTGACCGTCGCGCTGGCCGTACTGCCGGGCGGGGTCCTGCTGGGCGTACTGGTCGTTCTCCATCGGCTGTCTCCGTTTCGCGGTGGGCGTCCCGCTCTGCGCCCTACCCGCCCGGTTGCCGGGAAAACGGCCGACCGCCGACGATCATGTGCCGGCGGTGACCGGCCCCGGCGCGGTCACGCGCGCCGATCACCGCCGCCGGGTCGCCCGGTCCGACCGCGGTGTGCCGCCGGTGGGCGGCACACCGCGGGACCTCGTCAGGCGCCGTGCTTCTGCTGACACGGCACGCAACGGCGGGCGTGCGGAATCACCTCGAGCCGCTCCGGCGGGATCACCCCGGCGCAGCTGTCACAGGTGCCGTACCGTCCGTCGTCGATGCGCTGCAGGGCGCCGGCGAGCTGCTCGATGCTCTGGCGGGCGGCGACGAGCAGGGCCGCCTGGGTGTGGGCCTCGCCCGGATCGCCGGTGTCGGCGGTGAGTTCGGTCAGTCTGGCGGTCTGCTCCGCGTGCTCGTGGGCGAGCCTCGCGCGCAGGTCGCGCAGCCATGTCTGGTCGATGCTGGTGGTGCCGGCAGGGGCGCTCATTGCCATACCTTTCGCAGAAAAAGAAAAAGGGCCGAAGCGGTAGCGCTTCGCCCTGGTGGCTGTTCTGAGGATGAACTGCACCACCGGTGGGCCGCGGCCGGAGCGAGCCGGGCTCGGCAGCCCGGAGGTGGGAAGGACCTTGGTGAGCACGGCGTCCCGGGCCGCCGGCGTTGTCACGCAGCCCGGCACGAACCCGACGATCCACGCGGCATGCGACACCGGCACCGTGACGACGGTGCCGGTGAGCTGCTGGCGCGGCGATGGCATTCCCACACCATAGGCCGCGGATCCGCGGAAGCCAACGCAGAATGCCGCCAGGCCGCCGGGGACCGCATCATCACCACCCGGTCGGGTACGCACCCGCAGCCAGGGACGCCCTTGCCGGCCACCCGGAACGAACGGACCTCCTTGCCGGCCACGCGGAACGAGGCGTCTGACGATGCCGGTGCGGGCCACCGGCCGGAAGGAGAACAGATGCGCGCCATCCAGATGACCGCTCCCGGTGTACTCGAACAGGTCGAGATCCCGGCCCCGACGCCCGGACCCGGCGAGGTCCTGCTGAACGTCGGCGCCGCCGGCGCCTGCCACTCCGACCTGCACATCCTCGACGCCCCCGCCGGCGTCTTCCCGACCCCGCTGACGCTCAGCCACGAGGTCGCCGGGACGATCGCCGAGGTCGGCGCCGGCGTGACCGGCTGGTCGCCCGGTGACCGCGTCGCCGTCTACGGGATCATGGGCTGCGGCCGCTGCCGGGCCTGCCTGCGGGGTCTGGAGAACCAGTGCCGGACCGTGCCGGTGGGCGGGATCGGCATCAGCCGCGACGGTGGCCTCGCCGACCAGATGAGCGTGCACGCCTCACGTCTGCTGCCGATCGGCGATCTGGACTTCGCCGCGGCCGCGCCGCTGACCGACGCCGCGCTGACCCCTTACCACGCGATCGAGGTGGCCCGGCCCGCGCTGCGCCCCGGCAACTGGTGCGTGGTGATCGGCGTCGGCGGCCTCGGGCACATGGCGGTGCAGATCCTGAAGCAGACGACCGCGGTACGGGTGATCGCCGTCGACAGCCGGCCCGCGGCCCTGGACCTGGCCCGCCGGCTCGGCGCCGACGAGACCGTGCAGGCCGGTCCGGACGCCGTCGAGCGCATCCGGTCGCTGGTCGGGCCGCCGCCCGGCGGCGCGGACGTGGTGCTGGACTGCGTCGGTGTGGACGCGACGATGACGACCGCCCGCAACGTCCTGTCCATCGGCGGACGTCTGATGCTGATCGGACTGGGCGGCGGCACGACGCCGGTGGCTGCCGTGGCGGACGCCCCGCCGCCGGTCCCCTTCGAGGCGGTCGTCGAGATGCCCTTCTGGGGCACCCGCGCCGAGCTGTACGAGGTGCTGGCGCTCGGCCGGGAAGGCCTGATCCACTCGGCGGTGCAGACCTTCCCGCTGGATCAGACGATCGAGGCCTACCGGCAGCTGCGCGCCGGTGAGATCGAGGGTCGGGCGGTGATCGTGCCCTGAGCCGCCGACGGCCGCCGGTCAGCGCAGCAGCGCAAGCGCCGCGCGCACCGGCGGCCGGGCCAGGGTCTGCTCGAAGGAAGCGCTGCCCTGGCAGAAGCGGGTGAAGAACCGCCAGCCGGGCGGCGTGGCCAGCAACGCGTGGAAGACCCCGGGACGCCGGCTGAAAGCCGCCAACAGCCGGAAGCCGGCCTGCATCGACGGGGTCAGCTCCGCCTGGACGCCGCGCTCGTACGCGGCCGGATCACCGGCGGCGACCGCCGCACCGGCCAGGGCGCCGGAACGCAGCGCGTAGCTGATGCCCTCCCGGCTCCACGGTTCGAGCAGTCCCGCGGCGTCACCGGCGACCAGCACCCGGTCGCGGCGCAGCGGCGAGTCGTCCGCCCGGCAGCGGGTCAGATGCCCCGAGTCGTGCGCCGGCCGAATCTGGTCCAGCCCGAGCCCCGCCACGAAGTCGCGCAGGTAGGCCCGGGTCCGCTCCGCGCCGCCCCGGGCGGCGATCACCCCGACGGTCAGCCGGTCGTCCTTGGGAAAGACCCAGGCGTAGGAGCCGGGGATCGGGCCCCAGTCGAGCAGGACCTGCCCGCGCCACCGGTCACGCATCGCGCCGGCCACCGGCAGCTCCAGTTCCAGCCCCAGGTCCACCTGCCGGTAGCGCACGCCGACGTGCCGGGCGCTCACCCCCGCCGAGCCGTCGGCGCCGATCACCGCCGCAGCGGTGACGATCTCGCCATCGGCCAGCCGCAGCCGTACCCCGCGGTGGTCCTGCTCGACCGCCCGTACCGGGCAGCGCTGGCGTACCTGCGCGCCGGCGCCCACCGCGGCCACCCGCAGCCGCTCGTCGAAGGCCTCCCGGCGGACCATCGCCAGCAGCGGACCCCCACGGTGACAGCGGCTGAACCGGCGGGCCCCGTCCCGGGTGAAGGTGACCCGGTCGATCAGGTCGTCGGCGGGGGGCTCGACCTGCCCGGCGAGCGCGGTCAGCGAGGTGCCGATCAGTCCGCCACCGCAGGTCTTGTAGCGGGGATGGGCGGCCTTCTCCAGCACCACGGTCCGCACACCTGCCGCGGCGGCGACCCGTGCCGCGGTGAGTCCCGCCGGCCCACCGCCGACCACGGCCAGATCCCATCCGGTCACGGGACGTAGCGTAGGGCAAACCGGACGGTACGGCGAGGGCGCGCCGCACGGCCGGCCGCCGAGCGACGGGCGGCCGGCGAGCCCGGCATCCGCTGCCCGCCGGCGCATCATCGGCGCCATACGGGGTAGCCCGTCCCGCGAGGCGACCGACCGTGGTTCGCCAGCCGTCGAGGAGGCGTCATGGAACAGATCCGGCTCTCTGAGGTCGAGGAGCGGGTCTACACCGCCGTGGCCACGCTGGAAACCCGCGGCCAGGTGCCGTACCCGGCCGTGATCGCCGAGGAGGCCGGGCTCACCGAGGCGGAGCTCGACGCCCCGCTGAGCACCCTCGCCCAGAAGGATCTCCTGCACCGTGAGGACACCCCGGTGGAGGGGCTCAACTTCGGCCCCCGTTGGTGTGCGCGTCAACCCGCCTGACCCCGGGACCGGCGGCGCCGCCGCGACCGCCACCCACCCGCACCGCTGGCGCGCGCTCTACGTCGGAGTCGTCGCGTCGTTCATGACCCTGCTCGACGTCAGTGTGGTCAACGTCGCCGTCCCGTCGATCGACCGGGCGCTCGACGCCAGCCCCGCCGACCTGCAGTGGATCCTCTCCGGGTACACGCTGGCGTTCGGGCTGGTGCTGGTGCCCGCCGGCCGGCTGGGTGACATCCACGGCCGCCGGGTGCTGTTCTGCGCGGGGCTGGCGCTGTTCACCGCCGCCAGCGCCCTCTCCGGACTGGCCCAGAACTCCACCTGGCTGATCCTGT
Organism: Melissospora conviva; assembly: GCF_049523535.1. Classification (NCBI taxonomy): domain Bacteria; kingdom Bacillati; phylum Actinomycetota; class Actinomycetes; order Micromonosporales; family Micromonosporaceae; genus Melissospora; species Melissospora conviva. Next base: position 136,564 of record NZ_JBLLDT010000002.1, read on the forward strand.
CGCGGATCCTGCAGGGCGCCGCCGCCGGACTGGTCAACCCACAGGTGACCGGCCTGATCCAGGAGCTCTTCCAGGGCCGCGAACGGGATCGGCCGTTCGGCACGCTCGGGGCGGTCGTCGGGGTCTCCACGGCGATCGGACCGCTGCTGGGTGGGCTGCTCATCCAACTCGGCGGGATGGAACACGGCTGGCGCTGGGTCTTCTTCGTCAACGTCCCGGTGGGGATCGTGGCGGTACTGCTGGGCCGGCGTTACCTGCCCGGGCCCGACCCACACCGGCGCGGCGGACGGCTGGACCCCGCCGGGGTGCTCCTGCTGGCCACCGGCGTGACGCTGGTGCTGCTGCCGATGATCCAGCGGGACCAGTGGCGCGGCGCGGGCAAGTGGCTGCTGATCCCGGCAGGGCTGGCCGTACTGGCCGGTTTCACGCTCTGGGAGCGACGCTACCGCCGCCGGGACACGCCCCTGTTCGACCTGGCGCTGTTCCGCCTGCGCTCGTACGGACTGGGGACGCTGATCTCGCTGGTCTACTTCGCCGGGTTCACCGCCATCTTCTTCGTCTACGCCCTCTACCTGCAGACCGGTCTGGGATACAGCCCGCTGGCAGCCGGGCTGGCGATCACCCCGTTCGCCTGTGGCGCGGCGGTCTCCGCGATCGCCGGCGGCCGGTACGTGCACCGGCTCGGCCGCCCGATGGTCGCCGGCGGGCTGGCCATGGTCGCGCTCGGACTGGGTGCCGCGGTGGTCCTCACCGGGCTGGTCCCCGGCCGCCCGGCGCCGTTCGTGCTGGCGTTGCCGCTGCTCTTCGCCGGCCTGGGCAGCGGCCTGGTGATCACCCCGAACCAGAACCTGAGCCTGTCGCAGGTGCCCGTGGCGCAGGCCGGCAGCGCCGCCGGGATGCTGCAGACGGCACAGCGCATCGGTGCCTCCGCGGGAATCGCCGGGATCGGCGCGGTCTTCTTCGCCGTCCTCGCCGACCGGCAGGGCGCCTGGGCCGACGCGTTCCGGCAGGCGCTCGTCGTCTCGGTGCTGGTCGTGCTGGTCACCCTGGTCATCGCGGTGGTGGACAGCCTCGGCGGACGTCGCCGACGTGGTGCTTCCACCGACGCCGGAAGCCGACCGGGCTGACCCGGACACGCTCTCCTGCGGCGAACCGATCCGGTAGGCGCCAGGAGAGCCCCCGCCCCCTCAGCGCGGGATACGGCGCAGTTCCTGCGTCGGCTCTCCGATCGGATCGAGGGCTGCCGCGCCGGTCAGGGACCCCGGCGCCTCCACCGACGGCATCCGCCGGGCGGGGACGGTCGGCGCGGGCAGCGGTGCGACGGCCGCCGGCGGCGTACGGTGCGTCCCGGCCCGTACCCGGCGGCTGCGGTTGAGCACACCGCCGAGCAGCCGCACCGACACCGCCTGCAACGTGTCGGCGGCCTGGGCCGCCGCAGCGGCACCGGTACGCCCCCGGCGGGCGACGAGCAGCGCACCGTCGGACTGCACCGCCACCACCACCGCGTCGGTGACCGCCAGCAGAGGCGCGGTGTCGACGATCACGATGTCGGCGCAGTCCCGCAGGCTCTGCAGCAGATCCGCCATCGCCTTCGAGCCGAGCAGCTCACTCGGGTTGGACGGCACGGCGCCGGCCGGCAGCACCAGCAGCGACTTCTCCCCCCATGGCTGTACGACCTCGCCGACGCGCACCTCACCGAGCAGCACCTCGGTCAGCCCGGCGGCGGGTTCCAGCCCGAGCTGCCCGGCCACCCCTGGCGCGCGCAGGTCGGCGTCGACCAGCAGCACCCGCCAGCCGGCTTCGGCCAGCGCGATGGCGAGGTTGCAGGAGAGGCTGGTGCGTCCCTCCCCCGCACCGGGGCTGCAGACCGTGATGACCCGGGCCGGTTCGGCGACGTTGACGAAGCGCAGGTTGGTGCGGAGCTTGCGCATCGCCTCGCCGCGGGGCGATCGCCCGGCGCGACCGGCGATCAGGGGCGCCGAGCGGGCGGCGGGCTCGTACGGGATCTCGCCCAGCACCGGGGCGCCGGTGACGCGGCGCAGGGTGCGGGCGTCGCGGATACGGGTGTCGGTCACGCCCCGCAGCAGCGCCAGGAGCAGCCCGGCCAGCAGACCGGCGAGTGCGGCGAGGCAGATGTCGCGTACGGGACGGGGCGCGACGGGCGCGGTGCCGGCGGCCGGGCCGTCGACGACCTCGATGGCGCTCGCCGTAGGCCGGCCCGCGCCGGATTCCACCTCGCCGATCAGGCCGGGCAGCCGGGCGGCGATCACCTCGGCGACGCGCAGCACCTGTTCGGGCCGGGGCCCGGCGACGACCACTCGCAACATCATCGCGGCGGGGTCGGCCCGGACCCGCAACTGCTCCCGCAGCGCCGACACGGGCGTCTCTCCCCCGATGTCGCGGGCGACCTGGCGCAGAGCCCGGTCGCTGGTCACCAGCCCCGCGTAGGAGCGGATCCGCTGATCGAGCAGGTCCTCTGGCGCGGCCTGCCCGGCGGTGCCGGCCGCGGTGGGGACGTAGAAGGTCACCCGGGCCTCGTACCGGGGCTCGGTCCGCAGCGTGTACAGCGCCGCGCCACCCGCGGCGAGCAGGACAGTGATCAGCACCAGCCACAGGTTGCGGCCCACCAGGCGCAGCAAGGTCATCACACCGGTCCCCTCGTCGTCGATTCGGGCATTGCCCCTCACCAGGTACTTCACTCGACTCGGCCCTACGCCGGTCCCACTGGCGACCGCCGGCGAAGAACGACCGCGCGCAGCGCTGCTCGTCACCGCCGGGTCGTGCGCGCTAGGATGATCAACGGTGTGCCGGGAAGCCTGGTCGGCGGTGGTATCAACACGCCCGTCGACGAAGAGGTAACGCAGCCCGATGACAGAGCGCCCCGCGCCCGCCCGCCGCCGTCCCCGTCTGCTGCAGCGCGGTTCCTGGCCCGAACGCCGATTCGTCGGCGACATCCTGCGCACCGAGACCGTCGGCGGGGCGCTGCTCCTGGTGGCCGCCGCCGCGGCACTGTTCTGGGCGAACTCGCCGTGGAGCGAGACCTACTTCCGCCTCGGCAGCTTCGTGCCGGTCCCCCAGGCCCAGTCGCTGCACCTGGACCTGACCCTGAGCCAGTGGGCCGCCGACGGCCTCCTCGCGATCTTCTTCTTCGTCGTCGGACTGGAACTCAAGCGCGAGTTCGTCGCCGGTGACCTGCGCGACCCGCGGCGGGCGGCCCTGCCGATCGTCGCCGCCATCGGCGGCATGGTGGTCCCGGCGCTGATCTACTTCGCGGTCAACGCCGGCGGCGAAGGGGCCGCCGGCTGGGCGATCCCCACGGCCACCGACATCGCCTTCGCACTCGCCGTGCTCGCGGTGGTCAGCTCCCACCTGCCACACGCCCTGCGGGCCTTTCTGCTCACCCTGGCGGTCGTCGACGACCTGCTCGCCATCACCGTCATCGCGATCTTCTACACCACCGGTTTCGCGCCGCTGCCGCTGCTGGCCGCGCTGATCCCGCTCGCCCTGTTCGCCCTTCTGGTGCAGGCGCGCAAGACCTGGTGGTGGGCGCTGATTCCGCTCGCGGCGGCGACCTGGCTGCTCGTGCACAGCTCCGGGGTGCACGCCACCGTCGCCGGGGTGCTGCTCGGCTTCGCCGTGCCGGTGGTGCGCCGCGCCGGAACCGGCCCCGGCCTCGCCGAGCACTTCGAGCACCTCTGGCGCCCGGTCTCGGCCGGCTTCGCCGTCCCGGTCTTCGCGTTCTTCGCCGCCGGCGTCTCGCTGCGCGGCGCCGACCTGGGCGCCATCTTCACCGACCCCGTCGTGATCGGCATCGTGGGCGGGCTGGTGCTGGGCAAGACGATCGGCATTCTCGGCTCGACGTACCTGCTGGCCCGCTTCACCCGGGCCGAACTCGACGAGAACATCACCTGGTCGGACCTGCTCGGCCTGGCGATGCTCGCCGGGGTCGGTTTCACCGTCTCGCTGCTCATCGGCGAACTCGCCTTCGGCACCGGCAGCGTCGCCGACGAGCACGTCAAGATCGCCGTGCTCACCGGCTCGGTGACGGCGGCCGTGCTCGCCTCGGTGATCCTGCTGCGCCGCAACGCCCACTACCGCCGAATTCACGCCGTGGAGACCCGCGACGCGGACCGGGACGGTATCCCCGACGTCTACCAGCAGGATCCGCAGTCCTGACGGCGCGACCCCGCACCGCGCCGCCGGCCGGTTCCGGGGCGACCCGGCGGTGACGACGGGCGTCCTGGGGCCCCGCCGGCGTGGTAGCCCGCCCCGGAGCCGGCGGGCCGGGTGCACGACGAGTGCGACGCCGATGCCCGCAGCGGGGTCGGTCGTCGCCGTTGCCCGGCCTGGCTCAGATCTGGCCGATCGCGTCGACGATGAGCCAGATGCCGCAGATCGCGAAGAGGGCAGCGGCGCCGTACTTGATGGTGCGCTCGGGCAGCCGCTTGCCGAGCCACCGGCCGACCAGGATCGCCAGGGCGTCGGCGGCGACCATGCCGATCGTCGAGCCGAGCCAGGTGCCGAACCAGCCGTACTGGGTGGCGAGGGTGATGGTGGCGAGCATGGTCTTGTCGCCGAGCTCGGCGAGGAAGAACGCGGCGCCGACGGCGAGCACCGCGGACTTGCCGGAGCGCTCGGCGCGCTGGCGTTCCTCCTCGGTGAGGCGGTCACCGCGCAGGGTCCACGCGCCGAACCCGAGGAAGGCGACACCGGCGGCGAGCGAGATCCACCCGGTGGGGAGGGTGGCGCCGAGTCCGTATCCGATGGCCACCGAGACCAGATGCACCAGGGCGGTGGCGATGGTGATGCCGATCAGCACCGGCACCGGCTTGAAGCGGGTCGCGAACGTCATCGCCATGAGCTGGGACTTGTCACCCAGTTCGGCGACGAAGATGACGCCGAAGCTGACCGCCAGCGCGACGAGAAAACCCTCCATGACACCCGTTTCGAAGAGAGCGCCGGAACCCGCCGGCGCCGGGTCCGGCAACGGGGTACGAGGGTAGTCCCAGCGGCCTGGCCCCTCGCAGGTGCACCTGCCTCCCGCCGAGGACCGCACGTGCGGCTGCGGACAGACGGACAGCGAGTCCCAGACCGGACGGCCAGTTCGTGACTGCCGCGAATAGTCGGTACGGTGACCGGGTGTTGTCCGAGGGAGTCGTACTCAGCGACCGCTATCGCCTGTCCGAGCGACTGGCGACCGGCGGGATGGGCGACGTGTGGCGCGGCAGCGACCTCCTGCTCGGCCGCGATGTCGCGGTCAAGGTCCTGTTGCCTGCTCTCGTGAGCGACCCGGACTTCATCGCCCGGTTCCGGGCCGAGGCGCGGATGCTCGCCGCGCTGCGGCATCCCGGGATCGTCCAGGTCTACGACGTCGGCCAGGACGATCTGCCCGACGGCCGGGCCGACTACCTGGTCATGGAGTACGTCGAGGGCGCGCCGCTGTCGAAGCGGATCGAGGCCGCCGGCGCGCTGGGCGTCGACGAGACGCTGTCGATGCTGACCCAGACCGCGACCGCCCTGCACGCGGCACACCTGGCCGGCATCGTGCACCGCGACGTGAAGCCCAGCAATATCCTGGTGCAGCCCGACGGCACGATCGTCCTGCTCGACTTCGGGGTGGCCCGGGCGGCCAGCATCACCAGCATCACCAGCACGAACGCCATCCCGGGCACGGCCCTCTACATGGCGCCGGAGCAGGCTGCCGGCCGGCCGGTCTCCGCCGCGACCGACATCTACGCACTCGGCGCCGTCGCGTACTGCTGCCTCACCGGCGGTCCGCCCTTCACCGCGGAGAACGCCCTGCAGGTCGCGGTCCGCCACCTCGACGACGAACCCCCACCGTTGCCGGAGGAGATCCCGCTGCCGGTGGCGGCGCTGGTCCTGCGCGCGCTGGCGAAGGAGCCCGACGACCGGTTCGGCAGCGCCCAGGCGCTGGCCGACGCGGCCCGGGCCCTGCAACGCGGCGACAGCAGCGCCGAGACGGGCGCCGGGGCGGCCACCGCTGTCATCACCCCGCGCGCGGCAGCCGGCGCCGCCGGGCTGAGCGAACTGTCCACAGCGGTCCTCGATCCGGCGCCGAAGCGCCGCCGGCCGCAACCGGCGCTGATGATGCTGGCCGGGACCGTCCTGGTCGCCGTGCTGGGGCTGGCCACGGCGCTCAATCTCTTCGAGGCGACGCCGGCGAACCCGGCCCCCAATCTCTCGCCTGCCCCGCAGTCGGTGCCCACCGCTGCCGACCCGGAGCCGAGCGGATCGGCCGAGGACCGGCCGAGCGGGCCGCTGCTCCCGGTGGAGCAGCCTTCGAGCGCGGCGCCGGAGGCGCGGCCCTCCCCCACGCCCACCCTCGAGGCGAGCACGGTCCCCTCCCCGTCGCCGGAGCCGCAGGAGAGCAACGGCACCGAGCCGACGCCGTCGGAGTCAACTCCGGCACTTCCGCCGACGCCGGCCCCTTCGGCCACACCGGCGCCGGACGCATCCCCGGATCCCGGTGGCGGCAACAGCGGTCCCGACGGCGCCGCCGGCGGCTGACCGGCGACGGCGCGCGGCGGTCACTGCGGCAGCAGGGCCCGCAACCGGTTGATCTCCACCGCCTGCTCGGCGGCGATTCCGGTGGCCAGTTCCTCCATTGTCAGGTCGCGGCCGACCTTGAGCAGGTTCGTCGACATCTCGATGGCGCCCTCGTGGTGCTCGACCATCATCTCGACGAAGAGCCGGTCGAACTCGGCCCCGCGGGCGTCGGCGAGGCGCTCCATCGCCGTGTCGCTCTGCATGCCGGGCATCGTCCCGTGATCGTGATCGCCGGCCGCCTCGGCCAAGCCCCGTTCGGTGAGCCAGGCTCGCAGCACACCCAGTTCCGGCGCCTGGCTGGCATGGATGCGCTCGGCCATGGCGCGCACCTTGGCGTCGGCCGCCCGTTCGGGCGCGAGGGCCGACATACGCAGCGCCTGGGTGTGGTGCGGAATCATCATCCGGACATACTCGACATCCATCGCGTTGTACGCGGGCAGGCCCGGCCGGCGGATCTCCTCGGCGGGCCGGACGGAGGCCTCCTCGCCGGGGCGGCCGGGCACGATCACGGACGGTCCAGGGGTCGCGTCGCCGGGGGCCGGACTCACCTGCGGCGCCGCCGCATCGTCCTTAACGGACGGTCGATTCGCTGACCAGACCGCGGCGCCGATGGCGATCAGCACCACCATCGATATGACAGCCATCACTGCGTGTCGGCGTTCGCCGGTCATGCGCGTACCTCCGGGGGTCAAGGTGGGAGCGATCGTAACGGTTCCCGAACTCGAAGTTTTGTGATGGGGATCACGTTGATCATGCCCCATGGGCGGTAAGGTGTCCGCACCCCCAATTCCCCTGTTCGAAGGGTTCATCGAATGCAGTGGACTAGCCGTCGGGCCACAGTGCTCGGCATGGGCGCCGCCGCGGTTCTCGCGGTCGGCTTCCTCAGCGCCCCCGCAAGCAATGCCCAAACGTCCATCGACGACGCCTGCGCCGAACTGATCGGCGCCGGCGACAACTTCGCCGAGGCCTGTGACGCCGAACTGGCCAGCATGGACGACTCCGACGCACCCCTGGGCGTCGACGAGATCGCCAGCACCCCCAACCTGAAGCAGATCGCCAACCTGCCGAAGCAGGCGCCGTTCGATACCGCGTCGGCGTACAACACCGACATCGCCTTCCAGGGCAACTACGCCTTCGCGGGCAACTACGACGGCTTCACGATCTACGACATCAAGAAGCCCAGCTCCCCCAAGATCCTGACCCAGGTGTACTGCGCCGGTTCGCAGAACGACATCTCGGTCTACGGCAACCTGCTCTTCCTCTCCACCGACTCCTCCCGCAGCGACGACTCCTGTGAGAGCGTCTCGCAGTCCGCGGCGCTCAAGGAGTCGTGGGAGGGCATGAAGATCTTCGACATCAGCAACAAGAAGGCGCCGAAGTACATCAAGTCGGTCGAGACCTACTGCGGCTCGCACACCCACACCCTGGTGCCGTCGAAGAACGGCAAGACGGTCTACGTCTACGTGTCGTCCTACAGCCCGAACGCCAACTTCCCGGACTGCCAGCCGCCGCACGACTCGATCTCGATCATCGAGGTCCCGGTGAAGAAGCCGACCTCGGCGAAGGTCATCTCCACCCCGAACCTCTTCCCGGACGGTGGCTACCGCAACACCAGCGGCTGCCACGACATCACCGCGTACCCGGCCAAGGACCTGGCCGCCGGCGCCTGCATGGGTGACGGCATCCTGCTCGACATCTCCGACCGGGCCAACCCGGTCGTCATCGACCAGGTACAGGACGCCGAGAACTTCGCCTTCTGGCACTCGGCGACCTTCAACAACGCCGGCACCAAGGTCGTCTTCACCGACGAGCTCGGTGGTGGCGGCGCCGCCACCTGCAACGACACCATCGGTCCGAAGCGGGGCGCCAACGCCATCTACGACGTGGAGACCAAGAAGGTCAACCACCCGGGCAAGGGCAAGGGCGCGGACAAGGGCAAGGGCAAGGGCAAGGAGAAGACCTACGAGCTCTCCTTCGCCAGCTACTACAAGATCCCCCGCACCAACGCCAACACCGAGAACTGCGTCGCGCACAACGGGTCGCTGATCCCGGTCAAGGGCAAGGACATCATGGTCCAGGCGTGGTACCAGGGCGGCATCTCGGTCTGGGACTTCACCGACTCGGCCAACCCCGTGGAGATCGCCTACTGGGAGCGCGGTCCGCTCTCGGACGAGCGCCTCATCCTGGGCGGCTCCTGGTCGGCGTACTGGTACAACGGCTACATCTACTCCAGCGACATCCAGAAGGGTCTGGACGTGCTGAAGCTGACCGACAAGCGGACGAAGTCCGCCGAGCGGGTCAAGGTCAAGGAGCTCAACGTCCAGTCGCAGGGCAGCTACCAGAGCTGGTAACCCTCGCGATCCGACACGGGTCCCGTACGCCGGGCCCGGCCTCCGCAACGGAGGCCGGGCCCGGCCCTTTTCTGCACCGGCCACGGCCCCTGCCGGCGGCCGGGCGCCGGGACACGCCGACACCGGCGGGGGACGCGCGCCACCACAGCGGTGGGTGCCGAGACGCGCCGCAGCCGGTGGTGGAAGGCTTAGGACATGAGTTCCGACAGCATCCCCCCGGCGACCACCCCCACCGGCGGCGATCATCCCGCCGACGAATCCGTCTCCTTCGCCGACCTCGGCCTGCGCGAAGAACTGCTGGCGGCGCTGGCGGCCCTCGGGTACGAGGAGCCGACGCCGATCCAGCGCGCGGCGATCCCGTCGATGCTGGCCGGGCGCGACCTGCTCGGCCAGGCGGCGACCGGCACCGGAAAGACCGCCGCATTCGCCCTGCCGCTGCTGCACCGGCTGCCCGCCACCCGCAGTGGCGGCAATCCACTCGCCCTGGTCCTCACCCCCACCCGGGAGCTCGCGGTCCAGGTGTCCGAGGCGCTGCACCGCTACGGCAAGGGCATCGGCGTACGCGTCCTGCCGATCTACGGTGGCCAGCCGATCGGCCGGCAGCTGCGCGCCCTGGAGCTCGGGGTGGACGTCGTGGTCGCCACGCCCGGTCGCGCGCTGGACCACATCTCTCGCGGCACCCTCGATCTCGGTGAGCTCGTCACGGTGGTCCTGGACGAAGCCGACGAGATGCTCGACATGGGCTTCGCCGAGGAGATCGAGGCGATCCTGGAGCACACGCCGCAGACCCGGCAGACCGTGCTCTTCTCCGCCACCATGCCCTCGCGTATCGACCGGATGGCCCGGCAGCATCTGAGCGACCCGGCCCGCATCGAGATCGGCCGGGAGGCGGCCACCTCCGACACCGCCCCGCTGGTACGGCAGAGCGCCTACATCGTGGCGCGGGCGCACAAGCCGGCGGCGCTGAGCCGGGTGCTCGACGTCGAGTCGCCGACCGCCACGATCGTCTTCTGCCGTAGCCGTGAGGAGGTCGACCGCCTCACCGAGACCATGAACGGCCGGGGCTACCGGGCCGAGGCGCTGCACGGCGGAATGAGCCAGGAACAGCGCGACCGGGTGATGGGACGGCTGCGGGCCGGCACCGCCGACCTGCTGGTCGCCACCGACGTCGCCGCCCGCGGCCTGGACATCGAGCAGCTCACCCACGTGGTCAACTACGACGTGCCGTCGGCGCCCGAGTCGTATGTGCACCGGGTCGGCCGCGTCGGGCGCGCCGGGCGGCAGGGCGTGGCCATCACCCTGGCCGAACCGCGCGAGCACCGGATGCTCAAGACCATCGAACGTGTCACCAACCGCCGCATCTCGATCGAGCGCATCCCCACGGTGGCGGATCTGCGGACCCGCCGGATGGAACTGACCCAGGCGGCGCTGCGGGAGAGCCTGCTCACCGACGACCTGGATTCGATGCGCACCATCGTCGAGACGCTCGCCGACGAGTTCGACGTGATGGAGGTGGCGCTGGCTGCGGTGAAGCTGGCGCACGAGACGGTCACCGGGCCGGCCGAGGACGAGGAGGAGATCCCGCAGGTGGCGCTCCGCCCCGCGCGGGAGACCGCCGAGGGCCGTGGCGGCGCGGGAGCGCAGGGACGGCGCGGCGAACGTGGCCGGGCCCGTTCCGCGGACATGACGCCGATCTTCATCGGGGTCGGCCGGCGCGTCGGCGTACGGCCGCAGGATCTGGTGGGGGCGATCACCGGCGAGACACGGCTCAGCGGCCGGGAGATCGGCGCGATCGAGATCGCCGACCGGTTCTCGCTCGTCGAGGTGCCCCGCGCCGCGGCCGACGAGGTGATCTCGGTGCTGCGCCAGTGCACCATCAAGGGACGGCGCACGACGGTACGCCGCGACCGCGACAACTGACCTGCGGCTCGGCGACGGCACGGGCACGGCCCCGGCCATTCGTGACCCGCGTCACGTTGACCGGTGCCGTCCCGGCGTCGTCGCCGAAGAACTCCGAGGCAGCGTGGTAAACACCCTTGACCGATTCCGGGAAAGCGCCCGGAATCGGTTTGGGAATTGTTGCCAGAATCCGCCTCACTGGGCGAGACTGGTTAGCACTACGCGAACACGAGGAGTAACCGGGCATGGCAAGGAAAGTAATCACCGTTCTCACCGACGACCTCGACGGCGGAAAGGCGGACCGCACCGTCGAGTTCAGCCTGGACGGTGTCGCCTACACCATTGATCTGTCGGACGAGAATGCCGGGATTCTGCGCAAGGCACTGGACCCGTACCTGCGCGTCGCGACCAGGGTCGGCCGTCGCGCCGTCGAGCCGGCGCGTGCCTCGCGCCGCCCGGCACGCGGTGGGACCACTGATCGTGAGCAGAACCGCGCCATCCGGGAATGGGCTACCCGCAACGGCTTCCAGATCTCCGCTCGCGGGCGCATCCCGGTGTCGGTGGTGACCGCGTACCAGAGCCGCTGAACCGCTGCCCGATGACGGCAGCCCGACTCGTCGGGTGATCCTGAGGCGTCCCGGCACTGCCGGGACGGCCACGATCCCGTCGGCGCGTGATCCGCTAGTCGAAGCGGATGTGCGCCAGCCGCGCGCCGTCGCGAATCTCGTCGCCGCGCTCGCGCAGTTCATCGAAGAGCCGCGCCACCTCGGCGCGGGGCCTGACCGCCGCCCGGTCGGTCTCCAGCGCGCGGAGCCGGTCGCCGATGGCGGCCACCGCCAGGTCCTCGGCGAACTGGTCCAGCGGCAGGCCGCAGGCGAAACCGGCACTGCTGAGCCGGACCCGCTCGAAGAGGCAGCGTCGGGCGCCGAGTTCGGCCCAGGCCCACCCCTCGGCCGTGCCGTCGGCCCAGGACAGGTGCAACCCCCGGACGATCGGGTCCGCCACCTGCCCGGCGACGTAGGCCTCCATCACGGCCAGCCGGGTCAGGATGCCGAGGTCGTTGACGTAGCCCTGCCGGCCGTCGGGCAGCCGGCCCACGATCTCCCGGAACCCCGTTGCCGGCTCCGGCCCGTCGGCGTCGTCAGCCGTGTCCGCGGTGGTCGCCGCGGCGAATGCGCGGGCGTCGATGAGGTACTCGACGATCTGGCGGCCCCGCGCCGCCAGCGGGGCTTCGGTCTCCACACGCAGCACGGGCAGGCCCGCCGCCGCACAGACCGCGTCGGTCATCCGGCGCGTTCGCAGGTGGCCGCCATCGCCGGCGGCGACGAATTCGACGGCAAAGACCGGCACCGCGTCGCCGGCTGCGCAGACGGCGAAATCGAAGCGGGTTCGCAGGGCGGTATTCCATTGATTCGCGGTGGCGCCAACGGGCCTGCGGCGGATGAGTTCACCCAGTCGCCGACCGGTGAGAATGTGCTGTCCGTGACGCTGCGGTAACCCTCGCATCGTCGTGCCGTCACCGTCACGCGACGTGCGCGACCCGCCGTTGAACACTACGTTCGCGTCCGCCATGCACCCGATCCATCGCTCAATTCCCCGGCCACCCGGGGCGATTCCGAGAATGATTCCACATGCTAGGCATTTGCAGCCCTGCCGTCGCGGACAGGGTCGGACGCCGGCACCACCAAGAGATGTGATGTAAATCACATCGTGCTCCTCGGTCGGCAGGTTCGAAGTGACCGCCGCCGTGTATTCAGCCGCCGTACCTACCGGTGTGGACGGGGAGCTGGCATGTCCAGACAGCAGTTCGGCTCGCTCGCGGGCTTCCTGATCGTGGCGGTCTGGGCCCTCGGCGGCGCCGGCGTGCTCTTCTCCGCCCTGCTGGCCGCCGCAGCCGGCTGGCTGGCCGCCGGTGCGCTTCGCCGTGACCGCCTCGGGCCGGCGACGCGCCCCACTCACCGGCACCGCACAGCCGCCCAGGAGATGCCATGAGCGACACCACCACGACAACGTCCGGCGGCGGCGCCGAGCCGCCCTACACCGGCCTGGGACAGCTCACCGGCCCGCTCGACACCGCCGGCGGGCCGCACCCCACGCGGCTCGCCGGCGGTCTGGTCGCCAAGATCGCTGCCTGTGCCGCGCGCGAGACCCCGGGCGTGCACTCGACCGGCTGCCGCGGTGACCGGAGCACCCATCCGGCACCGGACCGGTCCCCCGCCGGCGTCTCCGCCGCGGTGCAGGAGAGCACCGCCAGCATCGGCCTGATCCTGGCCACCTGGTACGGGCACAACATCGCCGACATCGCCGAAGCGGTACGGCACAACGTCGTGCACCGGGTGCACGCGATGACCGGGCTCACCGTCACCGCCGTGTCGATCACGGTCGACGACGTGGTCGTCGCCGAGCCCACCGCGGCGCACGCTGGTGCCCAGCCTGCGGGGGGCCACCAGGGCGGCCACACCGGCAGCGGTCTCCGCACCGCCGGCGGCTGAGATGCGCCGGTTCAACCGGATCGCCTCGACGCTGCTCGGGGTGGCCCTGATCCTCGGCGGCCTGCTCGCCGCGACACAGACCCTGGCGGTACTGATTGCCGGTACTGGGCTGCTGCTGGACCTCCCCGGCTGGCACGCGGCGCTCACCAGCACCTCCTTCGCCGATCCGGTGGTGCTCTTCTGGTCGGCGCTGGCCACCACCGCCGGGCTGACCCTGCTCGTCGCCGAACTGCTCCGGTGGCGACCGTGGCGGGTCGCGGTGCCCGGAACCGGAGGCTGGCATCTCGAACGCGCCGCACTGGAGCAACGGCTGACCGCCGCGGCCCGCGCTGTTCCCGGTGTACGACGGGCCCGGGTGCGGCTACACCACGAGGCCGCGGGCTGGCGGCCGCGGCTGCGGATCGAGTGCGACCGCGAGGTACGCCCGGCTGCGGAGGCGGCCGTCCGGCACGAACTCGGCTGGCTGACCGCCCCCGATCACATCACGCTCGGGCCACACCGGCCACCGGCATGACCGACGCGGGCCGGCGGGTGCTCTGGACATGCCTGGCGCTGATCCTCACCGTGCTCGGCGGCACGGTCCTCGCCGTCGGGACCGGCCTGCTGACCGGAACGGATCCGCAGGCCGCGCTCCTCTGGTCCGGACTTCGGCGGTTCTGGCAGGACGCCGGCGGGTGGGCGCCGGCGGCGGTGCTGCTGCTCGCGCTGCTCTCGGTCGCCGCCGGATGGTTGCTGCTGCAGCGCCAGTGGCGCCGACCGGCCGCCGACGCCGACGCGGACCTGGTGCTGCGGGCCGTACCGGGCGGCCGGCCCACCGGCCCGGGATGGACCCGGCTGCGCGCCGGGGTACTGACCGACGGACTCGAACGGGACCTGATCCGCTGTCCGCCGGTACACAGCGCGCGGGTGACGCTGCTCGGCGCACCCCCGGACCCGCAGGTCCACATCGACCTGTGGGTGAGCGAGACCGCGCCGCTGCCCGCGGTCCGCGACCACGTCTGCGCCGCCGTCGCGCGGTTCAGCGAAACCTCCGGCTGGCAACCGGCGCGGTTGGACATCACCGCCCGCTTCACGGTCACCGACTGACCGCCGGCGATCACCGTGGGCGACACCGACACACCCGGCCCATCATGCGTGGAAATCCTGCCCGGTTCCGACGAACCCGGCATTGAGCAGGGCTCTTCCCAGGAGGGGCCGAAGGTCCTGCGCAATGCGGGACCTAGTGACCCTGCGCTCGCCGTGCACACATGGTTGTCTGTAGTCGAGCCCGAGAACACACGGGTAAGGCACCGAAAGGACGTGGAAACCATGACCACGACGACTGCTCGCACCACCCACACCGGCACCCCGGCCACGGAGCGGAACGTCGTCTCGCCGGCCGCCCGGTACGTCTTCGGCGCCGTCCGGCTGGCGCTGGGCTTCTACTTCCTCTGGGCTTTCCTGGACAAGCTCTTCGGCCTCGGCAAGTCCACCCCGTCGGAGCGCGCCTGGCTCAACGGCGGCAGCCCGACCACCGGCTACCTCTCCAACTCGTCGGGCCCGTTCGCTGACTTCTTCGCCTCCATGGCCGGCTCGGCATGGGCGGACTGGCTGTTCATGCTCGGCCTGCTCGGCATCGGCGCGGCCCTGATGCTCGGCATCGGGATGCGGGTGGCAGCGGTCAGCGGCACGCTCCTCTACGTGATGATGTGGGCCTCGGCGCTGCCGATGACGACCAACCCGTTCCTCGACGACCACCTGCTCAACGCCATGGTCCTGGTGGGCCTCGCCCTCATCGGCGCCGGCCGCTGGATCGGCCTCGGCGGGATGTGGGAGAAGCTCCCGATCGTGCAGCGGATGCCCTGGCTGAAGTAGCACGGCCCTCCCCTCGAAGGGGCGCCACCACCCGGTGGCGCCCCTTCGGCGTGTCCGGGTTGCCGTACTGCCGGGAATCCACCCTGCGGGATTTGGCAGGATCGGCAGGGAATGGCAACCGAACACCGACGACAGGAGGCCGGCATGGACAAGCCGGAGGTAGGCCCGATCGAAGGCGCACCCCCCACGGATCTGGTCATCGACGACATCACCGTCGGCGACGGTCCGGTGGCCCAGCCGGGGCAGGTGGCCGATGTCCATTACGTAGGTGTGGCGTTCTCCACCGGCCGGGAGTTCGACGCCTCCTGGAACCGCGGCGAGACGCTCCAGTTCACCCTCGGCGCCGGCCAGGTCATTCAGGGCTGGGACCAGGGTGTGGTGGGGATGCGCGTGGGTGGCCGCCGCAAGCTGACGATCCCCGCCCACCTCGGGTACGGCGACCGGGGCGCCGCCGGGGTGATCAAGCCGGGCGAGACCCTCATCTTCGTCGTCGACCTGCTCGGCCTGCGCTGAGCTACCGCACGTTGCTCGGCCTGCGCTGACCTACCGCGCACGGAGCGCCCCGGTCCCGTCTCGGGGGCCGGGGCGCTCGCGTCGCTTCCGGTGTTCCCACCGCCGGCTCGCCGCGCGGGGCAGGCGCGCCGCCGCCGGCTCGCCGCCGCCGTAGGAGGAGGGCCTGCTCAACCGCCGCTGCCGGAGTCCCCGCCGGAGGAACCCTCCTCGGGAGCGCCGCTGGGCTGCGGGCCCGGCGAGGCCGGGGCGCCGGGCTGCTGCGGCGGCGGTGACGCCGGATCGATGGAGCGGGTCGGCGCCAGGTTCTCCGGCACCGGCAAGGCGCTGCCGGCAGCGAAGTCGTCCCACGACTGGTTCCACGCCGTCCACCCGTTGCCGTTCTCCAGCCGTACCTCGGTGCCCTTGACCGTGACCAGGTCACCGACCTTGCTGATGCCCATCAGCCAGTTGGCGTTGGCCGGTGAGAGGTTGGCGCAGCCGTGCGAGACGTTGCGCACCCCCTGGTCGGAAACCGACCAGGGCGCCGAGTGGATGAACTCCCCGCCCCAGGTCAGCCGCTGCGCGTCCTGGACCGTCACCACGTAACCGCCGTTGGGCTCGCCGCGGGTGTCGAAGACGGTCTGCTCGTGCTTCTCCATCACCACCATGTTGCCGCTGGACGACGGCGTGCTCGGCTTGCCGAGGCTGACGGGCATCTCGCGCTCCAGCTTGCCGCCGCGGTAGACCGCCATCGTCTTCGCCGCGTTGTCGACGACCATGGTGACCTCTTCACCGATCTTGGAGCTGGCGCTGCGGTCGGTGTCACCGATGCGGTTCTTGCCGATCGGCACCCCGTCCAGCGCCGACCGGACGCTGATCGTCGTGCCCTCCTGCCAGAAGTCCGGCGCCCGGTAGGCCACCTGCGAACCGTCGGGCAGCCAGCTCCAGGTGCCGGGCTGGGACGGTTCGGTCCGCACATAGAGGCGCCGCTGCACGTCGGCCCGGGACTCCTCCGGGACCGGCGGGTCGAAGGCCACCGTCACCGGCATCGCCGCGCCGTAGGTGCGGTTCTCCCCGAAGTACAGGGTGCTCGTCGTACGCGCCCGGTTGGACTTGTCCATGGTGGTGAAGCTGGAGGTCCCGGTGGTGCTGCCGCCGGCGTCGTTCGCCGCGGTCACCTCGACCCGGTAGGTCTCCTTGTTCTTCAACGGTTTCTCCGGCACCCAGGTACCCGGATCGTCCGGCCGGGGACTCCCGGCCACCTCGGCGCCCGACGCGTCGGTCACCTTGATCCCGGTCACCTTGCCGTCGCGGACCCCGGTGGAGATCTCGGTGCTGATCGGCACGTCCCGGGCGTCGTTGGCCGGCGCGAGCGCGAGCGTCGGCGCCGGCGCACGCTGGGCCGCGGCGGCGGCCGGATCAGCGCGATCCTCGGTTTTCGACGTCGGTCCGGTGCACCCGGCGAGGACCAACGGCACGGTCGCCACGGATGTCACCATCAACCCGAATCGGCGGCGAATTCCCATCTCTGTTCGCACCCCATTTCGTGTCTTTCGCCTCACTCTTGCAGCCCTGAAAGGGCTGATCCGGCGTTCGGAACTACCGACCGGAACGCGTCGGCCGGGCTTCTTGCCCGGCTTGGCACCGGTTGTCCGCTTCCGTGACGCGCCGGCCCGGATTCCGCCGGCCGGCATCCCCCGGACGCGGCTCAGCCCTGGTGCGATTCGTCGTGGTTGCCGGACCAGTTGCCACCCACCGGCGGTGTCTGGAACCAGGTGGCGGCCACGGCGTTGTCGGCCAGGTCGTTGTTCTCCACCCGGCACGCCACGCAACTGCCCCGCTCCCCGATCCAGATGCCGTGCGTCTGCGTCTTCGGTTGCCGGCTGTCCCACATCCGGTTGTCCCGCACCGTCGCGGCGTGCACGGGCGCGGTGATGGCGAGCCCGGCGCGCACCGGCGGCGCGGCCGGCAACCGGTACGGAGTGCCGGGCGCGGGCACCGGCCCGGTGAATGCGACCAGCGCGTCGGCGCCCACCGGGGCGAGCCGGAGCTCGGTGGCCGTGTTGCCCACCACCACCGCCATGTCGTGGCCCTGGACCTCGAGCAGCTTGCCGCGATGACCGTCCGGTTCCCAGTAGGCGGCGGTGTCGGTCACCGTGGTGGCGGTGTACGAGACGGTCTCGCCGGAGCCGGCGGCGGCAGGCGCGCACTGCACACCGTTGTCGCGGATACGGTTGCCCACCACGGCGCCGTCGGTCACTGCCCGTTCGATGAGAATGCCGTCGAGCCCGTTTCCCCAGATGTCGTTCGACTCGACCACGAGCGCGTGCGCGGCGGCCCGGTATCCCCGGCCGAGCTCGTCCTGCCGGTAGCCGTGCCGGCCGTTGCGGCTGATCCGGTTTCCCCGGACCACGTACGGTCCGGGGGTGTTGCCGATCCGGATCCCGTCGTGGACGTTGCCGTCGATCAGGCAGTCGGCGAGAATCCCGCCGCGCCCGGCCACCCCGACCGTGCCCTGGGCGGAGATGTCGAATCCGGCCTCGAGATTGCCGACGAGGGTGCAGTTGGAGACGACCAGCCCGTCCGCTCCCCAGTCCGAGATGCCGAACCGGTTGCCCTCCGAGTGGCAGCCGGTGATCCGGATTCCGGTCGGCGGCTGCCAGTACGGCTTCTGCAGCTCCAGGAAGATGCCGTTGGTGCCGTTGGCCACGGTGGTGCAGTTGGTGATGGTCAGCCGCTCCACCGGACCCCAGCCCCCGATGCCCACCCCGATTCCGGCACCGCCCCACTGCACGCCGTTGTCCTCACGTCCGCAGCCGATCGCCACCACGGCGTCGATGACGGTGTCCTGGAGGAAGTCGCAGCCGAGTCCGGTCGCGACCGTGTGGTGGATGTAGAGGTCCCGGAAGCAGCCGCGCAGCACGTACTGCAGGCCGAGCCCCTTGGCCAGGTAGTGGTAGTCGGCCAGCGCCACCGCCGAGCCGTCGATCTCGAAGTTGGCGAAGGTGCAGTCGGCGATGTGGTTGTCGCGGCCCGCCCCGTGCTCGACGGTGGTGAAGAAGGCCAGCGGCACCGGGTTCGCCCGGTTGCCGACGTTGCTCAGCAGGAACCGGGTCACGCCGCGGCCGGCGCCGATCAGCGAGACGCCGCTGCGCCAGACGGTTCCGGCGTCGCGGATGGCGTAGTTGCCCGGCGGGCAGTAGATGACCCGGCCGATCCCGTCGGCGGCGTATCCCGCGCCGAGCCGGGCGACCAGCTCCGCCAGCGCGGGCTGGTCGTTGGTGATGCCGTCACCGCGCAGCCCGTGCTCGCGGGCGTCGAAGACGACGTGACCGGCCTGGGCGGCGCTGCGCGGGGGCCGGGTGGCGACAAGGTGGGAGACGGCGTCGGGCGACACGCAGAGCTCCAATCGGCAGGTTGGTGGCCCCCCGCCTGATCCGCAGCGGGGCGACTCGGCCGCAGGCGCGCCGCATTCCCGCTCCCGGCCGGGAAACACCCCGGTGCCGGCTCCGTGCTCACGCCGGAGCCGGCACCGGCCGGTCAGAGTTCGGCGATCAACAGCGCCGGCTGCTCCACCCGGTCGGCGATGTACCGCAGGAACCCGCCGGCGACACCGCCGTCACAGACCCGGTGGTCGAAGGTGAGGCTCAGCTGCGCCACCCGCCGTACGGCCAGCTGGTCGTCGACGACCCACGGCTTGGCGACGATCCGGCCGATGCCGAGCAGTGCCGCCTCCGGATGGTTGATGATCGGCGTGGAACCGTCGACCCCGAAGACGCCGTAGTTGTTGAGGGTGAAGGTGCCGCCGGTGAGCCGGTCGGGCGTCAGCCTGCCGGCGCGGGCGGCGGTGGTCGTCTCCCGCAGCCGCTCGGCCAGCTCCCCCGCGTCGAGACGCTGCGCGTCGCGGATCACCGGCACCAGCAGCCCGCGATCGGTCTGGGTGGCGATGCCCAGGTGCACCCCGGCGGACTGCACGATCCGCTCGCCCGCGGTGTCGACGTGGGCGTTGAGCTGCGGGAATCGCCCCAGCCCACGCAGGCAGATCCGGGCCAGCAGGGCCAGGACGCTCACCGGCCGGTCGGGCCGGGCGGTGTTGATCGCGGCGCGGGTCTCCAGCAGCGCGGTGGCGTCCACATCGACCCAGATGGTCACCTCCGGAATCTCCCGGCGGCTGCGCGAGAGCTTCTCCGCGATCGCCCGGCGGATGCCGGTGAGCGGGATGACGATGTCCTGGGCGGCTGCGGCGACGTCGGCCGGCGCCGCGGTCGGCGACGGCTGCGGTGCGGCGGCGACGGCGAGTGCGTTCTCCACGTCAGCGCGCCGCACCATCCCGCCGGGTCCGCTGCCGCGCAGCGCCGCCAGGTCCAGCCCGTGTTCCCGGGCCAGCCGCCGCACGATCGGCGAGATCACCAGGGGTGGACCGCCCAGCGGCGAAGCGACGTCGGCGGCGGCGACCGGGGCCGCGGGCACGGCGGCGACCGACGCCGGGGCCAGTGCCCGCGCCGGTGCCGGTGCGGGTGCGGGTCGGCCGTCGGGTTCGAGGGCCGGATCGCCGACCACGGCCAGGCGCGCGCGGCGGCGCCGCCGGGTGCCGGCGCCGTGGCCGGTGCCGTAGCCGATGAGGACGTTGCCGGAGCCGGCCTGCTCCTCCTGCCGGTACGTCGTGTGGGCCGCCGGCTCCGCCGCCCCGGTCGGCGGCTCCACACTGATCAGCGGCTGGCCGACCGGGCGGCTCTGCCCCGGCTCGCCGTGCAGGGCCACCACCCGTCCCGCGTACGGGCAGGGCACGTCGACGACGGCCTTGGCGGTCTCCACCTCGACGACGACCTGGTCGACCTCGACAAGGTCCCCGACCGCCACCCGCCACTGCACGATCTCCGCTTCGGCGAGCCCTTCCCCGAGGTCCGGCAGGCAGAAGACCTGCTCGGTTCGCACCGCGCTCATGCCGCGCTCCCCTGGGCCAGCCAGCGCCGGTCCGGCTGGTCGTCCCAGTGCAACCGCTCCACCGCGTCGAGGATGCGGTCCACACCGGGCAGGTGGGTGTGCTCCAGCATCGGCGCCGGGTACGGAATGTCCAGTCCGCTGACCCGCAGCACCGGCGCGTGCAGCCAGTGGAAGCAGCGCTCCTGCACGCGGGCGGCGATCTCCGCGCCGACGCCGGCGAAGCCCTGCGCCTCGCTGACGACGACGCAGCGTCCGGTACGCCGCACCGAGGCGGTCACCGTCTCGTCGTCGAAGGGGACGATGCTGCGGCAGTCGACCACCTCGAGGTCCCAGCCGGCCTCCTCGGCGGCGCGAGCGGCCGCCAGGGCGACGGGCACGGCCGGCCCGTACGCCACCAGCGTCGCGTCCCGCCCCGGGCGGCGTACGGCGGCCCGCCCGAACGGCTCGGTCGCCGTCGGCAGCGTCACCTCCTCGGCGGCGAAGTAGAGCTTCTTCGGCTCCATGAAGATCACCGGGTCGGGGTCGTCGATCGCCGTGCGCAGCAGCGAGTAGGCGTCGGCGACGGTGGCCGGGGTGACGACCTTCAGACCCGGGGTGTGCGCGTAGTAGCCCTCACTGGAGTCACAGTGGTGCTCCACGCCGCCGATGCCGCCGGCGTACGGGATCCGGATCACCATCGGCACGCTGAGGGCCCCGCGGGTGCGGTTTCGCAGCTTCGCCACGTGCGAGGCGATCTGCTCGAAGGCCGGATAGGCGAAGGCGTCGAACTGCATCTCGACGACCGGGCGCAGGCCGGACATCGCCATGCCGAGCGCGAAGCCGACGATGCCGGACTCGGCCAGCGGGGTGTCGAAGCAACGCTGGTCGCCGAAGCGGTCCTGCAGCCCGTCGGTGATGCGGAAGACACCGCCGAGCTTGCCGACGTCCTCACCGAAGACCAGCACCCGCTCGTCGGCGGCGAGCGCGTCGCCGAGCGCGGCGTTGAGCGCTCGGGCCATGGTGGTGGGCGCCATCAGGCTTCCTCCTCGGCGGCGAGCTCGGCGCGGACCATCTCGCGCTGCTCGCGCAGCTGGCTGGTGGGTTCGGCGAAGACATGGTCGAAGAGGCTCAGCGGGTGTACCTGGGGCTCGGCCTGCATCCGGGTCCGCAGGTCGGCGGCGAGGGCCTCGGCCTCGGCGGCGATCCCGGCGACGGCAGCGTCGTCGAGCACACCGCCGGCACGCAGGTACGTCTCCAGCCGGGCGATCGGGTCGCGCCCGGTCCAGGCCTCGACCTCGGCGTCGTCGCGGTAGCGGCCCGCGTCGTCGGCGTTGGTGTGCGGCTCCATCCGGTACGTGTGGGCTTCCACCAGGTACGGGCCGTTGCCGGCGCGGGCGTGGGCGACGGCGCGCCCCAGCACCGCGAGCACCGCGAGGGGGTCGTTGCCGTCGACCTGCTCGCTCGGCACGCCGTAACCGATCCCCTTGTACGCCAGGGCGGGCGCGGCGGTCTGCCGGGACAGCGGCACGCTGATGGCGTAGCGGTTGTTCTGGACGAAGAAGACCACCGGCGCGCGGAAGACGGCGGCGAAGTTGACTCCCTCGTGGAAGTCGCCCTCGCTGGTGGCGCCGTCGCCGATGAAGGCCAGCGCGACGGTGTCCCGGCCCTGGCGGGCCTCGCCGTAGGCGAGCCCGGCGGCGTGGATGGTCTGGGTCGCCAGCGGGGTGCACTGCGGCGCGGTGCGCCGGGCGCCCGGGTCGTAGCCGCAGTGCCAGTCCCCGCGCAGCAGGGTCAGCACCTCCACCGGGTCGATGCCGCGGCTGACCAGGGCCATCGACTCCCGGTAGGTCGGGAAGACCCAGTCGTTGTCGCGCAGTGCGAGCACCGCCCCGACCTGGCACGCCTCCTGCCCACGGGCGGAGGGGTAGACCGCAAGCCGGCCCTGCTTGGTCAGTGCGGTGGCTTGCGTGTCGAAGCGCCGGCCGATCACCATCCGGCGGTACATCTCGCGCAGCGTGCCGGCATCCGGTTCGGGTTGGTCGGGCTGTTCGGGCAGGCGGTGACCGTCCTCGTCGAGCATTCGGACGGGTTCGGCGGCGGGCAGCAGCGCGCGGGCCGGGTCGGGCGGCGCGGCGCGGCGACGGGGGCGCGGGGATGGCCTGCGGACCGCCTGGGGTGTGGTCGTCACGACGGACCTCCTGGGACGTGTGGTAGTCCTAATGCTCACGGGTGCGGATGCGTGACTCAATATCCGCGGTAAAGGCGGGACGGATGACCGCGGGAGCGAGTGGAATGGGACAGGAAGACCAGGCATCGACGGAGCTCGGCGTCGATACGGGACGTTCGGTTCGCGGCCTCGACGAGGTGGATCGGCGCATCCTCGATGCGCTGATGCGCGACGGCCGCCTCTCGATCCGCGCGCTGGCCGAACAGGTGCACATCTCCCGGACGAACGCGTACGCGCGGATGGACCGGCTGATCCGGGCCGGCGTCATCACCGGCTTCCACGCCCGGGTCGCGCCCGAGGCGGCCGGGCTGGGCACCTCGGCGTACGTGGCGTTGACGATCGAGCAGAACAGCTGGCGGGAGGTGTCGGCGCAGCTGGCACGGGTGCCCTACCTGGCGCACGCCGCCCTGCTCGGCGGGGACCATGACGTGCTGGCGCTGGTGCGGGCACCGGACAACGCAGCGCTGCGCGATGTGGTGCTGGACCGGATCCAGGGCGTACCGGGGGTGCTCTCGACCCGGACCTGGCTGGTCTTCGACGAGTTCGACGGCGCGACCAGCCCGTGGCGCTGACGGTGCAGGTGTGCCCGGTGCCGGGACGGGAAGGCCCCGCGCCTGCGGGCGCGGGTGGCGATCTGAGGAATCCTCGTATTCCTCGGCGGTGCCGGGCGCCCCGTCGATAGCGTCGGCGAGACGAGTCCGAACCGGGTCGTGCGGACGTGGGCCAACCGGCCACCCCGGAGGGGAGGAAGCGGTGACCGGCACACCATCGGCGAGCCGCCCCAAGATGCACATCGCCGGCGCGTCCCCGGTCTCCTCGCCCGCCCAGCACTCGCTTCTGCGCGCCGTGGCCGTGGCCACCGCCCCCTGCGAGCTGTGGTTCCTGGAGCAGATGCTCGACCTCGGCGGGGTCGCCACCGGCACCTCGATCGACGGTGAGGTCGAGACGCTGATCTCCCGCGGGGTGCTCAACGATTCCCAGGCCGGCCTGCGGCTCACCTCCCGCCGGCTGCGCGACGGCGTCCTGCGGGGCATCCCGCCGTCGCTGCTCGCGGCGCTGCAGGAACGTGCCGCGCTCGTCCAGGTCCGGGCCGGCCGGCCCACGGCCGCCGCCCGGCACCTGCTCGGGGCCCTGCGTGAGGCGCGCCGCGTCGACCCGGAGCTGGTATCGCGGGTCGCCACCGACGCGGCAGTCGACCCGGCACTCGCCGCCGACCTGCTGCTGGCCGCCTGTGACCGGGACGCCGCCGGCCACGACACCGAGCGACGCCGGGACTGGCTGCTCGCCGCCGTTGACCACCTCATGCTCGCGGGCCGCTCGGGTGAGGCGATGGAGCAGCTGCACCGGGAGATCGCCGCCGACCGGCACGGCCCCGCCTACCGCTGCATGCTCTTCGGCCGGCTGGGCGCGTGCTACGCCACCGAACGCCCCTCCCTGGCGCTGGACTATCTGGACCGGGCCCTGCGCCGGCCGGACCACGACCCGGTGCACCGCGCCTGGACCCTGACGACCACTGCCGTTGTCGCCGCCCGGGTGGGCCACCCGCGCGCGGCGCAGCTGATGGAGGCCGCCGGGTTTGCCCACGGGGACGCGCCCAGCCCCGGCGGGGAGATCCGGCTGGCCCTGGCCCGGGCCGCGCACGCCGCCGCTGCCGGCAGCGCGCCGACGGCCGGGCGCATCCTGCGCACCGCCGA
Organism: Melissospora conviva; assembly: GCF_049523535.1. NCBI lineage: Bacteria > Bacillati > Actinomycetota > Actinomycetes > Micromonosporales > Micromonosporaceae > Melissospora > Melissospora conviva. The sequence goes on from NZ_JBLLDT010000002.1 coordinate 161,063, forward strand.
TCCGGACAGCGTTTCGGCACGCACCCAGGCCGCCTTCCTGCGGACCGAGCGCATCGCCGGCCAGCTCACCCTCGGCGAGTTCGCCACGGCGGGCGCCGCGATCGAGGCCGCCGCCGGTGAGATCGGCACACTCGGCGCCGCCGCGGCGCCGACCCTCACCGCGCTCGACTGCATCGCACGGCTGGCGGTGGGCGAACTCCCCGAGGCCGAGGCGCGGGCCCGGCTGGCGCTGCGCGCGCCGCAGCGCCTCCCCGACGAGGTCCGCGCCGACCTGCTCGCGGTGGTCGTCGAGGTGCTCTTCCGCCGGGGCGAGACGACTGCGGCCCGCGACCTGATCGACGCCCAGTCGCCGCCGGTGTCCTGGCCCGACCATCTTCAATGGTTCCGGTTCGGCTGCGCGGCGGCCGCGGACCCGCAACCGGCCCGCCACGGTGAGCTGGTGCGCCGCACCCTCTGGATGCCCGACCGGACGCTGCGCCCGCTGCTGCTCGTGCCGCACCACGCACCCCGGCTGGTCCGCGCCGCCCGGCTGCTCGGTGACCACCGGCGGGCCGGCGCGATCAGCGGGCACGTCAAGCGCATCGCCGGCCGGGTCAACAATCAGCTCTGGCGCGGCGTCGCCCACCACGTGGACGGGCTGGTCAGCGGGGACCCGGCCGCGCTGCGCGCGGCGGTCTCCCGGCTGCGTACCACCGACGCCCGGCCCGCGCTCGCCGACGCGCTCTTCGATCTCGCCGCCGCGAACGGCTCACCCCCGGACGAAGCGGCGGCGGCCGCGCAGGAGTGCGCGGCCGTCTACACCCGCCTCGGTGCGCTCGGCGACCAGGACCGGGCAAGCCGCCTGGCGCACGGCTTGGGCCACGGTCCCCGCCCCCGTGAGCCCCGTCCGGGCCACGGTCTGGCGGCGCTCACCGCCGGCGAGGAACGGGTGGCCGAACTGCTCGCGCGCGGCGCCACGAAGCAGCAGGCCGCCGCCGAGCTCTACGTCTCCTTCCACACCGTCGACACCCACCTGCGCGCCGTCTACGCCAAGCTCGGTATCCGCAGCCGCGTGGAGCTCGCCCGCGTCTGGGACACCCACCGGCCGTCCCGCTGAGCACCGCGGGACCGGCGCTGCCGACAGCGCGGGGCCCGCGCCGCCGTCCGGCGGTCGCGGGCCCGGAGAGCCTTCCGGCCGGTCCGGCCGGAGCCGGGCCGGCCGGACGCCGCTCAGCTCTGCTGCACCGGGTGCTTCTGCACCACCTGCTTCTCCTTCGGCAACGCCTCGATCAGCTCCCGCGGGACGTTGAGCGTGTCCGCGGCGACCTCCGGCGGCGTGTTCGCCATCCACTGCATCACCGACATGTCCTGGAACTTCGGCGCCCGGAACAGCTCGAGGTAGACCAGCGGCTCGTCGCCGAGGTTCTCGATGTAGTGGCCGTACGAGATCGGCACGTAACCCACGTCGCCGGTGCTGAAGTTGAACGTCCGGGAGGTGGCGTGGTTGGCGAAGACCCCCATCCGCCCGTAGCCGGAGAGGAAGTACTGCATCTCACCGGCGTTCGGGTGCCAGTGCAGCTCCCGCATCGCGCCGGGCTCGATCTCGACCAGCCCGATCGCCGTGGTGGTCGCCGCGGCGAAGTTGGTGGAGTCGGCGATGCGCACCGACCCCCCGTTGAACCGCTCCGGCGTCTGTGCCAGCAGCTGGTGCTTGAAGCTGCGGGGCACGTCACCGGTCGGGCTGAAGACGCGGTCCTCGGCCAACGGCGGCGGCACCTGGCCGGAGAACATGTACTTCTCCTTCTCCGGCATGTTGCGCATCTGCTCCATCGACCAGCCGAAGTTCTTCGCCAGGACCTCCTTCGGGGTGTGGGCGAAGAAGTCGCTGATCTGGAATGTCGCGTCCTCCGAGTAGCAGCCGTCGTCGAAGACCAGCAGGAACTCCATGCCCTCCTCGGACGCCTGCAGGTGGTGCGGGATCCCGGCCGGGAAGTACCAGAGGTCGCCCTGCTTGACGTCCTCCAGGAAGTTGCGCCCCTCCTGGTCGACCGAGCTGATCCGCCCGCTGCCGTTGAGCATGATGCCGAACTCGGACTGCACGTGCCAGTGCAGTTCCCGGTACGCGCCCGGGTTGAGCTTCATGTCGACGATCGCCAGCTCGTGGGCGATCGGCAGCAGCCGGTCGGTGATCTCCCGGGTCCAGCCGCCTTCCTCCTGACGCGTGTGCGCCAGCGAGAACGGGAAGACCATGTTCGGCATCAGGCCCTCGTCGGTCTCCGGCGGATGCATCAGGTCCGGATGGGACCGGTCGATGTCGGGGTTGCGGGGAACGGTGTTGAACACCGTGCCGTCGCCGGCTTTCGACTGCCTCTCGTCAATGTCGCTGACCTTGTCGCGCATGCTCGAGAATCCTCTCGGGTCGGGGCCGCCCGAAGGCGGACCGGAACGGAACGAACAGCGCTCGGACGTGGTGCGGGGTCCCCCGCACCGACACCGCGAGCGGAATAGCGACGCAGGTGAACAGCAGCGCCGCGATGCTCCACACGGGAGCGGCAAGGGCGGCTCCGGCCACGGCCAGGAGCGCGCAGGACCAGAACGCCGTACGCGCCCGGGTCATCGGGACCGGTTCCATGGCAACCTCCTCGGCGGAAGAGCGCCACCGGCCCCCCGAGCAGAGGCTGCGGATGAGGGGGAGAACGTCATGGGCATGGTCTGAATGCTCCTCGGGCCCACCGGCCCGGCACATCACGTGAACACGCGATATCGCGCCGATGGCGCCTGCCCCGGCGAGGGCTCTTCATCGCGCTCTGCCCAGATCGTCGCCGAAACGGCGGGCACGGCAGGGCGACCGAGGTTTAGCCCGCCGCCGGCCGGATAACCCCCGGCATGTCGAATCAGCAGGATCCGGCCGGTTCAGCAGGACCTCGGCGCCCGACGCCCGAGCAGTGGCGGTACACGCAGATCGACTTCCGCGCCCCGCTCGTCGCGCTGGCGCTCGCCACCGGGCTCGCCGGGGTGGTGGACGCCTTCGCGTTCCTCAAGTACAAGGTCTTCCTCGGCATCCAGACCGGCAACGTCGACTTCGTCGGGATGGGCCTGGCCGGGAAACTCGAGGCCTGGCCCTGCGCGGTGGCCTCGCTGATTCTCTTCGGCCTGGGCGGTCTGCTCGGCGCCGGCATCCGCCGGCTGCCGAACGTGGGCCCGCTGAGCCCGCCGGCGATCGAACTGCTCGCCATGATGGCCCTGATCGCCGTCTGGGGGGTGGTCGACATCGCCCTGGACTCCGGCCGGGACGCACTGAGCGAACGGGTCCTGCTGACCGCGCTCGGCGCCTTCCCGATCGGAATCCTGGGCGGCATGGTGGTGCGCACCTTCAGCTACCAGACCTCCACCACGTTCCAGACCGGCACCGTGCTGCGCACCACCCACGGACTGGCCGACTGGCTCTTCGAACGCGGACCGGCCCGCGACGCCGCCGGCAAGCTCGCCTCCCTCGGCCTGCTATGCCTCGCCTGCTATGCCGTCGGCGGCTTCGTCGGCGCGAAGGCGACCGACGCGCCGGTCTGGGTCTTCATCATCGCCGAGGTGCTGATCGTGCCGATGGTGCTGCTGACCCGGCCCGGCCCGGCCGTTGCGGCGTGAGGCGGGCGCCTGGCACCGCGGCGTCACGGGTTACCGGAGGCCGCGGGCCGGGTACCGCTGGTGGTCATGGCGCAGCTGCAATCGCTCTGGATCGTCCGGCACGGCGAGAGCGCGGGCAACGTGCTCGCGTACGAGGCCGAGGCGGCCGGAGCCGAACTGATAGACGTCCCCGACCGCGATCCCGACGTGGCCCTCTCGCCCACCGGCCGCGCCCAGGCCGAGGCGACCGCGCGCTGGTTCGCCGCCCTGCCCGAGGCCGAACGTCCGGAGGTCGTCGTCGTCTCGCCCTACCTGCGTACCCGGCAGACGGCCGAGCCGATCCTGGCCGCGCTCGGACTGCCCGCCCGGCGCGACGAGCGGTTGCGCGACCGGGAGCTGGGCGTGCTCGACCGGCTCACCAGCCACGGCGTACGGGCCCGGATGCCGCAGGAGGCGCAGCGCCGCGACCGGCTCGGCAAGTTCTACTACCGCCCGCCGGGCGGTGAGTCGTGGGCGGACGTCGCCCTGCGGCTGCGCAGTCTCCTCGGCGACCTGCGGCGCGACCACGCAGGCCGGCGGGTGCTGCTGGTCGGCCACGAGGCGCTGATCTTCCTACTGCGCTACCTGCTCGAGGAGCTCGACGAAGCGGCGCTGATCGCGCTTACCCGTCGTGAGGTGGTGGGCAACTGCTCGGTCAGCGGCTGGCGGTGCGGCCCCGACGGGCGCTTCACCGGCGTCCTCTTCAACCACATCGACCACCTGCGCGAGCAGGGTACGGCCGCCACCAGCGAGGAGGAGATCGATGCCGAGCCGGTCTGAACCGAAGGTCATCACGTCGGGGCTGCTGCGGGGCTGGCCGCTGCCGGTGCCGACCGGGGGCAAGGACAACCGCGGCACCGTGCTGGTCGTCGGCGGCTCGCGCTTCACCCCCGGGGCGGTCCTGCTCGCCGGCACCGCCGCCCTGCGCGCCGGCGCCGGGGTGCTGCAGCTGGCGGTCGCCGCCTCCACCGCGGCGGCGCTGAGCATCCAGGTCCCCGAGGCGCTGGTGGTCGGACTGCCCGAGGACGGCGACAGCAACATCGACGGCACCGGCGACGGACGGCTGCCGGAGCTGGTCGCCGGGGCCACCGTGGTGGCGATCGGCCCGGGCCTGCACGACATCGACGAGAGCCGGGTGCTGCTGCGCCGGGTACGCGACGCCGTCCGACCGCAGACCGCGCTGGTACTCGACGCGTACGCCCTCGGCGCACTCAGCCACGAACCCGGCCTGCTCGGCGACGGAATCGGGCCGGTGGTGCTGACTCCGAACCTGACCGAGGCCCGGCACCTGCTCGGCCGCGACCTCGGCGAGGACCTCGCCGCGGAGGCCGCCGCGCTCGCCGAGCGCTACCAGGCGGTGGTCAGCATGTACGGCCACGTGGCCGATCCGGCCGGTGGCAGCTGGCGGGAGGAGAGCGCCGACGCCGGGCTGGGCACCTCCGGCAGCGGCGATGTGCTGGCCGGCATCCTCGCCGGGCTGCTCGCCCGCGGCGCCGAGCCCGCCCAGGCCGCCTGCTGGGCCGCGTACGCCCACGCCGTCAGCGGGCAGCGGCTGATTCCCCGGTTCGGCCGGGTCGGGTTCCTCGCCCGTGAGCTGCTCGACGAGGTGCCGCGAACCTTGGCGGAGCTGTGAACCGGTAGGATCACCGCGGGTCGTGACTGGCGCGTTGGGATGGGCAAACCATCGGGAAGCGGCCCCGTCAAGACGACGTCTGCCGAGCGCCTGGGCCTGTTGCCGACTACTGGGGGTCGCATGTCCTCGTCGCCGAACATCGAGTCAACCGCCTTCCGCAGCGCGCTGGAGGTGATCCGGGCGGTGGAGCCGCGGGTCGCCGACGCGATCGCCGCGGAACTCACCGACCAGCGCGAATCTCTCAAGCTCATCGCGAGCGAGAACTACGCCTCCCCGGCCACCCTGCTGGCGATGGGAAACTGGTTCAGCGACAAGTACGCCGAGGGCACCGTCGGGCGCCGCTTCTACGCCGGCTGCCAGAACGTGGACACCGTCGAGGCGCTCGCCGCCGAGCACGCCCGGGAGCTCTTCGGCGCCCCGCACGCGTACGTCCAGCCGCACTCGGGCATCGACGCCAACCTGGTCGCCTTCTGGGCCATCCTGGCCGACCGGGTGGAGGTGCCGGCGCTCAAGCGGTTCCAGGCCCGCCAGGTCAACGACCTGAGCGAGTCCGAGTGGTTCGAGCTCCGCCGTGAGCTGGGCAACCAGCGGATGCTCGGCATGTCGCTGGACGCCGGCGGGCACCTCACCCACGGTTTCCGACCGAACATCTCCGGCAAGATGTTCGACCAGCGCAGCTACGGCACCGACCCGGCGACGGGCCTGATCGACTACGACGACCTGCGCCGGGTCGCGCACGAGTTCAAGCCGCTGGTGCTGGTGGGCGGCTACTCGGCGTACCCGCGGAAGGTGAACTTCCGCATCATGCGCGAGATCGCCGACGAGGTCGGCGCGACCTTCATGGTCGACATGGCGCACTTCGCCGGTCTGGTCGCCGGCAAGGTCTTCACCGGCGACTTCGACCCGGTGCCGCACGCCCACATCGTCACCACCACCACCCACAAGTCGCTGCGCGGACCGCGCGGCGGCATGGTGCTCTGCGGCCCGGAGCTCGCCGACCAGGTCGACCGGGGCTGCCCGATGGTCCTCGGTGGACCGCTGCCGCACGTGATGGCCGCCAAGGCCGTGGCGCTGGCCGAGGCGCGGCGGCCGGAGTTCGCCGACTACGCCCGGCGGATCGTGGAGAACTCGCAGGCGCTCGCCGAAGGGCTGCTGCGCCGCGGCGCGACGCTGGTCACCGGCGGCACCGACAACCACCTGTCCATCATCGACGTCAACGGCTACGGCCTGACCGGCCGCCAGGCCGAGCAGGCGCTGCTGGACTCGGGGATCGTCACCAACCGCAACTCGATCCCGCAGGACCCCAACGGCGCCTGGTACACCTCCGGCATCCGCATCGGCACCCCGGCGCTGACCACCCGTGGTCTCGGCGCCGCCCAGATGGACGAGACGGCCGAGCTGATCCACACCGTGCTCAGCCAGACCCGGCCCGGCGCGAACGCCGACGGCACGCCGTCGAAGGCCAAGTACGAGCTGGACCCGGCGGTCGCCGACCGCATCGGCAAGCAGGCCAACGACCTGCTCGCCGGCTTCCCGCTCTACCCCGCGGTGCAGCTGGACAGCGAGTGATCCGGTGCGCCGTCGGGGGGGGCCGCCCCCCGCGGCGCCGGGCCCGCCGGGCCGGGGGGGGCCCCCCCCCGGGGGGGGGAGGGGAGGGGCCGCCCCCCCAACC